>JBBCHV010000011.1:0-59225 GCA_037200205.1 Chthoniobacter sp.
TTGCAAGACGCGAAGACGGAACAGCAAAAGGACGAGATTCGCCGGCAACTCAAGCGGCTGCAGGAAGAGGAGAAGCAGATGCTTTCCGACATCGACGAGACCAAGCAAAAGATGGAGAAGTCCGCCCAGCAGGCGCAGCTCGCCGATGAGCGGCAGCAGCTTGAAAAGACGCGCGGCGAGGCGCAGCAAACCGCCGAGTCGATGGAGAAAGGCGCCACCTCCCAAGCGCTCGCCAGCGGCACCCGCGCACAGCGGGATCTGCAGCAGATGCGGGACGAATTTCGCAAGAAGACCAGCGGTCAATTCAGCGAAGAGATGCGGCAAATGCGCAATGACGCCCGCGACCTGGCGCAAAAGCAGGAAGAGCTGGCGGAGAAGCTGGAACCGCAGCCGGCCAAGCAGGAACGCCCAACGCTCGCGGGTGGCGATAGTGAGCGCGAGCAACTCGCGGACAAATTTACCAAGCAGCAAGAGGATCTCAACAAGCTGACCGAGAAGATGAAGGACGTGAGCGAACAGGCGGAAGCCGCGGAGCCCCTGCTGGCGAAGGAACTCTACGACACACTGCGCAAGACGACGCAGGCCGGCACGGGCCAGACGTTGGAGCAGACGCAGCAGCTCGCCCAGCGCGGCTTCACGAACGAGGCCCGCCAGTTCGAGCAAAAGGCCCGGAAGGAAATCGAAGACCTGAAGGCAGGCGTCGAGCACGCGGCGGAAAGTGTGCTCGGCAATGAGGCGGATGCGTTGCGCGCCGCGCGGGCGGAAGTCAATGCGCTGAAGAACGATCTGGAACATGAAATCGCCAGTGCCCGCCCCGATCTCGCACAAACTTCTCCATCGGAAAAAGCCGGGGAAAAGGGACAGTCGCCACAGGACGAAAAAGGGCAACCGGACAAGGATGGCAAGGAAGCGTCTCCGCAATCGAAAGGCGGCGAGCAGAAAGGGAGCGGCGAGCAGAAAGGGAGCGGCGGGCAAAAAGGTGGCGAGCAGCAAAAGGGCGATGGGGAGGAAAAGGGTGACAATCCCACCGGCAAACAGACCGCCAGTGCTGATGGAAAGGGCGACGGGGAAGGCAAACCGGGTGGCACTGCAAAGGACGGTGGAGAACAAGCGGGAGGCAATCCTCGTCAGGAAGGTTCCGCTACGGAAGAAATGGCCGGTCGCGAAAACGCCGGCGCGCAGCAGCTTGGAAATGGCGGGTCCACGACGCCACGGAACGCCAATGCCGGCAACGCCCAAGGCCAGCATGGTGACGGTCAACTGCGCCAGTTGGCCGGTCATGCGGGCGAGAATTCCGGCGCGGGCGGAAACGGTGGAAACGGCGGCGGTGGTGCGGCCACGGAATTCAACGGACCACTGACCGGTGACCGATTCGTCGAGTGGTCGGACCGCTTGCGGAACGTCGAGGAAATGGTGGACGATCCCAATTTGCGGGCCGAAATCGCGCGCATTCGCGAAACCGCCAAAGGCGTGCGCGTGGACTACAAGCGCAACGGCGCCGAACCGAAGTGGGACATGGTGAAGTCCAAAATCGGCAATCCGCTGGCGGAATTGCACAGCCGCCTCACCGAGGAACTCGCCCGGCGCGAGTCGAAGGAAGCCTGGTGCCGCTGGATCGCGACCCGGTGCCGCCCAAATACGCCGAACGCGTGCGGCGTTACTACGAGGAGCTCGGACGGAGTCATTGATGCCGCAGGCTGCCGTGCTTTTTCTGGTGGGACGGGATTGGCTGTGGCCGGCGGTGGCGGCCAGCGGCGCGATCCTCTGCGCTGTCGCCTGGTCGTACCTGCGCACTCCGGGCCCTCACCTGCTCCGTCTCGCGTGTGCCGTCTTGAAACTGCTCGGCGCCGCCATTCTGCTGACCTGTCTGCTCGATCCGATGTGGTCCTCCGAGCGCGCGAAACCGGGCGCCAATGTCATCGCCGTCGTCGCCGATAATTCCCTGAGCATGACTCTGCACGATCGCCAGGTGAAGGAGTCGCGCGGCGATGTCTTGCGCCGGGCCGTCACCGGCGAGGGCAATCTCTGGCTCACGCATCTGGGCGAGAACTTCGAGGTGCGCGACTATCTGGCGGACACCCGCCTGCTCCCATCACAGAACTTTCGCGAGCTCACCTTCGATGGCCGCGGCACCGCGCTCGGGCACACCCTCGAGCAACTGCTCGATCATCACCGCGGCCAGCCGCTGGCCGGAGTCATCCTGCTCACCGACGGCATTGCCGCCGATCCCGCCAACATGGAAAAGCTGCGCCAATTGCCGCCGCTCTATCCGGTGATCTTCACCCGCGACAGCCCCGCGCGCGACCTCGCCATCACCAACTCGACCGTGACGCAAACCTCCTTCGAGGACGCCCCCCGTCACCATCCAGGCCGATATCGCCGCCGTGGGCTTTGCCGGCGAAGAAATCGTCGGCCAGCTTGTGCCCGTCCAGGCCGGCCAGACAGACGCCGACGAGAAGGCGGTCGCCACCGAGACCGCCACCGTCCCGGCCAGCGGCGAGAAGGTCGTACTCCATTTTCAGATCCGCCCCGCGAAGAGCGGCGTGCTGTTCTACCGGCTGAAGATCGCGCCAAAGCATCCCTCGACGCCCGAAGTGACGCTGGCCAACAACGAGAGCATCATCACCGTCGATCGTGGCGCCGGGCCGTATCGCGTGCTCTATGTGAGCGGACGGCCAAACTGGGAATACAAGTTCCTGCATCGCGCGGTGGAGGCGGACGACCAGACGCAACTCGTCGGCCTCATCCGCATCGCCAATCGCGAACCGAAGTTCACCTTTCGCGGCCGCGCCGGGGAATCCAGCAATCCCCTTTTCCGCGGCTTCGGCAACCAATCGAAAGAGGACATCGAGCGCTACGATCAGCCGGTCTTCACCCGCCTGAACACCGTCGATGAATTCGAGTTGCGCGACGGCTTTCCCAAGACGCCCGAGGAGCTGTTCAAGTATCGCGCGATCATCCTCGATGACCTCGAAGCCGAGTTCTTCACCCAGGACCAGATGAGCCTGCTCCAGCGTTTCGTGAGCGAGCGCGGCGGCGGCTTGCTCATGCTCGGCGGCATGGAATCCTTTCGCGACGGCAAGTACGGCCGCACCGCCGTGGGCGACATGCTTCCCGTCTATCTCGATACCAAGACCGAATCCGCCCCGGAAGGGCCGCTGCACCTCGGTCTCACGCGCGAAGGCTGGCTGCAGCCTTGGGCGCGCCTGCGGTCCAATGAAGCGGATGAACGCACGCGGCTGGCCGCGCTGCCGGAATTTGCCGTCTTCAATCGCACGGGCGCCGCCAAGCCCGCCGCTACCGTCATCGCGACGGTCAACGACGGTCATCACGATTACCCCGCCCTCGTCACTCAACGCTTCGGGCGTGGCCGCACCGCCGCCATGCTTATTGGCGATTTCTGGGCTTCCGGCCTCGGCGACGAGAAGCGGCAGGCCGATCTGCTCAAGGGCTGGCGACAGATCGTGCGCTGGCTGGTGGCCGACATCCCCGATCCAGTGGAAGTGCGCGCCGAGCCCCAGCCGGATGGCGCGAGCGTGCACCTCCAGGTCCGAGCGAGGGATGCCAAATTCCTGCCGCTGGATAATGCGGCGGTGACGCTCAAGGTCTCCCGGGCGGAAGCTCCCGCGAGCGAAGCGCCCTTGAGCCTCCGTGCGGAACCCTCTCCAGCGAACCCGGTCTCTACGAAGCAAGCTTCATCCCTCGCGAGAGCGGCGGCTATCGCGTCGACGCGGCGGTCGTCAATGAGACCGGTGCTGCCGCCGGGCAGAATGCCACCGGCTGGACGAGCGACCTCGCCGCCGCGGAATTTCGCGATCTCAAGCCGAACCGCGCGCTCATGGAACGGCTGGCGCAGCAGACCGGCGGACGCGTGCTTTCACCGGACGACCTCGCGGGGTTCGTCCGCGATCTGCCGTCGTACAAGGCACCGGTTACCGAAACGTGGACGCATCCGCTCTGGCACACGCCGTGGGGTGTTCCCTTCTCGCGCTGCTTTGCTTCGTCGGCGAATGGGGGCTTCGCCGCTGGAAAGGACTCGCGTGAGATTGTTCCGCCTGCTGCTCCTGCTGGCCGTCACCACGCCGCGGCTCGTCGCCGAGGAGGCGTCACCCTCCGTCTCCATCATCATCGCGGTCGGCGCCGGCGGCGAGCTTACTTACGCCGATGCCTTCGCACATTGGGCCGCCAATTGGCGCAAGGCCGGTGAAGCCGCCGGCGCCCATCTCACCTCCGTCGACAGTGCCGAAGCCAGTGCACTCGCCCATTTGCGCCAGGCCCTGGAGGCGGAACCGAAGGACGGTCCCGCCGAACTCTGGCTCGTGTTGCTCGGCCATGGAACCTTCGACGGCCACGAAGCGAAATTCAACCTCCCCGGCGACGATCTCGCCGCCACGGAACTCGCCTCGCTGCTCAAACCCTTTCACCGTCCCGTCGTCGTGGTCTGTGGTTTCTCCGCCAGCGGCGCTTTTCTCAAGCCGCTTTCCGCCACCGGGCGGGTCATCCTCACCGCGACCAAGACGGGGTCGGAAAACAACTTCGCGCGTTTCGGCAGCTACCTCTCGGAAGCCATCGCCGACCCCGCGGCCGATCTCGACAAGGACGGCCAGACCTCCCTGCTCGAAGCCTGGCTGTCGGCCGCCCAACGCACCGCCGCCTATTACAAGGAGGAAGGCCGCCTTGCGACGGAGCACTCCCTGCTCGACGACAATGGGGATGGCCTCGGCACGCCGCCGGATTGGTTCCAAGGCGTACGGGTGGTGAAGAAATCGACCGCCAATCGCTCGCCCGATGGATTGCGCGCCCACCAGATTCACCTCGTCCCGAATGCCGCCGAGCGCGCCCTCTCGCCCGCCTTGCGTGCCGAACGCGATGGCATCGAAAAAGAGTTGGCGCAGCTCCGGGAAGTGAAAAACTCCATGCCGGAGGAAATGTATTTCACCCAGCTCGAAACCTTGCTGCTCAAGCTCGCCCACCTTTACCAAAAGCACGCTCCCGCAACTCCGACTCCGCCGAAATGAAAGGCTTGTTTGCGCCGAGAAAGAATAATCCGTGGCTCGAATGGCTGCTGGTGGTGCTGATTTTCCTGGCCTCCAATCTCAACTCCGCGCTGCGGCAAAAGCAGAACACCCTCAACGGCGGCACGGCGTGGGAGACGCCCTACTACAAGGTCGCGCAACAGTTCGTCCTCCATCAGCCGCGGGAGGGGGAAGCACCTTACGTCTTTCGCCTTGGCACGCCCTGGCTCGTCTCGCTCCTCAACTCGCACGATGCGCTGCGCGCCGTCCGCATCGCCCATCTCACCGGGTTGGCCGCCACCACGGTGGAAGGCCCGTTCACCTACGGGATCGGCGCGCAGTGGCTCACTTCGTTCGTCTCGCCGCCGGAGCTCTTTCGCGGTTTCCGCATCGTGAATATCACGGGCAGCGCCCTGGCGGTGATCCTCCTCGTATTCTGGTTGCGCGGATATGTGAGCGACTGGCGGATTCGCACCCTGCTGGTCACGCTCTTCGTCATGCAGTGGGATGCGCCGCCGCGGCTCGTCTATCATTCCCCCGTGCATGTCGATGCGTGGCTGTTCGTCTTCGTGCTGGCCGGCTTGCTCGTCCTGCGCCGATACCTTGCCCAACCTTCCGCCGGCGCCCTCGTGGCCCTCAGCGCGCTGGCCATCGGAGGCGCCTATTTCCGCGAAGCCACCCTCTTCGTCCCGCTCTCCCTGATGGCCGCCCATCGTCCGTTGGTGGAAGAGCACGGCCACTGGCACTGGCGGCTGCCACCGTGGCCGGCCTGCCTGCCTTTTTTCTGCGGCTTCCTGGCCTTCCTCTCCACGCGCCATTTCGCGCACCAGACGGATGGGTATTCCTTTTTCCAAACGATCTTTCGCTTTCTCTACGACAAGCCGGTGCTCACCTATATCCACGCGTGGTTCCTCGCCTTCGGCCCTGTTCTTTGCATCCTCCTGTTCGATTGGAAAGGGGCGCGCGACTTTCTCTGGAAGGAGCAATGGCTGGCGCTATTCCTTCTGGCCGGCGCGGGGTTCGGCTTCGTTGGCGGCACGGATACCGAACGCCTGCAGTATTGGTCGATGCCGGGCGTCTATCTTCTGCTGGGCCGCGCCATTGAGCGGCACCGTGCCACGCTCTCCAGTGGAGCACTCGTCGCGGTCCTCGCCATCGGGCAGATTCTCAGTTCACGCATCCTGTGGACGACGCCCGACTACCCCACCGATTTTCAGCACACCTTCCCGCTCCTTCAGCAATTCGGCAGCCAGGGTCCAACTGCTCGACCTCTTCTCCTTCCACGGCTACCGGCCCAAGGAGGCGCTTTCCCTCGCGCAGTATCTCCTTTTCGCCGCGGCCGTGCTCTACTGGATGCACCGCCGCGCCCGGCGAACCGAGCCCTCCGTCAATGCGGCGGGCCGCCTATCGTAAGCCGGGGCTCTCTTTTTTGAAGACAAGCGCGGGCGCTTTTGCCCATGATGCCCCCTCCCTCGAATCCGCCGGCGATGCCCTCCCCGCCCCGCCACACGGGCTCGATCCACGTTTAACCATCTGCCCATACCACCTACCATCGAATGAAGTACGGTTTGAATATCCGTGAAAGTGGCGCGCTGGACTTCCTGTCCCTCGGCGCCCTCGTCCACCGCCTCGACCCCGGTCCCATCCCTTTCCGCAAGGCTACGCACTGCGACATCCACGTCAGCGGCGGCGAGTTCAACTGCGCGGCGAACCTGGCCGACTGCTTCGGGCTCAACACCGGCATCGCCACCGCGATGGTCGACTACCCGATCGGCCACCTCATCGCCGAGCGTGTGAAGGCGATGGGTGTGAAGCCTTTCTACAAGCACTTCAAGCACGACGGCGTGCACGGTCCGAACATGGCGACCGTCTACAGCGATCGCGGCCACGGCGTGCGCGCCCCCGTCGTCTTCTACAACCGCTGCAACGAAGCGGCCGGCATGCTCAAGCCCGGCGACTTCGACTGGAAGTCGATCTTCGCCAGCGGCGTCCGCTGGTTCCACAGCGGCGGCATCTTTGCGGCCCTCTCGCCGACCACAGCCGACGTCATCATCGAAGCCATGCAGGCCGCCAAGGAAGCCGGCGCCGTGACGTCGTTCGACCTGAACTACCGCGCCAAGCTCTGGGACATCGTCGGGGGGCACAAGCGCGCCGTCGAAGTGCTCGACCGCATCGTCAAGAACGTCGACGTGCTCGTCGGCAACGAAGAAGATCTCCAGCTCGGCCTCGGCATCCCCGGCCCGACCGTCGAAGCGAAGTCGAAGGTCGATTCCGCCGCGTTCGAGAGCATGATGGACAACGTCATCAAGAAACACCCGCACGTGAAGATCGTCGCCACGACTCTTCGTCATGTGCACTCCACCAACCGCCACACCTGGAGCGCAGTCGCCTGGATCGACGGTCAGATTTACAATGCCCCCACTGCGGAGCTCGACGTCATCGATCGCATCGGCGGCGGCGACGGCTATGCCGGCGGCTTCTTCTACGGTCTGCTCAACGGCGAGGAGCCCGAAGAAGCGGTGAAGCTCGGCTGGGCCCACGGCGCCTTGCTCACCACCTTCCCGGGCGACACGACCATGGCGACGGTGGACCAGGTCCGCGCCTTCGCCAAAGGCGGCTCGGCTCGCGTCCAGCGCTAAGCGACACCCGATCACCTCATTCCCACAGAAGGGCGCGGAGCAATCCGCGCCCTTTTTGTTGCCTGAAGGGAAAGGGAGATCTTCCGTGACATCGCCTTCTCCCTGCCCCTTCGCAGCCATGCCCCGAGTCGCGGAGCGACGCCATGAAGGTAGCCGAGGCTTTCAAGCCTCGGTAACCATATGGATTGCGTTCCGTCGCGTAGCGACGTTTTGCCATCAACTCCACACCTACCGTTCGTCGTACTCGATTCCATGCAACGCGGTGTAGGGGTTGCCCGTGACAATCTCGTCGATAACAGGCTGCATCTCTCATGGCAAACGTCGCTACGCGACGGGCACGATCCGGACAATGACCGAGGCTTGAAAGCCTCGGCTACCTTCATGGCGTCGCTCCGCGACTCTGGGTATGACCGCGAAAGAGCGTCCCTCGAACTTCGATGCGTTGCATCCATGCCAATCAATCGTCACCTCGCCATCACATAAAAAGGGCGTGGATTGCTCCACGCCCTTTTGGGAATGATTCCGCGCTGAGACGCCGCCTTACACCGAGTAGGTGCTCGAGGGCGGTGGTGCCGCCGCGGCCGGTCCAGTTCGTGTGGAAGAACTCGCCGCGCGGTTTGTCGACGCGCTCGTAGGTGTGGGCGCCGAAGTAATCGCGCTGCGCTTGCAGCAGGTTCGCCGGCAGGCGCTCGGTGCGGAAGCCGTCGAAGAAGGACAGCGCCGTGCTGAAGGCCGGCACCGGGATGCCTTTCTTGACCGCCGTGCTGACCACCTTGCGCCAGCCGCGCTGGCTGCTCTTGATCGCCTTCTTGAAGAAGGGGGCGAGCAGGAGATTGGTGAGCTTCTTGTTCTTGTCGAAGGCCGCCTTGATGTCGCCGAGGAACGCGCTGCGGATGATGCAGCCGCCGCGCCACATGAGGGCGATGCCGCCATAGTTGAGGTTCCACTTGTTCTGCTCGGCCGCCGCGGCCATGAGCATGTAGCCCTGTGCGTAGCTGACGATCTTCGAGGCGTAGAGCGCGTGGCTGATGTCGCGCACGAAAAGGGCGCGGTCGCCGGAGATTTTCGCATTGCCAGGCTTGAAGGATTTCGAGGCTTCGACGCGGAGATCCTTCATCGCGGAAACGCAGCGGCCGTAAACGGCCTCGGCCATGAGCGTGATCGGGATGCCGAGATCGGCGGACGAAATGACCGTCCACTTGCCGGTGCCTTTCTGGCCGGCGGTGTCGAGAATCTTGTCCACGAGCGGCGCGCCGTCCTCGTCCTTCTTGGCGAGAATGTCGCGGGTGATCTCGATGAGATACGAATCCAGATCGCCCTTGTTCCACTCGGCGAAGACGGCGCTCATTTCGTCGGGGGGTCATCCCGAGGCCGTCCTTCATCAATTGATACGCCTCGCAGATGAGCTGCATGTCGCCCGTATTCGATGCCGTTGTGCACCATCTTCACGTAGTGGCCGGCGCCGCCTTCGCCCACCCAGTCGCAGCACGGAGTGCCGTCGGCCACCTTGGCGGCGATGCCCTGGAAAATGTCCTTCACGTGCGGCCACGCGGCGGGGTGAGCCGCCGGGCATGATGGAAGGGCCGTTGCGGGCGCCCTCTTCCCCACCGGAGACGCCGGTGCCGATGTAGAGCAGGCCCTTGCTCTCCACGTACTTTACGCGGCGGGAAGTGTCTTCGTAGAGCGAATTGCCGCCGTCGATGATGATGTCGCCGGGCTCGAGGAACGGGAGCAAATGCTCGATGAATTCGTCCACCGGCTTGCCGGCTTTCACCATGAGCATCACGCGGCGCGGGCGCTTGAGGTTCTTGACCATGTCCTCGATCGAGTGCGCCCCGATCACTTTGCTCCCCTTCGCTTCGTTGGCCAAAAATTCGTCCACCTTCGCAGTGGTGCGGTTGTAAGCGACCACGGTAAAACCATGGTCGTTCATGTTCATGATCAGGTTCTGGCCCATGACGGCCAGACCAATGACGGCGATATCAGCGGTAGGTTCCATATAAAGAAAGGGTGCCGAGGATACTAACCGTACCGCCCCGTGCCAGAAGTTTTTCAGACCGCTTCCGCAAACGGCACACCTTCAGGCGAAAATCTCGTGAACCGGAATGGCCAAACCGGGCACGGCAGCACACATCAGCGTCTCTTCCGCAGTGACGGTACTTTTCTCCTGATAGATGCCATCCACTGCGCGGCGATAAACCTCCACCGCCTTTTCATGGCCGAGAATAATCCAGTACTCCTCTACCCCGGCTTCCGCGTATAGGGTGGCGATTTCGCGATCCAACTCCAAACTGCTGACCGCAACCTCGACCACAAGAGCGGCTGTTGTCGGATGACCTCGTAAATAATCGGCGTCTGAACCACGAGCAACTGCAACATCAGGCTCTGGTTCGGAATCGGAAAACGTCAGCGGTTCTTCTTTCCCGCACAGTGAAGCCGCCTGGCAACTGGCGCAGGATCATCTTGAAAAGCCGACTGGCAATCGTGGGAATGCAAGGGGGATTTGCTCATTTTCTCGATGACAAAGCCGCGCAGTAGTTCAGTCCGTTTCCCATCCTCATTGAATTCGCCCAAGCGGTGATATTCCTCGACCGAGAGTCGGGAGACTCGCCGTCGCACGTCGGGCAGATCGAGAATCGCGGTCATGGCGGCCATTATAGCGGCAATTCCAAGCAGCGTCGAGTCTACATCTCCCGCGCCCACTCGGGGCGTTGCTTGAGATGGTAGAGCATCTCGCCGGCCTTGGGGACAAGCAGGACACCTTCGTCTTCGCGGTTGGCGTAGTCGGCGGGGTTGATGGTGGCGGGGATCGCGGTAGCCGAGGTTGATTTCTTTGCAAACCGCCTCAGGAATGCCGGTGGCCAGCGTCACCTGCACACGGCAATGCTCGACGCCGTTTTCGTAGGTGCCGATGCCGCGGACGTGGGTGCTGTGGGCGATCGTGCCCCAGGGGATGTCCTTGAACTTGTCCCACTGCTTCAAGAAGTAGTCGCGGCAGTGGTAGCCGACCTGCCGGATGAGATGGCCGTGGGTGAGGCTGATTTCGTGAATGTGCGGCGCGTAGATGATGAGTTCGCCGCCATCGGCGACCACGGGCTCGAGCTTGTACATGCACTTTCCACCCACCCAGATTTCGTCGTACATCTTCGGCGCGCAACTGAGCACGGTGTGAAACGGGTGGTCCTTGTAAACGATGTGCAATTTCTTCGAGAGCTCGGAGGCCTGATCCCAAGCGCCTTCCGGGGGTGCCGATGAAAAGGCCGGCGAGTTGCGCGTGATCGACGACCATGCACAGGCAGAGCTTCGGCACGGAGACCATGCCGCCCACGCGATCCACCACGCGGCGGACCGGCGTCCATTTGTTGCCGATGGTCATCGGGTTGGTCACGACCGCCACCGAGCCAGTGGAAGAAGTTGAGCACTTCCGCGCCGCTGACGCCGGGGGAAGAGATACTTGTTGCCCCCGCTGAAGCCGACGACCTCATGCGGAAACACCGGGCCGCAGATGATGATCTGGTCGTAATCGTAGAGCCGGGCGTTGACCTTCACGGGCACTTCCATTTCCAGCAGCCCGCCGGTCAGGGTGCGGGTGTCTTCCAGCGTGAGGTCGCCGATCTTGCGCAGGGCTGCCTCGTTGTCCCACTCGTGATTGAAGAAGCGTACCGTCGCGTATTTGGCCCGGCGTTCCTCCAGCGAAATTTCCAGCCGCTCGCAGATGGCCTCCTCGCTCATGGGGCTGATGCGTGCCAAGGGCGATCATCACATCGAAGTGGCTCGTCGCCGCGCCGATCTGGTCGAAGAGCCCCGCGAAGAGGATGCCGAGCGGGCAGGTGCGGGTCGCGTCCGGGCACGATGAGCAGCACTTTCTTGTCCTTGTAATCCTTGGCGGGACAGGCTTGCGCGATCAGTTCCCGGGCCTGAGCCGCGGAGAGATAGGCGCCGGGGGGGAGCGATGTGGGAGAGAGTCGACATGATGAAGAATTAAATCACAAAGGTGCGATGGGCACAGAGGAAAACTAAGACAGGGCAAAAGAACAAACCAAGGTGCGTTCACAAATTGGCATGTTGCCCGCCGGCAATCAGTCCCGATCAAAATACTCGGGATGAGTGAGCGCGCGGAGCCGTGAGGTCGTGAGCACCGGGTCGTGGCCGGTGAAGTCCACGGTAACGTCGCCTTCGCCTTCATAGCCGAATCCGTGCATGATATAAAGCATGGTACACCGGGTCGGGGAGAGCCATTTGACCGTGGACCAAGTCACTCGCGCGACCCCGGCATCCCCTTGCAAATCGGTCCGGAACGGCAGGTCTTTTTCCTCCTTTTTGAACATGCGGCTCGCGAGATCAAAATAGGTGGAGGTCACTCGTTCGCCCGGCGATTCGGAATACAGTCAGATTCATTCCGTCCTTGTAATTCTCGCCCAGCAAAACCGTGCGCGAAGAGGGCGACCAGGAAGCCCGGACGTAGCGCACGTCGAGCATGGCCGGCCGGAAGCGGCGATGGAGAATGCGGCCGCCTCTGGACAAAGTGGTGCGCCATTCGGACGCGGTGCCACGATCCCGATACTGGACGACGACGCGGCCCGCCAGGTCCGGGGAGCGCAACGCCACTCCCGTTACCCAGTCCGCCGCCGGCAATTGGACGGCCGCTTGCACGGCGATCAGCAGGGCAAAGACAAGCCGGATCTTCATCGGAACCCATTGGAAGCAAATATGGCAAGCATTCCCTGAAAAACGTGGCTGCCGTGAAATTCCTTACAGGTTTCGAAGCCGGCGGCGTCCGGGGAATGCCCAATTGCCCGAGGTTCGCGCGGCCCTGACTCCCCTGGTTCAATGGTCTGCGTCGTCTTGGCGGGCTCGGTGGCCTCGGTGGGCTCTATGGGCTGCGTAACGAAATAGCCGCATAAAACGGCAAAAAAGCGCGATTTTCCCGCTTTCTAAATCGTTTGGCTCAGGAAGCCGCCATCGACGCGGATGTCCGTGCCGGTGATGAAGCTGCTGCTCGCCTTGGGCGCGGCGAGGAAGACGGCGGCGCCGATGAGCTCCTGCGCTTCGCCGAAGCGGTTCATGGGGGTGTGGCCCCAGATCGACTTGGTGCGCGCGGTCGGCGTGCCGTCGTCATTGAAGAGCAGCTTGCGATTTTGTTCCGCGGGAAAAAAGCCGGGGGTGATGGTGTTGACGCGCACGCCTTTGGTCGCCCATTCGCGGGCGAGGAATTGGGAAAGGCTCAGCACAGCCGCCTTGCTCGAGGAGTAGGCGACCACCCGCGAGAGCGGGAGGTGCGCGGAGACGCTGGCGATATTGATGATGCTCCCCTTCTCGCGGGCCGCCATCGCGGAGCCGAATTCCTGGCAGGGCAAGAGCACGCCGCCGACGAGGTTCATCTCGAAATTCGTCCGCCAGTCTTCCAGTTCGATGCTTTCGAATGGGCGCTCGGGGGGTGACGGTCACCTTGGGGTCGTTGCCGCCGGCGGCATTGACAAGCACGGTGGGCGCGCCGAAGACCTGAATCACTTTCTCATGCGCTTTGGCGAGCGAGGCGCGGTCGAGCGCGTCGGCGGAAAAATAATCGGCCATGCCCCCGGCTTTGTTGATGGCCTCGGCGCGTTCCCGGCCACGGGCGGAATTGCGGCCGAGCACGGCCACCTTGGCGCCGGCGGCGGCGAGGCCTTCGGCCAGCGCGCCACCGAGCACGCCCGTGGCTCCGATGATGACGGCAATTTCCGACGAGAGATCAAAGAGTTTCGACATAATGGGTTTCGCCAGCACAGAGGAAACGCGGCGACTTGGCAAGAGCGCTTGGAGGGAGTATCTTCCGGCATGCACGCCCGAATCTACATGTGGCTCAGGGAAGCGGTCATTACCTCGGCGATTCTGATCTTTCTTCGCGCCTCGGCGGGCTGACGGGCCGAGCGTTATAGCTGCCGTTGTAGCTGTGGCTGGGTTCAGTGAACCCCGGCTACGGCGCTCAATGCCACAGCGCCACGAGGAGGAACCAGCCGATCATCACCACCCCGATGGCGGCATTGGCGATAATCCCGGCCGTGGTGCCAAGGACGGTACCCCCAGGTGGATTTGCCGGCGAGGACCAATTTCTGCCCGGCCAGAAGTTCCCCGGCGAGCACCCCGAGAACGGGCCCGAGGAGCAGGCCCACCGGGAAAAAGAACATGCCGACGATCGTGCCCACCAGCCCTCCCAAGGCTCCCCAACGCGTGGCGCCAAACTTCTTCGCGCCGATCGAGCCGCTGGTGATGTCGAGCACGTGGGAAACGATGGTGAGCACGAGCAGCCCGCCCAAGGTCCACCAGCCGACGCTGTGCTCTTCCCCCATCGTTACTCGATGGATCACGGCGGCGGCAAAAATGATGGTCGTGCCCGGGAGCAAGGGGATGATCGTGCCGATCAGTCCGATGACGAAGAGGATGAGGGTGAGCGACCACCAAAGAGCGGGCATGGGAACGGCGGATTAACTTGGGGAAGCGATGATTGGTTGCTTGCGGCCAGTGCCGCATGCTCACTAATAGCAGGGTGCGCACGGCGCGCTCGCTGAATCCAACCACAAAACCAACCCTTCATCACTTCCCATGGCTCTCTCCGTCGGCTCCCAAGCTCCTGACTTCACTCTCAAATCCAAAGGCGCGGAGGGTCTGCGCGACGTCGCCCTCAGCGCGAATCTCGGCAAAAAGAACACGGTCCTGCTTTTCTTCCCCCTCGCCTTTACGAGCGTCTGCACCCAGGAGATGTGCGATGTCACGGCGGGACTCGGCGCTTATGAAGGCTTGAACGCCGAGGTGATCGCGGTGAGCGTGGACAGCCCATTCGCGCAGGAAGCATGGGCTCAGAAAAATAACATCACCATCACCGTGGCGAGCGATCTGAACAAGACGACTGCGAAGAATTACGAGGTACTGCTCGATGACCTGATCGGCCTCGGCAGCGTCTCCGCCCGCGCGGCATTTGTTATCGATAAAGCCGGCGTGATTCAGTATGCCGAGCAGACGCCCAGCCCGAAGGAACTGCCCAATTTCGAGGCCATCAAGACCACGCTCGCCAGCTTGAGCTAACGGGCGGGGCCATTGGGCCTTCGGCGCCGAAGACTCGTCATGGCGGCAGCGGTCCTCGCACCCGGAGGGATCGCTGCCGCCACAAATCAGGCAATCGGGCCTCTCCTCCCTCCGATGAAGGAGATGAGGAACAGCACCAGGAAGACGACGAACAGGATCTTGGCGATGTAAGCCGCCGTACCGGCGATGAAGCCGAATCCGAGGACACCGGCAATCAGCGCGACAACGAGGAAAACTAGGGCGTAATGGAGCATAGGAGTGATCTTTCTATGCCTATGTTTCGCCGGCCCGTCGCTGGGCGCGTGTATGAGCAACATCCAACATCCAACGCCCAACATTCAATGGCGCAAGCGTGGTCGGGGCGTGTTCTACATTGGATGTTCGATGTTGGGCGTTGGATGTTGGATGTTCTGTCCCTACCTTGTTTTACCTCCGTCGCCGCTGTCCTTGCCGTTCCCCGAATATTGGTGAAAGAAACGTTCGGTTTCGCCGTATCCCGTAGCGACCGACCATGAGCAACCCACCCGCCACTCCCGTCGTCGAGCGCCCGCGCGAAGCGCTGCCGTCCCGGCGCGCGGCCTTGCTCTTCGGCCTGAAGGCGGCCTGCTTTCAGGCACAGCGTGGCTGGCGCGATCTGACGGGCGATGGCCCCCCACGACATTCGAAGGGCGAAAAGCTCGCCCAGGCACCGATCGTCGGGACGCAATCCAGCGACATTTGGTTCGAGACCAATGTCGCCTCAGAGAAACGCCTGCAGTTCGGCAAGGTGCAGAATCTGCGCGTCTCGGCCGCACTGCTTCGCGATACCGAGGTGCGCGCGAACGAAGTGTGGAGCTTTTGGCGGCAACTGGGGCGGACGACGGCCCGGCGGGGTTTTGCCGTGGGCCGTGAATTGCGCGAGGGCTGTCTCATCCCCACGCTGGGCGGCGGACTGTGCCAGCTTTCCGGCGCCATTTATAATGCGGCGCTCGAGGCGGGATTGGAAATCGTGGAACGGCACGCGCACAGCCATCCGGGCGTCGGCAACCTGGCGGTGGTCGGGCGCGATGCGACGGTGTTTTGGAACTATGTGGACCTTCGGCTGCGCGCGCCCTTTCCCTGGCGGATGGAGGTGGATCTCAGCAGCACCCGGCTCACGGTGCGCATCCGCAGCACGAAGACCATCGCGGCGCGGCCCGCCCCGACGCGAGGAGGGCGGGCAATGCTCACGACGGCGCCGCAACCGGGCAGTTGCGCGAGTTGCGGGGTGGCCGCCTGCTTCCGCCATCTCAAGCCCGATACGGATGAAAATCCCGGCCGCAGCGCGTGGCTGGTGGACGAGTGGTGGCCGGAGTGGGCGTCGCACCTGGCCCAACTCGAATCGCCGGCGGATCTGCTGCTGCGTCCGCTCGACGGACGGCGTTTTCACAAGCCCAACTACGCCTGGGACGCCGCGGATTTCCGCCAGACGCGCAGTGCGACCTTGCTCACCCTGCGGCGCGCCTGGTCCACGCGACGCCTGCGCGAGCAAGGTGCCGAGCGGCAGCGGGCGCTGCTCGCCTGGGATGAACGGCTCGCGCGGCATTACGCGCGACAATTGCATCCCGAGCACACGCATCTCGTCGTGGCGCAGAATCTCCTGCCCTTTCTGTGGCGCGATGGCGTCCTCGGTGGCCGGACCTTCGACGTGCTCATGGTGCGCCTGCCCATACACGCCTTGCAGGCGCAACTCGATGAGGCGGCACGGCTGCATCCCGAATCGACCACCTGCGCCGACTTCCGCGCTCCAGCCTGGATGGCGGATGCCGAGGCACAAGCGCTGGCCTCGGCCGAGCACTGGATCACCCCCGCATCAAGCGCTGGCCGATCTCGCCGGCCCGCGCGCCATCTCGCTGCCGTGGAAGATGCCGACGCCCACCGGCGCGGCGGCCTCAGGCGGAAAGCGCGTGATTTTTCCGGCCTCGACGCTGGGGCGCAAGGGAGCCTATGAACTGCGCGAGGCCGTGCGGGCCTTGGATATTGAACTGGTGTGTCTCGGGCCAGTCATCGAGCGCGCGGATTTCTGGCAAGGCATCCAGATCAAGCCCGCGGCGGCGTCCTGGCTCGACGATGCGGCGGTGATCGTACTGCCGGCGTTTGTCGAGCATCGCCCCCGACGGTTGCTGGCCGCGCTGGCCGCGGGAATTCCGGTCGTGGCCACCCCGCAATGCGGGCTTGGCAAATTGCCGGGAGTGATCGAAGTGCCCGCTGGCGATACCGCCGCGCTCACGGCAGCGCTGCGAGCGATCGTTGAGGAGCGAAATCTATTGCGCGTTTGACGGCGCGGGTTTCCGCTCAAAGATCGCCGCGAGGATGAAGAGGCCGGTGGCCGTGCAGATGCAACTATCGGCGACATTGAACGCCGGCCACGGGTCGGCCCAGCGAACGTGCAGATTGAAGAGCAGAAAATCGACGACGTGGCCGTGGGTGAGCCGGTCCGTGAGATTGCCGAGAATCCCCGCGCACAGCAGCGCCACGGCCCAGCGCGATGGCCGGTCCTTGAAAGCACCGCGCAGGTAAAAGAAAATCAGCCCCATGAGCGCGACCGCCGAGAGCAAGATAAAAAACGTGTTGCGGCCGGTGAAGGCGCTGAAGGCGGCGCCGGTATTGGAATAATAAACGAGCTCGAAAAAATCCGAGATGATCGGCCGTTGCTCGTGGAGATCGAGGTGGCGGACGATCCACCACTTCGTCGCCTGGTCGAGCGCGTAGAGGGGGAGCGCGATGGAGCAGAGGAATTTCACGACGCAGCCGAAACGACGTCGGCACAGCGTTCACACAACTCGGCGTGCGCGGCATTGACGCCGACATCTTTGCGATGCCGCCAGCAGCGCGCGCACTTCTGCCGCGTGGTGCGGATCACCCGGGCGCTCGTTTCCGGTCCGGCGACGAGGGTGAGGTCGCTGAGGATGAACAGTTCCTCGAGTTCCGTTTCGCGGCCGGTGAGCTGCTCGTAGAGCGCGGCGTCGGCGATTTGCAGGGTAACGGCGCCTTCGAGCGCATTGCCGATCGTTTTCTCCGCACGCGCGGCTTCCACCGCCTGGCCGATCTTGCCGCGGAGGTTGAGCAATTGTTCGAACTGGGCCTCGGTCGCCGGATCGCGCAGCACCGTGTC
Organism: Chthoniobacter sp.; assembly: GCA_037200205.1. Taxonomy (GTDB): domain Bacteria; phylum Verrucomicrobiota; class Verrucomicrobiia; order Chthoniobacterales; family Chthoniobacteraceae; genus Chthoniobacter. The sequence goes on from JBBCHV010000011.1 coordinate 17,850, forward strand.
TGGCTCGGGGAAGAGTTCGAGATGGACGGAGGTTTTGCGCCCGGCGAATCCCCAGGCTTCATCAGCGGTGAAAGCGAGGATCGGCGCGAGCAGGCGGGCGAGCGCATCGAGCACGCGGACCATTACGGTCTGCGTGACCCGGCGGCGCGGGCTGTTGGCGGCGTCGCAATAGAGACGGTCCTTGGTGATGTCGACATAGAGCGCACTGATGTCCACGGTCACGAATTGGTTCAAGGCCTGGAAGACCTTGCGGAAGTCGTAGGCGGCATAGGCCGCGCGGCAGGTCTCGATCGTTTCCTGCAAGCGCGAGAGCACCCAGCGGTCGATGAGCGTGCCGCGGATCGCTTCCCCGGAAAGACCCTTCGGCCACGCCGCCACGCCGCCGGTTTCGCCGAGCGGGCGGAACTCGACCGCATGCTGCGCGGGATCGAAATCGTCCAGGTTCGCGAGCAGGATGCGCAGGATGTTGCGGAAGCTGCGATAGGACTCCGCGAGTCCCTTGAAGCTCTCTTCGGAGAAAGGCACTTCGTTTTGGTAATCCACGCTCGCGGCCCACAGGCGCACAATATCCGCACCGTACTTGCCGACGAAATGTTCCGCATTCATCGGCTTCGCGTAGGTCCCCTGCTCCGACTTGGACACCTTCTTGCGGGTGTCCTTGTCGACCACGAAGCCGTGGGTGATCACCGTCTTGTAGGGCGCCTGGCCATACAGCGCGATGCTCGTCATGAGCGAGGACTGGAACCAGCCGCGATGTTGGTCGGTGGCCTCGAGATACACGTCCGCGACTGGCGTGCCACCAAGTTCGGGACGCTTGGCGGTCACGGCGGTGTGCGAAACACCGGAGTCGATCCAGACGTCGAGCGTGTCGTTGCGGCGGGTCGTGCCGGCAGGCAAGTCCAGCATCTGCGCCCATTCGACGTCGTTCTTCTCGAACCAAAGGTTGGTGCCATGTTGCTCGACGAGGTCGGCGACCTTGCGGGCGTTTTCCGCGCTGACGATGGGCTGGCCGCTGGGAGCGTAGAAGACCGGCAGCGGCACGCCCCAGGTGCGCTGGCGCGAGATGCACCAGTCCGGGCGCGACTCGACGGTGCCGTAGATGCGGTTGCGACCCCAGTGCGGAAGCCAGGTGACGCCATCGATGGCCGCAAGGGCCTCGGCGCGGATGGCGTCGATGCGGATGAAGAACTGCTCGACCGCGCGGAAGACGATGGGCGTCTTCGAGCGCCAGCAGTGGGGATAGCTGTGCGGATAGGCGTGCTCGGCAAGCAGCGTCTTGTTTTCGCGCAGGTAGGCGACGACGTCCTTGTTCGCATCGAAGACATACTTGCCTGTCCAGGCGGGGACGCCGGCTTCCTCGGTGAGCTTGCCGGCGTCGTCCACAGGCGAAAGGATCGGCAGGCCATTTTGCTTGCCGGCGATGTAATCGTCCGCGCCGTGGCCTGGGGCGATGTGGACCTGGCCGGTGCCGGTTTCCATGGTGACGAAGTCCGCCGTGATGACGCGTGATTTGCGGTCGAGGAAAGGATGCTGCGCTTCCAACCCAGCCAACCGCTCACCGGTGACGCTGGCGACTTCGCCGTAGACCTGCAATTCGGTCGCCTTCACGAACGCCTCGAGCAGCGGACGGGCGACGAAGAAATCCTCGGCCCAGCCATCGCGTCCGAGGGTGACGAGCACATATTCCTGCTTGGGAGCGACGGCGATGGCGACGTTGGCGGGCAGCGTCCACGGCGTGGTCGTCCAGATGACCATGTTGGCCTTGCCGGCGAGTTCGCCGGTGACGATCGGAAACTTGACGTAGATCGCCGGGTCCGTGCGGTCGGCGTATTCCACCTCCGCCTCGGCGAGGGCGGTCTGCGCACCGGTGCTCCAGTAGACGGGCTTTTTCGACTGATAGACGAGGCCCTTCTCGACGAACTTCGCGAAGGCACGGATGATCTCCGCTTCGTAGCCCGGCGCGAGCGTGAGATACGGATCGGCCCATTCGCCGAAGACGCCGAGACGCTTGAATTGCCCGCGCTGGATGTCGATGAATTTGCGGGCGTATTCCTCGCTCTTGCGGCGCACTTCCACCGGCGAAAGCCCGCGCGATTCCTTCACGACCTTGAACTCGATGGGCAGCCCGTGGCAGTCCCAGCCCGGGATGAACGGGGCGCGGAAACCGGCCATGGTTTTCGACTTCACGACCAGGTCCTTGAGCACCTTGTTCAGCGCGGTGCCCATGTGGACGTCGCCATTGGCGAAGGGCGGGCCGTCGTGCAGGACGAAGAGCGGCGCGTCCTTCCGCGCTTCCTGGATCTGCGCGTACAGCCCCTGCTCTTCCCAAATCTTCAGCCGCCCCGGCTCGCGAGTGACGAGGTCCGCCTTCATCGGAAAATCCGTTTTGGGCAGGTGGAGAGTGTCTTTGTAGTTCATTGCGGCGTTTAAAAAGGGCGGCGAGCCTACGCGCGCGCGGCGCGGCGGTCAATGGGAGTGCGCGGCCTGGAATTCGCCGCTGCTCACAAATCCGATTGTTTTGACGGCGGAAATAGCGTTTATTATCGGCAACCGCTTTTTGTCTTCATGAAAGAAATCCCTCGCGCGCCAGATCCCTTCGTTTCCGCCGATTGCACCGTGGTGATCGACGCTGCGATTGCGGACGTCTTCGAGCGCTGGTGCCGGGTGGAGGATTTTCCGTCCTTCATGGAAGGCGTGCGGGAGATTCGGTGGCTGGACGACAAAAAGTTCAGCCTGAAATCGGAAAACGACGGGCGGTTTTATCTTTCGCTGTGCGAGCTCACGCTGCGCATCCCGGAACGCCGGATGGCCTGGCGCACTCTCGAGGGGCCGGATTGCTCGGGCGTGGCCTGCTTTCAAAATGCCGGCGGCGGCCGCACCGAAGTGACGCTGAAGATGCGCTACAATCCGGAGACGGGCTGGCACAACCGGGCCCAGGTGGAAGATCGTCTCCAGCGGAACATGGGGCGCTTCAAGACGCTGGTGGAAGCGGCGAAGCCGGTGCGCGCGAGCTAAAACGTCAGCAAGGGCGTTTGCGTCCGGGACACGGCTGGGGCAGAGTCGCCGCCCGCATGAGCGCCATCGAGACCAGGAACCTGACCAAAGTTTACCGCACCTACAAAAAGGCGCCGGGACTTTGGGGTGCGGTCAAGGGGCTGGGGAAACGCGAGTACGCGGAGGTGCGGGCCGCGGACGGCGTGACGTTTTCCATCGAGGAGGGCGAGTTTGTCGGGTTCCTCGGACCGAATGGTGCGGGCAAGACGACGGTGCTGAAGATGCTCTCGGGGCTGCTCAATCCGACCTCGGGCACGGCGCAGGTGCTGGGCTTTGTCCCGTGGGAGCGCCAGGACGCCATGAAGCGGCAGTTTTCGCTGCTCATGGGACAGAAGAATGCACTGTGGTGGGATCTGCCGGCGCGCGAGTCGCTGGAATTGAACCGCGCCATCTATGGCATCGACCGCGCCAGTTTTACGAAGATCGTGGGCGAACTGACGGAGTTACTCGACTGCGCGGACAAGCTCGATGTGATGGTGCGTGAGCTCTCGCTCGGCGAGCGCATGAAGATGGAATTGATCGCCGCGCTGCTGCACTCTCCGCGGGTGCTGTTTCTCGACGAGCCGACGATCGGACTCGACGTGACCTCGCAGAAAAAAGTCCGCGAGTTCCTGCGCCACTACAATCGCGAGCGGAAAATCGTGACCATGCTCACGAGCCATTACATGCAGGACATCGAGGAACTCTGCGCGCGGGTCATCATCATCGACAATGGCCGCATCTTTTTCGACGGCCCGCTGAATTCGATCATCGACCGTTTCGCCACGCACAAAATCGTGAGTCTGTCCTTCGCCAATAGCATGGAGTGCGACTTCGCCGGCCTCGGGGAAATCGTGGAACGCACGCCGGGGTCCATCCGCCTGAAGGTGGCGCGGGCGAAAGTCGCGGACACCTGCCGCGAAGTGCTGACCGCGTGCAAAGTGACGGACCTGAACGTGGAGGAACCGCCGGTGGAAGAAGTGATTCGGCAGCTTTTTCACGAGCAGGAGGCGACGGACAAAACATCGGAGAGAACATCCAACACCCAACATCCAACATCCAACGTCCAATGAAAGAAGCCGCCCCCGCCCGGCGCTTGCGCCATTGGATGTGCGATGTTGGGCGTTGGATGTTGGATGTTCTGCCTTAGTCCCCCAGTACTCCGCACTTGCCCCTCCCGCGCCCATCCCTTTTCCTCTCCCGCCTATGCTCCGCATCAAAGCTTTCCAAGGTCTCCGCCCCACGCCGCCCCTCGTGGCCGAAGTCGCCTGCGTTCCGTACGACGTCGTCAATCGCGAGGAATCCGCCGTGCTCGCCGCGGGGCATCCGCACAGTCTGCTGCACGTGGATCGCGCGGAGATCGATCTGCCGCCGGACACTGATCCCTATTCTGACGAAGTCTATGCGAAGGCGCGGGCGAATTTTATCGGGTTGCAAGAAGAAGGCGCTCTCGTGCGCGAGACGGAGCCGTGCATTTACCTCTACCAGCAGCGCATGGGCAGCCACGTGCAGGTGGGCGTGGCGACGGTCTGCCACATCGAGGATTACGAAAACGACATCATCAAAAAGCACGAGAAGACGCGCCGCGACAAGGAGGACGACCGCACCCGCCTCATCGGCACGCTGAGCGCGGATACCGGCCCGGTGTTCCTGACCTATCGCGACTCGGCGGCGATCGACGCGCTGGTGGCCGACGTGCAAAAGGAAGCGCCGCTCTATGATTTCACCGCGCCCGATGGCGTCCAGCACACCGTGTGGCGGGTGCCCGGCGCGGCGGCATTCGTGGAAGCGTTTGCCCAGGTGCCGGTGTCGTACGTCGCGGATGGGCATCATCGCACCGCGAGTGCGGCGCGCGTGGGCCGGGAACGCCGCGAGGCGAATCCCGCGCACACGGGCGAGGAGGAATACAATTGGTTTCTCGCGGTGCTTTTCCCCGCGAGCCAGCTCCAGATCCTCCCCTACAATCGCGCGGTGAAAGATCTCCAGGGCCGCTCAAAGGAAGAGTTTCTCGAGGCCGTGGGGCGGGCTTTCACCGTGCTGCCGAATGGCTCCCCCACCCCGCGGCGGCCCGGCGAAGTCCGCATGTATCTGGATGGCGCATGGTACGATCTGGCGTGGCAACCGGCGGTGAACGCCGACCCGATTTCGCAGCTCGACGTCACTGGCTTGCAAGACCGTCTGCTCGCCCCGCTGCTCGGCATCGACGATCCGCGCACGAGCAAGCGCGTCGACTTCATTGGCGGCATCCGCGGCACCGATGAACTCGTGAAGTTGGTCGATTCCGGCAAGGCGGCCGTCGCCTTTTCCATGTATCCCACCACGGTCGACCAGCTCATGGCTATCGCCGATGCGAATCAGATCATGCCGCCGAAGAGCACTTGGTTCGAGCCGAAGCTCCGGTCGGGATTGTTCATCCACACCTTCTGAGAGACGGCGAAATAAACCGCACGTTTTGGCAGTTTTTCGCGCAAATTCCGCTACGCAACCCACGCAGCCCACAATCGGCCCACGAGCTCTGAACGGCGCACCGGCTTACTTCACCTGATCGCAGCGCTCCAGGCGCACCACGTCGTCGAAGCCCTCGCAACGCCCGCGGATATCGACCGTCTGCCCCTTTTGCAAGCGCGCGACGACGTCGCCGTCCTTGTTCGTCATGACCAGCGTGAGCGCGCCGAAGGAACCTTTCTCCTCGCGGAAGCGAAATTCCGGCGCGGAAAAGGAGCAGAGCACCCAGCCATTGCCCGTGCTGCCCGAAAGATAGATCTGGTAGGTCTTCGCATCGTTCGGATCGGGCCGGTAGCCGCCCAGGATGCCATGGACCGTGATCTTCTGTCCTTTGTAAGTCTTGTCCGCCCGCGCGCGGTCGCCGCCATAGGCGAGCAGCAGCGATTCCACCGGCACCGCCGTGCCGGCGTCGGCCTTGGTTACCGGCAGATGGGAGTTCTGCAGATTCTCAATGGCCGTGCGGACATTGATGGCTTCGTCCAGCTTGCCCGCCACGGTCAGTTGTTTCTTGAACTCGATGAGCCGCGGCACGCTCTCCTGGATGAGTTGCGTGGTGAGATCGCGGAGCTTCGTGAGGGTCTGCACTTGCAAGGCGCGCAAGGCCTTGGGTTCGGTGACAAAGCTCGCCTCGGTGAGATCCTGCTCCGCGGCGAGCCGCTGGCGCTCAGCCCGCGCCGCGAGCGCACCCTCGAGGTCGGCCGTCTTTTGCAAATTGAGCTGCAACTCGCCCAACTGGTCGTCGTATTTGCTGAAGACATCGCGACGGACGCTGGCGATCTTGTCCTCGCACTTCTGCGCCTCCGCCTCGGCAGGGGTCAACATGACCTGGGCGGCCAGGCAGACCTGGGTGAAAACCAGGAGGGAAAGAATGGCGAGGAGACGGGAGGGAGACATGAGAGGGAGAGAAATTTGTGCCCGATTATTTTTGTCCCGTCACGACATTGCGCACGCCATCGGCATAGCCCTCGGCGAAGCCGCGCCCCCAGCGGTCGGGCTGGCCGGCGCCCTGCTCAGTGGCCGCTCGCGTGGCTTCCTCCTCCGTGGGCAGCTTCCCGTGGGGAACCGCGTGTTTCCGGCCGTATTCGTAGCCGGCATCGTAGCCCTTCTCGAAAGGGCGGGTCTCGACCGGCGGCGCATGGACGACGGGATGACCGTCTTTCATCTCCGGCTCCGGCGTCGCCGGAATGCCCGGCGGCGGCTTCTGGCACCCGGCAAAAGCCATGATCGCGACCGCGGCGGTGGGAAGCAGCGTCCGTCTCATGGGGCCACGTCCTTCGGGGGGCCTCCATTCCACTCGCGCGCTTTGGGATCGTATTGCAGGGGGATGAGCCAGGTCACCCGGCGCGTCTGGCCCGTGCGCTCGGTGATCTCTCCGCCCAGCCACACTGCGGCGCCATCCGGGGGCTGCAGCTTGATTTGGGAATTGGCAAAATCGCTGAACTCCACGACCGCGCCGGGCGCGAGTGCCATGCTTCGCACGATGCCCCTCGCCCGCCAGTAGGCGGCCGGGGCCGTGTATTCGTGCTGGCTCGCCTCCCGCCAGCCGAGCAAAGCGACGGAGCCAAAGAACTGGACGAAAAAGCCGATCAGGATGACAAAGCCGAAAATGATGATCCGCTTGAGCCAGGGATTGGCCCGCTTGCGCAACTTGACCAGCGTGGTGACGGGCTGCCACTGCTCCAGGCCTTCACGCCAATAAAGCGTCTCCTCCGCGATGAGGCCGGAATTGAGCAAGTGGTCGATCTGCGGAATCGTGTAAGGACCGCGCTGCTCGCCGTGGATGTGCAAATAGAAAATCTCAGGAGAGATCATCAAACGAATGGGCAGCACACTATGGCGAAGAATTGCCGGGGCGGCTACCGGAATTCGCGACCAGGATGCGCACGACGTCCCATCCATCCTCGCCTGCTTTGCGGACGACGCCGTGGTCCGCGATGAGGGTGAAGATCTGCGCGGGAAAGAAAGCATCAAAGCCTGGATTGGGAAGACCATCGAAAAATACCAATTCCAATTCGTGCCCCAGAGCATCAGGAATGACGATGCCGAAGTCATTGTGGCCATTGAGGTATCGGGGACTTTTGACGGCAGTCCCGTGACCCTCGATTATCACTTCACCATCGGAAGCGATCAGATCCTGTCCCTCGCTGTCCAGTAGCCTGCGGCGCCATTTCTCGAAGTTTCCCCTCCGACGCCGGAGGCGTCAAAAGCCGTGTAGCCCCGGGTCGAGCGAACCGAGCGGAGCGAGATGCCTTCCGCAGGAAGCCCGAAGGGCAGCGCCGGCGGGCGCTGGCAACCTGCGAGCGACCACCCGGGGTTATCGGGAAAAACAGTGGAGTTCCAACCGTTCCGGCCTCCTGGCCGCATCCTCCTTCGATTCGCAGAAGTGATGCGGCTTCGCCGGGACGGTTGGCGTGTCCGCGGGTGGGGTGGTACCCCGGGTGTTCGCTCGCCGACTCGCTCGACCCGGGGCTAGGAGGCTTTGACGCCTTCGGCGTCTCAGAAGGCGGCCATAGTTCAGGCGTCGCGTCAGTAACGGAGTGCGGACATTCCTGTCCGCTGCTGATCAAAGCAAAAGCTTTTGAATACCCAACACTCAATGGGCGTCATCCCCGTAATCGCCTATTTGGTGAGCTGGGCGCTGGGGCCGGGCGGGAGCGGGATCTGGGCGGGGCTGCGCAGGTAGGAGACGAGGTCGCGGACGTCCTTCTCCAGTTCTTTGGTGAGGTCGGGTTGAGGCCTTCGGCGTAGGCGGCGAGCAGCGGCCGGGCGAAAGCCACGCGGGACACGAGGGTGAGCAGCGGAGCTGATCTCAAGGCCTTCTCATATCCTCGGCCATTGGACCAACCTCCGACGAAGCCTGATCGATCAATTGTACAAGAACACGCGAGGTTGGAGTTCGTTGCTTCTTGCCAGTTCAGCGCAGAAAAAGGTTTGACGACGCGGAGCGCTCGGGGTTCAATCACTCTCAGTTTTGAAGAAAGGCATGAAGGCTGTCTTGATCAATAGTGGTAATGGCTTTGCGCAAGGTTGCGTGAAAGACGGGAGGATTATGCCCTATCTTTGCGAGGAGAGCGTAAAGCCGTTTGTTGTGTCGATAGTTGTATCCAGCACGTCTCTTCCGAAGGACGATTTGTCTCAAAGAAGTCTCGTAAGACGGCGCGAAACTTAATTCTCCCGAACCTTTTCGAAGTCAGAATCACGAATCATAGAAGGCACGGTCAATCGCAACTAACGCACAATACGATATGCCAATACCCACGACTGGTCTGAAACTTTGGTTGAAATCCGATGCGGGAATAGTTACCGACGTTGGTGTTGCAACTTGGGAGGACCAGTCGGGCAATGGTAATGACTTTATACCATTTCATGTAATTATCTGAACTACTGAATTTTGGCGGAAGCGTTTAGTTGAGCGGTCAGCCAGCCTTCCTCACCGATGAGTTGCGCGACCCGCTGCGGTATCCTCCAGAGCGGCTCCAACTCTTCGCTGATGGCGGCTTCGATCGCCTCCATCGTCTGCCAGACCTTGTTGCAGACGGCGTCTTTGATGAAGGCGCCGATCTTTTCCACGGCGTTGAGTTCCGGACTGTAGGGCGGCAAGGAAAGCAAATGCAACCCCGCCGGGACGGTGGCGTGGCCGGCGCGCGGATGAAAGCCCGCCTGATCCCAAATGATCACGTGCTGCGCGGTCGGATCGCTCTGTTGGATTTGCTCCAGGAACCTGCCGCTGGTTTCCAGATTCACGCTGCTGCTAAAGAGCGCCTGGGCCGCGTGTTGCCCGTCGACTTCCAGCGCGGAGTGCAGATAACCCCAGACATATTTGGTTTGGTAGGGCGCGTGGACCCGCACCCCGCGTAAACCCCAGCAGCGCCGCAAGACGCTGATGAGCCCATAGCGATGCTCGTCGGCGACCCAGACCCGGACCGCTCGCCCAGCCTCCAGGGGGAGTGCCTGCAGGCGCTCGGCCAGTTCCACTTTGAATCGTTCAGCTTGGGCCGCGTCTTTTTTGGCGTGCGTCTTGCGCGGTACTTTCAAGACGCCGCCGGCTTTTCCCAAGTAGTAATAAGCCCCGCCCAAACCCATTTCGATCCCGTGCTCCTTGCGCAGCCACAACAGCAGATCGCGGGCACGTCGCCAGCGCCCGGCAGCTAACCCGCCTGGAGGGCCGCTTGGACTTGTGCACTGAGTTTGCTCGGCGCTCCTTGCCCCTCTTGCCAATGCAAGAGAGCGTCAAACCCTTGCGTGCGCAGCAGCTTGAGCCAGCCCGCGACCGTCGAACGACCCGCTCCCACGGCATCGCCGATCTGTTGTAACGTCCACTTCCCTTGCGCCGCCATCTGCATGGCTTGCAAACGCTGTCGTTGCCAGACCTTGGCCACGGGCCGCTTCAGCGCGGCCTCAATCTTCGCGGCTTCTTCGGGTTTTCCTAACTGCACAGGTAATCGCATAAACCACTCTGCCAAAACCCCTTAAGAAAAGTCTAGATAATTACATGGAATGGTATTACTCAATCGGAAAGCAGCGCCCCAGCCGTCGTTTTCGGAAAACATATTTAACGGCTATCCCGGTATCTCATTCGATGGCATCGATGACTTCCTTTCCATTTCAGATACGGTCTTGGGCACGAACAACTTCACCGTTTTCGCCGTCGCCAGGGGCAGCGCTACCCTTGTCACCGTAGATCCCTATTCCGGCCTGTTCGGGCAACGGTTTTTGCTGGGTGCAGAAAGCAATGGGTCCAATTTCGGATCCTGCGTTTCTTTGGGTTCCAACGGGGTGGGTGTTTTCGATTACCAAAGCACGTCCTTTTTTCCATTTGAGGCCTTTTATGCGCATGCCATCGACACGACCTGCCCTATTGTCGTCAAATACGCCAGCAAGTCGATCTCGATGTATTTCTGCGGCACTCTGGTGGCCGGAGGAGGGACAGGCGGAGTGCCCTCGCCAGATATCGTAGCTCCAACGATGATAGGAATGGCAGAGGCTGGCGGGCCATTTGAAGGCGATGTGGCTGAAATTCTCATTTACGACCGCGCTCTTACCGATACCGAACGTGCAACTGTAGAGAGTTATCTTCAGAGCAGATACGACTGTCTGCCGGTCCCTACCCCTACGCCGTCGCCAACCCCGGGGCCACTTCGACACCACCACCGACACCTACTTTTCCACCGCCGACATTGACGCCACCTCCACCGACGCCAACGCCGACTCCACACCTCCGACTCCGACGCCAACTCAGCCGTTACCAATCCCTGCCGCCGGACTGACTCTCTGGCTCATGGGCGATGCGGGCGTGAACATGGACAGCAGCAACTATGTCGAGGTTTGGTCCGATCAATCGGGCCATGGCAACGACGTGTCTCAATACAACACAGGGCTGCAGCCGGTCTGGATGGATGGTATCTTTCACGGCCAGCCGGGACTTCGCTTCGACGGGACGATGATGTGCTTGCCACCGGCGGTAGTCCGCTGGCGGCCAACGACTTCACCCTGTTCCTCATCGCCGCTCCCGCCACGGCATTCGCATCGATACTCCCAGCACCAGCGGCATGGACGGCATGACCGGCCAGTGTTACGTCCTCGGTGCGCCGAATCCCTCCGGCTCCGACGCCGGCGCCTGCATTTCCCTCGGTTCCAATGGCGCCTCCGTCTACGAGTATGCCACCGGCTACATGCCAGCCCTGGCGGTCTATTCCGGCCCCATCTCCATCTCCTGCCCCCTGGTGGTCAAATATGACGGCAAGACGCCGTCTATTTACCTCTGTGGCAACCTGGTGGCCAGCGGCCTGACCTCGACGAAGACGAATGTCTACGCCCCGACCATGGTCGGCCTGGCCGATTACGGCGCCTACACCGGCGACGTAGCCGAAATCATCCTTTACAATCGCGCCCTGGACGACACTGACCGAGGAATCGTCGAAAACTATCTCCAGACGAAGTATACCTGCCTGCCCACACCAACTCCCACTCCGACTCCGACTATTCCGCCAATTACCCCTTCGCCCACATCCACTCCCACTCCCACCCCCCTCACACCCCTCAACCTTCCCCTACTTCTCCTCCGACACCGACGCGACTCCCACACTTACGCCGTCACCGTCGCAGACTCTGCAACCGCCGCGACCACTCCCCCACCCTCGTCAACGCCCCGCGCCTACCCTGGACATCTATTTCAATGGCGCGGTGGTCACTGGCCAGACGACAAAGGTTTCCATCGGAGAGCTGATAAGCCTCAGTTATGCAATTAATCCTTCTGGAACAGTGAGCAGCCAAACGTGGACACAACCGACCGGAACCATAGTTGCAAATTTCGAGGCGACCGGTCAATAGTTCGACTGTCACTCCGTTCGATCCTGCGCATCTCAGCGACGATGACGTCGCATTTTATTGGTAGACGGAGGCACAAAAACTATGAGTGTCACCGTAAACGCCGATGTCGGAGGACAGGCACAGACCCTCACCGCCACGACAACTTTCGACGTTTATCGACCAGCGCAGGATCCGCTTGGGTTTCGCTATTTTGGGGAGCAAAATGAAGCGCATGTAAACCCCGCCGGCAAGCCCGTCCCGCCAGGAGGAGTTGTGCTAGGGTGTACCATGACTATCGGCGCGCCAGCGGACCCCGAAACAGGCAAATACTACTGGGTACAACTTATAAAACGTGGATGTGGTAAACCCCCCTTACCCAGAGTATAGTGGAATTGGCTGCGATACAACTTTCCCTTACCAAGCATTCTCAGGCAAGAATCCACAAGATGGCCCCGCGGTGTCGGTAGGCCCTCCTTCTACTACGTTAGCTGTTACCATGGCATTTGATATGTGGTTGCTGTTCAAGTCGGATCAGCCTAATTCCATATACGTTCCATTAGGTGTCGGAAGTTGGGTTGGAGCGGCGCCAACGGGGTTCATCACTACAAAATTGCAGATAGCGAACACATTTGCGCCGATGGAAGAGTGGTTTGGGATGCTGCTCCTTTACCTCGCTTTGTTGTCGTTGCTGGCAGCTTTAAAGATTGGGCGGAAGGCGCTTGGTTGGCTTTTCGGTCTATGATAACGCTCGTCGAAGGTCTTGGCGTCGGTGCTGGAAAGAGCTACTATGTAACTCATCAAATTGCGCGCCACATAGCGGCGGGCGGCACTGTGTATCACACGGACGATTATTGTCCGCAGTGGGAGACGTTCTACGGGCCAATGGAATACCAGCGTCCTGAGACGATTTTCAGCGCGTTGCGGGAGTTGTTCCTCGGACCAATCGGGAGGCCGCGTCCTATGGGTCTTGCGTATTGTATCGAGCGCAAATTCTCCGTTCTGGCGGAGCGCGATCAGTTGATTGAGGTAAGCGCGGATGACGTTTGGAAACTACACGAGGTTACGAAGCCTGGAACGGACGATTGCCCGGTTCTGATCGTGGTGGATGAGGGGCAAGGCGGTCTCAATGCGCGTGACACGATGCAGAAGCAGAAGCGCCCCCTTTTCGATTGGTGCTGCCAGTCGAGGCACGATAGTAATGATCTGATTTTTCTGACGCAGCACGTGAACAATATTGACAGCCAGCTACGGCGGATTTGTTCGGCGATTTTTTATGTGCGGAATTTGGCGCAGGTTGGTTTCCCGGGCCTTGGAAAGATTCCGCTGTTCCTTTGGCAAGAATTTTCCCCCTGATCAAAAAACGTGTCGGGATTGGTGGCTTAAGGGGCGCGACGCGCTGTATTTCGGGGCTTACGTCTCGAAGGCATGCCGCGGCAAACATGATCGCGCCGGAGAAGCTATTGAACGGCGCAAACTCAAACGAAGTAATCAAGTCACTCCAGCTATGAAATTGTTTCCTATTCTGTGCGTTCTTGGCATCCTCTTTGGAGCCTACCGGCTTTACGGCATGTATAGCGCGTATCGGCATCCGCGCCCTCGGCTCCGGTCGTCGCGTCGGCGGCGTCGAAGTCCCCTGCCCCAACATCCCAGGGCGATGCTCACGCGGGCAAGAAACAGCTTTGGAGGACTATTGGCGAGCCGTTTAAGGGAACCGATGGTGTAACCTTCCTTCACACGGCGGGTGGCGAGTATCGGATAGGTCAGATGTCCCCTATGGGTTTGGTGGAGGCTGTGAATGGGGATGTGGCGCGGATTCGTGACGAATGGGGCGAGTTGGTGTTTGTCGTAGGAACGCGAGATACTGCGGCTAAGATACCCCCTCCGGAGCCGGAGAAGCCTCGGTATGCAGCCGGAGAGTATTCGGCTAAGTGGGAGCCGGTAAAGTCGGCGCCATGGGCTGACGAAGAGCAGCGGAAGATACGGCAAGAGTTAGAGCGCCCTCTGGGGCAAAAGTGAAGCTTCAAGCAGTGCATGTGCCATTCATGGATATAATTAATAGCTTACGTAAGCTAAACGAGATGAACACTATATGTCATATAAAATGCAGCAACACCCCTTTGGGGATTTCTGTAATGTCGCCATGACAGGTCTCAGAAACGACCCCTCGCCGACAATAGGCGAAGAGGTCGTCAACGCCGATGATGAGCGCGCTCAAACTTAGAAATCGGACTCTCACTCACGCTTCGTTCGGTTCGGCGGGTAGCGCTCCGCGCGAGCGGCGACATATTCGTAAGTCAATCGATCGTGCTCAGGGGGCCAAGGGCCGCAACCATGAATCGCTTTCAACCCGCTCTGAAATGCGATTGGGCCACGCGTAAAGCGATAAGGGTAGAATTTCTGATCCTCGGGGCTGGCATCGCGGATGACGTGTCCGTCGAAGTTTTCGAGTTGGCACCGCTCGGGAGGTCCGCATATGAAATGTGGCCAAGGAAAGCGCGTCAAATCCGGTGGGATGTTGTCAACAATAGGCCAACGACCATGCCAAATAAGAGCATCCATAGTGCCTCCGAGCAATGCGACTTTGGACGATACGATCTCTACCGCCGCGGTAATTTGTCAGCGGGCCATGCGAGATGGAACACAGCAAGGTATAGCCCATAGCTGTGAAACTTGTGCAGCAAGACATGGCCAAAACCGACTTGTCCATTGTCGAGCGGGATAGAGAAAACATCGCCCACGCGCAAAATTGGAGGAGATACTTGTCGGTCTCGAACTCAGCGCAGTAGGTCCTGGCATATTCTTCGTTCCAAGCTGACCGAAGTTGCGTGCCACCAATCTCTGCGCGGTGCGCAGTAATCCATTCTGCAACGTAGTCGGTGGGTTTTGGCTCCTCGCCTGTCATTGTGTTGGAGCGGGTTCGCTTGGCGGCGGCATGTGTCGGATTCTCAGCGCCCGCCATTGCCGAGTCAATCCACGACAGCGGGCAAGCGCAGCGCTGCAAGCATGTTCCCCCCGAACGGCCGAGCGCCGAGCGATTGAAAAAGTAGTCCCCGCGAAGCGGCCAACCCGGCATTGATCTGCTATTCGAGGGCGGCAGCATCTCGCTTCACGGCATGAGGATTTCGATCCACGATTCCCAGGTTCGCGTCGCCGTCTTCTCGCAATGGCGACCTGAAAACCTGACCGAGGCATTTGCCCGCGATGAGTTCGCACGCGGGCAATCGTCTATTCGACTCTGATTCAGCAGCAGCCAGTTCTTGCCGCGCGGCTTAGCCGCGGGCCGCGAAGCGGGCCAAGCCTGCGGCGCTGGCGCGGCAGGTCTGCGGGCCAGAGCCAACCGCTTTGTGGGCAACCGGGGCGGCGAGCATGTCGCATTCCAAGATCCCCTTGCCCGCATTTCGCACATACGCCGATCTCAAAAATTGCCCGTCAATCCGGGATGATGAGCGGTAGCGGCTCGTCTCCGTGTTTGCGGTAAATGCGGAAATCGGAGTCGAGCGTGAAAACGGTCTCGCCCGACATTTCCGCCAGAACGACGAGGCACGCATCGGCGAAGGACATCGGCACGTCCTGATACTTCCTCATGAGCACCTGAATCCTTGCCAAGTGCGGATGCATTTCGACATCGACACGAACCACGCCGGCGTTGAGCAGATCGAATAATCTTCCTACTGCAATCTTGCTGGACGACAAAATAAAGAGCGCCTCGGTCAAAACGGCCTCGCAGGTGTGAATCGGCCCTGGCAAAATCTTGGCTTGCGCCAAAGCCCAGGCGTGGAACCGGTCCGCGCGACTGACCAAGGCCACTATCGGACCCGTGTCACCGAGGGTCATTGACCGAATCCGGCAAAGTACTTGGGATTTGTCGAGAGGTCGGACGGCAGACCCTCCACTCCATCCAGCAGCTCTCCGCCAAGTTCAAAGACCGTGGGAGCCTTCGCGGCACGCTGTCCGATGGCCTTCCCCAGAAGCTGGATTTCTTCTTCGGAGAGCTTGGGAATTTCAGCGAGTATTTCTTGGAGACTCATACGGGAGCGACTTTAAGGCCATACGGGCGGAATGGCGAGGCTTTATGAACAGTTCCCGCCAGTTCGTCGGACGCTCTGGCTCTGTCGGCAACGGGGGCAGCGAGCATGTGGCATTCCAATGTCCGGTGTGATTAAAAGTGGGTGAGGCAGAATGGGGCCTTAGTTCCAGAGTTGCAGCCAACGGCCGTTTGAGCGCAGGACGCGGAGTTGGGCGAGGGCTTCGGCATTTTCTTGGAGCCAGGCGGTGCCGGCGCGTTTGAGTCGTGCATGAGGACGTGGCGATGACCGGATTCAATGAGACCGAAGCCGATGGGCAGATTCAAGCGCAGGGCGCGCGGGTAGTCGAGTTGGTCGAGACGATGGCTGAGGTAACGGTGAGCGGCTCGCACGGGAGCTTGCTCCTCGGGGAGGTGGGCGGACTCTTGGTGGGGATCGAGGGCGGCCAGAACTTGCGCGCTGGCGCCCCGCCGCAGGCGGCGCTGTTGGGTGCGCCGCCAGTGGTCGGGAGCACGGGGACGACAGGTCGCGGCGGCGGCCGCCAGGTATTCGCTGACATGGTAAAAATCCACGAGCGGATGGGCCTGTTCGGCAAAGGACCTCCTGGCTTTGTAAACGGATCCATTGCGCCCCATCGGCCACGACGTAAATCTGACTTTGCAGCCCCCAGCCTGCCGCTTTGGCGCAATGACCCCAGCGCCGCCCGACTGCGGCGACGGCACCGAAGGTCGCCCCGTAGGTGGCGGTGGCCTGGCCTTGGGCCTGCGCGGCCACCAAACGCATCTCTTTCCATTCTCGTGGTCGGGGTTCCCGCCGGCGCCCACCTGGCACGGTGCAAATCATCGTGCCGTCGGCCTCGGCCACGACCTGGCCGGCCCCTTGCGCCGGCAGGCTGCGAAAGCCTTGCGCATACTCTTTTTCCAACCGGGTTTGCGCCCGGACCGCGTGGCGCAAGGTGCGCACCCGACTCGCCGCCAACTCCAAGCCATAGTGCTCCTTCACCCGTTGCGCAGCTTGGGCAAAGGAATGCTCCGCGCCAAAGTCACACAACGCTCGCTCCAGGCGCTGCGAGCAACCACGGGACCGCACCCCAATCCGCGGGGCAAAGACCCGCCAATAACTGCGTGGCCCGTGGCGCCAAATCCATTCCTCGACTTCCACCTCCCCAAAGACGCACCACCATTTCAGGCGTTTTTTTTTACCGCAGTAACTCGCCGGATGCTGCCGGTGGACTTCCGCCGCAATCCGTTCGTGCGCGCTCCGCGCCCAGTCTCCCATGCTTTGCGCGCCAAGCTGGCGGACTTCTTCCACCAACCGGGCTTCGATCTCATCGGCCGTGCCGATCTCTGCGCCGGCGTTTTCCGCCAAAGCGAGGATCGCCAGAAAGCGCTCCTTCATTTGCGGATGTCGGTGCAACCGCTCCAGCAATTCTAAATCACTCTGCTCGGGACTCAATTTCTGGGGCAGCCCCAGCTTAATGCTTAAGATACCTTAATAGTACAAGCCGTTTCTTCAACCTCACCCACTTTTAATCACCCCCCCAATGTCCCCTGCTCACATTTCGCACTTGACCGTGAACCCTCATCCCGCCTAGGTTTCCAGCCCACCAGATGGGGCTTCTGGTGATGTTAGCATTGCGGAAATGGCACAAGGCATATTCGCCTGTATGTCATATAAAATGAAAGAAACCTGGTCGCACGAGCATTCATCCGACAAGCCCAGCGGCGGAAATCCTCGATCGCTCGCAGCAGCGCGAGTTTGTGGTGCTCTGCAGCTTCGATGCACTCACCGAATATGCCGAAAAGCTGCTTTCGCGCGACATCGCGCCGATGGATGTCGAGGCATTGATTCGCCTGTTGGTCCTTCACGCCGAGATCGTCCCGATCTCCTTCTTCCATTTTCGCCACTACCCTGTGGATCCGGACGATGTGATGTTTTCTCCTTTGCGCGGTGAATGGCCAAGCGAGTCACTTTTGGTCAGTTACGACCAGCATCTCCTTTCGCTCCGGCCTTATTACGCCGGTGAACTGACGATCTGCGAGCCGCTCGAGTAGCCGACAACATCAATCCAGCAGTCCTTGAGGGCGTTTTCGCCCTTCGCAATTGGCCGGAATACACGGGCCGTTATCAGGGCATCTATGGCCGCAAGCACACCCCGAAGCGCGTGACGGTCATACGCCTCTCGCATTTTAGAAGATGAGTGATTCAGCGGATCACCTTGAAGGAACGGCCTTAAAGGACTCTTCAGCAAGAGTGAGCGGCCATGAAGGATCGTGGAAAAAGGCGGGCCGTTCCCGTTCGTATTTAGTATACCGCGCAAGGAATTCCTTATTGAGGTGCGAGCCAGCAATGCCAAGTTGCGGGAAACGACGCAATGCTTCATGCTGGGCTGCTTCCACTGCCGCCAGCTGCTTCTTCTCTGCCAATGGATCAACTTTTGTTGGCTGCGATGCCTGTTCGTCGTTGGTTGGCAGTATCCGCTTGATCCATTCCGGGTGTGAATACACGAAGAATCCAGCGCCGACGGCCAGAAGCACGAGAAGACATCGCCCTAGGGTTCGCTCGATTGTCTTCCACCGCTGTATCCTATGTTCGTGCTCTAATTCAATCCGGCGTTGTTCCAACCGGAGTTGCTGCTCTCCGTGATACGTCGCTGTTCAGCTTCCGCCTGTTCAGCGGGTGTTAAAGGCGTTGACGGCGGTTCGTGTGCAAGTTGCTTCTGGAGGCGCTTGTTTTTATAATCGCCGTAGAGTTTCTGAAAGATGACATATGTTTCAAGGATCATGGCAGGCGGATCGATCTCTCCATCGTCAATGAGCCTTGCCTGAGTGGAGGACCAAGCGGGGTTTCATGGCTCATACCGAAGCATCCCAAGGACCTCTCAGATTGGGAAGCCCAAATTTTTAGCATTCTGGCATGGTGGGTTGAATTCTGCTGGACTATTTTCCCCTGTGGCTGCGTGGAGGGATCAACTTCCCCTTTTTGCTCCCATCGGTTTCCGGCGTTGTAGAGGAACTTTGCCCCGGTGATGAGGGTGCGTTTCGCGAATGTTTCTCGAGGGCCGGCCTGTTCGTCTCGCAAGATACCGGCGTGGATCAATAGTTGACCTCGCGCACATCCCAGTCGCGGATATCCTGGGTCCCCACCGCCATTTAGAACTTCAAACTGGCGGTGATGGTGGCGGTGCGGCCGGTGCCGGGGATGAAGTGGCCGAAGCTGCCCTGAATGTGCAGGCCGCCGATGTATTCCTCGTCGGTGAGGTTATAGACGTTGGCGCGGACGGTGAGGTTTTCATTCACCTTGTAGGCGAGCATGGCATCGATCGTGTAGTAACTGCCGGCGTTGCGCGTATTGATCAAGTTGGCGAAACGCTGATCGACCCACTGGGCGCCCAAACCGACTTCGAGGTTCCACGGCAACTGGTAGGTCGTCCAAAACGTGACGGCGTTGTGCGGCACGCCGGGCAGTTCGTTGCCGACTTCCGCGGGAGTGTTCGATTTCTTGATCTCGCTGTCGAGGTAGGTGTAGCCGCCGATGACTTCCCACTTCGACGTGAGGTGGCCTTTGGCTTCGAATTCAAAGCCGGTGACTTGCTGTTCGCCCTGGAGCACCGTGACCGGGTCGCTGGCGGTGAGACCGGGGGTGCGGGCGTTTTCCTTAAGCGTGTAGAAGACGGCGGCGGTCAGGGAGAGGCGCTTGTCGAGCACGTCCCATTTCGTGCCGAGTTCGTAGGTGGTCGTTTTCTCCGGCGCCAGGGCGGCCGTGGCTTCGGTGAGGGCGAAGTCTTCGGCGGACGGATTGAAGGAACTGCCGGCGGCGAAATAGATGCTGCCGATGGGGACCGGCTTGTACATCAGCGCGCCCCGCCAGCTTACCATCCGGTCGCGGCGACCGAAGGAGGTGGTGACACCGGCGGGATCGTGCATGTCGTAGTCGGCGTCGAAGTAATCGCCGCGCACCCCGCCCGAGAGCAGCCAGTGTTCGCCAAACTTCATCGTATCGAAGAGGTAGGCCCCCAAGGTATTGGTGTCGGAATTATTGATCGCCCCGGTCCGGGTCACGGTTCCGGGGAAGTCATCGTTGACGTCCGGGAAGTAGAGATCGGCCAGTGGCGCGGCGGGGCTGGAGAGCAGCCGGTTTTGGAAGGTCTCGTAGGTGTATTCGAAGCCGACATTGATCGCGTGCTGGATGCCAAATGTGGCGACATTGAAGTTTAAGTCGAGCTGGTTGGTCAGTACCGTGTCGATCTCGTCGCGCCCTTGAAACTCGCGGTTGATGTCCGTGCTGTCGTCGCTGATGAAGCGCGGCGCGGAGATGATGGAATCGCGGCTGTTGCGCCCGTAATGGAAGGTGTAGCGCACGGAAGCATCTTCGTTGAATTCATGCCGAAGGATGGCGATGGCTTCGTCGCTCCGGAGCTTTTCGCGATCGCGCTGATTGAGCCCGTAGTAGTTGGAGAAGCTGACCGGCGCGGCCTGGTTTCGATTGCTCTTGAGCGCGTTGTTCGTCGCCGTGACCCACGGCACGCCGAAGTCCGGCATGTTGTTCTGCTGGAGGTGCAGGTAGCTGAGGGTCAATTGGGTGGGTGTGCCGAGGCCGAAGGCGAGCGAAGGGGCGACGCCCCAGCGCGTGAAATTCACATCGTCGCGCCCGGCCACGTCGTTGGTATGCCAGACGGCGTTGAGGCGGAACGCGGTAGTCGGAGCGTCGAGCGACGCGGGCGTCTCGGCGCCTCCCGCGGCCCGTGGCTCCCCCAGCCAAAGCGAATCGGTTGATTGATATCGAGGGTGCCGCGGTAATACTGGTCCGTACCGATGCCGGCGGTGCCGGAATAGAAGGCCTGCGTCGTGGGGGTCTTGCTGACGGTATTGATGCTGCCCCCGGTGGAACCGCGCCCCTCATAGACGGAGGCCGGCCCCTTGGTGACTTCCACCTGCTCGATATTGAAGGGATCGCGATAGAACCCGTTCACATCCCGCACGCCATCGATGTAGAGATCGGTGCGCGCCGAGAAACCGCGGATGATGAAGTTATCGCCCGGTCGCGCCCCCCCTTCCCCAGCCTGAATAGTAATGCCGGGAACATTGCGCACCACGTCGCGGAGGCTCGTGGCATTTTGGTCGTCCATCACCTGCCGGGAGATGATCGAGATCGACTGCGGGGTATCGAGCAGCGGCTCAGGATATTTGGGCGAATAAGCGCGCTCGGGTTTGTAGGAATCGCCGGTGACGACTACTTCCGGGAAAAGTGTCGGCGTGTCCGCGGGCTTGGGCTTCGGCTCGGTTTCCGGCGGCGTCGGCGATGGCGTCCCACTGGGCGGCGCAGCTTCGCCGATGGCGACTGTGGCGTTGATCGCTACGAAGGCGAGGGCCTTTGAGACCGATGAATAGTCGAACAGTTCTTCGCGAAAGCTGAGAGGAGCGATCGGGCGGCGGGGAGGAGCGTTTAGGCATGGGTTTGCGGGTGATGGGTAAGCGCGCCCGCAGATAGCGCCATCCGTGCCTCGCGCCTAACACTTCGCATCTATTAGTGAAGGCCGGGTCAGTTTCAGGACGTGGCCGTTTCCGATCTCCGTCTCGCGGGTTAAACTCTATCCCGCAAAAACGCCGCGCGGCTCACAGAGTATCCATCGGGCGATCCCGAAGGACGTCGAGACGGCTTTGCATCCACTGCAGCGCCCGCAGCGTTTCGAGGAGGCTGTCGAAGCGGGGCGTACGGACCGTCGTATAGCCATCGGCTTGCAGATCGCGGGCGACCGCGGAGAGCGCCTCCGCCGCCAGGCGGTGCATCGCGGGATCCTGGGAAAAGCTGGCTTCCGGCCGGGCGGGATCCAGATTTTCGATGACGAATTCCGCGAGAAACTGCGGTTGGTGCACGCGATACGCCGTCATCCCGAAGCGAAAAAAATCCTCGGCCAAGGGACGGAAGCGCCTTTCGCCTCGCGCGTCCCAATGCCGGGCCAGGCGCAGCCCCTCCTCCACTGCATCCGTCGCGGCGGAGGTCAGTTCGAACGCGTAATCCGTCGCGGGCTGATCCGCGAGCCATTCGGCGACAGCCTGGCAAATCAAATAGCGCGCCTTGAGCGCTGTCTCCGCCGCGAGCAAATCCTGCTGTTCCACCTCCGTGAGCAGCTTCAGAGCGGCGGCGGCGGAAGCGCGCACCTCTTCCAGTCGTGGAGGCGCCGTGCGCAGGAGGGCGTTTCCGCGATTCATCCACGCACAAGCCAGGAGGAGCACATGTTCCGGATGCCCGTCCACCACGGCGATGGCCTGCTCGAACGACTGCGCCGCCTCGGCGAAGCCGGCCGCCGTTTCCTGTTCATGCCAACTGATCCCGCGATTCATCCAGGCGATGGCCAGGCGACGACGATAGAGAGGGTTGGCCTCCAGCGGCACCGCGCGCATCAGCGCCAGGGCTTCATCGTAGGAGCGCACCGCCTCCGCGATTTGCGCGGGCTGCCCCAGCCGGGTGAGCGCATCGCCGCGATTCATCCAACTCGCGGCGGTCAGGTAGCTCAGCCAATGATCTCCCGCGACGATCGCCGCGGTCCGAATGGCCAGGGCCTGATCGAAGAACCGTACGGCCTCCACGAGGCTGGCCGCCGTATTTTCATTCAGCAGGGCAATGCCTTGCTGCATCAGAACGCTGGCATCGGCAGGCGTCATAATCCGGCCCATCGATCCGTCGCCAGCACGCGCCAGCCGGATGTCATACGACGGCGGCCGTTCGGTCGGGTGTTCACGAGATTCCAGACAGCTTCCATGCGCATCACCCGACGAACGAACGGAATCCTAGGCGGTCTGCCAAGCATTTCTGTTTGGAAATTACGGGCATCGCTCCGTTCGTTTTCTTCGATATACGACCAACATGAGACTCTTCGGCGCGATGACGTTCGCATTGTGTTCACGAATTTATCTGAGGTGAGGAACGACGTTATCGTGGTAGGGACGGCGCACCGCGCCGTCCTCGCAAACGCGAGGCTCTGGGAAACAGAGCGATCCCAATCCTCGAAGCTTCTCACCCGGGGACGCCGACGGCGCGGCGCAGCGTGCCGGAACCGCCTTCCGGGAAATCGTGAGCACAACCTAAACCGATGGAGATCGCAAGGAGGCGAGGTTTTGGATAATGGCCACCAGTTCGTTGGCATCCACCGGTTTGGCGACGTGCATTTGGAAGCCGGCGCGGAGCGCACGCGTGCGGTCTTCGGTGCGCGCGAGCGCGGTGAGGGCGACGGCGGGGAGCGCATGGCCACCGGGCCGCGACCGAAGGCGCTTGATGAATTCGTAGCCATCCTGGAGGGGCATGCCGATATCGCTCACGATCACGTGCGGATGAAAGCTGTCCAGCACCGCCAGGGCGTCGTCCACCGAAATGGCGGTTTTGACCTCTGCTCCGTTCTTTTGCAGAATCCGTTCGATCACCCCGAGGGAATCCGGGTCGTCGTCGAGAGCGAAAACCCGGACTCCGGATAGATTTCCGGTGGCTACGGCACCATCCACTTCGGCATTGCGTGTTTCGGCATCCTTCGTTTCCTGGCTCTGATGGACGGAAACGAGGGGAAGTTGCACGGTGAAGGTGGATCCAGTGCCCAGGCCGTCGCTGCTGACGGTAATTTTTCCGCCATGCAGCTCGGTCAGGTTCTTGGCGATGGCCAGACCGATGCCCAGGCCGCCGTATTTCCGCGTTGTCGAGGCATCGGCCTGGCGGAAACGGTCGAAGACGAACGGGAGAAAATCCAAGGGAATCCCCTGCCCCGTATCCACGACGGAGATTTCGACATGGGAGTTAATGCGATGCACGATCACATGCACCTTTCCGCCCCGCGGAGTGAACTTGAGGGCGTTTGAGACGAGGTTCCACACCACTTGCTGGAGCCGATTCCGGTCCCCCATCACCGTTCCTTCGACACTGGTGAAGGACGAGGTGAGGCGGATTTCTTTGCTGCTCGCCGTCGGCCGCAAGGTCTCCAGCGCCGCCGTCACCACGCTCACGAGGTTCACGTGCTGCAGATCGAGGGAGACCTTGCCGGATTCGATGCGACTCATGTCCAGCAGATCCTCGATGAGCCGGGACTGGAGCCGGACATTCCGAGCGATGACCTGCAGCCCTTCGCTCAAGTCCTGGGCCGTGGGATCTTCCTCCAGGATTTGAATCCAGCCCATGATCGCGGTGAGCGGCGTGCGGAGCTCGTGGGATAGCGTGGCCAGAAACTCGACCTTGATGCGGTCTGCTCTCTGCAACCGTTCATGGGCTTCGGCGAGATTCCTCAGGGTCTGCTTTTGACCCGTGATATCGCGTGCAATCTTCGATGCTCCCACAATCACCCCCGCCGCATCCCGAATCGGAGAGATAGTCAAGGAGACATCGATTGGCGTCCCGTCGTGGCGGACTCGGACAGTCTCAAAATGTTCCACCCGCTCCCCATTCACGATGCGGCGGATGATGACCGCTTCTTCATCCAGGCGGTCCGGCGGAAAGAGGCGGCTGATGGGCTGGCCGATCATCTCATCCGCGGCGTAGCCAAACATCCGCTCGGCGCTCTTGTTCCAACTGGTCACGATCGTGTTCAGGTCCTTGCTGATGATGGCGTCCTCGGAGGAGTCGACGATGGCGGCCAGCAGGGGGTCTACCGAACGATGGGGAGTAAAACGGGAATTCACAAGAGGATGCACCGCATCAGCAATCGGAAGCAAACGCCAGACGGATGTAAAATCTTGGGATTAAATTATGTGCACGTCCCCCGATGTTCTCCGTGCGGCGGCGCGCTTCCTGGCGCTATGCCAATTGACTCATTCCTTGCCGGATTGTCGATATGTAAATTACAATTAATCATCAAAATTATAGTTTTCCGGCCGTTTGGCACTGCATCTGCAATTGAGACCGCGATTGCTGATGAATCGACCCGACGAATCCGAACCGACCCATCCCTGGCATCCTGCGGCCGATGAGGCGGTGCTGCGTGCCATGGCGTCTTCGCTGAACACGGTCTTCGGACGCCGCTTCTTCGCCCGGGTGGACGGGACCGAACTCGTGGTGCAGATCGACGGCGTCACCGCCTGGATCGGAGCCGACGGCTCGTTGACCGGGGCGTCCTCTACTGGACCGTCTCCGGCGTTATAACGTAGGCGTAGACGTAGACCGCCGTGTCGTTCCCTTCCTCACGCGGACCGGCGCTGCCCGCCTTGCGATAGGCTTGCTGAATGGCTCTCGCGTCCAGGTGGTTGAGAGCGCAGCGGCAAATGAACCATCGATGTGCTCTTGGTACTTTGTGGATCGTGAAAAGACTGTCCCAAGCGTCGGAGACACCCACGTACCAGCGATCGAGAGTGATGCCGCTCTGCGTCATGTGGGCGTTCATCTCCACGACGATCTGCTGGGCTATTTGGGCTTGCATGAATGGCTGGTTCGCTCGGCGGGGCTCGTGGCGAGGCCAGGGCGATGCCGCTCAAGGTGAAAGCCGTTAGGAAAGAGGCCGTCCTCACGGATGGCGTTTACCTGAGCGGCCACACTGAAAAATGCCGCTCCCACTTTGTCGGCCTTCAACCGAGCGCACCGGCCCAACGCGGCGTGCGTGTTTATATGAACATGCGTTGCGGCACATGTCAACTCTAAATCGACGAAAGCATTCCGCGCTCGACCGCTGGCGTGCGGACGAGGTCGAGGTTATGGCCTTGCTCCAAGGCAATCCTCGGCCTACGCTGCTCGGCGGTCGTCCCCTCCCCAGCCGGTTTATTGCCATGAATAAAACCTCCGCTCTCGTTTGCCTGGTTCCCGTCGTTGCGATCTTGGTGGGTTGGCCGGCGGCCACGATGCGGGCACAGTCGCCGGTCATTCCCGTGCCGGAAAAAGCGAGTGAGTTTCTCGATCCCGTCGAAATGATCTTGCGGTCGGCCCCGGCCAGCGCGTTGCGCAAACTCCGTGACGACCCCGCGGCGCCGGGCGCGGCGGCGGAACTCAACCGGTATTTCGGGCAGAACATCATCAACAAAAGCATCGTCGTGCGCACCACCGTGGAGGCCGCGCAGCCGCGTCCCGACGTGCGCAACGCCTTTCGCATTCGGGCGGCGAGTGTGCCGCTCGAGTGGGATGGCGGGACGATGAAACGGCTTTCCTGGCTCTACTTTCAGGAAGCCAATGCGGCGGCGGCCAACAGCGTGAAAGTCGGCGCGGAAATTACCGTCACCGGCTGGGTCCGGCGCTGCGAAGTGGTCATGACGCCCGAGGGCTTGCGCCTGAATTTCGATCTCCAGCATACCCGGATCGAAAACTCGGTCATGCCATTGGCCGGGCATGAGATCGGGGTCGCCGGAGGTATCGGAATGCCGGTGGAAGCCGCAGGGCGGTATACGGTGTCCAATCTGCGCTCGGCAAAACCTCCGACCGCGACTTTACCGCCGGCGACGCCGGAGCCGGCGACCTCCATCGTCTCGCCGCAAATCCTGGATTGCGTGAAGCGCCTCACCGGCCTGGATGCCTCTTCCGTGGCCGAGGCCGAGCGGGTTTCCCTCTCGGAACTGAATATCCCGTTTCTCAGCGCCCAGCTCCGGGATGAAACCGGCATCCGGGTTCGTTTCGCTCCGGGGAAGATCCATTGGAGTCTGCCTTATCATGGACGCGAAGATTTGTATGCGCGTTATTTTACCGTCTATTTGGACGCGGAGGCAAAACGCATCCTGGCGGTGACTTCGCATCTGGCCGAAAGATCGCCCGACATCCACGCCGAACTCTCCCCGGAGGAAGCGGAAAAGGATCTTCGTTTGTCCGGGGCAGTCTATCAGTCCTTTCCGACAGTTGACCCGAATATCACCTTTCTGGAGGCCTTGGAAACCGTTCGTGCCAGCGGCTATGGATATCCGCCACTAGCTCAGGAGATCGACGGCTTCTACGTCATGTACGCATTGCGGGATCAAGCACCCCGACCGGTGTGGATTATCAACCTGCGCGGCCTGCCCCCCTTTCCCTTTCACCGTCCCTTCGGGACCATCGGCCGAAACGCCATGGAACCCCCGGCATGGAAGCGCAATTACGCGCGCAATATCGTGGATGCCATCAGTGGCAAATGGATCATCGGGGCCAACGGTCCCGGACCCACCTAGGTCTTTCGGAATACGCTCCCGCCCGGCAGCCGTCTTGCCGCCACGCCTGGAGAGTGCTCTTATTGCCGCGTGGCCGCTCCTACTCCCCCTCCGTCAGAAACATGCGCGACGGATGGCGTGGCGCCGAATCCGGCTTCCGCGGACGAGCAGGCGGCCCGGCAGCTCCGCATCTACGAGACGGCGCTCGCGAATACCGTGGACTTCAATTACGTCTTCGATCTTCAGGGCCGGTTCATTTTCATCAATCGCACTCTGCTCGATCTCTGGGGCAAGACCGCCGAAGAAGCGCTGGGCAGGAATTTCTTCGAGCTGGATTACCCGCCGGAGCTGGCGGCGAGACTGCAGCGGCAGATCCAGGAAGTGATCGCCACGAAGAAAATGCTGCGGGACGAAACGCCCTACACCAGCGCCGTGGCCGGCACGCGGGCCTACGAATATATCTTTGCCCCCGCCTTTGACGCCCAAGGCCGCGTCGAGGCCGTCGCCGGTTCCACTCGCGACATCACCGACCGCAAACGGGCAGAGGAAATGCTGCGCGACGCCCAGGGCCGGCTGGCCGCCCAAGCCGACGCCCTGCGGGATGCCGACCGGCGCAAGGATGAATTCCTCGCCATGCTCGCCCATGAACTGCGCAACCCCCCTCGCCAGCGTGAGCAGCGCGGTGACCGTGCTGAAGGAAAGCAACGACCCGGAAAATCACTCCTGGGCGGCCGACGTCATCGGCCGGCAAACCGCTCAACTGGCGCGCCTCGTGGACGACCTGCTCGATGTCTCGCGCATCACCCGTGGGCGGATCGAGCTGCGCCGCGAGCTGCTCGATGCCGCTCGGGTAATCAAGAGCGCCGTGGAAGCGGTCGCACCGCTGATGACGCAGCGTGGCCATCGACAAACGGCCGAGGTGCCGAGCGGTCTCCTCTGGGTCGAGGCCGACCCCACCCGCCTCGAGCAGATCGTCCTGAATCTCCTGACCAATGCGGCCAAATACACTCCGCCGCAGGGACACATCACGCTCCGGGCGCGGGAGGAAAAGCGGGCTGGCGAGGATGCCGCGGACATTGTCATTTCCGTGCAGGACAATGGGATCGGCATCGCGCCCGGCCAGATCCCGCTGATGTTCGAGCTTTTCGCGCAAGGCGAGCGCTCGGCGGCCCGCAGCGAAGGCGGGCTCGGCATCGGGCTGACCGTGGTGCGTGCGCTGTGCGAGATGCATGGCGGCTCCGTCGAAGCCTTTTCCGAAGGCCCGGGAACCGGCACGACTTTCACCGTGCGCCTGCCGGCCGCGCCCGATCCACTCGCACCGAGCGTGCTCCGGGCGGCGGCGGTCGAGGTCGGCGAAGGCGCCGGGCGGCGGCTGCTCATCGTGGATGATAACCGCGACACCGCCACCGGCCTGGGCCGGTTGCTCAGCCGGCGGGGTTACGAAGTGCATCTCGCCCACCATGGCCCGGAAGCCCTGGAGATCGCGCGCCGATTGGCACCGGCCATCATCCTGCTCGATATCGGCTGCCCGGCATGGACGGTTACGAAGTCGCCCAACACCTCCGCTCCGACGCTTCCGGCGCGAAGGCCCTGATCGTGGCCATCTCCGGCTACGGCCAGGAGGAAGACCGCGTCCGCTCGCGCGCCGCCGGCTTCGATCATCACCTCGTGAAGCCCGTCGACTTCCAGGAGTTGAAGGACATCCTGATGGCGGATTAGGACGACGCGTTGTCGCCGGTTCACTCCGCTGCGCTGGCCGTGATCCTGGCCTTGAGCAAATCGACGCGACCCGAAACGCTCACGGCTGTTGGCTCGAAAGGAAAGTTCGTCTTGAAATCGTCGTTCAGCGGCGGCTGATGAGCGTGGATCAGCGCGGCGGCGACTTGCCCGCGATAGCGCGACTCCACCGGCGCGAAACTGAAGCAGAGTTGCTGGCGGGGATTTCCCAAGGCCGCTTTCCAACCCGGCCACAATGGATTCTGGACGATCGTGAGATTCGCGTTGCCTGTTTCTCCGATGTAGAGGAGTCGCAGCAGGATCACCGCTTTGTCCGCGGGATTGAAGTTACAAACGTAAACGCAAAAGACTCCCGATTGAGCCGGCAGCCCGGACATCTTCGCTTCGCGCCAGTAACCGTTGAAAGTGACCTCAAATGCTTGGGCAGGCATCAAGGCAGCGTCTGATTTCCGACATTGCCGCAGCGTAGAGCAACGGACGGAGCCACGCCAGATTCGAATACGGCCCGGGAATCGAGACTACCGGGTCAACTGGCCGATGTGGGAGTCAGACCTTGGGGCGAGAGGCGTCCGCTATCGAGCGCGAGCGCCACTTCGGCTGGGTCGACGCACGGCACCGGCTCCGTGAAGACGACCCGCCGGTCGTAGCCGAAGGGAAAGCGGAATTTCGCATCTTCGACCACCCAGAGATGATACTGGTGCGCGGTGTCCACCAGCCGGCTTTCCGCGGGGAACAGTTCCACTCCTTCGCACTCCGGCCCCACCAGTTGATTCTTGATCTGCTGCAGGTCCCGCCAACTGGTGACCGGCTGGCCATCGTGCCGGGACAGGTCCAGATGCACGATCGGCGGAAACCGACGCACCTTTACCCGGTAGATGTCATTGGCAAAGGTCCGCGGCGCCATAGTCGACTGGATCGTCTGCTCCACGAGATAGATCTTCTCCATCGCGTTGGGGGACGAAACCATAATAGCTTTGGAAAAACTCCGGCGGCTGGGCCAGCAGAGTCTTGCGATAGATTTGGTTCTCCCTCACGTCGCGCGAGATTTCGACCAATGGATTCATCTGCACACGTTCCTTGGACGAGTTATCGGTGCGTGGGGAAAAAGGAACCGGGGGGCTGGGCGATGGAGGTGTATTCATGGATATGAAGAACGGACCTATTCAAACGCTCCGTCCCCGATCCTACAAAAAGCTTGCTCCGTAGACATATTCGCCACATCGCATTTCATCGCGAGTCTGAGTTACTGGAGAGTATCATGAACTTGTATGACGCGTGCCCCAGCTCAACCGTCATCCTGAGCTGGCGAAGGACCTCTGAGCTCGCTCTCGGCATCTGACGCATGGCCGATCGTGCAAGCTTGGCGCTATCTTCTGCCAGGTCGGTGAAGAAAGGCGGAGGTCAGAGGTTCTTCGCAAGCTCAGAATGACGGGGTTGGAGGGCGCCTCCGGCGCCCGCGATTCTCCGGCAAACCCTGGATGCATAACCTGGCTGGCGATTCCGTCATGAAGATGACGTTGGCCCTTGATCGCCTCAAATGGCTCCCTCTCTCCCCGCCCGCTTTTTCTTCGCGAACACAACCGCATCCCGCATGGTTTCAAAGAGACATGAATCTCCCTGCTCTTTCGTTCCGACTGCCGGCCCGTCGGGCCATCGCCACCCTCATGGCCGCCCTCAGCCGCGTGCCTTGGCATCGCCACCGCGCTCGCGGACGAGCCGGCCAAATCTTCCGGTGGGCCGACGCACGGAACAGGAGGCCAAGTTCATCGCCACGCTCACCAATGCCACGCTTCAGGGCCGGGGCTGTGTGGTGAAGGACGGCCCAACTCGGGCCGGACAAGGATGACTCTCCTATACCATCGTGAGCGTCACCAAAGCTCGGCGGCGACTCAGTGGCAGATCAAGGCGCGCTTCAAGGATAGCGAACTGCCCATCCCTGCCCAGGTAAAAATGGGCGGGCGACACGCCGGTGCTCGTGCTGGACAATATCAACCTGGGCAACCACACGTATTCCGCGCGGGTCATGATTTACGAGAAGACCTACTCCGGCTGGTGGACAGCCCCCGACCATGGCGGCCTGCTGAATGGCGTCATCAGTAACGCGAAGAATTGAAGTGCGACCATGAAAGTGCCGTCGACTGTTTTGTCTCTGGGGCTGCGCGGGGGTTCTCGTCGTCCTGACCGGGGCTGTCGCTGACTTCGTGCGCCGAACCGGTGGTGCCGAGGCAGGAAGGTTTTCCGCGAGGCGGAATTTTCGGGGATACGGTGGCAGTGGGTCCGGGGCAGTGGTGGGCCGGGGCCTATGTGAACATGCGGGAATAATACCCAAACACTAGCCCGCCGTCAATGGGATCGTCCAGGCATCCCCGGTCACGGCCTACAACCACCGAGATTGTGAAAGTGGGCTACGAGCGCAATCGGGATTCTTCCCCGCCACCGACCCGCGCTTTCTCCCGGTATCTGCACACGGTTCACGCGGACGAGAATGGCAATTTCGAAATTCGTCATCTCCCCGATGGCGAATACTACATCACTTCCATCGTCAATTTTTACGCACTGGTTTTGGAACAGTGACGCGACGAGAAAAGGTCACGATGCAGGACTCTGTGCCGGTTTACACCCAGGTCACGATCAAGGGCGGACAGACGGTGCGCATTACCGACTGGAACTACGGCCGCCAGACCTCGAAGTGATCGAAGCGGGCGATGCCCAAGTCGCCCCGGATGCGGAAAAATCCGCTTGCCAGTAACCTGTTTGCTCGCTGAGGATGAGGGCCATCCATGCTTTCGCTCTGTGCGTCCTGGCCCCCACCCACGCACGGCTCCTCCGTCGGCCCGTCCTCTTGGCTGGCCGCGGGGCTGGTCTTCGCGCCATTGCTCCACGCGACCACCGTTGAGGAAGCGCAGGCCCTCCTGCTGAAGGGAGATTATGCCGGGGCGCTCACGGCCGCCGCGACGGGCGCGCACGACCAGCCAGAGGAAACCGCGTGGCCGCTGCTGCAGGTCCAGGCGCTGAATGCCGTCGGCCGCTACCAGGAAGCGCGTGCCGTGCTTCGATCCCGCCATCGAGCACTCGCCCAATTCCCTGCAACTCCGGCTCGCCTCTTATCGATACGCTGCGCATTCTGGGGAAGGTCGACGAGGCGCGCAAACCAGCTCGCCGAACTCGACCGGCTCGGCGGCGCCCGGTCCTGGCGTTATCGTTCCCCCGAAGACCGCGTGGCGCTGGGCCCGGGCCCGCGCTGCGGGTCGGCACCGATCCGAAGAAGGTGCTGGACGCCATTCTCGATCCGCTCCGCAAGGCGCAGCCGGATTTTTCGGGATACCTACCTGGTCAGTGGCGAGTCTGGCCCTGAGCAAAAACGACTTCGCCCTGGCGGCCAAGAATCTTCGGCGCGGCGGTCAAGAAATTTCGGGGAAGATCCGGACATTTGGTTCGGTCTGGCGCGGGGCCTTTGCCCCGAGCGATTCCGAGGCGGCGCAGAATGCGCTCGAGCAGACGCTGAAGTTCAACCCGAA
This sequence comes from Chthoniobacter sp., assembly GCA_037200205.1. GTDB lineage: Bacteria > Verrucomicrobiota > Verrucomicrobiia > Chthoniobacterales > Chthoniobacteraceae > Chthoniobacter. Next base: position 50,052 of record JBBCHV010000011.1, read on the forward strand.
CCATCCCCGTCCGCGCGGTTTGCTCATCGCCGATCAATTGATCGACGGGGAAAGTTACGACGACGCCGCCAGGGAACTGGCGAAGGCGCTGACGATCAATCCGCATCTCGCCGAGGCGCACGCCTATCGGGCCGTGCTGGCGCATTTTGCAGGTGGATGCGAAGACCGAGGCCGCGGAACGCGCCGAGGCGCTGAAGCTCTGGCCGATGAATCCCGCGGTGCCGCACCTCATTCGGATCACAAGCTGTCGCAAAAAATACCGCTTCGCCGAAGGCGCGGCGCTGGCAGCGCGAGGACCCTGAAGTGGGATCTCCGATTACCTCCCCGCCAAGGCCCAACTGGCGAACGACCTGCTGCGATCTGGGCGGAGGCACGACGACGAAAGCGTGGCAGCTCGCCGACGAAGTGCAGAAGGCCGACCCCTACGATGTCGTAGCCTACAACCTCTACGGAATTGCACGACGCCATCGCCCATTTTCCAGACGGTGAGTAGTGCGCACTTCAACGTGAAGATGGACCCGCACGAGGCCCAGATCTACGGCCCGAATGTGCTCAGCCTGCTGGAGCGCGCCCACGATACGCTGACCAAAAAAGTACGGCCTGACCCTGCACGACAAGACGATCGTGGAGATCTTCCCTGACCAGAAAGATTTTGCTATCCGCACCTTCGGTTTGCCGGGGGGCGCGGGTTATCTCGGCGTGGTGCTTCGGGTCGCGTCATTACTCGCCAACAGCCCTGCTTCGCGCCCCCAATTCGCCGAATTCGTGGGAGGCCGTGCTCTGGCACGAGTTCTGTCACGTGGTGACGCTCACGCCTCACGCAGAACAAAATGCCCGCGCTGGCTTAGCGAGGGCATCAGCGTTTACGAGGAGCGGCAGGCCCGGGGAAACTGGGGCGAGCAAATGAAACCGCGCGCTACCGGGCGATGATCCTCGGCGAAGACCTCACGACCGGTGAGCCAGCTCAGCGCGGCCTTTCTCAAGCCGAAGTCCCCGGCCCAACTTGGGGTTTCGCCTACTACGAGTCGTCGCTCGTCGTGAGAATGGCTCATCGAAGCACGTGGGGTCTGGAGAAGGTGAAAGCGTTGCTCGGCGATCTGGCCCGTGGAGTGGAAATCAACACGGCTCTGGCCGCGCACTTCGCCCTCCCATCGCCCAACTCGATGCGGACTTCGCCGCCCACGCTGCCGAGCTCGCAAAGAACACCGGCCCTCAAGCTGGACTGGACAACACGCGCCCGCCCCGGAGGACTTCGCCAGCGCCAGGGGGGATCAGCGATTTCATCGCGAAGAACCCGGATAATTTCACCGCCCTGACCGAACAGGCGAAGCAATTGATCGCGGCAAAAAAAGTGGACGGAAGCGAAAGCACCGCTGCAAAAGCTGATCGAGCTCTATCCCAACCAGCATGACGCCGACAGCGCCTATGCGATGCTCGCGCACGTCACACCGCACACTGAAGGAGCCTAGAGGCCGAAATCGCCATGCTCTAACAAACTCGTTCGAGCTGAACAGCGACGCAGGTGGACGCTTTCGAGCGGCTCATGCAGATCGACGCCGAAGCACCAGGACTGGCCCGGCGTGCTGGCCAATGCCGGGCGATTCGCCGCGGTGAAATCCCTTGAGCCCTATTCCCCACCATTTTGCGGCGGACGCTCACGAGGCCCTCGGCGAGAAATCGGGAGCGATTTCCGAGTATCGCACCCTGCTTCAGCTCGGCCCCTCGGACCCGGCGGAAATCGCATTACCGGCTAGGCCCATCTGCTCCACTCTATCGGCGATGCGGCGGCGAAGCGCGAAGTGATCCTCGCCCCTGGAAGACGCGCCGCGTTTCCGGGCCGCGCTGCAACTCCTGCTCGAGATCGACGAGCCGTCAGGCAAGCCCGCACCGGCCTCCACCCTCCGAGGACGTCAAATGACCCTGCCCCGCCGTCGCGCCGTTGCTCTTGCCCATCTGCTCCACTCTATCGGCGATGCGGCGGCGAAGCGCGAAGTGATCCTCGCCCTGGAAGACGCGCCGCGTTTCCCGGGCCGCGCTGCAACTCCTGCTCGAGATCGACGAGCCGTCAGGCAAGCCCGCACCGGCCTCCACCCCCGAGGACGTCAAATGACCCTGCCCCGCCGTCGCCCGTTGCTCTTGCTGGTCACGCTCCTCGTGCTCTCCGCCAGCCTCGGCTACGCCCAGTGGCGGCGCCGCAATAGCGAAGGACCGATCTATTACACCGAAGGCGGAGACATGGTGGACTCCCGCACGGTCAAGGACCGCCCGCGAGATCGCCTCGCACAGCACCGGCACGCCCGAGTGGAAGAATCCGCCGGACTTCGCCCAGGATACCTTCACCTTCGTCCGCATCATTCGCGACCGCGATCCCTACGGCTCGCCGAGCGCCGGCAGTTGGATCACCGATTTTCCCGACAGCGACCTGAACCTCTCCTTCCGGCTCCAGCAGATGACCTCGATCAAGGTGAACCCCGACGGGACGCGTCCTCCGGCTCACCGATCCGGAGCTGCTCCGCTATCCATTCATTTACATGGTGGAACCCGGCGCCCCTCCTGCTGCGCGATGAGGGAGGTCGAGATCCTGCGCCGCTATCTGCTCCATGGCGGTTTTCTCATGGTCGACGATTTTTGGGGCGAGTGGCAGTGGGAAGGGTTCGCCGAGCAGATGAAGCGCGTCTTCCCGGATCGCGACTTCGTGGAGCTGCCGATGAGCCACGAAATCTTTCACTGCGTCTTCGATCTCGGCACGGAGAAGAATAAATTGCAGACGCCGAACGAACGGCTGGGCGCCAATAGCAAATACACCGGCGTGACTTGGGAGCGGCACGTGCAGAAGGACGGCAGTTACGAGGAGTGCACGGAGATGCACGTCCGCGCGCCTCTACGACGACCAGGGCCGCATCATGGTCCTGGCCACCCACAACTGCGACAACGGCGACGCCTGGGAGCGCGAAGGCGAGGACGATTATTTCTTCCACGAGTTTCTCGGAAAAGCGCGGCTTTCCTCTCGGCATCAACATCATCTTTTACGTGATGACGCACTGACATCCTCCCTTTCCACTCATGACCAAACAGCCTCCTCCCGTCCCTGTCGCCGATCCCGACGCCAAAATCTTTGAGCAACTGCAGGCCGCGCGCCCGCGCATCCTCACGGAGCTCGGGAAAGTGATCGTCGGCCAGCAGGACGTCATCGAGCAAATCCTGGTGGCCCTGCTGGCCGGCGGCCACTGCCTCATCACCGGCGCGCCGGGGCTGGCGAAGGACGCTGCTCGTCAAGAGCATCGCGCAGATCTTCCATTTGGAATTTCGGCGCATTCAGTTTACGCCCGATCTCATGCCCACGGACATCACCGGGTGGAGATTCTGCAGGATACCGCCGAGGGCCGGCACCTCTCCTTCGTGAAGGGCCCCATCTTCGGCAACATGATCCTGGCCGACGAAATCAACCGCACCCCGCCGAAGACCCAGGCCGCGCTGCTCGAGGCATGCAGGAACACCAGGTCACGGCCAGCGGGCGCCGCTATGTGCTGCCGGAGCCTTTCTTCGTGCTGGCGACCCAAAATCCGATCGAGATGGAAGGCCACCTATCCGCTGCCCGAGGCGCAACTCGACCGCTTCATGTTCAATGTCGTCATCGATTACCTGCCCGAGGACGATGAAGTAGCGGTCATCCAGCGGACCACCTCCCTCGGCGGCGAGAAGATCGCTACGCTCTTCACCGGCGAAGACGTCCTCGCCTTTCACGCCCCTCGTCCGCAAGGTGCCGATCGCCGAGGATCTCGTGCGCTTCGCCGTGCGGATCGCCGCGGCCACGCGTCCGCGCCAGCCCGGCACGCCGGCCTTCGTCAATGACTGGGTCAGTTGGGGGTGCCGGGACGCGCGCCGCGCAATTCCTGACGCTCGGGGCGAAAGCCCGCGCCCTGCTGAATGGCCGCGCCCACGTCACGAAGGAAGATCTCCTCGCCCTGGTCGCCCCCGTGCTGCGCCATCGCGTGCTCATCAACTACCGCGCCGAGGCGGAAGGCGTGGGCGTGGGCAAAGTCATCGAGCGCGTGCTGGAGAGCTTGAAGTAGCCGCTTATGTCCGCTGCCCCGCCGCCCGCCTCCTCGAGCCTGCTCGATCCCGCGGCGCTCATGTCGATTCGCAATCTCGAGTTGCGGGCGCGCACGGTGGTGGAGGGGTTCTGGCACGGGCTGCATCGCTCGCCTTATCACGGTTTCTCGGTGGAGTTCACCGAGTACCGGCCCTATACGCCCGGCGACGATCCGCGCTATCTGGGACTGGAAACTCGCCGGGCGCACCGATCGTTACTTCATCAAGAAATTCGAGGACGAGACGAACCCTGCGCTGCCATCTGCTCGTAGACCTGAGCCGCTCGATGAGCTTCGGCTCGCACGGCTATTCCAAGGCGGACTATGCCCGCACGCTCGCCGCGACGCTGGGCTGGTTTCTCTCCCAGCAGGGGGATGCGACGGGCTTGCTGACCTTCGACGGCGCGGTGCGCGAATATCTGCCGGCCCGGCACCGCCCCGGACATCTCCGGCAACTCATGCTCGCGCTGGAGAAACCCGCCGAGGGTCGCGGCACCGACCTGGTGGCGCCCTTGCGGCGCATGGTGGAACTGGTGCGGAAGCGCGGGCTCGTGGTGTTGATCAGCGATTTGCTCGCCCCGATCGATACGCTGGCCAGTGCGCTGGCCCTCCTCACCGCGGGCGGCCATGAAGTAATAGTGTTTCAGGTCCTCGATCCGGCGGAATTGAATTTCGATTTCACCGCTGCCGCTCGCTTCGAAGATCTCGAAACCGGGCGCGATGTCTTTCTGGAACCCGCCCTGGCCCCGGGAGAACTACGTGCGCCGCCTCGGCGCCCACATCGACGCCTTGCGCGACACTTGCCAGCGCCTCGGCATCCTCTTCGTGCCAATCTCCAGCACGCATCCGCTGGAGACGGTGCTCTTCGATTTCCTCAAGGCCCCGCGCGAACCGCGGCAAAGTCGTCCGCCGCCGGGCGGCCACCGCATGAGCTTTCTCGCGCCACTCTTTGCCCTGGGGGCGCTGGCCGTCGCCGGCCCGATCCTCTTTCACCTTATCCGCCGGACGACCCGCGAGAAGACGCCGTTCAGCACGCTGATGTTCCTCGATCCTTCCCACCGCGCATCACCCAACGCAGCCGATTGGAAAACGTGGGGCTGCTCCTGCTGCGCTGTCTCGCCCTCGCCTTGCTGGCCCTGGCGTTTGCCCGCCTTTTCTCCAGCGCGTGCTGCCCGGCCGCAACCGGGTTCCGGCCAGCGCGTGGTCATCCTGGCCGATACGAGCGCCAGCATGCGGCGCGGTACGCTCTGGGCCGACGCTCGCGCCCGGATCGAAGCGCGGTTGGTCGCTGCGCATCCTCAGGATGAAATCGCGGTGCTGACTTTCGACCGCGAAGTGCGCACCGTGATGAGCTTCGAGGATTGGAAGAAGACCGCGCCGAACGAGCGCGCCGCCACGGCTCTGCAGCGGCTCGGCTCGCTCGCTCCCGGATGGAACGCCACGCGCCTCGACGCCGCGCTGCTGCAGAGTGTCGAGGCTCTCGACCAGGCGGACGCATCGTTGCAAGGAAAGCGGGAGATTGTCGTCGTGAGCGACATGCAGGAAGGCGCGCAACTCGATGGACTGCAAGGCTAACCAATGGCCACGGGGCATCAGCGTGACGGTCGATCCCGTCGCCACGCCGACGCACGAGAACGCCGCCGCGCAATGGCTCTCCGAGAGCGAGGAAAGCGACAAGCCGGGCGAGGAGATTCCCCTGCGGGTGCGGGTGACCAATGCCGCCGAATCCAAACGCGAACAGTTGCAGTTGCGCTGGCAGGGTGCGCCCGCAGGCGCCTTGCCGATCGATGCCTACGTCCCCCGCCGGGCAGGCGCGCATCGTCCGCATCTCCGGGCCGCCAGCCGGCGCGACCGCCCTGGAGTTGAGCGGGGATGACACGCCCTTTGACAATACGCTCTTCATCCTCCCGCCGCAGCCGGCGCAACTGCCAGTGCTCTTTCTCGGTCCGGATGCGGACGAAGACCCCCACGGCTCGCTCTATTACTTGCGCCGGGCCTTCCCCAAGACCGCGCATCAGAACGTCGAGATTCTCGTGCATCGGACCGAAGACGCGATCCCCCGCGTATCAACTCCAGCAAGCGCAACTGCTGGTTCTCGGCGAGACCACCGCGAGCGCTCCCCTCGCCTCGGCCCGGCAATTCGCCCGCGACGGCAAAATCGTCGTCCTGCCGCTGGCCTCCGCAGCCACGACGACGACCCTCGGCCAGGTGCTGGAGATTCCCACGCTGACTGCGCCGGAGGCCGTGGTGAAGGACTACGCGCTGCTCGCGCAGATCGATTTCCGGCATCCGCTGTTCGCGGCGTTTGCCGATCCCCGCTTCAGCGACTTCGCCAAGATTCATTGGTGGAAATACCGCCGTCTGGACGCCGCGGCGCTGCCGGGAGCGCAGACGCTGGCGCAATTCGACAGCGGCGATCCCGCGATCGTCCCAGGTGCCGCTGGGCAAGGGCGGCGTGGTGGTTTTCGCCAGCAGTTGGCGGCCCGCCGACAGCCAACTCGCGCTGTCGTCGAAGTTCGTGCCCCTGCTCCAGGCGCTGCTCGAGCAAAGCAGCAGCCTGCCACCACAGAAGGCGCAGTATTTCGTCGGCGATGACGTGCCGTTGCCCCACCGGTTCGCAACCGCTCACCGTTCGCAAGCCGGACGGTAAGGAAGTGCCGGTCGCCGCCGGGGCGAAGTTTGCCGACACGGATCAACCGGGAATTTACACCGTGTCGCCCGGCACGCAGCGCTTCGTGGTGAATCTCGCGCCCGACGAAAGCCGGGTGGGGCCGTTTTCCCGCCGAGCGATTGATCGCCCTCGGGGTGCCGTTGCACATGGTCCATGAAACGGCCGCGGAAACCACCCGCCGCGAAGGCCAGGCGCAGGCCGTGGAGATCGAGAACCGGCAAAAGCTCTGGCGGTGGCTGTTGGTGGCGGCCCTCGGAGTATTGTTGCTAGAAACGCTTTTTGCCGGGAAACTGTCCCGCCCTGCCCGCGGTTCCACTGTCGCCACCACATGATCACGCCGTTGCTTCAAACTGCCCTCGAACCGATCATTGCCCGGCTACGTACACTGCGTGGGCTGCATTGGCAAATATGCGGCTTTTTGGCGCTTTTTTTTGTCGCAGTCGTCGTTTTCGCCAGACAGGTGGCCATTCCGGACAAGAAGCTCCTTACGGTCCTCCTCGTCCTGGGCGTCTTCGTCATCGCCAAAATCCTCGCCCGGTTTTGGCAGCCCGATCTCCGGGCCATCGCGCGGCGCATCGAGCAACGGCATCCCAATCTGCATGCGCTGCTCAGTACCGCCGTCGAACAGCAGCCCGATCCAAAGACCGGCAAATTCCATTTCCTCCAGCAGCGCATCGTCCGGCAGGTCGCCGACGAAGGCCGCAAATCGAACTGGCTGGATGCGGTGCCTGGCTGGCGCTTGTGGAGTCTGCGGCTGTTGGCCGGCGTCCTGGCCATCGCCACCCTCGTGCTGGGCTTTCACACCACGCGACCTGGCGGCCGCGGCGCTGGCCCAACGCGCGCCGGCCGAAGCGACGGTCACGGTGAATCCGGGCGACACCACGGTCGAGCGCGGTTCCGGGTTGGTCGTGCTCGCGGATTTTCCATCAGCATCCTCCCGGCGAGGCCACGCTCGTGGTGCAGCCGAAAAATCAGCCGGCCCAGCGCGTCCCCCTGGTCAAGAATCTGGACGACCCGGTCTTCGGAGGCGGTCTGCCGGAAGTCGACGCCGATCTCACCTACCATATCGAATACGCCGGGCAATCGACTCGCGATTTCGCCGTGAAGGTCTTCGAACATCCCCGCCTGGATCGCGCGGATGCGACGCTGCGTTATCCCGATTACACGAAGCTGCCGGAGAAAAAAGTGCCCGACACCCATCGTGTCAGCGGCGTCGAAGGCACGAAACTCGACGTGGCCTTTCAACTGAACAAGCCGGTGAAATCCGCTACCCTGGTCGCGAAGGATGGCACCACGGTGGCGCTCGCGGTCCAGGCGGACAAACCCGTGGCCGAGTTGCGCGACTTTCCGCTGAAGGCCAGCCAGACCTACGAATTGAAACTCGAGGACGAGGAAGGGCGCGCCAACAAGTTGCCCACGCAATTCATCGTCGAGGCGCTTCCGAATCGCCGGCCCGAGTTGAAATTCATCACGCCGAAAGGCGACCCGCGCGTTTCGCCGATTGAGGAAGTCGCCTTTCAGGCCGAAGTCTGGGACGATTTCGGGCTGTCGCATTACGGCCCTCACGATCAATGTCGCCGGCCGTGGAGGAAAAGCAGATCGAGCTCGGCCACGACACGCATGCGGATGAGAAAAAGGAGGCGGCTTATCTTTTGAAACTGGAGGAACTCGGAGTTGAAACCTGACGAACTCGTTTCGTGGTTCCTGTGGGCCGACGATGTGGGACCGGATGGCAAGGTCCGCACACGGCGACCGACATGTATTTTGCGGAGGTGCGGCCATTCGAGAGAAATCTTCCGCCGCGACAACAGCGGCGGCGATGGCGGCGGCCAGGGCGGAAAGCGAGAGCACCAAGCTGGCGGAGCTGCAAAAGCAAATCGTCAGCGCGACCTGGAACTTGCAGCGGGCGGAAGACGGCCTGGAAAAGCCGAGCGACAAATATCTCAAGGACGAACCCGTGGTGCGCGATTCCCAGCAAGAGGCGCTCGAAAAGGCCAAGCAGCTCGTGGCCAAGACCGAAGATCCGAAAATGCACTCGCTCGCGGAGAACGCAGCGCGCGAAATGCAAACGGCGCTCGATCATCTGACGAAAGCGGCGACGATCACGACCCCGTTGCCCGACGCGCTGACCGCCGAGCAAACGGCTTACGATGCGCTGCTCAAGCTCGCCGCCCATGAATTCCGGGTGCGGCAGAGCAAGAGCCAGGCAAAGGGCACGGCGCAGCAGAAGGAGCAACCCCAGCTTGATCAGTTGGAAATGAAGGATGAGAAGGAGCGCTACGAAACCAATCGCGAGGCGAAGTCGCCGGAGAAGGAGCAACAACGCGAACAGCTCGCGATTCTCAATCGGTTGAAAGAGCTCGCGCAACGTCAAAAGGACATCAACGAGCGGCTGAAGGAACTCCAGACGCG
>JBBCHV010000012.1:0-100952 GCA_037200205.1 Chthoniobacter sp.
ATGATCGCCCTGATTGTGCAAAACACCGGCGCCAGTATCCGCGACGTGTGCAAGGTGCTCGAGGTGCCTCGCAGCAGCTTCTACCACGCCGCCACACCCACCGCGATGCAAGTCGCTGACGCCGATCTCGGCGATCAAATCGAAGCCATCTTTCGGCGTCACCGCGGCCGCTACGGCTACCGACGTGTGGCCGAGGAACTGGCCGATCAGGGCATCACCTGCGCCCCGGCGCGCATCCGCCGCCTCATGGCCCAGCGCGGGCTGCGCGCCCTTCAGCCGAAGAACTTCCTGCCCAAGACCAGCGACGGTCGCGCCGACAAGCCTTCGCCCAACCTCCTCACCGACCTCCCCCTGCCGAAAGTTCCAGACCAAGCCTGGGCGGGCGACATTACCTTCATCCCGACCAACACCGGCTGGCTCTACCTGGCGGTCATCATCGATCTGTGCTCCCGCCGCGTCGTCGGCTGGAACCTGGCCGACCACCTCCGCTCGGATCTCGTCCTCGCCGCCCTGCGCCAGGCTCTCCAAACTCGCTCCGCAAACTCCACCACCATTTTCCACAGCGATCGCGGCAGCCAGTATGCGAGCGCGCCCTTCCGACAGGCTCTCGCCGCCGCCGGCCTGCGCCAGAGCATGTCCGCTCGCGCCAATCCCTACCACAACGCCTGGACCGAATCCTTCATTGGCACCCTCAAGCACGAGATGCTCCAGGGCGGATGCTTCGACAACGCCCACGACGCTCGCACCGAAATCTTCGAATACATCGAAGGTTACTACAACACCCACCGCAAACACTCTTCTCTCGATTATAAAACTCCCCTCCAATTCGAGGCTCACATCCACTCAACCAACTAAACAAAAACTGGTCCAAAATTCAGTTGCATCTCAGGGACCGTTCCCCGCTCGCACACCCGAATATAACGACAGCCAAACGAAGCCGTTTCCTATTTACGCTTTTTGGCTGGCCGACCTCGCTCCCTGAATCGCAGTCCTATGCGCTGACAGAGCTTTGCGATCCGAGGCCTCTTACCAACAGTGTTCTTGCCAAAGTGCCGACACAACGCGTCGTGAAAATCTTCGAGCTTATCGAATTTTGAGACCGAAGCAAGGCAGCCTCCGCACCAAAGACCGGGCGGAAGGTGAGCGGTTGCTCCTCGCCATGAACGAGGCCCACAAACAGCCGATCCTCAATCTTGCGCTTGGGCGTGCCTACTGGTCGGCCCACGACCCGAAGCTTTGCACTCGCACCTGGCAGACGCAACTCCATCGCCCACTATTTACGCCGGTTGCACAACCTCGCCCTCAATCTTGGCTGGCTCGCGTGGCCAATCCTCCACAAGGCCGCATGGCCGAAAATTCGCAGCGCGAGCAAGCGCGCCATCACGACGGAGGAGCATTCCGCGATCATCGCCAGCGAGAAGAACACCGAGCGGCGCGCATACTACGAGTTGCTTTACGAGACCGGAGCGGCCCAAACGGACGCCGCCTGTCTCACCGACAAAAACATCGATTGGCGCGCCGGGGTGCTCACCTATCGCCGGCAGAAGCTTGGTCCATTGAGCCAGCCGGCGCGTCTGACTATCGGGAAAAGGCTGTCCACATTCACATGACTGGCCCTCATCCTTCGCGCATCAAGCGCGGGAGAAAAGTGTTTCCGTCCTGGCACGTTTCGCTTGTCGATAGCGAGCGTGCTCCACTGGGGACTGTTTACCGATGCCTGAGCTACCGCCGCGCAGTGGCGCTCTCTTACAACATGGCGCGGGATCGTTGCTTATTCCTTCATTTGGAGGCGCTACCGCGCTGAAATAAATGAACCTTCGGGGTTCAGTCGCGTCTCAATTCTCATCAAAGAGCCGGTCCAAATCGCGTGCTCCATGATAGACGTGCAGCACCTCGATTCCCTCAAAAGTCGGCCGGTAAAAAACAAGGTAGTTTTCAAAGCCGGAAACGGGAAAGAAGCGCACATTGAGCAGCCGCGGATTTCGGTATTTTCGTGCTACGCCAAGACCCGGCGTCGCGGCCACGGTTTTGAATGTTTCCCCGATCGCTTCGACGACCCGCGTGGCTGCGTCTGGGTTGTCCTTGGCAATGAAAGACCAAATGTCCCAAAGCTCGCCCTCGATACAAGGAGCAAGGACGAATTTACCCACTTGCCCGCGTCCCCTCTATCCGCTGGCGCAGCCGGCGAAGAACTTCCTCGCCATCGACACCTTGGCCGCTCTCTAGGGCTTCGATGCTTTGCAGGAGTTGTGCTTCGAGTTCCTCGCGCGTCCGCGGAACCGCAGGAAGGCGCTGCTGCTGATCTTCTTTGAGTCGCCGCAGACCGGCGCGGATGACCTCGCTCGCGGTCTGGTAAAGGCCGCCGCTGACTTCCTTTTGCACGAAGCTTTCGAGTTCGGGTGTGAGTGAGACGTTCATGATCTGGTTTCCTGAATGGTGATCTTCCCGAAGCTTACCGCAATAACAAGAATGGGTCAATTCCTGTTATTGCTGTCTGGAGGCTGCGCTTTTTACCACAATAGCGGGACGCGGTGCAATTTGCAGGGGTGTCAGCAAAACTGTCAGCAAAAAGCCCCGAAAAATAGGCGAAAATAGTGACGGAATTGGCTGGGATTCTCCCCGGTTTACTCTTATATATTGCTCATAACAAAGGACATACGACGGCCAAATCCTACCTCAGGAGCCACTTCAGAGACGCGACTTCCCGCGTCTATCTGTGCCAGTTCGCGCCAAAAGTCCTCTCCATCAGAGATTTTTGAAGAATTGCCATCCTCACTTTGCGTGCCGCTTCGTGCCGCGCCGTGCCCTTCTTGCCTTCGTCGACCCAGGCTACACCGGAGAGGACGCCGCCCAGCAAGCCGCCACCCAGGGCGTACGACTGGAGGTCGTCAAACTCTCCGAAGCCAAGCGCGGCTTTATGCTCTTGCCACGACGCTGGGTCATGGAGCGCTCTTTTAGCTGGGCGGCACGCTTTCGACGCCTGGCCCGAGATTACAAACGATTGGACACCACCCTCGCCGGCTTTCACTGGCTAGCTTTCGTTTTCTCTCATGCTATCTGCTCTCTTCCGCTAAAGTTAATTGCAGGATCGCCGATGTTGGTGAGATCGAAGGTCACCCCTTCCTCGGCCAGTCGAGTGCGAGTGCCGCCCCAGTCGCCCAACAAGTATTGCCGATCCTGAAGAGAAGGCGTCGATTTCTGCTCCGCCGAATCGCCGCCCGCATCGGTCATTCCGGCGCGCGTCGTGAGGCAACCCGCGGGCAGGAGAGCGATCATGGCCACGGGAAGCGCGCTACGGAGTGGATCGGAATAGGCTGGGAGGGACGGAGTCGCTTTCATGGACGGGCGAGGTGTTGGGGTTTGAAGATTAATGGACCGATTCTTGATGCTGGGATGCCTGGCTGGCGACGGCCCGCATGGCATTTTGAACGTGCTCGGGATCTCCCAGGTAATAATGGCGGATGGGATGGAGTTGCTCGTCCAGTTCGTAGACCAGAGGGATTCCCGTGGGGATATTCAGATCGACGATATCCTCGTCAGAAAACGCCATCGAGATGCTTCACCAGGGCACGGAGACTGTTCCCATGGCCGGCGATCAGGACGGACTGGCCGGATTGCACCGGCGGGCGCGATCTGCTCGCGCCAATACGGGAGGAAACGGATTCCGGTATCCTTCAGGCTTTCCGTGGCAGGGAGTTGTTCTGCCGACAAATTCCGGTAGCGGGGATCATGGCTGGGATGCCGTGGATCCTGCACCGCCAGGGCGGGCGGGCGGACATCGTAACTGCGGCGCCATAATTTGACTTGCGCATCGCCGTACTGACGGGCGGTCCCGGCCTTGTTCAATCCTTGCAGCGCGCCGTAGTGCCGCTCGTTCAAACGCCAATCCCGATAGACGGGGATCCACATGAGATCCATTCCATCGAGGACAATCCAAGAGTCCGGATGGCACGCTTCAGCACGGAGGTATAGGCGACATCAAATGCAAAAACCGCGTTCTTTCAGGACACGCCCGGCCTCTCGTGCCTGTTCTCCACCATGTTCGCTCAAATCAATATCCGTCCAGCCGCTGAAGCGGTTCTCCTTGTTCCAGACGCTCTCTCCGTGGCGAAGTAGGACCAATTGCCGGGCAGTGGGTTTCGGAGTGTCAGTCATATGGGCATAGTTCCATTCAGTGCCTTCATTCACAACGTTTCTGGCTTCCGGTCTATTGGTCAAAGATTCTGGAAGCGCTACTTTTGACAAGTTCCGCAGAAGACGTGCGCCGCAATTCGACTCGTTTCGAAGCGATTCTGACGGGACAATCCTATGCTCCCCTATTTCGCGGAACTTTTCGGCACATGCCCTACATCCTCGCTCTCGACTCCGGCACCTCCGGTGTGCGCGCCATTCTGTTCGATCACGACGTCGGCATCACCCGCGACACGGGCGCCGCGCAAATTGCCCGCGCCGCGCTCGAGGGGGTGGCGTTCCAGGTGGCCGATCTCGTGGACGCCATGCGTGCCGATACCGGCAAGCGTCTCATGGAATTGAGAGTGGATGGCGGCGAGTCGCGCAGTGAGCCGATGATGCAATTCCAGGCCGACCTGCTCGGCGTGCCGGTGGTGCACCCGGCGATCATCGAGACGACCGCCCTGGCGCCGCCTACCTGGCGGGGCTGGCCGTCGGATTTTGGAAGGATACCGGTGAGATCAGCACCCAGTGGAAGGTGGACAAAACATTTGAACCCAAAAATGCCGGCCTCCCCGTGTCGCGGAATGGCGCGGGCGATGGAACGAAGCGCTCCTCAGATCGGAAGGCTGGGCACCAAAGGAAAAGAAGCCCGTGAAGGACAAAGAGCCGAAAGAAAAAATAATATATGAATCGTACTACTATGCTGCAAAACGCCAGGGCTCGGACGAAGCCTTGGGACATTATCATCATCGGTGGCGGGGCCACGGTGTCGGCGCGGCCGTCGACGCGGCCGCGCGCGGTTACGCCACGCTGCTCCTGGAGCGGGGTGACTTTGGAAAGGGCACCTCCAGTCGCAGCACCAAGCTCGTCCATGGCGGCGTACGCTATCTCGAGCAGGGAAACATTGCTCTAGTGCTCGAGGCGCTGCGCGAGCGCGGTCTGCTCCGTCAAAACGCGCCCCATTTAGTCAGCGAAGTTCCTTTTATCGTCCCCAGTTACTCCTGGTGGGAAGGGCCGTTTTATGGCGTCGGGCTCAAGTTATACCAACTGATGTCTGGCAAGTACGGCTTCGGCCCTTCGGAGTATCTCTCCAGCAAGGAAACGGCGCGTCGGCTGCCGAATGTGAAGACGGAGGGACTCATGGGAGCGTGGTTTACTTTGACGGCCAGTTTGACGATACGCGGCTGCTCATCCAACTCGCCGCGACGGCGGCGGAGCATGGCGCCACGCTTCTCAATTACGCCCGCGTCACCGCCTTGCAGAAGGGCGCGGACGAAATGGTGGACGGCGTGGCATGGGAAGACACCGAGACCGGCGAGAAATACACCGCGCCAGCTCGCGTCGTGGTCAACGCAACGGGGCCGTTCACCGATTCCGTGCGAAAGCTGGCCGAGCCCGCGGCGGAGGCGATGATCCTCGCCCAGCCAGGGCGCGCACTTTGTGCTCGACCGCTCCTTCCTGCCCGGCGACACCGCGATCATGGTGCCCCATACCAGCGATGGGCGCGTAATGTTCGCCATCCCGTGGCACGGGCACACCCTGGTCGGGACTACGGATACGCCGATGGACCATATCCCGGTCGAGCCGGTAGCCGTCGACCAGGAGATCGATTTCATGCTCAGCACGAGCGCCCTTTACCTGGCAAAAGCGCCGACCCGCGCGGACATCCTCAGCGTCTTCGCCGGCATCCGTCCGCTGGCCAAATCCGGAGAAGGTAAAAACACCGCCGCACTCTCCCGCGACCACGTGATCCATATCGACCGCAGCGGGCTGTTGAGTATCGCCGGGGGCAAATGGACCACCTATCGGAATATGGCGCAGGATTGCGTGGACCAGGGCCGCCACATTGGGCGACCTGCCGGAAGCAGCCTGCAATCACAAAGACCCTTCCCGTTCACGGCTATCATATCGACGCCACGGTGTTCGGCCCCCTTTCCTTTTATGGGGCGGATGCCGTCGCCATCCAGGCCCTCATAGCCGAATCCCCCCCAGCTGGGCGAGCAACTCGATGGCGATCTCCCTTACGTGGCTGCGGAAGTGGTCTGGGCCACACGCGAAGAGATGGCCCGGAGTGTCGAGGACGTCCTTGCCCGCCGCACACGTGCTCTGTTTCTCAATGCCAGAGCTGCCGTCCGCATGGCCCCGCGCGCGGCGGAGCTGATGGCGGGGGAACTCGGTTACGATCTCGAGTGGCAGACGCAACAGGTTGCCGCATTTACGGAGCTGGCCCGCGGCTTCCAGGTATCCGCCCCAAAGCTCGCCTGAAGTTACTTTATATAGAAAATCATGACCTTGATCGGATTGATGGTCGAGACGGTCGTGAGGACGGTGCCCGATTGCCCGAGCAAGTCGCCAATTTGGGTGAGGGCAATCCCCCGCGAGGCCGTCGATGGACGACATGATTTTGGTGAAACCGAGATTCGATTGCGCGTTGTCGACGGCGGCCTCCTCCGCCCGTACGAGTCCATTCGCCCCGGGATTCGCTTGAGTCGCGTCGGCGAATTGTTCCCGGCGGATGACCTGTTGCTTCGCGAGCGGCGTGTCGCGTTTTAACCCCATTTCCGTTTTGCCCGATGGAATCTCCGCGCCCCGCCGAAGAATTTTCGCGGGCGATCATCGTCGGCGGCGATTTTCCTGGCCCTGGCGACGATTCCCCGCTGTTCGATCGATGATGCCATCGTGTATCGTCGGGCCGGCGCGATGACCTTTCACTTCTCCATTTCGATTGCCGGCACCGGTATTTTTGCCCTCTGCATCGGGGCCGCAGCCTCCGCCAAGGATCCCACGCCCCCTTCACCCGATCGGTCCTGGTCGCCGCCGCACCTGGAAAAGTATCAGCGCGAATTGGCCCAGCGCACGCGCGCCGGGAGAGCGAGGCCGGGGGAACGCCGATCGATCCCCCAGCATGTCTACGAGCTGCCCGAGTTGATCGATCTCGCGCAGCGCAATCATCCCCGAGACCCGGGTGGCCCTGGAGCGCGCCCGGCAGGCAGCCGCGGCGGTCGGGTTGAGCGAAAGCTTTTACTTTCCCTATCTCATGGCTTCCGCCGGAGCAGGCTACGAGCGGGCGTTCATTCCCCTTCCCGACATTGAAAATCGACGGCGCTCGAATCGCGAGCGAAGTCACCCAGGCACTGCCCGCATTTGCCGCCAATCCCACTGCCGCCGCCCAGGCGCTGGCCAAAAAAAAGTCCCGATTTATCCGTCGTTTCCATCAGCGGCGGCGGTTCGCTGTCCACAGACGTGGTGGCCTCGCGGGCCGCCCTGAGCGTGAAGTGGTTGCTGCTCGATTTTGGCGAGCGGCGGGCGTCCGTGGAGGCGGCAAAGGAGCGGCTGATGATGGCCCAATGTGGGCTTCAACGCGACCCACCAGAAAGTCGTCTTCGAGGTGACAGAAAAATTCTACGCGCTCAGCAATGCCCGCCAAAAGGTCATCGTCGGCAAGATCGCCTTTCACGCGGCACAGACCGTCGAGCAGGCCGCGAAGGCGCGTCTCACCGGGGGGCCTCGCGACCAAGCCCGAGTTGCTCCAGGCTCAGCAGCAATCGGCGCAGGCCGCTTTCGAGCTGGAAGCCGCGATGGGCGACGCGAGCGACGCGGAGATCGCGTTGATGGAAAGCCTCGGGATTTTGCCGACGACGCGCATTAATATCGCCGATATCGCCAGTCAGCCGTTGCCCGCCCGAGCCCGACCGCTCGGTCGATGCCCTCATCGACCTGGCCCTCTCGCAACGCCCGGACCTCGTGGCCCGGCTGGCCAACGTCCGGGCCAAGGAAGCGGAAGTCCGCCAGGCCCGCGCCGATTTTTTCCCAAAAGTCGCCGTCGATGCCCACGTGGGCCGCACGCGACTCGACGTCAGCATCGATGACTCCGATTATTTTGGAGACGATCGCACCGTCTACGGCGCGGCCGTCGTGATCGAAATGCCCATTTTCGACGGATTTGCCCGCCGCCAAAAACTCCGCGTCGCCGAAGCGGAATTGCACGCGGCGGAGAGCGAGCTGGACGGCGCCCGCGATGGCGCCATCCGCGAAGTCTGGAAAGCCTGCACCGATTTCAAGACCGCGCTGCGTAAGCAGGATGCCGCCAGCAAGCTGCGGACGGCCGCGGAGAATGCCTACGACGCGGTGCTGGATTCCTACGAACACGGCTTGAGCACGTACGTGGAGGTCATCAATGCCCAGCGCAATGCCACCGCCGCCCGCAGCGTGGGCATCGAGACACGGGCCGCCATCTTTACCCGCGCCGCGGCTCTTGCGCTCAGCGTGGGCGACCTTGCCAAGCCGACGCCGCAGACCACCATCACCCGACCTCCACGATGAAACCCACCCTGCGCCGGACCAAGATCGTCGCCACCATCGGCCCCGCCAGCGAATCGCCGGAAGTGCTGCGCGCGCTGATCGCCGCCGGCATGGACGTCGCCCCGCCTGAATTTGTCCCATGGGAGTCACGAAGATCACGCGCGCACCATCGCTCATTTGCGGGCCATCGCGGCGGAACTCGATTCGCCGGTGACCATCCTGCAGGATCTGCAGGGACCCAAGGTGCGCGTCGGACAATTGCCCGGCGGCGAAATCGCGCTCGTTCCGGACCAAATCATTTCGCTGGTGCCGGAGCAGGCGTTCGACGGCCAGCCGGCGACCGTGCCGATCGACTATCCGCACGCCGCACAGGACGCCCGGCCGGGCATGCAGATCCTGTTCGCGGATGGGCTGTTCGAGTTGCAGGTCGTCGAAGTCGCTGGCCCGGCGCTGCGCTGCCGCGTGGTGGAAGGCGGCGTGCTCCAGAACCGCAAGGGAGTCAATTTCCCGAACCTGGATCTGCGCCTGCCTTCCATGACGGAGAAGGACATCCTCGACCTCGAATTCGGCCTCGCACAGAAGGTCGATTGGATTTCTCTCAGTTTCGTGCGCAGCGCGGCCGATGTGCGGGAGCTCAAGAGCCGGCTGGCGGCAAAAGGCGCGCACCAGCCGGTCATCGCCAAGATCGAGAAACCGCAGGCCATCGAGCGTCTCGATGAAATCCTGGCCGAAGTCGACGGTGTGATGGTCGCCCGGGGCGACCTGGGGGTGGAACTCAGCCCGGAGCGGGTGCCGATGTTGCAGAAGAGAATCATCGAGCAATGCAACCGGCGCGGGATTCCGGTGATCACCGCCACGCAGATGCTGGAAAGCATGATTCACGATCCGCGGCCCACGCGGGCCGAAGCCAGCGATGTGGCCAATGCCATCATCGACGGCACCGATGCCATCATGCTCTCCGGCGAATCCGCCATCGGCGCCTTTCCCGTTTCGCGCGGTGGAGATGATGGCGCGGATCGCCCGCGAAGTGGAAGGCCTCATCGACTTTTCCAGCTACCCGGCCATCGACGACAACACCGCGCAGGCGCTGAGCGCCGCCGCCGACGCGATCGCGAAGATCGTGCACCCCCGCTGTATTGTGGTTCTTACCACCTCGGGCCACACCGCCCAGGCGGTGGCGGCCCGCCGCACGAAGGCGCCCTTCGCAGCGCTGACGACGGATCCGGCGGTCTATCATTCGCTGAATCTGCTCTGGGGCATCCGCCCTATCCTTGTCTCGGCGACGCCGGAGAATTTTGAGAGCCTGGTCGAACAGGCCGAGTCCACCCTGCGCGGGCGGCAATTGATCGGCGCCGGGGAGAAGATCCTGGTCATCGGCGGCGTGCCTCCGGGCCAGCCGCGCGGTGGCAATTTCGTAAAGATCCATACCGTGACATGAACCCCTTTGGCGCACCCCACAGACCGGCGGCCGGCCGGCATCATCGGGCGGGCCTGCTCTTGGCGATGGGCCTCGCCGGTTGCGGGCCGGGGACGTCCAGTCACTCGCCGGCGATCGACGTGCTGGGCTCTTATTTTCCGGCGTGGCTTCTCTGCATCGTCGTCGGCATCGGGCTCACGATCATCACCCGGCTGCTCTTCACGACATGGAAAGTGAATAGCCGGTTGCTTTTCGCCCCGCTCGTCTATCCCTGTCTTATCGCGATCTTCGCCATGACGATCTGGCTTCTCTTTTTCCGAAACTGACCCATGAACGATTCGTCTGCTTCCACCGCCCGCGAAGTGCCGGGGGAATCCAAGCCCGCCTCGGAAACACCGCCGCCCGAACGTCCTGCGACGTCGGGCGGGCGCAAGGTGGCCGGCAAAATCCTGAGCATTGTCATCGTCTTTGCCACCATCGTGCTGGCCCTGAAGGTGTGGAACATCATCGAACACATCCGCGGACCGATGACGCGACGGTGCGGGCGAACGTCGTTGGCATTGTGCCGCGCGTGCGGGGCCAAATCGTGAAACTGCACGTGCAGGACAACCAGGCGGTCCAGGAAGGCGACGTGCTCTTCGAAATCGATCCGGAAGATTACGAACTGACGCTCGAGAAAGCGAAGGCGGTGCTCGCCTCGCTCGATGAGCAGATCACGGCGGCGCGGGCGCAGGACGCGACCTTGAAATTTGCGGTCAAGGCGGCCCAGGCTTCGGGTCGAGCGAGCCCAGGCGCAGCTCAAGCAGGCCGACGACACCCTGCACCGGCTGCAGCCGCTCCTGCCCAAGGGCTTCGCGACCGCCGAGCAGGTGGACCAGGCGCAAACGGCGAAACAGGTGGCGGCCGCCGCACTGGCCGCCGAGAACGAGCACCTCACCAGGCCCAGGTGGCGGTGAGCACGCTCGCTACACGCTGAGCGCGGAAAGGCCGGGCGCCGCCGCCGCGGTAAAGCTGGCGGAACTGGAACTCTCCTACTGCAAAGTCACCGCGCCTTTCCCCGGCCGCGTGATCAATCTCAATTCTCCGTGGGCGCCTACGCCAGCGCCGGCATCGCGGTTTTTTCCCTCCTCGACACCCGGCAACTGGTATGTCATCGCGAATTTTCGCGAAGGCGAGATCCGCCACATGGCGCCGGGAACGGCGGCGGAGGTTTATCTCCTGGCCGCGCCGGAGCGGAAGTTTCGCGCGAAAGTGCAGGGCATTAGTTGGGCGGTGAAACCCGAGGGCGAGATCGATCTGCCGCACAGCGTACCCTACGTGAAGCGCGAACTGAACTGGGTCATATCGCCCAGCGTTTTCCAGTGCGACTGGAAGTGGAATCTCCCGACCAGGAGATCTTCCGCATGGGCGCTTCCGCGGTCGCCATCATCCAGGGTCGCGATTCCCGGTAAGCATGCGCACGGCGGCGATTCCGGTCTTGTTCGCACCGTCTTCCGCGGCTGGCTCGCCTGGCTGCGCGGGGAGCTGGCGCCGTTCCCCGGGCGCCTGGCCACCACCATTCGTTTGATGGTGACGGTCGTGCTCGTCACGATCGTCTCGATGACTCTCGAAGTGCCGGAGGTGGCCCTCTCCGCGTACCTCGTCCTGTTCGTGACCAAGGAAAACCGCGCGCTCACGACCCTGGTGGAGGGCTGACGATCCTGGGCGTCACGCTGGCCATCGCCCTGAGCCTTTTCCTCTATCGCTACACGCTCGATTTTCCAGCGCTGCGCGTCATCGCCACGGCGGCATCATCTTTATGGGGATGTATCTGTCCCGTGTTTTCGTGCTCGGACCGCTCGGTTTTGCGGTCGGTTTCGTGGCCGCGATGGCGCAGAACATCGTGGACCAGGCGCCCGGTCCCGAACTGACGGTGCGTGGCCTGCTTTGGGCTGTGGGTGGCCGTCGTTTATCCCATTGCGCTCACGGTCGTAGTGAACCAATTCCTTTTGCCGGCGCATCCTCAGACCGCGTTGCTGGGAATGCTGACCCGGCGGTTCGAGGCGGCGACCTCCGTCCTGCGGCGGCTCGCGGAAACCGGCGTCGCGGGAGGGAATGGACGCGGCGAAATCCTCGACCTCGCCACGCGCGGCAGTGCGCCCTTGCTCAAATTGCTGGCCCTCGCCGAACGGCGGGACGTTTTGTTCCAGGAACGCCACGCGGCGCATGTCGCGATCATCGACGCCAGCGAACGCCTGGCCGTGGCCCGCCGCCGCCTGGAAACGCGAGACGAGGCGCCGGTGGCGGATGGCGACAGGGATGGCGCCATGGCGCTCATCGAGCAGATCGCCGATTTGCCAGGGGCCATCCGGGACCATCGTCCGCTTCGGCCATCCCCCCATCCGAGGGCTCCCGCCGCCAGTCTGCCCGAATTGCGCGAACTGTGGCACACCGTAGCGGAGCTGCGCGGCAGCCTCGAAAAGGGGAAAGATTTAAGCCGCCGCTCGCGGCCACTCCCACGAAAGTAAAAAAAGGCTTTTCATTGCCGATGCGTTCACCAATCCGGCGCACGTCCACTTTGCGCTCAAGGTCACTCTCGCCGCGATGGCTTGTTACCTTCTTTACACCGCCTCGATTGGACGGGCATCCACACCGCGTTTATTACCTGCTGCTTTGTCGCCTTGGAAAATACCGGCGCAGCTTGCGCAAAGCCTGGCTGCGCCTCGGCGGCTGTGTCATCGGCGGAATGATCGGCTTTCTTTCACTCCTGTATCTCGTCCCGCACATGGAGACCATCGTCTCGCTCGCCCTGCTCACCGCAGCGGTTACCGTGCTCGCCGGTTGGTCGCCGCGGGCAGCGAACGCATCGCCTACGCCGGTTTGCAGATCGCCTTCGCCTTTTACCTCTCGCTCTTCCAAGGCTTCGCACCGGCCACCGACTTCGATGTCATCCGCGATCGCCTCGTGGGCATCGTCCTCGGGATCGTCGTCCTGTCCCTGGTCTTCCACTACCTCTGGCCCGAACGGCCGGAGAGCGACTGCGCGAAACGCTGGCTCGGGCGCTACGCAACCTCTCCGCGCTGCTTACGGTTCCGCTGCAGCGAACGTCATGGCAGGCGGCGACAGCCGAAGCCCAGAGCCTGCGTAATCAGATCTCGGCGAACCTCGATCAAACCCTGCATCTCGCCGAGGTGGCCACTTTTGAAGAAGACGAATCCGGGCCGCCGGACAGGATATCTGTGTATGCTATGGAAACCTTGTTCAGCCGGACCCAAGGCGTCTTCCTGACCGCGATTTTACTCGCGAACGAAGCCGCCCTCACCGAATGGCAGCGGCTGCCTGATCCAGTGCGACGCGCCGAAAGCAAGGTTCGAAGCGTCGCTGCCGCGCAACTGGACCGGACTGCCGGGTTACTCACGGGTGGGACTGCCGGCGAACCAGGCGATCTCGAAGTTCCGCCCGAAGTCTGGAATGTGGCGGCCTCCCATTCGTCATCCGAAATCCTCCACCACGACCGGACATATTTGCTCCGGCGCCTCACCACGCAAACTCAGCAAGTCGGTCGGCAACGAAAACCGGGATGAATCACCCGACGATCGGCGAATCGTCATCCTCTGCCGGACTGCTGCTTTTTCCCATCTTCATTTTGTCATTCGCATTTTTTCGCACGGACCGTCGCCTGGCATTGGCCGGCTTTGGAGTTCTTCTTTTGTTACTCCGTCTCGTCCTCGGTCGGCGCTGGGCAGGATTTCCCCGACCTTGGTCCAGGTGGTCAGATCCTCACTCGTGGCGATGCCAATCGCCAACCGTTTTTGACGTTGGGCGGGGGCTGGGCCGCGCCCGTCCACGGGCCGAGCGAAGAGTAGAGAAGGTATTTGCGGTGAAAGATGACCGAAGGGTCTTTGGAAACGCCGCCAAGAACCTGGCCAAGTGGTTAAACCCAGTCCAAGTAACGGTCGCGGCGCAAGTCTGTGAGGGCGATAACACGCCGCAGAGCGCATGCCGCAGATCCAAGGAAGTCGTGCTTCTCCGCCTCACGACGGTCATTCCTCGAAGCTCGGTTCGGGAGCTGTCACACTCTTGTATCTTGCCAGATGCACACGAATGCGCATTCTTCCGCCCCATGAAATCAGTCCAAGTCGGAGCTGTGGCGCGGTCGACCTCGCCATCGGAATAGCATGCGCATTCTGGTCGCAGACGACGAGCCTTTCATCGGCGATCTCCTCGCCATGGTTTTGAAGTCGAAGGGGCATAAGGCGAAGGTCGTCTTGAATGGCGCCAGCGCCCTCGCCGCGTTCGAAAATGGAGAATTCGAGCTGGTCATCACCGACCTGTCGATGCCCGAGATCGACGGCCTGACGCTGGCCAGGGAAATCAAGGCCCGCAAGCCCACCCAAGCGATTGCGCTGCTCACCGGCTCATTTGATGAGAACGTCTCGCAGCCCAACGTGGATTACATTCTCGCCAAGCCGGTCGAGGTCGACAAGCTCACGGAACTCCTGAACGCTTTGGAACCTCAGCGCGGATAACGGATGCGCCGGAAGCAGCGGCTCGATCCGGTGCGGGACATGATCGGGGGACATGATCGGCTATGGAGGAGGCACCGCGTCTTCCGTAGGAATGATCTTCTGCTCGCCCAGCCAGGCGAGCGATTGAGTCTGCCAGGCGTCCCACATCGGTCCTTTGTATCCATTGAGGCCATGGCCGCCGGAGGGCAGTTCCAGGAATTTGGCCGGCACGTGGCTGGCCTGGAGAGCCTCAAAGAACAGGCGGCTGTTTTCCGGCGGCACCATCGTATCATTCAGGGCGTGGGCGAGGAACGTGGGCGGGGTTTGCGGAGTGACGTGCTTCTCGTTGGAAAACTGTTCGATCACCTCCGGTTGGGGATCGGGTCCCATGAGGTTCTTGCGGGATCCCGGATGCCCTTTGTCGCCCATGGTGATGACGGGATAGACGAGGATGGCGAAGTCGGGCCGGCTGCCGATCTGTGCCACGGGATCGGCGGATTTCGGGTCGCCCGCATCGAAATGCGTGTCCGCGGTGGAGGCCAGGTGACCGCCGGCCGAGAATCCGATGATGCCGATGCGATGGGGATCCAGGCCCCATTCCTTGCTGTGGAAACGAACGGTGCGGATGGCTCGTTGCGCATCGAGCAATGGAACCATGCAGTTCCCTCGGGGCAGCCGATATTTGAGGACGACGCCGCTGATCCCGTGCTGATTGAGCCAGAGCGCGATGCCCTGCCCTTCCGGGCCCATCACCAGGCCGCCGTAGCCGCCGCCCGGACAAATCACCATGGCCGCTCCATTGGCATGGCTGGCTCGATACAACGTGATTTCCGCATCTTCGGTCTGGTAAGTGCCGTCACCCACCGGGGCGTGGCCATTCCAGAGCGCCAGCGGCTCGGGCTTCGGCGGGACATCGTCCGCGGGCAGGGTGGGAGAGAACACGGCTATCGAGGCCACCGAGAACGCCGCGGTGAGGAGGCGTCTGGCGCCGCGCCGGCAATCGAGGAGTCGTTCCATAGCGTTCAAGCGATCGCGAAGGGTTTCGTGTCTTCCCTGCTACTTCGCCTTTTTGGCCCGCGCCCACCTCGCCTTGGCCGCCGCGACGATGCGGGCCCGCGCTTCCGGACTCAGCTTGCGCTTTTTCTTACCGGTAGCGGGAGTGGCTTTCGCCCTGGGCGTCTTCGTTGTCACCTTGGCCACGCGTTTCTTTTGCGTGGGGAGGGTGGGCTGCGCTGCCCATACGGGGTGCGCTGTCTCGGTGGGCTGTGTAGTCGAAAATCCTTTGTTTTTCGCCAATTTTTTCGGTTTGCGCCTGGGCCGTTCCACCTGCACTCCGGCCAGGGACACCGGCGTCGGACCGAATAGCTCCTTCAGCACTTCCTCCAGTTCCGCGATCTGCTTGCGAATGTGCAGGGCCCTTTCGAGGGTTTCGATCGGGTGATGGAGAAAAGCTTCGAGGGTGGACATACAGGACGACTCTGGCCTTCCACTAGCCGACGGTCGAGCCTTTCGATATCAGGCCAAAACAGATACGCGTGGAGACTCCCACGAAGCCCACCGCCAGGCTGGCACCCAACCAGGAGGGCATGCTCCGCGCAGGAATATGAATCGCCGGGGAATGTTCGCCCGGTAACAGAAACACCCATCGCGCTTGCTGGTCGGGAGCTTGCGGCGGCGTCCAAAGAATGACGCTCTGGCCGGCATCTTCCGGCATCTCGAAGGTCACCGTTTCCGCGCCGCACTTCCACGACCAACTGGCACACAGCAGTTGGTGGCCTTCGGCGCTGCCCGCAGGATCGAGCGGAATGGGCGCCGTCGGATCAAATTGCTTCCGCCGCTCGAAACGAAGCGGAGCGAGCGCGACGAGTTCCCTGGTTTGG
Source organism: Chthoniobacter sp. (assembly GCA_037200205.1). Taxonomy (GTDB): domain Bacteria; phylum Verrucomicrobiota; class Verrucomicrobiia; order Chthoniobacterales; family Chthoniobacteraceae; genus Chthoniobacter. The sequence continues at coordinate 16,260 of JBBCHV010000012.1, forward strand.
CCCCGCGCTTCCACGCGCAACACTTTGGTGAGCACGCTGTGCGCATCGGCCTCGCTGCTGAACATCGGGTTGCCGCCATAGTCGGCCGTCAATTCCACCTCGATGCGGCCATCGTGTGGAGTGACTTTGACGAGAATGAAATCCGTGGAGTGCGCCCTGGCGGACACGGGCGTGAACGCTCCCACGGCCAGGGCGACCATCCAGATCGCGCGGAGACTCGCGGTCATTTGCAGTTCCAGCGCAAGACGCGCCCAAACTGATTCCATTCCGTTTCGAGAATATTGCCGTGCGCATCGAAGGTGATGCCGTGCGGTGACGTCACGATCCCCTGCTGCCAGTCCTTGGGTTCGACCTTGGGGGTGTTCGTTTGTCCCTTGGTATTGTTCACCCCGAGTTCGGCGACGAGTTTGTTTTCCTTGTCCCACACGGAGATACGGCCCGCGATCTCCGCCACACAGAAGAGATCGCCATAGAAGGCAACTGAACTGGGATTGCGCAGTCCTTGATCCGCGATCACACCGATGATGTTGCCATCGAGATCGAGGTGCAGCATGCGATTGTTGCCGCGATCGCAAGCCAGGATGCGCACCGGCGAAAAGCGGGGATCGATGAAAATCTTGTGCGTATTCTTGAAGTTGTACGGCGGCACCGGACCGCCAAACACTTTCTTGAAAGCGCCTGTCTTATCAAATTGGAAGATCCAGCTCTTGCCGTAGCCATCCACGACATAGATGTCGCCATTGGGCGCCACGTCACAACTGGTGAGCTTCAGTCCTGCCGCCGACTGTTCCTCCGGAAACGCGGTCTTCGGAATTTCGAGCACGACCGTGCCGTCCAGCTTGGTCTTGATGACGCGCTGCTCCCCGAGCACGGCCGCATAGATGAACTCCCCGTCTTCTTCCTTCCGGATGACGAAGCCATGCAGGGACGGCGGCAACGGCAACGCTTTGATGAACTTTCCATCCGGCCCATACACCTGAATCCCGGCGTCCTTTTCCTGCACGCTGACGTAGACGTTTCCCGCGGAGTCCACCCGGATTTCCCCGTGGCTATTGCCGATCGTTTGCTTGCCGGGAGGCGGGGTCAGCCAGTCGGGAACAAATTCGTATTCGGGTTGCGCCGCAGCGTGCCAAGACCACACAGCGAGTCCCAAAAAAAGAAGAGAAGTGAATTTCATCGGCGCGCGATTAATGGTCTACCGCTGCCAAAGTCAACACGCATGCGCGTCGCCGGCGACCGGAGCGTTCTAAAAATCAAAGCGCGCCATTCGCGATCGCACTCTTCACCACCGCCTCTGGGGCAAAGTGCCCTCCTCCTATTGTCCACAGGGGCAGCCAGTTCGCCGCGCTGCGGGCTCCGGCGAACCCGTCCTGGAGAGTCACGGCCCCGGTCCAGGCGGCGGGAAATGGCTTCCGCAAAAATATTTGACCGGCTTAAACCGCCGCCGGCTCGCGGGAACGCATCGGCAGCCCGGGCAGGCGCTGCAGATCGGAGAGGGAAGCGGATGTTCTGCTCCATCGTCCCGATGCTCACGCGGATCCATTCGGGCAGGCCGTAGCTGGTCATGTCGCGCACAATGATGCCCCGCTTCATCAGCGTCTGGAAAACCGTCTTCCCGTCGCCGACTTTCACGAGGACGAAATTGGCAAAGCTGGGGACAAACTCGAGCCCGAGGGCGGCAAACTCCCGTTGCAGGTACTCGCGGCCCTCGATGGTGATCTCGCGTGTCTTGCGCTGGTGTTCGTCGTCGAGCAACCCCGCGAGCGCACCGGCCTGGGCGATGCCGTTCACGTTGAAGGGCTGCCGCGTCTTTTGCAACACGTCGATCAGTTCCGGCTTCGCGAGGCCGTAGCCGATGCGCAGATTGGCCAGACCCTGGATCTTCGAGAAGGTGCGCAGGACCACCACGTTGCGGCCCTCGCGGACGAATTTCAGCGTGTCTGGCGGATTCTCGAGGAATTCATGATATGCCTCGTCGAAGACGACGATGACGTGGTCCGGCACCTTGTCCATGAACCGGTCGATCTCCGCCTGCGAAAGGAGCGTGCCGGTCGGGTTGTTCGGATTGGCGATGAAGACTTCCTTGGTCTTGGGCGTAATGGCCGCGGCCATGGCATCGAGGTCGTGGGCGAAATGCGGATCGTCCACCTCCACCGTCGTCGCGCCGAACAGCGTGGCCATCAGCTTGTAGACGACGAAAGCGTGCCTGGCCGTCACGATCTCATCGCCGGGATTGAGGAACGCCCTTGCCGATGAACTCGATGATCTCATTCGAGCCACAGCCGAGAATGACCTGGCTGCGCGAGAAACCAAATTTCTGCGCAATGCCTTCGCGCAAATAGTAGCTGCCCCCATCGGGGTAAAAGTGGGCGCGCTCCAGCGCTTCATGCATGGCGGCGAGCGCCTTCGGCGACGGGCCGAGCGGGTTTTCGTTCGAGGCGAGCTTGATGATCTCGCTGGGCTTCAGGCCGAGTTCGCGCGCCACGTCCTCGATGGGCTTGCCCGGCTCGTAAGAGACGAGATCGTGCAACCAGGGATGGGCGTTGTTCCAAAGTGACATAGGGGCGGAGACGTTAACCGGCGGCGCGTAAAACGCCAGCGCCACTTCGCTTATTCGCGCGGCAGCGAGCGCAGCGTATTCTCGATCTGCTCCACGTACTTCTGCCGATCCGCGGCGTCTTTGCCACCGGTCATGCGCTTGAGGGTCTGCCGCCCGTGCTCCAGAGTCTGCCGAGCCTCGGCCAGCGAGCCGAAGCTCACCTGAAAATTGGCGACCCTCTTGCAAAGCTGGGCGACATCCGCCGCGGCGACCGGGCGCCCATCGGTGGCGAGATCGAACGCATTGAGGTAGGCCTCCAGCGCATCGTCGCGCTGCCTTTGCTGCATGAGCATGTCGCCCCGGTTGACCAGGAGGTGCCAGTCCTCGGCGGCGGGGACGGCATCGGGCGGGGCTGCTTCCGGAGCGGCCGCTGGGGGCTGAACTAATGCCGAAGGCGCGCGCTCCAGGCTCGAGATCCCCACGGGGGCGGGGATGATCTGCGCCACTCTGGGCGGGCCAGGCGCGGCGGCGACGGCGACGGGCGGCTCGGAAGGCGGCAGCGCCACGGGGGCCGGAGGCTCCGAGTTGGGATCCGGCTTGGGCGGCGTGGTCGTTTCCGCTTTCACCGTCGGCTGCTCGGCGGGTGTGGCGGCAGGGTCCGTTTTCGCGACCAACGGCTCGGATTTTGGCGGAAAAGCGTCGGCCACCGGCGGCAGAGCGGCCGGTTTGATCGGCGCCAATTCCGGCGCCGCCGGCGGGATGACCGGACCGGTGACCCGCCGGAACCGGCTGCCTTAACTGAATGATCACGACGCTCACGGCGACCAGCGCGCATACCGCGGCGATGCCCGCCAGCCACGGGGTCGCGTGCCTCTCCCGCCGCACCTCTGGCGTGCTGGCGGGAGCCTGGCCGGCCTTCTGCACGGGGCTGGCGGACGCGGTCCCCTTTTTGCCGCCCGCCCCCGTTTTCGGCAAGGGTGTCAGGCGGATATTCTCCACCTCGCTCTTCATCTCCCCGGTATTCGCGTAACGGCGATCCGGCTCCTGGTGCATCGCCCGGATGACGACTTGATCGATGCGCTCATCGACCGTGACCCGCTGGGAGGGCGGATCGAAGATGCCCTGCGGCACCTGCCCGCAAAGCATCTCATAAAGCATCACGCCGAGGCTGTAGATGTCCGCGCGATGATCCACGCGCGAGCCGCTCTTCTGCTCCGGCGCCATGTAATCCGGTGTACCAAGCACCATGCCCGTCATCGTCTGGCCCCATTGCTCGGTGGTCGGCGAATCCATGCGCGCGAGGCCGAAGTCGGCCACCTTCACCCGGCCCTTCGTGTCCACCAGCACGTTGGCCGGCTTGATGTCGCGATGCACCACGCCTTCCACGTGCGCGTATTGCAACGCCTCGCAAATGCTCACGATCAGTTCCAGGGCCTGGTTCGGCTTGAGCCCGGTCGACTTGATCAAATGGTGCAGCGTCGTCCCCTCGACGAACTCCATGACGAAATAGAGATGCCCCTCCGTCGTGGTGCCGAAGTCGAATACCGAGACGATGTTCGGGTGGTTCAGTTTCGCCATCGTCCGCGCTTCGCGCACAAAACGATCGGCAAAATCCCGGTCGATGCTGATCTCGAGCGGCAGCAGCTTGATCGCCACCATGCGATCCAGCGCGGTTTGCACGGCCTTGTAACCGCGCCCATGCCGCCCCGTCCCAACACGTCCACCACCTGATAATTCGGAAACAACCGCGCCGCTTCCTCCACCGTGGGCGGCTCCCAATTCTGCATGCTGCCCCCACCGTCATGCGCACGGACTGCATGCCTCGCGCGAACAACTCGTCGGGACTTACCCCGCCGAGCATGGACGGCGCGGAAGCGTCGTTCTCCGGCGACGGGTTTTGCGGTGCGGTCGGCATGGCAGCCTGTTAGCTTGCCGACACCAGCAGTTTAGTCAATTCGCTATCCACCTCCTGCTCGTGGCGGACGGTGTCTCCAACGAGCCTCCGGAGGATTTCCGGTAGCGCTGCCGGTAGCGAAACACCGCCACGTGCAGGGCGCTGACCGACGTGCCGGTCTTCGTCGCCACCTCGGCATAGCGCTCTTCGCCGCCGCTGAAACTGAGGAACTGCTGCAGGTGCGGGACAAGGGCGGCCTTGCCATCATTGGTGAATTCCTCGCGCAAGGTTTCGATGGTCAACTCCAACGCGCCCAACGCCCAACGGCGGGTGAAGACATCGTCCGGATCGCGCTGCGTTTCGCGCAGGAAGCGCCGCTCCGCCTGGGCGTGATTGAAAGCCGGGCGCATCTCGAGGCTCTGGCCCTCGGCGTCGGGCAAACCGGCGGCGACATAGGCCGACAGGCGGCGCCGCAAGAAATCCTGCAGCCGCTCGACATCCTCGGCATCCGCATCCGGCGGCTCGCTGGAAAGCAGGCGGGCGAAAAAGTGCTCCACCCGCGCCACGGCCTCCTCCGGCATCGAGCCATTCGCCCGCAACCACGCGTAGACGCTCGGCGCCGTCCGGCCCGCGAGCCGCACCAGCGCCTCGCGATGCCCCACCAGCGCCGCTTCCCACAGGCTGCGATGCGGCTTGCTGGCCACCGTGGGCATTTCGTCGGGAACGGGAGGTGGCATGGACGGCGGACATAGCGCCACATCGCCGGACCAGCGTCAAGCCGGGGTCACTGCGCCAAAGGCGGAGCAAGCGATTCACCACGAATTCCCCTGCGATCTCGCCCACTCGCGGGTTTGCATTTGCGTCCCGCTCCTCACCCAGTCACAAAACCAACATGCGCTTCCTCCCCTTCCCTTTCGCCTTCGCCTGCCTCCTCGCCGCGCCTGCCTGGGCGATCGACGACTACCAACTCGGCCCCGATTCCCAGCCGCAAGACGTGCCGCACGGCGAGGTGAAAAAGGCCATCTTCGACCACAGCCAGATCTTCCCCGGCACCACCCGCGACTACTGGGTCTACGTGCCCAAGCAATACGACCCCGCCAAACCCGCCTGCCTCATGGTCTTCTTCGACGGCGGCGGCTACCAGAAGCCCGATGGCGGCACGCGCGCGACGGTCGTCTTCGACAACCTCATCGCCAAGAAGGACATGCCCGTGACCATCGGCGTCTTCGTCCAACCCGGCAACTTCAAGGCCGCCGAGGCCCCCGCCAAGGACCGTAGCAACCGCAGCTTCGAATACGACTCGCTGGGCGACGCCAATGCGCGCTTCGTCCTCGAGGAACTCCTGCCCGAAGCCACCAAGGGCCTGAACATCACGCCCGATCCGAATGGTCACGCCATCGCCGGGGCGAGCAGCGGCGGCATCGCGGCCTTCACCGTCGCGTGGGAGAAGCCCGAGGCCTTCCACAAGGTCGTCAGTTGGATCGGCAGCTTCACCAATATCCGCGGCGGCTACGTCTACCCTTCGCTCATCCGCAAATCGAAAGACGCGCCCAAGCCCCTGCGCGTCTTCCTGCAAGACGGGTCCAACGACCTCGATAACCTCCATGGCAACTGGCCCCTCTCCAGCCAGGACATGGCCGCCGCGCTCAAGTTTGCCGGCTACGACTACAAGTTCGAGTTCGGCGACGGCGGCCACTCCGCCAAGCACGGCGCCTCCATCTTCCCCGACACCCTCCGCTGGCTCTGGCGCGACTGGCCGAAGGAGTAGGTCAAATTCTGCACCAGTCGGGTGCGGTCGCCACAAGGCCGAGTGGCAGCGTACAGTATGGACGATCCCACGAAACGAACTAAACGAGTCGCACAGCAGCCACCGACTAACCCGGCCAAGCGCCCTAAAGTGACCCTCTACCCCAAAAAAGAAGAAGCGCGACTTTTAACCGCCAAGAGACCGTTCATCATTACGCTCGTTGAACGCCGATCACACGTCTTCGCCGGCGGCAACAACGCGGTCTGATTCCTCTGGCTCCTTATCCGGCACCGCGGCGAGAAACCGATCCAAATCCTCACGACGCCCCAAAGCGGCCTCCTCGCGCAAGTGATCGAGCGACATCCAGACCGCCAGCTTCTCGCCCGTGGCACTGGCGACAAATTGCTCCACGGAAATACCCTCCCGCGCGGCTAGCGCCTCCACCCTGCTACGGATCGAGTCTGGCAGTCGAACATTCAAAGGGCTGGAAGCAGCAATGCTCATAGCAGGGAAACTATACGAAGAAACTCGCCGGGCAACAGAATCTCCACGCCCAATTGCCGCGCGCCGACGAAGTCCCGCGGGTTGTGCGTGACGATGTACCGGCAACCTGCAGCCACTGCCAGTTCCAGCACCATGTCATCGTCCGGATCGCTGAGAAATGGACGCCACAAGTAATAAATGTCCTGAAGATGGGCGTTTTTGGCCAACACACGCAATGCAGCCAAAGCATCCCGGCCCGCCGTCCCGGGCGGTAAATGCTCCGGGCGAGTCAGCACATCCTGCCACTCCACATAGAGCGGGACCGACAAACAGATTTGGAAACGCGATGAAGGAATGGAACTGACCAAAGCGAAACTGGCACCGCGACGGGAACGGCCGGCAGCCACGAGGACAGAGGTATCGAAAACGACTCGCATCCAATAACAGCCGTCATTCAGGCGATCTCTGAACCTTCCCGCGACAACTCAGTCGAGCGTCTTGATCTTGATATTGCGGTACCACACGGGCGACTGCGCTTTGCCATGCAGGCCCTGCAAACCGATCGGGCCGGTGTGCGACCAGTCCTTGAGCGCGACCTTGAATTTGTTCGGCGTGCCGTCGGGATTCTTGCCGACTTCTATCCAGTCGTTAAAGTCCGCGTGGATGACTTCCTCGCCATTGAAGACCACGGTCACGACGCTGCCCTGGCAGGTGATGGTGTAGTGGTTCCACTCGCCCACCGGCCTGGCCATGTCTTTCTTTGGTGGCAGGGCATCGTAGATCGCGGCGACCATGCCGTACTTGCTGCCATCGGTATTTTCGTGCACCTGGATTTCCGGGGCGGCGAGCACGTCCTGGATGTTGCCGGAACGGAGGAAAACGCCGCTGTTGGATTCCTTCGCGACTTTGAAATCGAGATCGAGGACGAAGTTCGAATACGAGTCCTTCGTCCATAGCGTCTCGTGATCCTTCGCGACCAGTTCGCCGTTCTCCCACTTCCAATGGTCGCCATTCGTGGCATTCGAAAGGTCCGGCGCGAAGAGGTCTTTTTCTTCGGCGAAAAGGGAGGACGCGGCTCCGCAAAACAGGAGGAGCGCGGCGGCGATGAGCGTTCGAGGGGCGAGGAGATGCATGAGGGCGAAGAGTGCCGGTTCGGAGTCGGACCTCAATCCTGAAATTGAGGACACGACCCCGGCACCGGGAGATCGTCGCTCAGCCCGGCCGTTGGTTCCTCCCCGGTGGAATGGACGCGCGCACCTGGCCGGCGATCTCTTCCACGCGCCGCTTCAGGCGGCCCATCTGTTCGTTGAACTGCGGCGAGACCACATGCACGCCCGCGCGGATGAGGGTGCTGCCGATCCACGCGCCCAGCCCGGCGAACAGCAGGAAGACCAGCACGGCGATCAGCTTGCCCGCAGAACTACCGAGCTGGATCCAGAACGACGCATCCGAGGCCATCACCAGAGGCTGTGTCGCCATGTCATGGGCAAACGTGGTGACGAACTTGTTCGAAGCCGGTTCTTGAAAGGTCGAAAAGACGGTCGCCAGCACCGTGCCGAGAATGAGCACGCCGAACGCGATGAGACTGTAAGCCGGCACCAGCAGGGTGAGCGGTATCTGGCGCGAGTGGGCAGGGCCGGGCGTCACGCGTTCCGCTTCCATCCCAGGGGAGTCGAGTAAGGCTGCGTTATTCATAGGTTTGGTATGTGGAAAGTCAGAAGGCCGGCCGCCTCAGTTCGATCCGCCGTACAGCGGCCCTGAGACGAGGCGAAACGATCAGTCACGCCGCGCGACCAACACCAGCCCCCGGCGCATCCGCCGAAACATCGCCTTCGTGTCGTTCGCATTCACAGCCAGACCATCGACCATGACGGCAACTTTGCAAGGCGCATACGATAACAAGCGTTACACATAAGAAACGCACCCTCCGATGAAGAGGAGCACTCTCACTGCCCCGCCGTGCGCGGCTCGAATCCCGGGCGTCCCGCGCGGATGCGGTCCGAGAAATCCGGCGACGTGTTCGCGGCATTGGCCGCGTCGTTGATGCGCGCGCGCTGCTTCAGTTCGGCGAAGGGCAGTCCACCGGCCAGCAGTCCCCGCTCATACAGCATCTCGTCGCCGAACCCGTTGAACAGCATTCGCCAGTCCCACGGCGCGCGCTGGGCGGCGGCGTGCTGCGTGCGAATACTCGTCGTGCAATTCGTCGTGGCCGCATTGTACCAGCGCGGGCGGGCGCGCAATTCATTCATGGCCGTGACGTATTCCAGGAAACGCTGCCGCGCGGCATCCGGCGTGGCCGTGGTGTGATAAAGGAAGATTTCCTCGCCGCGCCGGAAATTGGTCCGCACGCGCAGGACATCGCGTTCGTCCGCGCACACGTAGACCAGTTCGAATTGCCGGTACAAACCGCCCACCGCGGAATAGCTCTCCCCGATCTCCTTGCGCGTCTCGATGGAAAAGCAAACCGGCGGCCCATCCTCGAACTGGAAGCTCGCAATGGGATGCGCCAGCCAGACCGAGCCCCAGTAATTGATGGCCAGGTCCAGCCCGCGCAATTTTGACAGGTCCACTTCGCGCGTCTCCCAGCGCGGCGTGTAATCCGTTTCCGTGCGGTATTCGCAGTTGCGCACATTGTGCAGAGTCACGTGGTCACCCTCGATCTCCGCCCACGGCGTCTCCGCCACGTCGGGTTGCCACGGGCGGTCGTTGGAAGGCCGCAACAAGAGCCAGCACACCAGCACGATCCCAAATCCACCGGCGAGAATTCCGATCTTGCGCCACTGCCCCCGCACGTTCGCCACCAAGGCTACCATGCCGAGCGCGTAGACGATCGCCATCCCGTGCCGCAGCACCTTGACCGGAAAATCATACCACACCGCGCCGATGGCCCAGAGCGTCATCCCCGCCAGCAGCATCCAGCCAATCGCCAGACAGAACAGCCCCGACCATGAACGGCGCGGTGCCCGATTGCCATACACAGTGTATTGTTGCCGGAGAAGCGGACTCATCTCGGTCTATCTTTGGCGCCCGGCGGCCTCGGGGCCAGAAAATCTTGATCGACGTGGGATATAAATTCCGGCCCGATGAGCCGTGGCGGGTCCGGGTTTGCCCCACAAACGCGATCACGGCCCTCCTGATGCCCGGCGCCGGGTGTCGCCGGAAAAGACATCCGGCGATCCCATCGGCCGCGAACTAGAAAAACAAGTACCTCGCTCATGAAACTCCTTCTCCCATCCATCCTTACTTTGGCCACCGTCGGGGTCGTCTCCGCGGCCACGGAAAGCACGCACCTGGCCGGTCGCGAAAACAAGACGCCCGGGCCTCCCGGCTACACCACCGTCAAGGACACGGACAAAGCCATGGAGCACGCCGTGCGCTGTGCCCATCATTCCCTCGGGTTTTTCATTACCGCGTTGCGGGCGAAGAAGCCGGGCGATACCGGGTTTGAAGTCAAAAAGGCTTTTGTCGATGGCAAGAACATCGAGCACCTCTGGATCGGCAGCCTGACTTTTGACGGCAAGAATTTCCACGGAAAGGTGAACAACAAGCCCCTGGATATTCGGACCGTCCAACTCGGACAAACCGTGACCGTGGCGCCCGGGGAGATCTCGGACTGGATGTTCGTCAAGAAAGGGAAACTCGTCGGCGGCTACACCACGCGGGTGCTCTACGCCCGCCTCTCCCCGGAAGACCGGGCGGAGTTTAACAAGGAAGCGGATTTCAAGATCCAATAAGGCCCACTGCTATGAACAAAACTTTCGATAACTGGATCGGCGGATGGCGGAATCGGTGGGCGAATCGCGCTGCCTGGCCGAAATGCGCCCGGCGGGCCGGCGCGGCGCTCCTGCTCGGTGGCTTCGCGCTGAGCCTCGGGGGATGCGCCGGCGATTTTGAGCCGGGCTTCTCCGGCACCTACTACAATCCCGACTATGCTCCCTATTACTCCGACTACGGATACAACGATGCCGGGTTCGGTGGATTCGGCGTCTACAGCGGCGACGTGATCGTCGGAGGCATTCATCATCACGGCTATTACGGCGGGCACCACTTCAGTCACGATTTCCACGGCGGCGGCGGAAGGGGCTTCCACGGAGGAGGCGGGAGTTTCCACGGCGGCGGTTCCTTTCATGGCGGTGGTGGCCGCGGCGGTGGCGGGCACCGCTAAAGACGCGCGTCCTGGCGGCGCATCCCCCACCCCGTCGTTCTGAGCCGTATCCATGCAGTTGGAAATGGGGAGGGCACGCGCCTCCGCGTGCCCTCCCCATTTCGCTCCTGCGAACTGCATCGTTCCGGCTGAGGCGGAATTTGCGAGCCGAGGCTTTGCGTGACGTCCGTGGTGCCGTGGAGACAACAGCCTCTTGCTACGGATACTCCGACGTCGAAAACACGGAGAAACCTCAATGCGCCCCAAATGCCGCCAGCGCCCGCCGCGCGGCATGATAGCCGCACATGCCATGAACGCCGCCGCCCGGCGGAGTGGAGGAAGAGCAAAGATAAAGATGGGTCCGGGCGAGGCGATAAGGATTCGAGCCTGGCCCGGGGCGCGCCAGAAGATGCCAGAGATCGCAGGCGCCGCCGGTAATGTCACCGCCATCGAGATTGGCGTTGCCAGCCTGTAAATCCGCCGGTCGCGAGACGTGCCTTGCGAGGACGCATCGGGAAAAGCCCGGGGCAAACCGCTCAATCTGCGCTTCGATCGTGCCCGTCATCTCCACCGTGTTCCCGCGCGGGACGTGGCAGTAAGCCCATGCGGTGTGACCACCGGCGGGCGCGCGGCTCGGGTCGCACACGGTCGGTTGCGCCAAAAGCACAAAGGGACGCGCCGGCACCTCGCCGCGCGCTACCTCGTGCTCGGCAGTGGCGATTTCGTCGAACGTCCCGCCGAGATGAATGGTCGCGGCCTCGCGACATTCTTCCGCCTTCCACGGGATGGGCGCATTGAGCGCGTAATCGACCTTGAAGACGCTCGGACCGTGCGGAAAGGAGGCGAGCGCTTTTCCCAGGCGCACGGGAAGACGATCGCGGGCCAGGCGCGCGGCCTGCCAGGCCGTCAGGTCGAGCAGGATGGGGTCCACGCCGGAAAAGCCTTCCAGCGAAGTGATCGCCCGACCCGTTTCGATCGTACCGCCCAAACCTCGCAAATACGCTGCGAGCGCGTCGCTGATGCGTTGCGCTCCGCCGCGCGGAAGCGGCCAGCCAACCGCGTGCCCAAACATTCCGAGCACGAGCGCAAAGGAACCAGAGGCAGGCGCCTCCAAAGAAATGGAGGAGTGCGCCGCCAGGCCCGCGATGAGCGCCCGGGCGGCGTCCGAAGAAAAGCGGGACGCCAGGCCGCGAGCCGAGCGCAGGGCCAGCAAACCGAAACCGGCGAGCAGCCAGGGATGCCGCGGAATATGCAGCAGAGGTTGCAGGAATTCGCCAGCCAGTTTCTCCCAATGATCGACCAGCGGCCGCATCAGCCGGACGTAAGCGTCGCCGTCTGTACCCAGCGCGGCTCCCGTTTTCGTGACCGAACGATGCAGCACTGCCGCCGTACCATCGTCCAACGGATGCGCCACCGGGTATCTCGAATGAACCCATTCCAACCCGTGATCGCGCAGCGGCAAATCATGGAAGAAAGGCGATCCTGCGGCCAACGGATGAATCGATGAGCAGTGATCGTGCAGGAATCCAGGCAAGGTCAGTTCCATTGAGCGCGCGCCGCCGCCCAAGGTCGCCTGCGCCTCGATGACCTGTACCTCGGCACCGGCTCGCGCCAGCGTGATCGCCGCGGCGAGGCCATTGGGGCCGGAGCCAATGACCGTGGCCTTCATCGACGGCTGGAGCGGTTTAAGGAATAGCAGAGCCGCCGTGAAAGTGCGGTTGCGGTATTCCGGGGAGCACACTCCTCCCGAGTGTGGGCGAAGGCGTCCCGCCTTCGCGGACTTTCATTGCATATCGTAAAGTGAACGCCCAAAGCATTTTAACCAATTTGAAAGTGCGTTTCGGCGGGACGCCGAAACCAGCACTCGGGACGAGTGCGCTCCCCGGACTTCCTGCATCGCCCGCCGGAGATTGGCGGCTACATCTTAAATTGAAATGCTTCTAGCGCGGCGCGACGGCGGCTGGCTTGAGCCGCAGATCCTTGCGGAAGTAGGCATCCATGGCCACGGCCACCCAATACACCGGCACCATCAGCCAGCCAAAGAACATCGTGAAGGTGAAGGCCATGGTAAGGATGACCGGCACGCCCAGCACCAAGAGCAGCCAGGCGGCGAGCACATAGCCCTTGAAATAGTGTCCCGCGCCGGGAATCACGCTAAAGGCCACGGCCGCGATATCGCGCGGGTTTCGCTGGCGGTGTTCTTCCTCGTGTTGGAAGTATCCCGGTACCCAATCGCATTTGGTGCATTGCGTGGCATTACTGGCCAGAGGCTCCCCGCAGAGCGGACAATGGAATCCTGTTTCCTGAAGTGGTTCGGTGATATTCATAGCTTTATACGAACATCGCAGGAGCGACGACGGCTGGGCGTCCCAAGACGCACCCAGTTCACTCCGTTTTCACCATTCCCCTCTCGTGACCGGCCTCGCGACCGAGGCTACTGAAACAGTGCCGGCAGTTTCACCGCGGTCTTCCAAATCCCCCACATCAAGGGCACGCCCACGACCACCCAGTACAGCGCAAGCTGAAGACCGGCGCTTTTGATTTGATCTGTTTTGTCCATAACGAAGGGAGTTCAGGCGTGGGCTGGCCGGCGATGATGATGCAGGTCGTCATCCGATTCCACCGGCTTGGTCGGGTCGCCGTGATAATGATAGCGCTCGGCCACCGGGCGCACGAGGAGGTTGCAGACGAGGCCGATGAGCAAAAGCCCAGCCATGAGATACATCGTCGGCGCGTAGAGGCTCACCCCGCTGGCTCCGCCGGCGTGCAGCCGGTCGCGCAGTTCGTTGACGAGCACGGGCCCGAGAATCCCGGCGACGGACCACGCCGTGAGCAAGCGGCCATGGATCGCGCCCACCTGCAACGTCCCGAAGAGATCCTTCAGATACGCGGGGATGGTGGCAAAACCGCCGCCGTACATGCTCAAGATGACCACGCAGATGGCCACGAAGAGAGTCGGGCTGCCGGCATGCGCGGCGAGAGGAATGAGACAGTAGAGCGCCGCCCCGAGCAGCAGATAGATGACATAGACCGCCTTGCGCCCGGTGAAATCGCTCAGCGAAGGACCACAGGAAGCGGCCCACCATGTTGAACAGGCTGAGCAGCGCGACGAAGCCGCCCGCCGCCGCCGCGCCGACCCCCTTGTGCGCCCCCGCCTGACGGGAACATCTCCTGGATCATCGGCGACGCCTGCTCGAGGATGCCGATGCCCGCGGTCACGTTGAAGCAAAGCACCACCCAGAGCAGCCAGAATTGCGGCGTCCGCCAGGCTTGATCCAGCGCCACATTGGCGGTGGTGACGAGCTTCTGCGGCGTGGCCGAGGGCGTATAACCCGCCGGCTTCCAATCCGCCGCCGGCACACGCACGATCCACGCGCCGAAAAGCATGAAGACAAAATAGATCACGCCATGGCCACAAAGGTCGGGGCGACTCCCGGACCGGAGGCCGATTTGAAGTGATCCATCAGCGTGAGGCTCAAATTGGAACCGATCAACGCGCCCCCACCGAAACCCATGATCGCCATGCCGGTCGCCATGCCCGGCCGATCGGGAAACCACTTCACCAAGGTGGAGACCGGCGCGATGTAGCCCAGCCCGAGACCGCAACCGCCGAGCACCCCATAGCCGAGATAGATGATCCAGAGCTGGTGCAGCACCACGCCCACGGCCGCGACGAGGAAACCACCGCCGAAGCAACCCGCGGACGCCAGCATCGTCTTGCGCGGCCCGCTCTTCTCCACCCATTGCCAAAGACCGCCGCGGAAAGGCCGAGGAACGCAATGGCGATGCTGAAGATCCAGGCCAGCGAAGCCTGCTCCGATGGGCCCACGCCGAGCACTTTGGCCAGGGGCAATTTGAAAACACTGAAGGCATAAACCTGCCCGATGGACAGGTGCACGGCCAGAGCCGCCGGGGGGATGAGCCAGCGATTGAAGCCCGGTGGAGCCACCGTGCTTTCGCGATCGAGAATAGACATAATTGGGGCTTCTAGGGGTGGCCGACACTTTCCGCCACCGCGGCTTGCAGACTGGCGAAGGCCTGGTCGGGATCGGCAGAAGGGGCGACCGAAATCAGGACGCTTTTGCTCGTCGGCGTATTGCTGCGCTCGGCGGTGCTGTTGATCGGCACGAGCACATTCGCCTCGGGGAAATAGGTCGCCGTGCAGCCGCGGGGAATCGAGAAGGGCGCCACCATGAAGTGCCGCGCGACCCGCTTCTCGTCGTGATAGTGGCTCGTGAGGTCGACAAACTGCCCCTGCTGCAGCCCCGCCTCGCGCACGTCCTCGGGATTCATGAAGATCACCCGCCGGCCATGATAGACGCCGCGGTAGCGGTCATTGAGCCCGTAGATCGTGGTGTTGAATTGGTCCTGCGCCCCGGATCGTCATCATCAGGAACGTACCCGGCGCCAGATCGTGCCGCTCGATATCCGCCACGATGAACTTGGCCTTGCCCGCGCCATTGTTGAACTTCCGCTTATCGCGCGCCTCATTCGGCAGATAAAAGACGTCGCGACGAATGCGCACATTGAAATTCTCGAAGCCCGGAATGACATGCTCGATGTGGTCGCGGATACGGTCGTAATCCGCCACGAGCCCCGCCCAGTCCACCGTCGTCCGCTGGCCGAGGGTGGCCCGCGCCAGGCGACCGACGATCGCCGGCTCGCTCAAGAGATGCGGACTCGCGGGCTCCAGTTTCCCGTGCGACGCATTGATGATCCCCATGGAATCCTCGACGGTGACGAACTGTTCGCCGCCGGCCTGCCGATCGTGCTCGGAGCGGCCCAGGCACGGCAGGATCAGAGCAATGTCCCCGGTGATAAGATGCGAGCGATTGAGCTTCGTCGAAACGTGCGCGGTGACCCGGCATTTCTGCAAAGCCTTGGCGGTGAATTCCGTGTCCGGCGTCGCGGAGAGAAAGTTGCCGCCCATCCCGAGGAAGAAACGAATCTTTCCCTGCCGCATCTGCTTGATCGCCTCCACGGTATCGGTGCCGTGCCGCGGCGGCGGCGTGAAATGAAACTCCTCGCCGAGCTTCGCCATGAAGTGATCGTTCATCCGCTCCCAGATGCCCATGGTGCGGTCGCCCTGCACATTCGAGTGGCCGCGCACCGGGCACGGCCCCGCGCCGACGCGACCGATATGGCCGCCGAGCAGGAGAAAATTCATGACCTCCTGGATGGTCGCGACGGAATTCTTGTGCTGGGTGAGCCCCATCGCCCAGCAGCAGATGATGCTTTTCGCCTCCATCGCGATCTCCGCCGCTTCGCGAATCTGCGCGCGGGTCAGCCCGCTGCCGGCGAGAATGTCCTCCCACGGCGTGAGCCGCAGGTTCTCGACAAAGGCGTCGAAGCCGCTGGTGTTCTCGTGGATGAAAGCGAGATCGAAGACACTCCCCGGCCGCTGGTCCTCCTCGGCGAGCATCTCCTTCATGATGCCGCGCATCGCCGCCATGTCGCCATTGATCCGCACCGGCAGCCACAGGTCGCTGAGCTTCACGCCTTTGTTGGCCAGCAACTTCACCGGATAGAGCAGGATGTTGTCGTATTCCTCGGGATTGGGATTCGACACCCGCATCAAGCCCGGCTCGGGCAGCGGATTGATGGCCACGATCTTCGCGCCATTGTTCTTCGCCCGCTCCAGCGTGGTCAGCATGCGCGGATGATTCGTCCCCGGATTTTGCCCCAGGATGAAAATCGCCTCCGCCTTTTCCAGGTCGTCGAGAGTCACGCATCCTTTGCCGATGCCGATGCTCTCGCTCAGTGCGGCGCCGCTCGATTCGTGGCACATATTCGAGCAATCGGGCAGATTGTTCGTGCCGAATTGCCGGGCGAAAAGCTGGTAGAGAAACGCCGCCTCATTGCTGGTGCGGCCGCTGGTGTAAAACGCCGCGGCGTCCGCCGTGGGCAGGTCGTTCAACTCCCGCGCGAGGATCTCGAAGACTTCGTCCCACGCGATCGGCTCGTAGTGCGTGGCCCCTTCGCGTTTCACCATCGGCTCCACCAATCGCCCCTGCTGCTCCAGCCAGTAATCGCTCTGCTCCCGCATCTTCGCGATCGAGTGATTGCGGAAAAAACCGGCGTCCGCGTGCTTCTTCGTCGCTTCGCTGGCAAAAGCCTTCGCCCCGTTCTCGCAAAACTCGAACATATGCCGCTTCCCATCCGGGCTCGGCCACGCGCAACTCTGGCAGTCAAAGCCGTCCTTCTTATTCACATCGAGCCATGCCTTCATGCCGCGAATCGGCCCCATCTGGCCAAACGTCTTTTGCGCGCCGACCAGGATCGCTCTCAATCCGGCCGCCACGTGCTCCACTTCTCCCAGCCGCGGCGGACTCTCCAGCGGCGGCTGCGCCCCTGGGGTGGGAACCGCATTGTCGTGATGGGCGTCTTCGTGATCCTCCGTCACCGGCGCTCCCAAGCCGATATCCGTGGGCTTCTGCGCCACCGTGTCCAGTTGGGATTCGTGCCGGGAATCGCCGTTGCGGCCGGGGTCGGGGGGGGTGATGGGCGGTGCTTTGGATGATGGCGATCCATGCGAACTTCTTTCCTTTTGTTTCGCAGGAGATCATTCCCTTGCGTGTGTGAAGGAAAGAGGGGTGGATCAGCATCGTCGCGGCGGGGGGCGCGGTCAACTCCGCGGGCGGCTCACGGCCCCGGCGGGGGCGGCGGCCCGAGGCCGAGCCGATGCGCGAGTGCCATGGCGTCGAAGGGCGCGTGGACCTTGGCATCGTTGTCGAAATAGACATAAACGTCGCGCCCGCGCGGCGCCGGCGGCAGCCGCGCGCCGATCCGCTTCGCTGCCGCCGGGGTGCGCCCGGCCGCCCACGCCCGGACCTTCTGCGCCCAGCGCTGGAGTGCCGCCGGAGAATACCCGCTGCGGTAAAGTTCCTCGTCCCCATGCAGCCGCACGTACACGAAATCCGCCGTGAGATCTTCGAGAAAGGGCCACTTTCCCGCCGTGTCCGCGACCACGAGCCCGATGCGATGCGCGCGCAGCAGCTCGACGAACTCCTTCGTCTCGAATGACGGGTGGCGCACCTCCAGCGCGTGGCGCAGCGGTCGGACGCGATCCGCCTTCGTCCAGGCGCGCCCCTGGACGCGTGCGTCGTGCTTTCGGGCGAGCTTCGCCGCCGCGCCGGTATCGCGCGGCAACATCTCGAAGAAAGCCACCAACCGCTCCCGGTCGTAACGAAAATTCGGCGGCAACTGCCAGAGGATCGGCCCCAGCTTTTCCCGCAGGCAGAGCAGCCCTGACGCGAAGAAATTGGCCATCGGCTGCCGGACATCTCCCAGCCGCTTGAGATGGGTGATGAAGCGGCTGCCCTTCACGGCGAAGACGAACCCTCGGGGCGTGGCCGCGTACCAGGCGCGATAGCTCTCCGGCCGCTGGAGGGAATAGAACGAGCCATTGATCTCGATACTGGCGACCTGTTGCGCCGCGTATTCGAGTTCCCGCTTTTGCGGCCAGCCCTTGGGGAAAAACACCTGCCGCCACGGCGGATAGGTCCAGCCGGAAATACCGATGCGGATCTTTCCCGGGCGTTTCATGGCGCTGCTGATTCGCGGCCCGCCACACCGGCGGCTGCGGAGGCTGGAGCGGTTTCGGTTTAACCTATCGTCTTGCGGGATGAAGCGTGGCCGGCAGGAAGCGTATTCGGCGGGTAGGGTGCGCGTCCCGCCTGCCGATTTGGGCATCCTGCCGAAATCAGGCGCGCAAGGCGACGTCCTCGCTGGGGGGAGAATCCGGCGAGACGCCGGCTTCGGCAGGCGGAAAGCCCACCCTACCCGCCGAACATGGTTTCGTCGCATCGAGCGCGCCATGCCGCGACAGATAAATCGGAAATGCTCTTGAAGAGAGTCAACACCGATTTCTGGCCCTCAGATTGAATAAATTCCGCCCAAGCCTGTCTAGTAGTTAACGTCATTAACAAATGTCGTGGCCGGCACGCCAAGCCACCCGTCACGGCGCTAGATCGCAGTATGAACAAATCCAAGAACCACTTTCGACCGGTACAAGATTTTGTATCCGAGGAGATGGTGGCAGCTCTCCTGAAACAGACCTCTTACGATTTTAATGCCTTGTTTGAGGCCATCCACGAGCGGCTCAGTGCCCGCAAAGCCGCCAGCAGCGGCAAAGAGATGCTGCGCCTGCGCATCTACGAAAAGCTTCAGATCCTCGTCGCCCAGGGCCTCGTCAAGAAAGTCGGCAAGGAATACACCGGCGTGCGCACCGCTCTCGAAGCCCGCTCGACGGAGATGACCGCCGCCAAGGCCCGGTATCAGCAGCGGCGCGGTACGATGTTGCATAGCGAGTGAGAGCGAGTTTCTGGTTGGGAAAAAGCGACGCGCGACCAGAAACCAGGAACCAGGACCCAGGAACCAGAAACCAGGAACCAATTTACGGCGGCAGCAGTGCAAATCTGCGGAAGCGCGGCAATAAACCGGGCGGGGTTCGAATCCCCAGCCGCCACCTCCTTGCCGTCGGCCTTATCATTGGTCCCACCACCGTCCGGTGGGATGTTGAGTTGTGGGAACGCTGTGCGTAGTCGGGAAGCCAGCGGCTTTCCCTTCAGGAACACGCTCCGCTTCTGCCTATCGCATAGCTCTTCAGAATCGGTCTCCGCAGTCAGCCTAGGGGAAGCTGCCAGCTTTCCACCTACGCGCAGCGTTGGTCTTTTTAGCACGTGACCAGACTCCGCCCTCGCGCTTGCCCTCGCGCTTGCGAGGGAGTGGTGGCTGGGGGGAGAATCGAACTCCCGATACCATCCTGCTCCAGTGTGGATTCGGGTTTACTCTGTCGAAACTACTTCAGGAAACGTAATTGACGCGGTGACACGTTAGGACTTACGTTAGGAAACTCTCGATGGCCAGCCTTCACAAAGACTCCAGCGGTCGGTCCCCCTACTACTACTGCGCCTATTACGGTCCCGATGGGGTGCGGAAGCTGAAAAGCACAAAATTAAGGGACCGGAATAAGGCGCTGGCGCTATGCGTGGCATGGGACCAGGCAGCGCGCAAGGGGTCGTGGGAATAACCTCACCGTCGCTCAGGCGCGCAAGGTTCTTTCGGAGATCACCGAGATTGTTTCGGGCGAGCCTCTCGTCAGCTATACGGTCAAGGGATGGCTGGCCGAGTGGCTCAGGATAAAGGAGGGAAATGCGAGCCCAGGCACGATCACTCGATATAGGCAGGTTACCCGTGATTTTCTGGCCAGCCTCAAGGCGCGTGCAACGGCGCCCCTCGCGAGCGTGACACCGGGAGACATCACTACCTATCGAGATGAACTTCGGCTGGAAGGACGGGCGGTTACGACATGCAACATGGTGGTGAAGAAAATCCTTTCAGTGCCGTTCGAGGCCGCTCGGAAGCTGGGGGTATATCCCCACCAATCCGGTTCACGCGGTGGAGCCGCTCAAATTAACCTCCGAAGATCGTGGGGCCGGGCGCGATCCTTTTTCACCAGATGAATTGTCGCGGTTGCTTCGAGGGGCCGGGAGGGCTGACTGGTGCGGCGCCATCCTACTCGGCGCGACGACCGGGCTGCGCCTTGGCGATGTCGCGAACCTCCAATGGGAAAACGTTTCGCTTGATACGGGATGGATCAATTGGAGACCGAGAAAACACACGTGGAGGTCAACCTCCCGATTCATGAGGATTTTGCCGAGTGGCTCGCTGAACAGCCGCGCGGCATCGGAAAGGCGCCGGTGTTCCCCACACTGGAGGGAATTCGGTCGGAGGTTGCGCGGGATTGTCCGCGCAGTTCCGCGAGCGAATGGAGGCCGCCGGCATCGTGGAACGCCTGACCGTGCGTACCGGCAAAGGACGGACCACAAGCAATAAAGGGTTTCACTGTTTACGCCACACTTTTCATTTCACAGCTTGCCAATGGAGGCGTCTCGCCGGAGGTCCGGAGAGAGTTGGTCGGGCACACCGATGAAAAATCACATGCTCGTTACACGCACCATAAGGACGAGGTATTGCGTGAGGCCATGGACAAGGTGCCGAGCCTTTATCAAGCACGATGCGCCGGCGCAAAAGCGAAGTGAAAAGACATCGAAGCCCTGTGCAACTCGTGCATCTCGCGTAACACGCGACGCGCGCTCCCAAATGCTGCAATCAGCAAAGGCGAAGAACGAAACCGCGTTGCCCTCGCTGGACTACAGCAATGATTGGCATTTGTGGGATGCTTCTTTGAGCAAGTCCCCATTTGCTGAGATCGAGGCGCGTTTCTATTATGAGTTTGCGCGGGAATCGCCAACCATCCTAAGGTTGGCGGGGCAACTTTGCCATTTCAGTTGGGGCGAGCTTGTACGTGGCGGGAGATTAGCACTGTGCCGACTGCGCAGCGCGTTAGCTATTCTGCATCCGAGTTGTGCGACAATCGCGATTGAGCTTGTGCGACAATCGCGACGGAACGCGAGGCCAACGCTTGCGAAGAGCCCTATTTCGAGCCGATGGCTCTTAGCTGGAAGAATTTACCGCCCGATCACAGAGAAAGTCTCATCCAGGCTTTCACGCCGAAAGACAGAGCATTCCGGCAATTGAACGCACTGGAGCTTTTAGAATTCGGAAGCGCGTTATATGAGCCGCAAGATGAACCTTCAAATATTCGTCCGAAATGGCATGGCACTTCGCAGTTTCATTGTGATGGCGTCGAGAGAGCCGTATTGCGGATTGACTGGAACCAGGGGACCGCAGGCGGTGATGCGGGCAATGGAGCAATGGTTCATGAACAGGAAAAGAGAGCTGCCGAAGTTGGCCAGCGCGGGTCTGCTGCCCGGTGAGGACGGCACGGCCAGCTATTACTTCCGATGCAAAGACGAACAAGGCGGTAAGAATCCAAAGCAAAAGTACATTGCGGCCCTGCACGGGCTTGCAGCGATGCGGCTACTTTGCAATCACACGCTGAAAGAAGCCATCGCTCTGAGTAAGCAGGAGCTCGGCGGGATAGCTCTGTATTCGGCGCATGTGGATGCCGATTCAAAGCAACCGAAAGGGCGATCCGCATGGCGGGATGGGGTGAAACACGCGCGTGAAGTTTTTCACGATCTTTTCTTCCGACAGGATGAACTTTCCCTCTCGATGCGCGCTTCCGATGCGTACCGCAGGATTGGCGGTTTGCCGGCAATCGAAGATCCAATTTCTTATCAGAGATATTGCGACCGGAGGGTAACAACGTCTCGACTTGAGACGTAGGAACCTTATGGAAACCGAGTTTGCGCTTTCAATTGAGCGCAATGAACTCCACCGACACGGGCAAGCATACCGGCATAACAGTCGCGCCAAGCGAAGCGGCGTCGAGCGCTTCGCAACGTCCTGAAACCTATCGGCTCCCAAAGGCAGGAGGTGATCCCTATTTCGGGATCACTCGCAGCTTCTACTACGAAGGTGAGCAGCGAGGCTACTGGCGGCTGATCGTCTGCGAGAGCGAGGAAAACTTCGTGGTGTAACGCTTGTGCCGTATGATGCGGTCGCGAATTTGTCCGGGGCTTGATCGAAGCGCAGCAAGATACCGCAGCGACTGGCGGCTAAAACGAAACGCCCCCAAGCTTGCGGCCAGGAGGCGGTTCGAGATTTGAGAAGCTCGGATACCATAACCGAAGGCACGCGCGCGGCAAGGGCGAATACCTAAATTGGAAACACCCCAAATCCGCTCCATTCGGAGCAACAGCAGGCCCAGCCGATTTCGGCATGCCACACTCGGTGCCACGTCAACGGCAAAAGGGACCGCCGACACCATTAGTCGGCAATAAGGAGTCAAAAAGCTTCCGGACGCTTCCAAATGAGCGACGAGATTCTAAGCGCTAAGGCGCGACTCCCGATGCCTGACCTATTGGAGAAGCTGGGGCTCGGGCCGGTGGTTGCGAACAAGGCACGCAAATGCCCATTGCACGACGACAAGAGCCCATCGTTTTCGGTCTACCAGAAGGAAGGCAAATGGGGCTGGAAGTGCCATGCGCATTGCGGGCGGCGGTGACGAGATCGACTTTCTAATGGCGCTGGAGGGGTTGGATAAGGCTGCCGCTTTCGCGCGATTCTATGCGCTTGCGGGTGTCGAGAGGAAGCCGAATGGAAAACAAGCTCCTGCCTTTGATTGGGCGCCATGCCGCGAAGCGTTCGATGACAACGCGGCAGAGGACATGTCGGAGTGGCGCGGGCTCACGCCGGCCTTCTGCCGATGGCTGGGAGGCAATAACCTCGCCGGCAAGTCCAACGGCAGGTTTGCTTTCCCGGTTCACAATGATGCTGGGGGAATAATCGGCTGCCACATCCGCACTGAAAGGGCCTGGATGTTTGAACCAAAGGGCATGTACAGCCACGGCACTGGTCATTGGTAATCTTCGGACGGCAAATCAGGTTCACGTATTCGAGAGCCAATGGGACGCGTTCAGCGTGTGCGACAAGCTCAAGGGGCACGAAACGCCGGGGGTTGCGTTCTTCATCACCCGCGGGGCGTCCAATGGATCTCTGGTCGTAGGAATTCCGAAGGGCGTTAAAGTGTTAGCGTGGCCGCAAAACGACCCGGCCGAAAAGCGCGACAAAGACGGGAATACGCCTGCCGAAAAATGGCTTTCGGCGGTCGTCCAATATGCCCGCGCTGGCGTCCGTGTTGTCCTGACGCCACCGGCTCACAAGGACGCGAACGATTGGGTTAAAGACGGCAACGCCTCACCGGAGGACTTCCTGGCAGCCATCAACGCGGCTTTGCCTGCTGGCGATCCTCTAACCTCGATCATGGATATAGGGCTGGGTGTTCCAGACCCGCGCAAAACTGTCCTCGGCGATCGGTTTCTTTGTATCGGCGGGGCGATGATATTTGTCGGCCCGTCAGGAATCGGAAAATCATCCGCCAGCATGCAGCAAGATATTCTTTGGTCCCTCGGCCGGGAAGCGTTCGGCCATCAGGCCAGCGAGACCGTTACGAATCCTTACCATTCAGGCTGAAAACGACGCCGAGGATTTGGCAGAGATGCGCGAAGGCGTCATTACGGGTCTCGATCTCTCGGACAGGGATCGCGATGCAGTGCGCGAGCGGGTATTTACGACACCGAATGCGGCGCACTGGCGCGGAATTCCTCAAGTTCGTTGAACGGCGGCTGAGCCTCGAACAGTTCGACATTCTGCGAATCGATCCGCTGCAGGCCTACCTCGGCGGCGATCCCAAGGAAACCGAAGTGACGGCAGAGTTTCTTCGCACGGGCCTTACGCCGCTTCTGAACCGCCACGGCGTGGCGTGCGGTGTTGAATCATCACACGCCTAAAACCAATAATCGCGACACCTCAGATTGGCGCGGCTCGGACTGGATTGTACGCCGGGGCTGGAAGCGCCGACATCACCAATTGGGCGCGGGCCGCGGTGATCATCGACCCCACGCACGCTCCGCACGTCTTCAAGTTCATCGCCGCGAAACGGGGCGCGCGAGTCGGCTGGCGTGATGAATGCGGTGAAAAGGAATAATGCGCTACTTCTGCCACGCCTCGGAAGGGCTCCACTGGCGCGAAGCCACGCAGGAGGACAAAGACGAAGTGCAGAACGCTGCACGGGCAAGCAAGAGCGGCGAGAAGCCCAAAACGAAGGAAGACCTCAAGGCACTGATTCCGAAACAGGGCTGGATCGCCAAAAACGCCCTCCTATCCCTCGCCTCAACCGCAGGAATCGGGGGTCAACAAGGCACGCACGTTTATCGGTCAGCTTCTCACGGCTCAGGAAGCCTTTGAATGGGCAATGCCACGCCCAAACAGTCGCCCCGAATTCGGCATTTCCCTTCACCCTCAGACGCTGTTGGGAGGGGTTGAATAATGAATCTTCACGGGGTTCTTCACGATCTTAACGGGGGCCGTGAATATCCGGCTGCGGGAGAAGGAAGGGGATATTCACACCCCCCTATATGGTATAGGGGGTGTGAATATCCATCTCCGGGCCGTGAGAGGATCTTCATGGGGGGACGAGTGATGCTCTCAAACGCGGCAGCCATCCATCATGGGACGATCAACGTGCCCACGTTACTACAGGCGATTGTAGGCAATGGTGGTGTGTCCGGTTGCATGCAACCGCGTGCGACAAAACTCAACACGTGCAGCCTGTGAGACTCACCCTGACAGACTCCCAGGTCGCCGAAATCCTCCCGCATTTTGCGGCCGGGAACCACGCTTCTTGCCCGCATCAGCCGCGAGACGTTTGACGGCGCCAATGGTGCGACCTCTGGCACGCCGCTAATCGAATTCGGGCCGATTCCAACCGCAAGCCTGCCGGCGCTCCGTGAAGCAGTCCGCAAAGCGAATCACCCCACGCCGAAAAAGGCCAGGCGCGCGGCTCCGCTGGTCACTCCTTCTGGACAGCCCGCGCAATCCCCGAATCAGCCAAACGCATCACAGCAAACCAGATCCCATGAACTACGACCCAAACCAACCGCAGTTTAATCCCAATATGGCCGACCGCTTCCCTAATTCCCCGTGGTGGCCGAAAAATCGAGGAACGAGCTTTGCTGATGAGGTGGCGGCCTTTGACCGTGTCTATCGGAAATCTCAAGCCTTGCTGGCGCAGGACAATCAAGAGCCGATAACGGACCGCCGCGCTGTCGCCATCTTCTTGATGGAGATATGCATTGCCACGCAGGCTATTTCACAGGCCGCCCCACGCACGGACGCAGAGGAAAACATCCGGATATGCGCCATTGGCGCCGGGCGGCAGATCAGCGATTATATTCGCCAATTGATCGAGCGCATCGATGAAGCCTCATAGTCTGGACAACGGCCATCTTTGGCTTGTCCTATGGGCGCGCGATGATAACTTCTGCCTATGCCTGCACCACTTCCTTGCGACTGGAATAGTATCGCCACCTTAGCCGCCTCTGGCGTTACGCTGGAAGAACTCTCGGCGCGCTTCGGCATTTCGCTTAGCACGCTTAAGTCGAGATCCAGCCGTGGCAACTGGAAGAAGGCAGGAAAGGACGTACAGCAACAGCGGATCGCGACTGCTGTAATGGCCGGCCAGATGTCGCCCATAGCTGCACAAGGCGTGCATGTGATACGCGATACTCTGGCAGAGGATAGCAAAGCCACTCGCATCAGCCTCGCGGCCAGCGCTCGCAAGATGGCATCGAAACTGGAGGACACTGCCGACCCGGAGAATGCAGGTGACATGCTCCAGGTAGCCAAGACGGCAGCGCTGGTGCATCACTGGGAGCATACGCCGGGGATGGACGTGAGGATCGCGGTGTACGGCACCTTCGCCGAGCCGCCAGTGATCGACGCGTGAATGGCCGCGATAGCAGCAGCGTCAGTCTCAATAGGCGCTTACTTTGTCCGATTTCTGTAGAAATCGCCTTTATTCTGCCGAGCGGAATTGCAGGGTTACAGTGACGGTCGCGCCTCTTGCGACTCATAACATAATACTCTGAAGAGAATATGAAGTGGGATAACGACCATTCCTCAAGGCTGATCCCGCCCGCAAATCGGCGAGGCCGACCCAAGCATTCTTTTTTGAGGGGGTAGCCGGGGAGACTCCCCTACCACCCCCGCTGTGCGCGCGTCAGAACGTAATACCCTCAGAGGGGCGCATAACAAAAATCCGGACTCCTTGACGCTAACCATATTCTGCAATCGTGATCGGCTTGATTTATTTGATGGCGTGGATGGACGGCTGGGAAAATAGCCCAGTTCGCAATTTTCTACCCTTCATCCAACGGGCGTGCTATTTCCCCTCACCACTCATACCTGTATGCTCAAGGAACTGATCGACCTCTTTAAGGAGTTGGCATCATCGCACACAAGGGAACGCGACAGATTCATAGCGTTCCTTGAACAGGTTTCAGCAGAGCTGGAGGCCCTTTCAGCCCATTGGAGCGAGATAGCGACGCTGGCGGACTCAAAGGAGTTGCCGAGCACCGAAATCTACGATCGATTGCAGAAACAAAGGAATCGATATGAGGCGCTTTTGTTGTTTCGGAGAGAGCTCGATAACAAAATAGATTATTCAGATCTGGTCGTCATTCTCGACGAGGCGGATTCCGAGAAGTCCAAACTATATTGGCTCGCTAACCGCGCGCTTTCAGACTACTATGTCCGGCTTGAGAATGTTCATGTCGAATCCGGGGCTAAAAAGTGGTCTCACTCGAGCACTGCGTTCCGTGCAGTCGGCTAGCCTTGCCCGAAAAATCGGAAAGCGAGTAGAGCGCCTTAACGGCCTGTCTGGCCAATTCGCGCCGCCGTGGCGGTCTTCAAGTTACAAACGCCGTTTTTCTAGATCGAAGCGGCTAATTCCCTCTCGAAATGATCGCGGTGATCGCGCTGCGGTTTAATTGGGTGCTCCTGCGCTGTTGCGACCTCAGCGTGGGGGCATGATATCCGCATGTGTCGAGCGCCGATTGTTTTTACGTTATTCGCGTAAATAGTCTTGTGAATCATCGCGGACGGGATTATCTCAGCGGGCAGAAAGCACGCCCGTGAGGCGTCCCCTATATGAGCGATTTCCGAGGATACAATCCAAAGCTTGACCCCCGCTTACGCTGCGAAAGGTTCCTACGTCAGCGGTGCGGGCGGCGCGCCGGGATACACGGGTCAGATTGGAGCCTACAACAATTGGCTTTATACGCCGATGGATCGACGGCCGACGCCTGCGGTCAACCCCGCTACCACCGCGGCTACCATGGTCCGACTGCTCCGGTGCAGCCCGGAAACTACATGACGCCATATGGCACGGCATCGGTCACGTCATACAAGGCGGCCAAGGAAGCGGCGTTTGGGCCTGGCGGAAGCTCGTATGGCGGGATTCCTTCAATGCCTGCCCGCCTGCTCCATTTGGTCCGGCCTATGGGGGGCTTCCCTTCGGTGGGGCTGGGTCGGTAGGCGCTCCTTCTGCGCCAGCTTATGGCGGCATGCCCGCTGGCGGGGTTGGGTCCAATCCTTCGGTTTCGACGCCAAGCGGGCGCCCAGATGGTCCGAACGCAACACCGGACAATTCCCAAATGGCGAACGGAAACGTCACCGGATTAACGCCTACGGTGCAGTCCACCAACTCCGCGCCGACCCAGGAAGCAACTCATTTCAACACTGGGATGATCAAGCGGACGCCACAATGCGCGGGATCAGTCCCGAGCGTCGTTTCTTCTGGGCTACTGGAGGGAACCGGGGCGGCCTGATCGACGCTTCCGCCCCACTGGCAGACCCATCGAAAAACAGAGGCGCGATTCCTGATACTTCCCAACAGCAGCACATGGAAAGTCGGCCTGTCACACCGCTGCCGGTGGATACTCGTGGGAACCGAAGGTCCAGAAGCTGGCTCCTCCTGGTTCCTGGAATACTTACACCCCCTACTGATATGGCCGGACGACGACTTCCAGGCGGTGGATATGGCGGCGGTGGTGGACTCACTCCAGACCAAGAGCGCCCTGCGCATGTACGATGCTGCCGTGGCCGCGATGGAGAAGCCCGCGCAGGACGAGGCGAAGATGAGCTTTAAGCAACAGATTGAGGCGTACAGAGAAGCGAAAAGCAGAAGGAGTTCGAGCAGAGGGTTTCGGAGGCAAATCAGCGCGCGAAGCAGGCAGAGAACTTAAACCAACTCAACCAGGCTCGGCTTCAAAGCCTCCAGCAAGAGCGGGATACGAGACAGGCGGTAGCTCAAGCAGAGCAATCCCTAAAGGATATTCAGCTTTACCACATACAACAGTCAGCCGACCACGCTACGAATTTCTTCAATACCGTTAAGGGGCTGGATAGAAGCGCGCCGGACTTCCCGTCCAAGGTGCTTCAAGCGCTGGCTGACAATCACATCTCCCATGACACCCCTAAGGTCATGGACATGGCCAAATACCTGATTGAGACTCACGATCAGCAGCAGACCTTCAAGGCGCATGCGGCGGCGCTCAATCCGGCAGCGCAGCTTCAAGCGGCATTGACCGCAGGAGGCCCTATGTACGGGACGATGGACAAGACCGGGAAAACGTTCACGCCTGCTACTCCAAAGGGCCACTGCCTCGACGCATGTTTCCATCCCGTTTGTTGATCCCAAAACCGGCAAATTAGGACAGAACATCCTGCCGATCGATCAATACGAAGATCTGCTGTCGGTAAAGAATCCATTCCTGCGGTCGGCGGTGCCGTTGGTGCAGTTGGATTGACCGCCTCGCCTGCGACATCTGCTCCGATTTCGGCAACCCCGGCAACGCCTGCTGCCGCAGTCGCTCCGCCGGTAACGCCCAGTGCCGATGGAGAGGATACCGTTCAGGCGCTCTCTACCGCTGTCACTCCCGTATCCACTGCGGCAGCAGGGGCGTCGAACGTTGCGCCGGTTCAGCAGCGACAGCCTCGCCAGTTGCCGCGGGATCGGCTGCCCTGACGCCAACGCAAAAGCACATTGATTTCCTGATGTCAAATCCGGACGCCGCGCCGCAATTTGACGCGAAGTTTGGCAAGGGCGCCAGCGAGCAGTATTTGCATCCGAGCGAATGAAATGGCGAATGTCTTTGACCAATTCGACGAAGGCGGCACAGCCGTAGCGGAACCTCCGAAAGCGCCCAACGTTTTCGATCAATTCGACGAGCCTCAATCGGTTCCGAATGTGTTCGATCAGTTCGATGAACCAAAGGCCAAAACTCCTAACATCTTTGACCAGTTTGACGAGCCAGCGACTTCTCCGTCACCATCCGGCAAAGTGGCGCTGGTAAATCAAGCCGCGCCGGCGCACTCGGACATCAGCGGAGGCCAGCGGGTGACAGCCACTCCCGACATTGGAAGCGATTTGGCCAGCGGAAATGTGCTCGGGGCCGCCGGGATCGCTTATGAAAATGTCCGCCGGCATTTCAGCGGCTTGATCGGGCCAACCGAAAGCGAGCGGGTTGCCAACTCCGCTCCGATGACAGACGCGAATGGGAACGTGACATATCAATACAAGCCGCTGGGCAGTCGACTGGATCAAGAGGGAGGTTTGTTTTACTCCATTCCTGAAAGTGGAACCCATGCAGGCCGCCCAAGGAGATTCCAAACTGGCTGCTGCCGGCAAGGCGATTTCAACATCGCGTCCGGAGTGGAGGGGTCATTGTTGTCTCCCGGCGGCGTCGCCACGTTCGGAACCAGTGGAACGGCAGCTAAAGTCACTGGAGGGGCATTCAGTCTGGACATGCTCTCCAACGTCAAAGACCAGATCGAAAGCGCCAATAAAGCGGATACCACCCAAGGAAAGGTGCAGGGCTATTTGGGTGCAGCCGTCTCTCTGGCGATGGGCGGCCTGGGATTAAAGCACGCGTTCTCCACCCCCGACTAAAGCCGAGATTGTTCAGCACATTCAATCTGTACCGGATGAGATTCTTCAACCCGCCGCCGAAGACCTCAAGCAATCCGACCCCGAGATAGCAAAATACGCTCAACAGGAGCTGGAGCGCAGGGCGCAACAACCGATGAGAAGAACCCGGCAAACCCTGTCGAAGATAGGGCTCCGCAACCAGAGACAGCCCCGCCGGATGTTCTGGCGGCCGCAGACCGCGAAGGCGGTTTCAGAGCAGGTCGGAGAACCCAAAGGACAGCAGCTAACCGTATCCCAACTTGCCAACCGCGTTTCGGAGAACCTTGTTCCGAAATCGGAGAATGGAGTTTTTGAAAAAATGGCGTTGCGCGAGGCGTATGCCCGAGCGGGCAACAACGTGTTCTCGAATCGGACTCGGGGCGATACCTTCAGGATCAAGGCTACATCGACGATCAGGGCATCTGACCGACTTGGGCATGCGCAGTTTGAGCTAGTCGAAGGCATTGCACCGCGCGACGTGACTGATGCCCTGCGCGGCCACGGTACGCCCGAGGCGCGGCAGTGGGCCGCCGCCAACGGTATGCTGGAGCCGGTGTACGAAGGCACCGAGCGGGATGCGGCGGCGCGCCGGCAGGAACTCGTCACTCAGGCCGTTCGTGCGAGCGGCGATGAAAGTGCCCGTCTCATGGAACAAGCCAACGCGATCAAGCCGCAGCCTTCAGGGTATCGATTGACCCAGCGAGGGACTGACACGCTGTCGAGTTGGTTGCGCGGCAATGATGCTGGGGATATGTCGGGTAAGTCGGAAGGAGCGACAGCCGAGGCAGCGAGTGAACGGCCGGCGCCAGAGGCCACCGCGGCGCAGCGCGATAACCAGCCGGGCGCGTCAACGGAGCCGGTGCCATCGCCGGGGAAACAGCCCCCGCTCGAAGCTCGCGAACCCTCTCCACTCAATTCGACTTCGACCAAAAACGCCGTCATGGATGCGGAGCGCACGGCTCGCAATGCCTCTCCGATTATCCGCGAGGCCAAGCAGAGCAACGCCGATACTTTCGCCAAAGCGGAGGGCTGCGATTGAACGTAATCCGGCCCACGCGCAAAACATCGTTCGAGATCTGCTCGACGGCACGAAGACCGAAGTGTCCGAAGTGGACGAGGCCGCATTGCTTTACGAAAAGGTCACGCTGATGAATGAACGGGAGGCCGAGGCGGCTCGCGTTCTCGATCCCACGGCATCGGAAGGCGAGCGACAGGAGGCACGGATACGCTGGGCACAGCATGAGGCGGCATTGAACGATCTCGACCATGCCACGGCGGCGAGCGGGCGAATCTGGGGTCGGCTGGGCCAATTCCGCCAGCGGCTCATGCGCGAGGATTACAGCTTTGAGGCGATGGAGAAAAAGGCGCGCGTGGCCAAGGGTGGCGAGTTGACGCCCGAGGAATCCGCCACCATCAAGGCCCAGGCCGCGCGCATCGCGGAACTGGAGAAACAGGCCGAGGCCCACAGCGCCAAGCTGGCAGAGGCAGACCGGGAGAAGGCGAGCCAAGAGGCGTTTGAATCTCTCAAGAAAGAGGTGGAGGAAGCCCCTGTAACGCAGCCCCGTATCTCCTCGCGCGTGTTCGCCCTCGCCGAATCGATCGTGACCCGCCTGGACAAATCGGCAGATGCGGCCGCGCGCGTATTCGTGCCCGCATGGGCAACGCCAACGCTCTCGTTGACCCGACAGTCATCTATGACGTGGCGGTGATCGGTGCGGCCAAACTGGGCCACGCGTCACTTGATTTCGCGAAGTGGTCTGCCGAGATGACCGCCGACTTGGCGAATGGGTGAAGCCGTATCTTGGCGAGGCGTGGAAGCAGACCAACGAGCTTTGGCAACAGGAAGAAAAGCGGCTTTCCGGCGGCGAGCGGCAGGCCGTGCAAAGAGTGCGCATCAAAAAGGCCGAAGTAGCGAACAAACAGGCCACCATCGTTGAAGCGATGAAGGCGCGGGTGGCCGATGGGGACAAACTCACCGACTTGCGGCGCTTCGTTCAGTCTCTGGCGCGTGAAGCTGTGGCCGGCGGAATCAGGGACCGCGGAAAAATGGTCGATGCGGTCCACGCACAGGTTGAGAAGGTTCTTCCCGGTGTTTCTCGCGATGCGGTGGCGGATGCCATCTCCGGGTATGCGATTTCCGGCCACTGAACAAGGGAGCCGTGGAGACGACCCTTCGTGACCTCAAGGGGCAGCTTCAACAGGTGGCGAAGATTCGGGACATGGAGGCCAAGCTTGCTCCCTCAAAAACGGGCGTGGAGCGACGCACCCCCAGCGATGAGGAACGGCGGCTGATCAAGGAAGTGAACGAGTTGAAGAAAAAAGGCGGCTTTCAAGTGACCGACCCTGCCACGCAACTCAAGACCGCCATGCAGGCGATCAAGACGCGGCTGCAAAACGAGATTCGCGACCTGGAGCACGCGGTAGCCACGGGCGAACGCATCACCGCCAGGAAGGGAACGCCGCAGTACGACGCCGAGGCGCGCGCGCTGGTAGAGCAGCGCAACGCCAGGCGGGCCGAATACGACGCAGCCTTCCCCAAGCAGCCGTTGACCGAGGCCCAGCGAATCGAACGCGCTGGCAAGGCACTGGACGCCAGCATTGCTGCTTTAGAGGCGGACATTCGCAACGGTCGCATCTGGCCCGACAAGACCAGCCGTCGTTTGACCTCTCCCGAGTTGGAAGCCAGGCGCGCGCGTCTCGAAGCACTGCGGGCCGAGCGTGAAACCCTGCGTGATGCGGACATCACGGCTCAGGAGCAAGCCAAGGAAGATGCGCTGGCGAAGCAGATCCCTCGACCTCCGCGCCAGGGTGCTGAACGATGAAGCCACGGCCCGGCCGTCCGAAGCCACTGTTGACACTCAGCGGGGTATCGGAACTGAAGGCCGAACGTGACGCCCCTCGCCAAACAGATTGAAGCGAACCGCCGCGCGAAGAATCCGCCGAAGACTGAGGAGCAAAAGCGCGTCGCCGCCCTGGATAAGCGCATTGCCGAGCTGTCGGCGAAGATTGCCGCGGGCGACACCTCGACAAAGATAGGCAGGCCAACGGTGGACACCCAGGCGGTGGCCGAGCGCCGGGCGAAGCTCGAAGAGTTGGCCAAGCAGCTTGCCGACATGCGGAAGGGACCAACG
This sequence comes from Chthoniobacter sp., assembly GCA_037200205.1. Taxonomy (GTDB): domain Bacteria; phylum Verrucomicrobiota; class Verrucomicrobiia; order Chthoniobacterales; family Chthoniobacteraceae; genus Chthoniobacter. The sequence continues at coordinate 49,477 of JBBCHV010000012.1, forward strand.
AAGACAGCGGAAGAAATCGCGCTTCAAGCGTACAAGACGCGCGCCCTCACTCGCCTCGCGGATTTGAGAGATCGGGTGGCCCGCAAGGACTTCGCCCCCCGTGCCCCGCCGGCCTCTCGTGAAGGATGCCGAGGGCTTGAGGCTCGAGACGGCTGTGGCGCGCGAGAAGCTGAACTTTGACCGTGCCCGCGAAAAGGATCGGCTGGCGAATCGCACCGGCCCCGAGAAGTTCCTGGACGGAATTGCGAAATGGCGGCGCGCGTTCGTGTTATCGGGCGTCAAAACGATTGCCAAGCTGACCTCTGCCGCTGCCGAGATTATCGCCATTGCACCGCTGGAGGAGGCCGCAGGCGGGTTGGTGAGGAGGCCGCAGGCGGGTTGGTGAGCAAGGCTCTGCCGGGCATCGCCGACCAAGCTCCGCGTCATGGCGGACTCAGCCTGCGCGCCGAGCGGGAGGCGATTGTCGGGACATGGCGCAATCTGCTCCGCGATGCCGGCGACGAATTCAAGACCGGCAAAATGGACATCGACCTCCTGTACGGGAAGCCCGACATCGTTCCCAAAGAATTGAAGGATTACATCGGCAATCTCCACGGCGCGTTAAAATCCCCTGCCCGCCGCAACGAGTTTATTCGCTCTTACGAGAAGCGCGTAGATTACGCCTTGCGCCATGGCGTGGATGCTTCTGATCCCATGGTTCAGACAAAGCTGTCTCTTGAGGCGTACAAGGACGCCAACCGCTCGATTTTCATGGAGGACAACCGGGTGGTGGATGCTTACAACTGGATGTTGCGCGGGTTGATGCGCCCGAATAAAGAAACAGGCCGCCCATCCATCGCGGGGAAGCTTGGTGAGACATTTGTAAAGGTGACGATGCCCGTGGTCCGCATTCCAACCAACGTCGTCGCCCGTACCTTCGAATACAGCTTTGGCACGGCGGCAGGGGCCGCACGGATCGCGCGGGCGGTTTTCAATGAGGGCTTGAGCGATCTCCATCCCGCTGAAGCAGACGCCATCATGCGGAATAAGTAGTGGAAAATTAAGATGGTAATTTCCCCCTCCTTCCCGCGGCTAGGCTTTCTGCCGCTTTTCCATATTCGAAGAGTACGTATCGAAATCTTCCGGAGAAAGAGCTTTGAGCTCATCATCCAAGAGAGGCTTCGTCAGATCAGGACCATCCTTATGCTTTCCTTCGACAGTAGCCGTATGGCCCGCCGCGTCCTCCTTCAGCCCCTTTTTTTCTTCGGAGCCACGAGATTCCGGAAAGCATCGTCGCCTTTGTAGATGACCTTAAAGGGAGTCTTCTGATACTCGGGTTTCGAGTAAGCAGCTTCCTTGAGCTGCTCCTTTACGCTTTCGATTACGGATGCGGGGACATCGTCACCGTACTCCGCTTTGAGGGCCGGGAGGACATCCCGGTCAAAATCAGCGGCGAATTTCGCCATCTCAGCCTGGACTCCCTGCTCTTCACGGGCCTTTTTGAGGTCCGCAAGCGCTTCGGTAATCTCCGCAGGCACACGACCTCCATGCTTTGCAGCAGCGGAGATGATAGCCTCGGCCGTGTCAGCGTCAATTCCATGCTTCTCAGCGATCGCTTTGGCTTCCGCCTTGAGATCGTCTGAAACATCGGCGTCTTTATTCCCGTTGGAAGGCTTTGCCTTGATCGATTCCTCGAGAGCGCTTTCAGATCCGCGACTTCCTTCTCATGGTCCTTCTGCTGCTTTTCGAGCAGATAGGAAGGGACCATCTTGAATTGGCGGCGGCCTTCGGGCGGCTTCTTGTCATCGACAGGCTTTCCATCGGATTCGTCAGGCTTCTTGCGTCTTCGCCTTTCGGCTTCTCGGTTTCTGAAGGCTTCGAATCTTCTGGCTTGGATTCCGCGGGCTTCTCGCCTTCTGGGGATTTCGGCGCGGACTTCTCAATTTCGTCGAGAATACTTCGAGTTTCTTCCTGCTCTTTTTGCGGGAGGTTCTCGAGGCCGTCTTGACTCGGCTCATTCTGGTTTTGATCCATGAATTTAGCACCCCTTTGTACGTGTGGTCAGTCCCACGAGCTGTTATGAATAGTGAAGGAAGCTATCCTCCGCACGGCTTTGATCTATTGCCCGCGCTGCAATTGAAAAAGCGATGCTACCGCCGATGTGCCGCAGGTAGTGAGAGCCGACGAAGGCAAGCTGCGGCAAATTTTCACCAATCTGATCGGCAACGCGGTGAAGTTCACCGAGCGGGGCGGCGTGACCGTGCGGTTCGAAGCGCTGCCCGGCGCGGGTCGGACGCTGCGCTTGCGCGGCGAAGTCGCCGACACGGGACCGGGGATAGCCGCCGCCGAATTGCCGCGCCTGTTCCGGGAGTTCGAGCAGACTGAAAGCGGGGTGCGTACGGGTGGCGGCACCCGGGCTGGGCCTGGCCATCAGCCGGCAGTTTGCCCGTTGATGGGCGGCGACATTCGGGTCGAAAGCGAACCGGGGCGAGGGACGCTGTTTTCCTTCGAGGCGCCGGTGGAACGGGGGGAAGCCACCGCCCTGCGGCCCGGGCCGACCCGCGGCGGGTGCTGCGTCTGCAGCCACCGCACGAAAGGCTGCGCGTCTTGATCGGGGACGATACGGTCGAGAACCGCCGCTATCTCGAGGAATTGCTCCAGCCGATCGGCTTCGAAACGCGCGTAGCTGCCGACGGCGGGCAGGCGGTCGCGCTGTTCGAGCAGTGGCAGCCGCAGTTGGTGCTGATCGATCTGCGGATGCCGATTCTCGATGGTTACGAGCCATCCGCCGGATGCGCTCGCTCCCGCGCGGCGCGGAAACGCCGATCGTCGCGGTCACCGCGAGCGCCTTTGAGGAGAACCGCCGCGGGGCCATCGAGGCGGGGGCGGACGACTTCCTCGGCAAACCGTTCCGCGAGGCAGACCTCTTCGAGATGATCGGCCGGCTGGCCGGCGTCCGCTTTTTCTACGCAGAGGAAATGGCGATGCCACCGGCGGCCGGCCCGGGCGCCCCGCTTTCGCGCGAGCAACTGGAGGCGGCGCTGCCAGCCACACTGCGGACGCGCCTCCATGAAGCCGCCATTCGCGCCGACTACACCGAGCTGCTCGCGTTGCTGGACGAGGCGGGTCCGGAGGCATCGGAAGTCGTCGCCCATCTGCGCGACCGGGTCGAGCACTTCGACTATCAGAGCTTGCTTTCCATTTCGGAACCCGAAATCGTAAAGGCATGAACGACCGTCCGCCGGCGCCGCCGGCACCCGACATCCTGGTCGTCGACGACACGGAGGCGAACCTGCAATTACTCTCTGGCATGCTGCGCGAACGCGGCTACAAGGTGAGACCCGTGCCCAACGGCCGGCTCGCGCTGCAAGCCGCGAAGAGCGCCCCTCCCGACCTTATCCTGCTCGACATCAACATGCCGGATCTCGACGGCTACGAAGTCTGCGCCCAATTGAAACGCGACGAGCGAACCGCCAGCGTGCCGGTGCTTTTCATCAGCGCACTGAACGAGACGATGGACAAGGTGCTCGCGTTCGGCGTGGGCGGGCTGGATTACATCACCAAGCCATTCCAATTCGAAGAGGTGGACGCGCGGGTCGCCGCCCATTTGAAGCTGCGGCGATTGCAGGTCGATCTCGAAGAGCGCAACAGCGAGCTCCGCCGGACCAACGCGGAACTTCGCCGCCTGCAGGAGTTGCGCGACAATCTCACGCATATGATCGTCCACGATCTGCGTCTCCCCTGGCTGGGGTGCTGCTGACGATCGAGTTGCTGTCTGCCGAGAAGGAAAAGCTTTCGCCGGACTGGCGCAACACTCTGGAGCTCGTCAATGGGACGCTGGACCAGATGCTGGCCATGATCAATCCCTCCTGGATGTGAGCAAGTTTGAGGCCGGTGAACTCAAGCCCCGCCGCACCGACTGCGATCTCGTGGCCCTCACCCCACGAAGTCGTCGCCCTGCTTTCCGGCGGGCGGGACAAAGACCGGGTCATTGTGGAATCGGGCGGTGCCATCATCGCCGCATCCGTGGACCGCGACCTGATCTCGCGGGTGCTGCAAAACCTCCTGGGAAACGCATTCAAGTTCAGCCCGTCGGGTACGGTGAAAGTCCACCTGAAGGGCGAACGAGAAGGCATCCACGTGGAAGTCATCGATCAGGGGCCGGGAATCCCCGTGGAGCACCACGAGCGGATATTCCAGAAATTCGGACAGGTCGAGGGCCTGCAGCAACGCGTCGGGACCGGACTTGGCTTGACCTTCTGCCGGCTGGCGGTGGAAGCGCACGGCGGGACCATCGGGGTCAGGAGCGAAGTGGGAAAGGGCAGCAGCTTCTGGTTCGATCTGCCCCATCCCACAGCCTGAGCCGCCGGGAAATCCCGACCGGCGTGGGAAAACATTTCGCTCGCTCGCGGCCCGGCCATAGCGCAACAATTCCAGCGGCAAAATGACTCCCTCCTTTTCTTTCGACGAATGCGGCGCCTGTGGACGACGGTTCTGGTCGGCTCCTGCGCCGCCTGTACCAATATCAAGAACGACAGCGACCGCACGCGCACAGAAGGCGCGGCGACTGGGCCGTGGTGGGGGCGGCGGCGGGAGCCGGAGCGGCCGCGGCGCTGAAGGGCAAGCCGGGGGCGATTGCCGGGGCCGCCGCGGGCGGTGCGCTGGTCGGTGGGGCGGCAGGGGCGGCCTATGGAGATTCGGTCGCGAAAAAGAAGGAGGGATACGCCACCAAGGAGAGCGCCTTGGATTCCCAAATCGCCGGCATCCATCAGCAGGTCGCCATGCGCCGGCAATACAACGAGAAGCTGCGCGGCGTGGTGACCAGCAAGGAGCAACAACTTTCGACCATCCTGGCCTCGGACCGTTCCGCCGGGCCGAGCGTGCTGGAATTCGACCTGCGCACTTCGATCAACACGAAACTCACCGAAGTCGACCATGAGGCGCGTTCCTGGCAGGACACGATCGACGCTCACAAAGCGGTGATGCAGAAGTCGGCGGACGATCCGCACAGCGCGGATCTCCAGAAAGAGATCGACGAACTGACTGAACAACGGAACGAGTTGCTGCGTCAGCGGGCCAAGCTCGCCGCACTGCCCGACAAGCTGAAGCAATGAGGCGCGCCGCGGGGCTGCTCAGCGTGTGGCTGCTGGCCGGCTGCGCGACCACGGGCGATCCGCGGCAGGGCGGGCTTTTCGGCTGGAGCGAGCGAAGGCCCAGGATCGGCAGAGCGAACGGCAGAATCGCGTAACCGGGGAACAGGCGGAACTGGCCCGCGAGGACGCCCGCAGCCATGCCCTCGAGGCGCGGGATGCGCGCACCGAGCGCGGGATTGCCTCGGCCCAAGTGGAGCACGAGCGAGCGGAACAGAAGCTCCACGCCCAGCAGATGGCGGTGCTCGCGAAGATCGATCAACTCGAGAGCGAAAGCCCCCACCCCGGCTTCCGCCAGCCGTGCGCGTACGTATCGGCGGAAGGTCAATACCATCGCGGCGCAGACGGCCTTGACCACGGTCCAGCGCAGCGAGCGCCTGCGCGCCATCGCCTCGGACATCGACAGCGCGCTCGAGGCACTCAAGCGATAACGCGATTCTCCGGTGCATCCAGCACCACGCGGACTTTCCTGCTCAAGGCATCGGGCGTGAACGGCTTTGGCAGCACCTGAAAAGCCAGCGCCTCCAGCCCCTGGTCGGCCATGTCATTCTCCGAATAGCCGGAGACGAAAAGCACGCGGGCACGCGGACAAAGTTCGTGGACCTGCTGGGCGACGCGGGCGCCATTCATTTCGGGCATGACGACGTCGCTGATCAGCAGATCGACGTCGTGCTTCTCCTCCCGCAAGAGGCGCACGGCCTCGGAGCCGCGGTTGGTCGCCAGCACGCGGTAGCCCTGGCTCTGCAGGATCTCGCAGACCAGATCGCGCACGATGTCCTCATCCTCGACGACGAGGATGAACTCCTCCCGAGCCGCGCTCTGCGCCACGACCGGCGCAATGGGGGTGCTTTCCACCAGACCCCGCTCCAGCGGAAGATAAATGCGGAAGGTGCTGCCGCATCCGCGCTCACTTTCCACGACGATGCTACCCCGGCTCTGCTTGACGATGCCATAGACCGTGGCGAGGCCCAGCCCGGTCCCCTTGCCCGGCCCTTTCGTGGTGAAGAACGGTTCGAAGATGCGCGACCGGGTGTCCCGCATCCATGCCTTCGCCAGTGTCGATGACCTCCAGCGCGACATAATCGCCGGCGGCCAGTTCCGGCACCGGGTGGGCGTCGGTCACGGCGAGATTGCAGGTGCGAATGGTCAGGCGCCCGCCGCCAGGCATGGCGTCGCGGGCGTTGACCCCCCAGGTTCACGATCACCTGCTCGATCTGCCCGGGATCGGCTTTCACCCGGGGATGGGCAGCCTCGGGTAACGAGACGATTTCGATATGTTCGCCGATGATGCGCTGGAGCAGGCGGTGCAGATTCGTGATGATGGTGTTGAGATCGATGATCTTCGGCTCAAGCAGTTGCTTGCGGCTGAAGGCGAGTAGTTGCCGCGTCAACCCCGCGGCCTGCTCGCCCGCCTGATGAATCAACTCCGCCGGCTGCCGCGCCGCGGGATTGTCCCCGAACCGCTGCCTCAACAAATCCGCATAGCCGATGATGGCCGTGAGCAGATTGTTGAAATCGTGCGCCACGCCGCCGGCCAGCCGTCCCACCGCTTCCATCTTCTGCGAGTGCCGCAGCATCTCCTCGCTCTCGTGCAACGCCTTCTCCGCAGCGCTGCGCTCATTCATCTCCCGCACCAGATCCGTCCGCTGGGCAAAGAACGTCTGGATGAGCCGCGCCAGTTCCCCAAACTCCGCCTTCTGCCCGCGCAACGGCTCGAGCGGTTTCACGTCCTCGGTGTGCAGGCTGCGGATGACCCGCTGCAAGGGCCGCACGACCGCACCGTCGAGCAACAGAAAGAGCACGACGAAGAGCGCGAGGGCACCCAGCAGTAATGTGCGGAAGACGGTATCGCCGCGCGAGTCCAGGGCCGCCAATTGGGGGTCTGCGTTGGTAAAAAACAGGCGGGCAATGTCGCGGCCCTGCCAGTCACGCAAGGGCAGCACGTCTTGCATTTCGCTGACACCGAAAGTCGACGCGGCGCCTTTTTCCGGTGGCAAAAACTGGGCGCGATTGCTGCCGGGCGCCAGTGCCGCCTGCAATTGCTCTTCATCCCAGATTCGCCCAACCAGGAGGAAGGCCTCTGCGGGCTGCTGCGGTGTTTTCTCCCAGGGCGGTCGGACGGGCCGACCATGCACTTCCATCAGACGCAAGCGGCCGGTGGCACTGGCCGGCAAGGACAGATAAAACGGCGGCGCCTTTTCGCGGGCAAACAATTTGCCAGCGCATCTCCTGAGAGGAACGGCTTCTCCAATTGCTCCGCCTGGGTATCCGCGTGGAATAGAAAAGCGTCCCGTCCCGCTATAAACCCACACGGCGTGGGCGCCGAAGCTGGCGAGCGTCCGGTCATCCCAAGTGTCTTCCGCCCATTTGCGATTCTCGCTCATGATCGCTTCCCGGACATCGGGACGACTCGAAAACTCCTCCACTATTTTTGCGGTGAGGCCCCTTGGTTTCTCCAAAACTCTTCCACCGATTGACGCCACGCCGTTTCCAACGCCGCCTTCGCCCCGGCAAACTTCTGCGCTTCCGCGTTGCGAACGGCGGACCAGTCCCGCGACAAACGCCGTGCCCGCCAGCAAGAGAAGAAGAAGGATCGTGGTGCGGACGCGCATCGCGGGCAGGATTGTCGCCGTCGGCGTGCTACTCCAGCAGTTTCAGCAAGGTGATACGCCAACCTTGCCTGGTCATTTGCAGACGGAAAATGAGATCTTCCGTGCGCGCCTTCGCCGGACCGGATTCGCCCGACACCTCGGTGCGAACGCGGGCCGTCACCTGTGCTTGATCGCTTTGGCCGGGTTCCAGCGAACGATGCGATTGAGCATGGTCGACTTGCGATGCGGCCAGCGGCGCGATTCGCGGGCGCGCGCCTCGCGAATGAAGTCGCGGCTCACATTTTGATCGTCGTAATAATTGACGAGGTCCGCAAAGAACGCCGCCTCACGCTCCCAGTCGCCGCTCTGCCACGCTTGCAAATACCGCAGCACGCAGGTGCCGCCAATCGTCGAGGCGATGCACTTCTTCCGGATTCGCGAGCCCGTCGCCCGGCAATCCCAGCGTACGCAGCGTCTCATCATTCAAATTGCCCGTCTTGTCGAGGCCGTGGGCTTCTTGAAATTTCACAATGGCGCCCACCGTTTCATCCGTGGCGCGGCCATTGATTTCCCCGAAGTAGAATTTCCGGGCGCGCAATTCGCGCTGTACCTTGGGCAGCAATTCTTCCGCGCCCGCCGCGAGGCTGAAGACTAGAAGCAGGATCCCACAGAAGACAAAACGCACTCCCTTGCTTTACGGCGAGGATGCGCCCGAGCGCAAGCCGCCCCCTGAAAAATGAAAGCGCTCCGGAGCGACAATCAGCAGTCGCCTTTCCGGAGCGCCTCGAGTAATGCCCCACACGTGCCGTCCGGCCGGAGTTCCACGTTCCCCTAAGGTTAACGGGCGGATGACCTGGGACGGGCCTCGGTCTTCCAATGAAGGCATGACCTAAACGCGCCCACCCCGGCCTCCTGAGTTGATGTTAAATACCGGATCGGGATTTCCAACCTTTGGTCGCACACAGCAGGGCAAATCGGCGTAGCCGCCCCTGATTGATCTCAGGGACTCGGCTAAAGCTAAAGACTGGGAAAGATCACTCGCGGAGCGTCACGGCCAGCGCTGCTTTCAAGCGCTCTTTCAGCCGGGTGTGGACCGCGTTTACTTCGTCGGCGGTGAGTGTCCGTTCGGGGCTCCGATAAGTCAACGAATATGCCACCGATTTTTTGTCCGTGGGAATGCGAATACCACTTGCATCGGCGAATACATCAAACAGCTCAATCTCCGCCAGTAACGGCTCATTGGCGCTGCGCAGGGTCTGCTCGATTTGCGCTTGGGCGAGGGTGAGCGGCGCGAGCAGCGCGATGTCGCGCGCGGTCGCGGGGAACGCGGAATCTCGCGGTACTTCTTCACCGTGGAGACAGCGGGCAGCGCGCCGAGATCGATCTCCGCAAAGAGCACCGGCGCCGCGGCATCGAGACCGCGGGCGTCCTTCGGCCAGAGCTGGCCGGCGAAGCCCACGGGCCGGCCCTCGACTCGATCACGAGTGCCAGGGCGAGCGCGGGATTTTGGTCGGCAGTGAAGGTCGTCGGCGAACCGAGGACGGCGGAGACCACCCCTTTCAGGTGGAAGAGATCCGCTTCGCTCCCCTCCCCGCCACGCCACGAACGCTCGGCGGTGATGCCACTGAACACGAGGGCGAGATGGGTGGATTCCTCCGCACCCTGTGCGGAGAAGACGCGGCCCGCCTCGAACAGCCGCACGGTTTTTGCCCCGGCGCGCAGGTTATCGCGCAACGCTTGCAATAATCCGGAAGCAGACTCGGACGCAGGATGACCCTGCTCGTCGTTCATCGGATTTTTCACGCGGCGGCGATTTTCCCGCGCTGTCGTGGAGGAGGCCCAGTCCGGGCACGGCCTCGCCGATGAGCATGAGCGTGCGCGCTTCCGCGAAGCCTTGCGCAACCAGCGCCCGGCGCAACGCCATGGAGCGATCGTAGGCGCGGTCCGTGGCGGACGCCGGGGCGAACTGCGCCTGCACCCGCGCGGGCACGGCCTCGATGCCGACCACGCGCGCTATCTCCTCGATGAGATCGATTTCCCGCGTCAGGTCCGGACGGAAGGACGGGATCTCCCATCCTTCCTCGGCCTTGAGCAAACCGAAGCCGGTCAGGATCGCGTCGATGCGCTCCTCCGGCACGGCCACGCCCAGAAGCGCCGCCACGCGTTCCGGGCGCAATTTCACCGTGTGCGTGAAGACCGGTCCCGCGTTCTCGTGCAGCACCGCCGCAGGATCGAAAGCGACGCGCGATTCCGGTCCGTGGCCCACGCCGAGGTCGCCGATCGTCCCACCGGCCAGCTCGAGGATCAGCGCCGCCGCCCGTTGCGAGGCGACAATCACCCCGTCAATGTCCACGCCCCGCTCGAACCGATAGCTGGAGTCGCTCGACAAAACCGAGCTCCCGCGAGGTGCGCGGATGGTTGGCCCGTCGAAATGCGCGCTTTCGAGGATGATATTCTGCGTGCTGTCCGTGACGCCACTGGTTTCCCCGCCCATCACCCCGCCCAGGGCGAGAGCGCGCTTCTCGTCGGCGATGACGATATGCTGCGGCCCGAGCCGATAGGTCTTCCCGTCGAGCGCGAGGAATTCTTCGCAGGCCACGCCCGCGCGAACGCGAATATCGCCCTCGAGTTTGTCCGCATCGAAAGCATGCAGCGGCTGCCCCAGTTCGAGCATCACGTAATTCGTGATGTCCACGATGTTGTTGATCGGCCGCAGGCCGACGGCTTCGAGCTTGCGGCGCAGCCATTCCGGGCTCGCCCCCACCTTCACATTGGAAATCTCGAGCGCCGTGTAGAGTTCGCAGCCCGCGGGTTCCACATTCACGGCATTGGTGCCGAAGCCCTCCACTTTCGCGGAGCTCGCCGGCGCAGTGAAAGTCTTCCCGGTCAAGGCCGCGATCTCGCGGGCAACTCCCGCGTGGCTGAGCAGGTCGGCGCGATTCGGCGTGATCTCCAGATCGAGCACCGTGTCCCCGGGATAAAGATCGGACAGCGGCGCGCCGACCTTCGCATCCGGCGGCAAAATCAACAAGCCGTCCTCGCCCGCAGGCAGCCCGAGCTCCTCGGCACTGCACATCATTCCCTGCGATTCCACGCCGCGGAGCTTGCCGACCTTGATCTTGAAATCCGGCCCCCAGCACCGCGCCGGGCAGCGCCAGCGGCACCTTGTCGCCGACTTTGTAATTCTTCGCCCCGCACACGATCTGCCGGGCCGTGCCGGTGCCATCGTCCACCTGGCACACGCTGAGCCGGTCGGCATTCGGGTGTGGCACGCTTTCGCGAATCTGCGCGACGACGACATTCGGGATATTCACGCCGTGCGTTTCCACGCCTTCCACTTCCACTCCAGCCAGCGTGAGGAGATCGACGAGTTGCGGCACACCCGGCGGGAGTTCGACGAGTTCGCGGAGCCAGTTAAGAGAGACTTTCATGGGAAAAAAAGAGGGTCGCTACCAAAGACCGACCGCGTGTTCGGGCAAGGCAGAACATCCGACACCCCACTTTTGAAACCGCAACCCAAGAGGGGTCCACGAAAGGCACGAAAAGCACGAAAGGCCGTGGAAGGGAGGTAGCCCGCGAATCACACCAATGACTCGAATCATCCTATTCGTGTCATTGGCCGTGATTCACGGGCCAAAAATCCTCGCAGACACCCGCTATTCTTCCAAATAAAGGTGCAGAAACCCAGCGCGGCCGAGCCACAACCAAAATGGATTCGCGGGACTTTCGTCTGGTTCGATTCTTTCGTGGTTTCCTTCCCTGCCCATCAGGGGTGGAACCACGAAATACGCGAAATAGACGAAAAACAGCCACGCTGGGAGGTAGGAAATCCTCGCCGATGAGCGTTGTTCTTTCAGATAGCGCTGTGGAGGGATGGGGATGACCGACGGCGTTTAGCGCGTGTTACGCATTGGAGTTTAGCGCGAGAATCCGTGCGCGCCGGAGGCGCCCCACCAACCCCGTCATTCTGAGCTTGCGAAGAACCTCTGATTTCTGCCTTTCGTCACCAACGTGCAGAAGATGTGCGCGGCTTGCACGGCCGGCCCGGCATCAGACGCCAGAGCGAGATCAGAGTTCTTCGCAAGCTCAGAATGACGGGTGGAGGGGGGCACGCGCCAGAGGAGTTCGTGACGCGTTCTACTCCCTAAACTCCCCCGTCGCCACCCCGCCGTGTCTTTTTGCGCCGCCACGATGAAGCACCCACCCGCCGCCAGGAGGGAGGACGACGATGATCGTGATGGCCAGAGGCCGGGGCTGCGCCAGTTTCGCGACCGCCCGCCCGCTTTTGTCCACCAGCAGGCCCAACTGGCCGAGATTCACTTCGGTGTCGTGGCTGTATCTCCGGGTGTCTTCCGGCGGCAGCGACGAATCGTCGCTCACGGAATCCGCGCCGGCGTCGTTCACCGTGGGCGGCGCGGAGTGGTAAACAAGGCCGCCGAGGCAGAAGCCCGCAACGAGAATAACCAGGGCAATCTCCTTGAACAGAGTGCGCCGGGCGGGAGTGAGTGGCATAGGGATGAAATAATCCGCCGCCCACGGTGCGAAGCAAGCGGCGACGCGACACGAGCGGGAAAGCGTGAGATATCGTCCTGAACGGAACGCTATTGCGCGACGCAGCACGCTCGGACACATTCCCACCTATGGCCACGTTGCCGATCGGCACCATCACTTTCCTCTTCTCCGACATCGAAGGCAGTTCCAAGAAAGGGAACAGCATCCGACGCCATGCGCGTGGCCCCTGGCCGAGCATGACAAGATGCTGCGCGAAGCTTTCGAGACCCAGGGCGGCTACGTTTTCAAGACGGTCGGCGATGCCTTTTGCGTGGCCTTCGATACCGCGCTCCAGGCGCTGAGCGGCGCGCTCCAGGCCCAGCGCGCTTGCACCGTAACGGCGTGGGAAGGCATCGAGGAACTGAAAGTGCGCATGGCGATCCATACCGGCGCGGCGGAGCATCGCGATGGCGACTACTTCGGCCAGTCGCTCAACCGCGTCGCGCGCATCCTCGCCTCGGCGCACGGCGGGCAGGTGCTCTTTTCCCCTGCCGGCCGAGGAACTCGTGCGCGACCACCTGCCGCCCGGCGTGCAATGCGGGCCTTGGGCGAACACCGTCTGCGGGACCTCTCCCGGCCCGAGCACCTCTTCCAGCTCGTGACTTCCGATCTGCCCTCGCAATTCCCGGCGCCTGCGTTCGCTGGAAAGCGTGCCGAACAATCTGCCCGTGCAACTCACGAGCTTCATCGGCCGCGAGCGCGAACTCGGCGAAGTGAAGCGCCTGCTCGGCAGCACCCGCCTGCTCACGCTCACCGGCAGCGGCGGCACGGGCAAGGACGCGGCTCTCGCTGCAAGTGGCCGCGGAGTTGCTCGAGCAATTTCACGACGGCGTGTGGTTTGTGGAGTTTGCCACCATCGAAGACGGTGCGCTGGTGATCGAGAATGTCGCCGGCGCCCTCGATCTGCGCCAGGAAGCGGAGCGCTCGCTGCTCACCACGCTCACCAGTTTCCTGCGCAACAAGCAACTGCTGCTCATCCTCGACAATTGCGAGCACGTGGTCGCCGCGTGCGCCCGCCTGGCGGAGACGCTGCTGCGCTCGTGCCCGCAACTGCGCATCCTGGCCAGCAGCCGCGAGCCGCTCAGCATCGCCGGCGAAACGGCCTGGCCCCTGCCCCCGCTCTCGCTGCCCAATCATTGGCGCGATCTCGGCGACGGCCCCGATGCCTTCCAACGCCTCTCCGAATACGAAGCCGTGCGGCTCTTCATCGATCGCGCGACCCTGGCGCGCCCCGCCTTCCAGCCCACCAACGAAAACATCGTGACCATCGCGCAGATCTGCTGGCGGCTCGACGGCATTGCGCTGGCCATCGAACTGGCCGCCGCGCGCATCCGCGTGCTCACGCTCCAGCAGATCGTCGAGCGGCTGGACGACCGCTTCCATCTCCTCACCACCGGCAGCCGCACGGCCGTGCCGCGACAGCAGACGCTCCGTTCGCTTATCGACTGGAGCCACGACCTGCTCAGCGAGCCGGAGCGCGTGCTGTTTCGCCGCTTGTCGGTCTTCGCCCGGGGACGGACTCTCGAGTCCATCGAGGCCGTCTGCTCCGACGCCACCCTGGAGACGTGGGGCATCGTGGACTTGCTCACGCAACTCGTGGACAAGTCGCTCGTCTTTGTCGAAAAGGGGCTCGTTTCCGGAGCGCGCTATACATGCTCGAGTCCATTTGGGACTACGCGAATGAAAACTCGTGACCGCCGGCGAAGCGGACACGTTCCGCGTGCGGCATCTCGATTACTTCACGGCCTACGCGGAAAAGGTCTCCCCGCATTTGCGCGGGCCGCAGCAGAAGGAATGGATCGAGCGCGCCGAGCAGGAGGACATGAACCTGCGCTTCGGCATCGAGACGAGCGAGGAAATGCCCGGCGAGGTATCGAAAGGCCTGCGCCTGATGACCGCGATGCAGCGCTTACGTGGAAGTGAAAGGCCTCTTCAAGGAAGCACGCGAACATTTCGGCAAGCTGCTCGCCCACCCCGACGCCGGGACGCGCGATCTTTTGCGCGCCCGCGCCCTGGCCGCGGCCGGCCGGCTCGCCTGGGTGGCCGACGACGTGGCCGCCACACTTGCCCTGCACACGGAAGCGCTGGAGAATCTTCCGCGAAATCGGCGACCACCGCGGCATCGCCCAGGCGCTCGCCGATCTCGCCTTTCACGCGCTCGACGCGAAGGACATGGTCCGCGCCAAAACGATCCTCGACGAGGCGACCCGCAGTCGCGAAGCCGCTCAAACGATCCCCGCATCACCGCCCACATTTTGCACATTCGCGGGGTGATCGCCGCCAGCGAAGGCGATTTCGCCGGTGCCTTTGCGTTGGAAGAGGAAGGTCTCTCCCATTACCAGCAGATCGGCGACATCTGGATGGGCATCATCCTGACCTGGAATCTGGGCGTGAATGCCACCGTCCTCGGCCGCTTCGCCGATGCCCGCACCCACCTGCTCAACTGTCTGCTCGTGGGCCTCGACCTCGGCAACCGCTGGGGCGCTTCCTATCCCCTCGAAGCCCTGGCCACCCTGGCCGTGGCGGAGCACCAATACGATCGCGCAGCGCGCCTCTTCGGCGCGGGCGAAGCGCAGCGCAGCCGCATCGGCCTCGTGCCGCAAGCCGCCGATCATCCGGCCATGCGCGCCGTCCTCAGTGCGGCCACAGATTTTCACGGCCCGGCCATCGAGCAGGCCCGCATCGAAGGCCGCGCCCTGGGCCTGGAGGCCGCCGTCGCCCTGGCTCGGCACGAAGATTAGCGCACCCGGCAACGCTCCCGCGGCGCGACCTCCAGCAGCGGACATTCCGGCGAATCTGGTGAAGGGCATAGCCAGAATCTATCGTAACCCCGTGATATAAAACCTGTTTTGTAGTTGATTGGCTGCGGTTCAGACCAAGAGCTACACACGTATTGGCTAGTGACAGCATGTCGGGCGCCCCACTCGCGACCGATGCTTTATGACTATCACGCGAGGGAACGAAAGGTATTGCCCGGCGCGGTCGGAACCGCGAGCTTGGCTTTAGTGGCGGAATAAAGCGACGCCGTCGACACGTGGGAAAGCCGCATCGTGTCTGCGGTGTCACCTCGGCCGATGCCTGTTGCGGGCGGAAGCAACGCCATCTCGCTCTGCCCCGCGGCTGCCAGTTCACCCACCAACCACCAAACGAATGACCATCCAGACGCTTTCATCCACCCCCTCCAAGAACCGTCTGCCCGGACGGCATCCCACCCGCAAAAGCCCGGGCTGCCGGGTGATCGCGGCCTGCGTCGCGGCAGCGTGGGTCGGCTGCGGACTGCTCGCGCTGTCGCCGTCCGCGATGGCTCAAGCCGTCCCGCTGGGAACGGCGGAGGATTTTGCCGTGCTCGGCGGCAGCACGGTCACGAATACCGGTCCCACGCTCATTACCGGTCAACTCGGCGTCAGTCCCGGCCACTGCCATCACTGGATTTCACCCGGAGTCGTGACCGGCGGGACCATCCACAGCAACGACGCGGTGGCCATACAAGCCCATGCCGATGCCTCCACCGCTTTCAATCAACTCGGGTTACAATTGCCGACGGTCAATTTGACGGGGCAGAACCTGGGCGGCCTGACCCTCACGCCCGGGGTTTATCGTTTCAATGCCAACGCGCCACTCACCGGTACGTTGAGCCTGGATACGGGCGCGATCCCAATGCGCAATTTCATTTCCAAATCGGCACCACTCTGACGACAGCGTCCAACTCTCAAGTCCTGCCTGCTCAATGGGTCGACGGCCGACATCTTCTGGGAAGTCGGCAGCTCCGCGACCCTCGGAACGAACAGCTCCTTTATCGGGACCATCATCGCCGACACCAGCATCACCTTGACGACGGGGGCCACTCTCAACGGCGTGCCCTGGCGCTCAATGGCGCCGTGACTCTGGACACGAATGTGGTTACCCGACCGGTCGTGCTGCTGGTGCCGGGCCGTTTTTGGACCGGAGCGGCAACCAATCTTTGGTCGGGCGCGAACTGGGCGCCCGATATGACCGGCGCCAACTCCACTACGCTCGCGCCGGCCGCGGACGTGGTCTTTTCCGCCATCGGAGCGCAAAATCAAAATACCGTGGTCGACGTGAATACGACGATTTCGAGTCTCACGATCAACGATCCCGCAGCGGTGACGATCTCCGGTCCCGGCGTTCTCCTCTCTGGTGGGGACCGGCACGTCCACGGGCATCACCATCAACCCCGGCGCGGGACTGAGCAACGATCAACAGCGATCTGGCGCTAAGCGGCCCCCGCCCAGGCGATGACGGTGAATAATGCGGCCGGCCTGGTGATCAATGGCGTGGTGTCCGGCACGGATGGATTGACCAAGGCGGGCACGGGCGTTCTCACCCTCACGGCGGCCAATACCTATCTCGGGACACCAAGGTCCTGCAAGGCACCCTGGCGGTGGACGGTTCGATCGTGGGCGATACCGTCGTCGCGGGCGGAACCCTGCGCGGCACCGGCACGATCGGCGGCAGCGTCCTCAATCAGGCCGTCGTCCAACCAGGCGGCGTGGCCTCGCCGGGCAAGCTGACCATCGGCGGCAATTTCAATCAAAGTCCGGCGGGGGACGTTGAGCATCCGGCTGGCTGGGCCGATGAACAACGACCTGCTGACGATTGGCGGGGCCGCATTTCTGAGCGGCGCTCTGAATGTTTCCTACCTCGACGGCTTCAACGCCCGGATCGGCGACACGTTTACGATTCTCACCGCCGCGGGTGGAGTGTCCGGCAAATTCGCCAGTTTCCAGGATGCCCACGCCAGCGGGACGCTCCTCGGCCTCCAGGTGATCTATCAACCCAACGCCGTCCTGCTGCGCTTCACCCAGGGGTCGTTCGCCGGTCTTGCCCCGGTGCTCACGCCGAACGAACTCCAGGTCGCCAGAGCACTGGACCAACTCGCCGCGAACCAGCCGAACAATGCGCTCATCCGGGAGTTGGATGGCTTGCCACTCGGGCAACTGCCAGGCGCGCTCAGCCTGCTCTCGCCCGAGGACTTTGCGGCCATTTTCACCTCCGGTTTCGCGATCTCCCAGGTCCAGATCGGCAATCTCGAACACCGGCTCAGCGACGTGCGCCAAGATGCCGGCTACGCGGTCACCAACTCCCATGGCGCACAAAACTACGACGGGAAGAGCAGCCTGGGCCTGGAGGGCAAGGAGAGCAAAGAAGTCGTCCAGTCCACCGTCGAACGCGAAGACCGATGGGGATTCTTCATCTCGGGCACGGGCGAAAGGGGGGATCTCGAAAGCACCTCCTTCGCGCGTGGGTCCGATTTTACCACCGGCGGAGTCACCGTCGGGGCCGACTATCGGGTCACTCGTCATCTCGTGCTCGGCGCGGCCATCGGCTACGCCAATACTTCCTCGGATCTCAGCCGCGAGGGAAACCTCGACATCAACAGCGGGAAAGGCAGTCTTTACGCCACCCTCTACGAGGAGGGATTCTATCTGAATGGGATCGTCGGCGCCGGCTACAGCTCGCTGGACACCCGGCGCCGCACGGTCGGCGGGTTTGCGCGCGGCGATACAACGCGACCGATTTCAACGGCTTGCTCGGCACCGGCTACGACTTTCACCATGGCGCCTTCACCTGGGGACCGGTGGCATCGCTGCAGTATGCCACGGTCGGCCTCGACGGCTTCACGGAACGCGGCGCGCTGGGCGCCCTGCGGATCAACGCGCAAAGCCAGGACTCGTTGCAATCGGCGGTGGGCGTCCGAGCCGCCTACAGCCGAAGGGTCGGCCATGTGGTGCTTACACCCGAAATCCGCGCGCAATGGCAGCACGAGTATCTCGACAGTGATTCCAGCATCGACGCCGGATTTACCTCCGGCAATTCGTTCACCGTGCATGGCCCGGAAATTGGCGGGACGCGCTCCTGCTCGATGCCGGTGTCTCCGCCCAGTTGAATTCGCAGGTCGCGATCTTTGTTTTCTACACGGCGAGTTGGGCCGCGAAAACTACACCATCCACAGCGTCCAACGGCGGAGTGCGCGTCAGCTTCTAGCGATCCCTTCGGGTGTCGCGTCCTGATATCGCTCTACGACTATTTCGTCAATCCTGCTTCGTAGACAAACCACTCGGGCTTATGATCCGCGAGCGGGCCTTTGAGCTTTTCGAGTTCCTCGGCCGGGCCATGAATTTCAAGGCGGAGCAAGTCGGAGATCGTCAACATCTCCCCGAGGATCTCGCCGACATTGGCCAGATGCGCGAGCGCGCCTTCCGCGCCGACATAGCCTTCCCGGCAGAAGACCACGTCGCCATTCACCGTGAATTCGTAATACAGGCATTTCGGCTCGTCGGTCGTCTTGGCCAGAAACCGCGGTATCAGCGCCCGGGCAGCGTCCATTTTGCCCGGGTGGACTTTGAAATAAGGGTGGATCGAGACGGCGGGTTGGCTCATGGGATGTGGGGTGGATGGGCGGCGAAAGAAATGGTCCGTTTCCGGGTTTGCCCGCGGATCACACGAATGTTTTAGCAAATTCGCATGTTTGGTGTCATTCGCGGGCTCCTTTCGCTGCTATTGCTTCAGTGTTTCGTTTCCGTGCTGCCACCGGCTTGGGCGGCGAAAAGATCCCCTTCGCTCAACCGGCGTTTGAACATTTCGATGGCCAATCCGTAGCACTGCTGGGCGAGGACCGGATTGTAGCGCGGACCTTCATCGCGGAGGAACGCGTGCGCGGCGTTGACTTCGTGCCATTGGAAATAGGTGCCGGCAGCTTCGAGGGCGGCGTGGATCCTCATCCGCCCTTCCAGCGGCACATGCGGGTCCTGGCGGCCCCAGATCATCAGGAGTTCCCCGTGGATTTCCGGGATGCGGTCGAGGCTATTGTCATTCATCCCCGCGCCGAGGCCGCGCTTGTGAATATCGGTCGCGTAAAAGCACGCCGTCGCCAGCACCCCGGGATTCATCGCCGCGCGGAACGCGAGATGCCCGCCGATGCAGATGCCCATGACGCCGAGCTTCCCGGTCGAAGCCGGATGCGATCCGAGATATTCCAACACGGCACGCGCATCGGCATCATAGGCCTCGATCGGCTTGGTGGTCTTGAGGGCATTGCCGCGATCCGCCCCGGCCGTATCGTAGGCGAGGACGGTGCCCGCCGGTTCGTACTCGTGATAGATCTCGGGGACGGCGACGATGAAGCCATTGCCCGCGAGCAAGGCGGCGGTGCGCCGGATGGGGCCGGTGACCTGGAAAATTTCCGAGAAGAGGAGGATGCCTGGGTATTTGCCCGGCGCCGCCGGACGAAATACATGAGCCCGCATCGGCCCGGTCGGGGTGGGGAGATCGACGAATTCGTGGTCAGTGATGGTCATGACGCGTCGCTTATCTGCGGTGGAGGGCGCGGATTCAATACTACTCTTTTGTCATCCTGAGCGGAGTGTAACGGAGTCGAAGGATCCCGGCGAACAACCGGCGATCATCGATGGAGAGTCGAAAGCGAGTTGGCGCGATGCCTATCGGACTGCGGGACAAACCGCGCCGGACCACCAGCCGGATCGCTGGTAGAGCGACGGGGTCCTTCGACTTCGTTACACTCCGCTCAGGATGACAGAGGTTTTTAATGCTGCACCTGCAGCACGATAATCACCTGGCCCTTGCCGTATTGCGGGCCGCGGATGAAGAGCGGGCTGCCGGGGGCGAGCTTGACCTCGCTATCGACCAGCGGGCGTTTCTCCTGGAAAAGTTGAGGTTCAGCAGGTAGCCGCCGCGGGCCTCCTTCGACGGCGCGCGCCGCGCCCGGACGCTCAACGGAAAGATCGGGCTGGGCACGAGCCAGTTCTCGGTCAGTTCGTCGATCTCCTCGGTCGCGCTCCCGGCCAGTTCGAACTGCGTGTAGCCGAAGACGCGCTTCAGCCGTTCGGCGAATTCGCGCAATTCCGGCGGCGGTTCCTTGGGATTTTCCGGGTTGGTTGCGACGATCACGCCGCTCCAGATGCGATCGATTTTGCCCGGCAAGGGGCGGGTCACGTCCTTCGGGATCGAGAGCTTCATCGTCCCATCCGGCTCAGCGGCGGTGAGCAAGCCGGCCAGAGCCAGCAGCAGCAAGATGGCAGGCCAGAGACGCATCTACTTGTTCAACGCGTAGGTCGCCGGGATATAATCCAGCCCGTCAAGCCACACCACGGTCATATTGTCGTCCGGGCTGTAGATGGTCGACGCCGATACCCACGGTCATATTGTCGTCCGGGCTGTAGATGGTCGACGCCGATACGTTCGGATTGGCCGGCCAGTTCTCCACGACTTGCGCGAAGTAATTCGACTTATCGATGTGCTTCGCGCCGCCGGGAATCATCGTCTCAAAGAGCGCGAGCGCCACCCCGAGGCAAAACGCCCCCGCCCAGGCCAGGCGCGGCAGGCGACCAGAAAAATGGCCCGCTTCTTCTCGACTGGCTGCGGCCCGCGGCGTCTCGGCCGCGATGCGCTGCATGAGTTGGTGATTGAAGAAATCGGGATTGGTCAAGGACGGCGCGGTCGGATGCGCGCGCAGCAGTTGGCCGAGTTTCAGCGCGTCTTCCTTCTCGGCCACGGCCTCGGGGTGGGCCTCCAGTTGCTTTTCAAACTCCGCCAGCTCGGCGCCGGTCAATTTGCCATCCACCCACGCCGTGAATTGTTCTTCAAAATGGTTTTCATAGACATCTTTCAGCAGGGACTTGGAGTTTCTTGCGGGCGTAAAAACAGGCGGGGACATCACGGTGCCGAGCGAGCAGCCCATTTGCTCCGCGATCTCGGTGTATTCGAGGCCATCGATCTCGCGCATGACGATCGCGGTGCGGTGCTCGGGTGAAAGCTTCGCGATGGCTTCGTCGATGCGCTGGCGGATTTCCTTGTCGGACATCCGCTCGGCGGGCGCCAGCTCGCTCTTCGGCGCCGTCGAGGCGCCGGGGGGCGATATTGTGCAGCCCGATCTGGTCGTCGAATTCCGTACCGCCCTCGATCTGCTTCCGGCGCAGCGAGTCGATGGTCACATTCATCAGGATGCGATAGAGCCACGTGTAAAAAGAGGATTGTCCGCGAAATCGGCTGATCGATTTCCACGCCTTCAGGAAGCCGTCCCTGGGCAAGACTCCCAGGCGTCCTGTTCGTGCGGACCATATTGTAGATCATGGCGTAGGCTCGATTCCGATAGCGGGTGACAAGTTCATTGAAGGCCGCGGTATCGCCGGCCTGCGACCGGGCGACCAAATCGAGGTCATCCGGCCCGGCGGCAGTGTCCGAGGTCTCCGTGGGCACGGTGTTGGACGGGGGAGGTCTCAATTCATTCACCCTTTTTTCCGGAATCTATCGGACCTGTCGTCCAAATCTCAATCCGCTTCGAAACGCCGGCGCCATTCGGTGCGGAATTCGCCCCATGAGTTGAATGATGCCGTCACGAATCTGGAAAAGCCGTTGGTTGAGGGTGCCGAAACGATCGGCATCGATCATCCCATCGCGGCGCAGTTGCATGGCCGCCTCGATCCCGGTCATGATGGCCTTCAGCGCCCGCTTCAGGTAGGCGATGGTCATGCCGATCTCGTCTACGTCGTCGTCGCTGAGCGCGGCGGCGAGCTTGGCGCTGGCGATGGCCACATTGGTCGAGAGCATTCACCGCCGCCGGCTGGTTCTGGAGGTCCTTCACCTCCTCGAAAAGCTGGTCGATCCACACGGTGAGGGCAAAGGAGGCCTGATACAGTGGATGCACCTCAAAGCCATCCTCGGCATCTTCCTTCTCCTCGTCGTCGCCCTCTTCGCCTTCCGCCTCGAGTTCTTCGTCGAAAGCGAAATCCACATTCTCCGCCCATTCGCGGCCATCTTTGGTCGAGCAGATGATTCCACCCCATTTCGCGGGCGATGATCTGATCACCGGTTCGGGGTCGTCCGATGTAACGCTCCAACAGCTCCATGTATTTCTCGGTCTTACGGTCTTGCTGTTGGAGGAATCGCTCCCTGTCGTATTCGTCCCCAAATTTTGTCTGGCTCGTCGGGTTCGGCCATATGCCGTCTAGTTATCGTGCCGCCCTCCGGACTGCAAAGGGATTTTCGCAGAAATCTGAGCCCTGGGAATCAGCCCCGCGTTTCGACCATATCCCCGGCCGTCGGGATGGGACCGGGAAGCCTGAAAGCCCGGCGGGCGAGGACTTTCACCACATGGCGGTGCCAGAAGCGCAGGGAGAAGAGCGCCAGCATGACCAGGATGAGGAACAGGGGCAATGTCGGCAGCCCGGTCCAATCGAGCAGCATAGTCAGAGAGAAATACACGGCGGCGATGAGCAGAAAGCGGATTTGCAGGCGCAAGCCGCAGCGAATGCGCAGGCCGAACACCCCGAAGGGCAGCGACACCAGCGCACACAGGAACCAAAACAGCGGTTGGGCGAGAACGGCCGCCTCCGTTTCGCGATCGAACGCCCGATCGATGCAGAGGCGCACGGCCCAGCAGGAGCAGAATCAGCCCCAGGTACAAGAAGTCCAGGCGCAGGGTGTAGACGCTGCTTTTTCGGCGGTTCATGGTCGGGCGATGGAGTTCGGGCGACCGCCGTCCGCCTGCCGGGCAGCAGGGCACACCTGCCCCTTCACTCGGTTCGGCTACATCGAGGTGATGGAACGGCGCCGCGGACGGTCCAACCTCTGACGCGCCTCCCTTCCCCCCAGATTCACGCGAATTGGGAAATTCTACACTTCAGCGAGAGCGATGAATTCTTCGACCGACAAACCGCTGGAACGGATGAGACTCCGAAGGGGTTCCTTTGGCCACTTCCCGATGATCTGGCACTGACAACGTAGCCCATGTGACCTGCCTTGACCAAAATCATATGGGTCCCACGCTGCCTGACCATCTGCCATCCGTCTCTTGCAAACGCTCGAACCACATCCCGTCCTGCTGCGTCTCGATCGTGAGCGGCAAACCGCGTTCGGCCCCGCACCTCCAAACACGCTGCGATCGCTTCCCCGGATATTGACCAGTGCCCTCCTCGCGGGTTTCACCCTGGCTGACGCAGCCCGGAATGGATGGACACTCGGCAACCCAGATCCCGTCCTCATCCCGATCTAGAGTGGCCACAAATTTTCATGAAATGACCCTTAGCACCCCCTCGCCGCGCTTGGGAAGAGCTTCGGCGACCAAGGATCGTAGACGAGCGTATTCCTATTCAATGCCGAGAGCCGTACGTAGTAGCCGCCCCCGCCGGCATGGTCTGGGCGTCGAAGCTGGCCGCAGGCGGCGGCGATGTCGTGGCCTTTTTCCCGGCGGATGGTGGCGGGGATGCGGGCGGCTTCGAGGATGGCCATGAAGGCGTCCTGGCGCGCTCTCGCTCGGGCGGGTCCATTCGAGGCCCTCGACTTTGTTGTAAGGGATGCAGTTGACCTTGGCCTTCACCTTGCGCGCCCATTTTTGACCAGCGCCCGCGCGTCCCTCGAGGCGGTCGTTGATGCCTTCGATGAGGATGTATTCGAAGGTCAGCCACTGCTTCTTGCGCTGGGTGTAGAACTCACAGGCCTCGAGCAGGATACGCGAGCGGGTACTTGCGGTTCACGGGCATGATCCTGCTGGCGCACTTCGTCGGTCGCGCCGTGGAGCCGAGATGGCGAGGCGCACCTGCAACGGCTGTTCGGCCAGTTCTTTGATCTGCGGCGCGAGGCCGCTGGTGGAGATGGTGATGTGCCGCGCGCCCAGGCCCACGCCCCAGGGCGCGTTGATGATCGTAACGGCCTTCATCAGGTTCGCGAAATTGGCCAGCGGCTCACCCATGCCCATGAAGACGATGTTATTGATCTTCTCCCCGCTCAATTCCTCGGTGCGCAGGACTTGGTCCACGATCTCGCCCGGTTGCAGATTGCGGCTCCAGCCATCCAGCCGCTCGCGCAGAATTTGCAACCGTACGCGCAGCCGACCTGGGTGGAAATGCAGATCGTCCGGCGGTCACTGGCTTCCCCCGTAGAGGGCGGGCGACGCCGGAATGAGCACCGACTCGATGAGCGCGCCGTCATCGAGCCGGAAGAGGTATTTCAGCGTCGTGTCCTTCGAGCCCAAAGTGCGCACTGGTTCCAAGCCGGAGAACGCCAGCTCCGCCGCCAACTGCTCACGCAGCCCCGCCGGGAGATCGCTCATCTCCGCGAAGGATTTTACGCGTTTGCCGTAAATCCACTGCATCACTTGTTTGGCCCGATAACCTGGCTGCCCCAAGGGCACGCAGCCGCTCGCTCACCTCCTCGAGGGTGAGTGATTTGATCAAGGGCCGGGCGGGCTCGGTGGACATGGACCGACCACTATCCGCCCACGTACGGCACCGCGCCAAGCGGGGACATCATTGGATGTTGGGTGTTCGGCGTTGGATGTGGGATGTTTCTGATCGAAATAGGATTGAACACCCAACATCCATTGGTTCCCCGCCAAAACCAAATCCCCCAAACCTCCGTCTTGCATCCGCCTTCCCTCTCCCCTACTCTCTGCGACCCCGATTTATGCCGAAGCCCTACGAACTTTTCGCCGCCCCTCCCCACTTTCCGTCTCCGATGAACTCTTCGCCTTTCTCCAGGAGCGCGAAAAGCCGCTCTACAGGCCACCATCGACACCCTGGCCAAGCAGCGGAAGCTGCGCCCCGTCTTCCTCGAGCGCAAGCCGCGCCCGGAGCGTCATACCTGGATGAAGGGACGCCCTCGGTCGCAAGGCGAACGAAGCGGTCGCCGCGCACCTGCTGCAGATCTGGCTCGTCGGCCCGCGCACGCGAAGCTCCTCTGCGATTTCCTCGACGGCCTCGGCATCGCCCACGATGAAAATGGCACCATCGAAGCCATGCCTCCCGCCCCGACCAAGGAGGCGCTCATCAAGGCCATCGACCCGCCTTTTCGAGAAAGCACGATCCCCGCTGTCGTGGCTGTGTATCTGCACGCTTTCCAGGCGCTCGACGAAAACGGCTGGCCCACGCTGGGCGAGCTGATCGCCGAAGACTCGCGCCTGCAACTGGCCGCACCCCGCGGCGGCGTAGCTGCGGGGGTGGAAGAGGGCTCCACGAAAGACACGAAAAGGCACGAAAGTGCTATCTGAGCGCCGGGGGAAAATCGGGACACTCGGTCTGAAGCGAAACGGCGCCTGCCACCCGCCCTTTCCATCGTCGCGCCGCGCCGAAGCCGGACCACAGTTTTTCGTGCCTTTTCGTGTCTTTCGTGGACCTCCATCTCCCCGCTGGGCATACAACCACCATCATGGCCTCCAACCGAGCGAAGAAACTATGGCGCAAGAGCACCGTGCTCCAGAGCGAGATGCTCGAGGAATTGCAGGCCCCTCGTGAAGAGGCATCGAGCGGGCGGAAACCCTGCTCATCCGAGCTCAAGCAGGACACCCGAGGCCATGAATGCGCGGCATCAGCACCGGCGGACGACCCGCGAGGACATCGCCTACCTCGAAGAGCTCCTGAAATGCGCGAAGAAAAAGCTGGCTTGGGAAAAGCAGATGGAAGGCGTGGCCAAACGGACTCCCGAAGTGCTCGCCAAGGTTTCCACCGCGATGAACGACGCGACGAATCCGCCTGAGCCGCAGGTTCGCGTGGCTGTGCTGGAACTCCTGCAGACCGTGCAAGGCGCGATGGGCCGTCTGGACGCTGCCAAGTTCTGGCCGATTGAGCACCCCTGGCGCTTGGCCACGACGCGCGGCGAATTCGCGTTTATGGGTATCCCGCGCCATGTCCTTCCCCGCCCCCCGCCCCGTTACTACGTGCCCATGCTCGTGTTCGTGTTTGGGCTCGGCCACCACCTGGTTTGAATATGAGCTGAACCTGGCCAACGACCTGGCCCGCAATCGCAAGGACGTCCTCGCGGAGATGGATGCGACCGGCGAGCGCATGGCGCGGCGCAGCGGCCGGCAGGTGGAGCGCGGGGAAGCCGCCCATGCTGGCGGAAGATCTGGCGACGTGGGCTCATCAGCCGTGGTTAAAAGAGGCGCGCTGGTGGATGCCAGGGGCGTGATCATTGACGACTTCCGAAAAGCGTTGGATCGGGAAACCGGTCGGCGAAACTCCGCTGGCCCCCGGCGATGAAGATCGCGGCCCCAAGACAGCGCGAACCTCGGTCAGTTGGGCAATCACGGGGAAGAGGGCGCGCTCCTGTATGGCGCCTATCCCTTCGCCATGGGGACACACGGAACCGGCCTGGCCCTGGTTTCTTTCGACCACGCGAACGCCGTACAGCAGGCGGTGGACGACGCCAAACGACAACGGCAGTGGGTGGCCTCCCGCCATCACCCTGCTCTGCCTGTGCCTGTGGGTGGCGCTGCACTTTGGCTTCGCCGCCCGGCTGGCCCGGCTCACTCGCGCGGTCCGGGATTACGGCGATGGAAAAGGCCAACAGCCTGGTGAAAATTTCCGGCGGCGATGAAGTGCATGAGTTATCGATCGCCTTCGCGGCGATGGGCGCCCGCCTCGCGGAGC
Organism: Chthoniobacter sp.; assembly: GCA_037200205.1. GTDB lineage: Bacteria > Verrucomicrobiota > Verrucomicrobiia > Chthoniobacterales > Chthoniobacteraceae > Chthoniobacter. The sequence goes on from JBBCHV010000012.1 coordinate 76,150, forward strand.
GCGAAGCCGAGCGGGTGCGCCTGGAGCGCGTGGTCCTGGATACCTCGGAGCGCGAACAGCGACGCGATCGGCGCCGAATTTGCACGACGGCCTCGGCCAGCAGCTCACGGCGGCCTCGCTGGCCACGAATGGGCTCATCACCGCGCTGGGGTCCGCCCGCGCCGTCCCCTCGTGCCCCAGGCGGAAACTCTCGCACGGCAAATTCGCGAAACGATCGCCGAGGTGCGCGCCCTTTCGCACGGGCTGGCGCCGGTGTCGCTGGCCGACGATGGCCTCATGCACGCGCTGCACGAACTGGCCGAGGCCACGGCGCGCAGCGCCCGCCTGCGCTGCATCCTTCGATTGCCCCGCAGCCGGTGCAAGTGCCCGACATCGTGCTGGCCGGCCACCTTTACCGCGTGGCGCAGGAGGCGGTGAATAACGCGCTCAAGCACGCCACAGCGAACGAGATCCGCATCGGCCTCGAACGCCAGGGAGACTCCTTCGTGCTCGAGGTGGAAGACGATGGCGACGGCCTGCCCGAAACCGCCAGCCACCGGCGACGGCATCGGCCTCCGCGTGATGCGGCACCGCGTGAAGCTGGTCGGCGGGACCGCTCGAAATCGGTCCCTCGCCGGCCGGCGGCACCCGGATTGGCTGCTTCATTCCGTCCACCTCATGAGCCAGCCCAAGATCAGCAAACGCGGGGCAACGGACGGCAAGTTTCCGCATCCTCCTCGTGGACGATCATCCCGTGGTGCTCGACGGCTACCAACTGATGCTCAATGCGCAGCCCGACCTGGTCGTCTGCGCCACCGCGCCGAACAGCGCGAGTGCGCTCCGACGCCGTGGCGCGCGAACATCCCGATCTCGTGCTCACCGATCTCAACATGCCCGGCCGCGGCGGGCTGGAACTGATCAAGGATCTCGCCGTGCTGCAACCGACCGTCAAAGTGCTCGTCTGCTCCATGCACGATGAAATGCTCTACGCCCGAGCGCGCGCTGCATGCCGGCGCCAAGGGCTACCTCACCAAGGACAGCCCCGGCCCGGTCATGCTCGGCGCCATCCGGCGCGTGCTGGAAGGCGGCATCTACGTGAGCGAACGGCTCGCCGCGCGCGTGTTGGATTCCTTCCGCCACGGCCCGGCCACGCGGTTCCAGTTCGCCCTTGGAAAAGCTCAGCGATCGCGAGTTCGAAGTCTTCCGGCTCTTCGGCGAGGGCCGCACCGCCAAGGAGATCGCCGCGCAACTCAACCTGAGTCCCCAAGACCGTTTCGGTGCATCGCGATCACATCAAGGAGAAGATGGATTTCGCCACCAGCGCGGAAATGATCCGGCAGGCCGTGCGCTGGGTGGAAGCGCCAGTAATTCGCAGCGGGCAGAGTGGCGGCCTCCCACCGCGCGCCACCACAGGCGGCGCCACGGCGCATAGGGAGAACGCCTATTCACGAACGGATTCGTGACCCATATCCACCGGCGCGCGCTGTGGGATTGGTAATTCGCCCCATCAACCACGAATTCCCCACACCACCTCGTATGCGTCATCCCGCCTCCCAAACTGACTCCCGCCCTCGACGAAACCCCCGCGCGCCCCGCTTGCTCGTCGTGGACGATGAACAATTGATCCGCGAACTGTACGGTCGCGTCCTGAGCCTGGAGGGATACGAAGTCGAAACGGCGGAAGACGGCGTGGAAGGCCTGGAGTGGCTGGCCAAAGAAACTTTCGATTTGGTCATCGTGGATCGTCAGATGCCGCGACTCGACGGGGCGAGCATGCTGCTGGCGATCCGCACCGCGGGCAGCGGTATTCCGGTGATCATGATTTCCGGTTCTTTCGCGTTTACCCCTCTCCCGCCCGGGGTCACGCGGGAACTCTCCGCCGCCCTCCAAAAACCCGCCCGCCGAGCCGAAGTCCTTTCCGCAGTCGCCGCCGCCCTGTTGCCCGGAGCCCCCCGGCTCATGCCGCGGCGGGAGAGCCTCAACGACTTCCGCCGGGGCAACCTGGTCGCCGCCTGATCGCCGCCGATGAAACACGATCTCTATCGCCGCCGGCGCGGTGGGGCGCTGTTCCCCCACCGTCGCGGTCGCCCCTCTTTCTGCGTCTCGACACTTGCCGACGTCGCGCCGCATCCGTCCAAGCTCGGCTCCAGCCAGATCGCCTTTCCGCCACCGTTCGCGAAGACCTTCTCCCACCCTACTATCTATGAGCACTCAATTGGCATTGCCGCACCCCCGCATCTGCTTCGCCCCGTTCCCCACACAAATCCTGCCGCGTTATCGACAGCTCCCGCCCATCTTCCACACCGTCCTGATTCAGGCGGAACTCCGTCACCGGCGCGGCGGGATCTCCGACGAGATATTTGCCGCCCAACTGGCCCGGCTCTCGGCTGAAGAACTGGAGCCCCGCGGGCTGGAATTGATAATCCGCCCGACTGGCCTGCGGGACCACCCGCTTTCTCGTGAAGACGAAAGCCACGGGAAAAATCTGCGACATGATCGACTGCCCGGCGGGGTAGAGCGACTTGTGAACGTAGACGACGCCCCCCAACCCGTCATTCTGAGCTTGCGAAGAACCTCTGATTTTCTGCCTTTCTTCACCAATCTGGAAGGAGATGGCTCCGAGCTAACACGGTCAGCAACGCTTTAGATGTCAGAGCGAGATCAGAGGTTCTTCGCAAGCTCAGAATGACGGGTTGGGAAAGCGTCTCCGGCGCAGCAGGTTTTCCTGCAAAACCGCGATCATAACACGCCTCTCTAACTAAGCGCGGAGGCGGGCTGATCGGGGCAGCGAATCCCACGAGAGCAGGCCGGTGTTCCTTTCCCGGGCGGCGATCCACTTCGCCTGGGAACTTTCGGCGGTTCCAGTTCGAGGGTGTTCATGGATTCTTTCGGTTGATTCGGCAGAGACAGCGCTGGCATGCGCCCCACAGCCGCGTCTTGCCAGCGACGAGCGTGGCGAGTCCACCGGTGCAGGCGGCGCCCGGCGAGGGCAAAAGCGAGATTGGCGAGGCAGATGGGGCACATACGATGGTCTTTCCTAGAGACGACGAACGGGCCTGCGCGCCGAGGACACCATTTTTTCGAGACGTTTTCGCATTCCCCCGCCATCGCCGCTATCGGGGGGCGTTCTGATAAGCCGGTCGGGACGCGGACATCCCACAGAGATAATGGCTTCAGCGAGCGGGGGCGGACAGCCAATAAGGACGCACTTCCGGCGTGCCACACGAATCGGATGACAGACGGCGGGGAGTTTCCGACTCCCCGCCGTAATCCAACTAACCTGAAACATATGAACCCTATTTCGCACATTGATCATCGGTGTTACCACTATCGGCGCTCTGGCGCTGGGCACACCCGCTCAAGCTCACGACGATCGCGACCATCACCATCATTACCACCACTGGCATGGCCGCAATGCCGTCATCGTCCGGCCAGATCCGGGAGTGAGTGTGGCCTTCGGCGGTCACATCACCATCATCATCACTATCATCACCGCTGACACCAAGCGGCGGTTAGCGCGTGCGGGACGCGCGGACGCCACTTTCACGCATGCCTCTTCTGCGAAAGCGGGAGAGGCATTTACGTTTTGTGGCGCCTCTCGGCATGAACGGCCCGGCTTCCCTTTCTCGACTCGGCCATCCCGCGGGATGGAAAGCGGAGGACCGGCGTCCCGTCCAGACGCTTCGACATGTCGATCGGATCACCCACTTTGACTTCCGCACCCAGACCAGGAATGACGAAAGCGTCGCCGCGCCATACACGGTCGAGAAGGCGCCATCCACCGCATCCAACCCGCAGGCGATCTTGATCCGCCCGATGCGCGGCACATTGAAACGCGCATCGAAGGTCTGCCAGCGATGCCCGACATAGACCTCCATGTAGGCGTGAAAATCCATGGGCGTGCCGGGGTCCTCGAAGGCCACATCCGGCACATAGCCGGTGACGTAACGCGTGGGGATATTGAAGCAACGGCTGAGCGCCACCGCGCAGTGGGCGAAGTCGCGGCAGACGCCCAAAACCCTGCCCGATAATCTCGCTGGCCGACGTTGTAAGGACTGCCGGAACCGAAGCGGTACTCGATATTCCGGTGCACCCAGTCGCAAATCGCCTGCACGCGCTGCAGCCGTGCGGCACGGCGCCGAATTTCTCGAAGGCGAAATTCATGAGCTTGTCCGAATCGCAGTAGCGGCTGGGCAGCGTGTAGCGGAGCAGGTCGGGCGTCAATTCCTCCACCGGCACCGGTTCGTCGATCGCGCCGAAATCCTCGCGCACCGAGGGCACGGCGATGAGCGCATCGTGCCGGATGGTCGTGCGCCCCGGCGGCAGGATGAGGCGATGCACGACGTTACCGTGGGTATCCTCCCCCTGCTCCACTTCCAGGTCCAGCCCGAGCTGCAGTTCCTCCGCTTCGATTCGCTGCACCGCCCCATCGCGCGGCTGAATGATCAGCACGATCGGCGTGGGCGCCGCCGCATCGTACACGAAGTCCAGCCCGCAGCGGATGGTCAGATCGAGCGCTGGGGCAGGAGATGTGTGGCTCTGGTTCACTGGAACTGGGCGAAAAAATCCTCGAAGAGACTGGTGTAAAGCGTATCGCGTTCCGGGTGATATTGGACGCCCACTCCCCAGGGGTAATTGCGCAGGTGGACTTGCTCGATCGTGCCATCTCCCGCGTGCCATGCTTCCACCTCCAGCGCATCCGCCACGCGATCAAGAGCTTGATGGTGCGAGCTATTGACCTTTTCAAAACGATGCCGCGCCGAGCTATCAAAACGCAGCGGCTGCACATTCTGCGACTTCATCTCCGGCAGGTCGTGGCCGCGGATGTCGAGATGCAAGGTGCCGCCCAGCGCCACGTTGAGCACCTGCACGCCCTTGCAAATCGCCAGGATCGGCAGCCCGCGCTCCACCGCCGACCGCACGGCCGCAAATTCCCACGCGTCCCGTTCCGGCTCCGGGTCCTTGATCAGTTCCGGATCGTGCGGTGGAACGTTGTGGAACCCTGCCGAGATGTCGGGGCCACCCGTCACCAGCAAAGCATCGAGCGGGGCCGGATCCACCGGTCCGAGGCGGGCATTGTGGAGCGTGATTCCCGGGTGTGGCCTCAGGAATCCGGCGAAAAGTGCGTCATCGCTATCCCTGATCCAGGAACCCAAATGCGGCATCGCTCTATTTGTCCCGCGAGTCATGGCTCCGCAAGCCGTTTTCGCCCTCTGAACAATTTTATACATTTCCTCGCGCTGCAGGCTTGCCAATTCAAAAAGAGCCGCTAGCAATGGCGCCTTATGAAAAAAATCGAGGCCATTATCAAGCCCTTTAAGCTCGAGGACGTGAAGGAAGCATTGTCGGAAATTGGCATCGAGGCATGACCATCAGCGAAGTCAAAGGTTTCGGCCGGCAGAAGGGGCACACGGAAATCTACCGCGGCAGCGAATACACCGTGGATTTTCTCCCCAAGGTGAAATTCGAGATCGTGCTGGCGGACGAACGCATCGCCAAGGCCGTCGAAGCCATCGTGAATTCGGCCAAGACGGCAAGATCGGCGACGGCAAGGTCTTCATTCTCCCGATCGAAGACGCCATCCGGATTCGCACCGAAGAGCGCGGCGAAGCGGCGATCTAGTTCCAGCCTCTTTTAGAGCCAGCCGTCCCCTCGGGTCTTCCCGAGCGGCGGCTCGTTCACCCATTCCCTATGCCGATCTGGCTGCTCGCCATCCTTCTGGGTTTCGTCGAAGGTCTCACGGAATTCATCCCGGTGTCGTCCACCGGCCATTTGCTGATCGCGGAGCACCTGCTGAAAATCGATCCCAGCAGCTTCCTCCGCAGCGATCTCTTCAATGTGGTCATCCAGGCGGGCGCGGTGCTGGCTGTGATCCCGCTCTTCCGCGACCGGCTCACCATGCTGTCCCATCTGCACGAGGCGGCCAGCCAGCGGATGCTCGCCAAGATCGTCGTGGCCTTCGGCATTACGGTCGTCGGGGGTATCATCATGACCAAGAAGCACTTCAAGCTTCCCGAGGAGGTCGAGCCCATCGCCATCGCCCTCATCGTGGGCGGCATCGTTTTCATCGCGGTGGAGACCTGGCTGCGCGGCAAGACGCTGGCGGATGAAATTTCGTGGCCGGTGGCGATCACCATCGGCCTGGCGCAACTCATCGCCGCCGGGTTTCCCGGCGCCTCGCGCTCCGGTTCCACCATCATTCTGGCCTTGGTCGTGGGAGCCAGTCGCGTGAGAGCCACCGAGTTTTCCTTTCTCGTCGGCATCCCCACGATGCTGGCGGCCAGCGTCCTGAAGATCTTCCAGGCCCTCCACCATCCCGACCCGACCGCGCCCGCGGCCGATTGGGGCTCGCTGCTCCTCGCCTCGATCGTGGCCATCGTCGTTTCCTTCATCGCGGTGAAATGGCTCCTCCGCTACGTGCAAAGCCACACCTTCATCGGCTTCGGCATTTATCGGATCGTCGCCGGCGCGCTGCTGCTGTTGTTTCTGCGTTAGCATGCGGGTGCTTGCCTTGGCGGGAACAAGGGTTGCCCGAGGCCATTGGGCGGCTTATGCTGGCCGACCCATGCGCTTGTCCGTCCTGTGCGCCGTCGCCATTCTCGTCAGTTCCCTGCCCCTCCGCGCCGAAGACACGGCGACCGTGCGGGCTGCGGATGGCTTTGAACTCCCCGTCGGGCCCAATGGCACGGGCGAGGGCTATTACATCGCTCGCGGCTACCGGCCGAATGGCCACCTCGGCGAGGATTGGAACGGCGTCCGTGGCGGCGATACCGACCTCGGCGATCCGGTCTACGCCACGGCCAATGGCTACGTCATGTTTGCCCGCAATTACCACGTCGGCTGGGGCAATGTGGTCATCCTGCGCCACGCCTACTACGAAGGCTCGACCCTGAAATACGTCGACTCCCTCTACGGCCACCTCCTCGAATTTTTCGTGCAGGAAGGCGAGCAGGTGAAACGCGGGCAGAAGATCGGCCGCATCGGCAACAACTTCGGCATGTACGAGGCCCATCTGCACTTCGAGATGCGGAAGAACCTGGAGATCGGCATGTTCCGCAGCAGCTTCGCGCGCGATTTCAGCAACTACTACACGCCCAACGAATTCGTCGCCGCCCATCGTGCCTGCCCCAACGGCAACCACATGGTGAGCATCCCGATCAATACCTACCCACCCGTGGCGCCCCCCATCCTCGTCGGCCCGCGCGTCGAGACCCCGGTCTTTGGCCCGCCGCCTGCCGGCGCCCCCGCGAGATTCGCCAAGGTCTCGCCGCTTCCGCCCCTGGCGCCCGCACCCACCCCGCCCCCTGCGCCTCCGGCGAAATTCATCACGAAGGCAGCACCGGCGACGCCCGCTCCCACCACTCCGGAACCGAAGATCGCGAAAGTCACGGCTCCCCCCTCCGCCCCGGCGCCAGCCTCGACGCCCAAGTCCTCCAGGACCACCGCCAGCACTTCCGCAGCCGCCACCGCGTCACCCACCCCGGCAACCTCGTCCAAATACTCCAAGGCCACGGCTGCGACCTCCACCGCCACCGCCGAACCAGCTGGCAAGCTCTCCAAAAAGTCGACCACGGGGACATCCGTCGCGGCAGCAACATCGACTCCTTCCCCGACCAGAAAGGGCACGAAGACCCCGGCGACGGTCGCCGTCGTTGCCACCCCGGCGCCCCGCGCCCATCGCGGCGGCCAAAACCCGCAAAGCACCGTCCGCCACCCCCACCCCACAGCCTTCGATTATCACCACGGCCAACACCGACACGATCCTCTCCGACCCCTTGCTGCCCGCGCCAACCAGCAAGGACATCGCTCCCATCCGTCGCGCCGGTTCCGGCTATAAAGTCGACCGCTTCGAAGACCTTCGCGGCAAGCCGGGCTACTAGCGCCATTCGACTTGCCACTTCAGGTTGAACGCCTCCCGGCCAAATGGCATTGACGCCCCCGCGCTAACGGTCACGGTCCAGGCAGTCCAGATGCCTGAAACAGGCCAGCCCGGCAAGGAAGCGGACATTCCCGTCATTCGGGTAGTTCACAGCCACCCTTCTCTCCAGACGCTTTCGTGCTTCTTCGTGCTTTTCGTGGACCATCCCTCATTTGCCGCATCAGATCAGGTCGACCGGCTTACTTGCCCTTCAGTGTTTCGAGGAAGGCGATGAGGTCGGCGAAGTCCTCGGCCTTGAGCGCCAGGGTCAGGCCTTGCGGCATCATGGAGGTCTTCATGTCGGTGCGGTTTTTCACGTCGGCTTTCTTCACCACGTGCTTGACCGCGTCGGCGCCGACAATGGTCAGGTCGGTGTCGCTCTGCGCCCGGAGGGCGCCGAAGAAGCTATCCCCGCTGTTCGTCTCGATCATCACCTGCTCGAAACCGAGGGCGATGGTCTTGGAAGGCTCGAGGATGGATGTAATGAGGTCGGCGCGCTTGTAGTTCGCCGCGATGGCGCTCAGGTCCGGGCCAACCTGTCCGCCCTGCCCTTTCACGGTATGACAAGTCGCACAAATACCGGCCAGCGGTCCCGCCTGATCGCGGAAGACTTTTTCGCCTTTCTTTGGATCGCCGGCGTGCAACCACGAGCCGTCCGTCTTGGTGGCGAGCGCGAAGGCGCGCTGCTTGTCCTCGGGCGTGGGTTCCTTGGATGGCATAAACTTCGTGCCGTCGAAGCCGGGCAGGCGCGCGGCAAATTCCCACGTGCCGCTAATATTGCCGATCTTGACCAGGAGTTGGTTTTTGCCCGCGTTGAAGTGCAGGTCGATCTGGTCCTGGTCGGCTTCAAAGCCGCGGCTGGACGCCCCGCTGTCGTGCACCTTCTTGCCATTGAGCCACACCGCCATCTGGTCGTCGCTACCCGCGAAAAGCTTGCCGTCCGCCGCCTCCGGCGAATCGATCTCGGCGTAGCCATAAGCGCACACCATGCCATTACTATGGAACACCTGACCCAGGTCCACGCGACCGGTATCGGCATTGCCGCTCACCTCGTTCCAGCCCACTTCCTTGCCCTCGGCGTTGAGATACTTCTTGGTGAGATCGGGCGCACCGTTTTGCGCGAGCGCATCGGTTTCCGGCGGATGCACCGCCTCCCACACGTTCTCGAACGGCCGATGATCTTCCACTTGGCGATCGTCCCGCTGTCGAAGAAACTGCGCACCTCGGGCTCGTATTCCGGCGGCAGTTCGTTGCTCAGGAACTTCTGCGAGATGATCGGCCACGCCGTGTCGCGATACTTGCGCAAGGCCTTCGCCGCCTCCTGCCGCACCCGGAGGTTGCGATCGCCCAGCAGGGTGATCAGCACCGGCACCACTTGCTCGCCGCCGAGCGTCGCGATGGCGCCCACTGTCTCCTTGCGAAACTTGTTCTTCTCCGCCAGCGCGATGAAACGCGGGAGCGCGGCCGGCTCGCGCGCATTGCTCAGCGCCTCGATTGCGGCGGTGACGATCTTGGTGTCCTTGTCGTCGAGCAAGGCCAGCAGTGCCTCCGCGGTGCCGGGCGCCCAGCTCTTGTGGCCGAGCGCGTTGAGGGTCTTCGCCGAGGCCATGCGGATCGCCGGGTCGGCATCGCTCAGCCGCGGCAGGATCGCCGGCGCGGCGTCGGTCGCCTTCATCTCGCCTGCCGCCTCGATCACCTTGCGCGTGGCGATGTGCGAAAGCGGCGCGCCCGCGAGTTGCACGATCGTCTTCTTTGCCTCATCGCCGCCGATATTCGCCACCGCCGCGATGGCCGTGTCGCGGAAATCCGCGTCCGCCTTTTCATCGAGCGCGATCTTGGTGAAAACGTTCAGCGCCTCGGGATCCTTCTGCACGCCCAGGGTTTCGATGAGTTGCCGGCGCACGCCGGGATCGCCCTCCGCGGCCAGCCGCGCTCGCAAGGCAGGCAATGCTTCCGGCCCGATACCCTGGGCCAGCGCCTTCGCGGCCGCCAGGCAGACCGCGGGATCGGTATCGGAAAGCGCGGCGGTCAGCGCCTCGATGGCCTTCGGCGTGCCGGCATAGGCGATGGTATTGAGCGGCGGTGGATTCTTCACCGGCTGTGTCCCCCACCAGGTGCCGGCATAAGGCGCAGGCAGATACGAGACGCGGCCCAGCGCCGCCGCCGCCCGGGCGCGCACGGAGGCATCTTCGTCATGCACCAACGGCGCCAGCACCGCCACGGCATTCGGATCGAACACGCTGTCGAAAGCCAGCCATGCCTGCTCGCGTACTCGCGAATCCTGCGTCTTCAACGAAGGCGCCAGCCTGGACCAGTCGCCGATCTTCATCAGCGACACGCGCGCCGCAAAACGAATCCAGCGGTCTTCCTCGGAAAGCGCGCCGATCAAGGCCGGCACCGCGCTCTGCGCCCGCATGCGGCCCAGCCCGATGGCTGCTTGCAAGCGCACTTCCGGGTCGCTGTCTTTCAGCGCCTTGATGATTTCATCGGTCGCCGGGGCGACATTGCGCATGGCCAGCTCGCGCACCGCCTGCGTACGAATCTCCGGAGCCGGATCGACCAGCACCTGGCGAATCAATCCCGTGACCTTGTCGCGCAACTCCGGCGAGGCATCGCCGATCAAATCCATCGCCCACAAGGCGTGCGCTTTCTTCACCGCCGACGCGGCGGAGTCGTGCAGCACTTCGATCAACTGCGGCACCACCGTCTCGCCCTTTTTGATCAGCGCGAATTCCGCCCGCAGGCGCTGGTCGCGATCCACGTGGCCGAGCGCGGCGACGAGTTGCGGCACCGGCGCATTGTCCGGCACCCGCGGCGCGGGGCGCGCTTCCGGCCAGCTCAGGCGCCACACACTGCCCAGCGTCTTCGGCGCTTTCCATCCGCCCCAGCCCCAATCCGCGATGAGCAGCGAACCATCCGCCGCCACCGAAAGCTGCATCGGTCGAAAATCGCCGCCCTTGTCCGCGCTGACCAGTGCGGTGTCGTTCGCCACCTTGAAGGTCGCCCCTTCGCGGGCCAGGTTCGTGGCGTACACGCCGCTCTTTCCCCACTCGGAAAAGAACGGCACGTCGCGGTACTTCTCCGGCAACCCGTCGCTCATGTAGACCAGGCCGCCCGTCGGCGAGCCGCCGCCGAAATCCGTCATCGCCGGGAGGAAACGTTCATTCGGCGACAGCGCCGTGGCGGTGAATTGCGGCTTCTGCGGTCCGGGAGCCATCAGGCCGTTCGTCGTGTCTTCCTTGAAATAAAACGGGTAGCCGTAATAGCCGCCCTCGATGTGCTGGGTCACCCGCGTCCACCAGCCGTTGCCGTCATCGGTATTGTCCCGCGTGAAGGGCCGGTCGAAGGCATCGAGATCGACCTCGAGATGATTGCGCGTGCCGCCGGAATAAATCTCGAGCTGCGAGCCATCCGGCCGGCAGCGCACGATGCCGCCGCCTTGCAGCGTCACCATCGAGCCATCCTTCGCACTCTTCGCCTCGAAGATGCCGCGGTCTCCCACGCTGATGTAAAACCAGCCGTCCATCCCGAGGGTGAACCCGCTCACCACGTGATCGTTCAACCCCGGATTCGGCACGATGCCGAGATTGCTAATAAGATCCTCGCGCACATCCGCCACGCCGTCACCATCGGTATCCTTGAACCGCGAGAGCATCGGATCATGGATCACATAGAGCCACCCGTCGTACCACAAGCTGCCCGCCGGCGAGTAGATCTTGTCCGCAAACACCGTGCGCTTGCGGTCCGTACCCGTGCCGGAAAAACGCACGATCGAGCAGGCCGGTTGATCCGTGCTCAGCCGCTCATCACGCAAGTCATTGCCTACATACACCGACCCATCCGGCGCGCCGCACACCGTGGTGCAAGCCTCCACGTCCGCACCCGTCACGAACACATCCACGCGCAAGGCTGGATCGGAGACGAGCAACGGTTTCGGCGCCGCGACCGGCGTCTGGGCGGCCAGCGGAAGAATCGATGCGCCAAGAAACAGGAGGGAGGTACGGAGGGGATGGGGGCTCATGAGAGGAATCGCTACTTTGAAGGATGGAAGCGCAGCGTCAATCCCGCCCGACGCGCGTTCTTAACAAGAAACCATGCCTCGCTCACTGAAATCCTTGCTCTCCACGAACCGATTCCCCATTGGAAAGCAATGCCTCGTCCCCCATTCTTCCGACGAACCCTTACCCTGCTCGCCTTTCTCGCCCACGCCCTGGCCGCCCACGCGCAGTCGCCCAGCGTGGCGGAGTACGATTCGGTGCAGGCCGCGGTGGATGCCAATCCCGGGAAAATGGTCTTCGTGCCGGCCGGCGATTACAGCATTGCGAAGCAGATCCTGATCAACTCCAACGGCGGTGGCTTGTACGGACCCGGCCGCATCGTCCAGACGAACCCGGAGCAACCCATCGTGCGGATCGAACGCGCCAAAGGTGTGCAGTTGCGCGATCTCACCCTCACCCGCGCCGCAGGCCGGATGGACTCCGCTCAGGAAGGCGTGACCGTGCGCCAATGCGCCGAGACCACGTTGGAGAATGTGCGAGTCATCGACAATCGCAGTATCTCTTCCGGCATCGACATTCGGGAGAGCAGCGGCACCCAGGTGCGCGGCTGCTTGGTGGAGAATTACATGCGCATCAGCATCGATGACCGCACCCGCTCGCCGCTCTATGGCTACGCCTTCCGCTGCATCGACGGCACCGGCATCGACGTCGAGTATTGCGAAGGCACGCTCATCCAGAATTGCCGCGTCGTGGAGCATCATCTGTCGCCGACGCCCGCGATGAAGGAGCAATATGGGCTCGGCCAATTCACGAAGAAGAACCCGCAAAAGGGCACCCTCATGAGCCAGGAAGTCTGGGACGCCGGCTACGTCAACAACTGGCACCAGGGCTCGGCCATCGTCGTCAGCGGCCCCCGCACCACCACCCGCACGCAGCTTCTCGGCAATCAGGTCGAGAATGCCGCGCAGGGCCTGGACCTGCATTGCGACCAGATCATCGTCGCCGATAATATCGTCTCCAACTGCTTCATCGGCATGAAGGCCATGCACGGTGCGCGCAACGTGCTCATCATCGGAAATCAATTCATCCGCAACGATCTCTGGAGCATCGGCCTCATGCCCGGCACTGCTTCGGGCGCGGCCCAGGCCGCCCACGAGGGTGTCCCTGCCCAAGGCCCGAATACCGACGGCGGCTCGATCATCGCCCATAACATCATCTCCGATTTCGGCTACGGCGACTCCGCCTGGATTTGGGGACCGACCGGCTCTGCGTCGCCGATCCGTTTCGATCACGCGCCCCTGCCGGAAAATCCCGCGCTGACCGACGTCATCGTCCAGGGCAACATCCTCTATGACACCGGCCGCGACCAACCGCTCGTCGACGGCGTGCCGAAGCGCGAGCCGCCGCGCTATAAGTACGCGGTTCGCATCGAAGCCACCGGCACCCATCCGCCACAAAGCCTTCACTTCCTCGGCAATATCTTCCACCCCGGCACCGCCGGGGTGAGCAATGTGGAACTCGCCCCGTAGCAGGCGCTGCTCATCGCCGAGAACGCCGCACGATCATGGCTATCCGGCCTGGCCGCCAATCCCTTGCCGGAGCTCCTTGAGCCCAGTCTTGATCCTCACCAACTGCTCGGCCACGGCAAACTCTTCCGGTGGCACCGGCCCCTTCCCGGAAGGATTGCGGTGAAGTTTCACCTGCTTCGCCAAATCCGGCGGCGAGGCGGCATGGAGCCGGTCGTATTGATCGGGGCTCAAGTGGCGCTTCGCAAAACGTTCCACGTCGTCCAGCCACAAATCCGATTCGCCGATCAACGTGCTCTCCTCCGCCGTCAACAATGCCTCGCCTTCGGCAATCAATTGATCGATCTCGGCGCGCAGTTCGAGCGGGCGCAGCGGGCGTTCCTCGAGACGGGTTTTCAAGACATCCCGCTCCGCCAGGGCGAACTGGGTGGCCTGCCTCTCTTTCTCGAGGGCCGACGCAAATTGCCGGCGCTCCGCGTCCAGTTGCTGTTGTTTCGCCGCGCACAACTTCCGTGGGGAAAGGTACAGCAGATGCGCCGCAAAAACGCCGACGCCAGCCAGCAAAACTGCCGCCGCTCCCACCAGCAGCGGCACCAGGAATTCCATCTCTCCCCCGCGCACCAGCCACGCGAGCAAAGCCGCACCGAGAAAGATCACCGCGGCCATCACGGCCAGACGCGTTGCCTGCCTGCCCAGCCACTCCCGCACGTCCTCGACCGTCGCCCGAAACAGCCGCACCGAGTAGTCGACGCGCACCGGAGCATTCGTTCTCGGCATTGGGGCGTGCGTCATGGCACAGCATACCCCTTGGCCACCCAAAATCGAGTCGAGAATGGTGTTAGTGAGCGGATTCACAGGAGACCACGCCACAGGCGGACGAACCCATGCATTCCCCCCCAGCGACCGATCGCCACCCGCGCAGCGGACGCCGTCCCGGATCGAGAAAAATCGCACCCAATCGTGCCTAATCGTGTTTCAACTTCTCTCCCACCTGATTTCAGATGCCCAAACGCCCAAACTGCTTCCCCAAGGCCTGCCTTCATACGGCGGACAGCGAACCGCCGAGCCCAAAGTAATCGAACCTAATCGAAGCAAAAAAAATTCCGAAAACGCCTTCCTCCTTGCGGTCATTCGCAGTTCCCGCCAAACAAAGAACCCCGTACGCAGGTTGTCCGCTTACACCCCACGACATCCCCATCCCCCGCTTCGTCCCATGATTCATCCTCTCCGCTGCTCCCTTGCCACCCTCTGTGTCACCGCCTTTGCGCCCCTGGCCTTCGCCGGTGTCGATCTCAAAGAGGAGGCGGACAAGGTGACGGTGAACATCGATGGCCATCTCTTCACCGAGTATCACTTCACCGGTGCGCGCCGGCCGTACCTTTACCCGATCATCGGGCCGACCGGCGGCGCCATGACGCGCCACTGGCCGTTGCAGGATGACCTCGCGACCGAGGAAAAGGACCATCCGCACCACAAGGGCTTGTGGTGGGGGCATCGCAATGTGAATGGCATCGGCTTTTGGGAAGACAGCGCCAAGGGCGACGGGAAGCTCGGGCAGATCGTGCACGACAGCTTTGTCGAGGTGAAGAGCGGCGACGACCGCGGCTCGCTGCACGACAAAAACAAATGGGTGGTCGATGGCACCGGCGAACTCGTGGCCACCGACGAACGCACCATTACTTTCTACAAGGGCCAGGACGGGCCGATGATCGACTTCGACATCACCATCAAGGCGGCCGACAAGGACGTGGTCTTCGGCGATGACAAGGACGGGGCGATGGCCATCCGCGTGCCGGAAACGATGCGCGTGGACAAGCCGAAGGTGAAGGGCGAAAAGACCGTGCCGAAGGGCGACGGCCATATCATCACCAGCGAAGGCAAAAAGGATCTGGAAGCCTGGGGCACGCGCGGCAACTGGTGCGACTACTATGGCCCGGTCGAGGGCAAGACCGCGGGCATCGCGATGTTCGACAATCCGCAAAATCCCCGGCACCCCACCTGGTGGCACGTGCGCACCTACGGCCTCTTCGCCGCCAACCCTTTTGGCCAGGCGCAATTTGAAAAGCTGCCCGACAAAACCGCCGGCGCATTCCAAGTGCCCGCCGGCCAGAGCGTGACCTTCCGCTACCGCTTCTACTTCCACGAAGGCGACACCGACCAGGCCAAGGTCGCCGACCATTACAACGACTACATCTCGCCCGCGAAGTAAGCGCATTTCCATTTTCCATTTTCCATTTTCCATCCGCCATTTCCTAAAATCCAAAATCCAACCCCCCATGTCCCACCCCACCAATCGCCGCAACTTCCTCAAGCAAACCGCGCTCGCCGGCGCCGCCCTCTCGATGCCCGCCTACATTCGCGCCGCCTCCGAGGGCGCGAACAGCGACATCCGTATCGCTGTCGTCGGCTTTCACGGCCGCGGCCAGTCGCACATCAGCGCCTACTCCGGCATGAAAGGCGTGCGCATCGTGGCCCTCTGCGATGTGGACAGCTCGGTGCTCGAGAAAGGCGTGAAGCAGCTTCAGCAGAAGAACATCGAGGCGAAACCCTTCGCCGACATTCGCAAGCTGCTGGACTCCGGCGAGGTGGACGCGATCTCCATCGCCACGCCGAACCACTGGCACTCCCTCGCCGCCATCTGGGGCATCCAGGCTGGCAAGGACGTGTATGTGGAAAAGCCTGTGTCGCACAACGTGTGGGAAGGCCGCCAGCTCGTGAAGGCCACGGAAAAGTATCAGCGCATCGTCCAGATGGGCGTGCAAAGCCGCTCGGCGCAGGGCCTGGCGGATGTCATTCGCTGGATGAAGACCGAGCCGCTCGGCAAGCTGCAATACGTCCGCGGTCTCTGCTACAAACGCCGCCCCAGCATCGGGCTCGTCACCGCCGACCAGCAGGTGCCCAGCACCATCGATTACGATCTCTGGTCCGGCCCGGCGCCGGTCGTGCCGCCGCACCGCAATGACCCGAAATACGGCATCATCCATTACGACTGGCACTGGATCTGGAACTACGGCAACGGCGACCTCGGCAACCAGGGCATCCACCAGATGGACATCGCCCGCCGCTTCACCGGCGAGACGGAACTTTCCCCGAAGATCGTCTCCGTCGGCGGCCGCCTCGGCTACAAGGACGATGGCGAAACGCCGAACTCGATGATCGTTTTCCACGATTACGCGAAGGCTCCGCTGATCTTCGAAGTGCGCGGCCTGCCGGAAAAAACCGGCTCCGAGACCATGGACAAATATCGCGGTGCCGGCGTAGGCGTGGTCGCGCAATACGAGCACGGCTACGTCGTGGCGCCGGACTACGCAAACGCCGCCGTCTACGACAACGACGACAAGCTCGTGCGCAAGTATGGCAATCCGCCGGGCCTGAAGGATGTTACGGAATCGAATCCAATCACCGCCGAGGAGAAAGCGAAGGACAAGGACGACCGTCTCTCGGCCAAAGAGGAAGGCCACTTCGGCAATTTCATCGCCTGCGTGCGCAGCCGGAAGTCCGCCGAATTGAACGGCAAGATCATCGACGGCCACATCTCCAGCGCGCTCTGCCACACGGCGAATATCTCCTATCGCCTCGGCAAAACCGCCGCCCCCGACGACATCCGGGAAAAATTCAAGGGCGACAAGGAAGCGCTCGATTCATTCGACCGTCTCGCCACGCACCTCGCCGCCAATGGCGTGGACATCAAGGTGGATAAGCTCACCTTCGGCGAATACCTGAAGATGGATCCGAAGACCGAGCGCTTCATCGACAACGCCGCCGCGGACAAGATGCTCACCCGCGAGTACCGCGCGCCCTATGTGGTGCCGGAGAAGGTGTAAGTCCGACTTAGATTCGCCCGGCAGATAGGTCCGTTTCTTAATCTTACTCTTACTCCTAATCCCTCCGCAGCCCGGGGAAGATTAAGATTAGGATGAAGAGCAGACTGCCTTCGCCCTTCCCACATACCCCATGCGCCTCCCACTCCTGCTCCTCGCCCTCTCCACCGCGCTCTCGCTCCACGCCGCACCGCTCGATCCCGTCCTGCTCTGGCCCAACGGCGCCCCAGGCGCCCTCGGTGACAAGGATGACGACAAGCCGACGCTCACCGCCTTCCTGCCCGCACCGGACAGAGCCACCGGCGCGGCCATCGTCATCTGCCCCGGCGGCGGTTACGGCGGCCTCGCGCCCCACGAAGGCGCCGGCTACGCCGAATGGCTGGCAGACAACGGCATCGCCGGGCTCGTCCTGAAATACCGCCTCGGCTCCAAGGGCTACCGCCATCCGGCGATGCTCAACGACGCCGCTCGCGCCGTACGCCTCGCCCGCTCCAAGGCGGACGAATGGCACATCGACGCCAAGCGTGTCGGCATCATAGGCTCCAGCGCCGGCGGCCATCTCGCCTCCACCCTGCTCACCCACTTCGATGCCGGCAAGGCGGACGACGCCGATCCCGTCGAGCGCTTCAGCTCGCGCCCCGACATCGGCATCCTCTGCTACGCCGTCATCACCATGGGCTCCCTCACCCATGGCGGTTCGAAGAAAAACCTGCTCGGCGAAAACCCATCCCAGGAACTCGTCGACCTCCTCTCCAATGAAAAGCAGGTCACCAAAGACACCCCACCCACCTTCCTCTTTCACACGTGGGAAGACGGCTCCGTGAAAGTGGAAAACTCCCTCGCCTTCGCGGAAGCGTTGCGCGCCGCCGGCGTCCCCTTCGACCTGCACATCTATCAAAAAGGCGGACACGGCATCGGCCTCGGCGGCGGCCGGGCCGGCGGCCCGCATCATCCCTGGGTCGCCGATTGCCTTTACTGGCTGAAGGTCCAGGGCTTCGCGAAATAGTCTCGCGCCCCTGCCCAACAAAACAGCCAACAAAAAAGGGCGCCCGATAGCGGGCGCCCTTTTGATTCAAGTCTTGGGGAGACTCAGCGAGCGATTACTTGATCGCGTAGTTGGTGATCGTGATGGTCTTCTTGCCGTCTTTTTCACCGACCGTGCCTTCCACCGTCGCGTCTTTGCCGCCCTTGCAGATTTCCTTGTGCAAAGCCTTGGCCTTGTCGTTCGGCTCGGAAAGATAGGTCTCCGACTTGCCGTCGGCGGTCTTCACGACCACGGCAGCCTGACATTTTTCGGCGATCCCGAGATCACATTTGGCGCAGGTGGCCGTGCCTTCGAGTTTGGTGTCCCCCGCGAAAGCCGAAACGGCCGCGAAGAGAATGGTGCTGAGGAGTGCGATTTTTTTCATTTGGATGGTGTGGATGGAGGGTGCTCCGCGAGAGGGAGTCCCTTTGGGAATACCATGCACGATACCGATTGTTCTTAGGGAGAAACAGGGAAATCGCGTGGCCGCCGTCTACGCGTTGGCGTAGTTTGCCCCGGGAAAATCGCCCTTTTCCGCCCGCCACCCGACCCGAATTTTTCCCGAAAAAAAGGTTGCCGGAGAGGGGATGCTGAGGCATTCATACCACCCCTCCGCAGCCCGGAAGATCCTGAGTAGCTCAGTGGTAGAGCGATCGGCTGTTAACCGATTGGTCGTAGGTTCAAATCCTACCTCAGGAGCCATTCTGTAAGCCACTCGGTTACAGACACTTCCTTCGGTTTGATGACCCGCCAGAGGCCCCAGTGAGTGCATAACTGAGCCTAAAAGCGGGAATGGGAAAGGATCGCGGTGAGGGCAAAAAGCTGGTGTGCTGAGGGATGCCGTCGTTTGAGAGCGACTTCGCCGTTCACCCGTTGGGTGAGTCCCCTTTGGAGCAACTTCCGTGGCCGGTGGACACACCTGGCGGACGGTATTGGGCGGAGTTCGACGACCTTGCTCCCGCGGTTGCCGGTATAGGCCAGGGGCGATTTCCGCAGGAACTGCTCCCACCGCCCGCTGGCGTGCAGGAACTGCGCGAAAAAAATCAGCTGCCCCTCGCGAGTGACCGGCGCCTCGGTCGTCGATGTGCTTGGCACGGCGGCGCTCTCGATATTGTGTGGGCATTGGCGGTATGCGCATATCAACGCGGTGCGGGGCGACCGGCTCAACCCGCCGCTGCTTGGGATGAGCGGCACGGTCAGCGAGGACGTGGTGCGTGGTGCCTGGCGACGGCTGGAGGAAGCAGCTGGTTTGGCGTGGCTGGGGGGCGAACTGCGAGCGTGTGTGGAACCGGTGCTGAGCCAGCCGTGGATCCTGGATATCGACGTGACGATCAAGACGATCTACGGCCGGCAGCAAGGAGCCGAGCTTGGACACAACCCGCACAAGCCGGGTCGGCCGAGTCATGCCCATCATAGTTACTTCATGGCCAATACGCGGCTCTGCCTTGGGGTAGAAGTGCACGGCGGCAAGGAACACGCGGGGCGGCATGCGCTTCCCGGACTCTGGAAGCTGCTCGATGAACTGCCGCGCACGCATTGGCCGGCCATGGTGCGAGGCGACTGCGGTTACGGCAACGAAATGCTTTTGAACGCCGCCGAGGAGCGCGGGCTGCCCTGTTTGTTCAAGCTGCGACACACGGCCAAAGTCAAAACGTTGATCCAGCGGGCACTGCGGGCTGGCGGTGTGTGGGAGGACGCCGGGGACGGCTGGGAAGTGATGACGGCGGCCCTGCGTTTAAGTGGCTGGACACGCGAACGCCGCGTGGTGCTGGTGCGCGAAGCGCCGGGGTTGGCTCCGGTCGGCCCCCAAGCCCGGCGACGGCGCGATCATCTCGGCGGCGCATTGCCGGGCAGCGAGCAGTGGCCGGCCAGCCCGGCGCCATGGTCTGGCCGCGTCGCCGTGCTGGTGACCACGCTCGATCCGGTCGCTTATCCCGCGCTCGCCCTGGCAGGCCTCTACCGCGAACGGGCCGATGCAGAGAACATCTACGACGAACTCAAAAACCAGTGGGGTCGGAACGGCTACACCACCCAAAAGCTCAAGCCCTGCCGCTTCATGGCGAACTGCGTGGCGCTGGTCTACAACTGGTGGCACCTCTATGCGCGGTTGCACGACGGCGGCCATCACCGCGAGGCCATCACCAGCCGGCCGGCGCTCTTGGGCGGCGTCGCGCGACTGACCCGCCACGGCGGCCAGAGTACGGTCAAAGTCAGTTTGCAGCACGACAACCGGGCCGCCCTCGTGCAGTCCATCGCGCAGGTCAGCAACACCTTGGGCCGCTTTCACGCCAGCGCGGAGCGATGGACCGTCGAGCAACGCTGGACACTGCTTTTAACTCACATCTTCCGCCACTGGCTCGGCGGCAAATGGCTCGGCCACCTGCCAGACGAGGCCGCACCCCTCCTTTCCGGTTGACCACCCTTTCCCCGTCCAATCTGATCGCCACTCGCACGCCGTTTTCAAGCACGGTTCGTCACCCCATTCCCGTTTTTAGGCTGAGTGCAAACTCGCGCTGATTCCCACTATTCGCGCGGACTCCCTCACCACTCGCTCACTCCTCTGTAACGGTCGCCCTTTGGCGCATGCAAACTCCGCAACCAACCGAAGTTCGTGCAGCTCAAGTATCAACTATTCCAACGCGCCGGAAGCGCTTTCTATTGGCAGGAGAATGGCACCGCAAACCGGGGCAGTCTTCGCACGAAGGACCGCGCTGAAGCACAGCGGCTTTTGCTGGCCATGAACGAGGCCCACAAGCAGACCATCTTCAATCTCGCGCTTGGCCGGACCTACCTTTCCGCACATGACCCGAGGTTGTGCACACGCACCTGGCAGGACGTCATGGACGAAATGCACGGCACGGGAAGCCGACGACGCAGACCCGTTGCGCTCGCGCCATGCGCAGCCGCTCTTACGATCCGATCCGATCCAAGCCGCTGGTGGAATCGACCGCGGAGGACCTGCTGGTGATTTGCCACGCGCACGGCAATTCGTCGGCCACTACTTGCGCCGCCTCCACAATCTCGCGCTCAATCTTGGCTGGCTCGCGTGGCCCATTCTCCACAAGGCCGCGTGGCCGAAGATTCGCAGCGAGAGCAAACGCGCCATCACCGCGGAGGAACACGCCGCCATTGTCGGCCAGCGAGCAGAATGCCGAGCGCCGCGCCTACTATGAGTTTCTATACGAGACGGGCGCAGCACAGACCGACGCCGCGAACATGACCGCAGAGCAGATCGACTGGCGCACGGGCGTCCTCAGCTATCGCCGCCAAAAGCTCGGCACTTTCAGCAAACCGGCCCGGCTCACCATCGGAAAAAAACTGCGCGACCTGCTTCTCACGCTCCCCGAAAAGGGCGACCTATTCCCCACGATCAAACGAAGCGGCGCTAATGCACGAGCTACCGAGTTTCGCCGACGTTGCCGCATCGCGGGTCTGTCAGGCGTCAGTTTGCACAGCTATCGTCATTCATGGGCACAGCGCGCGAAATCGTGCGGTTATCCCCAACGCTTCGCCCAAGAAGCCCTTGGCCATACCAGCCGTGCGGTCCATGAAGCGTATGCCAAAGGAGCAGTCGTTATTTGTCCTTCACTTGACGATTACGAAGCCGCAGACACAACGAAGGTGATTCAACTCACAACTCTTCGCCTCGGGAAGCCATTTGGAAGGCACCAAAACCCTCTCCTTAGCGGGAATGAAAAAGCTGCTCACCAGTGAGAACGATATTTCCAGGCGCTCCAGTGGTTGTGAGATTGTTATTTGAAAGCATTATCGTCTTATCCGGTGCGCCATCCATCGAGAAATCGAATAGCCAGGCGTATTTTTCCTCCTCCTCACCAACGCTCCTGCGCGCTCGTGCGGCAACGATATACTTGCCGTTTCTCGGCACCTTCATTGAAAATTTTCCGTCGGCATCCGTCAGCGCGGAAAAATCCGGCCTCGGTAAGTCCTCAAAATAAAAATCGGCGTCGAACAAATGAACCAGGGCCTTCATATCGTCCGGGTTTACTGAATTCTTCAAACGCGCGGACTCAGAATCGATCACTTCGGCCTTGTGATGAATCCATGGAGAGACACGTTTGACCGGAATCAGCACAACCTCAACTTGTCCCAACTTGACATTTAGCCCGCCTTTGGTGGCGATGAAAACCTGCCCGTTAAGCTGTCCGGAAGCGTGACCGCTCAAATAAAACCAACCGACGATCAGTCCGGCCAGAAGCAGTACGCCCGCCGCGATACCAATACCCATTGAGGTTGCTGGTTTCCTTGCGGCCGAAGGCTTTGGAACCACTTTGGGTGGAGTGATCGGCTGCCTAGCTTTGATTGCAATGAGGATGTGGAGTGGCTTCCAATCGCCGCCATCGGCAGGGCGAGCCAAGGTGTTTCCATCCAATGAACCACCAGCGAGCGCATTTTCTAGATCTTGCCCGGCATACGGCCCCTCTTCCTTTCCGTTGATCCAAAGGGAATAATTCATACAGCTTACGCTTTTACAGATCGACTCTCAATCGAAGAGATATTCATCATTCTGCCCAGTGAACGAAGCAGCGATTGCATGGTGAATCACCCAATCGCCCTCCTTCTCCCAGTAGTGGTATGCCGCTGATACGACCTTCCCCATGCCAACACCCCCACCGTAGTCCGCGCCCTTGTCGTTCAGTATCTTCTGTAGTGCCCCCAGCCGAATCTTGATTCGCTGTGTGTAGAGTGCGATCGCGAGATTTCCGATAAATTTGTAGGCCTCTTCTCCCTTATTCATGGTGTGGATTGCGACTCACGGCGATTCTTGCTGGCCCAATGCTTCGCGATGGCCTTCGTCGCAAGTGATAGCCAATCACGATTGTCCGCACAGGCCAAGACCTCTGTCGCAGCAAAATACTTCGGAGCGTTTGGAGCAGGTTTCCCCAATGGCGTCAGGAGCTTGGCCGCGACCAACGGCGCAATATCGTGCTCCTGGAAGCCGAGCAGGACCGCCACCTCTGATGTGTTCAAGCGCGCTGGCAACCGATGGCAATTGAGCAGCGCAAAGGCGTCCTGCAATGAACTGATTTTCTTTCCCGCAAGCATGGCCTAATCCTCCTCGCTCTGCCCCGCTGAAAACCGAAACAACAGTTGCGGCTCGATAGGCGTCAGTTTCGGCTCCTTCCTGCTGATTTTGTCCAGAGCGTAGGCTCTGATCAGCCCCATATCGTCCTTGTAGAGCAGTTTTCCGACTTCCCAAAAGAGACGGAACCACGAGTGATTTCGTGCATCCTCAATCGACTCCGCACCCGTAAACCTCGCAATGTCGGCACTGAAGGTTCTGGAACCCAAGCTGTCCCAAACAAGCGCACCATCGTTCGGGACCTTGTAGTAGTCGTCCGGCAAGATCACTTCCAAAAGCGGCCCCTTGAGCGGATTCCACCAATTCTTGCCGAACATCACGCTGAAGTTGGAAGCCCCGACTTCATGGGCAAACCAAATCTTGCGCATGTAGATGAGCCGCGAACTGAGGAAACAAAACGAAGACGAGACGAAACGAACGCCGCCCCAGATGCCGAAGAGGCGGCACTTCTCTCCGCCTTCGTTTTTGTCCGTAGACCGCACCTTTCCCAGATACTTGACGAGGTAACGTGCGCAGGCCGGACCACTGGCCTTGATCGGCAAAAGCTCTGTCCTGCCGAATCCATATTTCTCGCTCATCTCACGTAGCGATTTCCACAGCCTCCGTGTGCGTCCGTCCACGTTTGCATAGAAGCCCCTCTCGACCTGATCGAAGGGAAAGCCAGTGCGGATGTCGTAGCCGACGTTTACGACGGCGTGAGCGTGCCAGCTTCCCGTTCTCGGCTGGCGCTCCCGAATCCACATGCCAGTGTCAAATTCCTTTTTCAGTGCATGAGTGCGCATGGAGTGCCAGGACTTCTGAAATTCCGTTGCGCTGAGACAGAGCGTCGGCATGGTCAGCGTTAGGAGCGCTACGTTGTTCTCACCGAAGTGTTCGACGTAGAGTCTCAGATTCTCCTGAGCCACAAAGAGCGACCGAGCCGAGACAGGCTTGGTGCAGTTATCCTCTTTAAGACAAGGAAGGGCCGGGCGCGGCGCTGGCGCGCCGCATCCCGGCCCCCCTCCGTGTCCATGAAGATCGACTGACTGCGCTTTAGATTCTCTGCTTGGTTTGTTTTTCATGCGGGGTGAGGTGCGCGAAGATTTTGGACCACTGACCAGGAAAATCAGATAATGAATGCAGTGACCAAAAGACGATATACAGCAGAGTTCAAAGCGCAGGCCGTCGAGCTTGTGGGCATCGGCAAGCCAGTTTCCGAAGTGGCCCGTGATCTTGGGATCAGCGAGGGTGTTCTCTACGAGTGGGTGCGCAAGTCCTCGCAGGCGGCGCAACTCGGGAGCGCAGGCCGACGAGTCCCCGCAACTGCGGGATGAGGAGGCCGCAGCGGACGAGTTGCGCCGCCTGCGACGCGAAAATGCCACCCTCAAACTGGAGAACGACATTTTAAAAAAGGCCGCCGTCATCCTTGGCACCAAACCCCAGCCCAACGACGAGCG
>JBBCHV010000013.1:0-116092 GCA_037200205.1 Chthoniobacter sp.
ATGAAGGCCCGCCGCGTCACTATCCTGCGCAAAGGTTTGCTTGTGATCGCGTTGCCGCTCGTCTACCAGGCCCTTTTCATCGGCCTGCTCCTCAAGCGCCAGTCCGATCTCAGCGAAGCCCAGCACTGGGCCATGCACACGAAGAATGTCCTGGCCAAAACGGAACACGTCTTTCGGCTGCTCGTCTCTTCGCAAAGCAATTTGCGGGGTCTGTTGCTCACCGGCAATCGGGCCTTTTCCGACGAGTTGAATCGGGACGAAAAGGAGTTGGGGCAGGAGTTGCCCGAGTTGAAGCATTTGGTGCGGGACAATCCGCGGCAGCAGGAGCCCTTCGAGCGCATTCTGCAAAGCGCGCAGGCCCGTCTCGATTTTCAACACGAGATCCTCAAGCGGATCGGCGAACTCGGAAGAGAAAACGCCCAGGACGAAGTCAAGACTCTGCAAGGCAAGCAACTCATGGATGCGGTCCGGGATAATATTGCGGCATTCGGCAGCGCCGAAGAAAAGCTCGACCTGGAGCGATTGGAGACTTTGCGGCGTTCGGCGAACATGCAGAACTGGCTGCTGATCGGCGGCTTGTTGGTCAATGTGAGTATCGGCGTGCTGGCCGCCTGGATGTTCAGCCGCGAGATCGGGGACCGCATTCGCAAGGTGACGGTCAATACCCGGCTCATTGCCAATGGCCAGACGCTTCCGCCACTCGTTCCAGGGTCCGATGAAATCCGGGAGCTGGACGAGCAGTTCCACCTGCTGGCCGATAACCTCGCCAGTGCGCGTCTGCGGGAGCGAATCTACCAGGAGGCGCTCGAGCGCCGGGCGAACGAACTGACCCGGGCCAATACCGATCTCGGCCAGAAGAACCAGGAGATCGAGATGTTCGTCTACAGCGTGTCGCACGACCTGCGCTCGCCCCTGGTGAATCTCCAGGGCTTCAGCCGCGAGCTCGGCTTTGCGCGCGAGGATTTGCAAAAGCTGCTCCATGGGGAGATGTCCGCCGGGGACCGCCAGCGGGCCATGGCCCTCGCCGAGCGCGACATGACCGAGTCCATTCATTTCATCCAGACGGCGGTGACGCGGCTTTCGAACATCATCGACGCCCTGTTGCGTCTCTCCCGCGCCGGTAGTGTCGAATACCACGCGAAAATGGTCGACTTGAAACCCGTGGTCCACCGGATCATCGAGGCGATGCGCGGGACGATCGATGATCGTCACGCGGAGATCGTGGTCGAGGATTTGCCGGCGGTGTGGGCCGACCCCACGGCGGTCGAGCAGATCTTCGCGAACCTCATCGGGAATGCCGTCAACTACCTCGATGCCACGCGCCCGGGCCGGATCGAGATCGGCAGCGTGACCCGCGAGGTCGAGGGCATCGAGAAGCCGCAGACTTTCTTCGTGCGGGACAATGGACTGGGTATTGCGGAGAGCTATTTGCCCAAGGTTTTCGCGATCTTTCAGCGTCTGCATGGCAATGTGGCCGCGGGTGAGGGGGTCGGCCTGGCCCTGGTGCGGCGGGTCGTGGAACGGCATGGCGGACGCGTGTGGGTCGAATCGACCGAAGGGGTGGGCTCGACGTTCTTCGTCGCCTTCCCGGCCGATCCGCGGCTTTCCCCGCTCCCCGGGGTTGCTCCCCGCAAGGAACGGCTTAACGTGGCAGTCCCGAATTCATGACCACCCAACCAGTCACCATCCTTCTCGCGGAAGACGACGACGGCCACGCCCAACTCGTGCAGCGCAACCTCGAACGTGCCGGGCTGCTCAACGGCTTCCTGCGCGTTCGCGACGGCCAGGAACTCCTCGATTGCCTCGCCAGCCGGGGCGATTCGCATCAGCAGACCCTCGACCAGGCCCTGGTCATCCTGCTCGATATCAACATGCCGCGGATCGACGGCGTGGAGGCCCTGCGCCAGATCAAGGCCAACCCGGCGACGCACCGCATCCCGGTAATCATGCTGACCACCACGGATGACCCGCGCGAGATCGACCGCTGTTACGAATTGGGCTGTAATGTCTACATCACCAAACCCGTCGAGTACGACGGCTTTATCGATGCCATCCGCCGACTGGGCCTGTTTTTGCAGATCGTCCAGCGTCCGCGGAACGGGAGTTCCTAAACGATGAGCGATCCGGGGCAGCGTGGCACCATCCTCGTCCTGGAGGACGATCCGGGCATCGGCCGGCTGCAGCGCCTGCAGTTGGAGCGCTCGGGTTTTCACGTGGAGCTGACGACCAATACCGCCGACGCCCGCGCCCGCCTCATGGCGCACCGCATCGACCTGCTGCTGCTGGACTACCAGCTTTCGGAGCCGACCAACGGTCTGGAGTTCTATCGCGCCTTGCAGCGGGAGAGCCGGGAGGTGCCGGCCATTCTCATCACCGGCTATGGCGACGAAACGCGCGTCATCGAAGCCATGCGGGCCGGGGTGCGCGACTTCATTCCCAAGACGCCGAACTTCATCGAGCTCGTCGTCCCGACGGTCGAGCGGGTGATGAAGCAGGTGCAGGCGGAGCGGCTGTTGCTCGAGGCGGAAGCCGCCAGCCGGGCGAAGGACCACTTCATTGCCACGCTCAGCCATGAGCTCCGGACCCCGCTCACGCCGGTGCTCGCGCTCGTCTCCGCGCTCCAGCGCGACAACCGCCTGCCGCAGGATGTGCAGGAGGACATGGCCACCATTTTCCGCAACATCGAGCTCGAGGCCCGGCTGATCGACGACATGCTGGACATCACGCGCATTGCGAAGGGCAAGCTCGAGTTGCAGTGCGAGGCCGTCGATATCCGCCCGATCATCGAGCATGCGATCAAGACGTGCTGCTCGCACGAGGCGGCGGAAAAGATGATCGTTTGTCATGAAAAGATCGAGGCCGCCGAGCATGTGGCGCGGGTCGATGCGGCGCGGCTGACCCAGGTGTTTTGGAACGTGCTCAAGAACGCCATCAAGTTTACGCCGGTGGGCGGGCAGATCTTCGTCCGCACCCGCCACGAGGAAGCGAACGGCGGCCGCTGGCTGATCGTGGAAGTCGAGGATACCGGCATCGGGATTCCGCCGGCCATGCTGCCGCGCGTCTTCGGCGCCTTTCAGCAGGGTGAGCGCTCGATCACCCAGCAATTCGGCGGCCTCGGCCTCGGCCTGGCGATCAGCAAAGCGATCATGGAGGCGCATGGCGGCACCATTACCGCGGCCAGTCCGGGGACCGATCTCGGTTCGACCTTCACGGTCCGGCTGCCGCTTGTCCCCGCCGCCACTGCGGCCGTCGCCGTGGAACCGGCGGCCCCCCGGCGTTCGGATCCGTCCCGGGTTCCGGACGGGATGCACACGCACTTGCTCCTGGTCGAGGATCATCCGGATACCGCCCACGTCATGGCCCGCATGCTGCGCCGCGCGGGCTTTCAGGTCACCGCCGCGAGCAACCTGGCCCAGGCCATCGCCGAGACCGAGGCGGCGCGGAAAACCGTGGACGATAGCGGGCGCGCCCGCCCGGTGCGGCTGGTCATCAGCGACCTCGGCCTGCCCGATGGATCGGGCTACGATCTCATGCGCAAGCTGTGCGCGGACCATCGGCTGCGTGGCATTGCGCTCAGCGGCTTTGGGATGGAAGACGATGTGCGGCGCGCGAAGGAGGCCGGTTTCTCCCGGCATCTCACCAAGCCCGTCGATTTCGATCTGCTCCTCAACACGATCCGCGAGATGCTCACCGCGGAGTAGGTGTCTTCGCTTCCACGGTGGCCACGCAGTCGGATAGCTGTTGTAGCCGGGTTCATTGAACCCGGTCCGGACCAGCCCCCACCGGGCTCAGTGAGCCCGGCTACAGCGCTGCAACTGCCACCACGCCCGCCCTTGTCGCCCACCTGGTTCCAACTCGGCAATTTATTCGACGCTCACCCGTTCTCTCCTCGACTTATTTTACAGTCCCTCAGGCGAAAAACCGTTCCGGCGCGAGCAGCTCCCGCGGCGCGCAAAGCCGCTGGACGAGGCTGTCCCAGCTCTCGTGGCCGCTGAGGATCTCGATCTCCACGCGCAGGTAGTAGACCGGCGTTTCCAGTCCCGCGAACTTCGCCGGAAATCGCACGCTGTCCTTCTCCGTGGTGACGATGAACTCGAGGTCGCGCCGCGAGCACCGCGCCGCGAATTCCTGCAATTCGCGATCGGTGAAGCGGTGATGGTCGGCGAAGCTCTTGGTGATTTCGAGATGGGCGCCCAGCGCCACCAGGCTCTGCTCGAAGCTCTCGGGCCGGGCGATGCCGGAGATGGCCGCGATGTATTTGCCGTTCAGGTAATCGAGCGGCTTGCGGTCGTCGGCATCGTAGAGATTGCGCAGGTAGAGCGGCTGGTGCCGGCACTCCACGATCTCGGCGGTGCGATTGTATTCCCGGATGCGTTCGATCAGTTCCGCATTGCCGCGGGGCGGCGTCTTCGTGATGAAAATGAAGCTGGCCCGGCGCAGATTCGCCGGCGGTTCGCGCAGGGTGCCGCGGGGCAGCAGGTATTCGTTGCCGAAGGGGGCCTGGGCGTCGATGAGGCAGATTTCCAGTCGGTGCTTGAGGTGCAGATATTGCATCCCATCGTCGAGAATGAGCGTGTCGCACTTCATCTCGCGAATGGCGTGCAGGGCGGCGCGCACCCGGTCCTTGTCTACCAGCACGATGACGTTGCCGAGGCTCTTCGCGAGCATGAACGGCTCATCGCCGGCGAAGCGGCTGTCGAGCAACAGGCGCTGCCCATCGTGCACGATGCGCGGCTTGCGGCGCTCCAGTCCCAGCCACTTGCGCTGGAGGCGGCGGAAGAGCGGCGGCTTCTTGCTCTTGTAGCCGCGGCTCAGGATCGCCACCCGGCGCCCGTGGTCCTGCAATGTGCGGGCAAACTTTTCCACCACCGGCGTCTTGCCCGTGCCGCCCACGGTGAGATTGCCGATGGAGATGACGAGGCAAGCCGGATGATGCGAGCGCAGCAAGCGGTGCCGAAAGAGCCAGAGCCGCGTCTGTACCCCGCCGGTAAACAGCCAGCTCAGCGCATACAGGAACCAGCGCAGGGCCAGGGCGCGCTTGCCGTAGCGACGCTCGAGAATGACGTCGATCGCAAACTCTTCGAACGCTTCCAGCCAGCGGCGCATGGCCTATATTCCGGCGCGCACGCCGGCATTGTCGGCCGTGGTGACGATCGTGCGCGCATGGGGCAAACCCGCCGCCGCCAGCATCGCCGCCGCCACGGCGTCCGGGTTCTGCAGCGTCACACCACAAATCGTCGAGCCGCTGCCGCTCAGGAATCCGCCGAGGGCGCCCGCGCCTTCTCCCGCGGCGATCACTTTGCTGAGGAAGGGGATCAACTCTTTCTCCCGGAATGGCTGGTGCAATTGATCGACGAAGGCGCCGCGCAGCAGCGCGTAGTTCTGTGTGGCGAAGGCGGCGGTGATGCGGCAGGCATTGGCGCAGCTTTGCGCGGCGGCCAGGCGGTCGAGTTGGGCAGGCAGGACTTTGCGCGCGGCGGGCGTGGAGATTTCGAAGTCGGGAATGAGGAGGACGAAGCGCAGTTCCGGCGCCACCTCGAAACGGGCGATCTCCGCCCCTCCGGCGACCGTAAATCCACCAAAGGCGGCCGGGGCGGCGTTGTCGGGATGCCCTTCGAGTTCCGCGCAGATGCGAAAGAGCGCATCCGCAGCCAGCGGCTTTCCCGCCAACTCATTCAACCCGTGCAACAGACCCAGACGCACGGTGACACTGCTCCCGAGACCGCGCGACCGCGGCACCTCGCCCCCGATCTTCCACGAGAAGAGGAAACGCTCGATACCGGCACTCGCAAAGAATTTCTCCGCGACCGCCGATACCATGGCATCCGTAGGCAGTGCCCCGCCGCGCTCGACCGTGACGTGATTGTAGATCTGCAAAGCGACGCCCAGGCAGTCGTAGCCCGGGCCGAGGTTGGCCGTCGTTGCTGGAACGCGAATGGTGGTTTCGTTCATCGAAAGGACCGAGTTTCACGGCGCGAGGGGGCGCCGGTCAAGTGATTGCCAAACCGTAACAGAGGAACTCCCGCTGAAACCCTCTCCTCAGCGCCGCTATCTGGAAGAATAACGCTCATCCGGCAGATTTCTTACCTCCCAGCGCCGCCGTATTTCGTCTATTTCGCGTATTTCGTGGTTCCACCCTCATGGGCAGAAAAGGAACCACGAAAGAATCGAACCAGACAAAATCTGCCAATCCATTTGTTTGAGGCTCCTACGGGCTGCGCCTCCCCCGGTTCAAAGCAGCCCACCGTCCGCTCCAGCTCTACTCCACGATCTCCAACTGCGCCTTTTCCCCATGCCGCGCGGCGCTGGCGGCCAGCAGATTGCGAATGGCCACGATCGTCTGGCCGTGTTTGCCGATGACTTTGCCCACGTCGGTCTGCCGCACCTTGAGATGAAACGTCGTGCGCTTCCCGCTGGTCTGCTTGGTCAGCACCATCTCTTCGGGATAGTCGATGAGCAGTGGCAGCACATGCTCAAGGAATTCCTGCATGGCTTGCAGGCTGTCCACAACGTCTGGGAACAGGGGCCCCTTAGGCCGCCGCGGTTTCCTTCTTGCGCGCTTTCTTAATGATGCTGCGCACGGTATCGGAAGGCTGGGCGCCGTTCTTGATCCAGTAATCGATGCGCGAAAGATCGACGTTGGCGTTTTCGCCGGCCTTCTTCGGGTCGTAGTTGCCCACGAGCTCGATGAATTTGCCATCCCGCGGGCTGCGCTGATCGGCGACGACGACTTTGTAGTAGGGTTTGTTGAGATTGCCTTCGCGACGAAGACGGATGCTGACGGCCATGGCTAGGTGGTTTCTTGGTGGGTGATGGGGTTGATTCTAAAATTTATTGTTTCAAGCCGAAGCGGGACGCGGCCCCGGGGCGGGACATCATCTGCTTCATCTTGCCGAAATTCTTCATCATCTTTCGCATCTGGCCAAAGCGCTGAAGAAGATCGTTCACTTCGGTGACGGAAACGCCGCTGCCGCGGGCAATGCGCTGGCGGCGGCGGGCATTCAAAATGTCCGGTTTGGTTCGCTCGGCCAGCGTCATCGAAAGCACTATGGCTTCGACCCGCTTCATCTGTTTTTCGTCAACCGAAAAGTCCTTAAGGTTACCCATTCCGGGCAACATGCCAAGGAGATTCTCCAAGGGCCCCAGTTTCTTGAGCATCTTGAATTGGGCGAGAAAATCGTTCAGGTCGAACGAAGCGGTGCGCATTTTCTCCTCCATGCGCTTTGCCTCCTCCTCGTCGATGGCCTCGGCGGCCCTTTCCACCAGGCCGACGATGTCGCCCATGCCGAGGATGCGCCCGGCGAGACGATCCGGGTAAAATGGCTCGAACTGGTCGAGCTTTTCGCCGGTGCCGGCGAATTTGATCGGGCGCTGGGTGACCTCGCGCATCGAGAGCGCGGCGCCGCCGCGGGCATCGCCATCGAGCTTGGTGAGCACCAGGCCGGTGATGTCGAGGGCCTCGTGAAAATGGGTGGCCACGCTCACGGCCTGCTGACCGGTGGCGGCATCGGCCACGAGCAGAACTTCCTGTGGTTGCAAAAACGCGCGCAAGGCCTTGATCTCGGCGATCAGCACCTCGTCGATTTCCTGGCGGCCGGCGGTTGTCGTAGATCTGCACGTTGCCCGGCTGCTCTTTCGCCCACTCCACGGCCAGCTTGCCGACTTTCAGCACATCCTTCTCGCCGGGAGGCGGCGTGAATACCGGCACGCCGACCTGCTTCGCCAGCGTTGCGAGTTGTTCGATCGCCGCTGGGACGGTGCAAATCGCAGGCGATGAGCAGCGGCGCCCGGCCCTGCTTTTTCAGCCAGGCGGCGAGCTTGGCGGAGGAGGTCGTCTTGCCCGCGCCGTTCAACCCCACCATCATGATGCGCGCCGGCTTGTCGAGATTCAGCGGGGCATTGTCGCCGCCGAGGAGGGCGGTGAGCTCATCGTGGAAAATCTTGACGATCTGCTGGCCGGGCGCGACGCCGCGCAGCACTTCCTCGCCGAGCGCCTTGTCCTTGACCCGCGCGATGAAGCCCTTGGCCACGTTGAACTCGACATCCGCCTCGAGCAGCGCCATCCGCACCGCCCGCATGGCGTCGGTGATATTCGTCTCCGTGATCTTCCCGTGACCGCGCAGGTCCTTGAAGACCGTCCTGGAGCTTATCGGCTAACAGCGAAAACATGGGGCGGGATATTTAGCTGCAAATTGGGAAAAGGCTACGGACGAATGGAATTTTCTGCGGCGGGCAGGGCGCGCCGCTTTTCGAGGACGGCATGCCGCCAGCGTTCGCTCGGCAGGTCGACCAGCCGGTACAAGACGCAAGTTCCCCCCACCAGAGCCGCCATTTGCAGGGCGCCGCGGACCGTGGGCGAGGCGGACAACGACGGTCCGGCCCAATCCATAGCCATCTGGACTGGATAATGAAAGAGATAGAGCACATAGGAAATATTGCCGAGGTGCCGGTCCCAAGCGGGTGAAGGCTGGCTGACGGTGAAGGCGGCATAAGGCGTAAACAGGACGGCCAGCAGACCGCAGAGCAGGACGTTCCCGCTCTGCAGATTGACGAGAGCGGTCCGCGTGGCAGCCGGCCCCATCAGGTTTCGCCACGTAGGATGGCAGGCCACGACTCCGAGAATGGCGACGACCAGAGCGGCGGCGCCCAGCCCCATCCAGCGCGCCGGTTGCCAGCCGGAATAGAAGGTGATCATGCCCAGACTGAAAAAGATGAGATACGGCGGCAGCACTCGGAAGCCGGCATTCCCGAGCCCTTCGCGGTAGAAAATCGCACCCAGCCCAGCCAGGGCGAGGGCGAGAACAGCCATCCGGGCGGCCGACGGCAGACCGAAGACCCTGGCCAGCGCCCAAGCCAGGAAGGGCAGGAGGAGGTAGAACTGCATTTCGATGTCGAGAGTCCAGATGGGCGCGACGGGGTTGAATTGACTGCCGGCGGAGACGATGGCGAGCGCTCGCAGAATCCACAGCGGGTTGGCCATCAACGCAGCTTCCGCAGCCCAGCGGGGCGAGAAACGCATCAGCACCGCCAGGCCGATCCATTGGCAGACGAAATACGTCGGCCAAAGCCGCCAAAACCGGCTGGCCAAAAAAGCCGCCAGGGGATGGGAACGCGGCCGATACTTTTCCCGCCACATCCGGCATACCCAGTAACCGCTTAAGACGAAGAAGACATACACACGCCCAAGCTCCCAGCGCACCCAGGCGGGCGTGCTGCAAGACGACGACCGCGGCCAGAAACAGCCGCAGAATTCCCGGACGCAACAGAGCTTCGCCAAAATTTCTCACGAGACGATTCCCAACGCCGTGAGCGCGGCAGCGAAGATCAAGCCAACCCATCAACGGTGGCTCAGGCCTTCTTTTTGGGAGCGCGTATGGGGGTGGGAGCGGCCGGGGCGGGAGCCGTCGATGGCGTAGCGTCACCGGGCGCGGCCGGGGCATCCGTGGACGGGCCCGTGGATGGCGCCGCGGTGGAGTCGTATTTGAAGTTCCACTTCGTCTCGATCTTCTTGCCCTTGGACTTGGCGGAAATGAAGACGGTGTATTCGGGCTCGCGCAGTTTTTGGGTCATTTGGTACTGCGCGGTCTTCGTGGCGGGATCGTACTTTACGGCCACCGGTCCAAATCCGCTGATGCGCATCTCGACGGTGCCGGGATCGATGTCGCCGAGCGTGGCGAGGTTTGCCTTGATGAGCGGCTTGGGGTCTCCGATCGTTTCGCCATCCATCGGCTTGGTGACCATCGAGACGGCGGCCAATTGCGTGTAAGTGGGTTCCGAGGGGCCGGTGGAAACCGCGCTCTGGCCACCGCCGATCATCTTCATCGCGTCCTCGAAAATTTTGGGTTTGCTCGCTTCGACCGCGTAGCGCCCGAGCAATTCCTTCTGCGAACTGGGATGAAGCAGTTGGCCGTAGACGGTAAATGCCGCCTCGTAACCGGCCTCCTTGACAATCTCCACCGCCTTCGGACTCCAGACGCCAAAGGGGTAGGCGAAGACGTTGCATTTGATGCCGAGTTGCTTCTCCAGCACCAGCCTTCGACTCGATGATCTCCTTGTGCAGCCATCCATCCACGCCCAGCTTCGCCACGTCTTGTTTGATGAGCGCCTTGGCCTTGGCGTCGACGTTGGCGGCCCGGCACTTTCAGGCTCGAGTGGGAATAGGTATGGGATTCGATGTCGACGCCCGCGTCCCGCATCTCGGCGAGCTGGTCCCAGGACATCGATTTGCCGCCGGTGCCGACATAGTTGATGTAGATGAAGAGGGTGAAGGGGTAGTTGTATTTCTTCAGGATCGGCCACGCGTTGGGTGTAGGCGGAGACCCATCCGTCATCGATGGTGATGAGGCAGCACTTGTTGGGGGATGTTCTTTTCACCACGGCGCCAGGCGAGGAAATCCTGCATGGGAATGACGGTGAAGCCATTGGTCTTGATGGCCTCCATTTCCCTCTCAAACTCCGCGATTGAGATGGTCAGCGCTTTCGATCCTTTCTCGTCGATGTTGTGATAGCAGAGCGCGATCACGGCGGCGTTCTTGTTCACCGCGGAGCCCGAGGAATCCGGCTTCTTCGCGGATCCCGTCGTCGACGATCCCGTGGCGGATGGCGTCGCGTCATCCGTCGTGGGTGCCGGGCGTCGCGGGCGCAGGTGCTGGGGTCGGCGTGGCGGCGACGACGACTCTTTCTTTTTCAAGAAAGGAACTTTGCTGCGAATTTTGTCGCAACCAGTCAAGGCCAGGGTGGCGACGAGGAGAAGCAGAGCGGATTCCGTGTCATCATAAAGAGCGTGTCCATGCAGAAGGCCGGTAAGGATACACGTTGCAGTACATGAGAAAAGCGCGAACCGCTACGGGCCTGTACTTCACCTTCCAAGCCGAGCTTGCGAAAGGTCTCATCGACATGGGCGTAGTGGATATCCAGCGAGCAGAGGGCATCGATCTCGGCCCGGGTGAGATGCGTAGCCACTTCCGGCTCGGCGGCCAGATTTTCCTGGAGGCTGACGTCGCCCTGCCACGTCTTCATCGCCGCGCGCTGCACGGCCTCGTAAGCCGCTTTGCGCTCCAGGCCGCGCTCGGTGAGCTTGAGCAGGATGGTCTGCGAAAAATAGAGCCCCTTCGTGATCAGGAGATTGCGCTCCATGTTTTCGGGGTAGACGAGCAGGCGGTCCACCAGCCGCCGCAGGGAGACGAGCATGTAATCGATCAGGATGCACGAATCGGGCATGATGATGCGCTCGACCGAGGAGTGGCTGATATCCCGCTCGTGCCAAAGTGGCACATTTTCCAGCGCGGCCAGGGCATTTCCGCGCACCACCCGCGCCAATCCGCTCAGTTTCTCGCCGGTGATCGGGTTGCGTTTGTGCGGCATGGCGGAGCTGCCCTTTTGTCCGGCGGAAAAATATTCCTCCACCTCCAGGACTTCCGTGCGCTGGAGGTGACGGAATTCCGTGGCCCAGCGGTCGATCGACGAGGCGATCAAGGCCAGCACGGTCTGGAATTCGGCATGTCGATCGCGCTGAATGACCTGCGTGCTCAGGGCCGCCGGGGCGAGGCCCAGGCTCTGGCAAACGCTGGCTTCCACGCGTGGATCGAGATGGGCGTGGGTGCCGACCGCGCCGCTCAATTTGCCCACCCGCAAGCGGGGCTGGGCGTCTTCGAGCCGGTCCAGGGCGCGGCCAAATTCGTCCCACATGAGGGCGAGCTTCAGTCCGAAAGTGATGGGTTCCGCATGGATGCCGTGGCTGCGGCCGATCATGGGGGTCTTCTTGAACTCGATGGCCCGGCGGGCGATGACCTCGCGCAGGCCGCGCAGGTCGGCCAGAATCATGTCCGAAGCCTCGGCCATCTGCACCGCCAGAGTCGTATCGAGCACATCGCTCGAGGTCATGCCTTGGTGCATCCAGCGGCAAGCGGGTCCGACATAGCTGGCGACGTTCTCCAGGAAGGCGATGACGTCGTGATTCGTCCGCTCCTCGATCTTCGCGATTTCCTGCAGGTCGAATTTCGCCTTGGCGCGGATCGTTTTCGCGTCTTCTTGCGGGATCACGCCAATCTCCGCCTGCGCCTCGCAGGCGAGGGTCTCGATCTCGAGCCAGATTTCGTATTTGCGCTGATCCGCCCAGACGGCGGCCATTTCGGGTCGGGTATAACGTTCGATCACCCGGCGAAGGCTAGGGGGGCTCGGGTGCGATTGCAAAAGGAAAACATCCGGGGTGATCGCGGCAGACACTCCTGGCTGCTCGGGAAACGGGAGAAGGTTGGGTGCGATTGACTGCGATTCCAGAGTAGAGTGGCGGATGGGACTCCGCTGCGATGGAGTGCGCGGGCGATTTGGCAAAGGTGCGATTCGCTGTGATTCCAGAGTAAAAAGGCGTCCTCTCCGCGAGAGAAATCGGACCGGGGCGGATCCGGCGCTATCCGAAAATTACCGACCAAAGATCGCTCTTCGCGGTCGGAGTTATGAAAAATCTGCGCAGCATCCAATGGCATCGTGGTTTTTTCTGACCATTCCTCTCCCCCCCACCCTCCGGTCGGAAACCTCCCTGTCTCCACCGTTATCCCCCGATACTAAGCACGGTACCCGGGCAAAGTCAAAACACCATGGTGAAGCACCGCCCTTTGCGGATCGCTCCCCAGCGCCCTCTCTTAAAAACTTACCCCGTCACCGACCTTGGAAGTCGTAGACGGGGTCTTGGAAAGTTTCAGCTGGAAAGAGGCGGGCCGCCTCTTTCCGCGCGGCTGGAGCCGCTGGACCACGGAGTGCCGCTTAGTAGACGCGGGCGCGGATTTTCCGGCCCTGGCTGCTGAAGCGAACGCGGCCGCTCTCGAGAAGGTCGGCGACAGCAGCAACAGTCTCACGGTTGTTCTTCGTGTAGCTGCTCACCGCGACGATCAGGTCGCCCAAACTGTAGTTGGAACGATTGGATTTCTTGAGGTTCTTTTTCATAGGACGTTTTGGGTAAAGTTACTGGGCGAGATATACCTTAGCAATGGGCATGCCACGCTCGGTTTGGTGTGTTGTTTTCTGCATACATAGACGCAGCCTGGGCCGAAAGAGTTCAAAAAAAGTGACGACGAAATAGACAGAAGTGTCGGGATTTCGACACTTCTGCGAGCGGTAAGAGGGAACGTGCGTGGCCTTACGCACCCGCGCGGAAGGAGGAGGTCCACGAAAAACACGAAAAGGCACGAAAAGGGATTCTATTTCGTATTGAACACTCCACCGAAAGATAGGGCCATGTAGAGGAAGCCCTCCTCAAGTAGCGCGAGCGCCGAAAAACCACACCCGGTAGGGAAGCCGCGCCGCGGGTTCCCACGCATGCGGTGCGGGAACGTGGCGGGCGGCGGGACAACCCTTGTGTTGCGAGCACGGATGGCTGACCGCCGCCGCTTTTCCGCACGCCCAAAAATGGGAACCCGCGGCGCGGCTTCCCTACCGCGTGTGGTCGGGGCACGCGCTTTCTAACTTCGGACTGCTTCGCTCATGCAGATAGCCCCGTCCCTTTCGTGTCTTTTCGTGCTTTTCGTGGACCTATCCGCCCCTTCCCGTGGAAGAAGGCGTTGCCAAGGGCGCGTTCCGCAGTATTCCATCGCCTCTCCATGTCCTTCTACCGCCGCGTGCTCGCCTACTATCGGCCCGATCTCGGGCCGACCATCGCGGCCATGGTGCTCACGCTGCTGGCGAATTGCTTCAATATCCTGCGCCCGTGGCCGCTGGCCTACATCATCGACCAGGTGCTGCCCGCTGCCGCGCACACGCCGCATGGCCTGAAGCTCGTCGGCTACGATCTCGGCGCGTGGAGCATCCCGGCGATCATCGCCCTGGTCTGCGCGTTGATGGTCGCATTTCAACTCTTCGCCGGCGGCATCGGCTACTTCGTGAATATCATCACCATTCGCGTGGGCCTGCACGGGCTCATGCGGCTGCGCACCGAGCTCTACGCCTACCTGCATTCGCTGCCGCTCAAGTTTCACGATCAGCGCCGCAGCGCCGACAGCA
Source organism: Chthoniobacter sp. (assembly GCA_037200205.1). Taxonomy (GTDB): domain Bacteria; phylum Verrucomicrobiota; class Verrucomicrobiia; order Chthoniobacterales; family Chthoniobacteraceae; genus Chthoniobacter. The sequence goes on from JBBCHV010000013.1 coordinate 13,996, forward strand.
GCTACCGCGTGGCCTACGATTCGCAAAGCCTGCAGGCCTTTTACAGCAAGGGCTTTTTCATTTTCCAGAGCGTCATCTCGCTCGTCACCACCTTCGCCACGATGTGGTATTTTGACTCGACGATCGCCCTGCTTTCGCTGCTCGTCGTCCCGCTGATGATGCTCTCGATCTACATCTTCGCGAAGCGCATCCGCGACCAGTCTACGACCGTGGCGGAGCGGGAGAGCGATGTCCTGACCGTGGCGCAGGAGGGCTTGAGTTCCGTGAAGATGGTGCAGGCCTTCGGACGCGAGGAGGATGAGGTGCAGGAATTTCAAGCGAGTGCGCGGGAGAGCCTCGACGCCAATCTCAAGCTCAACGCCACCTCGATGCGGAGCGCGCTGCTGGTGGGCACGCTCATCGCCGCGAGTTCGGCGGTCATGTTTTTTGTCGGCGCGGAGCACGTGCTCTCGGGGCGGCTCACGGTGGGGCAGATCTGGATTCTCTCCACCCTGCTGCTCATGCTCTACCAGCCGCTCGAGGCGCTCACGCACATCGCGTGGGCCTTCCAAGGTGCGTCGGCGGGCGCGCAGCGCTGCTTCGAGATCCTGGACAAGGAAAACGACGTCGCCGATGCGCCCGATGCGCTGCCGCTCGGGGCTGCCCTGGGGGAGATCGTGTTTGAAAACGTCGCCTTTGGCTACACCAGCGCCCGGGAGATTCTGCACGATGTGAACCTGCACATCCGGCCGGGGCAGACCGTCGCTTTCGTCGGCGGCACCGGGGCCGGCAAGTCCACGCTGCTTTCGCTGGTGCCTCGCTTCTACGATGCCACGGCGGGGCGGGTGCTGCTCGACGGACACGACTTGCGCGCGCTGCAAAAGAAATCGCTGCGCGACCAGATCAGCATCGTCCTGCAAGACACACTGCTTTTTTCCACGACCGTCCGCGAAAATATCGCCTATGGCCGGCCGGACGCCAGCGAAGAGGAGATCATCGAGGCGGCGAAGCGAGCCCAGGCGCATGAGTTCATCATGGCGATGCCGGATGGCTATCGCTCGCAGGTGGGTGAACGCGGCGGGCATCTCAGCGTAGGCCAGCGGCAACGGCTGGGCATCGCGCGGGCGTTCTTGAAGAATGCGCCGATCCTCATTCTCGACGAACCGACCAGCGCGCTCGATCCCACCACGGAAGCGGCGATCATGCAGACCATCGAGGAACTCATGCGCGGCCGCACCACGCTCATCATCACCCATCGTATCGCAACCATCCATGGCATGGATAAAATCGTGGTCCTGGCGCAGGGCACCATCGCCGAAGAAGGCAAAGGGCCTGAATTAGTCGCGCGCAATGGCGTCTATGCATCGTTGTACCGCTCTGCCAATCTCACGTGATGCTTCTTACTCTTACTCTTAATCAACCCGCCGTCTGGGACTGGGAGAGGGAGTAAGAGTAAGATTAAGAAAAGACCTGCCGCCTTTCCCCAATGACCAACGTTCTCCCCGATCGCCGCATCGAACACGACTGGAGCAATCGCCAGATTCCCGCCAACGTCACGTGGGGCGACGGCTTTTATTGCGAGAGCGCGCAATGCTTTTTGCACTTCAAGGGCCAGCGCGAGCCGGCGGTGGAATTCGGTGAGCATGTGTCTGTCTACGCGGCTTCGCAGCTCGCGGTGGGCCCGCAGGGGCATGTGAAAGTGGGCGATTTTACCCTGCTCGTCGGCGCGCTGCTGACATGCGAGACGAGCATCGAGATCGGTTCGCATTGCCTCATCTCCTGGGGCACGGGCATTGCCGATTCCGACTTTCATCCCGTGGCGGCCGCGCAGCGCCGCATCGACGCCGAGGCCCTCGCGCCCTTCTACGAAGGCAAGCCGGAGCGGCCGATCGAAGCCGTGAAATCGCGCCCGGTGAAAATCGGCAACAACGTCTGGATCGGCATGAATGCCATCGTGCTCAAAGGCGTGACCATCGGCGATAACTCCGTCATCGCCGCCGGCGCCGTGGTGACGAAGGATGTGCCGCCGAATACGGTCGTGGCGGGCAATCCGGCGCGGTTTGCCAAGCGCCTGCAATGAGCCGCAAGCGTATCATCGTTACGGGCTACATGGCGCGGTGCCCCATCGCGGGCGTCATCTGGCAGCATATTCATTACATCGTGGGCCTGCAGCGATTGGGGCACGATGTCTATTATATCGAGGATTCCCGGGCGCATCCCTATCATCCGATTACCTATGATTATGTGCCGGACTGGAGTTACACGGCGGCGATCATGCCGAAGCTCGCCCGGCAATTTGGCTTCGAGGGGCGCTGGGGATATCGCGCGCGTTATCTCGATGATCGTCCGACCGCGGGAATGAGCGGCGCGCGGATCAACGAGCTCTACCGCGAGGCGGATGCGGTGCTCAATGTCTGCGGCGAACAGGAATTGAACGACGACGTGCTGCAGAGCCGCTGTCTCATTTACATCGAGAGCGATCCGGGCAAGGAGCAGTGCTCGATCGACAACGATCTCGGCGCGGACATTCGCGAGACGCTTTCGCACTATCATGCGGTCTTCACCTTCGGCGAGAATATCGGGTCGGAGCGTTTTCCGGTGCCGCTGCACGGCATCCCGTGGCAGCCCACGCGGCAGCCGATCGTGACGGATTTTTGGAAGGCGGCTGCGCCACCGCCGGCGGGCGCGGTCTTCACCAGCGTGGCGAACTGGAACACCAAGGGCAAAGACATCGCCTGGCGCGGGGACAAATATCTCTGGAGCAAGGCGCTGGAATTCCTGCGGTTCATGGATGCGCCGCTGCGGGCGGGGGAAACCTTTGAGCTCGCGACCAACCTTTGCGACGAGGCCACGCGCACGCAACTCGCCGAGCGCGGCTGGCGGCTCGACAATCCGCAGGAGATCAGCGTCGATCACGACGCCTACGTGCGTTACCTGCAGAACTCCAAAGGGGAGTTCACCGTGGCGAAGGATCAATATGTGCGGCTCAACACGGGTTGGTTCAGCGATCGCACGGCGTGCTATCTTGCCTGTGGCCGCCCGGTCATCACGCAGGAGACCGGCTTTTCGCAGCACTACGGCGAGGGACGCGGCCTGCTCGGCTTCCGCACGCTCGACGACATCGCCGAAGCCGTCCGCGCGGTGAATGCAGACTACGCGATGCACTGCCGCGCCGCCTTCGACGTCGCCGCGGAACATTTCGAGGCGACGAAGGTGGTGGCGTCGATTTTGGAGCGGGTAGGGGTGTGAAGGCGTTGCATTATATTATGGTCTCACGTCGTGAGATTGTCGCGCGGGTCATCGAGTCGCGGGTCTGGAAGCGAGCGCCGGAGGCGTTTCAGATGGTAGCCGGTGGCGTCAGCCACCGGAAGACGTTTGCAAAACGGCGGAGCCCCGGCAGGGGCGTCAGAAATCTGAGTCGCGACGATTTCTATCGCCCCATCCGGGGCTGGTTCTATGAGGTGCGGGTTCCGGTGGCTGACGCCACCGGCTACCTTCTTTCGGCCCTCCGGACCGGCTCGTTCATGGAACGATGAGTAACTCAAAAGCCCGAAGGCCCCTTTCAATGCGTGGGCAAGATGCCCCCGCCGATCGTCTCGCACAGGCAGCACCACAAATCGGTGCCGAATTCCGCGGCGACGCGCGGAGCTAATGACTCGGCGGCGCTTTTCTCGTGGAGCAGGGCGAAGACGGTGGCGCCGGAGCCGGACAGGAGGGCGCCGGCGACTTCCGGTTGCGCGAGCAGCCAGGTTTTCAGGTCGGCGAGGAAGAGGTGCTTTTCGAAGACGGGGCGCTCGAGGTCGTTGACCAGGGTGCCCCATAGAAACTCCTGCGCATCGTAGCGCACGCCGGGCACTTCGCGCGAATCGCGCCAGTGTTTATAGGCCCAGGGCGTGGGCACGCCGAAGGGAGGCTTGATGAGGAAGAGCGGCAACTCGTGCGGAAACGGGACGGGCTCCACGTGCTCGCCGCGACCGCGGATGACCGCGGCGGAATGATAGATGAAGAAGGGCACGTCCGAACCGAGATCGGCGGCCATGGCGGAAAGGGCTTCCGTCGAGAGCTGGGCGTCGAAGAGACGATTGAGCCCGATGAGGGTGGTCGCGGCATCGCTGCTGCCGCCGCCCAGGCCGGCGCCGTGCGGGATGCGCTTCGTCAACTGGATGCGCAGGTGCGGCTCGAACCCGCAGGAGGCGCAGAAGAGCTTCGCCGCGCGGACGACGAGATTGTCGTCGTTCGTGGGGAGCGTCGTATCGTCGCAGACGAATTCCAGGCCGCCTTCCTCGCGATGCGCGAGGTCGAGCGTATCGAAGAGCGAGAGCGGGCAGAGCAGGCTCTCGATTTCATGAAAGCCATCCTCGCGCCGCCGCCGGACACGGAGCGAAAGGTTGACCTTGGCCGGGGCAAAGAACTCCACGAAGGCGCGGGGGCTTTCCTCGCGATGAATTAGCGCATGCTCCGCGCACCGACCGGACGCTGGCCGGCGGGGGGCTCATGGCCGCCGCCGGGGCCGGTGATGAAACGGGTCACGGTGCCGTCCATGTCGATGCGGAGGCCGATTTCCTTCTTCGGACCGTCTTCGATCGGCGCGGACCACTTCGCATACCAATAGGTCGATTTGAAGGTCGACTGCTCCAGCACGAGGCCGACAATCGCGCGGTCGACTCCTCCTTTTTGCAAATGGTCCTGGGCGATCTTCAGCGCCTGGTCGATGGGCAGCGCCGGGATGTTGTCGGCGGCCACGGCGGAGAAGGTCGAGACGGCAAGGGCGACGACCAAGGGGAGGAGTCGGAGGTTCTTCATGGGTTGGAGAGTAAGGGGATGGCAAACGAACTGGCGAGCATAGAGACGAAGCTCCGCACCACCGCGACCCACGGAGAGGGGTTCCTAAACTTGCGCTCCGCTTCCGTTCGGAATGACCGGGCGTTTAGGCGTTGCGATTGATGTTGTTGAGATCTTCGAATGTGACGAGCAGGCGCTTGGTGGCGGCGTCTTCGGCGGCGCCGAGCCAGTTGCGCGGGTCGTATTGCTTCTTATTGGGTGCGTCGGGGCCTTTGGGGTTGCCGATCTGGCCTTGCAGGTAGTCGTGGTTCTTCGCTTCGTACTCGCGGACGCCGTCCCAGAATGCCCACTGCACATCGGTGTCGATGTTCATCTTGATCACGCCGTAGCTCACGCCTTCGCGGATTTCTTCGCGGGTGGAGCCCGAGCCGCCGTGGAAGACGAAGTTCACGGGCTTCGGGCCGGTGTTGAAATGCTTCTCGATGTAGTCCTGGGAATTTTTCAGGATCTTCGGCGTGAGCTTCACGTTGCCGGGCTTGTAGACGCCGTGCACGTTGCCGAAGGCGGCGGCGATGGTGAAGTTCGGACTCACGGCACCGAGGGTCTTGTAGGCTTCGGCCACTTCTTCGGGCTGGGTGTAGAGCTTCGACTCATGCACGCCGGAATTGTCCACGCCGTCTTCTTCGCCGCCGGTGACGCCGAGTTCGATCTCGAGCGTGATGCCCATCTTCGCCATGCGAGCGAGATACTTTGCGCTGATCTCGAGATTCTCATGCAGCGGCTCTTCGGACAGGTCGAGCATGTGCGAGCTGTAGAGCGGTTTGCCGGTCTTGGCGAATTGCTCTTCGCTGGCGGCGAGCAGGCCGTCCACCCACGGGAGCAGCTTCTTCGCGCAGTGGTCGGTGTTGAGGATGACGGGCACGCCGTAGGCCTTGGCGGCGGCGTCCACATAATGCGCCCCGGCGATGCCGCCGAGGATCGGGCCGAGTTGGTTTTCTTTCGAGATGTGTTTGCCGATGAAGAATTGCGCCCCGCCATTCGAGAACTGGATCATGGTGGGCGAGTTGACCTCGCGCGCGGCGGCGAGGGCGGCGTTGACGGTGCCGGTTCCGATGCAATTGATCGCCGGCATGGCGAACTCGTTGGCCTTGGCGTAATCGAGCAGTTCTTTGACTTCGTCACCAAAAAGAACGCCCGGACGGAATCGCTTATTAGAAGACATGCTACTGGTAATAGCAAACCGGGGCGCGGGGACAAGGAGCAAGTGCCTGCCGCGGCAATTAGAGCATTGCCGATTTATTCTGTTGCGGCGTGGCGCGCCGATGCGACGAAAACGTGTTCGACGGGTAGGGTGGGCGTCCCGCCTGCCGATGGGGGCATCTTGCCCCAATCAAGCGCGCGAGGGGACGTCCTCGCTGGCGAGGGAGAGTCCGGCGGGACGCCGGCTTCGGCAGGCGGGACGCCCACCCTACCCGCGGAACACGCTTCCGGGCCACGCTTTATCCGCAAGACGACGCTACTTCACCTTCACGTTCCGGCGGAGGAAGGTGGGAACGTCCAGGTCCTGGCCGTCGACGATGGTGGGCTCGCTTTTTTCGAAGCGGCCGCGGGTGACGGGCTCGAATTGCATTTGCTCCTGCTTGGCCTGGATGGGCTTGGGCTTGGATTGTTTAGGGGCCGGAGCGGGTGCCGGCGCAGGCTCAGGTTCCGGCTCGACGAAGTGCGGTTCGATTTTGGCGGCGACGGCGGGTGCGGCCGCGGCGGACGCTTCGACCAGGACGGGTTCAGGCTCGGGGTCCGGCGCGCGTCGGGGTGCCGGAGTGCGTTTCGGTTCCGGGATGTATTCGGGTTCCGGAATGGGCGCGGTGACGACGACGGGTTCGATGACCGGTGGCGGGCGCCGAACGGGCGCGGGCGCGACCGGGGCGGGGGCGCTTTCGACCCGCGGCTCGGGACGCGCGCGCATCTCGACGACGGGCGCGGGCGCCGTGCCTTGCAAAGCACTGAGAATGGTGACGCTCATCTTCTGGCCGAGCGACGGGTCGACGGCGGAACCGAAAAGCAAGCGGGTCTGGTCGCTGATGTGGCGGTTGAGTTCCTCCATCAGGATCTGCACTTCGTTGAGCGTCATGTTCGGACCGCCGGCGACATTGACGAGAATGTTGCGGGCGTCCTCGAGCATGCGGCCCTTGTCCATCAGCGGATTTTTTAGCGCGCGAGTGAGCGCTTCGTGGGCGCGGTTGTCGCCGTCGGCTTCGCCGTAGCCGAAGAGGCAATGTGCGCCGGCTTCGCCCGAGCCGCGCAGGGCGGTGGTCAATTCGTCGAAACCGATGTGCACGAAACCGCGCTGGCGCACGACGCGGGCGATGGCGCCGATGCTCTGGCTGAGCGTCCGGTCGGCGGCGGTGAAGGCTTCCTGGATGCCGGCGAGCGGCGCGACGGAGTCGCCCATGCGGTCGTTTTCAAAATGGATGACGACGTCGGAATACCGCTGGAGCGCGGCCAGCGCTTCGTCGGCCTGGGCGCGGCGGCGCTTGCCCTCAAAGGCGAAGGGCAGCGTGGCAAAAGCGATGACCAGGGACTTTTGCTCGCGGGCCAGCGAGGCGACGATGCGCGCGGCGCCGGATCCGGTGCCGCCGCCGAGGCCCACGCAGAGGAAGACCATTTGCGCACCCTCGAGCGCCTGGCGGATTTCCTCCACGCCCTCCTCCGCCGCCGTGTAGCCGACCTCCGGGTCGCCGCCCGCGCCGAGGCCGCGCGTGGTCGTGCGGCCGAGCTGCACCTTGCGCTCCACGACGGAGGCGGTGAGCGCCTGGGCGTCGGTGTTGATGGAGATGAGTTCCGCATCGTGCAGGCCGTCGAGCTGCAGGCGGTCGAGCACATTGCCGCCGGCGCCACCGAGCCCGACGATCTTGATGCGAACATCATGCGTAGAGGCGGAATTCCGGTGCACTTGGATCATGGCGGTTAGGTCAGACGCGGCATTAGATCACCAAAGGCCGAAGAAAGAGAGTTTTTTGCGCAGGCGTCCGAAGAGGCCGGCCGGCCGCTCGGGCTGCATGGCATCGGCATACTTGATGAGGCCGATGGCCGTCGAGAATTGCGGATTTTCGAAAGCGGAGGTGAGCCCGGATACCGTCTGGGCATGGGTGACGTGGACCGGCATGCCGAAGATTTCCTCGGCGAGATGGTTGATGCCCTTGAGCAGGCTGCAACCGCCGGTGAGCATGACGCCCGCCCCGAGGAAGGGCAGGTGGCCTTCGTCCTCCAATTGTTTCTTGAGCAGTTCGAAGGCTTCGCGCACGCGGCAGTGGATGATCGTGTTGAGCATCTCGCGCTCGATTTCCTTGCCGGCGAAACCGGTCTCGTCCTTGAGCACGATGGTTTCGCCGGGACGCGAGCTGCCGAGAATGACACTGCCTTCCTCGACCTTCAGCCGTTCGGCCTTGGCCATGGGGATGCGCAGGCCGAGCGAGATGTCGTTGGTGATGTGATCGCCGCCGATGGCCAGCGAACCGCTCTCCTGCACCGCGCCGTCATGGTACACGAGGTAATCGATCGTGCCGCCGCCGAAATCGACGACCAGCGCGCCGAGACTCTTTTGATTTTGATCGAGCAGGACCTGCGCGGTGGCGAGGGGATTGAAGACGACATCGAGCACCTCGGGGCCGACTTCCTTCACGCAACGCACGCTGTTTTTGATCCGCGTGGCCACGCCGTGAATGATGTGAAAGTCCGCTTCCAGCTTGCGGCCGAGCATGCCGATGGGATTGAGCACGCCGTCCTGCCCATCGACGTAGTAGTGCTGGAGCAGCGAGTGCACGAACATGTTCGGTGCGGGAATGCTGACCTCGCGGGCGCTGGACTGCACATCCTCGAAATCCTCTTCGCAAATCTCGTCGCGTTCCTCGGGGATGTTCACGGCGCCGCGGTTGTTGAAGCCCATGATGTGGCTGCCGGTGACGCCCAGATAGACGCTGCCGATCATGACATCGCTCTTCTCCTCGGCATCGACGAGCGCCTCGCGGATGCACTTCCCCGCGGTCTCGAAGTCGACGATTTCGCCTTTGCGCACGCCGCGCGACGGCGCCTGACCGACGCCCAGGATGCGAATCGTCCCGTCACCCCGGGTCTCGCCGACGACGACGCAGACCTTGGAGGTGCCAATTTCGAGTCCGACAACTATGTTATCGCGAGCCATCAGGGGTTCAGACGGAAGGGTTTTTTCAAGGATTGGTTGCCCGTGGCGCCATGCGACGGGGTGGAAGATCGGGGCGGGGGAGTGGCCGCACGAGGTGCCGGTTTTGGCGCGGTGGATTCGGTCCGGCGCACCTCCGTGGGCGGCTTCGAAGGTTTGTCCTCCGGCTTGGCGGGTTTGGGAGGCATGGCCTCCAGGGCGGCGGCGGCTGCGGCGTCGGCTTCGGGATCGTAAAAGGTGACCGGAATGTTGCGCTCCACGATGAGGTTCACGGTCTGCAATTCCTTGTGGTCGGCCGTTGCGCGGTCGAGGCAGCGGTAGAGGCGCTCCAATTGCTTGTCGAGCCGGTCGAGGCCGAAGGTGATCTTCGCGTGGCGCTGGTCGGTGACGACCAGGCAGTAGCCCTTGGAGAGGTCGATGTTGCGCGCCTGGAAGCGCGTGCTGTCGGCATTGAGCCGGATCAATTCCAGCGCGGACTGCATTTCGAGGACGTTCACGCGTTTACCGGGCACAAGATTCTCCGTTTCGAAGCCGGTGATGATCGGCAGGTGATAGTATTCCGGCAAGAGCACGCGGCTGCGCAAGACGATGCCGCGGCCGTCGATGAGGAAGGAGCGCTCCGAGGAGCTGGGGTCTTCGTCGCCCTTGGCCGCGACCCAGGCGATAGGGCGGCGTTCGGTGATCGTGATGTTGATACGATTCGGCAAGACGCGCTGCACGACCGCGCTTTCCACCTGCGGCATCGCCTCGATGGCCGCGCGCGCGTGGCCGAGGTCCACAGTGAAGATGTTGCGGTCCTCGACGATGTTCGCGGTGGTCACCACTTGCTCGCGGGTGAGCGCGCCGTCGGTGGCGAAGTTGATTTCGCGCAGATAGTAGTCGGGATTTTCCCACACGAAGCGGCGCAGCGCTTCCTTGCCGCCGACCCACGCGCCGGCGGAGAGGCCGACGAAGACGATCGACTTGAAGATGAAGCCGCTGATGGCGCGGAAACGGCGCGAGCGTTCGGTGCTGGCGCGCAGCTTTACGTCGAGCAGGTGCTGCTGCTTGCGCTGGCGCGGATTGGAGATGCGCTTGTTGCTGGGTGGCTTCATGGGCGGCGGCGGACGAGGGAGAGTTCGATGACGCGGGCGCAAAGTTCCGCGTAGCTGATGCCCGCGGCGGCGGCCGCTTCGGGCAACAGGCTGACCTGCGTCATGCCGGGAATGGTATTGATCTCGAGGACGAACGGCTCCCCGGCGTCGGTGAGCAGGACATCGACGCGGCAATAGGTCTCGAGATCGATGGCGCGCGCGGCGGCCAGGGCCACTTCCTGCACGCGGCGGGTGTGCTCGTCGCTGATTTTCGCCGGACAGGTGTGATGGGCCGAGCCGCCGGCTTGCGGATTCAGGAAGGGATATTTGTTGTCGAAATTGTAGAAGTCCTTGGAAACTTCGATCTCGATGATGGGCAGGGCGAGGTCGCCCACGACGCCCACGGTCAGTTCCCGGCCATCGACGAAGGCTTCGACGAGCAGCTCGTTGCCGTAGCTCCAGGCTTCCCGCATGGTGTCGGCGACCTTGGCGGCCTCGCGCACGATGAAGACGCCCACGCTGGAGCCTTCGCGCGGGGCTTTGACGACATAGGGGAGCGGCAGGGTAGGCATGGCGCCGTCGCGGAGGATCTCGAATCCGGCGGTGGGGACGTGGCGCTCCTGGAAGCGCTTCTTGGTGGCGATCTTGTCGATGGCCAGCTCGCTGCTGGCGACTCCTTCGCCGGTGTAGGGAATGCCGCGCGCCTCGAGAATGCGCTGGAGCTGTCCGTCTTCGCCGAAGGTGCCGTGAATGACATTGAAGGCGATCTCGGTGCCCGCGGGCACGACGAAATCGGGACCGTCGACGTCCACTTCGGTTACGTCCGCGGCGAGCGAGCGCAAGGCTTGGGCGACGCCCGCGCCGGAGGCGAGGGAGACTTTGCGCTCGGAGCCAGGGCCGCCCATGAGCACAGCGATCTTTTTGTTTTTCAGGTCAATGGACACGGGATGAATTCGATTGGTCATTCTGACGCATACGGGCGTCGCGGGACGGTTCTTGCAAGATTCCGGAATCAATCATGGATCCCTTTCTCTTCGCCGACGATCTGCACTTCGGTCTCGAGCTGGATGCCGCGCTCGCGGAGCGCGACTTCCTTGACCTTGTCGATCATGGCGAGCACCTCCGTCGCGGTGGCGTGGCCGTCGTTGACGATAAAATTGCCGTGAACTTCGGACACTTTGGCGCCGCCGATGCGCGCGCCCTTGAGACCGAGCTCGTCGACGAGCTTGCCCGCGGGACACTGCTCGGGATTCTTGAAGATGCAACCGGCGCTGGATTCGCGGGGCTGGGTGGTGCGGCGCTTCTGGGTGGAAGCCTCGAGCAATTTCTCGATCTCTTCCGCATTGCCAGGATGGCCGACGAAGGTCGCGGAGACCGCGTAATTCTTGTCCAGCGTACCGCAGTGGCGGTAGTGCACGTCCATTTCCGCGGGCGTCTTCATGTGAAAATTGCCGTGCGGGTCGATGAAGCGGACGCTGACCACCTGGCGGAACGTCTCGCCGCCCATGGCGCCGGCATTCATGCGCAAGGCACCGCCGATGTTGCCGGGAATGCCTTCGAGCCATTCGAAGCCGCCGATCTCGGCATCGCGCGCGGCGTAGGCGAGTTCCTTCTGCTTCACACCGACGCCCGCCTGGATCTTGCCGTCGCGGACTTCGATCTTCTTGAACTCACCGCGCGACAGATGCACGACCACCCCGCGAATCCCGCCGTCGCGCACGAGCAGATTCGAGCCGCGGCCCATGACGAAAATCGGGAGTTCATTGAGCGTGCAGAAGCGCACGAGACGCGCAAAGGCCTCCTCGGTTTCGGGCTCGGCCCAAAACTGCGCCGGGCCGCCCACGCGCATTGTCGTGTGTTTGGAAAGCGGTTCGTAGAGCTTGATCGAGCCGTGGCCCATGACGGTCTGCAACTCGTCGAGCTGCTTCACGTCGCGGGCGAGGATCGAGCCGGCCTCGTGAATGTTGCCCGCGCCGAGGCTGATGATCACGTCGCCGGGTTCGAGCGCTCGACCGATCTCCAGCGCGATCTTCTTGCGGTCGGGCTGGAAGGTCGCGGCCTCGTGGCCCTCGCGGACCATTTCGTCCACGATGGTCTGGCCGCTCACGCCTTCGATCGGCAACTCGCTGGCCGGATAGACATCGGCGATGATGGCGATATCGGCATGATGAAACGCGCGGCCGAACTCCGCCTTCAGCTTGAGCGTGCGCGAGTAGCGATGCGGCTGGAACATGCAGAGCACGCGCTTGCGGCCCGTGTTTTTCGCGGTGGCGAGCGTAGCCTTCACTTCGCTGGGATGGTGGCCGTAGTCGTCCACGACCATGTAACGGTCGCTGCGGTACTTGATCTCGAAACGGCGGCGCGCGCCGCGGAAAGACTCGAGCGCTTCGGCGATCTTCGGGAAAGGGACGCCGAGCTCCGTGGCCAGCGCCACGACCCCGACGGCATTGCTGACATTGTGCCGGCCGGGGACGTTGAGCGTGATCGCCCCGAGCGGCTCGCCGCCGCGCAGCACGCGGAAGAGGGACTGAAAGTCCTTCGTATGAACGTCGTCAAAACGATAGAAAGCAGTGTGGGATTCTCCGTAGGAAATGGCGCCGGGATGCGGGCTGCAAATGCGGGTCGCATTCACGTCATCGGCGGAGAAGATGACCTTGCCGCGCGTCTGCGAGAGCAACTGTTTGAAGACCACTTCGATCGCCGCGAGATCGGCGTAGTAGTCGAGGTGCTCTTCCTCGATGTTCAGCACGATGGCGTGCTCGGGATGATAAAAGGCCAGCGTGCCATCGCTTTCGTCGCCTTCGGCCACGAAGAACTCGCCGTCGGGATCCCAATTCGCATTGGTGCCGAGGATCGGGATTTCCGCGCCCACATAGTGCGATGGATGCAGACCGCCGACCTTGAGCACGTGCGCGGCCATCGAGGACGTCGTGGTCTTGCCGTGCATGCCGCAAACCACGATGCCCTTTTTGCAATTGAGGATGGCGGCGAGCGCATCGGCCCGGCGCACCATGTTGCGGTTCGTGCGCAGCGCCTCGTCGTACTCCACGTTGCCTGGACGGATGGCGGAGGAAAAGATGATGAGATCGGAGTCGGAGATGTTTGCGGCGTTTTGCCCGAGGTGAAAACGCAGGCCGAGCTTTTCCAATCGGTCGATCTCGACCGTGCGCGCCTTGTCCGAGCCGCAGACGTGATGCCCGAGCGCGAGCAGCAGGCCGGCGATGCCGCTCATGCCCGAGCCAGCCACGCCGATGAGGTGAATTTTCAATTCACCGCCGACGAGGATGTCTGCAAGGATTTGGCCCGTGTCCATTATGCGCAAGAGTTGAGGATGGTGTCTGCGACCCGCTCGGCAGCATGCTGCGGCGCGAGGCTCGCGCTGCGCGCCGACATATCGGCCAGCCGTTGCGGATCTTCGAGAAACCAGAGGAGTTTTTTTGCGAGCGTTTCGCCGCTGGTTTCGCGCTCCTTTAATAGCGTCGCCGCCCCCGCTCGTTCAAAGATATTCGCGTTGAAAGTTTGATGATCTTCCGCCGCGAAGGGATAAGGGATGAGAATGCTGGGCAGAGCGAAGTGTGAAAGCTCCGTGAGGCTGGCCGCTCCGCTCCGCGAGATGGCAAAATCCGCCGCGCTGTAGGCCGCTTCCATACGATGATAAAACGCGGCGACGAAGGCGGTGATGCCGGCCTTGGCGTAGCTTTCGCGCATCATCTCCTCGTCCTGCTTGCCGGTGAGGTGGATGACCTGCACGGCGTGGGTGGCGAGTTGGGGGAGGGCGTTACTGAGCGATTGATTGATGCCGTGCGCTCCCTGGCTGCCGCCCATGACGAGCAGCGTTTGCTTGCCCGGGGTGAGGCCGAAGGCGGCGAGCGCCTCGGTCTTGTCGAGCCGGGTGGTGAGCGAGGTGCGGATGGGTGTGCCGGTGACGGTGCATTTGCCCGGTGGGAAGAATTGGGCGCACTCCTCGAAGCCGAGCAGTACGCGGGTGACGATGCGTCCGTTGAGCTTGTTCGACTTGCCGGGGATGGCATTCGATTCGTGGACGAACGTCGGGATTTTGCGGGCGCGCCCGGCGAGCAGAGGCGCGGTGGACGTAAAGCCACCCATGCCGATCACGGCGTGAGGCGCGAAGTCGCGATACAGCGCCTTCACGTGGGCGAGGCCGGCACGGAATTTCAGGATGAACTTCACGACGGCGACGGGCGATTTGCTCTGCAAGCCCACGCCCGGCACACGCTCGATGCGGAAGTCGCTGCGGCCCTGCGTGGCCAGCGAGTCGATCTCCTTCTCCGAGATGATGAGCATGACGCGATGGCCGCGCGCGATGAGCACTTCTCCCACGGCGAGACCCGGGAACAGGTGTCCGCCTGTGCCGCCGGCTGCGATGACGAAATTCATAGTTTAGAGGCGCACGACGCGCCGGGCATTGCGCGTGCGGGCGCGCATGATAACGCTGCTTTTTTGATCATCCTGCTCATTGAGACCCTGACGGTAGATATTGATCAAGATGCCGACACCCAACAGACAAAAAACGAGATTCGAACCGCCGTAGCTAATGAAGGGCAGGGGCAGGCCCTTGTTCGGCAGCAGCGCCGTAGTCACGCCGATATTCACGGCCGCCTGCAGGGCGATGAGGACGACGATGCCGAAGCCGAGCAACATGCCGAAGCGGTCGCGGGCGCGCATCGCAATGATCGCACCGCAGAGGATGAAAACGATGTAGGTGAAGACGACGGCCAGGGTGATGCGCAGGCCGAGTTCCTCGCCGACGACGGGAAAGATGAAATCGGTGTGCGCGAACGGCAGATACATCATCTTCTGCCGGCCATTGCCGAGACCCAGGCCCTCGACGCCCCCCGAGCCGAGCGCGATCAAGCCCTGCACGGTTTGATAGGCTTCCGTGGGATACTTCTCCGGGTACATGAACGCCATCATGCGGCCGAAGCGCTGCGGCATTTTCAACGCGACGAAGATGAGCGCGGCGAAGCCGGAGGCGATGGTCGGCACGAGATAAATGAGCCGCGTGCCGGCGATGAACATGAGCAGAAAAGTGGTCGTGCCGATGAGGGCCGTCGAACCCATGTCGACTTCCGGGGCGATGAGGCCCATGAGGATGCCCGAGGCGAGGAGCGGCGCCACGTAGCCACGCAGGAACTGCCGCGAGTAGGCTTCATCTCGCGCGAACCACCAGGCCACGGTCACGACCGCGGCGAGCTTGGCGAATTCCGAGGGCTGAAAGGTCACGCCGATATTGATCCAGCGGCGCGAGCCATTGATGCGATGGCAGATGTGCGGGACGAAGCAGAGCGCGAGCAGAAACACCGAGAGGACGAACCAGATCCACCAGGTCTTTTGTAGGTGATGATAATCGAGCCCCGACGCGACCGCGCACACGACGATGCCGATGCCGAGCCATACCACCTGGCGCTTGAGCAGGAACACCGCGCTGCCGTGGCTCTCGGGCGCGTAGGCCGAGGTGCTCGACAGCATGACGAGGCCGAGCACGATCAATCCAATGACCGTAACGACGAGAAGATAGACACTGGTGCGGTGGGCGTTCAACGGCGGCTCAACTCTTGCGCGGCGGGACTTTCAGGGTCTGGCCGGGCTGCAGTTTCTTGGGATCGGCATTCTTGTTGGCTTTGACCAGCTCCTCCGCGGTGAGTCCGTAGTTGCGGGCGATGGAAGTCAGCGTGTCGCCTTTCTTCACCGTGTAAAATCCGGGCGTGGTCGTGGTGGGCGCGACGTCGGCCTGCCTGGGCGTGGTGCCGGCCTTGTGCGCGTCGGCGATCTTGTCCGTCTTCGCCGGGATGGTCAGCGTCTGGCCTTGATGCAGCACGCTGCCTTCCTTGAGGTGATTGGCTTCGATGATTTCCGCGGGCGTCACGCCGTAGGCGAAGGCGACCTTCGCGAGGGTGTCGCCGGCTTTGACGTGGTACTGTTGACTCGTCACGGGCTTGACCGGAGCGACCGCGGGCACGGGAGCTGTCTGCGGAGCGGAGGTGGCCTGATGCGCGGTTGTCGGAACGCTCGCCGGAGTGTCATTTTGCACGAGGGACTTCTGCGGCGTGGGCACGGTCTGCTCGATGGGCGCGACGATCGGCTCGTGGCCCTTGCGCGATTGCTTGATGCTGTTGAAAGCGTAGATGCCGCCCACCGCGACGACGTGCAGGATGAGCACCACGACGAACGCGCTGGAAAGATTGGTCGTCGGCTCTTCCTCGTCGTAATCGTCCACCGGGCGACGCGCGCTGCGCGCGGCCGTGGCTTGCAGTTTTTTCTTCGGGCGCGGCGTGAGGACGGCGGAGAGTTTGCTGAAGAATTTGGGCGTTTTCATTTTAGGCAGGTAGAGCGTGGACCAGGGCGCGGAACTGGTTTCCGCGGTCGGCGTAATTTTTAAACATGTCGAAGGACGAAGTACCAGGACTGAAAAGGACGACATCGCCGGGCTGGGCGAGGCCATGCGCGAGCTCGACGGCTTTTTCCAGCGAGCGTCCGGCATTGGAAACGGGCAGGCGCGATTTCCAGATGGCCTCGATGCGGTCGGCCATCTCGCCCATGACCACCGCCGCGCGGCAGCGCGCGGCGACGAGCTCGGTGAGCAGGTCGTATTCGAAACCCTTGTCCTTGCCGCCGGCGATGAGCACCACAGGACGCGTCTCGGAGTGCAGCGCTTTTTCCACGGAATCGGGGTTCGTGCCCTTGGAGTCGTTCACCCACTCGACGCCATTCACGGTGCGCAGGATCTCGCAGCGGTGCGGCAGCGGCTTGTATTCGCGCAAGGGCGGAACCATTTCCGCGAAGCTGAGCCCGCGCACGAAGCCGACGCCGAGCGTAGCCATGAGATTCTCCGCATTGTGCGAGCCGCGCAGATTCGTGTCGGCCATGGCGAGGACGCGCTCGCCGCGGAAATAGATGACACCCTCGCGCAGCGAGAAATCGCCATCGGGCACGTACGCGCTGAAAGTGATCTTCTGTGCCTTCAGCGGGGGCAGCCGATCGCGGACATTCACGATCGCCCAGTCGTCCTCCGTCTGGTTCTCGAAGATGCGGACCTTCGCCGCGTAGTACTCTTCCATCGAGTGATAGCGGTCGAGGTGATCGGGCGCGAAGCCCAGCCAAACGGAAGTCTGGCAATGGAAGCGGCGGACGGTTTCGAGCTGGAAGGAGCTGATCTCCAGCGTCATCACGTCGAGGTGGTTGCTTTCGCGCACCTTGGCGGAGAAGGCCGGCCCGATGTTGCCACTGGCCACGGTCTTCACGCCGCAGGCGTTGAGCATTTTCTCCACGAGCTGGGTGGTCGTGGTTTTGCCGTTCGTGCCGGTGATGCCGATGATCGGGCACTTGCACATCTCGTAGGCGAGCTCGAGTTCGCCGATCATCTCGATGCGGCGCTTGAGGAAATTTTGCACCAGCGGCACGGCAGGGTCGATGCCGGGGCTGAGGATCACGGCGTGATAGTGGCCATGCAGGCTCTCGTGCTCGGCGGCGAGGCCGGCGATGACGCGGATGCCGTCCGCGCCGAGCGCTTCGATTTTCTTGCGCAGCTTGTTCTCTTCAGCGGTGTCGAGGATCGTTACCATGGCTTTATCCTGGTGAAGGAGGCGGGCCGCGGATTCACCGCTTTCACCCGCCCCCAGAACGGCGATGGACTGGTTGGCGTAGGACACATTCAACGGAGTTTGAGGGTGGCGAGGCCGAGAAAAGCGAACATGATGGAAAGGATCCAAAAGCGGACGATCACCGTGTTTTCCTTCCAGCCCTTGAGCTCGAAGTGATGATGCAGCGGCGACATCAGGAAGACGCGCCGGCCTTCGCCGTAGCGCTTCTTGGTGATCTTGAACCAGGTGCGCTGGATGAGCACCGAGACCGCTTCGATGACGAAGACGCCGCCGACGACGACGAGGAGCATCTCCTGCTTTGTGCAGATGGCCGTGACCCCGAGCATGCCGCCGATGGCCAGCGAACCGGTATCCCCCATGAAGACTTTCGCCGGGTGGCAATTGAACCACAGGAAGCCGAAGGAGGCGCCGACCAGCGCCATGCAGATGATGGTCAATTCACCGGCCAGGGGGTAGAAGGGGATCTGGAGATACGTGGCGATCTTCACGTGCCCGCAGACGTAGGCGAGGATCGAGTAAGCGAAGGCGGCCGTGCATGTGCAGCCGGCGGCGAGGCCGTCGAGGCCGTCGGTCAGGTTGACCGCATTCGAGGCGCCGACGATGACCAGGGCGAAGAAGCCGAGCGTGCCGACGAGCCCGAGATTCGCGATCAGCGGATCCTTGTAGAAGGGCATGTAGAGCGCGCGCGCCTGCACGTCGATGTTCGGATTGATCAGGAAGAAGGCGGTGACAATGATGGCGAGGATGCCCTGCGCCACGAGCTTGGTGCGCTCACTGACGCCCGCGGAGTTTTTCTTGCTGACCTTGAGATAATCGTCCCAGAACCCGAGGCCGCCGCAATAGACCAGGGTGAAGAGGAGCAGCCAGACGAAGGCATTGTCCGGACGCGCCCAGACGAGCGAGGAAACGACGACCGCACCGAGCATGAGCACGCCGCCCATGGTCGGCGTGCCGGCCTTCGCGCCGTGCAATTCGAAAAGCTTGTTCACTTCTTCCTTGGTGCGGATCGGCTGGCCGAGCTTGAGCGAAATGAGGCGGCGGATCGTCCAGTTGCCGCACATCAGCGAGAGCAGAAAGGCGGTCAGGGCGGCGCCGAGGGCGCGCAGCGTGATGTATTGAAAGACATTCAGCGCCCGGAAAAAATCCTGGTTCGGATAGGCCAGCGAAAGTTTGTAGAGATAATAGATCATGGCGCGAGCAAGCCCTCCACGATGCGCTCCATGCGCGCGGAACGGCTGCCCTTGATTAAGACGAGATCGCCGGCCTTGGCGAGGTCGCGCAGCACTTTGGTCGCCTCTTCGGTCGATTCGACGTGCACGACTTTTTCCACGCCGCCGCGCCAGGCGGCCTCGGTGATCCATTTCGCTTCCGCACCGACGCCGATGACGATGTCGAGGTGCACCTGCGCGGCGACTTCGCCGACCATGCGATGCCCGCGCTCGGCCTCGCCGCCGAGTTCGCCCATGCGGCCGAGCACGGCGATGCGGCGCCCTACCGCCGGCATGCTGGCCAACGTGCGCAGCGCGGCGGCGACGGAGTCGGGGTTGGCGTTGTAAGTATCATCGATCACCTGGATGCCACGCGATACCTTTAGCTCGAGGCGGCCCTTGGTGAGGCGCAACTTGGTGAGTCCGGCGGCGCATTCCTCGAGCGAGAGACCAAAGACGCGACCGGCGGCGACGGCGAGCATCGCATTGCTCACCATGTGTTTGCCGGGCACGGCGAGTTCCGCTTCCGTCGAGCGGCCCTCGGCATTGATAGTGAACTTGGTGCCGGCGGGGCTGACGCGCA
The DNA here is from genome assembly GCA_037200205.1 of Chthoniobacter sp. Lineage (GTDB taxonomy): Bacteria > Verrucomicrobiota > Verrucomicrobiia > Chthoniobacterales > Chthoniobacteraceae > Chthoniobacter. The sequence goes on from JBBCHV010000013.1 coordinate 33,441, forward strand.
GATTGCTGGCGAAGACTTCACCCTTGTCGATGCCGGCCAGGACGACATCCGCCCGGGTGCGGGCGGCGATGGAGGCGGAGAAAGGATCATCCGCGTTCAGAATCAGCGTGCCGCTCGGCGGCAAAGCCTCAGCGAGCATGCCTTTCTCATGGGCGATCGCCTCGCTGCTGCCGAGGTACTCGATGTGCGCCATGCCGATGTTGGTGATGATGCCGACTTCGGGCGCGGCCATCGCGGCGAGCGGAGCGATCTCTCCGCTATGATTCATGCCCATTTCGAAAACGCCCATCTGATCGGAGCTGCGCGCGCGCAGAAGGGTGAGCGGGACACCGATGTGGTTGTTGAGATTGCCTTCGGTCTTGGTCACCTGGAAATTCTCGCCGAGCACGGCGGCGGTGAGATCTTTGGTGCTCGTCTTGCCATTGCTGCCGGTGAGACCGATGACCTGCAGATCGAGGCTGCGCCGGTATTCGGCGCCGAGGCGCTGGAGCGCCTGCAGCGTATCCTTGACCAGCACGACCGCGAAGCCGGTCGGCAGCTCCGCGGGAAATTCTTCGACGATCGCACCGGCGGCTCCGCGTTTGGAAGCTTCGGCGACGAAGGTGTGACCGTCGAATTTATCGCCGCGCAAGGCGACGAACAAGTCACCCGCCTTGAGCGACCGCGAATCCGTACAGACGGTGCTCGCGGTACCCTGCGGATCGCCCGTGGCCAGCCTGCCGCCGGCCCAAAGGGCGATTTTTTCAAAAGGGGTGGGGTCCATGACGCTATCCTTCGGAGCGTTTGCCATCGAGGGCTTCACGGGCGACCGCCACGTCGTCAAAGGGCACGGTGCGGTCGGTAAATTCCTGGTAGTTTTCGTGGCCCTTGCCCGCGATCAAAATGATGTCGCGCGGCTGGGCCATGGCCACGGCCTTGAAGATGGCCTCCCGGCGGTCGACGATGACCTCGTAGTTGCCGCGGCGCAGGCCGGGCTTGATGTCCTCGATGATGGCGAGCGGCTCTTCCTGGCGGGGGTTGTCGGAGGTCACGATGGCGTAATCGGCGTGCAGGTCGACGACGGCGCCCATGCGGGGGCGCTTGGTCTTGTCGCGACTGCCACCGCAACCAAAGACGACGATGAGGCGCCCGGGATTCAATTCGCGGCAGGTCTTGATGACATTGAGCAGGGCATCGTCGGTGTGGGCGTAATCCACGAAGATGCGAAACTGGCGCTGGGCAGGCACGGCCTCGAGGCGGCCGGGCACGGCGAGGGCCGTGGCCAGGCCGAGCACGGCGGTGCGCACGTCGACGCCCATGGCATTCGCCGCGGCGAGCGCGGCCAGGGAATTGTAGACGTTAAACTGGCCGATGAGCGGCAGCCGCACGAGGTAGCTCCGGCCGCCGGCGTCGAGCTGATAGCTGGTGCCGTGGAAATCGATGCGCACATTGCTGGCGCGGAAGTCCGCGTGAACGCCGACGCCGTAGGTGGTGATCGGGATTTCCTTGCCGAAACGTGTCACCAGCATCGCCCCGTAGCGGTCGTCGAGATTGATCACCGCTTTGCCCTTCTTCTTCGGCTGGGCGGCGAGTTCGCTGAACATCCGCGACTTCGCCTCGAAGTAGGCCTCCATCGTCTTGTGATAGTCGAGGTGGTCCTGGGTGAGATTGGTGAACACCGCGGCGTCGAACTCCACGCCCCGGACGCGTGCCTGCATGAGCGCGTGCGAGGATACTTCCATCGCGCAGGCCTTGCAGCCGGCGGAGCGCATCTGCCAGAGCAAATCGTGGACGTCGAGCGACTCGGGAGTGGTGCGCGCAGCGGGCAGCACGCGGTCGCCGACCTCGTAGCGCACGGTGCCGAGCAAGCCGCAGCGGAGCATCGCCGCCTCGCAAATGTGTTTGATGAGAAATGCCGTCGTGGTCTTCCCATTCGTGCCGGTCACGCCGGCGATCTTCAGCGCTCGCGCCGGATGCTGAAAATAAGCGGCGGCCAGGTCGGCCATGGCGTTGCGCGCGCTGGCCACCACGATGTTCGTCGCGCGCGTCTTGATCGACGCGTTTTCGCTGACGATCGCTTCCGCTCCCGCGGCAATGGCCGCATCGATGAAGGCCGAACCGTCCACCTTCTCGCCCTTGAGCGCGAAGAAAAGCGTGCCCGGCTTCACCCGGCGGGAATCGTAGGTCAGGGTTCGTGATGTCCCGGTCGGTCGGGCCATCCACCTGGACGGTGGGGATTTGGGAGAGGAGCGCGTCGAGTTTCATTGGTCGCGGTAATCGCTGACGTTCTGCCTGGCCATGACGCTGCCGGCGGGCACTTCCTCGGTCGCCTTGAGATTCAGGTAGCGGGCGGCTTTTTCGCCGATGCGGGAAAAGACCGGAGCGGCCACCATGCCGCCGTAATTCTTGTCATGAGAAACCTGCGGGTCATCGACCAGGACGAGGGCGACGAAGGCCGGATCGTTCGCGGCATGAAGCCGACGAAGGAGGTGACGTAGTGGTCGTGGCTGTAGTGGCCTTCGGCATCGAGCTTCTGGGCGGTGCCCGTCTTGCCGGCGACCTTGTACCCCATCACCTGGGCCAGCGTCGCGGTTGCCGCGCGGGCTCACGACTTCCACCAGCGCGTCACGCACGGCATCGGTCGCGGCTTGGGAGGCGACGGTGCGGACTTCCTGCGGCGGGAACTGGGTGAGCACGTGGCCCTGGTCGTCGGTGATGTCGTGAATGATCTGCGGCATCATGAGATGGCCGCCATTGGCGATGGCGCACATCGCGGTGGTCACTTGCAGCGGGGTGGCGCTGACCTCCTGGCCCATCGGCATGCGGGTGATGGAAATTTTGCTCCAGGTGTGCGGCGGGTGGACGATGCCGCCAATCTCGCCGGGCAGGTTCACGCCGGTGCGTTCACCGAAACCGAACCGGCGGACATACTCGTAGAACTTCTGATCGCCGAGTTGCATGGCCAGCTTCGCCACGCCGATGTTGCTCGATTTGACGAGAATGTCGTGCACGCTGAGGTCGGGATAGGGGTGGTGATCGTGGAGCTTCACCGCGGCGAAGTAACCGTTCTCGCAATTGATCATCGTGTGGGGCTGCACGAGCTTCTCCGTGAGCGCGGCGGCGGTGGTGACGATCTTGAAAGTGGAGCCCGGCTCCAGGATGTCCGACACGGCACGGTTGCGGCGGTGATCCTCCGGCACGTTCTCCTGCACGTTGAGATTGAAGTTTGGGCGATTGGCCAGCGCGAGGATTTCGCCGGTCTTCGGCTGCATGAGGATGATCGTGGCGCTCTTCGGGCGGAACTGCTTGTAGGCCGCCTCGATCTCCATCTCGACGATGTTTTGCAGGCCCATGTCGACAGTGAGGCGCACGTTGTTGCCATTGCGCGCTTCCTTTTCCTGGCCGCGATAGGGGACGATCTCCCGGCCGGTGCGGTCGCGCTCCGAGTAGCGAAAGCCGTCGTGTCCGCGGAGGAAATCCTCCATCGTGCGCTCGACGCCGTCGACGCCGACATTCTGGCCATTCACATAGCCGAGGATGTGGCAGAGCATCTGTTCATTCGGATACACGCGCGTGGAGCCGGGCTCGAAATAGACGCCGCGCATCTTGCGCTTCTCGAGCTGGGTCGCGAGGTCGGAGGCCACGTTGTCCGGCACTTCCTTTTTCAGGACGACGTAAGGCGCGGGCACGTTTTTCTTCAGGGCTTGGGAGTAGACTTCGCGGCCGAGTTTCTCCATCACCTGCGGATGGGGCATGCCGAGCGCACTGGAGATCAGTTCCGCCATGGCGGAACGATCGGCAATCAAGGTGGCATCGGCCACCACCGTCCGCACCGGCTCATTCTGGGCGAGCGACTCGCCGTGGATGTCCTGGATGAGGCCGCGCCGCGCGGTGATCGTCTGGCGCGTGACGTGATTGGCCGCCGCCTGGGCCGCGTACTCGTCGTGCTTGGTGACTTGAAGATTGACGAGTCGGAACGAGAAGACGGTGAAGCAGCCGGCGAGCGCAATGCAGGTGGTGAGGGCGCGCTTTTGGGCCGATTGGTTCACTCGTGCGTCCTTTCGTTGGAGACGGGCCGCAGTTCGCCGGAATTGGCCGACGTGGGGGCGTTGCTCAGGACGGTGATGTGATCGTTGGTGATCGGCACCAGCTTGATGAAGTTGGTGTCGTAGCGCTCCTGGAGCTTGGCCGTGGAAGACAGTTGGGCGATCTTGCTTTCCGCCACTTCGTTCTTGTTCTTGAGGTCGACGAGTTCGCGCTCGAGCGACTTGATCTCGGTACCGGTCGAGTAGAGCTGGTTCTTGCACCACACGTAGGCGAGGCCGCCCCCGGCGGCGAAAATGCCGATGAAGACCCAGGTGACGAACGACGCAATGGGAATGGCGTTGGCGTGACGGCGGCGGTTAGCGCTGGACATGGGTGATCCTTTCGACGACGCGGAGTTTCGCGCTGCGGGAGCGCGGATTGGCCCGTTGCTCGGCGTCGCTGGCGACAACAGGCTTGCCGGTGATGGCTTTGAAAATGTGCAGGGGATTCGGCCGCGCCTCCGGCCACTCCGGGCGGTCGATGAAGGCCGTGGTGCGCTCCTTGAAGAAGACTTTCACGATGCGGTCCTCGAGGGAGTGGAAGGTGAGGATGGCCAGGCGGCCGCCAGGCGCGAGGCGCTGGGCAAACGCCTCCAGCCCGCTGCTCAGGGCTTCGAGCTCGCGGTTCACCGCGATGCGCAGGCCTGGAAGATTCGCGTGGCCGGGTGCGTACGGCCGCGGCGCGGCACGACGCTTTCGACCGCTTGCGCGAGCTGCAGCGTGGTCCGAAAGGGGGTGACGAGGCGATCGCGCACGAGGCGTGCGGCGATCTTGCGAGCGGCGGGTTCCTCGCCGTAATTGCGGAAGATTTTCTCGAGCTGATCGCCGGCCATCGTGTTCACGAGGTCCGCGGCGCTGATCAGGTTCGTGGGATCCATGCGCATATCCAGGGGACCTTCGCGCATAAAGCTGAAGCCGCGCTCGGCACTGTCGAGCTGCCGCGATGAGACGCCGAGATCGAGCAGGGCGCCATCGATCTGCGCGATGCCCAGGCGGTCCAGCACTTCACCCACCTTGGTGAAACTGCTGTGCACCGCGGTAAAGCGGTCACCGAATTCGACGAGCTTCCGCCCCGCGAATTCCAGCGCCTCGGGATCCTGATCCAAGCCGATGACCCGCGCACCCGCCGCGAGGAAGGCAGCCGTATGTCCGCCGCCGCCAAGCGTGCCATCGACCATCACCTTGCCCGGGCAGGCGCGAGCCGCTCGACGATTTCGGCGAGCAACACGGATTCGTGATATTCGTAGGAGCGCGTGTTCAATGGAGTGCGCCGCGCCTGGGAGCGCGGCTTTTTGGGAACTGCGAGGCAGACGGTCATAGGCCAAGGTCTGCGAGGATCGGATCGGCCACCGCTTTCTGGATCGCCTGGGCGGCGTTCCATTCCTCGGTGTTCCAGATTTCAAAAGTTTCGACGACGCCGGAGAGCGTCACATTTCCGGAGAGCTTCAACTGCTGGCAAAACTCCTCGGGGAGCGAAAGGCGGCCGTGCTTGTCGAGCGACACCTGGCGGCTCAGCGCGCCGAGGCGGCGATAAGCGGCGGTGCGCTGCGCGCCGGGAAGCGCGGCGGCTTTCTGGCGGATGGCGTCGAGGGCGGCGCGGGGCATCACGGTAAGGCAATGGGCCGTGGTGCTGGGAATGAGGAACAACTCGACCGTGGCCTCATTCGCGGGACGCCATTCGGAGGGAATGGTGATGCGGTTCTTACCGTCGATGGCGTGGCAGAACTCGCCCATGAACATAGGCGTTTCAGAGTTCTGGTTGAGGTCGGTCACGGCGGGTTGGATTTGGGCGATGGTCCCAATTCGCACCAAAACGTCCCTATTTGCTCCAAATTGCGCCACGTGGTCAACGCTTTTAGGAAATTTTTTTCTAACGCCTATAAGAGGCGTTTGCCGTGCCGCCCCCGGCACTTTGCCAAAGCGTTAGCCCGTCACCAGTTCCGCGTCTTCACGCGAATCCAGGAAGCTGCTCGCACAGAGCTTCGCATACAGGCCGTCCAAGGCGAGCAGTTCCTCGTGCGTGCCCCGCTCGACGATCCGCCGTGGTCGAGCACGAGGATCTGGTCCGCATGGCGGACGGTCGAGAGCCGATGGGCGATGACGAAACTCGTGCGCCCCTCCATGAGCCGGTCGAGCGCCTGCTGGATGAGCCGCTCGGTATTCGTGTCCACGCTGGCCGTCGCCTCGTCGAGCACGAGAATCGGCGGGTCCTTGAGCAGCGCCCGCGCGATGGAGACGCGCTGCTTTTCGCCGACGCTCAATTTCACCCCGCGCTCGCCGACGACCGTGCCCAGCCTTCCGGCAGCCGGTCGACGAACTCCCGCGCATTGGCCGCCTCGAGCACGGTCCACAATTCCGCATCGGTCGCCGTGGGCTTGCCGAGCCGCAGGTTGTCGCGGATCGAGCCGTTGAAGAGGAAGCTCTCCTGCGTGACCATGCCGACCGCGGAGCGCAGGGCGCTCTTGGAGAAATCGCGCAGCGGCTGGCCGTCGATAAGGATCTCACCGGAGTCGAACTCGTAAAAGCGCGTGAGCAGATGCACGAGCGTCGATTTGCCCGCGCCGGTGTGGCCGACGAGCGCCACCGTCTCGCCGGGCTGTGCGTGCAGATGGATGTGGTGCAAGACCGGCAATTCCTCGGAATAAGCAAAGCTCACATCCTGAAAGCGCACCTCGCCCTCCACGCTCACCTGCTCGTCGTGCTCCACACGGCCGGGTTCGGCCGGCGTGTCGAGAATCTCGAACACGCGTTCGCCCGCCGCCCGCCCGGCTTGCACGAGTTGATTGAGCGAATGCAATTTGCCGATCGGCTCATACAGCGCGCCGACCAGCCAGAGGAACGCCACGAGATCGCCTACGCTCATTTCGTTGTGCAACACCGCCCGCCCGCCGAAGCCCACCACCAGCACCGCCCCGAGCGCGCCGAGGAAGCTCATCGCCGGATTGTAGATCGCCCAGACGCGCATAATGGTCATCGTCGCGTGGCGCAAGTCGTCGCTGGCGGCATTGAACCGGGCGTGCTCTTCCCGTTCCCGGACGTAAGTCTTGATCTGGCGGATGCCGGCGAGGTTGTCGTGCAGCAGCGAATTCATTCCCGAAGAAGCCTTGCGCTGCAGCCGGTAACGCTGCGGGGCGGTGAGCGTGTAGGCCAGCGCGCCGATGGCCAGCAGCGGCACGGGAATCAAGGCCAGCCAGGTCAGCCACGGCAGGTAGAGAAAAAGCATCACTGTCACGATCACGATCTGCAGCACCGCGATCACGCCCTGCTCGATGCCATCGATAAGCACCCGCTCCACCGCCGTCACATCCTCGAGCAGCCGCGTCATGATATCGCCGGTCGCCCGATTATCGAACCACGTGAGCGGCAACTGCTGGATGTGCGCATAGAGATCGCTGCGCAGATCGAAAATCACCCGCTGCTCGAACGCGTTGTTCACCACGATTCGCACCGCATTGAGGAAATCGCGGGCAAAAAAGGACGCCGCCGCCACCAGCACCAAAGGCCACAGCCGGTCGCCCCGCCCATGCCGCACGTCGTCGATGATCACCTGCGTCACCTTCGGAAAAACCACCACGAGCAGCGTTCCCAGCACCGCACACGCCAGCATGCCCGTGGCCATCCCAGGATAACGGCGGACATAGGCGAATACGCGAAAGACAGTCTTCATCGAAAGGCGCACACCATCGCGTCGCCTTGGCGCTAGTCAACTTCCCCCGCATCGATCCCTCTGGACGGATGGAAACTCTCCGTGTGCCGGGCCACTTGGCACGGCCGCGAGGAACCTCAAACGCGGTAGGGAAGCCGCGCCGCCGTCCCTCGACCGCGGGATCGCCCGCGGTGCGGAAAAGCGGCGCCCCTCATGTATCCCACCCTCGTTCCCAAAGTGAGGCTTCGGTAACGCAATTCGCAGGCGAAACTCCGTTTCGGTGGAAAGGCGAAGGAATGCACGTAGGACGCCATTCGAAATCCGCGCTTCCGGGCGCTGCACGCAGAAGACCTTCCCCTGACCGCGCAACGGAGTTGCCCCAAAAGCGTGCGTTGCTAAAGCCTCACTTTGGTAACGAGGGGAAAAGAGCCGATACCATAACCCAAACCAGTCCCACAGCGTGTTGTCTAAATCTGCAATTAAGACTGAAGTCTGCGGTCCCAACAAAAGGTTAGGTCAGCCCGCATAGCCTCGCGGTGATTCGAGCAATCGTAGTTGAGGATCCGCATGACCTTTTCGATGCGCCACATTTGCGATCGAATTCTGCTCAACATCTTCATTTCCCCATTGTGCCCATCCCTTTCTACAGAACCGCGCAAATAATTCGAGGTGCGGCCCTGGAGAGCAAGCTTCGATGACGTCGTAGATTTCATCGGGCTTTCGCGAATGCTCCCGCTTTCGTGTGGCGAGCATGTTGACTTGGGTGCGTCCGGGTTTCAGCGTTCGCATTGAGCCCCGAACACCGAATAAAACAAGCTCAGTCACATTACGAAAGTAAAAACCGACGCCGCGACCATCCGGTCCGCCGTCTTTGCGCACCTTAAACCACACTAGGTTCGACTTGTAAGTGAAGCCCCAGGCGCGCATGACCTGAAGGCCCTCCATCAGTAGCGCATTGGGAACCCAAAGGTAGAGGTGGGATTTTGCCGCCGCCAAGCGAGGCACAGGTAGCTCCATGATTTCCTGTAGTTCCATGGTCGGATAGCGCAGCAAGCGCCTATGCTCTGGCGCCACCTTGCCAGTCGAATTCTGAAAACGCCAGGGAGGATCCGCAAGAATCGTCGTGAAGGGCCCCTGAGCCTTTAGCATCAAATCTTCGGACGGATTTAATTCGGCGACAGAAAGAATTTTGCTCATGGTGGTATGAGGGAATTATTACAACGTAGTCACATCTTTGGGAATACCAATGAGGAGCAAAGGACACGGATTTCCGACCCCTCGTTTTACGCGATCATCCAGTTTTCGCCAATGAGTGGTAGCTTCGCCAAATTTGTCCGCCACGAATGCACGCGCCCAGCCTTTCTCAAAGGAGCCCTTACTGATCGTGTCCTGTTCGATCCTGACGCGCTGGCGAGGCGTCACATTATAAAACTTTTTAAGATCATCGAGATCCTTGACCGCATTTTTAATGGCGAACGCCTCGATCAAGTCTTTCAAGCCATCATGCAGGGATTTCCCGCGAGTAATGATTGCTCCAACAGAAATGGCGGCGTCCGCGTGAAGTCTTTTGAAATTCTCCAGATCACGGTCGAAAAAGGGATCCTTGTTATTCCATTCAATCTCCAACGCGACGGTATTTCCGGAGAATCGCTTCACATGATCCACTTCATGCGAAGCGGATTCCCGCACCTCTCCGTCTACCTTTTTGATGACTTCAAACGTGTGCTTGAGCCATCCTTTGCCCGTCAGCGCCTTTCGCAATCGTTGCGTGCCCTGACCCTCCCCACCGCCCCCGTGAACAAGTTCTTCTACAGGAATTTTGAAGTCCACGAGAACCTCCTCGAGTTCTTCGACTGCACCCGGCATGTCGTGCGTAAGGATCGCCTCCGCATGATGCAACGCAAGCACCTCAAATCCTTTCGCTTTCAGTTTTCGAACATGAATGACCCGGAGTTGTAGGAGCGCCGTGCACCCCCCGTCAACTGTGGTCCGGCTTATGGAGCCGAACCGTCCCTACAATCGCCGTGCCGATTCCGAACGATGAACAACCAAATCGTTCTGTTGTCGCGTAAATCTCGCGTCGGCGGGATTCGGCTTGGACTTCGGAATAGGGGCGGCTCTCAGAATTTCGATTGTCTTCACTTGCTTGCAGAGCGCTTTCAGCAGGCTGCACAGGACGAGGCGGGCTTGCGGGGCGTTGAGGCAGAGGTGGAGGCCGAGCCGAAGGCCATGTGGGCATTGGGCTGCGGTCGAGGTGCACGGTGTGCGGGTCGGGGAAGACGGTTTCGTCGTAGTTGGCGGAGAACCCTGCTAAGAACTGCATGTGGAGCGCTTTCGGAGAAGAAATTGGGGAACGCTCGGCGAGCCTTCCCTACCCGGGGTCGCTCTCTACCTCCCTCCGTGGACTGTGTGGCCACGGTGGAGTGAGCTGGCTGCGCGGACTGTGTAGCGAAATTTCGCTTAAAAAAGCCAAAAATTGGCCATCGCGCGCCGGCGAAGAGGACGGCCTACTTTCCCGAATTCCACGCCGCGCGCCTCGATCAGTTTCGTGACGAAGCTCGTGTTGTAGTGGCCGCGGACGAAATCCGGATCGTGCATGATCGCCTGCTGGAAGGGATCGTCGTCTTGATGCCGGTGATGAGATATTCGTCGAGCGCGCGGCGCATCCGCTGGATGGCGTGTTCGCGCGTCGTGCCCATGCCGATCACCTTGGCGATCATCGAGTCGTAATGCGGCGGCACGGTGTAACCCGCGTAGGCGTGCGAATCGATGCGAATGCCGCGTCCGCCCGGCGCGTAGTAAAGATCGATGCGCCCGGGGCAGGGCTGGAAATTGTGGAAGGGATCCTCGGCGTTGATGCGGCACTCGATGGCGTGATACTTTAGCTCGGCATTGTGCATCCAGTGCGAGAGCGGCATCCCGGCGGCGATCTTGATCTGTTCCTTCACGAGATCCACGCCGTAGGCCTCCTCGGTGATGCAATGCTCCACCTGGATGCGCGTGTTCATCTCCATGAAGTAATATTTCCCACGGTCGTCCATCAGGCACTCGATGGTCCCCGCGCCGACGTAGCCCACTTCCTTCGCCAGTCGCACGCAATCGGCGCCCATCTTCGTGCGAATCTCCTCCGTCATGATCGGCGACGGCGTCTCCTCGATGATCTTCTGGTTGCGCCGCTGCATGGAGCAATCGCGCTCGCCGAGATGCACCACGTCGCCGTGCGAATCGGCCATGATCTGGAATTCGATGTGATGCGGATTCTCGATGAGCTTCTCGATGTAGACGCCCGAATTGCCGAACGCCTTCTCCGCCTCGTTGCGCGCGGCGTGATAGCCCTGCACCAGCGAGCCGTCATTGTGCGCCGGGCGCATGCCGCGACCGCCACCGCCGGCCGTCGCCTTGATCATCACGGGATAGCCGATTTCGCGGGCGATGCGCAGCGCGTCCTTCTCCGTCTCCACGATGCCCTCGGAGCCCGGCGTCACGGGCATGCCGGCCTTCTTCGCCGTAGCGCGCGCGGTATTCTTGTCGCCCATCGCCCGGATCGCCGCGGAGGGCGGCCCGATGAACTTGATATTGCAACTCGCGCAGATGTCCGCGAAGTGCGCGTTCTCGCTCAGGAAACCGTAGCCCGGATGAATCGCATCCACGTCGCCGATTTCGGCGGCGCTGATGATGCGGTCGATCTTCAGGTAGGACTGCGAGCTGGGCGCCGGCCCGATGCAGATGGCCTCGTCGGCCAGTTGCACGTGCAGGGAATCGACATCCGCCTCGGAGTAGACGGCGAGCGTCTTGACCCCGAGCTCCTTGCAGGCGCGGATGACCCGCAACGCGATTTCGCCGCGGTTGGCGATGAGGACTTTATTGAACATGGGCGCTTAACGCACCTTGAAGAGGACCTGGCCGTATTGCACCGGTTTCCCATTCTCGGCCACGATCTCGGCGATGACGCCATGGCATTCCGCCTTGATCTCATCATCACCTTCATCGCTTCCATGATGCAGACCACGGTGTCTTCGGTGACCTCCTGGCCCACGCTCACGAAGGGCGGCAGTTCCGGGGAGGGCGATGCGTAAAAGGTGCCCACCATCGGAGAGGTGATTTCGCGCCAATTGCTGGTTTCCTTCGTCTCCCCAGGGGTGTCTGGAGTCGAAACAGTGGCCCCCGCCGCAGGGGGCAACCGTGGTGGTTGCCGGTGTGGTGGTGGTGGTGACAGGCTGGAAGTCGGTTCCCTTTTTCAGGGTAATTTTGAAGCCTTCCTTCTCCATCTTAAATACGGAGAGGTCGTTTTTCCTCATCAGGGCGATGAGTTCTTTGATTTCTTTTAAGTCCAAGGTCTTGAGGTGGCTCCGGTTAGAGAGGGGGTCGAGCTAAGCGCCAGTTTCCGGCCCCGTCAACCCCCTTTGACTGAAGCGCTTTCAGGGAAGGACCGCGCGCAGGTACTGAAACACACTACATTCGACTCTCGGGGCAGGGTAAATTGTGGCGATTTCATGACGGCGATGCGGTGCGATTTTTTTGTCGATTGAGCCAGGAATAAGAACCAGCGGCGCTACCATGGGTGTCGGGCAGTGAAACACTTGGCTCCTGGCTATTGGATAATTTAAGCGCTCAAATAATGAGTGCCAACCGGAATTCGGCTCGTCCAAATGCGCAGGGGGACTTCTAACTACGGTACGGCAAAAATCCGGGGAGCGCGCTCGTCGGAGACCCGCGGCCACGCGTCCGATTTTGTCCTGGTAGGACGGGGCGCGCCGCGCCATCTTCGCCAAGAGGACGCCCGTGAAAGAACAAAAGCCATGAGCACCGAATCTGACCGTCATTCCTCCAGCGAAGGTTCCGCGCTCTGTCCCAAGTGCCTCCTCGCCAATGCACCGGCGGACGCCCTTTTGCGCCGAATGCGGGGCGCCGATCGGCATGGTGGCCACGATTGATCCGATGCAGCACATTTATGCCGAGGGCTTCGCTTACCGTTCGGCGGTCGATGGTCCGCCTCGATTCATCATTCTCCTCGGTATGTGGCTGCTTTTCGGCCCCGTGGCTTTGGCCGCTCCCTTTGTTCTGTGGAACGCTTCCTCCGTGGGCCTCCCGCAAGCCGCCTTTTCCGGGTGCCTCGCGATCGTCTCCGTCGTCATCTTGTACCGCACCACCCGGAACTACCTCGTGAAGTCCCGTTCCGTCGATGAGCCGGGCGCCTGAACCTGCGCCGCGGGGCGCCCCATTACGTTCCGGTGGCCATCCACGCCATGCGTTGCTCTCAATGCGGAGCCAAGGTGAAGTATATGGCCGGAGGGCACGGGTTCCTCGGACGCTCCCGGCAATTATTTCTGACTTGGGGTCATCGCTTTGATCGTCGCGATACCCGGCTTTGGTCTGGGTTACACCTGGACGAGCCGTGTCGCCTTTCTTTTCACCCTGCTGTTGATCGGCTGGGCTTTTGTGGCGAAAGGGGACGGGTACGGCAATCGTTGCACTGCCGGTGACCACTATGAGAGGAGCTTTCCATGGTCCCTTTGAGCTTTGCGAAGGTGCCATACAGGAGGAGATACTTCCTGCCGGTCAAGTTGGTCGGGCGATGCTCCCGTTCGCCCCGTCGAGCGCGACGCGCCCCGGAGAAGATGGAGCGATTTTACTTGCAGGTATGGCATATATGCCATACCATGGATTCATGAAGATGACCATGCACATCAACGAAGATGTTCTCGCTGACGTGGTGAAAATCACGGGTGTCGAGAGCAAGACCAAAGCGGTGGAATTCGCGCTCACCGAGATGGTCAGGAGACACAGGTTGAAGACTCTCGGTAAAAAGGGCCTCGGCCTCACGGCGGAGGAACTCAAGACCGCGTGGGAAGATCCCTTTCCCCAAGAAAGCCTGAAGGCGGCGGAAGCGCCCGCGACCTATGCCCGGAAGAGCCCTCGTCGATAGCTCGTTCTTCATTGACCGGCTGCGAGCGGGGCTCGATCCGCTGGAGGAACTCGCCGCCTTTTCGGATGATTGGGAATTTCTCACCTGTGGCGTCGTGCGGGTCGAAGTCCTGCGGGGTATGAAGCACAAGTCCGCCCACCAGCGCATGGCCGACTTTATGGGCTGCATGCTCTATGTGCCAACGTTGAACACCGTCTGGGAACGCGCTGGCGCTCTGGCTTGGAAGATGGATCGTGAGGGAAAGACCATGCAGGTGACGGATCTGCTGATCGCGACGTGTGCCTTGGAAGCCGAGGCGGACGTCCTGACCTTCGACTCCGATTTTGCCCGCGTGCCGGGACTGCGCGCGATTCGTTCGTTGGGGTAGAGCGGTTGCTAAAAATTGCTGCCGGGTCACTGGCCCAGAGGGCCGCAGGAAATTAGCCGGTCGGCGTAAGCCACCGGAGCCCTCAATCTGCGGACAGAAATGTCCGCACTCCGTTGAAGATGCTTACAGCGCCGCGCGCAGCACCTCGACCGCCGTGTCCAGTTCCGCCTCGGTGTTGTAGCAGTGGGGGCTGAAGCGGAGGTAGTCGCGGCCTTCGCGGTCGTGGCGGAGGGAGGCGATGACCTTCGCTTTTTCCAGGGCGGCGAAGAGCGCGGTGCTGCTGGCGCGCTCGTGGCGGAAGGTGGTGATGCTGCTGGCGGCGGGGTGGCCGGTGTCCGGGCCGAGGAGGTGAAAGCCGAGGTCCTGGAGCCGCGGGATGAGGTGGGCTTTCAACTCGAGCAACCGGGCGGCGATGGTGTCGAGACCCTGCTGGTGAAAGAAGTCGAGGGCGGCGCGCATGCCGAGGACGCCAGCGATGTTGAGCACGCCGGGTTCGTAGCGCTGGGCGGTGGGGACGAAGCGGATTTCGTCGAGAGCGTTGAATTGCGGCGAGACGACATTCCAGGCGCCGAGCAGGGTGGGGCGCAGTTTTTCGAAGTGCGCTTTGCGCACGTAAACGATGCCGATGGCCAGCGGGCCGAGCATCCATTTGTGGGCGTCGGCGCTGAGGAAATCGACGTGGGCTTTTTCCACATCCAGGGGGAAGGCGCCGAGCGTCTGGATGGCATCGAGCGAAAAGAGGATCCCGCGGGCGTGCAGCAGGGCGCCGATGGCTTCCACATCGATGCGATAGCCGGTGAAGAAATGGGCGCTGGCCAGGGCGACGAGCCGGGTCCGTGCCGTGAGGGCGGCGGCGACGAGTTCCGGAGTGATTGCGCCAGGGGTGGCGGTTCCAGGTAGCGCACGATGACGCCGCGCCGGCGCAGCTCAATCCACGGATAGACGTTCGCGGGGTAGTCGCCGTGATAGCAGATCACCTCATCGCCCGGTTGCCAGTCGAGGCCATTGGCAAAGAGCGAGAGGCCCAAGGAGGTGGGGCCGAGCAGGGCGATTTCGTCAGCCTGTGCGCCGATGAATTGCGCGCAAACCTCGCGTGCTTCCTTGATCTGCCGAAGGATGTCGCCAAATTCCTGCGGGTTTTCCGCACTCTGCTGGGTGTAGGTGCAGATCGCGTCGGCGACGAATTGCGGGAGGGCGGTGACGCCGGCGTGGGCGAAGAAAATCTGGTCGCGGCAGACGGGGAAAGTGGCGCGGCGGTGGGCTTCGTCGGGAAAAAGGGTCATGCGAAAGGCAGAACATCCAACACCGAACATCCAACGTCCAATGGCGCAAGTGCGTGGCGACCATGGATTCTTTTATTGGGCGTTGGATGTTGGGCGTTGGGTGTTGGATGTTCAAAAGGTCTGCAAGCGGAGCGGCGTGGGTGCGGGCGTGACCGGTGCCGGGGCAAACCGGGTGCTTACGGTGATCTCCCGGTAGATGGTCTTTTCGCCAGTCTGGGGATCGACCACGACGGTCGAGTGACTGGTGAAATTGGGCTTCGGCGGCGGGACGTACGGCTTTTCCTGAATCTTCTCGATGAGCATGAATACTCCCAGATGCGCGACAAAGACGCCCATGGCGATGCAGAGCAGCAGCCGGAAGTTCATGGCTCAGCGCTGGCGGGTTTGTTCCCCCTCTTCGATCAATTTCCAGAAGCCCTTTTGCTGGCCGAGCTGGTCGTCCTCGGTCATGGGCAGCTTGGTGCGGAAGAGGAAATCGCGGATGGTGTTTTTGTGCAGCACGCGATGGACGGTGATGCCTTCCTCGCGCCGCTCGAAATAGATGCGGTAGTCCTTGGCGCGGTAGCGAAAGAGCCGTTTGCCATCGCGCTCGAGGGCGCCGAATTTTTCCTCGTCCAGCTTGTCGAGGTCTTCGGGCAGAAACTGGAATTCGGCCAGCAGGTCGAGTTGGAGTTCCTTGGGCAGCGCGGACATTTCGGCGGCGCTGATTTCGTTGAAGACGATCTGAAGCATGAGGGATGGGCGATTTGGGGTGAACGCGGGAGGTTACGCGAGCCGCCGCCATCCGCAACGCCGTTTCCGCGGGGGAGGGGGTCCACGAAATACACGAAAAGGCACGAAAAAGAGGGGGACGGTGGTGGGTTTTGTCTATTCCGTCTATTTCGTGGTTTCCCATCTTCTCTTCCTCCGGAAAAGGGGGGGAACCACGAAATAAGCGAAATAGACGAAAGGGTTTCCGGCCTTTCGTGCCTTTTCGTGCTTTTCGTGGACCCATCTTCGTTGGCGGCGGAGCCGCCCGGGCGCTTTCGCGTTATTCTTGGTATACCCGCTCCACGCGCGGCCGATGCCGGTGAAGATTTCCCATGGGATGGTGCCGGACTTTTCCGCGAGCTCGGCGACGAAGATTTCCGCGTTGCCTTGCCGGCCGATGAGCACGGCTTCGTCGCCGGCTTCCACCTGCGGCAGCGCGGTCACGTCGGCAAGGATCTGGTCCATGGTCACGCGGCCGAGCACGGCACAGCGTTTCCCCGCGAATGAGGACTTCGGCGCCGCGATTGGAAAGGTGGCGCTGGTAGCCATCCGCGTAGCCCACGGCCAGCGTGGCGATGCGCATCGGCCGGGGCGTGAGGAAGGTGCGCCCGTAGCTGATGCCGTGGCCGGCGGGCATGTCGCGGACGAGTGTGAGGCGCGTCTTCCACGTCAGCACGGCGCGGAGCTGCGGCTGAAATTCCGCGATCGGCGCACTCCCGTAGAGCATCAGTCCGGGGCGAACCATGTCACCGGCCTGCGCCGCGTACGAGATGATCCCCGCGCTGTTCTCGATGTGCGCGACGGGCTGGGTCACGCCGAGCGCGCGCAGGCGGCGGACGGTTTCATGAAAGTGCGCGAGCTGCTGGCGGGTGAAGGCGTCGTCTTCATCGGCGACGGGCAGGTGGGAGGTGAGGCCGGTCACGGCGAGGGCGGAAGAGCGAGAATCTCCCGGGCGATGGTCACGGCGTCTTCTTCCAAAATGCCGATGCGGCCCATGCCGGTATCGATGACCAGATGCACGGGAAGCGGCTCGGCGCCGGCGAGTGCGGCATAGGCGCGCGCTTCCTCCACCGTCGAGACCGAGGGGATGAAACGCGCGGCGGCGAGGCGTGCCCGCTCGTCGGGCAGGGCGGGGCCGAGGATGAAAACCGGCGCGTCGGGCACGTGGCGGCGCAGTTCCTCCGCCTCGGTGACATTCGCCACGCCGAACATGTCCGCGTGTCCGACCAAAGCCCTGGCGACGGGGCCGACGCCATGGCCATAGGCGTTGGCCTTCACCACGGCCATGATCTGGACGCCGGCCCCCCACTTGTCCCCGCACGACCGCGATATGTGGCGCAGCGCGACGAGATCGATCTCCGCCCAGCAGCGGCGTGCGGGTTGGCCCGGATTCACGACCGCCGCCTCGCTGGATTTTGCCGGGGATTCGACGAGCGCCTTGAGATTTTCCAGGCCGGCGGCGAAATCGCGCCGCATCGCCCAGCGCAAGGCCAGGTCGAAATAACGGCGGTAGGGATTCTTCGCGAGATCCCAGGCGCACTTCCACACGAGCCGGGTACAGGCGCCATCGGGATGCAGTTCGAGGCGGCCCACGAGCTGGTAGGCGCCGTCGCCCATGGACAGTTCGTAGTCGATGCGCTCGTCGCGCTCGCTCTTCAGGAGGGCGCAGGACGCCGCTCATGTGTGCGCTGGCCCAGCGCTGCTCCGCGCCGTCGCCCTCGCTGACGGGCCCGTACTCGCAGTCGATTTTCTCCGGCGCGCCCATTCCGTCCAGAGAGCCCAGTTCCGCAGATCATGCAGGAAAGGAAAGATCGCCGCCGGAGGAGCGAGGATGGTGATGCGCCGCTCGACCCGGGGCCGGCGCCGCAGGAAGAAGGGGAACACGAGCAGAAACGTGAGGAAGAGCAGCAGGCGGGAGCGACGGGATTTCACGGGGCGTGCGGGATCGGGTGTTTTGATTTAGGTGCGGAACGCGGTGGCTGTCGAGAGCGGCTTCGCACATTGCGCTTGCGCTCGACAGATTTTCCCTGAGACGGCAGAGTCCCAAGCTTACCTCTTTCCCCACTCATGCCCAAACCCTTCTCCATCCTCATCACAGTCGTCGCCCTGGGCGCCTGTGCGGCGCAGGTTTACGCCCAGGAAGTTTCGCCTGCGGGAACCCTCGCGGCCGCCTCCGCCACCGATGCGGAGAACCAATCGGCACCCTCGAGCAGCGGAAGCAAACCGCCTGCCCGGGTGGCCACGCATTCGGCCGCCTCCGCCGCTCCGGCGCCGTTGGTCAGTCCCGAAGCCGCGCCGGAACCCACGCCGAAACCGAAGAAGCGCGGTTTTTCAGCTGGCTGTTTGGTTCGCACAAGGAAAAGCCCGCGGCGACACCTGCGCCGGTGCCTGGCCCCGCCGCAAACGCCCGCGCCGACGCCCCGCAAGGGAACGCGTAAACCCGCAGGTACTCCTGAGCCGGAAGTGGCCGCTGCCACTCCGACACCCAAGCCGGGAAAGGCAACTCCGGCGCCGAAAGTGAGTGAAAAGCCGGGCCGCGGCCCCAAGCCGGAAACGACGCCCAAGCCCGAGAAGGTGCCCCCTCCCGAAACACCGGCTCCCGTGGCGCCGACCGCCACGCCGCCGTTGAAGAAGAATTCCCGGACCAAGCCATCGACGCCGAGCGTGAGTGGGAGTAATGCGCCGACCGACGCGTCCGCCGATGCCGACGCCGAGGCGAAAGAGAAAGCCCGCTTCGAAGCCGCGAAAGCCAAGGCGAACGAGGATCCGCAGGTCAAGAGCCTCAAGGCCAAGGCGGACGAAGCGACCACGGACACGGAATCGCGGGCGGCGTTGCGGGCTTACAACAAGGCGCTCTTCGAGAAGATCAAGAAGATCGACAGCGGGGGTGAGCGAATGGGCCGACCGGCTCGAAGCGGCGATCCTCAAGCGCCTCAGCGAGTAGCCGGGATCGGCGCCGGCCCCGTGGCCGGCACAGGTGCGGCGGGCGGGGGAGTGGGCAGGGTCGTTGCGGCGATTTGGGGCGATGTGGGTTGCGCCGGCTGCAACGGTCCGCGTTGGGCGATGATGGCGGAGGCGATGGCATTGGCCAGCGCTTCGCGATAGGCAGGGTTCGCACAGCGCGCGCCTTCGGCGGGATTGCTGAAAAAACCGCCCTCGACGAGTACGGCGGGATATTCGTTGTGCCGCAGCACCCAGAAGTTCGCGGTCTTTACCCCGCGCGACGCGACGCCGGGCAACGAGGTGACGGTGCCCTGGATGCGGTCGGCCAGCTCGCGCGCGTACTTCGAGCGGTAGTAAGTCTCGACGCCGTGCGCCTGGCGATTGGGCCCCTCGTTGAAATGCACGCTCACGAAAATCGCGTTGTCCTGGCCGTTGGAGATGCGCGTGCGGCCACCCAGCGGCACGAAGAAATCGTTGTTGCGCGTGAGCACCGTATTGAAGCCCGCGGCCTGCAGCTTCGGCGCGATGCGCAGCGCGGTATCGAGCGCCGCCATCTTTTCCGTGCCGCCCCAGCGCGAATGCGTGCCCATGTCGTGCCCGCCGTGCCCGGCATCGATCACCACTGTGCGAAAGGTGTGGCTGGTGTTCTTCACCGCCGATTCCGATTCGCAGCCCACGAGCGCGAAAAGCGCGGCAGCCGGCAGGGCGCGCGCCAGCAGCCCCAGCCAGCGGCGTGCCCGCTTGCTTTCCGGGGAGGCGATGCGAAAGCTGCGGGCAATGCGGCTCATAAATAAACTCCGGAGATGGTCAGGCATGGCTTTTCTCAACGCAGCAACGATGTTCTGTCAAGCCGCCGAACCCAATTCCCCTGTGACTCCTTCCGACTTCACCAACCATCTCGCGGGCGAAAAATCGCCCTATCTCCTGCAGCATCAGCACAATCCCGTGGACTGGTATCCGTGGAACGAGGAGGCGTTTGCCAAGGCGCGCCGCGAGCACAAGCCGATCTTTCTCTCCGTCGGCTATTCCACGTGCCACTGGTGCCACGTGATGGCCCACGAGAGTTTCGAGAATCCCGCGATCGCGAAGCTCATGAACGAGCACTTCGTGAATATCAAGGTGGACCGCGAAGAGCGGCCCGATGTGGATCGCGTCTACATGACCTACGTGCAGGCCACGACGGGGCGCGGGCGGCTGGCCGATGAGTGTTTTCCTCACGCCGGAGCTCAAGCCCTTTTACGGCGGCACCTATTTCCCGCCGGAGGATCGCTATGGGCGTCCCGGCTTCCCGACTATTCTCCAGCGGCTCGCCGAGGCGTGGAAGAACGAGCCGGAGAAAGTGCTCGGCGCGGCGAACGATGCCATCCGCGCGCTCGGCGAATACAGTGCCAGCGGCCCGGCGCAGAGCGCGGCCGCGGGCAAGGAAGCGATCACGCTGACGCTCAATCAACTGACCCGCACCTTCGACGATGATCTCGGTGGCTTCGGCGGTGCGCCGAAGTTTCCGCGTCCGGTCACGCTCAACTTCCTCTTCCGTGTCGCCGCGCGTGAAAGCCACGACAGCCGCGATGGCAAGGCCGCGCTGGGCATGGCGCTGCTCACGCTGCAAAAGATGGCCGACGGCGGCATGCACGATCACCTCGGCGGCGGCTTCCATCGCTACTCGGTCGACCAATTCTGGCACGTCCCGCACTTCGAAAAAATGCTCTACGATCAGGCCCAGCTCGCCAGCGCGTACCTCGATGCCTTTCAGATCACCCACGATCCCCTCTACGAGAAAACCGCGCGCGACATTTTCGATTACGTCCGTCGCGACATGACCGATCCGGCCGGCGGTTTCTATTCGGCCGAGGATGCCGACAGTCTGCTCGAAAAAGGCAAACCCGAGCACGCCGAGGGGGCGTTCTACGTCTGGACGAAGGACGAGATCGTCCACGCGCTCGGTGAGGAAACGGCCAGCCTTTCGGTCGCATCTATGGTGTCGAGCCCGAGGGCAATGCGCCCGCGGGCAGCGATCCGCAGGGTGAATTTCACGGCAAGAATATCCTCATCCAGCGCCTCCCCATCGCGGATGCCGCCAGGTTCTTCCCGGCAAAACGAGAGCGACCTCAGCGCCTCGCTGGCGGCCGCGCGCGGAAAACTGCTCGCCCTGCGCGACCAGCGGCCGCGCCCGCATCTCGACGACAAGATCATCACCTCGTGGAACGGTCTCATGATTTCCGCGTTCGCGCGCGGCGCGCAGATCCTCGACGACCCGGCCTACCTGGCGTCCGCGCAAAAGGCCGCACACTTCATCCGCGAGCATCTGTGGAAGGACGGGCAGCTCCTGCGCAGCTATCGGCAGGGCGCGGGCGAAGTCGGCGGCTTCTGCGACGATTACGCCGCGCTCATCCAGGGCCTGCTCGATCTCTACGAAGCCGATTTTGACATCGCCTGGCTGCAATGGGCGGTCGAACTTCAGGCGAAACAAGACAGCCTGTTCCTCGATGCCGAGCATGGCGGATATTTCAGCGTGACGAAGGATGCGCCGAACATCCTGTTGCGCATGAAAGAAGACTACGATGGTGCCGAGCCGTCGCCCAATTCCGTGGCCGCGCTCAATCTCCTGCGCCTCGCGCAAATCACCGGCCAGGATGACTACGCCCGGCAGGCGAGGGCCCACGCTCGGCGCCTTTGCCGATCAGCTTTCCCGCGCTCCCACCGCCTTGCCGCAGATGCTCGTCGCGCTCGACTCCTCGCTGGCCAAACCGCGCCAGGTCGTCATCGCCGGTTCGCCCGCGTCCGCCGCGACGCGCGCCTTGCTCCGCGAGGTCCACGCACATTACATCCCCGATAAAATCCTGCTCCTGGCCGATGGCGGCCCGGGCCAGCAATGGCTCGCCGAACGCCTCGAATTCCTCAAGACGGTTGGTCCGATCGACGGCCGGCCCGCCGCGTATGTCTGCCAGGATTTCGTCTGCCAGCTTCCTACGAGTGATGTGGTCAAGCTGCGCGAATTGCTCAGCAAATAGCGCTGTCGACCCAAGGGGCGCGCGCCCCGTCCACCACCTCGTCATTCTGAGCTTGCGAAGAACCTCTGATCGTCTGCCTTTCCTCACCGATCGGGTCGAAGATAGCGCCATGTTTGCATCGCCGGCCACGCATGAGATGCCGGAGCGAATTCAGAGGTCCTTCGCAAGCTCTGGATGACGGCCTTTTTTTCGAACACCTGGCGGAGGAGCGATGCGCTGCTGCGACTTGCGCGCGTCTGTGACACAGGAGTATTGTTCGCCCATGAACAAATCCTCCCTCCTCGCCATTGTCTCCGCCTTCGCCCTCAGCGCCGCCGCTTTCGCTGCGGATGCCAATACCTATCAAGTCACCGGCCCCATCTGGAACTCACGGACACGAAGATCGTCGTCCAAAAGGGCAAGGACAAATGGAGCTCGCACGCAACGCCGACACGAAAGTAACCGGCGAACTGAAGGTCGGCGCGAAAGTGACCATCCAGTACAGCATGACGGCCCAGACGGCGGAAGTGAAAGAAGACAAGCCCAAGGCTGGCGCCAAGGCCGCAGCCACGCCGGCCAGGTAATCCGCGCAGCTACCTCTTAAAAACCTCCGCCTGGTGTCATCGGGCGGAGGTTTTGTTTTTTGGCGAAATCACTTCTTCGGCTTGATGATAGTCTGCGGCACTGCCCTTGGGCTGGACCGTCGATCAATTCCGGCGGCGGGACAGCGGCATTGCGCGGCGCGACCGCCTCCTTGCCGTGCGCGATGTCGGCCAGAACGTCGCGTAGTCGAAGGCCGGCTGAATTCGCCGTGATGGCATTTTTGACAATCGCCCGCGCCGACCGGGCGGAAGTGCGCGTCGCGCGCCGCCCCCGAGCGGCGCATCTTCACATGCTCTCCGCCCGGCCCGTGGCAGCTTTCGCAAGCCGACATTGATCAACGGACTGTCGCCGCCGGCTTCACGCCGGTAGCCGGTGGCCGTACCGAAGCCGATCGTGTGGCAGGAGATGCAGTTCGGATCGGCCTCGGCCCGGAAATTCACCAGCGTGGCAAAGGCGTGCGCGTGGCCGCTCTGCAGCCAGGCCTTCGCAGCGCTGGGATGGCATTGGACGCAACTTTGCGTGCCCGCGTAGCTGTTGTGCGGTTGCACGCCGGGCACCATGTCTTCGCGCAAGGTGGCCGGGTCATCGATGGCCAGCTTCGTGTGCCGAATCTCCTCGCGATACGCCGTGGCCAGCGCCGCGATGCCTTCATCCTGCGGAATGCGCTCGTCCACGAGTTGCACCTCTCCCTTGAGCGGCCCGAGCAGGTGCGGCGCGCGCCAGGCGACTTGCAGCAGGCCCACCGCGCGCGCTTCATTTGTCGTGGCGAGAATGAGGCTGCGGTTTTCCTTGATGAGCTGCTGCGAAGGCTGGCGCACCTTGCCGCCGAGGATGACGTCGAGCTCGTAGAATTGCCGCGCGAGATCGGTGAGCGCCGCTTCATCCGCGAAGGCGAGCAGCACGATGAAATCCGCGCGGTCCTTGAGTTGCGGGAGCAAGCGCCGCAGCGTCACCTCCATGTCCTCGATGGCCAGGCCTTCGCCGAGTCCGTCGCCCAGGCTGCGCCCATCGAGCACGCCGACGAGCGCGACCCGCCAGCCATCGCGGTCGATGATCTTGCAGGCATCGAAGAGCGGCGTGCCCGTCGCCTTGTCGAGCAGATTGGCGCTGAGCATCGTTACCGAGAATGGGACTTCAGCTCGCGCAATTGCGTGGCGGTGAGGTGCGCTTCGCGGTGTCCGATATTGAGCGCGTCGTAGGCCAGCTTGCCGAACGCCTGCTGGATGTAGCCGTATTGCAGCCGCTCGTAATCCGCGCTGCCCGCGATGGCATCGCCGGCGTCCACGCGGATCTGGTCCGGCGACGGCGGCCCGAAAAGCGTGGCGATGCGCGTGAGCCCGCCCAGTTGCCCGGAGAAGCATCCGCACGGCACGAGACGCCCATGCACATCGCAGGTGAGCAGCAGCGTGAGCGGGCGCCCCGGCGCCAGCGGGTGCCGCGGTTTCATCGCCAGCCACCCGCCCACCGCGAGCGCCGCCAGGGCAGCCAACCAAAGCCAGCGCTTCATTCGCAGCGATCAGTCGGGAATCCGGGCCGCATCAATATAGCAGCGCGTAGGTGAAGACGTTGACGTTCACGAGCACCGATTCGGCGATCATGTTGCCGCCGCAACAGCAGCAGCCCTTGGCGTTGGAGACATCGTTCAGGCCGTCCTTGGAATAGACCATCACCAGCCGTCCGTTCACTTCCATGCCCTCGACGAAAGCCGGCCCGCCATGCTTGTCCGTGAGCCGCGAGATCTGGTTCACGATGGAGAAGACGGGGTGCGACATGGCCAGCTTCACCATCTTGTATTCGGGAAAGATGAGCTTCAATTCGCGGCGCAAGGCGGTGTCCCAGCGCGGATCGGAGCAGCCGGGGCTGCTTAGGATGAAGCCGCCGTTGAGCAGGTATTTCCGCAAGTTATCGCGCTCCTTTTTGGTCAGTGCAAAATCGTCTTCGCCCGACCACACGCAAAACGGAAAGTCGAAAACATTGTCCGCGTCGAGGCGCACGGGGATGAAAGTCTTGCCGACATTCAGATTGGTCTGCGTGGCGACATCGGTCAGGAATTTGTCCGCGAAACAAATGGAACTCTTGCCGCCGGCATAGACGAGATTGCCGCACTGCAGCTTGGTCAGGTCGGCGCTCGGCGCGTCCGCGGCCTTCACCACTTCGGCTTCCATCTCCTTCTGCTTTTGCTCGGCGGAAACGCCCGCGCCGACGCCCAGCGCGGCGACGGGCAGCGCGCCCAGCGCCGCCACGGCGAGCAAGGGGATGGAGAAAAACTGCGGCCAGAATCGGTTCATGGTTTTGTCTTGGGTTTCGCGGCTTTCTTCGGGTCCTGGGTGATGGCTTTGAAATACTCGTCCACGAGATCGCTGTATTGCTGGATGATCGTCTCGCTCTGCACTGCTTCCGATTCGCGGTTCAGCGGATTCACACCCTGCACGACGTCGCTCTTGTCGAGGGCCACCTCGGGCTGCACGGCATTCGGCGGCGTCTTGTTTTTTCCCTGGCCGTCATTCTGTGCCTGGTTGGTATTGGACGGCAGCGCTTCGTTGCCGAGGACGTGGGGTTTTGCCCACTGATGATCGCGAAGCCGTCCCGGCCGCCGTAGCCTTCCGAAGAGCCCGGCTTCATGCCGCTGCCGAACTTGTGGCACTGCATCATCTGCTTGAAACTCGCGTGCGGGTTCAGGCCGCGCTGAATGCTCAGGTACTGGTCGAGTTCGTCGCTCATCGATCCGTCCTTGGCCTTGCATTGGCTGAAGAGCTTTTCCATTTCGCCGCGCAGATTTTCCGCCAGCGCGGCGCCGTTGCTGCCATGGCCCGCGACCATCTCGCCGGTGGCCTGGTTGGCGAGCGTTTGCAGCTTGAGATCACCCATTTGCCGGGCGATCGACTGCGCGCTTTCCGCCGCCTTGGGGAATTTCTCCTGCGCCGCCTTGCCGTCCTCCCACATCTTTTGTTCGAGCGTGTCGAGATCGTCGCCGATGGATTTTGCTGCGCGGCGAGATCCTTCAACGCGAGCTGATCCTCCCGGCTCAAGGGGCCGGGCCCTTCATCGGCCAGGCCAGCTTCCAGAACACGACGAACTCCTTCTTCTTCGTCGCCGCCAATGCCACCGGCGCGGGCGACGGTTCCACCGTCAATGATCGCGCCGACGCCGCCACCCTTCTCAACGACCTGGGCCTCAATCAACTGGCCAACAAGACCATCGTCCTCATCAACGATGGTGCCGCCATCACCCTTGCCAATACCGCCAGCCTCGACGCCAATACCAACATCGACGGCTTCGGCAACAGCAACTCCCTCGCCGCCTTCAACATCCCGGTCAATGTCGTCATCGATAGCTTCACCGGCACCATCGCCGATCCCACCGGCAACGGCGCGGCCACCCTTACCACCGCGGGCGGGCACAATCTGATCAACCTCAACGGCGGCAACAGCATCAAGAACGTCACCCTCACCGGTGGCAATTTCCTCGTGGCCGGCACCAGCACCGGCCTGACCGTGCAAGGCGACACCCTCACCAGTGGAGCCAGCGGCGTCCTTCAGCTTCACCAACTCCACCGGCACGACCTCGATCACCAACAATACCATCTCCGGCGGCGGCAGCCTCCTGACCGTCAACGGTGGCAGCGCCGCCGTCAGCCTTACCGCAGGCACCGGGCACCATCGCCAACACGGGCGGCAGCGGCATCAATATCTCCGGCACCACCGGCGGCAGCGTTACCCTCACCGGCTTGAACGTCACCGGCGCCACCGCCACGCCGCTTACCTTCGACCACAACACGGCCACCTTCGCGATCACCGGCTTCCACCTTCGCCGTCGACGCCGGCGTCACCCTGCTCAACGTCGATACCAACCTCGGCAACAGCACCACGGCACTCAACTTCGATGCGTCGAACCATCTCACCCAGACCTCCGGCACCATCGCCACGATCGGCGCAGGCGCCCGCGACATCGACCTGAGCGCGCACGACTTCGCCAACGACCTCTCGACCGCGGCGAATATCATCAACGTGACGGGCCAGACCGGCGGCACGATCCAATTCGGCCACATCGGCATCACCAATTACAACAACGCGGCCGGCACCGCCGTCAGCCTCGCCGGCTCGGCGGCGGGCACGGTCACTTTCGCCGATCTGGATATCGCCACCACCGCGGGAGCGGGCTTGAGCGTCGGCGCCAATACCTTCGGCTTCGCCCCCGGCTCTTCTTCCACCATCAGCGCCCATGGTGCTTCCGCGGTGGTCATGAACGGCACCACCCTCAGCGGCGGCACGGCCACCTTCGCCAGCGTCAGCGCCACCACCACCGGCGGCGTCGCGGGCATCAGCCTCACCAACACCGTCGGCACGACCGCCTTCACCACGGTCAATATCAACGGCACCGGCGCGGCCTCCGGCATCGTCTTGAACAAAGCCGGCACCACCAACATCCTCGGTGGCAACGATCAACGGCACTTCGGCCGACGGCATCAACAGCCTCAATACCCACGCTGACCGCCACCGGCCTCACCATCGGCGGAACCTCCGCACCCACCGGCAACGGCATTACCGTCGCCAACAGCGACAGCATCGCTCGCGCGGGTCAACTTGAGCAACGACACCATTACCGCGCGCGGGGATGCCATTCACACGACCGATAGCGCGGTCGCCGGCGACCTCGTCCTCACGCTCGACGGCAATACGTTGCAAACGACCACCACGGGCAATTTCGCCCTCAACATCGCGGGTTCGGCCCTGAACTCGACGATCGTGAAATCCATGAACGGCGGGACCGTCACGGCGGGACGAACAGCGGCGGCGTGTTCTTCAACCGGGTGACCTTCGACGCCTCCGGCGCGGCGCTCTCCGGCACGCAGGTCAACGCCGGCATCTGGAACATCGGCCAGGGCACCCTCGCCGCCCAGCGCGTGCAGGGCAATGGCCTGAACTTCCAGGGCCCCACCGGCAACCTCGCCTTCACCACGCTGAATATCTTCAACAACAGCGGCACCGGCCTGCTGTTAACACCCAGACCCTGGGCACCACCTTCAGCAACCTGGCCAACACCGGCGGCACGGTCGACACGACCACCGGCACGGCGCTGAACCTCGATCCGCTCACCGTCCACCTCACCTTCGGCAGCGTGACCTCGACCAACGCGCCCACCAGCGGCGTGATCCTCAATACCGTCGGCGGCACTCTGGCCTTGGGCAATGTGAGCGTGACCAGTTCGACCGGAGCGGGCGTATCCATGACCGCTTCCACCGCCGCGGTCAGCGCCACCTCCATCACCGTCAATGGGGCCAGCGTCGGCCTGAGCTTGAGCGAAAATACCGGCGGCACCTTCACCGTCAGTGGCACGACCGCCGTGTCCAATACGACGGGTGACGGCATCGCCCTCGCCGGCACCGGCGTGAGCTACATTTTCGGCACGACGAACGTCACCGCAGCCGGCCAGGACGCCATCGACCTCACCGGGCTCGCCGGCAACGCCACGGCGAATTTCGGCGCGACCACGATCAATGGATTCGGTCATGCCAACGATGGCGTGAATTTCACCGGCGCGGATGTCACGTCGGCCTTCGGCGTCACCTCCATTCAAAATGGCGGGTTCGGCACCGGCATCGATCTCTCCAGCACGCAGAACGATCGCACCATCACCTTTGCCAAGACCTCCAGCATCACTAGTGTGAACGTGGGCGTGCAGCTGTCCGCGGGCGGCACCACCGCCACCACGGCGAATGCCAACTTCACCTTCGGCGATGGTGAAGGCGTGGTCGACAAGGCCTCGACGATCAGCGCGACGACTACGGTCGCCGCCGTGGGCCTCAACCCGGCCTCCGGCACTTACAATTTCCAGGACGTCGTCTTCACCGGCACTCCCGGCTTCGGGGCGTCCGCGGGGAGCGCTCTTTTGTGAGCAGCACGGCGGTCAATAGCGCCGGGGACGGCTCTCTCCTCAATCCGTACAGTGTGCACGATGCGGATGCCATCACCACGGCCGGAATCACCTTCGCCTTCCTCGACGGGACTTACAATCTGAGCACGCTGAATGGCGGCGTGGCCTTTACCTTGAGCGCGAACCAGACGCTCGAAGGCCTCGACAACGGCAACACCATCACCTTTGGCACGACGCAACCGGCGAATGTCACGGGTAGCTTCGGTGTCTCCGGTGGCACGGTCACCCGGGGCGGCCCGAATAGCGGGACCGGCGGGGCCATTTCCATCGGCAACAGTGGCGGCGGCGCCCTCACCCTGGGCACGGGGAACACCGTGGAAGACGTGACCTTTGGCAACTCTACGACGGCCATCAGCGGGACCGGTTTCGGCACCGCGGACCTTCGATCACGTGACCATCAACACCAACGGCGCGGCCTTGAACCTCTCCACCGGCGCGGTCGCGGGCAACTTCACGTCGATCACCTCGACTGGTGGCACCAATGCGATCCACTTCTTGAATGTCACCGGCTCGATCGATCTCGGCACGGGTTCACTCAGCGGCGCTTCCGGCACGACCTTCGATATCGCGGGCGGCACTGTTTCCACGACCTACAGCGGCAATATCAGCCAGGGCAATAACGGCGCGCTGGTCAGCGTCGCCGGGCATACCACCGGGACGCTGCTCTTCCAGACGGGCGTCCTCAGTTCCACCAATGGCAACGGCTTGATCTTCGATAATGCCGACGGCACTTATAATTTCACCGGCAAACTCACGCTCGATGGAGGCTCCAACGGGATCACGGTCCAGGATGGCTCCAGCGGCACTTTCTCCTTCACCTCGGCCACCTCCTCGATCGGTGCCACCACCACACCGACGGGCCTCGCCTTCAGCGTGGATGGCAGCAATGCCAATGTGACCTACAATGGCACCATCCAGCAGACGCACGCCGCCGCGGTCGTTTCGGTCACCAATGAAACCGGCGGCACCGTCGCTCTCGGCGGCGCGATCACCGCGAACACCAGCACGGCCAACGCGATCAATCTGACCGGCAATTCCGGAGCCACGATCAACTTCACGGGCGGATTGAACCTGACCACCACCTCCGGCACCGGCTTCAACGCCACCGGCGGCGGCACGGTCAACGCGACCCAGAACAACACCCTCGATCGTCAATACCATCTCCAGCACCACGGGGACGGCGTTGAACATCGCCAACACCACCATTGGTGCGAGCGGCGTCACCTTCCGCAGTATTTCCGCCACGGCTTCGAGCGGCAACGCCGGCATCGTGCTCGATAATACGGGGAACGAGCGGAGGCCTCACCGTCACCGGCACTGGCAACCACGGCGGGCACCGGCGGCACCATCGCCAACAAGACCGGCGGCGATATCCTCACCGGCACCGATGCGGGCGGGCAGACGGTCAGCGGCACCGGCGGCACCGGCATCTTCCTGCGCAGTACCGCGGGCGTATCGCTCAACGACATGCTGTTGAGCAACTTCTCGAATTTCGCCATTTACGGCAAAAACGTCACCGGCTTCAACCTCAGCAACAGCACGATCAGCGGACCAATGGCACCAATTCCGCAACCAACGCGGAGGAGGCCAGCATCCGCTTCGATAACCTGCTGACCAGCGCCGCCTTCACGACCGCCACGATCACGAACTCGAACATCAGCGGCGGCGCGGCGAGCAATCTCTACATCGCGAATACCAGCGGGACGCTCAACCGGCTGACCATGACGGGAAATACTTTCGGCTTCGTGAGCAGCACGATTGGCAACAACAACCTGGATATTCAGGCCTACAATAGTGGTACGACGTTGAACGTGACTTTCGGCGGGGATGCCGCCGGCCAGGGCAACACCATCACCGGCACTCGTGGCGCGGCGTTCGAGACGATCGCCAACCAGAATACCACCATGGACGTCGTCTTCCGCCACAACACCATCACGAACACGGAGGCCATCATCTCCGGGGGCGGCGAAGTGGACATTCGCAGCGGCGCCGCGGGTGGAACCACGAACCTGACTTTCGACATTTCGCACAATGCCTGGACGGCGCCGACGACCGGCACGGTCTCCGCGGGGGCGGCGTTCTTTGTCGCCCACGACAACGACGCCGGCACGATGTCGGGCACGATCAACGCCAACACCGTGGACGGCGGGGCGAACTTCAACACCGGTGACGGCATCTTTGTCCGCGCCAGCGGCTCCGGCACCGCCACCGTCCTGATCACCAACAACACCGTGCAGCGCTACAGCAATGCCGGCATCGCCCTGCAGAACAATAGCGGCAGCAGCACGATGAACGCGTCGGTCTTCGGCAATACCACGATGAATCCCGGCAGCGGGGCCCGGGCCGCCATCTACGGCTTTATTGCGGAGAACGGGGGCGACGTCCGGGCCGCCGGCCGACACGAACACCATGAACCTGGTCGTCGGTTCGGCCACCAACCTGAGCCTGCAAAACCATTTTGCGGGGGGCGCCGATCCGGTCAATGGCATTGTCGATGTCGAGATCGACAACTTCGGAGGGCCGGGCCCGACGCACTACAATCTATCGAAGAACGGCTCCGCTTCCAACGACCCTCTCCAGGTCATCTTCGACGACAACGCCGGCGGTCCAACGGTCGATGACACGGCCTTCGGTGGCATCATCAATGTCGTGAACACGCTGCCCACGCTGCCGCCCGCCGTGGCCCCCTGATGAGCGCGACCCAAGTCGCCCCAAGGCACCGAACCTGCTTTACATTTCACCTCAATCCTCATAACCTCAACCGCCATGGGCCAACCCTACCTTTCCGAGATCCGGATTTTCGCGTTTAATTTTCCACCCAAAGGTTGGGCGCTCTGTAATGGGCAGACCCTGGCTATCGCCCAAAACCAGGCCTTGTTCTCCCTGATGGGTACCACCTATGGGGGAGACGGGGTTCGTAATTTCCAATTGCCGAATCTCCAGGGGTGCGTTCCCATGGGTGCCAGCGCGACCCATCCCCAAGGCGAATTCGCGGGGGAACAATCGCACACCCCTGACGCTTCCGGAAATACCGTCTCACACTCACCCCTTGATGGCGACGACCGACGCCGCGGGCGTGGCTGCGCCGGGCGGCAATCATCTCGCCAGCGCGCTCAATCTTTACACCCCGCCGGCCAACCTGGTGGCGCTCCACCCGAGTACCGTGAACTTGAACACCGGTGGCCAGCCGCATATCAATATGCAGCCGTACCAGGTCGTGAACTTTTGTGTCGCTCTCACGGGTATCTTTCCCACGCGGAACTAATTCATCGTTATGTCGCAACCCTATACCGGTGAAATCAGATTGGTCGCGAGCAATTTTGCCCCCATTAACTGGCATTTTTGCGATGGCTCTCTCCTGCCCATTTCGCAGTATGAAGTGCTTTATACCCTCCTCGGAACGACCTATGGAGGCGACGGCGTCAACACCTTCGGACTGCCCGACTTGCGCGGTCGCGTGCCGGTTCACTCGGGCACCAGTCGTTCTGGTTCGAACTTCATCATCGGCCAGATCGCGGGGCAGGAGTCCGGTCCTTCTCACGGCTCAGCAACTCCCCGCTCACAATCACATTTTATCGGCCTCGACCAATGTCGCTGCGGGGAGCGACCCGACGGGCAGCGTGACCGGCCAGGTGGGATTCGACCCAGATTTATCGGGAGGTCGCGCCCGCGTCAGCCATGGCGCCGGACGCGATTGGCGCCGGCGCGCCCGCCGTGGAACACGATAATTTGCAGCCCTTTCTCTGTGTCTCCTTCATCATCGCACTGGAAGGCATCTTTCCGTCACAAGGCTAACTTTCCCCTTTTATGGCTGATCAATTTCTCGGCGAAATCCGGATTATGACCTGCAACTTTGCGCCCCAAGGTTGGGCCATGTGTCAGGGGCAGATCCTAGCGATTTCCCAAAATACGGCCCTCTTTTCTCTCCTGGGCACCAACTACGGAGGAAACGGGACGAGCAATTTCGGTCTTCCCAATTTTCAGGGTAACGTACCGATGTTTTGGGGTTCCGGGCCCGGCCTGACCCCGCGCGATATCGGCGAGACGGGGGGAAGCGAGACTGCGCTGCTTCTCTCGGGGAACCTCCCCGCGCACACGCATGGCTTGCTGGCCAACGTCAACCCCTCCAACCTCGCCGTTCCCTCGAGTGTGCGCGCTTACGCGCGTTCGAATCCCGGGTTGGCCTACAAATCGGGCTCCGCCACTCTCGTGGCGATGGCTCCCCCAAGCCATCGGCCCGGCCGGTGGCGGCCAGCCTCATAATAATCTCCAGCCCTATCTCGTGCTGAACTTTTGTATCGCCCTGACCGGCATATTCCCGGCCCGGGGTTAAACCGCCATTCATTACCCTGCCATGCAACGTCGAAAATTCCTTCGCAATACCGTGGCTGGCGGCCTGGGCCTGGCCATGGCCCGGCCGCAATCGCTCTTCGCCGGGACCGCGGCGGCTCCGGCCGCCCTCCTGCAGAGCCAGCCGGGGCCGTGCCTGCTAAAAGGCAAAACGGACGACCTGAAGCTCAACACCGCCGATACCAGCATGTTCGGTTTCCTGAACAGCTTCGGCACCAAGGCGTTCCTCACCGGGGGCTGCATTGCGAGCAAGCTGGCCAAGGGCAACTATCGCGTGAGCCACATCGTGGCGCAGATCTCGAACTTCGACAATTATCGATCGTTCGTGACGCAACGCGCCGCCCTGACCGGGAACGGCATGTCGAGCGGGAACACCCATTTGTTTCAACTACCAGCAGACGACTTTCGAGCTCGAAGCCCTGCTGCCGGACGCCTTTCAGCAGCGGCTGGCCGCGATCAAGGCCGGCACCAATGCCGATGGCACGGCGATGACGTATGCCCACGAGGCCCTGCTCTATGAGCCGGCGACGAAGACCCTGACCGACCCCTATCGGGCCATGGCCGGCACGGTGGCCGCGCTGAAGCGAATCAATACGCCGGACGGCTACGCTTCGCTGGCCAAGGGAAATCTCGATATCGCGGCGTACCGCCTCACAGCCTCTTCGCTGGATCATGCCGATCTGACCACGCTCACCAATCGTCCCGTGAGGAGCGCCGATGAGGCGCTCGCGGTGACGACGGCTTTTTTACAGCAACTTTCCCTCAATAGCCAGGTGACCGCGCTCAAGGATCTGAGCCTGCAATGCGGCACGAGCCTGGTGCGCAGCGCGATCCAGGCGACGCTGGGCTGCGACAGCCTGCGCGTGGCCGGCAATTTTCCGCTGCTCCGGGCGCGGTTCGCCGCGGACACCACCGATGGCTCCGTGTGGCACGCGCTCTTTCAAGGCGCCGAGCGTCCGTCCGATGGCATTCCGAAGGCCGCCGCTCTCGCCGGATCCAGGAGCAGCCAGTTAACGATGTATCTGACGATGCAGGAGTTGCTGAAAGTTGGGACAATCAAGTCGAGCAGCTACTTCGCGCCGTATGCCTGAGGGCGCGGCGGTGCCGTCGGCATACGACATCACGTTGCGAAAGGCCGGGGAGGAAGACGATGATTTCCTGTATCGCGTCTATGCCGGCACGCGGGCGGAAGAACTGGCCCTGACCAATTGGAGCGCGGAGCAGAAGGCGGAGTTCTGCCGGATGCAATACCGGGCGCAGACGACGGACTACCGGGCGAACTACCCGGAGGCGCAGCATTCCATCATCGAGCGCAGTGGGACGCCGGTCGGGCGGCTGATTGTCGACCGCCGGGAACGTGAAATCCGGATCACCGACATCGCGATTCTCCCGGAGGCGCGAGGTGGGGGGATCGGCACGCGATTGCTGGGGGAATTGAGGGAGGAAGCGCGCGGCGCCGGCAAAACGCTGAGCATCCACGTGGAGAAATTCAATCGCGCCTTGGGGCTGTATCTGCGGCTCGGTTTCCGCCCCGTCGAGGACCAGGGCGTGTATCTGCTCATGGAATGGAAGGGGTAAAAGCGATCGGCTCCGTGGGCTCGATTGGCTCCATGGGCTTCGCGGACTCGCTGGACTCCATTGCTGAATTTACCTCAATTTCGCCCTTTTTTTTCGCCTTTTGCCGAAGAAGCACCTCAATTGAAAATCGCCTCGAATTTCGAGGCCTCGGCATGGTCCGCGATTTGCACGAGAAAGATCTCCATGGCCCCGAGCGTGGCATTCTCGAGGCGGTAGATGTGCTGCGGGAGCCGCAACGCGGGCGCGCCATGAAACAATCAGCGAGAAAGGCGCACGGGGAGTATTCGGGTAGGCGGCGCCCAGCGAACGCACCTCGGCGAGGGTCAAGGGGATACGGCCGTCGGTGAAAACCACCTCAAAAACCTGCCCGGTGGATGGAACAAACGTTTCAGGAGTGGCGGTGGCAAGATCGAGCAAGAGCATGGAGGAGCGGGTGTCTGGAAAAATAAAGGAAGGCCTGGCGCGCGGCAATCCCCTTGCGGAAGATCTGCGGGTTTCTGGCGTTTGAGAAGATTTTCGAGCCTTCGATGTCGATCCGCAGGAGCAACCCCGCCGCCTCGGCGGCGGCATCGACTCGCTCGCACGTCCAGCCCTCGGTCGGCGAGATCATCGGCAGTTGCGGCAGCCAGCGGTGGATGGTGTGGGGACTGCCTGCGAGGGAGCGCGGGACGTAAAGGGCGTAGCCAAACGTGGCAAACGGCTCGGTTTTCAAAGGGCTGACAACGGCATCCTGGACGGCGAACGTCACCTGCGCCCGGATAATTTCGTCTTCGACCCAACTCGGCTGCACGAGCGGGCAAGGACGGACGCCTTGAAGTCAGCGTGAGTTTCGCCGCTGAAACCGATGGAGTAATCGCGTGTGGACGCCATTCCACCCAACTGTATGTCAATGCCCGTGGATCAGTCTGGAACCGGCAATACGCGATCAATGCGCGGCGCACCATAGGCCGCTCCTGCTGTGAGGACCGTGAGATTGGCTTCGTGGAAAACACCCTCGCTGTGGGTGTGGCCGCAGAGCACCGTGAGCTTCGATTCGCGATGACGAGCGCACGCCTCGCGGATCACTTCCCCGAGCCCGGCGTGGCAAAAGTGCGGGAGAAAATCCGGCGCGGAGATGCCGCCCTCGTGCCAGGTCGCTTCGCGCAATGGCGGGACGTGGGTCAAAAGGATCACCTCGCGATACGACGACATCGCAGCATTGAGCGTCGGCTTGATCGTTTCCGCGGAGGCGCAGGACAGCTCCGCGATCTTTTTCCACGCTGCGGTGCGCGACAGCATGGCCAAGTCGTCGATCAGGATCGTGTCGTTTAGGACGATGGGCGACGACGTGCCGGAACCGGATTGCCCGTCCGCCCAACCGTCAACGCCAATGAGGGCAGTGTGCTCGTTGAGTTCAATAATTTCACCGCCCGTGAGCCGATGGATATGCGGATGAATCTCCACGACACGGCGCACCTGTTCTTCGGCATCGGCAAACGAGGTGTGATAACGGTCGTGATTCCCCAGCAGCAGGAAGATCGGCTTCTGCACGCTCTCAGCGATGAGTGACAAGTGACGTTCGAGTCGGCTGCCGTTAGAGATGTCACCGGTAATGGCAATCGCATCCGCGGTTTCCTCCGCGAGCGACTGGCAAAAGGCGCGGACAGCCGCACCCCGGACGAACACGAGATGCAGGTCGGTTGCCCACGCAAGTTGGCGAACAGGGATGCGGAGCGGCGTCACGGGTCAGCCGAGGAAGTGCTCCCAGTCGCGGACGCCGTGTTGGTTGCGGATCAGGACGCTTGCTGGCACCACCCGAGGCGCGACGGGTTGCTTGCGCAGGTGTAGGCCGGCTTCGTGGGGCAGGCGGTTGGCCTTGCGCGAGTTCACTTCGCGGTGGGCGAGGACGCAGTTGTCCCAGGACGTCTTGCCACCGCGGGAGCGCGGAACGACGTGGTCGATGTTGCCTTCCTTGGGCGAGAGCTTGCGTCCGGTGTATTGGCAGACGCCGCCGTCGCGTTCCCAGATGCCGCGGGCGCCGAAGCGCGGGCGGCGCATCGGGACTTTGGCGTAGTTGGCGGCGACGATGACGGTCGGCACGCGCACGGGACCGCGCGGGGTGTTCACGGCGTTGTCGTGCTCGCGGACGGGCAGCTTCAGCCAGTCGTCCCAGCGAACGGGCGTGATGTAGTCGTCGGCCTGCACGTCGAGCACGGTGGCCGCGCCGGTGGCGATCATGCAGAACGCCTCGGCAGGCGTCTTCACGTGGATCGCCTGCCAGTGCCGGTTCAGCACCAGCACCGTCGATTTGTTGAGGATGTCGTTCATTGGAAAAATGTGAGTGGTGAAAGGTTGGCGGAGGCGGAACGGTTCACGTCCCGCCTCCGCGGTTTTGTCAGTCTTCGGCGCGGTCGCCGGCGGGGCACATCTTCACGAGCTTTGGATCGAACTGGCCGAGGACTTCGACCAGATCGGTCTGCGCGGCCATGACGGCGTGGATGTCCTTATAGACGCCCGGGACTTCATCGAGGCCGGCGGAAAGCAGCTCGACGCCACGCTCGGCGAGCAGCTTCTTGGTCGCGCTCCAGGTGAAGGACTGCATCGCCTTGGTGCGGCTCATCACGCGGCCCGCGCCGTGCGAGGCGCTGGTGAGCGACTCGGGCGAACCCTTGCCGCGCACGACGTAGCCGGGCGACGCCATCGAGCCGGGGATGATCCCGAGCACGCCGGCGCCCGCGGGCGTCGCGCCCTTGCGATGCACGATGACCTTGCGCTCTTCGCCATTCACAACATGCGTTTCTTTCCACGCGAAGTTGTGGTGGTTCTCGATGTCGAGGATCGCGTGCGCGCCGAGCTTCCTGGCGATGTGCTTGTGGATGAGCGCGTGGTTCGCCGCGGCGTAGCGACCCATCAAGTTCATCGCGGCCCAGTATTCCTGGCCGTCGGCGTCGTCGAGCGAGAGCCACGCGAGGTGCTTGAGTTCCTTCGGCAGGTGCTCGTGACGGGCCATCGCGCGCTTGCTGTAGAAATCGCAGACCTGCGCGCCCGTGCCGCGCGAACCCGAGTGCGTGAGCAGCGCGAGGTATTCGCCCGGCTCAAGGCCAAGCACCTGCGCCTGCTCCGCATCGACGGTGAACGCACCGAATTCGACGAAGTGGTTGCCGCTTCCGCTTGTGCCGAGCTGCGACCACGCCTTGTCGCGCAGTCGGTTCGTCACCGGCGAAATGCTCCAGTCTTCGTCCATCACGTCGTGCTCGCGGCGCTGCTTGAACTCGCAGCCCATGCCGAAGCGCGTTTCATCTTCGATGATGTTTGCGAGGCGATCGCGCTGGCCGGCGAGGGTGTTCGCCTTGCGATCATAGACGGTCAGCTTCATGCGGCACGCGATGTCTACGCCGACGGCGTAAGGAATCACCACGTTGTCCGTCGCGAGCACGCCGCCGATCGGCAGGCCGTAACCCACGTGCGCATCCGGCATGAGCGCGCCCGCCACCGCGACCGGCAGCGCACACGCATTGGCCATCTGCTTCACCGCCTCGGCTTCGAGCCCCTCGCCCCACTGACGCCACGGCGCGAGTGCCGCGCGCGGCGTGAACGCCGCGCGATAAATCGCGCGGGCCAGCGGCGCACGCAACTCGTCAGCGAAGAACGCCGGCGGATTGGCGACGATGTTGAAAATATCCGCTTCGACCTGTTCGCGATCGAGTCCACGAGCAAACAGGCGGCGCATGTGTTCGTAACACAGCTTCAAGGCGTCGCCCTGCGGCACGCCCAGGCGGATGAGGTCTTGGTTGTTCATAGATTTGGTTCGTTTTGAATAAATGGGAGCGCAGCGTGCGGACACACCGCGAGTGCGCAGCGGTGTTTGTTCCTTTTGTCGAAAGGATACAGCTGGGGAAGGCTTGTCACCCTCCCCGGCTGCGTTGCTGTCTTTCCTCAATCGAGGAATGCGACGTTCGCCATTTGGCGCGTCGCAGTTTCGGTATTCATCCAGACGCGGTGCCACCCGTGCAGCGTGATCGTCGCGTGGTCACTGTGGCTCACCGCGCCACGCGCATACACTTCCGCGTCGCGCATCCTGACCTCTCAGCCCCAGCCGTCGGCATCCGGATTCTCGCGAAACACCCGCCGGTATTCCGCTTCGGAGAGACCGTTCGGATAGCGCGCACACACCTGGACCTCTTCGCCGCTGGTGCGGAAAAGCTCCGCGACCATGTGTGCCCTACCGGCTCCACGGCGAATCGGCTCCTCCACGAGGATGTGTTTTCGATCCACCTGCAATTCCGGCGCGGGCACAAAGAACCATTCACCCTGGCGGATGAAGGCTCGGTTGTGCCGGCGGGTGCGCTCGCTGTCGTGCAAGCCCGCACGGCCTGCCGCTTTCCGCACCTCGTCGGGTTGCAGAGCAAGCTTGGCCTGCAGGATCGTCGAAGGACCGCCTGGTACGGCAGCCACGAACCATTCCCGCTCATCGTATCCGCACAGAAAGCGATCGTTCGCTGTCGGTGTTTTCACGAGCAGGAGCAGGTGCTGGTCGATGCGGTCGCACTGGAGCACGATCAGGTCGAGTTCCGCCTCGCGCTGCGTTGTGACTTGCAGGTCGAAACGCTGCCCTCGTTTGTCGGAAGCGAGATCGAGCGCATAGTCCGCGCGCCGCCGCGAGCGCGGCAGGTTTTCTGGGCGAACGACCCGAAACCGCGCGCCCATGTGGGCGAATCGGTTCGCGATCGTTTTTTTGGTTTCATATCGTGAAGTTGGGTCGCGCTGCGAGCGCGATCGATTGAGTCTCGTTTTGGAGCCTTCGCAGCTTCGGTGGAATGGGTGGACTAATGAGCTTTCATGGGAGTCGGTGGTTTGAGGTTTGGTGAAAATGAGGACGCCGCCCGGAGCACATGGCCCCGCGCGGCGTCAGTGGTGTTTCTCAAGCGTTTGCAGTCTTAAAGCCGATGCACGGTTTCGCGCGTGGCGGCTCGTAGGCACCGGGATTCAGCGCCTCGGCGAGGGTGTAGCTTGCGGAGGGTTGCCCCGGCTTGAACACCAAGTCCCGTGCGGCGGCGACGCGCTCGGCAGCTTCGCGGCTGAGGGCGGTGAAACGGCGGTGATTCATCAATCGGCCGGGCCGGAGAATCGCGGGATCGAGATCCTCCATCCGGGCGTTGATCGAGCAGATGACGTGCAGCCGCAGCATCCGGCCCATCAAGCCATCGGCGATGTTGAGCAGGGACGATACGGCTTCACGGTTGTCGCCATTGCGCCGCCAGAGCAAACGCTCGGCGTCTTCCATGACGATGACTTTCACCCGCTCCGCGTGTCGCGCATTCTGCTTCTGCCAGAACGGAACGAGGTCCGGGGAAGAGAGCGCACTGTCCTGCGAAACCGGCAGGGCGTAGAAGATGTGCGTCTGCTCCAGTCGCCGGATCATTTGGGTGATCAAGCTTGTCTTTCCCGTGCCCGGCGGACCATCGAAGATGGTGAGGCCACCGGCGCGCGCGAGCGTTCTCTCCCCGAAGCTGGTGATCCAGGTGAGGATGTCGTTGCCGTAGCACAGGCGCAGGAAGTCGTCGGTGACGGCCTCCGGCAAGTTCTCAATCGGGTCGGCGGAGAAGTCGCCGCCATCGTGCCGCAGCATGTAAAACGCCGGCTGCTTCGGCTGGTCTTGGCCGTGGAGAGCCTTGCGCACTTCGTCGTGGAGCTTGGTCACCTGACCGGCTTGCGGCGCGATGACTTCGGCGTGGTTGCGCCCGTCGCCGTGGGCGACGACAAAGGCGCCTTCATCGAAGCGGAGCAGGAGCGTGGTCCAGCTCAGCTTGTCGTGATCGAACCATTTTCGCGCGCGGAACACGCGATCGTGGTAACGCTCGGCGAGCGTCTGAATTCCCGCATCGTCGATCTCGAAGCCGATGCGGTGGAAAGGTGAGAGCGCGTAGTTCACCCCGAGATCGGACATGATCCCGTGGAGCGCCCAGTCACCTTCAAAGTTAATGGAGTGGTTCATCTTTGGATAAGTGGTTGGTTGGGTGGCGTGAGCTTCCGTGGAAGTCGCGCGCCCACCCGGACGCGCTGCGCGGCGACGAGTCGCCGGAGTCGAATGAGTCATGAAATATGTCACCTCCTTTCAAGTGGTGTGGTTGTTTCCGGTTAAATGGAAAGTTGATGGAGCCAGACGAGGCATCCACCCGCTGGCCGGATTGCCAGCGGGTGGTGCGTGGTTTGTCTGAGCTAAGCCGCGGCGAGCGCGTAGCGACGGAAGAAGCCGTTCAGCTCTTCCACTTCGCCGGCGGCATCGTCTGGCTCGTTGAGCGCTTCGAGTCGGGGCAGCTCGGCCTCGATGAAACGTGTGAGCGCTTCGACCGGCGGCGCGACGGCCAGCTCCTCGCCGGCCTGCTTGCGCGCGACGAGTTCAGCGAGCGCGGCGCGCACGTCGGCTTCGTCGAGCACGCTCTCAACGAGTTGTGCGAAGAGCATCGGCACCTGGCCGAGATGGCGCTCGATCCAGCGGCAGGCGAGCAGCGGTCGGAAGACGTAGAGATACTTCTTCAGGCTTACTTCCTCGCGGCCACGCAGGTAGTCGCGCCAGTTGCCGAGGGCCATGTGCAGGTAGTGCGCAAAGCAGCGCCGCGGCGAATAGAACTCCGTGGCGAGCGCGCCAAACTCGGCGGCGAAGACCGGATCGTGACGATACACGACCGGAGACTTGAGCCATTCGAGCAGCGGCGGGTTGCTCTTGCGGAGCAGGCGCAGCGCCTTGCGCAGCTCCCAGCCGCTCACGTCGAGATCGTCGGCGATGGGCTGTTCGATGACGTCGCGCCGGTCCTCGACCGAGAGATACCAGTCGCGCCGGTGGACGTAGAGGAAGCGCACGTCGTAGTCGCTGTCGCGCGAGGCAAAACCCCACGCCCGGCTGCCGCTTTCGCACGCGAAA
This sequence comes from Chthoniobacter sp., assembly GCA_037200205.1. Lineage (GTDB taxonomy): Bacteria > Verrucomicrobiota > Verrucomicrobiia > Chthoniobacterales > Chthoniobacteraceae > Chthoniobacter. The sequence continues at coordinate 74,776 of JBBCHV010000013.1, forward strand.
AGCACGCGCACGTTCCGCTCGGCTTCGACCTGAGCGAGCGCGTCGCGGACGCGCTGGAAGACTTCGTTCCCGTGCATGGGAACCTCCTTTCTATGTTGGTGGGTTGGGTTGAATGAGGTGGGTCGTGTGGCGGCTTCCAGCGCGGGAAGCCGGCGGCTGTGATGAAGTTTGCGTCTTGCTGATTGCGGCTTGCGGTTTGACTCATTGCACCGTGCGGTTTGATAATCGGCATCGGCGTCCGTAACAGCGTTTTTCAGACGCTAGGGGCGATTTGGATTCGTCCTGTTGGTCAGTCGCTCCTGCTTCGCGGCGTTCCACCGCCACACGCCCAGATTCACGCCGTCAGCTCGACGGACTGCGTCTGGTTGAACTCGTCGAGTTCGTCCTGAAGCGCGGAGATTTCCGTTTCCAGTTCGGCGACGAGCCCGTCCACGACGGACTTCTTGAGCTGCGCGACATATTCGACCTCGTAGGCCGGCTGTGCGTAGTTACCAGCTTCCTTGAAGATGCCGTGGCGCACATCGAGCGACTTGAGCTGCGCGACGAGACCCTTCAACTCCGCGAGCCGGAAGATGCGCGGATACTGCGCGACGTTGGCCACCGCGATGGCCGACTTTACGGTGATGAGGTGTTCGACTTTTGCGCGCAGCGCGGCGAGAACTTCCTGCGAATCGTAGTCGAACGGCACCGTCGCGGCGCGCGAGTTTTGCTTGCCGAGCCGGTCCTTGAGTTCCGTCACTTCGCCCGCGAGTTGGTTCTTCAGTTTGAGAGTTGCACTCGCACTGTCCGAGGTTTGAAGTCGGCGGCTCTGCTAGTTGGCCTACGTGGGCATAGGTGCCCCCGGTCGGAGTCGAACCGACACTTGTACCGTTCTTAAGGCGGCCACCTCTGCCGATTGGGCTACGGGAGCGAAAGTGGTCCCGGCGGCAGGAGTTGCACCCGCACTGGCTCCGTTCTGAGCGGAGTGCCTCTGCTAGTTGGGCTACGCCGGGAAAAATAAATGGTGCTCCCGGCAGGACTTTCGCCTGCAACCTCCGCGTCCGAAGCGCGGCGCTCTATACATTGAGCTACGGGAGCCTTGTTGAAATGGTGCGCCGGGACGGCTCTGCCCCGCCTGCCTCCGCAATGTCGATGCGGCGATCTGCTAGTGATCTACCGGCGCGTGAATGCCGCGTGCTGTGCGCGGCGATGAGTGGCGGCCCCGGATGGATTTGCACCATCAACCTCCCGATTCAAAGTCGGGCGCTCCACTGGTTGAGCTACAGGGCTAGAAATGGAGCCGACTACCGGTGCTCCCCCGGTCTGGTCTCGTTCACAAGACGAGTGCATGGCTGCTCTGCCAAGCCGGCATGAAGTGGCGGAAGCCGGAGGTCATGCTCCCCATCCCACGGAGTGGAACGATCTGTTTTCGAAACAGTCCCGGCGCGCTTGTCCGGTTCAGCTTCCATCGAAATTGGTGAGTCGCCACGGTGCTGCCCCGTGCTCCGCGGTTTAAGAGACCGCTGCTTCGCTGTAAAGCTTGCGACCCAAAAGCGGAAGTCAGTGGGCATGCTCCACAAGCTGCGATTGCAGCTCCGTCCGGCTTCCAACCGGCGGCGGCGCGCTCGTCCGCTTTAACTTCCAGAAAGTGGCTGCCCCGGATGGATTCGCGCCATCAACCTCCCGGGTCAGAGCCGGGCGCTCTAGCTGTTGAGCTACAGGGCAAAACGATCCGCCAACCGGAGTTGCTCCGGTCTCTCGCCGAACCGGCGGCGTGCGTCGCTACCAACGCTTTGGCGGAATTTGAAATGGTCGGGTATCTCGGTGCTGCCCCGAGTGTCTCGCCGATCCGAACGGCGCGGATTGCTGTCTTCCTCATGCCCGATGAAGTGGTGGAGCCACGGGGAATCGCGCCCCGATCTACGCAATGCCATTGCGTCGTCTTGCTCTTGGACGATGGCCCCGAAATGGAGCGCGCGCCCGGACTCGCACCGGGTAAGAGCGGGTTTGCAAGCCGCCGCCTCGACGATTTCGGCATCGCGCGCGTTGTGAAATGGGGTGACCGCCGGGATTCGCACCCGGATCTTCTGGTTCACAGCCAGAAACTCTGACTCTTGAGCTACGGCCACAGCTTCTTCCTTGTTTGGAAATCTGATCCTCCGGCCGGCGCTGCCCGGGCATGGTCTCCTTTACGAGAGGAGTGCATTGCTGAACTCTGCCACGGAGGATTTTGAAATGGTCCTCCCGCGAGGACTCGCACCTCGAACCTCCGCCTTCGCAGAGCGGCGTGCAGAACTCTTACACTTCGGGAGCTAAAATGGTGCGCCATGCCGGTGCTGCCCCGGCGCCCGCGGTTTGGAAGACCGCCGTGCTTGCTGTTACACCAATGACGCGAATGAAAAGGTGGCTGCATCCGGTATCGCGCCGGACTCTCCTCGTCTTCAGCGAGGCGCTAATCTCTTTCAGCTACGCAGCCGTGGTCCCTCCGCGCGGTACCGCGCCGCGGTCTCTCGCTTATCGGGCGAGGGCTCTGCTTTTGAGCTACGGAGGAAGTAAAGAATGGTCGCCCGACGAGGTAACGCTCCTCGGTCTGCCGGATGTGAGCCGGTCGCTCTCCTTTTGAGCTATCAGGCGATGAAGAAGTGGCACCCGCACCCGGTATTGCGCCGAGTTCTGCTGATTGAGAATCAGCCGTGCTGCTTTTGCACCATGCGGGCGTGTGAATGGCGGAGCGCCAAGGACTCGAACCTTGGACACCATTGCTGGTGCGACTGTTTTCAAGACAGCGTCCTCGGCCAGCCGGACGCGCTCCGTTTGTGAAATGGCTCCTCCCCTTGGCATCGCACCAAGCTCACACCGCTTAACAGGCGGGCCGCACACTCTGTGCGTTGAGAGGAATGCTTCGCGCGGAAGCGCTCACCGAGAACCGCGGCGCGCATTCCGCATAGCTGCCGGAGCGGCAATTTGCTCCCGGCAGGAGTCGCACCTGCGTCGTTCCGTTTAGAAGGCGGATGCCTGTGGTCTGCTCGGCCACGGGAGCTTCAATGAAATGGTCGCGCGCCTCGGTGCTGCTCCGAGTATCTCCTCGTCCCAAGCGAGGCGGATTGCTGTCTTCCTCGCGCGCGGACACGTTGTGTCGTCCTGAAATGGCGGCCTGTGCGGGCATTGCTCCCGCGACCTTCCGCTCGACAGGCGGCTGCTCTTCGTAGCTGAGCTAACAGGCCATGAAATGGTGCGGCGTCCGGGTAATGCTCCCGACCGTCCCAAATGGGCTCCGGTTTTACAGACCGGCTCGCGTCTTTAGCGAACTACCGCCGCGTGAAAATGGTTGCGGGACATGGAGTCGCACCACGATGAAGAAGCTTATGAGACTTCTATGGTTCTCAACCTTCCCGCGATTTTGAAATGGTGGACCGCCACGGCTTTGCACCGTGCTCTCCCGCTTGCGAGGCGAGTGACCTCCTGAATGATCGAGCAGCCCATGAAATTGGTAGCGGGGGCGGGAATCGAACCCGCTCATTGACGGCTTATGAGGCCGCTGCCTTCCCACCTGGCTCCCCCGCGATTTGAAAAGTGGCACGGCGTCTCGGTGCTGCCCCGAGCCCGCGGAGTTTTGGAGACTCTGCTGCGCAAGCTGGCGCCCGCCGTGTTGTGGGTTCTTGAAAATTGGAGCGGTCAGCCGGACTTGCACCGGCATCCCCTGAATGGCGTTCAGGAATCTTGGCTCTTGGACGATGACCGCAAATGAGCGGCGCGGGTTGCAACGAGTGCGCCCGCGCCGCTTACGACAAAAAGAACAAACACCGCTGCCAACTCGGAACTTGAGTTCGCACCCGCAGGAAGATTTCACGGCGGTTCTTTCGGTGTTTCAGGCACACCTCCCGGTGCATGACACAGCTAGTCATGCGAAGCCTCTGGACTGGAAAAGTCAGGGGCGAGGAATCAGACAATACAGACCCGCTAGCTAGTCATCGTAAGATTGACTCGCTTGACAGTTACCCCGTGAGCTGCCACCGTTTGCGCGGTTACTAACTCACAGGCGTCTCCGCTAGGGACTTATCTGGATTGGTGACCGATTCCGCCCCGTCGTCAGTTGCTGCTGACGGCGGGGCTTTTATCGCCCACGTTGTGGTTCAAATGTGTTGGTCGATCAGTATGGTTGCTTTGGATTCAGCGGCGGTCAGGCCGCGATTGAAAAACTGGTGCATCACCCGGAAACGAAGAACCCTGCTTGCTTGTCAGGCGAGCAGGGTTCTCGAAAAGTCGATGATCTGTGTGAGATCTTGAACTACCTGCTGGCCTCCTTGGTAAGGTCTTCGCTCGCGAAACTTGGCCGCGGATTGGTTGCCTGGCTGCCGAAGCCGCCTTCGGGTTTCCCAATGCGCACGGACATACCCGCGCAACGCAACCACGAGATCGCTTGCGAATGGTTTTGATATGTTCCTTGTGAAGTCATTGGTAATGAAGGTAACGCTTGATAGGCCCGCGATCTTAGGTGGTCAATGACAAAGTTTGAAAAACTTTGAGTTGTCTATATGCGAGAGCTAGTGGGCAAACACCACGACTTTTCGCGAGTTGCGCGATGAAGTGCAGAAAGGCGATCTCTCTCAGCTCAACTCCTCGTCGAATCGTTCTCCAAAATGGATCACGAGCGTGTCTGCGGCGGAACCGGGTACTTTGGTCGAGGTCGTTGCCTAGCTGCGGGGCAAACGCGACAGGCGGCTCCGGCTAAATGCTGGTGAAGCGGCGCGCTGCCCTTATCATCTCGACTCATGAACGAACGAGATTTGGAGGAGTTTTTGAGTGCGCTCGGCGGCCGCTTGGCCGATCAAAACGGGAGCAGTCGCCGACAGGCTCAACCCCGATGAACAACACCATTCTCCTGATCGATTTTGAAAACGTCCGCGACTTGGCGCTGGCGTCCCTTCCGTCGGATTGTCGTGTGCTTATTTTCGTCGGTCGTTCCCAGAACAGCATTCCCTTCGAGGTCACCCGAGAGGCGCAGCAGCTCGGCAATCGGCTCGAATGGATCAAGATCGAAGGCGATGGGCGCAACAATCTCGACTTCCATCTCGCGTTCCACCTTGGTCAGCTCTCGGCCAAGCATCGCGATGCAGAGTTCCTCGTACTGTCGAAGGACAAAGGATTCGATCCGGTCATTCGGCATGCCGTCGGCACCGGACTGCGCTGTTCGCGCGTGGAATCGGTGGCTCACCTGGCGAGCGCACAAGTGCAGATCGATGATCCGCATTTCGAGAAGGCGTTGAAGATTCTGTCCGGCATCGAGAAGAAATCCCGGCCGAGGAAACGCAAGACGCTGGAGGCCCAGGTCGCGTCCTTCTTCCAGAAAAAGGAACCCGCGGCAGAAATTCAGCGGATTGTGAATGTCCTCTTTGCGAAGAAATTCATCACGGAAGCGGGGAATGCGCTCACTTACAATTTCTAGCCCCGAATGAAATTGCCGGTCATCGAAGGGATAATTCGGCGGCGGATTCTGGTGAACTTCCGCGTGGAGCCGGAAGTCATCCAAAAGCAGTTGCCCGCGCGCTTGCGTCCCAAGCTGCACGAAGGAAAAGCCATCGCTGGCATTTGCCTCGTACGGCTGGAGCAGATCCGGCCAAAGGGGCTGCCATCGCTTCTCGGCATCAATAGTGAGAACGCCGCGCACCGGATCGCGGTGACGTGGGAGGATGAAAGTGGCGCGACGAAAGAGGGAGTGTTCATCCCTCGCAGAGACACTGGTTCACGATTGAACGCGCTCGCTGGTGGTCGTCTTTTCCCCGGCGAACATCACTTTGCTCACTTCGACGTGGTGGATTTCAATGACGAGATCAGCCTCGCCATGCATTCCTCGGATGGGCTTGTGGACCTGAGTGTGCGCGGGATCGTTGCCGAGATCCTGCCGACTACGTCAGGCTTCGCCTCGGTCGAAGACGCATCGCGATTCTTTGAGCCCGGTTCCATCGGGTTCTCCGTGACGAAAGATTCAAAGCGCCTCGACGGTATTTCGCTTCGAACAAAGACGTGGAGTATCGCGCCGCTGAATGTGACCGCCGTGCATTCGAGTTACTTCACCGATGCAGCGAAGTTCCCGGACGGCAGTGTCCACTTCGATTGTGCTCTCCTCATGCGGAACATCGAACACGAGTGGCACAGCGAGCCGGATTTCGGCATCTAGTGGAGTGCTTCGCAATGAGCGTAACATTGTTCCTCTCTGGAGTGGCCCGAGTCGTGAGAGTAAAAGGAGGCGCATCGCCCGTTCTCATTCGCCGTCTCGCGAAGATCTGCAATGGCTGCGCCAGCAAGTCTCCAGCGTCATGACTTCCAAGCGCCTGGCAGAGCGTTGCCGGATCGTTTTGCTGGCGGCGGAAGGGCAGAACCACGCACAAATCGCCGGGCTGTTGGGGATCACGCGACAAAAGGCCTCGCGGTGGCGCGCCCGCTTCGTCGAGTCAGGCCGAGCGGGCTTGGAAAAGGATGCGCCGGGACGTGGACGCAAGGCGGCCTATGGAGCGGAAATGCAGACCCTGATCGTGAAGAAGACTTTGCGCTCTCGACCGCCGCAAGCCACGCAGTGGAGTCAACGTTCCTTGGCCAAAGCCCTGGATTTGAGTGACAGCACGGTCGGTAGAGTTTGGCGGGCACACGGACTCAAACGCACCTGCTCCGCACCTTCAAAGTCTCCAATGCCCCGCGGTTTGCCGGGAAACTGGAGGATGTCATTGGTCTTTACTTGAACGCTCCCGAGCATGCTCTGGTCCTGTGTTGTGATGAGAAAAGCCAGGTGCAGGCACTGGACCGGACGCAACCGGGTCTCCCCCTGAAGAAAGGACGGGCGGGCACGATGACGCCTGACTATGTGCGCACGGTACGACGACCCTGTTTGCCGCTTTGAACGTCGCCGATGGCACCTTGATCGGGCAATGCCAGGACCGGCATCGTCACCAGGAGTGGTTGAAGTTCCTCCAGCAGATCGACGCGGAAACGCCCGCGGATCGTGACTTGCATCTCATTCTGGACAATTACGCCACGCACCAGCATCCAAAGGTGCAAAAATGGCTGGGCAAGCATCCGCGCTTCCATCTCCATTCTACTCCGACCAGTGCTTCGTGGCTCAACATGGTCGAGCGCTTCTTCCGCGACTTGACGGTCAACCGGTTGCGGCGCGGCGTCTTCCACAGCGTGGCAGAGTTGGTCATCGCGCTGCACACATACGTGGCTCAACACAACCGCGAACCGAAGCCATTCATCTGGACCGCCAAAGCCAACGACATCCTCGCCAAGGTCGCCCGCGCACGGAAAAAACTCCCTCGCAAACGCGCGTCACACTAATTGCGAAACAGAACCCAAGAACTTTTTCAGATAGGCGATCTTGTTGACGGCGTGGGTGGGGGAGTTTTCCACCTCGATGAAAGCGAGGAATTCCCCAGCACTTCCTCGATGTTTGTGGCATCAGGCAGATGGCGGCGCGATTCCCGAAATCGTCCATCACCGGGTTTTGTTTGGGGCACAAAACGCGCGCATTTTTGGGCACAGTGGCTCGGAGGAGTCCGGATGGAGCCTCGGGAGGATCCATGACCGCGATGGGTAAGTCGTTTGATCATAGGCACTTCCAAGAGATTTTGAAGTGGTTGCGGGGGTGGGATTTGAACCCACGACCTTCAGGTTATGAGCCTGACGAGCTACCAGGCTGCTCCACCCCGCGATTAGGGTTGAACATTTAAGCCGGGGGTGGGCGCACAGCAAGGGGAATCTTCGTTTCGGGTGACGATTTGTTGCCGGCCTCTCGCTGGCGATGCGGATTCGGCGCGCCGCTGCTCGCGATCAGCCTTGATCGACGCTGTATTTGCCGGGGCCGACGAAGGTGAGCGTGATGAAGACGAGGCACAGTTCCAGAGCGTGCGAGGCCTGGCCGAGACCGTGGGCGTGGTAGTCGCTCAGTGCGGCGACGGCCAGGGTGATGACGAGCAGCAGGCACGAGGGGCGGAAGCAGAACCCCACGATCAGCAGCCCGACGCCGATGCTCTCCGAAAAAGCGGCCATGAATCCCCAGAACCCCGGCCAAAAGGAAATGCCGACGTGTTTCATCGCCGCTCCCACGGCCTTCCATTTCGCGATGCCGCCGGCCAGTTTCGGCCAGCCGTGGACATAGATGTATTCGACGCCGAGCGTGACCCGCAGGAAAAGCAGCGCGGCATCGCGATAGTTCGAGAGGTTCTTCCACATGCGGCGGACGCTAGCGAGGGCGGCGGGCGGCTCGCCAGTCTAAAAGAGGCGGATCATATGCAGCGCGGCGGTGGCGGCGAAGACCAGCACCAGCGCCTCGAAAAGGTCCTGCTGGATGAAGCGAATCAAGTAGCGCCCGGTAAACGTGCCGCCGACGATCGCCGGGACGAGGAGGACATTGAAGAGCAGCGACGAACCGTGGATGAGCCCGAGATGCCAACTGAACGGCACCTTGAACGAGTTGAGGATCAGAAACATCCACGCCCCGGTGCCGACGAGGGCGTACTTTGGCGTTTCGGTGGCGAGGAAGTAGAGCGTCATGATCGGCCCGGCGCCGTTGGCGAGCATGGTGGTCACGCCGCCGGTGAGCCCCATACTCCAGGCAAACTGGCGGGTGTGCGGCGCCTTCTCGAAAGCCTTCGGATACCAGCGCCGGATGGCCTGCAGCACGACCATGGCCAGGATGATCCAGCCGATGATCGGCCCGAAGACGCGCCCATCGGTCAGCTTGAACATCAGCAGATAGCCCGCGATAATGCCGATGATCGTGGGCGGGAGCATGCGCCACACGATGGGCCACCGGGCGTGCTGATGAAAGGCGATGACCGAGAGGATATCGCCGCAGATCAACATCGGCAGCACCACGCCGGTCGATTCGCGCGGACCGAAGAGGCTGGCCATCACGATCACATTCACAAGGCTCGCCCCGGAAAAGCCGCTCTTGGCGAACCCGATGCAAAATGCCGAGAAGACCGCGAGGGACCATTGGAGCGGGGTGAAGTGCGGTAGCATGGCCGGAGGCGAAGCTTTCAACCCCAGGCGATGCTGGCAAGCGGAACCGTCGTGATGGCGGAGTGAGCATATTGGTTTTAGGTCTTCTCATGCACCGGAAAGGCGCCCGACAAGCCGTCATTCTGAGCTTGCGAAGAACCTCTGATCGTCTGCCTTTCTTCACCAACGCGGCAGAAGATAGCGCCCAGCTACCCGACCGGCTACGCAGCAGATGCCAGAGCGAAATCAGAGGTTCTTCGCAAGCTCGGAATGACGGCGTGGGGAAGGGCACGCGCCAGCCAAGTTCATGACTCGCTCTCAGCGACGCGGCCGAGCACCAGCACCGAATTGATCCCGCCGAAGCCGAAGGCGTTGTTCAGCGCGATGCGCACCGGTTGCTCGCGGCCGACGTTCGGCACCACATCGAGGTCGCAGGCGGGGTCGGGTGTGCGATGGTGCAGCGTCGGCGGGACAAAGCCCTCGTGCAGGGCCAGCGCGCAAATCGCCGCCTCGATCGCCCCCGTCGCGCCGAGCGGATGCCCGGTATACGCCTTCGTGCCGCTCACCATCAGCCGCGCGGCGTGATCGCCGAAGACCGCCTTAATGGCCATGCACTCGTTCGCATCGTTGAGCTGCGTGCCGCTGGCGTGCGCGTTGATGTAATCCACGCTCTCCGGCGCGACCTGCGCATCGGCCAGCGCGTCGCGCAGGCAGGCGATCACCGCCTCGCCGCTCGGCAGGGGAGTCGTCATGTGGTAAGCCTCGTTGTTCAGGCTGTAGCCGAGCACTTCGGCATAGATCCGCGCCCCGCGTTTTTGTGCGTGCCCGTATTCCTCCAGGACCAGCGCCGCAGCACCCTCGCCCATCACGAAGCCGTCACGCTCGAGATCGAAGGGCTTGCAGGCCAGCGGCGGATCGCCCGCCCAGCGGCTCATCGTCTTGATGAAATCGAACGCGCCGAAAGTCAGCGGGCTCAGGGGAGCCTCCGAACCGCCGGCCACCATGGCATCGGCCATGCCGTCGCGAATGTAGCGCATCGCTTCCCCCACCGCGATTACCCCGCTGGCGCAGGAATTGGAATTCGTCGTGCCCGGCCCGCGGAAGCCGCATTCGATGGCGATATTCGAGTGGGCGCTGCCGCCGAAGACTTGCAGCGCGAGCGTCGGGTTCACGCCGCGCGCGCCTTTCTTCAGAAACAATTGGTGCTCGTGCTCCGCATTGGCGATGCCGCCCAGCGCGGTGCCGAAGCTCACGCCCACCCGGTGCGTCGGCCGTTCGCGCGACCATTCAAAGCCCGCATCCTCCAGCGCCAGCAGACTGCTCGCCACGGAAAATTGCGCGTAGCGGTCGAGCCGCTTCAGTCGGTGCGGAGGAAAAAAGCGCGCCGGATCCCAATCGGCAATCTCGCCGCCGCAATGCGCCTTGATCTCGCTCGTGTCAAAGGCGGTGACACGGGTAATGCCGCTGCGTCCGGCGCGGATGCTTTGCCAGAACGCCTCGCGTCCCGTGCCGATGCAGGTGATCGGCCCGAGGCCGGTGATGACGACGCGACGCCTCATTGTTCCAGGTGCGCCTTGAAGGTGGCGAGCGTCTTGTTGGCGATATTCTCGATGAAGAACCGGCTGATGATCGGCTCGGCCAGCCACGCCAGCAGAGGCACGCGAAATTTCATGTCGTGGATGATTTCCACGCGCGTCCCGTCGCGGGTCGGCGTCAGCGTCCATACGACCTTCATGCCTTTTGTCCATTTGCGCAGATGCAGGAAATGCAGTTCCAGGGCGCGCGCATCCGCCCAGTATTCGGAGACCCAGGAGATGGGGATGCCAGAGCGGGTGGCGGACATTTGCACGATACTTCCTTTTTCGCCGGCGCCGAGCGTTTGGATGCGGCGATAATGAGGCAGCAGCTCCGGCCAGCGATCCAGGTCGCTGACCAGCGCGAAGATTTTCTCCCGCGGGGCGCGGATCTGAATGAAATTGCCGGTGTGCAAGGTCGGCCAATGTCCCGAGGGCGTTGGGGGCTGTCGAATGAAATCGCGGTGGCGAGGGATGAGGATGGGGTGGGAGGTTTTTGAACATCCAACACCCAACATCCAACATCCAACGCCCAATGAGGAAATCTGGTGCCGTGCGTGGAGTGGTGGGATGGCGAGTCATTGGGTGTTGGATGTTCCGCCTTTCCCATTCTCCTTTCCCGGTTGTCGACACAGCAGAAGGGTCGTTGTAGCCGGGTTCATTGAACCCGGTCCAGACAAGGTCCCACCGGGCTCAATGAGCCCGGCTACAACGCCGCTGCGGTAACAACGCTCGTCCTCCTGCTCGTCCCTCGTCCTCGAATTCCGGTCTTTTCGAGGGATGAGCACGAGGAGGATACGAAAGCGACGCTAAAACTGGTGCCCATACAGCCTCCTTGGGACGAACATCGGGCGATGCGGGAAATTGCCGCCGAAGCGGATCATGGGCAGGGTGGCTTCGGTGATCGCGCCGCTGTGGGCGGGAGCCTGGTTGGCGGCGCGCAGGGCGAGGGCGAGCGCGGTGTAGCGGTCGGCGTGGCCACGGCGGTGTGCGGGGCGCGGTAGCATTGCCGATTTATTCTGGCGCGGCGGGCGCGCCCGATGCGCCGAACACGCTTCCTGCGGGCTACGCTTCATCTCGCAAGACGACAGATTAAACCGCAACCGCTCTCGTCAGCGCGTCCGCTCCACCGGGTTCAGTGAACCCGGCCACAGCCCCTCCGTTCGCCGTTGGTACGCTCAGCGAGCAGTTTGGATTTGGCGGAGGCGCTTTGGCCGGGCAAACTTTTCGGTTGTTGCCTTACTGCTACCTGGCGCTGGCTCTTCCTTCTTACCAGGGATCGGATTCGTGACGAATACGCCCAACCCATTTCTTCTTTTCCGGTGAACGAGGACCAAAACATCGCCTTATGAAAAAGCGCTCCGTGCGGAAAGCGGCTCCCAAACGCATTGCTCACGCCATTCAGATTTATGATGCGGAGAAGCTCGGGTTTCCTCTCGCTGTCTTTGAAGGAGTGGGGTCGTTTCAGGACATCGCCAAAGGGGATACCGTGGAAGGCCGCGGCTGGCCGGTCATCCATGGGCATACGCATTATGCCAAGATCTACCGGGTCATTTCCGTGCGGCACACGCTCTCCGTTTCTCCCTCGGGAGCGGTGACGCATCTAAAAAGTCTTTTTGTCGAGCCGGTCGTGCCTCCGTCGTCGTCCGAAAAACCGACTCACAGAAAATGAATGCGACTCACCAAGGCGAGGCGCGAATCTATCCTCGGTGGAGTGACTACGCGTGAGCAAGCAGGTGACTCAGGAGCCAACCGGAGCCGAACGAAGGCAGGAAGGCGAGTAAGGCCAGCACCAGACAGGTGATCCGACGTCGTATCTCCGTGCGGGTTGGGGTGACGGCGCTGGCGGCGAACTGGTGGAGAAAGTGAAAGCCGCACAGACTGCTACAGGTGAGCACGGTCGTGGCCAGGATGAGAAGGAAGGTCTGCATGCTGAGGCGGCGGTTTAATTCAACCGGGGACGCCGGAGGCGTCAGAGCTTCGTAGCCCCGGGTCGAGCGAGTCTGCGAGCGAACACCCGGGGGGTAACGCCCACCACGGACACTCCAACCGTCCCGGCGCAGCCGCATCTCCTCTGTTGATCGAAAAACGTGCGGCCAGGAGGCCGGGACGGTTGGAGCTCCGCTGCTTTTAACGAGACCCCGGGTGTTCGCTCGCAGACTCGCTCGACCCGGGGCTACGCAGCTTTTGACGCCTCCGGCGTTGAAGAGGAATCTGAACGAGAAAGTTGCAGTCGAGGCCGGTCATTATCGCCCGAACATTTCCCCGGCCAAATCCGAGTGGGAAACTCCGGGAGTTAAAACCCGGTGTCCCTGTAGGGAGCGAATCTGCAAGGCCGATCCAAGGGGCTTGGCCTCTTCTGTGAGCATTTGTTCCGTGGCCGCCGTTACCATCTCCGGGGTCAATATGCGGTTGGGATCTTTCGGTTGGACGATGGGAAATTGAGCCCGGCGTCGCGGGGCCTCCCTGGATGTTTGGAGAAGGAGAGTCAAAGCATCGGCGACGAGATCTTTGAGGGTTTGACCTTGCATGGCGGCACGCGCCTTCGCCTTGCGGAACAAATCGTCCGGAAGCTCGATGATCGTTCTCATTCGGACAGCTTAGCAAATTCCCGCTTTGCTGGCAGTGGCAGGGAGGGTTTACCAAGGAACCATCGAAAGGGATTTGGATAGCCGGATTCTGACGCCCTTCCGGGGCGAGGACATTTTCTGGGCGGGGTCCGGTGGCTGACGCCGACCGGCTACATTCTGGCGGGCCCTTCGGGCCAAAGCGGTTCCGGGTATTGACGGAGTCTATCCGATATTGGCGGAGCGGATGGCGTAGCGCAGGAAGCATTCGCCTTCCACGACTTCCATGGAGCGGAGGCGCAGTTCTGTGGACTGGGGTAGGTATTCCTCGGCGATGCTCGTGAGGGTGGGGGCGGCGTGGCCGCCGAAGATGCGGGGGGACAGGGTGAGGTGGAGTTCGTCGATGAGGCCGGCGGTGAGGAGGGCGCGGAAGACTTGGGAGCCGCCTTCGCAGACGAGCCGTTTGACGGCGTACTCGGTGCGCAGGGTGGTCAGCATCTCGGCGAGGTTCACCGTGGCGGCGTCGTGCAGCCAGAGGTCGGCTTGGGCGGTGAGGGCCTGGCGGACGGCGGATGGCATGCGGGTGGTGGAGAAGATCACGATGGGGGAGAAGGTCTTCTCGAAGAGGCGCAGCGCCGGGTCGATGCGACCGGAGTTGGTGAGGAGCACGCGCAAGGGGTAGGCGCTTTGGTGGCGATCCATGCGGGTGGCGCGCAGGGCGGGATCGGGCAGGCCCATCGTCATGTTGTCGGCGGCGATGGTCCTGGCGCTGGCCAGGATGGCGTCACACTCGGCGCGGATTTCGACGAGGCGGCGTTTGTCGCGAGGGGATGAGAAATTGGCCGGCGTGCCGTTGCGGGTGGAGATCCGGCCGTCCCACGTCATGGCGAAATTCGCCGTGACGAAGGGACGAGACGAGGAACGGGTGGGCATCTCTCTAGCGTGGGTTGTTGAAGGCAGAACATCCAACACCCAACGTCCAACACCGAACATCCAATGGGCCGCCTCCTCGCCACGCTACGCACGGCAGTGGTTCTCTCATTGAATGTGGGATGTTGGACGTTGGGTGTTGGATGTTCTGCCTTTTTCCTCGAGGGCGACTTCTTCCTCCGCGACGGTGTGCTCGAGTTCGGCGATTTCGCTCTTGATGTCGCGCAGCCGCACGTGGTCGCTGGGGCGGTAAAAGAGGTAGAAGGCGCCGCCGATCAAGCCCCAGCAAAAGGTGAGCAGGTAGCCGGTCGACGAGATGAGCACGGCATCCGTCTCGCGGACGCCGCAGAGGCGATTGAGGAAAATCTGGAAGAGCCCTTCGCGCACGCCCAGGCCGCCGAGGCTGATGGGCATGGCGGAGAGCGTGTTGACGACCGGCATGATGGCGCACAGTTCGCCGAAGGTGGGCATGCGCATGCTGCCGTGGCGCAGCGCCTGGCCCGTGCAATAGAAGACGGCGAAGTAGGCGAGATGCGCGACGAAGGAGAGGCCGAAAGCGGCCAGCGTCGGCCGCCAGGCGCGCCCGTAGAGATTGTAGGCGAGGGCGATCTCGGCGATTTTGTCGCGGCCGGGCATGCGTGCGGGCAGCCGATGAATCCAGCCGCGGCTGGTCATGAGATAGGCGCCGTGCAGCCCCGCGAAGCTGGTGCCGAGGATGATGAGCGCGGGCCAGACATAGCGCGACACCGCGGTGGAACTCATGAGCCACTGCCAATCCGCGGCGATGAGGATCGCGGCGAAGACGGCCAGCGCGATGAGACCGACGAGCCGATCCACGAGCACGGAGAGGAGGGCGACGGTGCGTTTGCCCGGCGTCTCCTTCAGCAGGTAGAACATCTTCACCACGTCGCCGCCGGTGCCGCCGGGGATGAAGAAATTGAAGAAAACGCCGATGAGGAGCAGGGAGAACAAGCGGAACCAACCGAGATCGATGCCCTGCACGCGCAGAAGGATTTGCCAGCGCCAGCCGGCGACGAGTTCGACCAGGCCATACATCAGGAAGCCGAGGAACAGCCACGACGCGTTGGCCTGCCGCAGGGTCTGGCCCATCTCCGCCCGCTTGTGCGGATCGCGAAAGAGCACGAACAGGATCGCCAGCGTGACGGCGATCTGGAGCGTGGTGGCGATGGCTTTCTTCAAACGGGGGAAGGGGTGGAGGGATCGAGCGCAGGGTGCGGATCAGGCGCCGTAGGGTTTTGATCCACTTGTCCCGGGCCTCCAGGATCTCTTCCTTCGTCCGCCGCGGGCTCATCTCGAAGACGAAGAGCGTGTCCTTGGGCAGCAGGGGGATGAGCTGGTCGTATTCGATGTCGCCCATGAAGGGCGCAGATGGTCGCGGCCCGGCCACTTCGTATCGTGCAGATGGCAGCCGATGAGCCGCTGGGGCGGCTTCGGTGAGCCATTGGCGATGATCGAGGAAGCCGAGGTTGTGCTTCACCTGCACATGGCCGAAATCGTGCCAGTAGCCGACTTCCGGCACGTTGAATTCATTGAGGATGGCCACCATCTCGCGCTCGTTGGGGATCTCCTCGAAGCTGTGGCGGCTCTCGACGCCCAGTTGCACGCCTTTGCCCCTGCGCATACTCGACGATGCGCGCCAGGCAGTCCCGCGCGCGCTGAAAATACGGTCCCGACTTTTCTTCCCGCTTGCGGATGCAGGCCATCTTCTCCCGCACGAAGGTCCGCGAATGGATCAGCCCGACCTCGGCCATGTGCACGAGCTTTGTCGGTCACCTCGTCGAGCGGCGCGTGGCCGAGATGCAGCACGACGAAGCGGGCGCCGAAGCGTTGGGCGAAATCGATGGTCTGAAAGGTGTGCCGCAGGGCGCGGTCGCGCTCGCGGGCATCGGCGGAGGAGACTGGTAGCAGTCCGGCGCGGCCCGAGTGATCTCGATGGGCAGGGGGCAGAAATTGTGCAGGCTGGAGATGGTGAGGCCGCCTTTGTTGAAGCGCCGCTGGATGCCTTCCATGAGCGAAAGGCGATGCCGTGCCCGAGTTCCACAGCGCTCAAAACCGAGATCGAGGATTTCTTGCAGCATCGCTTCACCGTCCTGGTGACGGCCGGAGTTCCAACAGGTCGAAAACGAGAGCATCAGTGAATCTTCGCGGGAGAGTGGAACGAGGGACGGGTAATCGGCAATGCCTAATCCGCCGTGGAAGGCAATTTTTCTGAGCTTTGCAGGGGTCCGATGGTGCGGACTTGCGGCCATTTCCAGGCGGTCGCCAGCACCACCAGGATGGTGCCGATGCCGCCGCCGACGACGGAAAGGATGGGGCCAAACAGCGCCGCCGTGACCCCGGACTCGAAGGCGCCGACTTCATTGGAGGAGCCGATGAAGATGTTGTTCACGGCGGAGACGCGTCCGCGCATGGCATCGGGGGTGAGCAGTTGCACGAGGGTATGGCGCACGACGACGCTCACGTTGTCGCAGGCGCCGGTGAGAGCGAGGGCGAGGAAGGACAGGGCGTAGTTGCGCGACAGGCCGAAGACAATGGTCGCCGCGCCGAAGCCCGCGACGGCGAGGAGCATGGCATGGCCGGCCTGCTTCAGGGGCGGGCGATGGGCGAGCACGAAGGCCATGATCACGGCGCCGAGGGAAGGCGCCGCGCGCAGCCAGCCCAGGCCGACGGCGTCGACGTGCAGGATTTCCTTGGCGAAGATCGGGAGGAGCGCGAGGGCCCCCGCGAGGAGCACGGCAAAGAGATCGAGCGTGATGGTGGCGAGGATGATCTTGTTTTCAAAGACGAAGCGCAGGCCGGTGGAGAGATCTTTCAGGGGATGCGGATGCGTCGCGGCGATATCCTGCGGGGCGTGAATGGGCAGGATGAAGAGGAAGCCGAGGACAGCGAAGATGGCATCGGAGGGCGTAGACCGACGGGACATTGACGAGCGCGATGACGAGGCCGCCGAGCGCCGGGCCGACGACGCAGGTAAGCTCGAAATTGCTGCTGTTCCACCATCACGGCGTTGCTGAGGTGGGTGCGGGGGACGAGATTCGGGAAAAGCGCGCTGCGCGCCGCCCAGCCAAAGGCGCGGCTGAGGCCATTGATAAAGAGGAGCAGAACATGATCGGCTGCGCGGCCTCGAAGGTCACTCCCCGTCTTTTCGCCGAACAATGCGGCCAGCCAATACAGGGCGTGCGTTCCCCAGGCGAGCGTGTCCGATGGCCGGCACGGAGACGTGTTCGAGCGCGAGGATGGTGAGGCCGACGGAGGTCAGCCCCGAAAGCAATTGGGTGATGAGGATGATGGCCTTGCGATTGAGCCGGTCGGCTGCGATGCCCGCCGGGAGGGAGAGGAAAATGATGGGCAGCGCCCCCATCAATCCGACACAGCCCGAGCGCGGTGGCCGAGTGGGTGCGTTGGAAAATCTCATAGCCGAGGGCCACGCCCAGCATTTGCCGGCCTAAATTGGCGACGAAGCTGCTGATCGCGTAGCTGCCGGTAGGCCGGGAAGCGAAAGGCGGCATAGGCATCACGTTTGATTGGGGCGGACGAGGGGACGTCCGACGGGGCGGTAGGCATGGAATGGGCAACGTGGCGTCTGTCGTGGCGCGGGGACAAGAGGTTTGGGAAACAGAACATCCAACATCGAACATCCAACGCCCAACATCCAATGGCGCAAGCGTGTCTTCGATAGCGTGTTATCTATTGGGCGTTGGATGTTCTGCCTTTCCTCTCCCCAACTTTCCCCCTTTGCACCCGCGCCAACGCTCAGTTTAGTGGGCACCCTCCCCAGTTACTCTATGAAATATCGGACCTATCTCATTTTCGGCGCCCCGGGCAGCGGCAAGGGCACGCAGGGCAAAATCCTCGGCGCGATTCCCCGTTTCTTCTTCACTGCGCTTGCGGCGACGTGTTTCGCCAGCTCGACACCCGCACGGCGGTGGGCCAGGCCTTCCTGGAATACTCCAGCCGCGGGGAACTTGTGCCGGACGAAATCACCGTGAAGCTCTGGATGGCCCCGCCTCGGCGACATGGTGGGCTCGCACACCTTCAAGCCGGACATTGATTCCCTCGTCCTCGACGGCATCCCGCGCAGTGTGAACCAGGCGAAAATCATGGAAGGGATGATCGAAGTGAAACGGGTGTTCCATCTCTCGTGCCCGGGACCGCAGCGCGCTGGGTCACCCGCCTGAAGAAGCGGGCGCTCAAGGAGAACCCGCTTCGACGACGCCAACGAAGAGACCATTCGCCGCCGGCTCGCGACGTATGAGGAAGAATCCAAGCCCGTGCTCGAATTTTACGGGCCGGATTTGGTCAAGGACATCGACGCGACGCAGACGCCGGTGAAAGGTGCTGCAGGACATCTTGTGCGCGGTGAATACGGCGGGTTGATGGGCGCCAAAATGCGCGCGATTTTCATGGGCACGGGCGAAATCGGTGTGCCCGCGCTGACCTGGTTGCTCGACAGTCCCGACTGGGAAGTGGTGTCCGTCGTCTCGCAGCCCGACAAGCCGGTCGGCCGGAAGCAGGAACTGAAGGCTTCGGCCATCAAAGAGCTTGCGCTGCAGCGTGGCGTGCCCGTCCTGCAACCGGTGAAGATGCGCGCCTCCGATGCGGTGGAGGAGATCGCGGCCCTGCGCGCGGACGTGATTGTGGTCATGGCCTACGGGCAGATTCTCCCGAAAGCCGTGCTCGATGCTCCCCGGCTGGCCTGTCTCAATCTGCACGCCTCCCTGTTGCCGCGCTGGCGGGGCGCAGCGCCGATCCAGGCCGCGATCGAAGCGGGTGACCCGGTGACCGGCGTGACCGTGATGTACATGGCCGCAGGCCTCGATACCGGGGACATCCTGTTGATGCGCGAGACGCCCATTACCGCCACGGATACCGGCGCAGCCTTCACGACCGGCTCGCCGAAGTCGCCGCCAGCGCGCTCGCCGCAGCCCTGCCGCTCGTCGCCGCGGGCACCGCGCCGCGCCTCCCGCAAGACGAAGCGCTTTCCAACTACGCCCCGAAGCTTTCGCGCGAGAATGGCCTCATCGATTGGCAGGCCACGCCCGCGCAGATCGACCTTCGCATCCGCGCCATGAACCCGTGGCCCGCCGCGCACACCTTGCTTCCTGACGCCTGCCGGCCCGCGCCAGCTCAAGATCTTCGCCGGCCTGTCGCAGGGCGATGGTTCCGGCTCGCCCGGTGAAGTGCTGCGGGCCGATGGGCAAGGTCTGCTCGTCGCGGCACGAAGCGGTGCGGTCCTCCTCACCGACATCCAGCTCGAAGGCAAGCGGCGCATGAACGTCAGCGAATTCCTGAACGGACATCCCATCGCGCTCGGTACGATCCTCGGCTGATGCCCCGTCCTACCGCCGCCCAGCGCCAGCTCGACGACCTTGTCACCCGCCTGCGCGGCTGCACGCTCTGCCCGAAGATGTATCGCCCCGCCGTCTCTGGCGGCCCGGTGTGGAGTCGCGTGATCACCGTCGGCCAGGCTCCCGGCACGAAGGAACCCGTCCTTGGCCGCCCCTTCGCGTGGACCGCGGGCAAGACCCTGTTTGGCTGGTTCGAGCGGGCCTGTGGCATCACCGAGGCCGAGTTTCGCGCTCGCATTTACATGGCTTGCCGTCTGCCGTTGCTTTCCCGGCAAGAATGCCGCCGGCGGCGACCGCGTCCCCGATGCGCAGGAGATCGCCACCTGCTCCCGCTGGCTCGAAGCCGAGATCGCGCTCCTGCGCCCCACGCTCGTCATCCCCATCGGCAAACTTGCCATCCAGCAATTCATCGCCTCCGACAAACTCACCGAGATCATCGGCAAGCAGCAGCGCGTCACCTACCACGGCCATCGGTTCGACCTCGTCCCGCTCCCGCACCCCAGCGGCGCTTCCCCCTGGCACCGCATGGAACCCGGCCGCACTCTCCTCGGCCAGGCCCTCGACCTCATCATCCGCCACCCCGCTTGGCCGCAAGCCCTCGGACACACTTCATAAACAAGCGTCTCTGGCCAGTGCAATGGGGTTTGCCGCCGGATGCTCGACGTGGTTTACTTCGCGGATGACCACGTTGAGCGAAATCGAGGCCGCCGCCGACCGACTGGCACCCACAGAGAAGCTGCGCTTGATGGAAACCTCTGGGCAGGGCTGAGTCGCCAGGACGACTGGGTGTCGCCTGCGTGGCATGGTGAGGTTCTTTCGGAGACGGAGCGGCGTCTGGCCGAGAGAAGCGAAGAGGTGCTCGATTGGGAGCAGGCCAAAAAGGATTTGCGCGCTAAGATGGCGTGAAGATCCGCATTCTTTCCTCCGCCTATAGGGACTTGGCGGATGGGAGGCACTTTTACGAAGAGCAAGCCGAGGGAATCGGTGAGTATTTTCTGGATTCATTGTCGTCGGATATTGATTCCCTGACGCTCTACGCCGGGATTCATCCGCAGGCGTTTGGGTTCCATCGGATGCTTTCGAAACGTTTCCCTTGGGCGGTTTACTATCGGGTCGATGACCAAAACGTGGTGGTCTTTCGCGTGCTCGATTGCCGCCAGGACCCGCGCAAGATTCACGCAGCATTGCGCCCCGGGTAGCTACTGCCGCCTGCTTGCCGCCTCACCCCACCGCACTCTGCCGCCAGCAGTAGTCGAAGAGCCCCTCGAACTCCAGGCGCTGAAGGGCGGCCAGTTCCTTCAGGCCCTCGGTCTCCCCGAAGCGCGCTCGCTCGCATTCGCCGGTGAAGAGATACGGATCCCAATTGGACTGCCGCGCCATCACCGCCGAATAGGCGCTGGCCGCACTGTGCAGTTCGCTAAAAAAGGTCAGCTCACCGGCCCGGCGAAACCAGTAGCGCGCATTGTCGAAGTCGCCCTCCCGGCGGTGCATCATGCCGTGCCAGTAGGAGCCGAGGTCGCCGGGGCTGTCCTGAAAAATCCGGTGGGCTTCGTCGATCGCATCCAGGGCGTAGAGCAGACCGCCGCGCACCAGGGTGAACATCGCCGGCTGGCCGATGGGGCGCTGGTCGCTCAATGCGGCGTCATCCGCCGCCCGGAGTTGGAGCAGTAAGTCGTAGTTGAGCGGTTCGGTGGGCACGAGCTTTTGGAGCGAGCCTTCGGTGCGCAGAATGCGATCGGCAAGTTCCGAGTAGGTCTTCATTCCTTTAGCTTCTCGTGAAATTGGGGAGGGACAAGAGATTTTCGAACCGATGGCAGGAGGGTTGCTACATAATAATACTTGTATGAAATCCATCGCCATCTGCGCACTTCTTACTCCTGTGATCGCCGGCGGAGGACTGGCCCTGTGGCCCCAGCCCCACGGGTTACGCCCCGAGCATGCCTTCGCCATCGCTCTCCCAGGCCGCCGTTG
This sequence comes from Chthoniobacter sp., assembly GCA_037200205.1. Taxonomy (GTDB): domain Bacteria; phylum Verrucomicrobiota; class Verrucomicrobiia; order Chthoniobacterales; family Chthoniobacteraceae; genus Chthoniobacter. Next base: position 96,163 of record JBBCHV010000013.1, read on the forward strand.
TTGCCCTCACGGCCGCAGCCACGGTGCAGCCCCAGCCCGCGAAGGCCGGCAACACCTCTCCCTCCCAGCCGCAGAATATGGATTTGCACACGGCCATCGAGCACCAGCAGCTCACCGCCGAATTCCGGGGCAATGGCCGCGACACGGTGCGCGCCATCTTGACGAATCGCACGGCCGCCCCGCTCACCGTCCGCGTCCCTGCCGGGCAAATGTTTGAGTCCGGCAGTAATGTCGTCATCGTCCTGCGTTCGGGAGAAGTGGAATTGCGCCCCGCCAAGCCGGTGGAAGTCACCATCCAGACGGCCGCCACCCGCTCCGCGAACAAGTTCGCCGACCGCGGCTACACTCTTTCCTACGGCACCCTGCCGCGGCTCGACGCGCTGCTCGCCTACGCCCAGGAACATGCCGAAGTCTCCACTCCCGCGCTCCAGACCGCGGTGCTCGCCCTCACCGAAAACCTCCCGCTCAGCGCCGTCTCGAAGTTCAGCGCCGCCGGCGGCGACCTGCCTACCCACTTCGATACCAACGCCTTCCGCGCCGAGACCAACGACATCATCCACGCCCTGCTCACCCTTCGCGCCATCGGCGTCCGAGAGAGCGACGTGGCCATGAACATCGATCCGCAGCTCAAGATCGAGGCGATGATCGAGCCCCTCACCCGTCCGGCGGCGATGCGTTACTACGGCATCACGCCCTCCACGGAATGGGGCCCTACTGGAAGACCGAGCTGCTCTCCGGCGACCAGAGCACCCGCCACTACGCCCTCTACGGCATCGCGCGCTTCTACCCGGAGGTCGCCCTCGATATGCTCCCCAAATGGGCACGTGAGACCAAGACGCCCACTATCTTCCGCATCTCCCGCGATTCAGGCCATGGCCGATACCCAGCGCCCCGAAGCCCTGCCGGTCCTGCAGAAACTCTCCGATGAATTGGGTGCCGAGACCGAACTCGGCCGGGCCGCTGCCAATTCTGCGAAATGCTTGAACGCCAATCTCGCGAAGCTTTCCGCAAACCGCACAGCGACAGTGGCTTTCCGCAGCAGTTCGACGGCTTCGCAATTTTAAGCGAGCGCGAGAAAAAGGCTTTATCCGGCTGAATCATGAAACCGCTGATCGTAATCCTGGCGATCTGCTCGCTGGGCTACGTCCGCCGATCACTGGCGGGAATTGATGGAGCGGCATGCGATGGTGGCGACCGCGGATACCCGCGGGCTGATCCTCTATAGTTCCAAGTCTCTCCCTGCCTGCTACCTGCTCGAGACCGAGCTCAAAAAGCGCGGCATCCCTTTCGAGAAACGCGATCTCAGTGTGGAGGCCAATTCCCACCAGTTGACCGAAGACCTGGCCCGCGTGGGCAAGATGGGCGGCAGCATTCCCATGCCCGTCGCAGAGGTCGACGGCGTGCTCATCGAGGGCGCCACCCTCCGGGAAATCGAGCGCCGGATGCGTTAAACACATCCTTTCACTCCTTCGCCGGCAGCAGGGCAAACGCCCGCAGATCGTAGTCGTCGTCGTGGACTTCGCCGAAGCCGTCGATGATGCACCGCTCGCGCTCCTGGATGTCCGCGCGCTTCTCCTCGTCGTCCTTGTATTCCGGCGATCCCTTCATCGCCGCCGAGATCTGCTTCATGCGTTCCACTTCTGCATGCCACGGCCGCTTCTCGAGCGAGCGCAGGGCTTTCTTCCCAGGGCCGTTGGTCAGCACCGTCATGTCGAAGCAGAAAAGATCCACTTGCAGGAGTGGGGCTGGCTGGTGCCGAAGAGTTGTTCCCGTATTCTGGAAGTTCTCCGTCCCAGCTCTTCTTGCGCGTGGCCGCGAGCTGGATTTGCCGGAATTGCGGGATCGAATCGAAGGCTGCGAAGAGCTGGGCGATCTCTGGCCGCGGCTTCTGCTCATCGGGATCGGCGTGTGGATTGCGGATGACGAATTTCACGAACTCCTCGTGATTCTTCTTCGTATTCTTCGGCCGGTAGCCTTCCACGAGCTCGATGAATTTCGCCGCATCCTGGGCCGGGAGACGTTCGCGGGCCAGTTGAAACACCGCCCCGTTGGTCGCCGCGTTCGCCTGCTGGAGAAACTCCTGCAGGCTCCCGTCTTCCGAGGTGAAGCCCACAATGCCAAACGTCACATTCGGAAAAGTGTCCGCGCTCTCCGAGGAGCCCTCCAGCTTGTTCAGCGTGCCTTCCCAGCAATCGATGAGATTCGTGCACCGCAGGAAATCATCCGGCCAGGCCAGCCCGAGCGCCGCGAATTCCGCCGGTCCCCGCGCGCCCCGGTGTGGCGTGCGGCCCGCTGATGCTGGCTTGCAGGAGACGCGTATTCTCCGCGGTGTCGGCGCTGAATTCATCCATCACCTTCGGCACGCGGACGTGCTCGGGAGAGGCGGCGCGCAGATAGGTCAGCAGCTTTTCGTTGTAATCGTGAACCAGAAAGCCCGCGCCCCTTCGGCGAAAGAATAGTTCTCGGCCGCGCTAGCCGGCCCAAATGGCGAGCACGAGCAGCCCTGCGGCCAACAAAAGGGGACGGAAGTTCATGCGGCGGAACGAAAAAATAGCGCAGCCTCCGCGCTTCGCGAGCGGGAATCGCGGGAGTCCAACGCCGGGATGTAGGCCCCGCGGGAAGCCGCCAACGAAGAGGGTCCACGAAATACACGAAAAGGCACGAAAGTGCGGCGAAGGAAGGTTGGCCCGCGAATGACTCGAATGGGATGATTCGAATCATTCGTGTAATACCATAACCAGTTGAAAACTGGACGATTATAGGTAAAAGGAAGGGATGAGAAAAACCTTTCGATTAAAGCGGCCCGAAGTGGCCGCAGCAGTAGCCGCCCGCTGGCGGGAGGCAGGCAGCGCGCGGGAAATGGAGCGTTTGGCGGCGGTGCGGTTGGCCTTGCAGGGAGCCAGTACCTTGGAGGAGATTGCGCGGAGCGTGGGACGGGGACGCTCGACGGTGGCGGAGTGGATGCGGGTGGTCCGCGAGGAAGGTCTGGAGGCCCTGCTGGGCCGCCACCAAGGCCGAGGACGAGCGCCGCAAGTGTGTGGGGCGGCCCTGCGCGGGTTGCGCAAGGGAGTCCGCCGGGGCCGCTGGAAACGGGCCGTCGAAGTGCAAGCCTGGTTGCAAGCTCGCCACGGCCTGGAACTCAGTCTCAACGGCACCCGTTACTGGCTAAAAAAAGCGGGGGCGTCCTGAAAGTGCCGCGTCGGACACATGCCCCTCAAGAATGCGGCGGCCAGCGAACGCTTTCAGCGCACGTTGGCGCGCGAACTTTGGGCCCTGGGGGTGCCCAAGGAAAAGCCGGTGCGCGTCTGGGCCATCGACGAGCATCGTTATGGATTGATCAGCCACCAGCGGCGCTGCTGGGGGATGCGCCGGGTGCGCGCTTATGCCCGCTACCGGACCAAGTATGAATGGGGCTATGTAGCCACGGCCCTGGAGATCGCCGGGCCGGGCGAAGGGCTCTGTGTGTTCTTTCCCACGGTCAACCAGGAGGTCAGCACCCGCTTCCTGGAGCAAATCAGCCAAACGGATCCCGAGGCGGTCCATGTCATCCTGCAGGACCGGGCCGGCTTTCACCTGCGGCAAGGCGCTGCGGAACTGCCGGCCAACGTGCGGCTGCTGCCCCTGCCCGCCTACAGCCCCGAACTCAACCCGGTCGAACGCGTGGGCGGTCTGATTCGCACGGCCACCGCCAATCGCGTCTTCGTTGATCTGCCGGCCATGGAAGCGGCCATCCAGGAGGCCCTGCGCCCGCTTTGGACCGATCCGTCCCGCGTCCGTTCCCTCATCGGAGAAGGCTGGTTGCTCGCTCAAGTAAACGCTTTCTCCAGTTAAGGAATCGTCCTGTTTTCAACTAGGCGCGGTATAATTCGCGGGCCCACCGTTTCGGGGCGACGAAGCATCCCGGGGGGTGGACGGCCGGCCGGTGGCTTTCGTCTGTTTCGTCTCTTTCGTGGTTTTCCTTCCGGGAACCGAAGTTTGGGAACCACGAAATAGACCAAATAGACGAAACAGTTCTCGGTCTTTTCGTGCCTTTTCGTGTATTTCGTGGACCCCTCTTCAGTGTCGGCTTTGCCGCCGTGTACTTCCCGATTGCCGCTCCCGATCCGGCATGCTCGATTCCTCCCGATGAAATCCCTCTCCGACGCGCTCCTCTATGGAATCCTCGACCTCGGCTACACGCCTGCGGCCGATCTCGAGCGCGTCGCCGGGGCGATGCTGGCCGGTGGGGTCGACGTCCTCCAATTGCGCGCCAAGGGCCAGAACGAAACGGAAATCGAAGCCCTCTGCCACCGCCTCATCCCGCTCACCGAGGGCGCCGGCGTCCCGCTCATCATCAACGATTCCCCGCAACTCGTTCCCTCGATCGGCGCCCAAGGCGCGCACGTGGGCCAGGACGATTTTTCCGTGGCCGATGCCCGCTGGCGGGCCGGCCGCGCGCTGGCCGGCGAAGTCCCGCTCCCGATCATCGGCAAATCCACCCACAGCTTCGACCAGGCCGTCGCTGCCGAAAAAGAAGGCGCCGATTACATCGGCTTCGGCCCGCTTTTCGCCACGCCCACCAAGCCCGGCCGCCCCGCCATCGGCCTGGAGGACATCGCCCGCGTCCACGCCACCGTCCGCATCCCCATCTTCTGTATCGGCGGCATCAAACTGGAGAATCTCGACACCATCCTCGCCGCCGGCGCGCGCCGTGTGGTCATCGTCTCCGGCCTGCTGCAAGCGCCCGACATCGCCGCCTACGCCCGGGAGGCGAAGGAGCGGCTGATCCAAGTCCACCGCTGAGCGTGATGAGCGAATCTCCCATCCAGCATGTGTCGGACACGGCGTTCATGGTCGCCGCCTATCGCGCGCTCGAGAGCGAGCGTCCCGATCCTTTATTCCGGGATCCACTCGCGGCCCGCCTGGTCGGGGAGCATGGCCGGAAAATCATCGCCCACCTTCCCCGGTGGACATTGCTGGTGAGTTGGTCGGTGGTGATCCGCACCCACATCATCGACCGGTTGATCGAGGCCGCGATTGCCGAGGGGATGGACACGATTTTGAATCTCGGCACGGGCCTGGACACGCGTCCCTATCGCCTGGACCTGCCCGCCTCGTTGCGCTGGATCGAAGTCGACTTCCCTGACGTGATCGACCTGAAGGAAAGCAAGCTCGCCGGGGACACACCGCGTTGCCGGCTGGAGCGGGTCAAACTCGATCTGTCCGACGCCGCGGAGCGGAAAAGGTTCCTGGCGAAAGTCGCCGCCGATTCGCCGAAGGTGCTCGTGTTGACCGAAGGGGTGATCCCTTACCTGAGCCCGGAAGACGTAGCGGACCTCGCGCGCGATTTGAACTCGAGCGCCAGTTTTCGCTACTGGATTGCCGATTATTTTTCCCCGGAATCCTATCGCTTCCGCCGCCGCCAAGGCATGGCCCAGGCGATGAAGAATGCGCCGTTTCGGTTCGAGCCGGCCGACTTCTTTGGATTCTTCCGCGAGCATGGCTGGCAACCGAAAGAAATCCGTTACACCGCGGAAGAAGCCGATCAACTCCGCCGCCCCGTCCCCCTGCCCTGGCTAAAGCGACTATGGTACGGGATCGTGACCTCGGTTATGTCCGCCGAGCGCCGCGCCGCGACGAAAAGGTATATGGGGTATGTGCTTTTCGAACCGCTGGCGGCGACGAACGACTATTGCCGCGGGGGAAAGTGAAGTCCGCTAATCGCACCCACATGAATAATGTCCATTGGTTTTAAGAGAGGGTTGTCCGCAGGGCCTTTCCTGTCGATTCGGTCCATGGATGTCTTTAGGATTATTGCGCCGTCGCGAAAGAGGTAGACCCATGGGGTATCGGTCAAGCCACCGGTATTTCCAATGGCGTCACTCAGGGTCATTGTGGAAGTGTAGGGCACGGCTTGGGGTGTCCGAACCTCGCCGAAAACGAACACCACCTCCGCCTGGACCCGCTTTGATGATGGGTTTTGAACCGCCGACGGCGCCTGACCGAATGCGTCAGCGGCGTAGCACAAGGTGATGACTAGCAAAATGCTCTTCATAAGGGAATTGGCAGGGAAATGGGCGACGTCTAATGATTGGTTTTTGCGTCTGGCGGCGGGCCTTCGAAGCACCGGCAGAGCGGTGCCCTCCAGAGTGTGTCAGCGATACTGGCATATCACTCGGGTTTTTCTGGGGCGATGCGGTAGAGCTTGATACCGGGCTGGAGATAGGCGATCGGGCCTTTGGGCCATTCCTGGAGGAGTTCGCCTTCGGCGAAGACGCGGGTGTAGAAGTCGCGGCGTTTGTCGTAGCCGGATTTGATGGCGGCTTGCGGGGTCTTGTCCTCGTTGAAATAGCGGCCGTAGTTTTGTTTGCACACGGCGACGTACTCCACGCCTTTGGCGCGGAGGTCGTCGAGGGTGCCGAGGTCGGGCGCGAAGCTGGCATCGAGGATTTTTTGCGGGACGCGCGCGGCACTGCTTAGGCCGTCGGCTTTGGTGGCGGAGAGATTGACGCGGTGGTCTTCGGCGATGATGGCGGTGGTCGGCACGTGGGCCTTGATCCAGGCGGCGACGGCGGTGGGGTCGTCGTGGAGAAAGCCGTCCCAGGAACGATGAAACGACGGCCATTCGGCGTAGGTCATCCACCCAAGCAGCGCCGCGGCGGTGGCGTGGCCGAGGGCGGTGCGGGGCAGGGAAGTGGGCGAGGCGAGCAACCGGCCGATCTCGCCCGCGCCGAGGGCGGCGAGCAGGGGCACCAGGGCGCTCACCGGCAGCAGGTAACGCTCGGCAATTTTCGGCGAACAGGAAATCATCGCGAGGTAGAGGAGGGGAAAGAGCAGGGTGATCCACTCCGGCGGAGTCCGGCGGCGGGCGGTGATCAACAAGGCGAGCGCGTAGGCGGCGGTGAGAGCAGCCAGCGCAGGGGGCACCTTGCCTTTCAAGGACTTGAGGTATTCCGCGTGAGGCACTTTGCGGGTGAGCCCTTGATGACCGCCGGCCACGCCATCCATTTCATTGCGAATGCTTCGGAATGGGCTGGAGATCTTCCAGCCGAAGAGCGGGAAATTGCAGATCAGGAAGGTCACCACGAAGACGATGGCGAAGGATTTCAGCCGCGCCTTCGAGGGCAGGAAGGAATCGGCGGCGTGATGCCAGACGACGATCGGCACTGCGAAGAACAGCGCGACGATGCCGAGATATTTCCCGGCGGCGGCCAGTCCGCAGGCGATGGCGAGGAAGCGCAGCGAGCGCCGCCCCGGCCGCCGCCACCAGACGTGCGCCGCAAAGAGCGCCAGCGCGAGCCCGAAGAGCAGCGCCGGATCTTCCTTCATGTAGTGCGACATCTCAAAAAGATCCTCCTGCAGGGCCACGAGGAGCCCCGCGCCCCAGCCGATCAGCAGCCCGTAATTCCACCACGCGAGCAATGCCAGTGACACGACGCTCCCCGCGGCAAACGCCGCCGAGACCCAGCGCCCGGTCTGCACGGTGGCCTGCGGCTCGTGGGGGATGAAAGCGAGATGCGTCACGTACGTCGTGGCCTGGAGCAGCAGGAGTGGGTGGTGAAAATTGCGGCTGCCGACCAGCACCTGGACGACCTTGCCGCCTTCGTCGGGATGGTAGGTGAAGGGAAAATCGTTGTGGCGGCTGTGCAGCACGAGGGTGAACGCAAAGAGCGCCACAGCCATGAGCCACATGCCGGGCGTCGCACGCGGCGCGTCGGGGGTGGCGGGAGAGGGAAGGGGATCGGTCACGAAGAGGAGAGGCTCGAACTAGAGGAGAGGGCGGAGCGGCCAAGAAGCGGAGGAACATCCAACATCCAACATCCAACGCCCAACATCCAATGGCGCCAGCGTGCGCGCGGCGGAATCCCGATTGGGTGTTGGATGTTGAATGTTCAGTGTTGGATGTTTGCGTAGCCGATGTTCGAAGCGGCGCTTGCGCGCGGGTCGCTTTTCACGATAGAGCACCATTCCATTGAAATTCTCGAAGTCCTTTTTTGCACGTTTGTTTTGGTTTCTCGTCGGCGGGGTCTTGAGCATCTGGGTCAATGCCGGCATGTTTCGGCTTTTTTCCCATGGGTTCGGCTGGAGGGATTCAGTCGCGTATGCGCTGAGTCTGGCGATCATCAATGTGCTGTTGTTCCTTTGGAACTACGTCGTCGGCTTCAAATCCGACCGACATTGGACCGATGCCGCCTGGCGTCAGGCGGTGTGTCTGACCGTTTCCAACGGGCTCAATTACCTGCTCGTCTTGCTCTTGCTGAAGGTTTTTCCCCAATGCCCTGATGCGATCGCTTCGCTTTTCAGTTGGACCCCGATGGTGCATGGAAAACTGATCGGTTTCTGGAAGGAAGGCATCATCGCGACGGTCCAGGTCTTCATCGCGTTCTTCAAGTTCGGGCTCTACCACTACTGGGTGTATCCGCAGCAGCCAGCTACGCACGCGCCGGTGGAAGCGGGCCAGCCCTCGTGAACGTGGAGCGGTGGGAGAGGGAAGGATCCACGAAAAGCACGAAAGGCCACGAAAAGGGACTCTCCTTTCGTGCCCTTTCGTGTCTTTCGTGGACCTTCTGCGGTTTGCCTCACCGTTCTTCCTTCGCTTGAATCTTCCCCGGCATCCGCTTCACTCAACCCCCTCTATGCCCGAACCTTCCGTGGCCCAACCCTCGCGTCCCCTTTCTGCGTGGCGCCGTTGCGTGCTGTTGTGCCTGCCGGCGCTGGTGCTCGGCGCGATTCTCCGGCTTTCGCTGCTCACGGCTCTGCCGGAGGGCTACTACGGGCCGGACAGCAATTCCTACTTCGGCACCGCCGCCTCCCTGTGGCTCAAGCACAAGTGGGACCTGGGCCCGAAGCGCCGCTGGGTGTACCCCTTGCTCCTTCTGCCCACGCCGATCCTCCCCGGGCGCAACATCGCCACCATCGTCGTCGTCCAGCATACCGTCGGCCTGCTGGCGACCGTGCTGGGCATGGGGTGGATCACGCTGAATCTCACCCGCCGTCCCATGATCTGGGTGCCGCTCGTCACCATCATGGCCGCGCTCTGGCCGCGCATGGTGTGGTACGAGCACGAAATTGTCGCCGAGCCGGTGCTGCTCGCGAGCATCATCCTCGCGGTGGCGCTGGCCTTTCCGGTGCAGCGGCTGCGCGATCCCCGGCGGCTGTTCTGGTTCCTCATGGCAGCGGCGTTGATCATCGCGGTAAAGCCGCACGGACGGCCCATCTGGCTCGGGCTCATGATTTCCGCGGTCCTGCTGGCCGGTGTTCCCTGGCGCTGGGGCAAGTCCGCTTGGGGAAAGGCCTGTTGGGGCGCCCTGGCGGCGTCCGTCTTGATCATCCTTTCCACCGGCAGCTCGCGGCAAGGGCCGTGGCTTTTGCTCAGTTCGTCCCTGCCGCTGGTCGATCCCGACCATGGCAAGTGGCCCGAGTATCGGCAGATCCTGAAGCCGCACATCGAAGAGGCGCGCGTGGATTTGTCCCAGTATCCCTGGCGCCAGGACCGCTACAAAAAGATGCTCAACGAGCCGAAGGAGCGGGCCGTGCTGGGGCAGGAATGGCAGGATTTGCTGGCGGACAAAAAGAAGTACCTTCAGGTATGCCGCGACCTGGCGGTCGATGCCATTATCCACGCGCCATTCACCTACTCGCGCATGGTGCTGCAAAAGATCGGGCGGGTGATCAGCGACGACGAAGGCGGCTGGCAGATGGCTCCGCGGGCTTTTTGGAAAGGCCAGCTCGAGGACAACGAGGATCGCTGGGCGCGGCATCCGGAGGAGATGAAGCTGCTCTACGAGATGGATCAGGACGCCTATCTCGCGCTCGCCCAGCAGCGTCGCGTGCAGGTCGAATGGTACGAGCCCTACGTCTATCATTTTGCCCGGGCTTTTACCTGGATGCACACCGAGCGCGCCGAGACGCGCACGCTGCATCCGGCCTGGTTCGGGGTGCTCGCGCTCTTTGGCTTTCTCACCTGCCTGCGTCCCTCGCGCTGGCGGGAAACGTCCGTGCTCTGGCTGCCGTTGGGCTTTTATCTCGGCATCATTTTTGGCATTGGCGACTCCGTGGTCCGCTATCTCCAGCCGATCGAATGGATCGGCATTATCTTTGTCGCCTTGGGGCTGGATTGGCTGCTGCAGCTCGTCTGGCGCAGTCTGGCGCCGAACCCTCCTCAACCCTCAACCCCGGTTGATGGTTGAGAGTGGATAGTTGATAGCCGCACCGACCTGGCAATGCGGTGGACTATCAACCATCAACTCTCAACTCTCAACTTTCCCCGCTCCTCGCGTGTCCGGCCCCGAAGCAACCCCATCCCGTCCTCCCTCGAAGTTCGCTGCTTTTCTGCGTGAGCCGCCGCGGGCGTTGGAAGCGGCGCTCTGGCTGTTGCTGGCGGCCGTCATCATCGGCATGCGCGTGTACCTGTGGCAATTGCTGCCGGCTTACATGTGGTCGCGCGATGCCGGCTCCTACACCTACGCCGCCTTTCGCTGGCTGGATACGGGATCCATGATTTTCGACGGGCGACGCGGTCCGGTTTACACCCTGCTCATTGCGGCAGCGCTCAAGATCTTCGGCACCATGAGCGGAGTCGTGTGGCTGCAGCAGGCGCTCGGCGGGCTGGCCATTCTCGGCATCGTGGCGACGGCCCGGGTCTGGTGGGGTCGCGCGGCTGTCCTGCCGCTTTTCCTCTGTGGGGTGTGCCTCGCGGCCTACGGGCTGCCGCTGCACCTCGGCCAGCTCATCCGTAATGAATCCGTCCTCTTCATCCTGGCCTCCCTCGCGTTTTGCTCGTGGTGGCTGGCGCTGAAGTGGAACTCGAAGGCCTGGCTCTTCGCCGCCGCCTTGAGCGCCGGCGTCTTGACCATGACGAAAAACGTCTTCGTCCCGTTCCCCTTCGCCCTGGTCGCCGGCGTGTGGTTTTTCGAAGGCCACGCCCTGCGGGCGAAAATCACGCGCGTGATCCTGGTCGCCGCCGCGTTCCTTTTGCCCTTCGCCGCCCTCAAGGTCCACAATGCCTTCGCCCTCCACGTGAATCCGCCGGAGCCGCAAGCCGGCATCCTTTTCTACGGACGCACCGCGCAGTGGACCAAGCTCGACGGCGGCATCGAGCCGGAGCTGAAGGAAAAGATCCGCGCCGAAGTGGAGGACTACCGTTCGCGACCGAAGCTGGACAACAACATCGTCATCAAGCGCACCATCGTCCCGCACCTCTGGCGCGAGTTGCAGGCGCAAGGCAAATCCGCGGTCGAGCTCGACCTCCTGTGCCGCCGGCTCGCCTTTGAGGCCATCCGGAATCAGCCCGCCGCGTTTTGGCAGCAGTTCCGCGGCGATATCTACAAGCTGCACATTCACGACGGGGTGAAAAACGAATTCCCCAGCCCGGAGCAAATCAACGACGCCATCGAGGAGTTGCACCATCGCGACGACCAGCAGCAGTTGCATCCCACCATGGAGTACGACCGCGACCTCGCCGCCCTCGAGTCGCACCAGGATCAGGAAAAATTCAGCCTCTTCCATCGCCTGCTCAGCCGCTCGCTGCTCTTCCAGTTCTACCCCGTCCTGGAAACGACCATCGCCCTCTGTCTCATGTGCTTCTTCACGCGCGGCCGGGAACGCGAATTCTTCCTCGGTTGCGCCGCCGTCTGGTTTTTCAACATGGTGCTGCTGTCCACCGTCGGCCGCCCCATCGAGCGCTATCTCATGCCGCTGGTCCCGGTGATGTTCTGGTCGTTGTCGGGTGTGGTAGTCCTTCTTTGGAAGCTCGTGGTGCGTGCGCCGCGCGAGCCTGCGCCCGAAGCCTCGACGTCCGTCACCTAGCGCGGTTCAACGAAGCGCTTAATTCGTATGCGACTTCGAGCTAGCCGTCGGGGGCGCCACCACGGTTTGCGGGGCCCGCGACACACTATGGACCACCTGCGTGCCGCCGACACGGGATACCACGGACGTCACGCCGGGCCTGACGGCCAGGGGGTTGCTGGCCGCGAACGAATTGGCCCTCGGCGCGAAGGACGTGCCGGTAGTGCTGGTCGCGGGAGCATTCAGGCCCAGCGAATTGGCGCTGGGCACGAAGGCGTAGCGACCATGGGGCGGGACCGACAGGCCCGTCCGCGCCTGCAGGTCGAAGGGAGAGCCCAACTGGTGGGGAAGCACGCGCCCGGAATTGGAGGTCACATTATTCGTGACGACCTGCGAATGGGTGACGCGGTTGTTAACGATGTAAATGACGCAGGTGGGATAGTACCACGTTTGCCCGCCGCCCAGCGTGGACACGATTTGCTGTGGCTCGCCGAGCCTGCTCCGCACTTCGTTCGCCGGCGTCGACGCCTCGAACGGAGCGGCGGTCGCGGCACTATCGCCGGCTCCCGTGGTGGCCGCCGGGGCCGGTGTGCCCGCATCACCCGGGTGCAGCAGGTTATGGAAATTGTTCACGAGGGCCTGGGTCTGGGCGTTGTTCGCCGGGGTCAGATTCCGGAGTGTGGGCAACGCCAGGCTCGCACTGATCGCAGTAACCGAGAGCAAGAGTAGTGCTTTCAACATAATCCGTGTGGGAGTTGCAGGCCTTGATCCCAGCCCAGCATTTTGGCCACCGCATGTCAAGCGGTCCTAATAAGTATTTCTCCCCCCTCGGGAGGGGCTCCGCCCGGCGCCCCGGCTTGACCTCCGCCCCGGCTTCGCCTACCACCTCCCTTTCCCGAACCGCCGACCTACCCAACTGCGAACCGATCCCCGATTTGTCCACTACGCTCAGCCCCACGCCTGCCGCCATCGCCATCACGGACATTTCCGTGACGGTCCTCATTCCCGCCTTCAATGAGGAGGAGTCCATCACCGGGACCGTCGAGGCCATCCGCCAATTCGAGCCCTACGTCCGCGCGCTGGAGATCATCGTCATCAACGACGGCTCCAGCGACCGCACCGGGGAGATCGCCCGCACCCTGCCCGTCACCCTTCTCGAGCACGAGACGAACCTGGGCTACGGTGCTGGCCTGAAAAACGGCCTCCGCAATGCGAAGCACGAGTACATCCTCATCGCCGATGCCGACGGCACCTACCCGCTGGAAGACATTCCCCGGCTCCTCGCCGAGGCGCAGAATTACGCCATGGTCGTGGGCGCCCGTACCGGCGCGATCGTGAAAGTTCCCCCGCTGCGCAAGCCCGGCAAGTGGATCATCACCCGCCTCGCCGAATACCTCAGCGGACGCAAGATCCCCGATCTCAATTCCGGTTTCCGCATCTTCAGCAAGGAAGTGGCGATGCGTTTCATCCAGCTCTACCCGGAAGGCTTTTCGTTCACCACCACGATCACGCTGGCGATGTTGACCAACCACTATCCGGTCAAATTCATCCCCATCAATTACCACCGGCGCGTGGGCAAATCGTCGATCAAGCCCCTGCGGGACTTCACGAATTTCACCATCCTCATCATCCGCATCTGCGCCTATTTCAAGCCGCTCAATGTCTTCGTCCCGCCCGCGCTGCTGCTGATTCTGCTGGGGGTGATCAAGGGTGGAATCGACTATCACGGCCAGCATCATCTCGGCCTTTTCGGAATTGTGCTGGCCATGACCGGCGTGCAAATGCTTTTTATTGGGCTACTTGCGGACTTGATTGATCACCGCATGAAGCTGTAGTTTTTTCCGCGACATGCCGAACACCCTCCGTCTCCACGCCTCGGATCGCCTCCTCTACTTCGCCCCTCATCCCGACGACGAGACCCTCGCCGGCGGAGGGCTGATTCAAAAGGCCGCCGCCCTCGGCGCGCAGCTTTGCATCGTCTTCCTCACCAATGGCGACCGCAACCCGTGGCCGCAGCGCGTCATGGAACGCTCCCTTTTTCTCGACGCCAAGGCCCGCCGCCGTTGGGGCTTGCGCCGGCAGAACGAATCCCGCGCCGCGCTCGACATGCTCGGGGCCGGCGGTTCGGCGGAAGTGCATTTCATCGCCTGGCCGGACCAGGGCGTGACGAATCTCCTCATGACAGCCGACGAGGTGGCGCTCCATAGCATCGTCGAGTTCATCCGCGAGTGGAAGCCGACCCAGATCTTCACCCCGGCGGCGGAAGACACGCACCCCGACCACAGCGCCTTCTTTGTCCTGCTCCAGCTCGCCCTCGATCGCCTGCACGCGCGCGGCTACGATACGCGGCCGACCCTCAGCTATCTCGTCCATTATCCCAAGGCGCGCCTGCACCGCGACCTGCGCATCCTCCGGCTCAATCCCCGGGAAAAAGCGCTCAAGGCCGAGGCCATCCAGCAGCACGAGACACAGATGCTCTCGCGCCGCCGCTTCCTCGCCCACGCCAGGGACACCGAGGATTTTCATCTCGCCATGGCGCCGGAGGCGAAGCATTCGCACCACCCGGTTGCCGCCGGCGACATCGCGCGGGGCGCCCTCCAGCTTCGGCTCAAGCTGCCCAAGCCCGCGATCAGCTTCAAGGGCGCCAGGCTCCATGTCGTCCTCGAGAGCCTGCTCGAAGGCAGCCTTCGCTGGACGCTCACCTTGCCGGGCAAATCCGCCAAGGCCCGCATTCACGACGCCATCACCGGCCAGCCCGTCCGCTGGGCCTCGGTGCGCATCACCGGCCGCCACGCCGCCATCTCGCTGCCCGCGACCAATGCCATCCCGCTCACCCGCATCTTCGTGAAGCTGGAAAAACGCCCGCTGTTTTTCGACATCGCCGGCTGGCGCGAAATCGCCGTGGATGAAGCCCGCCGCCCCAAGCTGCACTTCCACCGCCACACCTCCGCCCGCCCGCACACCGCGGATTAGTTTTAGACAGCCTGGAGCCGACGCCGGTGAACAGGGCGCAGGCGTTGGGGGTGGACGCCCCTGATTTACGGAAGATCCCGGAAAACCTCGGCCGCGATCTCAAACGACCGGAGCCGCGCGGCGTGATCGAAGATCTGCGCGGTGGCGACGATCTCATCGGCCGCGGTGGCTTCGATAAGCTCGCGCAATTGCTCGCGAATGGTTCCCGGCGCGCCCACGGCCGAGCAGCGCGTCATGCGGTGAACGTACGCTTCCTCCGCAGCGGTCCAGTGCATTTCGTCCACCGGCGGCCGCAGCTCGGAACGATTGCCGCGGACCATCCCGAGAAAGGCCTGCTGGAGCGAGGTGAACAGTCGCGCGCCTTCCGCATCCGTATCGGCGGCGAAGACATTCACGCCGATCATCACATGGGGGTGCGCCAGTTGCGCCGAGGGCCGGAAATTTCCCCGGTAGAGCGCGAGCGCCTCGTAGAGATAATCGGGCGCGAAGTGCGAGGCAAAGGCGAAGGGCAGGCCGAGTTCGGCGGCGAGACGGGCGCTGAAATCGCTCGAGCCGAGCAGGTAGAGCGGCACGTGGAGTCCGGCGCCGGGAATCGCCCGCACCGGGTCGCCCGGCGATCCGGGGGCAAAGTAGGACTGCAATTCCCGCACATCGTGGGGAAAAGTATCCCCGCTGCTGCCGAGTCCGCGGCGCAGCGCCCGCGCGGTGAGTTGATCGCCGCCCGGCGCGCGCCCCAGCCCGAGATCGATGCGTCCCGGGTAAAGCGATTCCAGGGTGCCGAATTGCTCCGCGATGACGAGCGGCGCGTGATTCGGAAGCATGATCCCGCCCGAGCCGACCCGCATCTGTTTCGTGCCGCCGGCGACGTGCGCGATGAGCACGGAGGTCGCCGCGCTGGCGATGCCGGGGATATTGTGATGCTCGGCCAGCCAGTAGCGATGGTAGCCCCACGCCTCGGCATGCTGCGCGAGGTCCAGTGTATTGCGGAACGTTTGAGTCGCAGTTCCGCCCTGGAGGATCGGAGCGAGATCGAGCACGGAATAGAGGATCATGATAAAAGCGAGGGCTGGCAGTATAGCCCCACCGGCCCGCTACGCAAAAGGGAGGACTCATCCTCCTTCTCGCCGTCATCCTGAGCGGAGTGTAACGGAGTCGAAGGATCCCGTCGCATAACCAGAGATCCTCGCCGACTGTTCCGCGGGGTTTGCCCACAGTCCCATAGGCGTCTCGCTTCGCTCGGCTTTCGACTTCGCCGCCCATGCCATGATTTGTAAGTTGTTGGAAGTCAGGGAAGGTTTTGAACATCGAACATCCAACATCGAACACCCAACATCCAATGGGCGTCATCTCCGCATCAATAATCACGGCCCCGACGCTTTGTAATCTCTGATCCGGAAGGATGCAGTTCGCGGGGCGAAATGGGGAGCGCACGCGCCCTCGCGTGCTCTGTCCGGCGCCCTCGCCGGACAGTCCGGGAAGCACCCCAGCAACCTCCCCAGACGGTGAACGTGCCGCGAGGGAAGTTTTCGGCGGGGCGCCGAAAACAGCACGCGAGGGCGCGTGCGCTCCCCATTTCCAACTGCATCGACACGGCTCAGGGTGACAGTGGAGGAATGCCTCCCCCATGCGTTTGCGGAATGATGTGAAAATCGGGAAAGCCTTGATGTCCCGCGCGCCAGCGATTACCCCATCGCCTTCGGCAGTTTCATCCTTCATCCTTCCGCCCTCATCCCTTCCCGCCATGCCCGTCCTCGTAGTTGGTTCCATCGGTCTCGACGATATCAAGACTCCCCCTGGAGGAGCAAAAAGATCTGCTCGGCGGATCCACCGCCTACGCCTCCGTGGCCGCGAGTTTCTTCGCGCCGGTGAATCTCGTCGGCATCGTCGGTGACGATTTCCCGAAGGAGCACGTCGATTTCTTCCGCGCCCACCACATCGACCTGGCCGGTCTTCAGATTGTCTCCGGCAAGACCTTTCGCTGGTCCGGCGAATACATGTGGGACCTGAACACGCGCGAGACCCGCAGCATCGCGCTCAATGTCTTCGAGAGCTTCGAGCCCAAGCTGCCCCCCGGCTACGAGAAGACGCCCTACGTGCTGCTCGGCAACATCCACCCGAATCTCCAGCACCACGTCCTCGACCAGATGAAGGGCCCGCGCTTCGTCATCGCCGACACCATGGACTTGTGGATCAACATCACGCCCGAGGAACTCCAGCGCCTGCTCCCCCGGGTCCACATGCTCATCCTCAACGACAGCGAGGCGCGCCTGCTCACCAGGCAGACCAGCCTCATCAAAGCCGCCGCGCAGATCCGCAACGCCGGCCCGGGCTACGTCGTCATCAAGAAAGGCGAACACGGCGCCCTGCTCTTCGGGCCCGAGGGCCAGTTCTTCAGTTGCGGCGCCTATCCGCTGGAAGACATCCACGATCCCACCGGCGCGGGCGACACCTTTGCCGGCGGCCTCGCCGGGCATCTCGCCTCGCTCGATCACGAGACCGTCACCTTCGATGCCCTGCGCAAAGCCGTCGTCCTCGGCAGCGTCCTCGCCAGCTTCAACGTCGAGGCCTTCTCCCTGGAGCGCCTGCGCACCTTGACCCAGGCCGACATTGAGGAGCGCTACCAGATCTTCAAGCGCATGAGCCAGTTTGAGGTCATCGGGTAGAGGCCTTTAAAAGCGCGGCTCTTCCGGCCACACCCTGCGGGAAGTCTGCCCTGGTGCTTCCCGGACTGTCCGGCGGGGGCGCCGGACAGAGCACGCGAGGGCGCGTGCGCTCCCCATTTTTCCTCCGCGAACTGCATCGATCCGGCTCAGGATGACACCGCGAAGGGATTAAAACACGGCTGCGGCCCGCAGCAGGCACGAAGCCTTTGACTATGCCCGATCCCAGAAACGTCGCCCACGATAAGAAAGTCATCCAGGAGAAGAAACACCACGGCGAGGAGCCTGCTGTCGGTGCCGTCAAGAAAGTGCAACCCGGCAAGAAGCCGGAACTCCAGCACCCCCACGCCCATGAGGACCCGGCCACGGAGCGCGCCGAGGCCATCGTCCACGAAGCGGAAGCCGTGGAGGAAGCCGTGGCGGAGCATGAGGAACGCACGGAGCCTCACCACCACCAGCACGAATAGCAGCCGGTCGGATCAGGAAAGACATCCAACGCCCAACATTGAACATCCAAGGGAGGGACGCCGATCGCCTGACATCCAGTGTAAATGCCCGTTGGCCGCTCATGATAGGATGTTGGGTGTTCGATGTTGGATGTGGGATGTTTTTCGGGATGTTCTGCCTTTTCCCAAAAACCCCTTGCATTCCCCCTGCTTCCCGCTTAAACAGCACGCCCATTTTCTTTTTGCCGATTACCGCACGCTCTTAAAATATGTCCACTGAACTGATGACGGAACTTCTCGAGGCTGGTGTCCATTTTGGTCACCAGACCAAACGCTGGAACCCGAAAATGAAGCCGTTCATTTTCGAGAAGCGCAACGCCATCTACATCATCAACCTCGGCAAGACGGTCGAGCAGTTGACCGAGGCGACCGATTACCTGACCAGCATTGCGGCGCGCAATGGCAAGGTGCTCTTCGTCGGCTGCAAGAAGCAGGCGCAGGAAGCCATCAAGGAAGCCGCCATCGCGAGCGGTCAATTTTACGTCAACCAGCGCTGGCTCGGCGGCACGCTGACCAACCTGGCCACGATCCGCAAGAGCATCGGCCGGATGAAGTATATCGAGAATCTCGAGAAGCAGCCCGAGTACAGCAAGATGGGCAAGCAGGAGATCGCCGCCGTCAAGCGCGAGGGGGAAAAGCTCAAGCGCAATCTCGAAGGCATCCGCGACATGGAGAAGCTGCCGGACGCGATCGTCATCATCGACACCACCCGCGAAGCCATCGCCGTGGCCGAGGCCAAGCGCCTGAATATCCCCACGGTGGCCATCGTCGACACCAACGCCGATCCGGAGCTCATCAGCTATCCGATCGCCGGCAATGACGACGCCATCCGCGCCATCCGCATCGTTCTGCAAAAGCTCGTGGACGCCATGGTATCCGCGCAGACCGGCCGCACCCGGAAGGATCAGGAAGCGCTCGCTGGCGTCAGCGAGTAAGAGCCGCTCCGCGGCCAGTTGATAGTTGAGAGTGGATAGTTGATAGTCGGCCTCTCGACTTCAGCTCCTCCGCTCCACCCCGCGCGGCTATCCACTGTCAACCATCCACTATCAACTCCTCTTTCCCTATGAGTACTGCCACCGTTATTGATGCCCAACTCGTCAAGACCCTCCGCGAAAAGACCAACGCGGGCTTGATGGAATGCAAGAAAGCCCTCTCCGAGACGAACGGCGACATCGAAGCCGCCGTCGACGTGCTGCGCAAGAAAGGCACGATCAAGGCCGGCGAAAAGTCCGACCGCGAAGCCAAGGAAGGCGTCATCGCGCAAGCGATCCTGCCCGGCGCCAAGGTCGGCGTGCTGGTCGAAGTCAATTGCGAGACCGATTTTGTGGCCAAGAACGAAAGCTTCAAGACCTTCACCGATGAAGTCGCGAAGAAGATCGCTCTCGACCCCAATGCGGACGTCGAAGCGGATCGCATCGAAGCCTTCCAGCGGTTGAAAGAGAACCTCGTCATCCGCCGCAGTGCGCGCGTGGAAGTCACCGGCCATGGCGCCGTGGCCGCCTACATTCACACCGGCGGCAAAGTCGGCGTGCTCGTGGAAGTCGGCGCGAACAAGGACGAGACCACCACGACCGAGACTTTCAAGCAACTCGTGCGCGACATCACCCTGCAGATTGCCGCGTTCCACCCCATCAGCGTGGATCGCACCTCGGTACCCGCGGCGATGGTGGAGCGCGAGCGCGCCATCTACGCCGAACAGGTGCCGCCCGGCAAGCCGGCGAACATCGTCGAAAACATCGTCAAGGGTAAGCTCGACAAGTTTTTCAGCACGGTGTGCCTCGTCGATCAGGCGTTCGTCAAGAACCCTGACCAGACGATCACCCAGCTTGTGGCGGAGAAGAGCAAGGAACTTGGCGACCAGCTCGTGATCCGCCGCTTCCTGCGCTTTGCGGTCGGCGAGCAGATCGCCTGACGGCACTCCGGCACCCGCTCCCTATCCGGGCGCAGGCCGCAAGGCCTGCGCCCGATTTCTTTTCCGGTGCTGGATGCACTCGCGGGTGGCGCGCTGGACGAATCAACAACGAC
>JBBCHV010000014.1:0-65347 GCA_037200205.1 Chthoniobacter sp.
GTGAAAGCCGTTCGCAAGGCGCTGAGACATCCGCTGGCGGGCAGCGCGCTCATCAGTCTCCTCACCCTCGGTGTGCTTCTCATCCTGCGTTTCCACAGCCTGCTGCAGCGGCCCGAATTGATCGTCTATGACGAGGGCCTGCGCCTGCGCGCCGAGCGCAGACCGGCCACCGACGCCCATATCGTCCTTTGTGGCATGACGGAGGAAGACCTCGTGCAGTATGGCCATCCCCTCAACGACGAGAAGCTCGCGGTCTTGCTACAAAAAATCGCCGATGCCAAGGCGTGCGTGATCGGCCTCGATCTTTATCGCGATCTCAAGGAGCCGCGCTCCGGCGAATTTTATGAGCAACTGGCCGACAAACTGCGCACGTTGACGAACGTCATCGCCATTGAACGCATTCCCACGATCAAGCCGCCGCCGGCGCTGTGGGATCACATGGACCGCGTCGCGGCCAACAACCTGCCTTACGATCATCAATTTGATGGCCTCTCCCGCAGCGCCTACCTGTATCTCGAGGACGACCCGGGGGGGCCGACCGAGAGTCTCGCGCTGTCTCTCGCGCGCAAGTACCTCGATGCCCACGGCGTAAAGCTGGAATACGTGGATCAGCCCAGCGGCAACGGGTCTCTGCTTCGTCTCGGTCGCACCACCTTTCCGCGCCTCACGCCCGATGCCGGCGCCTATTCCGGCCGGAAGATTTTCGATTACGAAATCCTGATGGATTTCCGCTCCCCGCAGCAGTACCGCACGGTCACCTTCGGCGACGTGCTCGAAGACCGGCTTCCTCCCGGCGCCCTCAACGATGCCATCGTCCTGATCGGAATCCTGACCGCGAGCGTGAAAGACAAGAATCCCACGCCGGTGAATCCGACCTTCGCGGGCTGGTCCACCCACGCCATGATCGTCAACCAGCTCCTGCGCTCGGCGCTCGACGGGGAGCCGCCGACCGGCTGGTGGCCGGAACCGGTAAAAGTCCTTTGGATCGGTTTCTGGACATTGCTCGGGGGCGCGCTCGGTTTTGTCTTGCGATCGCCGTGGAAACTGGCCCCTGCGCTGGGCCTGCTGCTCGGCGCCATTCTGCTCGCGGGCTGGGAGGCTTTGGTCCATGCGCTTTGGATTCCGGTCACCACGCCGGCCTTCGGAGCGTTTGCGGCGGCCACGTTCGTGACGTCCCTGGTGCTCTTTCTCGAACACTCGGAGCGCCGGGCCATGCAAGTGCTCTTTTCCCGGCACGTTTCGAAGGACGTCCTGGACGTGCTGTGGGCCGAACGCGAGCAGTTCCTCGACGGCGGCCGGCTGAAACCCCAGCGGATCACCGGCACGGTCCTTTTCACCGACCTGAAAGACTATTCCACCCTCTCCGAAAACAAGGATCCCGCGGACCTCATGAATTGGAGCAATGAATACATGAGCCGCATCGCGCCGCAGGTGGATTCTCATGGCGGCATCGTCATTGGTTACCGGGGGGACGGGCTGATGGCGGTCTTCGGCGCGCCGTTCGCCCACACGCGGGACGAAGACATCGATCAGGACGCCATCCGCGCGGTCGAATGCGCTCTCGCCATGCGCCAGGAATTGAAAGACCTCAACCTTCGTTGGGCCGAGCGTGGTCTGCCCCACCGTGGCGATGCGCGTCGGGGTTTTTACCGGACCGCTGGTCACCGGCAGCATCGGCAGCATGCAGCGCCTCGAATATGCCGTGCTCGGCGACACCACCAACACCGCGGCCCTCTGGAAAGTCTCGGCAAGGAATTGGAAGACGACGAAACAACGGCGCCTTGCACCATCCTCATCGGCGACCCGACCTGGCGGCGGCTGCACGACCGCTTCATCACCAAACTCGTTGGATCAAAGCGGTTGAAGGGCAAAGCCAAAGAAGTTATCGTCCATAGCGTTCTCTCCGCGGCCACCTGGAATTCACCGACATGAAACTCTGCTTCGGCATCATCGCCAGTACGCTATGGATAGTAGCCGCGGATGCCCAGACGACGCCGCCCGCTCCCCCCCCCGGGCACCGCTACTCCGGCCCCCGCCGCGAGCCCCTTCCCGGCGCAGACGCCGATCGCCAAACGTTTCCCGGGCATCAAATATGTCGCGCCCAAGATCGCGGCGACAGGCACGCGTGTCGATGGCGATGGCGGCTCCCGGGGTGGCGGAGTGAAGATGCCTTCACTCTATGTGCTCGCTCCGAACCACACCGGTCTGACCACCCACGGTCAGCCGTCGCTCTTCTGGTATCAGAGCGGTCCGGCCGGCACGCGTTTTGAGCTCACCGTCATCGAGCCGAAAAATCCCAAGCCGGTACTACGGGTCGGCGTCGACCGGGCAGACCAGGCAGGTGTGCACCGCCTCCTGCTGAGCAAATACCATGTGACCCTCAACCCGGGAATCATGTACAAATGGACGATCTCGTTGGTCCCCGACCCGGCGAACCGTTCCCAGGACGTCATGGCCAGTGGGACGATCCAGCGCACGGAACCCGATGCCGAATTCACCGCGGCCGTGGCCGGTAGCGAAGGCTTGGATCAAGCGGCACTCTACGCGAGCAAAGGTTTCTGGTACGATGCCTTGGAAGTCGTCACCAACGAAATCGACGCCGCACCGAAGGACAAGGCGCTGCGTCTCCAGCGGGCCGGCCTGCTCGAGCAGGCCGGCTTGAAAGACGCCGCGGCATCGGAGCGGAAATAATCGCACCCTTTTTTAATCCCAGAGAATTGCTTCCTGCCGCGCCCGGTGCGCGGTGCGGTCGGACCCAACCCCTATGAACACCCTTCCCGGCATCCTCCTCATCGCTCTGCTCACCGTGTCCGCCCAGGCGCAAACACCGGCGCCACTGGCGAAAAGCACCCCGAGCCCCACGCCCGCCCCCCTGACGGTCAAGCCCGGCCCTTTCACCTACAAAATGCCCCTGAAAGCCATTGCCGGCACCCGCCGCGACGTCGACGCGGGCACGCGCGGCTGGAGCGCGAAATTGCCTTCGGTGTACGCGCTGGCGCCTGATCATACCGGTCTCACCACTTCCGGGCAGCCGTCGCTTTTCTGGTATCAAAGCGGCCCGGCGAACACGCCCATCGAAGTCACGATCATCGAGCCGCACAAGCCGGGGAAGATCTTGCGGGTGGGCGCCGATACGGCCGAACAGGGCGGTATTCATCGGCTGCCTCTCGAACGCTATCGCGTGACCCTTTCTCCGGGGGTCGTCTACAAATGGACCGTTTCCCTGATTCTGGACCCCGCCAACCGTTCCCAGGACCTCATCGCCAGCGACACCATCGAGCGCATCGCGCCCGACGCGCAGCTGGCCGCGGCCCTGACTACCGCCAAAGGTCTGGACAAAGCCGCCATCTACGCCGGCAAAGGCATCTGGTACGACGCCTTGGAAGCGGTCACCAACGAAATCGACGCCTCGCCGAAGAACAAGGAGCACCGGCTCCTGCGCGCGGCGCTCCTTGACCAGGCCGGCCTGAAAGCGGCGGCCGCATCCGAGCGCAAATAGCCGCGGCCCTGGAAGCTTCGCCCGGAAATTTCCCCGATGCGCGGAGATTTAAAAGTCATTATTGACACGTAAGTAGTAGTCCCTACACACTTTCACCCATGTCATTTTTCCTCCCAGAGACATAAAAAAATCCCGAAAAATGTCCCAGACCCATCCGCCATCACCGACTGATCCTTTCCGCATCAATATGCAACTGAGCTTCGGGCCGAACCAGCCTGCGAACCCGCCGCCCGTTCCCCCGGCGACCTGCTGGTGGGATGTTTCGAACTGGCAGACTTTTCTCCGGCAACACAACTTCCTGCCGGCGAACTACCCCAACAATATGTTCGACCAGACTACCTCCATGGCGACGAAGAATTTTCAGGCGTCGCCGTTGGGGGGCGCCCCTGTCAATCCCAGTGGCTTCGTCGATCTGAATACTTACAACAAGGCGGTGGCGGTCGGCATGCCCGCGTACCCGAAGGTCATCTCTTGAGATCGTAGCTCCGTGGGCTGAGGCCCATCTGTGGCCAGTTGGTGCGTCGCCGGCCCCTGGCAACGCCGGGAACGGTGTTGCGGTATTTTCCAACTCTGGGAGAACGGGGCTCGCGCTACCCGAAGGTTTTCGAATTGACATCTACGTATATTCCATCACAGGCTGCGAGGTGCGGCGTTCGTATCTCCACGGGGCCGGCAACAAAAGGAACCATCGCATGAAAACTATCCACAAGATTGCTCAATGCTCATTCCAAACTGCGGCGCTGCTCGCCGTCGCGCTTTGCGTTCAGCAACCGGCCCAAGCTGCGGATACCGATCAATTCCGGATCAACATGCAGTACAGCTACAGTCCGCAGAGCCCCGGTAACATCCCGCCCGTCAGCCCCACTGGCTACTGGCCGATGTGGCCGACTGGCAGCAATTTTTGAAGACCCATGGGGAGATCAGCTATATGGGGGGCGCTTACCCGAACAACAATTTCGACATGGCCACTGAAATGGCGACCCGGGATTGGCAAAGCAGGAATGGATTAACGCCGGATGGAATTGTCCACCAAGCCACCTTCAACAAGGCGGTCCTGGCGGGAATGCACAAGTACAACACGACGATTACCCTCGTCCTCGATGTCATGAAGAAGGAAAAGGCCGCCGCGGCCGGCCCGAAAGACAGCGTCGGCGATCTCTTCCGTATCCCGATGGGGGTTCCCTATAACCCAAACGGGCCCGAGTCGCTGCCGCCGTCTCCTCCAAATTCGCTTTGGGCGGATGTCACCGACTGGCAAGTTTTTCTCCAGAATTGGGAGGGAGCGCACCAAAATGATACCAACCCTCCCAACCAGTATATGGATAGCAGTTATCCAAGCGGGACTTTTGATAACAATACCAAATTGGCCACGAGCGATTTCCAGAAAGCCGCCAAGGCCGCAGGAATCAATCTGAGCCTGGACCCGAAATGCTTCGGAATAGTGGATCAGGACACGTATAAGGCGGCGACCACGAAAACGGCCGGCAACAACAGCTTCAACACGACCCCAATGGCTGCCCAGACGCCCTATACCCAATACTCTCCGCCGCCGGACCTGCCGAAGAACTGCAAGTTGGACACATCCGCCGCGGCTCCTGCGAAGTAATGGAATCCGTCGTCATTCATCCATGACCCCGCCCTGGCGATATTAGTCAATGGCTGCCAAAAACTTCAGCGTAACAGGCCGCGCGGTATTCTCCCGTCGAAGGATGGAAGGCTCACGCAACCCAATGTCACCTATGGTGTAAATGCGTTGGAATACACCGTCTTGGGTTGGCCTCCTTGCCACGGGAGCGGTTTTCACGCTCGCGGCGGGATCGTCATCGGCAGACGGAGCAGTGCCGGGCGGCGCAGGCCTGCCCCCTGGCTCCGGTGCAACGGTGGGCCTATGCGAACTCACGCGGAGAGCGAAAGGGAGTGCGACCGGGTTTCTACCGGTTGACAGGTGGCCCCGGCGGCCGGCGCTGGGTTCCTTCACGATCCCGGCAAGATGGCTTCCCATGGCCCTGCCCGGCAAGGACGCCTCCGCCAGCCTGGCGAAACCGCTCCCCCCGCCCCTGCCGGCGAAGGCCGGTCAGGATGCAGCGCTCTCCCTCGGGGCGGTGGAAGCCCATTGGAGAGCGCCGCTGACGGGCAAGCTCGTCCAGCAGGACAAAGACGCAAAAACGCGCGGCGCAGCGAAGCCCCTCCCCAAAGTCGTCAATCCGGGCAGTTCCGGGACGGCCGCCGCGCTGCCCCTGGGTAACGGCGAGATTCTCAAGGCCGCGCCGGTGTCCAGTTTTGGGTTCCTGCCGGCGACGCGGGGACCCGCGCCGGCCAGCAAAGGGGATCCTGGCGTCCACGCATGCCTTGACGGCACCGGGGCCCACGAGCAAGGGCGATGCGGGGCTGACGATCTCCCCGAAGCTGGGTATCGCGTCACTGACCGCGACCAAACCGAGCGGGCTTAACGCCGACACGAAGACAGCCACCGCGATCCCAGCGGTCGCAAAGAGTTCCGCCATCCCGGCCGCCTCCAGCGCTTCCACAGTCAGCGCCGGTGCGGCGCAACCGCTTTCCGCCGCTGTTGCCGCCAACTCGGCAACCGGAACTGCCGGCCTCAAGACATCCGCCGCGGATGCGCCGGCGGCGTCCGTCGCCACCGCCCGCCGGGCGCTGGCGTTAGCCGTGGTTCCGGCCGACAGTATTGTCCTCGATTCGACGATACAGCCAGCGGCGCCGCTGAATGTCACGACGAACGGCAATGGCCAGAAGGACTATGGGATCGACTCGGCGCTGGGAAAGTTCATCCCCGGTGGCAATCTTTTCTTCAGCTTTTCGCAATTCGGCCTGCTGACCGGGGAATCCGCGACCTTCACGGACCATGCGGGGCTGGGCGTCCAAAACATCCTGGCCCGCGTGACCGGTAGTGGAGTCTCGAATATCGACGGAGCGATCAATGTCGACATCCTCGGAGCCAACTTGTTCCTGATGAACCCCGCCGGGTTTATCTTCGGATCGAGCGCCAGCGTCAACATTACCGGCTCTTTTGCTGTCACCACCGCCGACTATCTGAAATTCGCGGATGGGAAACGCTTTACGGCCGCTTCCGGACCCGAAGACGCGACGCTCAGTGCGGCTGCCGTCAGTGCATTTGGCTTTCTTTCCGGAAAGCGGGTTCCTCCTGCGCCCGTGTCATTTTCCGGAGGCTCGTATTCGGGAACGAGCGTGACCGTCGTCGCGGGAGATCAGCTTATCGACGGCACCTCGATTTCCGCCCCCGGAGGACAGCTTGCGTTGGTCAGCGTGGCCGGTCCTGGGGAAGTCCCGGCCGTACCGGCAACTCTCACCGCCACTCCGCTGGAAGCACTGCCGGCGTTGGGATCTGTCACTGTGCAAGACTTTGCTTTCATTTCCACGGGCTCCTTCGGGACAGCCGCAACCGGGCACCTGGAAATCGACGCCGGATCGATCACGGTATTGAGGAGTGTCATTGACGCCTCGAGTTTCGCCATCCCCAGCGGATCCCCGACCGTTGGCGCGAGCAGCATTCTGCTGCGTGGCCAAACACTTCTGGTGGGTGAAGGGGCCACCATTTCGGGGAACGCCTCCGGGTTTGGCCAGGGCGGAACCATCGACATTCAGGCGCAGAATGTCACCGTGACCGATGCCGGTTCCCCCGGCGGCCTCATCGCGAGCACCATCGCCACGGTAACCTTCGATCAGGCCATTGGCGGCAGCATCACGGTGACGGCCGATACACTGAGCATCACGGGATCGTTGATCCAGACGTCCGCTTTTGGCTCCGGCACTGCCGGAAACATCCGCATCACCGTCGGCAGCCTGTCAATCAGCGCTCTGCGAGTTTCCTGGCGTCCGGAATCCTCGCAGAGAGCGGTGCTGCAGGTACTGAAAATGCAACGGGGCGGGGCGGCGACGTGAGTATTGTCGCGCAACAATTGGCGCTGACGGCGGGCGGCCAGATTTCCGCCGCGACGTTCGGTCCCGGCCAGGGAGGGAACATCTCGATCCGCGCGACCGGCATGACCATCTCCGGATCCAGTGGGGTCAATTCGGCATCACCGACCGTTTTTTCCGTCGGGGATTTTTTGCCGATTCCGTGTTGACCGGGGATCAAGGACTCGGCGGTCGCGGAGGCGATGTGACGATTACGACAAATCGTCTCCTGATTTCGAATGGAGGGCAAATCTCGGCCGGCACGGCGGGTTCAGGCGATGGGGGCAGTGTGACGATCGCCGCTGGCTCCGTGGTTCTCGACGGCACTGGAGCGACCTTGCCCACGGGCATCGTCGCGACGACCGACTATCCGGCCGGAGGAAACGGGGGAAGCATTAGCCTCACCGTGGGCTCGCTCCAGATCCTCGGGGGCGCCGAAATCAATGCCGCGACACTCGGGACGGGCGCCAGCGGCGACATCTCGGTATCGGGCGGCAGCGTGCTGGTCTCCGGGGCCCGATCAATCATTACCGCCCAAACCCTGGCAGCCCTTGGCGGCGACGGCGGCAACCTTCGTTTCAACGTCAATTCCGTATCCGTAATCGATGGCGGTCAAATCTCCGCGTCGACGCAGGGGGCGGGCCGGGGTGGCTCCATTGATATCACGGCGAATCAAGTCACCCTCGATGGCGGTGGGTCCATCCGTGCCGAAACCTTGGGAACGAACAAGACGGTGACGGCCGATCCTTCCGTGCAAAGCCTCACCGTGACTCTCGACATCCAATATGACACGGACTCTGACCTGGGCTTCACTCTTTTTAGCCCTAGCGGAAACTCGGTCGTTCTTTTCAATCCCGGCGACGCCAATGGCATGGATTTTACCGGTACTATCCTCAGCGATTCCGGAGCCGCTCCGATCGCCGGTGGCGTGGCTCCGTATGCCGGAATCTTCCAGCCGACGGTGCCCCTGGCCCTATTAGGTGGTGGCACCGCGAATGGAACATGGCAGTTGGCGGTCAGTGATTTTGGCGCGGGAAGCGGAACGCTGTTGGGCTGGTCCGTCGCCGTCAATGGTCGGCAGTTCGCCTCCAGCAGCGTTCCTCAGCCAATCAACCCGGACTCCGCATTTTTCAATGTGCCTCTCACCGTCGCGCTCCCGGCCATCCAAACGCAGGTGAAAGCGGGCGGCGGCGGCGATATTCAGATCCACGCGGGAACCGTCAGCGTGAGCAATGGCGGGACGATCACCGCCTCGACGCATGGCGATGGCGCGGCGGGCTCACTGAATATCCACGCCAACTCGGTCCATATCGATGCCACCCACGCCACCTCCGATACCGGTTTTTTTGTGAGCACGCTGCCGGGCTCCACCGGTCGTGGAGGCAGTATTTCGATTTTCACCAAAGAGTTTCAGGCCCTCGGCAGTGCGCATTCCGGGATCTCGGGAGGGGTCGTCGCCCGGTCCGCCACGAATGCTCCCGCGGGTAACATCACGGTGCAAAGCGACGAGGTGACGCTCGACGCCCACGCCGTCATCAGCAGCGCCAACCTCGGCAGCGGTCCCGCCGGCTCGGTGCATGTCACCGCGAGCGACTCGATCGTGATGGACGGTGGCAGCGTGATCACCGTGGTCGCGCAGGAGTCGAATGCCGGCATGATCGCCCTCCAGGCCGGTCACAACGTCGAACTGCACGACGGCTCGACGGTTACAGCCTCGGCCGGAGCGGGTGGCGGCAGCATCGTGATCACGGCGGGCGATGAATTCTATCTCGACCACAGCAGCATCGTCGCCACGGCCGGAACCGGCGCCGGCGGCAACATCACCATCGATCCGCTTTTCATCATCCTCGACCACGGCTTGATCAGCGCCAATGCCGCGGCTGGCGCCGGGGGCAACATCCTCATCGAGGGCCAATACTTCTTCGACAATGGCAGCCCCATTACGGCCACGGGCAGCACCGCGGGGAGCGTCCAGATCAGCACGCTGCCGCTGGACCTGGTCAATGCGCTCGGCACGCTGCCCGGCGAATTCATCGATCTTTCCACCGCCCTCCAGGAAAGCTGCACCATGCGTCTCGGCATGGATGCGAGCAGTTTCCTCGTTCTGGGCCGCGGAGGACTCGAAGACTCACCGGAAGATCCACAGGAAGAAATGACGGCCCGCCTTCGGCAAAAGGCCCAGGGTAAAGCCCGCGGCCGATGAGGTTCGTTCCGCGTATCGCGTTCCTCATCAGCCTGGCCGCGACCTCGGCGCTCGCCCAGCAGATCGCGGCGACGGGTGGGACGTCAAATCCGCAGCAGCCCGCCCCTCTGCCCATCGAACCCGCCCGGCCCGACGAGAAGCCGGAGATCCAGCTCATCCCCGCCATCCCGGCGCTGCCGGAGGAATTGCCGCTTCTCCCGGGCGAATTGCGACTGCGGCCCGCCCCGGAGGAAAAGCCGCGCGAACTGCCGCGCTACAAACTCCATCTCGCCGAGGAAGCCATGCGGCCCGTCCTGCCCCCGCTGAAAAGCCCGCTGGCCGGCCATTCCCTGGCGACCTCGGTCAAGGGTGTCCGTGAAGCAATTTGCATTCGAGGGGCAACCATGTGTATTCGGACCGCCAATTGGCGAAAGTGGTCGCGAATTACGCGGGCGGGAAATCACGAGCGAGGAGCTGGAAGAGGCACGCGTGGCATTGACCAAACACTATGTGGATGCCGGCTTCATCACCTCCGGCGCGCTGCTGCCGGACCAGGATGTGGCCAGCGGCGTGATCCGGTTTCAAATCGTGGAAGGCCAGCTCCAGGAGGTCGATCTGCGGGGCAACTATTGGTATCGAAGCTGGTGGCTGCGCCATCAGTTGCGCCGCATGGCGGGATACCCGGTGAATTTCAATAACTTGCGGATCGGCCTGCAGCTCCTGCGGCAAAACCCGACCATCACGCGCGTCAACGGGGAGCTCAAGCCGGGCGCCCAAACCGGAGAGAGCATTCTCGAGGTTTCGGTCAAGGACGAGCAGCCCTTTCGCCTGGGTTTCACCATCGCGAATACGCGCCCGCCGAGTGTCAGCGAGGGCATCGGCGAGCTGTATCTCACGGACTTGAATCTCACGGGACACAACGATCCGCTGGATCTCCACTGGGGATTGGCGCGCTGGACCAAAGACGGCGCGGTCAACTACGCGGGCTTCGATAACGTGAGCGGCACCTACGAGTTCCCGGTGTCTCCGTGGGACACCACTCTGGCGCTGCACGCGAGCAAGAACGATTCGAGCATCGTGGACGAAACGTTTGCCGCTTTGGGAATTACCAGCCAGACCACCGAATATGGACTGGCCCTCCGCCAGCCTCTCTACAAGACCTTGCGCGATACGGTGACCGCCTCGCTCGGCGCGGATTGGGAGGAGAGCAAGACGTTCCTCCTCGGGCAGCCTTTCACCCTCGAGCCGGGGGCCATCGACGGCAAAGCCGACGTCTTTGTCACACGCCTGGCCGTCGACTGGGTGAATCGCAGCCCGGTCCATGTGCTGGCGGCCCGGTCGGCGTTTAATCTCGGCCTTTACGCCTTTGGTTCGACCGAAGCCGATTCCAGCGGCGTCGACAATTCGCAGGGCATGGGCATGGAAATTCCGGACAGCAAATTCTTCTCCTGGGTCGGTCAGGCTCAATATGTGCGGCGCATCTTCGACACACCATCCTGGCGCGAAAAGCCCGACGCCTACGGATGGAATATCCTGCGCGAGACCACGCTCGTCCTGCGGGTGAACGCCCAGCTTTCGGATCGGCCTTTGCTCTCGCTGGAGCAATTCAGCATCGGTGGCATGCAGAGCGTGCGCGGCTATCGCGAAAATCAATTGTTGCGCGACGACGGCGTCTTCGCGTCTGCCGAAGCGCGCATTCCCGTCTGGCTCGCCAAGGACAAGACCCCGCTCGTCTCGGTGGCCCCCTTCTTCGACTGGGGCGATGGGTGGAATTCGGACAGCGCCAATAAAAGCTACCAGACGATTTACAGTGCCGGCGTCGGGCTGCTCGTCAATGCGACGAAGCATGCCCAGATCACGGTCTACTGGGGCCACCCTTTCGTCAATTTCCACGAGGAAAAAGTGAGCCTGCAGGACTACGGCCTGCACTTCGCGGTTTCGATCAATGCCTTTTGATGCGGGCTCTTCGGGCTCGCCTGGGCGCGAAATAAAAACCGCGACCTTAAATCGGCTTAAGGCACCTTAAGGCGGCTCGGAATTGTATATTTGACGGACTTTACAGAGAAGGGTTGAAAACGGGTGTTTTTGTTCCACAGAATCTACTTTTTCGCATACCTACATTTAAACCAGTCGAAGACGGCAATAATGGCAGTGTAAAGCAGCGTGATTTCAAGCGCGTCCGGCCACGGCTGCCCGAACAGCCGCAGAAGCAACAACATGACTGCGAACCCAACCAGCAACGAAATTGGATACGGGACTTTCATTTCTTCGATTGGATGACCAGCCAGATGCGCACTACTTTTTCTTCTTCGGCTTGGCCTTCTCTTTCGGAGGGGGTGGCACAGCAGCGAGCGCACGCAACGCGCTCTCGAAGTCCATCGGTATCGGCTGGAGTAGTTTTCCGGCTTTTTTTTGTTCATTTCCATACCAGTTTCACTTTTTCGGCCTTTAGGAATTGCCATGTATTCAAGGGGTCAACACCCATTGCCTTGCAGGCGTTCGGGATTTTCACCTGCTTTCCGTCACTGAACCGTTCTTGCGTAACGATAGTGTGGCCGTGTGCGTGCGCGAATCCGACAAGCTTGAAATCCGCAGCAGCAAAAAACTTATCTTTCGCCGCTTGCTCATAATTCTTGTCAGCCCACGCCGTGAGAAGTTTTAGGCTCTCATAGGTCTTCCCGTCAGCCGTGCTGAGGAACATCGCGCTTCGCGCTTTCACCCAATCTGTGAGCGGACCTGTTCCATTGCAAATCTCGTCCCATACCTCTTCGATGCTAAAAACCTTCCCGTCCTTATGGGCGGAATCCAGCCAGTCCCAGAATCCAGGGCAGATGTCGAAACCGTAATGCAGGTTTTCGGCCTGCATGAACACATCTGAATCCAATATGTAAGCCATCAGGAGAGGTGCAAATGTTCGGCGTATTTCTGAAAAGTATCGCTGTTCTTTATACCCAAAAGGCTCATTGCCTCCCTGATCATTGTCTTCCCATTCTTTGCGTCTTGAATGACCGCAATGGACAGCCTTCGGCTCGCCTCGTAAGGCTTGGTAGCGTAATAATTTCCACTCCACCACTGGGCTTAACTGCAACCCTGTTGTAAAATGTCTTGTAGGTGGCGCGAGTGACAAAGCCAGCGTCTAGGGCTCTGCGAGCAACGACGATCCCGCTGACTCGGTATATTTTTGCCAGCCGCTCTATTTCTCGATTGGCGACAGCTTCTTTGTTCCATTCGGAAATAAACAGTTTCAGCGGAACTAGAATTTCCGCCGCTACGCTGTTGCAAAATATCTCGGTGCGGTAATCGCCTGCGAAAGTTTGATCGAGATTGGAAACTCCAGATTCACCCAGCCAAATATGAACCGCTTCGTGAGCCATCGTGAACATTTGGGCCGTAGGAGCATCTGCGCCGTTTATGAAAATCAACGGAGCATATTTGTCGCTGAGAGCGAATCCTCTGAACTCCTCAACGGATAGCGTATTGTGTGTGTAGTTCTCGGCGTAACCAATGCGATTCACGAGTATCCCAGCGTCTTCGATATTCTCGATATTTCGACGCATCGCCTCTTCCCAATTCTTGTACTCCCGATTGAACTTAGCGCCCAATTTCAGAGTTTCGGAAATCTCAGATGCCGCTTGTTCTATCGGCGTATCGGGCGTGAATTTTCCCACGAACGGAAGTTGCCCATATCCGTTCTGAATCAGATATTCGCGGAACCACTCCTGTCTGCGTTGGCATTGGTAAATTACGCTCAAGAGCGCACGGCTTGGCGTAGCCGCTGGAACGGCAGCTCCGACTCGTCGAAAATCAGAAATGGGCAATGTTTCTTTTGGAGGAGCCCCCAAAAAAAGATACCCGAATGGAATTTTTGTAGCCGCCGCGAGCTTCTCAACCAGTGGTATTTCGATGGTTCCGGTTTCCTCCCATCCGTCGATTGCGGACTGCGGAACCTTGAGCCTTGGGACAATTCTTCCCCGCTGAGTCCCGCTCTTTCGCGAGCCCATTTCAGAACTTTTCCCGCTAGTGTGGTGCTGCTCAATTTTCGGCGACTCCTGACGAGTCCCGGTACGTTAAGCGCTTTCCGACAACTCCCGCAATCGCCAATATTGTGCGCTCTCCATCAGTCGTCTTGCGGTGATTCCAGCGGAAGTCAAACTCGGCAAGGTAGCGGGGCAAGTGGCCTTCGGAAACGTGGTGAAACGCTCCGATGATGCCGCGCTTCAAAGGGAAAAGCTGCTTTCGACGGTGTTCGTGTGGACGGTAAAATCGCCTTCCTTGCGAGCGTATTCGCCAGCGCTATGATTGACGGAGTGGTGCTTGTGGTCGCCGTCGATCTTCTTGTAGGCGGGGAAGCCATCGCTCACCACCTTGGAGCCCGCTTCTACGTGCTCCACGACAGCGGCCTTCAAGTTCGCACTGGTGACGCGGCGCATGACCATGGAGCGCTTGCTGCCGTCACGCTCCACGAGGGACACAACTGGCACCTTGTAGGAATCGGGGCCGGGGCGTCCCTTCTTCGGCTTGCCCGACGCGCGGCACTTTGCCGCCGACGTAGGTTTCGTCGATTTCCACAACGCCCGTCAGTTGCCCGGTGAAGCCCGTATCCTGCATCGCGTAGCGCAGGCGGTGCGCCATGAACCAAGCGCTCTTGTAGGTGATGGCGAGGCTGCGGTGAAGTTGATGCGCGCTGATTGCCTTTTTGGAAGAGCAGAGAAGGAAAATCGCAATCAGCCATTTGTTCAGCGGGATATGGCTGTCGGAAAAGATCGTGCCGACCATCACTGTGAATTTCTTTTTGCACTCGCGGCACTTCAAAAGACCGTCGCGAACCGGATGCTTGGAACTCGGCTTGGAAACCAATCGGCACGCATCCATGCCCTTGCAGTGCGGGCAAACCGGACCATTCGGCCACAGCACGCCTTCCAAGAAAATGCGCGCCTTCGTGGGCGTGCTGAACTTCTCGGAGATGCTTACGAGATTGAGGTCTTTTGGGTTCACGCGCTAAATGTTCCACAAATGGCAAAGTCCGTCAAGTATATAATTCCGAGGCGGCTTAATTTTCCGGGCGAAACCCCGTTCCACCACAGCCTCGAGCGACCGTCGAAAATGGGTTCGTTTGGCAAAATAGATTCATCCACGCATGATACCCTATGGTGCCCATTCGCACCTAATGATGATGGGCTGCATGGGCTGCGTAACGGAATATTCCTCGCCGACAACGAAAATGCGCGTTCGCCGAGATTTCATTGTCGTTTCACAAAGGGCGCATCAAGGTTTCATGGGCACCCTTGAAGGTCGCGGCCATGAAAGCCGCTCCTTGTTTCCTCGCTCTCCTCACTGCCGCCGCGTCCGCCGCCGCCCTGCCCGAACCACCACCCCCGGATCTCGGTCGCGCGTATGTGACTATTCCATACTCGGAGTTGCGCGCCCTGTGGGAAGCCGGCCAGCGCAGGCCGGAGCCGCCCGCCCTGCCGGAAGTCGCGCCGGTTCCATTCCTGGTGCATCGCGCCGAGGTGCGGATCGCGCTCGGCGATATGGCGAGCAAGATCGACGCGGATTTTGATGTCGAGGCGCTCGACAAGAAATGGCAGCGCATCCCGCTCCTCGGCGGCGAGGCCCGGCTCGACAACGCGGAAGCCGGCGAGCGCTCCATTGTCTGGGACGACGGCTACGCGCTGCTGACGAACGTGCCCGGCAAAACGCCGGTCACGCTGCATCTCGCGACCCGCGGCACGCGGCAGCTCACGACGCCGCTCAAACTCAAGCTGGGGAGCGCATCGGTCAAGCGGCTGAGCGTTTCGGGCATTCCCGCCGGTCTGCAAGCGCGGGTGAATGGCCAGGCCGGAGCCGCGGTCGATGGAGTCGCCGTGTTTCTGCTCACCGGCGACGCGGGCGAGATCACCGTCGAAGTCGGGGACGCCGAAAATCGAGGAAGTGCCGAAGCCGCTGCCGCCGATCACCGCAAGCCATTGGCAGACGCAATCGCAGGTGCTGGTGCGCTTCGCGGAAGGGCGGCTCCATTTTGCCGCGCGGGTTTTTGCCCGGGCCGACGACGGCTCCGGCTCGACCTGACCCTCGCGCTGCCGGCCAATGCCGGGGCGATCAGCGCCACCGGCGACGACCTCGCCGACTGGTCGCAGACGCGCGCTGACGACGGACGCCGCCTGCTCCGCATCCGCTGGAAAACGCGCGATGTGCTCGATCGTGAATTGACCCTCGCCTACGCCATCCCTCAATCCCCTCTCGCCGAGCAGTGGATGCTGCCCGCGCCAACCTCGCCCGACGATAAAGACGCGAGGCATCTCTACGCGATTCTACCGGCCGACGGGCTGGAGTTGAAAGGCGACACGCTGCGGGCGGCGGTCGAGTCGCGACGCCTGCCGGAATGGATGCGCGAGGAGATCGGCGGCGCGGCCTTCGTGACCGCGGAAGCGGCCTCACAGCTTGTTTTGCTGACGCACTGGCTCCCCGCGATCGCGACCGCCGAGGCGATCGTCAGCGAATCGACCGCCACACTGCAACTCGTGGGCGATGGTGCCACGCAGACGGCCGTTTCGTTTATGATCAAGCACCAGGCTCCGCTCGCCTGGCGCCTGGAATTACCCGCCAATGTC
Organism: Chthoniobacter sp.; assembly: GCA_037200205.1. Classification (GTDB taxonomy): domain Bacteria; phylum Verrucomicrobiota; class Verrucomicrobiia; order Chthoniobacterales; family Chthoniobacteraceae; genus Chthoniobacter. The sequence goes on from JBBCHV010000014.1 coordinate 16,229, forward strand.
GAGCTGCTCTCCTGCACCGTGGCCGGGGCCGCAGCCCAGCCGATCCAGAGAGAAAATGGAGTGATCGAACTCGCGCTGCCGACACCCGGGAAAGGGGCGACCGCCGTCGCGCTCGTCTATACCGCGAAGCTCAAGCCGCTCGATCCGGTTTCCGGCGAGGTGGCTCTGGAACTGCCGCGCACCCCGCTTTTCATCGAGCATCTCGACTGGTCGATCGCTCTCCCGGCCGCGTTCGAGATCACCGCGATCGACGGCAATGTCTCCGTGGCCGAAAGCAACCCCGCATCCGCGCGCAGCGACCACGCCATTGCCCTCCGCAAGGACTTCTGCCGGGCCGAACGCCCCGCGGCCTCGCTCTTCTACCAACGTCGCAGCCTCGAAAAGTAACCCAACTTCAAACCACTTCACACCATGACCATCAAACGTCTCCTCGCCATCTGCTTCATCGTCGGCTGCACTTCCGCGGCCTGGTTCCTCCTCGGCGGCACGGTGCAATATCGCTCGACCCAAACCGACACCCACCTCGGCCCCGAGGTCATCAAGAACTGGGGACCCGTGCTCACCCAGGAGCACCCCGCGCTCTTCTACGAAGCTCCCACGGGAGGCAACGCGCGGCGCGAGATTCAGCCCGGGACGAGCGACATCGCCGTGACCCTGACGTACGAGCCGAAGCAGAAAGGGCTGCTCTGGTATCGCACCTACAAAGCCGAGTTCACCGGCAAGTATCTCGTGAAAAACCCGACCCCCATCGCGCAGACGATTTACGCCGCGTTCAAGTTTCCCGCCGCCGACGCGCGTTACGACGCCTTCTCGCTGCACTTCGGCGACAAGCTCACGGACAAGGCCCCGGTAAACGGCGTGATCCGCGAGTCACTGCTCCTCAAGCCCGGTGAAGAGGTGCCGCTCACCGTGACCTACCGCGCGACCGGGCTGAACCAATGGGTCTATTCGCTGGCGAGCGCGAAACGCCTGAAGAATCTGCACCTTGCCATGACCACGAACTTCAGCGAGATCAACATCCCGCCCTTCGCCGAGTCGCCGACCTCGCGCGCCGTCGCGGGGGAAGGACGAAAGCTGCAGTGGGACTACACCGATGTCATCGGCGCGAATGCCATCGCGATGGATATGCCCGCCGTCACGAACCCAGGCTACGTCGCCGGGCGCATGACTTTTTTTCGCGCCAGTCTCGCTGCTCTTCTTCTTCGCGGTGCTGGTCATCGTAGGCATCCGCGAACGCACGGGGCTGCATCCGATGAACTATTTCTTTCTCGCCGCGGGATGCTTCGCCTTCCAGCTCCTCTTCGCCTATCTCGTCGACCTGGTGCCGCTCACCCTTTCGTTTTTCATCTCCGCCGCCGTCTCGCTCGCGCTAGTCAACGGCTACCTTTGGCGCGCGACCACGACGAAGTTCGCGGCCATATCCGCAGTCGCGCAGTTCGCCTACATGGTGCTGTTTAGCTACAGCTTCTTCTTCGACGGACTGACTGGCATCACCATCACCGTCGGCGCGATCATCACCCTCGCGCTGCTCATGGCCTTCACCGCCCGGGTGAAATGGGATGACGCGCTCACCTCGCGGACGGGTCCGCCACCGATGCCCACGTCCGCGGCTTGATCGCTGAGCCTTACCCACGCACGCTGTCCGCATGAAACCGCGCATCCTGGTCGTCGAAGATGAGCCGTCGATTCTCGACAACGTCATCTACTCGCTCGAGACCGAGGGCTTTGAACCGCACGGCTGTGCGACGGGCGGCGAAGCGCGGGCCGCCCTGCTTCGCGGCCCGTGGGCGCTCGTGGTGCTCGATGTCGGTTTGCCGGACATCGTGGGTTTTGATTTGTGCCGCGAGATTCGCCGCACCTCGAATCTGCCGATCATCTTCCTCACCGCGCGGGCCAGCGAAGTCGATCGTGTGGTCGGCTTGGAAATTGGCGGCGACGATTACTTGGTGAAACCCTTCAGCCCGCGCGAACTCAGTGCGCGCGTGAAGGCCGTGCTGCGGCGCTTTCAGGCCGCGCCCGCACCGTCGAACCGCGCCCCCGGGGCGGAGAGCGCGTTTCGGATCGATGAGGAGCGCGCGCAGATTCATTTCACCGGCGTGCGGTTGGTTCTGTCCGGCACGGAGTTCCGCCTGCTGCGGGCGCTCTGTGCGAAGCCGGGACGCGTCTTCTCGCGCGCCCAGCTCATGGAAGTGGCATGGGACGATCCCGGCGCCGCGCTGGAGCGCACCGTGGACGCCCACATCAAGAGTCTCCGCGCGAAGCTCAAGGAAGTGCGGCGCGAGGCCGATCCCATCGAGACGCACCGCGGTTTCGGCTACTCACTGCGCGAGGCGTTGTGAGCACGACCTCGCGTATCCTCCTGGGCTTTCTCGTCTTCCTCGCGATCGGGCTTTACGCCTTCGACGACAAACTGAGTAAACGGGTCGAACGCCAGTATATGGAGGCGGCCGAGGAGTCGATGGTCGACGTCGCCCAGCTCCTCGCGGCGCGCCTGGAGGCGGAATCCTTCGACATCGCCGGTCTGCGGCGCGAATGGGACGCGGCGCGCCACCGCCAGTTCGCCGCGCGAATCTACGACCTCACGAAGACCACGCTCGACATGAATATCTACGTCACCGACGACCGCGGGCGTCGTCGTCTTCGACTCCGACGGTGGGCGGGCAGAGGGGCAAAACTTTCGCGGCCGGCGCGACGTCGCTTTCACGCTCGCCGGGCAATACGGCGCGCGGTCGACGCTGCTCGATCCGCAGGACCCGGAAAGTGCCGTGATGTTCGTCTCCGCACCGATCCGGCGGAACGGACACATTGCCGGCGTGGTCAGCGTGTCCAAGGCGCAGCGCAGCCTCTTCGCCTTTCGCGACGAAACGCGGCTGTGGATTCGCACCGTGGGGTTGACCTATTTCGGCGCCGTCGCGGTCGGCGCCTATCTCGTCGTCACACTCTTTTCGCGACCCATCCGCCGGCTCACGGCCTACGCGCACGCCGTGGCCCGCGGCGAGCGCGCCGCGCCGCCGCCGGGGGGATCGGGTGAAGCGGCGACGCTCGCCCGCGCCTTCGAGGAGATGCGCGAAGCGCTGGAAAACCGGGCTTACGTGGAAAATTACGTGCAAACCGTGACGCACGAAATGAAAAGCCCTGTGGCCGCCATTCGTGGAGCCGCCGAACTCCTGCACGAGGAGATGCCCGCCGAGCGCCGTGCGAAGTTTCTCACGAACATCCAGGCGGAAGCACGGCGGCTGCAAAATATCATCGACCGGCTCCTCGCGCTTTCCGCACTCGAAAGTCGCAAGAAACTCGATCATCCTGCCGAAGTCCCACTTGCCGATCTGGCCCACGCGGTTTGTGCCCAGCTCCAGCCCGCGGCCGAGGCCGCTGGCCTGCGGCTCGACCTCACTTGCGAAGGCCAGCCCAAAGCGCTCGGCGAATCCTTCCTCCTCGAAAGCGCGCTCCACAATCTGCTCCAAAACGCCATCGACTTCTCGCCCGACGGCAGCGTGATCCGCGTTCGCGTCGCCGCGGACGCGACGGGAGAAACCGCCGCGATCATCGTAGAGGACGAAGGCCCGGGAATTCCCGACTACGCGCTGCCACGCCTCTTCGAGCGCTTCTATTCACTCGCCCGCCCGGGCACCGGCCGCAAAAGCTCGGGCCTCGGCCTCTGCTTTGTCCGCGAAGCCGCCGCTCTCCACCAAGGCAGCATCCAGGTGGAAAACCGGACCGACACGCGCGGCACCCGCGCCACCCTGCACCTCCCGTTGAGCCTGGGAGCCGGATAACGCACGCTACGAATCGGACGACGTGCGCCAGCTCCTCCGTCTAAGCCCGGCGCTCCCCGCGCTCCACTTTGATGCCCTGCGTCGCTGCCCACTGGGCGATGTCGCGGCGTTGAATGGCGTTCGCCATGAGGTCGGGGAAGAGGTCCGGCGTGCAGGCGAAGGAGGGCACCCCGAGGGAGGTGAAGGTACTGGCGACCTCGTGGTCGAAACAGGGCGCGCCGGAGTCGTCGAGCGCCAGGAGGGTGATCATGTTCACGCCGCTCCCCGCGATGGAGGCGACGCGCTGGTAAAGCTGGGCTTTATTCCCGCCTTCAATGAGATCGCTGATCAGCACGAAAATCGTCTCGGCCGGCCGGGCGATCAGGCCTTGGCAATAGGTGACGGCGCGGTGGATGTCCGTGCCGCCGCCCAGTTGGGCGCCGAAAAGCACGTCCACGGGGTCGGCGAGCTTTTCGGTCATGTCCACGACCGCGGTATCGAAGAAGACGAGCGAGGTGCGCACCGCGCGCAGCGACGCCATCACCGCCGCCATCACCCCGGAATAGACGATCGAGCCGGCCATCGAACCGCTTTGATCCACGCACAGGATGATGTCGCGCAACGCCGCGGTTTTACGCCCGAAGCCGATGCGGGTTTCGGGAATGATCGTGCGGTACGCGGGCTGGTAGTGCTTGAGGTTGGCGCGAATCGTCCCGCGGCCAGTCGATCTCGTTGTGGCGCGGGCGGCGATGGCGCGCCGAGCGGTTGAGGCTGCCGGTGATGGCCTGCCGCAGCGGACTGGCGAGCCGGCGTTCCAGATCTTCGACGACCCGACGCACGACGAGTCGCGCAGTGGCCTTGGTCTTCTCAGGGATGACGGAGTTGAGCGACAGCAACAGGCCGACGAGATGCACGTCGGGTTCGACCGTTTCGAGCATCTCGGGCTCCAGCAAGAGACGCTTGAGGTCGAGTCGCTCCATCGCGTCCTTTTGCATCACCTGCACGATCGACTTCGGAAAGAAACGGCGGATGTCACCGAGCCAGCGGGTCACGTTGGGCGACGACGCGCCGAGGCCCGCGCTGCGTTTCCCGCGCGTCTCATCGCCGAAGCCCTGCCCGTCGTAGAGCGCGGAAAGCGCCGCATCGAGCCGCAGTTCGTCAGCGCTGAGGGCGAAGCCGGTCCCATCGGATTTCTCCGCCGCCCCGAGCACGAGACGCCAGCGGCGGAGATGTTCTTCGCGGAAAGAGTGCTCATGAGTTCGGGTCGGAATTCCGGCCAAGCAGGAGGGCGAAGGTCGGCAGCATGCGCTTCGCACGCGCCTCGTCGATGTCATCCTCGCGTGCGGCCGCCATCGGGGTGGAGCTGCCGCCGCGTTTTGCGAGTTCGCCCATCTGCCGCCGCTCCGGTGGGGCGAAGGTGGAGAAGGTGCGGCGCAGGAGCGGCAGGACTTCGGTGAAATGATCCGCGGTCAGCGAGGCGAGCCAGCCATCGAGCAAACTCCAGAGCTGCGCCTGATGGAGCAGCACGAGCCCACTGCCGGCCAGGAAACCTTCGATCCATGCGGCGGCCTGCGCGGGTGGGGTGGCGCGGGAGAGATGCCGCGACAGCCGCCGCGCCGCGGCGTCGGCGTCGAGGGCGGCATCGTCGAGCAGCAGACGCGTGGAACGCCCGGCGAGCAAGCCGTGCAGCGAATCGTCGTTCGCCAGGTGGCGCAGCGTCGCGCTCCAGGGCGCGCGCAGTTCCTCGTCGGCGAGCGTGGCGAGTGCGCTGTGCGTGGCGTTGAGCCGGGCCAGCATCTCGCCCGCCGCATCATCGTTGAGCGCCGCACACGCGGGCGGCAGGCCCGCGCAGATCCGCGCGACAAGGCCGGTGACGATATGGCCGACCATCGACGCGTCGGTCTGCCGGACATTGCCGTAACGCCGCACCGCGGCCAGCGGTGGAAGCGCGTCCATGAGGTGGCCGATGTCGCTCGTGAGCGCGGCCTGGTTTTCAAGCTGCTGCATCACGCGCTCCACTGCCTCGGGTAGTTCGGCGAGCAGCACCACTTCCACGAGCGCGGTCAGTTCGGGCAGCGTGGCGCACTCTTGGGCACGTTCAATCGTGAAGCGCGCCGCGGCTTCCGTGATCGTGTTCCCCCACGGTGCGCTTTCGATCAGCGCCACTTCCAGTTCCGGCTCCCAGCGCAGTTTCCAGGCCTCCTTGAAGGTTCCCTTGCCGCGTGCCGCTTCGGGTTTTCCCCACGCCACACGCAGCAAGCGCAGTCGATGCAGCAGCCGGCTGCGATCGAGATCGTTCGGTTTGCGCAGGTCGAGTTCGATCGTCTTGTCGAGTGCCTCCGGCGCCATCCGCAGGCGTTTGGTTTCCTTTTGAAAATCGCGCTGCAGCGGCACCTGGGGCGCTTCGGCGGGACGGCGCCCAGCACGTCGCCGACAATCAGTCGTTCGCGAATCAGCGCCATGGGCGAGTGATCGCCAAAGCAGAACACCGCCTGCGCCGCGTCGTTGAATTCCGAGAGCCCCGGCGCCGCACACCCGCGCAAAACCGCCGTCGTCTCCGCAAGGCGCGTCGCTTCGATGATGCTCGCGGTCGAGCTTTCGAGATCCTCCGCCCGGAGCAGGTGGCCGACGCGCGTCATCCACAGCGTCGCGAGCTCGCCCAGGTGGGGCAGCGTCCACAGATGCTCGTAGTAACCCGGCGAGTGAATGCCTGCGCCGTAACCGCTGGCGAAGGTCAGCCGCCGGTGGGTCCACGGCAGCCACGTCGCGGCCACGTTCACCTTGGGAAGACCGCGCAGAACCTCCGCATCGCTTTTCGCGGTCGGCATCGTGGCGAGCGCGGGTGCGTGCCACGCCCCGCAGACCGCGGCGATGCGCTCGTGGCCCTGCTTCTGCGCTTCGCGCAATGTCTGTCGCATCCACGCTTCGCGGCGCGCGTCCATCGAATCGGTCGGTTGCTCCTCGCGGAGCGCCGTCATCAGCTCGAGCACCGCCTGGAAGATCTCGGGACCGGAGTGCCGCTTTTCAAACTGCTCCTCCCACCAGCGTTCGCCGTCCGAGAAACCGGCGGCTTCCGCCATCATGGCGAACGGATCGCGTCGCAACCGGCTTTCGCCTTCCTGGTTTGCCTCATCCGGCTTTTCCTCCGCTTCGAGGGCGAACCGATGCCTCTGCGGCAAGTCCATGAACCGCACCGGCACTTGATTCGCGAGCGCCCAGCGGATCGCCTGCCACTCCGGCGAAAACGCGGCGAACGGATAAAACACCGCGCGCTTCGGTTCATCCGGTCGATACACCAGCAGGGCGACCGGCGGGCGCATCTCCGCATGCGCGGCGAGCGCCAGCACGTCATCCGCATCCGGAGGTCCCTCGACGAGCAACACCTGCGGCTGAATCGCCTCCAATGCCGCGACGACGCTGCGCGCGGAGCCGGGGCCGTGGTGGCGAATGCCGAGAAGGTGGATGTCGTTGCTCATCAGTTTGGCGCGGCCGCTGCCTCCTCCACGAGATCGTAGATGGCCGTGGTATCGGGCAGGTACCGCTGACCGGCCCCGGGTTCGATGGCTTCCAGCTCACGAATGGCGCTGGAGCTGAGATGCTGGAGTTCCGCCTCGCAACTAATCCACACTACGCCAGTCTCCGGGCGCAGCTCATTCAAAAAGCGAACAAAGCGAAGTTCGGCTTCCAGATCGGTACCGTCGCGAACGCCGCGAACGATCGTGATCGGCAGCGCGAGTCCCTCCACAAAGTTGGTCAACAGGCCGGTGAACGTCGCAACTTCATGGAATCGCAGACGAGTTTGCAGTTCCGAAGACCGCTGCTGCGCCGACTCAACGGCGCCAGGCTTTTGCCGGTTCACGACGACGGCGACAATCACCTTGTCGAAAACAAACTCCGCCTGACGGAGGATCGAGAGATGTCCGAGATGGAAAGGCGCGAAGCTTCCCGGATAGATGGCGACGCGCGGCTGCAAACCCGCCAGCAACTCAAGGCACTCGGCAACGCCTCGGCGATGCTGGGGAAACATCCGAGCCCAGCCTTCCAGGAACTCTCGGCGCTTCGCGCGGTACGTCTGGCCGTCAGCCCACTGATATTCGCGGAAGATCGCGCGCTCGTAGGCAAGGCGTTCGCGGAGCGGGCAATCGTCCGCAAGTTGATACGAGTCGAGTGCGAAGAACTGCTCGGCTAATGAAGTGGCCGGCGGCTCCGACCACTTCGATGCCACGATGATTTCGGCTGCACGGGCGATGATGGAATTCTTGGGATCGGCAGCGTGATCGAGAAGTAGTGTCGCGCTCAATGCTTCGTTGTTCGCGGCTCGGGGATCGTAGATGGCGTCGTGATAAGTCGCGGCCAGGAACAGGATGTCGCGCTCATCCCCTGGGGGCATCGTACCGATCTCGTCGAGCATCCGCAGCAGATGATCCGGGCCATGCCACACCCGCTGTCGCTCGCACCAGCGCGCCGCGACACCTTCGACGAGCGACGCCCCCCGGAGGAACTGCAAAGGGATCGTGTTCACCAAAGTCTCGGCGAGCTTAGCCGCGCGGCTTGATTTCGCAGGAGTGGAAGTCTTCATGGCTCAGCTCACCTCGCGGCACGCGCGATACAAGTCCTTCCAGCCGTCGCGCTCTTTCACCACGGTTTCGAGATATTCGAGCCACACGACCTTGTCCTGCACCGGGTCTTTCACGACCGCACCGATGACGCTCCCGGCGAGATCCACGGCGCGCAGCGAGCCGTCGCCGAAATGGGCGGCGAGGCTGAGGCCCTGGTTGACGACCGAGATCGCCTCGGCGGTGCTCAAGGTGCCGCTCGGAGATTTGAGTTTCGTTTTGCCGTCCGCGGTCGCGCCGGAGCGCAGCTCGCGGAAGATCGTCACCAGCCGTCGGATTTCTTCGAGCGCGGGTGGCTCAGCGGGAAGCTCCAGCGACTTCCCGATGCTGGCCACGCGGGTGCGCACGATCTCCACTTCCTCGGCCACGGTCTCGGGAAGCGGCAGGACGACCGTGTTGAAACGCCGCTTCAACGCACTCGATAGATCGTTCACGCCCTTGTCGCGATCGTTCGCCGTGGCGATGACGTTAAAGCCTTTGCGGGCTTGCACTTCGTCGCCGAGTTCAGGAATGGGCAGCGCCTTTTCCGAAAGGATGGTGATGAGCGCATCCTGCACGTCGGCCGGAATGCGCGTGAGTTCCTCGACCCGCGCGATCCGGCCTTCGCGCATGCCGCGCATGATCGGACTCGGCACCAGGGCGTCGAGCGAGGGGCCTTTGGCGAGCAGGTGCGCGTAGTTCCAACCGTAGCGCACCGCTTCCTCGGCGGTGCCCGCGGTGCCTTGCACGATGAGTGTCGAGTCGCCGCTGATCGCCGCGGCGAGATGCTCGGAGACCCACGACTTCGCGGTGCCCGGCACCCCGAGCAGCAGCAGCGCGCGGTCGGTGGCGAGCGTCGCGATCGCGATCTCGATGACGCGGCGCTGCCCGATGTATTTTGGCGAGATTTGCACGCCGCCGGCTTCGCCGCCGAGCAGATAGGTCGCCACTGCCCACGGGGACATCTTCCAGTTGGGAGGCTTCGGTTTGTCGTCGTGTTTGATAAGGGCGGCGAGTTCTTCGGCGAACTGCTGTTCGGCGTGGGCGCGGAGAGCGGGTATGGACATGGCGGGGTCAGGGTTGGGTCAAGGCGGTGAGGGCGTCGTGGCGGAAAGTGATGAGTTCGACCAGGCCGGCGATGCCTTCTTGATCCGCAGGCCAGCCGTGCGCGGCTTCGGCGAGGAGCGCGGGCGGAAGGTGAATCACGAGCGATTCGGCGATGGCACGGAGATGCCACGGGATGCCATCCGCGGTCGCGTGGCGTAGCGCGGCAAGAACTTCACGCGCGAGCGGCGCGGGCCAATGACCGGGGAAAGCGCCGAGCTGAGCGGCGAAGGTCTGCCACGCCGCGGTGTCGCCTTTCTTCAAAGCACCCGAACGCAGCGCAGCAGCCAGACGATCGGCTCGCGCGGCTTCCGGCAGGACAGAGAGCAACGTCTCGCCGGGCAGGAACTCCGTGTGCGGTTGCACTACGGCATCGAGCAGCGCCTCAGCCCACGTCGCGTCCCGCTGGCGAAGCGCAGCCCACGCCCAACCGGTGGCGAGCGCCCGGGCGAATTCATTTTTCTCCGACGCTTTCAGAATTGCGTCCGGTTTTGACTGAAAGGTTTCCGTCCAATGTCGGAGCGGCACAGCCGAGAGGATGAGCACGAGCAATACCGCCTTTTCGCCGAGTGTCTTCTGAATGCCGAAAGCCTTCGGATCGAGTCCATCGCGCGTGGCCACCGCATCGGGCTCGGCCGGCAGCGTGACTTCGAGTGAAGCGCGGGACAACAGGCCGCCGCGCTGGAAGGCGAGGAGCGGCTCGGCTCGAGCGGTCATTCGGGCGACGAAAGGCGCCGAGGGAAGCTTCGCCAGCAAGTCGATCGCGGCCCGGCGGACTTCTTTGCTGCGATCATCGAGTATGGCCTCGAGGAAGGGCGCGTCCTCGCCGGAAAGATGGGTGGCGAGTTCGGCGACGAACGCCGCGCGAATGTCGGCGGGTTCGGCTTTCCACACCGCTTCGACTTTTGCTCGCGCTTCGGCGGCCGCCGTCGCCCGGAGTGCGCGGAGAATAGTCACACGCTGATCGCGGTGGCCCGTTTCCCAAAGCTCCGGCGAATCCACGGTGGCAAAGGCCCAGTCGGGATTGTGCGCCGCCAGCCATTGCGCCCGCTGGCCGCCAGCGGCCAGCACGATCGGCCGCAGCGCACGATCCTGCCGGGCGCGATCGAGTAACGACGGGAGCAACTCGGGAGGAACGTGACGCCCGAGCCGCGTGGCTTCGCGAAGCCATTCGGGCAACACCGCTGGGCAACGACCCCCGAGCATCGTGCGGAGATGAGCGGCGCCGGCCGGGCTGACGGGAGCGGTCGTTTCGGACAGAGCCGGGGGGATCACCGCTTCGTTCGGCAGGGGCTGAAAGCCCGCCCGCCGCCAGAGCGCGAGCGCCCCGGCGCGCGTGAGAAAACCGGCCTCGCGATCCAGCGAGCCCGCTTCGACGACCGCTGCTTCGAGCGCCGGCGGCAAGGGTGGCGGCGTCGCTTTTTCGGTGCCGAGCAGCGCGGCGGTCGTGTAGTCGTTCCACGCACTCATGCGAAGGCTCCTCCGAGCGGAACAAACCGGCCCGCGGCGATGACGCTCAACGGCAAAAGCGCCCGCCCATTCCATTCTCCACACACCGTCACGGGCGCGCCGCCGCTCAACGCGAACAGCGGCCAGGCATTCGCGAAACCGCGGACGATGGGCACCGCAACGCCATGCGCATCGCGCAAGTGCCATGCGCCATCGATGCGCAGCGGGAGACAATCGCGAACCAGCCACGGCGTACGCTCCAGCCAGGGATCGCCGGCGAGCAGCGCGGATGTTTGCTCGAGCGCTCCGGAAAAATCCGGGTGCGCCGCCGCCTCCGCAATCGGCCGCGTCTCCCCGTGGACGCTCCCGCACCAGCGCGCGCAGCGGCGAGGCCGATGGATGGAAGACGACATCCGCTTCGATCACCGTGCCCGCGACGAGACTGACATCGAGCGCTTGATTCATCGCCGCAAAACTCAGGCACAACGCCGGGCGGCGGCTGGCCTCGCCGACCAGCCAGGTGCGCTGGACGCGCAGCTTGTCTTCCTCCTCGACGATTTGGCCGACAATCTGCCACCGGTCGCGCACGGCTTCGACGCCGGCTAGTTCCTGCTCCGTGATTGTCCAACCGATCGCATTGCGCACGCTCGCGCGCATCCCGTCGGGGAGTGTGTCGCTCCGCGCGAAGCCGTGGAGCAGCCACTGGAGCCCACCCATTTCCGCCAGCGCACGTCCTGCCCAATCATCGCCGGACGCGAAGACGCCCGGCCACTCGCGCAGGCGCCTCGCGACTCCCGGTGCCTGGGCGTCAATCATGCGGGCCGCCATCGCGTCGAAGAACTGGGCCGGTTGCTGCCTGGCATGGGCGAGACCCTGACGCGTGAGATCACCCAGCCACGTTTGCAATTCCGTAATCCCGGCCCGTACCCGATCCTCCCGCTTCGCCGTACGCCTCTCGCGATCCGCTTCGCGCCGCGCCGCGGTCTCCGGTTCGGCGGGCGTCGTCTCCGTCTCGGCCTTCGCCGCCTTCTTCTCCGCGCCCGCATCGCGCCGGGCAATCCATTCGCTGACCCAAGCTGGAGACGCCGCCTCCGCCACCCGCGCCGGATTGGCCGCGAGAAGGAGCAGCAGCCCCAGCCCGTGCTTGCACGGAAATTTCCGACTCGGACACGAACAATGAAACGCCGGTCCACTCAAATCCACCTGCGTGCGATACGGATCCTTTCCGCTGCCCTGACACTCGCCCCACACCGAACGCCCGCCGCGCCCGAGCGAAACCCACTTTCCCGGATTGGCGAGCCCCTGCCCGGCCTTCACCGACGCCGTATCCGGCGCGAGCGCAAGCACCTGCTCGGTGGTCAACATTGCCATGTCTGAAGGCGCTCCATTCACGAGTAGGAAATGTGGAGTCTGCGCTCAAGGCAAGCCGGGAGGCGTGACAGTCGTGTTGACCGCGCAACTCACGCCGTCAGGAGACGCGACGTCTTGCGCCGCCGTAACTCTTCCAAACGCCGGCGGAAGGAATCTTTGCCACCGGAACGATGAAAACGTCGCCTTGTCGGTAACAGGTCTGCTTTATACAGGATCAGATGCCGTTTTGTGGAAGCGAGAGGCATCGAGGAGCCCCTTCATGGGGCGGATCTCAGACGAACTTCGACACCGCCTGTTTCCAAGGATGTGCTGGCGAGGCGAATGGGAAGGAATTGCTGGATGACTTCGATGTTAGTCTGCGCGTGGCGGGAGAGCCCGACGGCGCGGAAGCCTCCGCCACCGGAGAGCGCCAGCGGGATGAGGAGTTGATCGGCGAGGTATTCACCGACGGGGGCGCTTGTCGCGAGGTAGTGGCGGGCCTGGTCGATGACGGCGTCGGCTACTTGCTCGACGCGGACTCCCTTTTCACCGAAGCCGGTGAAGGTTTCGGTGATGTGTTCGGAGGCGATCTCACCGGTGAGGATGAAGCCGGGACCGTAGGCGGCGGGATGTTCGATAATTTCACACGCGGTGCGCGGCCAGCCCATGCGCTTCTCGAATTGCGCGAAGGCGCGTTCGGCGATGTGTGAACGAGGGCGGCCAGGTGCGCGACGACGCGGCGGCCCTGGTCGATGCCGCGGTCCAGCAGTTCGACGGGATGGAGCTTCGGCACGGGGGTGATTTCGATTTCCAGGCGTCCGCCCCCGGCGGGATAGAAGCCGGGACGTGCGAGCGTCGCTTCGACTTGGGGGCCGAAGCGGGCGAGTTGCGGGAGGAAGGTGTGCGCGAGGAAATCGAACGGCGGGGCGAAAGGATTGTGCGTGCCGCCTTCCAAGGTCAGGCGCGAGGGCCCATCGGCGAGGATCAAGGCAGGCAGGATCGTTTGCAGCACCAGCGTGGTGCTGCCGGCGGTGCCGATGGCGAAGCGGTATTCGCCAGCGCGGATTTTCTCGGGACGGAAGACCAGTTCGCACGAGCCGATCTCCGCTCCATCGGACACCGCCTCGCCGACCTGCGTCGCGGCCTGCACGGCGGTGAGATGCTGGCGCAGCAGGCCGGGCTTTTGCGACCGGCCCGGATGTTGATGATGCGAAACGGTTTCCCGGTGACGAGCGAGAGCGCCAGCGAAGTGCGGAGGATCTGCCCTCCGCCTTCGCCGGCCGCGCCGTCGATGGTGATGATCTCCGGCTTTTTCACGCGGCACCTTTCAGCGAGTCGTCGGAATCCTTGATCACGAAACGCGCCCGGAGGCGGGCGACCTCGGTGGCGAGGCCGGCGCGATCGACGCTGCGGAGGACTTCGTTGAAATCCTTGTAGGCGGCGGGCGCTTCGTCTTTCGGATACAGGCGGCAGTTGGGTCAGAATGTCATGCGCGGTGAATTCGTCATCGACGGCTTGCTGGTCGAGCTCGCGGATCGCCGCTTTGCGGCCCTTCGCGCGGCCCGCGCCATGATTCACCGAGTAGCAGCTCTTTTCCGCGCCAGGCTCCGCGACCATCACGCAGGAACCCGCGGTCGGATTGCCAGGCAGCAGGATCGGGTGGCCTGTTCTCGGCAAAGGGCGTTCCGCGCAACGCATGGTGGCCCGCGGGAAAAGCGCGCGTGGCGCCTTTGCGATGCACCCACGCCTCGCGGTTCTCGACGATTTCGCGCCGGGCGATGTTATGGCTGATGAAATAGACGAGCTGTCCGGTCGCGCCCGGAATGATCTCCTGGAAGGCCTCGAGCACGAGCGCGTTGATGAGCAGGTGGTTCACGGTGGCGAAGTTCGCGCCGAGTGCCATGTCGTCGAGATAAGCGTCGGCCTCGGGCGTGCCGAGCGGCGCGTAGACCAGTTCCTTGTCATTGCCGGGCAGCGGCAATCCCCACGTCTCGAAGAAACGCTGCAGCGCGCGGAATTGCCCGCTCGCGAGATTGTGGCCGAAGCCGCGCGAACCGCAGTGGGACAGGAACGCCAGGCCGCCATCGCGCAGCCCGAAGATCTCCGCGGTGCGGCGCGCGCGGTCGTTATCGCCGACCGCGACGGCTTCGCATTCGCCGAAATGATTACCGCCACCATAGCTGCCAAGTTGCGTCATCTTGTCGTCGAACTTCGGCAAAGCCCCGGTCGAGATCAGGTGCTCCAAACGCTCGCCGAGCGCGTCGTGGGTATTGTCGTGACCGACGTGCGCGGAGTCCTCGCAGCGCTCCGCCCATTCGGGCGGAATTCCCAGCGCTTCGCACACGGAACGCGATGCGCCTTCGATCGCGACCTGGCGGCCCAGCGCGGGCGACACGTGGCGCGACTTTTTCGCCGTGCGCTGGCCGCGACCGGCGCCCGTGGGCGTGCGTTCGCAGATGGCATTGATCAAGGCGCGGCGCGTGGTTTTCTCCGCCACGGCATCGGCGGGGAGATTGAGCGCGAGCAGGCTCATCGAGCATTTGATGTCCACGCCGACGGGACCGGGATAAACGTGCGTCGGCGAGACGAGCACACAGCCCACGGGCGCGCCGTAACCGGCATGCGCGTCGGGATTGAGCACGAGATCGGTGACGCCCGGAGCACCGCGCGAGTTGAGCGCCTGTTCCAGGCATTTGGCGTCGAAGCCCTGGCGAATGGCCTCCGTGCCGATCACGGTGATCGGCTTGCCACGGGAGCCCGGCGCCGGGATGAAGCCAGTGGCTTCGCCCGTGCCAATGATGGAGTGGGGCGTGAGTTCAGTATTCATGTGGATGGGGTGTGATTGAGCTTGGAAAGAGTTGCGACGACAAGGGTGATGAGACGGTTACGTGCTCTACCGCTGAGCTACGGCTCCGTCGAAAATGGAGCCGGCGGGGATCGAACCCGCGTCCTCGTCCTTAGTAGGGATGTAGTCCCATCGGCATTCGTCGCAAAAGGGGGTGGCGCTGGAGTCATGACGACAAGTTTGGTCTGCGAAACAGCTTCAATGCTCTACCGCTGAGCTACCCGATCTTGCGACCAGGGCGGGAGTCGAACCCGCGACCGTTGAGTGCATGTAGTTCCGCCAGGCATTCGTCACGAAGGCCGGTGCCATGAGCGTGCCGACAACCGTCGGTGGGACATTTGACTGAGCTATTCCGCCGAAGCGGAACCGGGAGTCGAGCCCGGGCCTCCCGCACGGTGCGCGGGCGCTCTACCATGTAGTCCGTGCCTGCATTCGGCACGCTCACGAAAATGGGAAAGAACAGGAGTTCGCCGACAAGAGGTTGGTGAGACATGACAGGTAAAATGTAGTCCCACCGGCATTCGGCGAAGGTTTCCAGTCCGGCCCGCCCGCGCCCGGATTGGCGCGGGCGGGCGGCAATTATGGCAGGTCGATCTTTTCGATCAGGCCGACCCAGTGATTGGCGTTCAACTCGCCGGCGGCGAACGCGGCGATGATCTCGAACACGCCGTCGGAGAAGCCCCCGATGTTCAGGATATCCTCGCGCTCGACGGCCTGGGTGGAGCCATAAGGCTGCACGTCCAGGCAGACGAGACGGGCGCGCGGGTTGCGGGCGCGGAATTTCTCCCACTCCTGCATCGTCGCGGTGCTATGACCTCCACCCTGGCTATCGACCCACGACATATTGTCGGAGACGAAGATCACGAGGTCGCCAGTCACACGTTTGCTGTTCAGATGATGCAGCGGGGCGGAACAGTTGGTTCCGCCGCTGGGCAGCGAGGCCAGTTTTTGCGCGTTGGTCATCACGCTGTCGCGAGCGTTGAGATCGCACGGCACCACATGGTCGCTGAAGGCCAGGACGTCGGCGTCCGGGTTCTTGCGCAGGACGGCGGCAGCCACGAGCGCCGCCACATCGATGCACCGCGTGGCCGTGGTCGCGCCAGTGCGCTGACCGGTCACGGGCGATCGCATCGAACCGGACACGTCCGGGCAAACCAGCGCGCGGCCGGCGATCGATGGCACATTCTCGATCGCGACTTCCATCGCATCCTGCAGCGCGTCCCGGACGGAGGCCGGCACCGCCTTGTCGGCGGAATGAAACGCGGTCAGCAACTGATACGGGAAGCAGCGTGCGCGGCGGACCTTGTGTGGATCGCGCAGGCGGCTCGCAATCTGGCGGACGAGCGCCTTGTCATCGAACACCCCGTGGCGGGCGAAGGTGTTCAGGTTCATCCGGGTCGTCTGCTCTGCCACGGAGCCTGGCCGGCGATCGACTGCCACGCAGTGCGGCCGAGTTCCAGCGCGGTGAGCATTTGGAACGGCACTTCCGGCGCGACCTTCGAGTCGCCACGCTTGAACGCCTCGAACTGGCGGACCAGTGGAGGCAGGGCGTCCGCGTTGTGCGGGCGGCCGATCAGCCAGCCGTAGAGCGCCTCGCGGGCAGCATTGGCAAGCCCGACACCATTGCGCTCGGCAGCCACTTCATCGATTGCCATCACGTCCAGCGGCTGGCCGTCTCCCCGACCGAATTCATCAATGAGGGCCGCATCTGGCGCGTGGGCTACGCCTACCAGATCCCCTATCGCGCGCTCACGCCGAAAGCCGCGGAATGCACCAACCTGCTCGTCGCCGGCGCCGCCAGCTACACGCACGTGGCCTTCTGCACCTACCGCCTCGAGAGCACCTGGATGATGGGTGGCCACGCCGCCGGTGTCGCCGCCGCGCTGGCCGCCCACGAAGGCAAAGACGTCCAGTCCATCGACATTCCCGCGCTCCAGGAAAAGCTCCGCGCGCAAAAGCAGGTCATCGACTTCCTGCCCGATCAGCCGGAGAAGTTTCCGGATACGAAGACGGTGGAGTTTTGACGCTCGGCCGGCAAATTTTAGTTCCCCATCCCCATGAAAGACTCATCTTCAAAATCGCCTGCCTTAGTATCGTTTGTGATGCGCCGACTGCTCCTCATTGCCGTCGGCCTCGTTGCCTGTCAACTTTCCGCCGAGGAGTCAGGAACGCCGAAGACCGTCCGGCTGCTCACGGTGGGCAATAGCTTTTCGCACAATGCCACGCACTATCTTGGAGAACTGGCGAAGGCGGCCGGGGATACCTTGATCCTGCACGAAGACAATGTCGGCGGGGCGAGCCTGGAATTGCACTGGAGCAAGGTGCAGGCCTTCGAGAAGGATCCCGCGGATAAGCTCGGCCTCTATACGGGTGGGAAGAGTTTGAAGGACGACCTGGTGGGCGGGCATTGGGATTTCGTCACCATCCAACAGGCGAGCATCAAAAGCCACGACCTCGCGACGTATGAACCATTCGCGAAGGAGCTGCGCGATTACATCAAGCAATACGCACCGGCGCGACGCTGCTGCTGCATGAGACGTGGGAGTATCGGGTCGACGACGCGCGGTTCTCGCCGAAGACGCCAAAGCCGGATGAGCCGAAGTCGCAGGACGAGATGTATCGCGAACTCGCCAGCGCTTATGCGGCCACCGCGCAGGAGCTCGGGCTGCGACGCATTCCCGTCGGCGATGCTTTTCACCTCGCCAACCATGATCCGCAATGGGGCTTTCACGCGTTGGCGACGCCCTTCGATTCCCAACACGCGAAGACCGGCGAGTTGCCCGACCAGACGCATTCGCTCAATGTGGGTTGGGCCTGGAAGAAGGAAAAGGATGGCCAGACGAAGCTGAGCATGGACGGGCATCACGCCAGCACGGCGGGCGAATATCTCGGAGCCTGCGTGTGGTACGAAGTGCTCTTCGGCAGGAGCGTGGTGGACAACGGGTTCATCCCCGCGGGGCTTGACGCGGGCTATGCGAAGTTTCTGCGGGCCACGGCTCATCGAGCCGTTGCAGATCTGCGCTGAGGCAGGGCTGGAAATATACGCCTCTCCCCGCGTGTCATCCTGAGCGGAGTGTAACGAAGTCGAAGGACCCCGCCGCTTCACCAAAGACACTACTGGTTGTTCGACGGGGTTCTTCGACTTCGTTACACTCCGCTCAGAATGACAGCGAGGAGGGAGCCGGTACATCTCACACAAGGAGCCGGAATTCTGAATGCTCTTTCGCCTGCGTCACACTACGCTCCTGCCATCATGCCCTCCTTCGACATCGTCTCGGAAATCGACAAACAGGAAATCGACAACGCCATCAACCAGGCCATGAAGGAACTGGCCACGCGGTTTGACTTCAAGGGGAGCAAGGCGTCGATCGAGTGGAATGCCAAGGACTCGAAGATCGAGTTGAAGGCGGAGGACAGCACGCGGCTCAAGGCGTTGCACGAGATCGTGGTCGGCAAGCTGGCGAAGCGGAATATCGACCTGCGCAATGTGGAGCGGAAGGATCCGGCGGTCTCGCCGCTCGGCCATGCGACGCAGGATTTCGTGATCAAGCAGGGGCTCGACGGTGACAAGGCGAAGGAGATCGTGAAGGCGATCAAGGAGCAAACCTTCAAGGTGCAGAGCACGCTGCAGGAACGGCAGATTCGCGTGACCGGGAAAAAGCGCGACGAGTTGCAGGAGGTCATCGGCTTCCTGCGCGGCCGGGATTTCGAGGTCTCGCTCGCGTTTAAGAATTTTCGCGACTGA
This sequence comes from Chthoniobacter sp., assembly GCA_037200205.1. Taxonomy (GTDB): domain Bacteria; phylum Verrucomicrobiota; class Verrucomicrobiia; order Chthoniobacterales; family Chthoniobacteraceae; genus Chthoniobacter. Next base: position 35,072 of record JBBCHV010000014.1, read on the forward strand.
CCTGCGCCCCGGGCGCCGCACGGGCGCACTTTTCGTGTCCAAAAGCGCCGACGCCGGACTACACTGTCACCCGCTATGCCTGTCATGAAACGCTTTTTCCTTCTTCTCGCCCTGGTTCTGCCCATTGCCTTGTCCGCGGAGGAACCGGTGGAGGTCAGCGGGATTTATCCGCATCTCGCGTCGTTCAATAACAACGGCGAATGTGGCATCGGCGCGGTCGTGCCGTGGGCAGGGAAGCTGTGGTGGATCACCTACCCGCCGCATCTCACGCGCGGGAGCAAGGACAAGCTCTACTCGATCGCGCCCGACATGCGGACGCTGGAGATGGCGGCGGAGAGCGTGGGCGGCACGCATGCCTGCCGGATGTTTCACCAGGAATCGAACCAGCTCATCATCGGCCCGTACTTCATCGATGCCGAGGGGCACGTGCGCGCCGTGGACGTGAAGACGCAGCTCGTGGGCCGCATGACGGCGATCGCGCGGCATCTCACCGATCCGGCGAACCTCGTTTATTTCTACGACATGGAGGGCGCGCTTTATGAAGTGAATGTGCACTCGCTCGCGGTGAAAAAGCTCTTCAGCAAGCCGGTGCCGGGCTGGCACGGCAAGGGCGCTTACACGGCGCAGGGCCGGCTGGTCATTGCGAACAACGGCGAAGAGCCGGTGGGCGGGATCAAGATGGAGAACCTCGCGGAATTGCCGCCGAAGTCGGAGGAAGATCGCGGCGTGCTGGCGGAATACGACGGCAAGGATTGGAAGATCATCGAGCGGCATCAGTTTACCGACGTCACCGGACCGGGTGGCATCCATGGCTCGCCGGATGACAAGGCGCCGCTGTGGACGATCGGCTGGGACAAGCGCAGCGTGCTCCTCAAGGTGCTCGACGACGGCGAATGGTCCACCTTCCGGCTGCCGAAAGGCTCGCTCGCCTTCGATCCCTGGCACGGCTGGTACACGGAATGGCCGCGCATCCGCGAGGTCAACGACGGCCAGTTCCTCATGGACATGCACGGGCAGTTTTTCCATTTCCCGCGGACCTTTTCCCGCGCCAATACCGCGGGCATCCGCCCGCTCGCCACACACCTGCGCTATGTGCCGGACTTCTGCGCATGGGGCGACAAACTGGTGATCGCCAGCGACGACACGAGCATCATGCGCAATCCGCTCGCCGGGCAATCGCAATCGAATCTCTGGTTCGGCAAGCTCGAGGAATTGAAGACGTGGGGGCCGACCGCGGGTTGGGGTGGCGTGTGGGTGGACGACGCGGTGAAGGCCGGCATGCCGAGCGATCCATTTCAATTTGCCGGCTGGCAAAATCGCGATCTGCACCTGGCAAACGATGGCGAGGCACCCGTGGCGTTCACCATCGAGGCGGATGCGAGTGGCAACGGTTCGTGGCAGCCGCTGGAGACGATCTCCGTGGCCGCACATGGCAGCGCCCATCATGAATTCCCCACGAGCGTGCAAGCCGAGTGGGTGCGCATCAAGACCGACGCAGACACGAAGGCCACGGCCTACTTCCACTGCTCGAATCCCAATTCGCACGCGCCTTCCACGGCCACGCCGCAGATCGACCCGGCGAAGTCCGCACTGATTCGTCCCGCGCAAGGCAATCGCAACCTGCAAGTCGTGACGCCCAGTGGTTATTACGAAGTGGACGAAACGCTCGCCTTCACCGCCATGGACCAGCCGGGCGCCTTGGAAAAAACACTGCCGAAGCTGCAAATTCCGGTCGTCGCAACGGTCGATGCCGCCTCGGCCATCGTCACCGATCATCTCGGCCGTCGCTGGCGGCTGCCCAGGACCGACGCGGCCTACGATGCGCCGGCCACGCCATTGCGCGCCGTCCGCGAAGTGGAGAGCGAGCGCTTCCTCGGCAACATTCACGGCATCCTCTACGAAATCCCGCGCGCCACGGGCAAAGGCGATTTCGACCCGCCGGATTTTCAGAAAATGAAGCCGCTGGCGACGCATCGCTCCGCGCTGGTGGATTTCTGCACGTGGCGCGGACTGCTCGTCATGTCCGGCGGCGCCGCGGTGCCCGGCGCGGGCCGCACCGTGACCTCGCCCGATGGAAAGTGTCGCTGTGGTTTGGCAAGACGGATGATCTCTGGCGGTTTGGCAAAGCCGTGGGCGAAGGTGGCCCCTGGAAGGACACCGACGTGCGCGCCGATGCGCCGAGCGAGCCCTACCTGATGACGAACTTCGACCGCAAATCGGTGACGCTCTCCCACAGCGGCGCACAGCCGGTGCATTTCAAGATCGAGGTCGACGCGCTGGCCAACGGCACATGGCGCGAATACGCGACCCTGGCCGTGCAGCCCGGCGAGTCGCTCCAGCACGCCTTCCCCGCCGGCTTCGGCGCCCATTGGGTGCGCGTGACGGCGGACGCCGCCGTGAAGGCAACGGCGACGTTTCACTACGAATAAACTTCGCCGATCCCGGCGCGGCGGGCTATATGCCTTGGCACGCATTCCCCACCCGCCATGCCTGAATCCCCCTCTCCCGTCAAAGCCCGCTATATCATGATCGGCGGCTTCCTCGGCGCCGGCAAGACCACCGCCGTCGCGAAGCTCGCCCAGCGCCTCACCGAGCGCGGTTTGAAAGTGGGCCTGATCACCAACGACCAGGGCCGTGAACTCGTGGACACGCAAATGTTGCGCGCGAAGGGTTTCGCCACGGAGGAAATTCCGGGCGGTTGCTTCTGCTGCCGCTTCAATTCGCTGGTCGAGGCGGCGGGCAAGCTGACGGACGCCACGCAGCCCGATGTCTTTGTGGCCGAGCCGGTCGGCAGTTGCACCGATCTCGTCGCCACGGTCACCTATCCGCTGCGCCGCATCTACGGCGATCAATTCACCATCGCCCCCGTGAGTGTGCTGGTGGACCCCGTGCGCTTAGCGCGCGTGCTCGGTCTGGAAGGCGGCGGCAATTTTTCCGAGAAGGTCGTCTACATTTACAAAAAACAGCTCGAGGAGGCGGATATCCTGGTCATCAACAAAGTCGACCTGCTCGGGCCGGAGCGGATCGAGCAGTTGCGCGCCGCCCTGGGCACGCAGTTTCCGCGCGCGGAGATCCTCACCGTCTCGGCGCGCGACGGCACCGATCTCGACGCCTGGTTCGCCCGGCTGGAAAATGACGAGCACGGTCGGCATGCGACGATGGACGTGGACTACGATGTCTACGCCGATGGCGAGGCTTTTGCTCGGCTGGCTGAATGCCACGGCACAGCTCGAGGCCACCGTGCCATTCGATGCGGATCGCGTGCTGACGGCGCTCGCGCGTGAAATCCAGGACCGCCTGCGAGCGCAGCGGGCGGAGGTCGCACATCTCAAGATGACCTACAGCCCGGATGAGGCGCTGGCGGGGGAAATCGCCGCGGTCAACCTCGTGCGCAACGACTTCGTGCCCGAACTGTCCCTCAAGCTCCCGGAACCTTCCAAGGGCGGGCAACTGATCATCAACCTGCGGGCGGAGAACGCGCCGGAGGCGCTGGCGCAGACGATTCGCGATGCCCTGCACGCCGTGCGGGGATTGACGCCGACGCTGACGGCCCAGTTGCACCATCTCGAGCATTTTCGGCCCGGACGCCCGACGCCCACCCATCGGGACCAGCTAACGGCGTAGCAGAGGACGGCGCGGCGCGCCGTCCCGACTGCTACGGACCGTCAGTATTAGAAAGTCGGCTCGATCAGGCCGAGACCGCCTTCCTTGCGCCGGTAGAGGATGCTTACTTTTTCCGTCTTGGCGTTGAGGAAGACGACGAACTGGCGGTTCGACATCTCGATCTGGAGCGCGGCTTCGTCGATGTACATCGGCTTCACCGGATAGCGCTCGGTCTTGATCACCTCGGGCTCCGACTCCTCCGTCTCGTGGAAGGCGGCGCCGAGCTCCAGCACCTGGGCTTCGAAGTGCCGGATGGATTGCCGGGGGCGATGGCTGCGCAAGATCTTCGTCTTGTACTTCCGCATCTGCTGGGCGATCTTGGCCGCGACGCCGTCGATCGACGCATACATGTCGTCGGTCTCATGGCTGGCTTCGATGGTGATGTGGTTCGTGCAGTGGAGGATGATCTCCGCGAAGTGCCGGTGCTTTTCGACGTCGAGAATCACGTGCGCCTCGATGATCCGCGGATAGTCGAGGTGCAGATGCTCGACCTTGGATGTCGCATATTCCTTGATGGGCTCGGTGACACTGACATGGCGTCCGGTGACTTTGATCGGGACGTTGACGTTCGCAGTTTGCATTTTTCTGGGTCTCCTTTTGTTTAGGGTTACATCTGAAAAGTTTCGCCGAGATACACGCGGCGGGCGATGGGGTCGTTGAGCAGAAAATCCTTTTCCCCCTGCGTCACCACCTTGCCCTCATGGATGAGATAGGCGCGATCCACGATGTTCAGCGTTTCGCGCACGTTGTGGTCGGTGATGAGAATGGCGAGGCCGGAATCCCCGAGATTCTTGATGATTTGTTGCACGTCGTACACGGCAATCGGATCAACGCCGCTGAATGGTTCGTCCAACATCAACAAACTTGGCTTGGTCACGAGGGAACGGGCGATGGTGAGGCGGCGCTTTTCACCGCCGGAAAGCGTGAGCGCAAGTTGCTTGCCCACGTGATCGATGCCGAACTGGTTGAGCAATTCCTCGCAGCGATGCTTGCGCTCTTTCCTGTTGAGCGGGGTCATCTCGAGGATGGCCATGATGTTCTGTTCGACGGTGAGTTTGCGGAAGATCGACTCTTCCTGCGGCAGGTAGCCCATGCCCAGGCGGGCACGCTTGTACATGGGAAAGTCGGTCACTTCCTTTTCCTGGAAATAGACCCGCCCGCTGTTCGGGCGGACGAGGCCGACGACCATGTAAAAGCTCGTGGTCTTGCCGGCGCCGTTCGGGCCGAGGAGGCCGACGATTTCGCCGCTATGGACGTTGACATCGACCCCGTTTACGACCGCCCGACCGCCATACACTTTCACCAGCTTGTCCGTCCGCAGGACTTCCGGCCCCAGCGTTTTCTTTTTTGGCCCGGCGGTCATTATCATTGGGTGGCGGTAGCACTCTTGTTGTCGCGATCGCTGGTATCGACGATGATCGTCTTGTGCGGACCGTGGGCTTCCATGCGGCCGTCCCGGTTCATTTTCATCCAGGTCTCCGGAGCGGTGGCGATGCAGCGATTGGTGCCCTGGGTCACATCGGGCATGCCGTAGAGGTAAATGTCACCGCTGGTCGCAAAGTATTCCGCCCGATTGGCGATGCCGATGCCGTGGGTGATGGAGCCGTCCGCCTCCACTTTATCCTGCGTGATCTTGACCCGGCGCTCGCTGGTCGTCACGGCAATGGCCTTGTCGAGGCCGCCGGACTGCTTCTTGACTCCTCCGTTGGCAATCGGCGTGCCTCCCGTGGCGGGATTAGGCGTGGCCGTAGCCGGCTTCGGGGTCGCGGGCGCGCCTTTCGCAGCCACCCCCGGAGCGGGCTTGTCGTCATGCTTCAGGAAGGCCGTCAGTTTGTCGCAGTCCACATTGAATTGCGGATCCTTGACGAAGACATTGCCGATAAAGACCGCGAGATTCGCACGCTGGTCGAAGGTCGCTTCCAGGGCCGTGATCTCCGTGGGCGGCTTGGCGTTGGGGGTCCACCGGTTGGCCGTTTCCTGGGGCGGGGGTGGCGGAACGGGGAGCGGCGGGCGATCGCCTTGGGGGCGCAAGATGTCGCCAGGAGTGCCCGGAGCATTACCGGGCGTGCTCAAAAGGGCGCTGCCCAAGTTCGTGAGAGCACGAGGACTGGGTGTAGACGGACTCGGACTGGCACTGGGCGTCGCCGCCCCGTCCCTGGCGGGCTTCAGGGTCTCAATCTGCTTGAGGAGTTCGCTTTCCGTCAGCGGCTTGTCACTGGGTCCTTGCGCCAGGGCCGGCGAACACGTGAGCGCCGCGGCGAGGAGAATGGGAAATCTATTTTTGATCACTTTTATTTGGCCCCCGGAGTGTAAAACTTCTCGGTGTTGTCCCGGGGTGCGGGTGTGCTGTTCGCCACTTTGGATTGGGGAGTCTTGAAGCTGTCGGGTTCCATTCCGGTTTTCTGCGGTTTGGCGGTGCCCTTGGGCTCACCCGGTTTGTCGGGGTCGGACTTGTCGTCGACGAGATTGTAAATGAGCATGTGCACATTGCCGCCGAGGCCGCCCTGCTTGGTCTTGGTATTAAAAATCATCGACTCGCCCGTGAGAATGAAATCCGAGCGTCGAATCGTCACGGGGTGGTTGGTGGTGATCACGCTCGTGTCGGTATTGAGCACCGAGGTGGGCAAATCGATCTGCATCTCATGCTCGCCGTCGTCGTTGAAGGTTTCCACCTGCAAGTCGGTCATATTGACATGATTGTCATCGAGGCGCGAGGCGACCCCGATGGTGAAATTCATCTGCCGCTTGCCGTCGCTGCCGAAATACGGGATGCGCAGGCCGATGGAGTCGTGCCCCTTGATCACCGGCACATCCACGGTCTTCTTCGGCGCATTCGGGTCGTCGGAAGCTTTCGCACCCTTGTTTTTCTTCGCCTTCTTCCCCGCCGCCCCGGCGTCCTTCGCCTCGGGCTTGGGGGTACTGTTGTCGCCGGCCTTCTCCCCCAGTGCCGTAGTCACGATCAAAGCGGCGGCGAGCACCGCGATATGCTTAACGAACGAGATCATGAATCTGACGTAATTGTTTCAACAATGTCGCCAATTGCGCGAGCGGAATTTGATTGGGGCCATCGGAGAGCGCCTGGGAGGGATCTTCGTGCGTTTCGATGAAAATGCCATCGCATCCTGCCGCGGCGGCCGCCCGGGCGAGCACCGGAGCGAGCACGCCATCGCCACTCGTCTTGTCGCCGCCGCCCCCGGGCCGCTGCACGGAATGGGTGGCATCGAACACCACGGGATAGCCCGCCTCGCGGATCCAGTAGAGAGAACGCATGTCGGCCACGAGATTATTATAGCCGAAAGTGGTGCCGCGTTCCGTAAAAAAGAATTGGTCGTTGCCGAAGGCGATCAATTTGTCGGCGATGTTCTTCACATCCCAGGGAGCGAGGAACTGGCCCTTCTTCACGTTCACCACCCGCTTCGTCTCCGCGGCCGCCTGAATCAGGTCGGTCTGCCGGCAAAGAAAGGGCAGGAATTTGCAGGACGTCGATGTATTCGCCGGCGATCTTCGCCTCCTCCGGGGAATGAATATCGGTCGTCACCGGCACACCCAGTTCCCGCCCGATCTCCGCGAGGATCTGGCAGCCACCGCGCACATCGAGCCCGCGAAATGATTTCACCGAGGTCCGGTTGGCCTTGTCGTAGCTGGCCTTGAAAACGAATGGCACGCCCACTTCCGCGGCGATCGCCTTCAACTGCCGGGCCATGCGCCAGACAAACTCCTCCGACTCGATCACGCACGGGCCGAGTATGTAGAGCGGTTCCGGGCCGCCGAGACGGCACGACCCCACGGGTATCGACGGACGCGGCACTTCGGCTCAGGCTCCGTAGCTCTTCGTGAACCGCTTGCGGCCTTCTTCGGGCGGCGCTTCCGCTGCAGGTGCAGGTGCCGGGGCAGGAGCTGCCGCCGGCGCTTCCGGCTCAGGAGCGCTGGGCGGCGCCACCTCGGGCGGCGGGGCGTCCAGATCGGGCGCCAGCGATTCGCCGGGATGGTAGCCTTCGGTGCGCGAAGCGACATGCACGAAAGCCTGCTCCATCTGATCGAGAGCGCTATCGATCACCTTCTGCTCATCGGTGGAAAGATTGCCCTCGGTCTTCGCCCGGATCACGGCCAGTTGATCGATGAACATCTTGGCCAGCGGGATATTCACCTGCGGCTGACCCATGCGTGGGTCGGTAATCTGACCGAGGCACAGCGCGGCGTTCTGCGCCTGCATCATCACGAACTCGATGAAGATCTGCGTCATTTCGCCCGCTTCGGTTTGGGTTTGGACTTCAGCCATAAATAGAGACTACGCGGGGGTGAGGAGCGGTGCGAAGGAAATTTTCGGTTGTTGAGTCAGTCATTAGGCAACTGCATACCCCGCCGCAGGGTCGAGCCTTGCCAGCAGGGCGCGCCGTCCGTCCCGCCTTATCACGCTTGCCCGCTGGGGCGGACGATGGCGGTGATGGCCGGCTGCATGAAATATTTCCGCGCGACCGCCTGGACCTGCTCCACCGTCAGCGCCTCGATTTGGCGGCGCTGCTCGAGATGATAGTTGTGCCCGAGACCGTAAAGCTCGTTGAGCGCGGCCTGAAAGGCGAAGGCCTGGTTGCTCTGGTTGCGAATTTCCTGCTGGCCGATGTATTTTTCTTTCGCGCGAGCGAGTTCCTCGGGAGCCAGTCCGTGCTCGGCGAGTTTCGTGATCTCGTCGTGCAAGGCCGCTTTCACATCCGCCAGTTTTCCGGGGTCCGTGCCGAGATAGAAGCCGAACATCCCACGGGCCAGGCCGCTCATCTGGCTGCTGCCGACGAAATAGGCGAGGCCCATTTCCTCGCGGATGCGCAGGAAAAGACGCGAGCCGAGATCGCTGCAAGCTTCGTCGATGATCTCGAGCGCGGCATTGTCGGGATCGAACAAGTCGGTGCCGGGAAAACCCACCATGAGCACGGCCTGCTCCTTGTCCTTGATCGCTTCGACCTCCCGCGAGGCGCCCAGCACCGGTGGCTCCGTCACGGTCACCAACGCCGGTTCGCCGGCGGGCAGCGCACCGAGCAATTCCTCGGCAATGACGCGCACTTCCTCGGCGTACACATCGCCAAAGACAGCGAGCACCCCATTCCGGGCCACCAGATGGCGGTCGCGAAAAGCGCGGAGCGCATCCGGGCGTGATATTGGCCACGGACTCCGGCGTGCCCGACGAGCGCAGGCCGTAAGGATGCCCGCCAAACAATTCCGCGCGCAGGATATTGCGCGCTACCACGGTCATTTCTTCTTCCTCCGCCTTGATCCCGGCGAGTTGCGCTTCCTTTTCCCGGGCCACGGCTTTTTCCGGCATGGTCGCGTGGCACAGGACATCGGCGACGATTTCCAAACCGGCCCGGAAATCGGGCTGCATGACCCGCGCGGAAACGTTGACGCTATTGTTGCCGGCATCGCTGCCGATGACGCCGCCCATCTCTTCGATCTGGTCGGCGATCTGGCCGGCGGTGCGCGTCTTCGTGCCCTTGAGCAGCACCTTGGAAAGCAAGCGCGTGAGGCCGTTGTTCGCGGCGGTCTCCGCCAGCAATCCGGCCTTGAAGGAGACGTTGAAGGAAACCAGCGGCAGGCGGTGGTCTTCCCGCACGAGCAGACGCAGGCCATTGGACAGCTCGAATTTCTGGATTTCGCCCGCGGTCACCGCAGCGTCGGCATTTTTGGCCGAAGCCAGGGAGCCCGGCGGATTCAGCGAAACGATGGAGAGGTTTTGGTCGAGGAGATATTTGGCCAGCACGCGCTGGATATCCTGCGAGGTCACCCGCTGCACGGCGTCGAGATAGTCGCGCGAGAAATCGAGATTGCGCGCCAGCAGCCAGTTCGAGCCGAGGTCGGAGGCCCGCCCGCGCATCGTGGTCACTGCTTGAAGCTGATGGCTGAGCGAAGCCTTCTTCGCCTTGGTGAGTTCCTGTGAAGTCACGCCCTGGTCGCGCAAGTGCGCGACCAGCGCCAGCACCTCGCTCTCGACCTGCTCACGCTTGCCCGGATCGAGCACGGCATCCACGCCGAACAAGCCGCCGTGCGTCAACGCATAGCACCAGGCATCCGCCGAATGCACGATGGCGAGGTCTTCGCGCAGGGACTTGTAGAGATGCGAGCTGCGCCCGCTGCCGAGGACCACGGCCGCGACATCGAGCGCCGGGATATCCGGATGCGAAGACGCGGGGATATGCCAGGCCATGTGCAGCCGCGTGAGTTCAGTCGGGAATTCGCCGTGCGAGACACGCCGGCCCAATTGCGGCGGCTCCTGCGGAATGAAGACCGGCGGGAGACTGCGGCGTGGATGCGGGGCGAAGAGTTCGGCCAGCTTCGCATGCACGGCATCGGCATCGACATCGCCGACCACGACGAAGAACATATTGTTCGGCACGTAACGGCTCTTGTAGTAGGCCATCACTTCATCGCGCTGCAGGCCGTTGAAGATGTCGAGATAGCCGATGATCGGATGCCGGCAGGGATGTTCGCGGAAAGCGGTGGCGAAGAGCGCCTGGCCGCTCATGCGATCCGGGTCGTCCATGCCCATGGCGAATTCGCGGCGGATGACCTCCTGTTCCTTGGAGTATTCCTCCACGGGCAGGGTGGAATTCATCACCGCATCGGACAGCAGATCGAGCGCGACCGGCACGCCTTTGGCCGGGATATCGATCCAGTAAACCGTCCGCTCGAAGGAGGTGTAGGCATTGATGTAGCCGCCGGCATCCTGGATGCTCTGGGCAAAGGCGCTGGCGCCGCGGGTCGGCGTCCCCTTGAACAGCATGTGCTCGAGGAGATGCGACAACCCGGCGCCGAGATGCGCATTCTCATGGATGCTGCCGGTTTCGATCCAGGCCTGCACGCTGCCACGGGGGCGCTGTGATCTTCCTGCACGATAACACCGAGGCCATTCGGCAGTGTCCAGGTGCGGGCGTTCACCGCGGGGTAGCTGATGCTGCGGGGAGCCTCGGGGCCGGTGGAATAAGATTGGGACGTCATGAGCAAAACGATCGGCCGGCCGGGGAGGCCGGCAGCGATCAATGCAGTTCTTCCGCAATTTCGCTGGTGGAGCGACGGACGGGCGCTTTTTCCGGCAGGAACGGCACCACAAAGGCCTCGTGGAAACTGTAGCCACCGCTGAAGTGCTCGACGGAATCGGTTTCGGTCTTTCCGAAGATGCCTTCGCGGATGAAATTGTAGACCATCTCGCCGAAGTCTTCACAGCGGCGCACTCCCCAGTAGCCCATGACCGTCGGGACCATCGGGCCGTATTCCCTTCAAGGCAAATTGACGGATGCCTTCGAGCAGTTGCTGACCGGTGACGTGGTCGCCGCCTTCCTTGGCTTTCTTGCGCAGTTTCACCGTGTAATCGAGCGCATCGCGAAGAAAATGGTAGGCCTCACGATCGTATCGCGGATCCTGTGCAACGATCAGATCGAGTTTTTCACCGAAGTCGAGTTTCTGCATAGTTGGAATGGCCGTCGGGAGCGGTCGGCCAAACGCGTGCTGGCGCCGGAGGAACCTGCGCTTACACTACGTCCAGTCGGTGAAAATAATTCACACTCCCAAACTGCGGGCCGAAAGTAAGCACGTTGTCCGGCAGCGTCAACTGCTCGCGATCGGGGCCGCGCTCCTGTGCGGCACCGCATTTTTGCGAGGTGGCCCCCCGCCGCCGCCGCCCGAGACGCCGCAAGGCGAATTGCACGCCGCGGAATTGATGGGAGTCGCCCTGCTCGCCCGGCAGGCGGGGCCGGAAGAATTGCAAAAGCTGGATCGCGTGTTTCGCGACCTCGAAGCGAAGTATCCGCGCGATGCCACGATCAAGAACGGGCACGCGGAATTTTTGTGGAGCATCGGCGAGCATCGGCACGCGGCGGAAGCGTGGCTCGAGGCGGAGAAGCTCGATCCCCATAATGCCGTGGTGCTCGATCATCTTGGCGGCAGCGCCTTCGCCGAGGGGGATGTGAAGAGGGCCGCGAGCTATTATGCGCGGGCGGTGGGCAGCGCGCCGGACAACGCCTCCTACCATTTCAGCTACGCCAATCTCATCTTTCTCTTTCGGCACGATCTGCACGACGCAGCACATCCCGAATCGGACAACCTGCTCGATGAGGCGCTCCAGCAGTTTGCCGAAGCAGCCCGCTTGGAGCCGCTGAATACGGATTACGTTCGTGCTTTCGCGGAGACTTTCTACTCCGTGCCCAAGCCAGACTGGCGCGAGGCGCTCAAAGCGTGGCAGCATCTGTCCGACATTTCGCCGGCGAAAGATTTTGCGCTGCTGAACCTGGCGCGAGTCCACATGAAGCTGGGTAATAAACCGGAAGCCCGGGCGAACCTGGCCCTGGTGCAGGACCCGAAATTCGACCGATTGAAGGCGAGGCTGATCGAGCGGATCGATATGGAATAAGTTTATCAGATGGCCATTGTAGTGAGCGAAATCAGAGTAACTGGCCCTCTTCCAAGGGGTTTTGTCCGCTGGAGCGCCTGCGGACGTCAAATTTCCCCAAAACCCGCCATTGACGACCCGCTTTTCCCCTCCTACGATGGCACCCCGCTTACAGAATTTTTACCAACCATCAGCCCAAGGGAAATCACAATGCCTGAAGTCATCGTTCGCAAAGGAGAGCCTATCGATCGCGCTCTCAAACGCCTCAAGAGCAAACTCGACGCCGAAGGGATCATGGACGAAGTCCGTCGCCTCCGCGCTTTCGAAACGCCGACGCAAAAAACGAAGCGCAAAGCCAAGTCGAACGCCAAGCGCGCCAAGGCGAAGTTCCGCTTCAATACGTCCAACTAACCGGACGGTTCCGAGGCACACGAGCCTCATTCCATTTACAGACAGCCAGCCTCGCAAGGGCTGGCTGCTTTGTTTTCTTCGCCAGCGTGTGACGCCTAAGGAACGGTAAAATAGGTTGCGGAATGAAGGGGATAGCCAAAGCTTTCCATCGAGCATCTTAATTCAAAGTCACGGCTCGCACTCGCACAAGACGCGGAAGCCGACGTCGTTCGACGAGTATTCCGGCAGGTTGTGATTGCGCGCCGTGGTCCGCAGATTGGAGGCCCGCGATTTCCAACTCCCTCCGCGATAGATCCGTTTCGGGCCGTTGGTCGGCCCGCGCGGATTCACGCGTTCCTTGCCTTTGTAGTTTTCGAAATAGTCGAGGCACCACTCGAAGACGTTGCCCGCCATGTCTTCGATGCCGAACGGGCTCGCCCCGCGCGGAAAACTCCCCACCGGTGAGGACTCGGGAAAGCCATCGTCGATGAGCGTGTCCCGCCAGGCGAAATTGGTCTGCTTGTCGGCGAAATTGGCCAGGTTGCCGACATCGAGCCGCTCCCCCCACGGGAAGCTGCGCCCGTCCATCCCGCGCGCGGCGTACTCCCATTCGGGCTCGGTGGGCAGGCGGTATTTTTTGCCCTCCTTGGAGGTGAGCCACTGGCAGAATTTCTCCGCGTCCTTGCTGTTCACGTAGACGACGGGGTGATTGTCGTCGGCCCCCAGGGCGCGCTTGTTTCGGTGCGTCGGGTCGAATTTCTCGTACTGCACATTGGTGATCGGAAAGCGCGACAGATAGAAGCAACTGAGCGTGACCGGGGTGATCGGCTGCTCGGTGGGGGCCGCGTCCTTGGCCACGCTGCCCATAAAAAACGACCCTGACGACACGAGCAACATTTCGATGCCAATGGCATTTGTGTAGGCGGGATACTTCAACCGCTCCTGGGCGCGGCCCAAGGGAGACGTGTTGATCGCGCTCTTTGCGGCCGCCATGAACGCCGCCTGCTCCATCCTTTTCGGCGGCGCCACCGGAGCAGCTTTGGCGGTCGGCGCCGGCCGGGGAGCGGGCGCGGTCGCGACGGCGGTACCCCGTGACGGCGTGGCGGTGAGGGGCGGCGGCGGCATGCCGGCCATTTCCTCGAGATACTCGTCGATCAAGTCTTCCGCTTCGCCACCGGTGAGGCCGAGGCTTTCGCCCATGTTGCACATGGCGTCGCGCTGGTCGTCGGTCATCTCATCGCCGTCGATACAAAGCTTGGAAAGCCGCAGCATCCGCCGGAACTCGGAGAAAGCGTCCGTGCCCTCCATCCCCGCCGGCATGATCATGGGGACACCGCCACCGGCACCGGTCATCAGCCCCGGCGCCGCAGGAGCCGCCGCGGCCGCCGGCGCCACGATCATCGTCGCCGCTACGCGTTCCGCGCCCAATCGAGCCAGTTCCGCGTCGACGGTCGCCTGCATATCGCTCCGCGTGAGGCCCAGGCCGCGGCCGCGTTCGTAGAGGCGGTTTTCATCCTCCTCGCGCAGCTTGTTTTCACCGAGGGCAAAGGAGAGCAGCTTCTTGAATTCACCCAGGGCCTCCTGGACGATCTGCGAATGCAGCATCTGGTCGAACTGCGAGCGCGTCTCGGGGTCGAGCAGCTTCGTGCGCGCTTCCGCCAGATAGGCCGGTGCTTCGTCGAGACCCGCCCGCAGCAACTGGGAGAGCGGATTGCTCGGCTGGTTCTTCAGCGGCAGCTTTTTCTGCCACCACACCGCCAGTTGCCGGCAGTTCTCTTCGATCTGATCCGGACTCGGATTCGACTCGTAGGAAAGGCACAGGCGCGCGTACAGGTCGTCGGAATTATAATGCTTCCAACCGTCCCAGCGCAGAGGATTGTCGGGAATCGGGTTTGGTAACGCCACAGGCCGAAAAAGAAATCAAACCATCGGTTCAGACCACCTTGATCTGCAGCAAATCCGCGGTGGCGGTTTCGATCTCGCTGTCGGAGAGCCCGGTATTGCGCGCGATCTGCACGCGATTCTGGCGCCCGTAAGCGTCCACGATGACCTCAAGAACCTGGTTTTCGTTGTAGCTGTACGTCAATTCCACCGGCGATCCCTTGGGCAGGAACGGCGGCAATTCGATGTCGCAGATGCCGAGCGGCGTACACTCCCCGGGCACCGTGCTCTCGCCCTCCACCACGCGCACGATGGCGTTCTTCATGTTCGCCTTGGCGGTGCCGAAGGAATTCTTCGTCTCCACCGGCACGGGCGTCATTTTGCGGATCATCGGGAAGACGTATTCTTCCACCTTGCCGTCATCCCACAGCACGACCCCGAGGGTGTGCGTGGTGATATTGGTCACCTTGATCAGCGAGCCGTCTTCGCTGGAGAACTGGTCGCGCACCTCCTGGGGCAGCTTGCGCTCGCCGAGCTTGTCCTCTTCGTTCAGCAGTGACAGCACGCCCTGCACGGCGGCGCCGATGGCGACCGCTTCGTCCGGGCTCACATCGTCGGCCACGGGCACATTGGAGATGGCCTTGATCATGTCCCGCACGGAAGGCATGCGCGTCATACCGCCGGTCAGCAGGATGCGATCGATCTTGGTCCAGTCGAGATTCGCCTCCTGCATCACGATTTCGCAGATCGTCTTGCACTTCTCCAGCAGGTGGCGGCAGCGATTTTCGTATTCGTCGCGCGTGAGGTCGAGCTTCACGCTCTTGCCATTGTAGCTGTGGACGATGGTGGTGCGCGTGCGGCTGGAAAGCTGGATTTTCGCGGTCAAGGCGCGGTTGTAGAGATCCTGGTAGCTCTGCAAATCGAGCAATGGATTCTCCCCGTGGACCTTGTCGAACTCGTCGGCGACCCAGTTGACGATGATATCGTCCCAGTCCTTGCCGCCCAACCGGTGGTCGCCGTTGCTGGCCATCATCCGGATGTGATGAGCCTCGATCTTCATGATCGTGACGTCGAAAGTGCCGCCGCCCAAATCGAAGACGAAGACCGTCTGGTCCGAGTCCAGTTTATCGAGCCCATAGGCCAGGGCCGCGGCCGTCGGTTCGTTGATGACCTGCAGCACATTCAGCCCGGCGAGCTGGCCGGAGTGCAGCGTGGCGGTGCGCTCGGCGTCGTTGAAGTAGGCCGGCACCGTGATCACCGCATCCGTTACGGGTTCGCCGAGATACCTTTCCGCGTCGTTTTTGAGCTTCTTGATGATCAGTGCCGAAAGTTCTTCCGCGGAATAGATCTTCCCATTGAACTCCCGGTGAAACTGGGCCTTGCTCTTGCCCATCTCGCGCTTCACGAAATCGACGATCTTTTCCGGTTCGGCCACGGCGTTCTGCTTCGCCAGGGTTCCGACGATGGCGTTGGTGCCATCGAAAAGGATGACCGAGGGAGTGATTCTCTCACTCTCTGAATTGGGTATGATCTGCGGCTTGCCGTAGGCGTCGATGTGGGCGATCGCACAAAGGTGGTGCCGAGGTCGATACCCACTGCTTTGCGGGAAGAAAGTGGCGGGGTCGGAAACGCTCATTTTTGCGGGGTCAAAGTCGGTATCCAGTTAGATTTGTCGCAGGATACGTGCCTTGTGAAGAAAAGCACTTACTTTTGAGGAGTTCCGCTGGCCAGGGCAACGAGAAACCCTTCTTTCCATTTCTTGACGATGACTTCCTCGGCCCGGAGCACCCGGTCCTTCCAGTAGAAGCCACGTTTGACCATGCGCACGATGTCACCGTCCTCGTCGGGGTCTTCGGCGATTTCGACCGCCACGGCACGCTGGGTATGCTTGTCGAGCTTGCCGGTGCCCACGGGCAGCATGGCCACTTCCAGCCGCGCCAGCACTTCCACGATGAACTCGCAGTTGTGCTCGATGTTCGTGTCCATGGTCTTGAGACGCGCGAGCAATTTATTGGCGACCTCCGAGGGCAGCTTGGCGGCATCGGCCACCGCATCCTGCATCTGGCGATGGATCAGGGACAGGTCGTCGTAGTGTGAAATCAGGTCGCGAATGATCGGCTTGTGTACCGTTTCCAGGAGAAAGCCGTCCTTGTAGCCTTTCAACTCTTCGTGCAAGGCATCGAACATCCGCTGGTTCAGGCCGTTCTTCTGCTCCATGAGGCTCTGCAAGCTGCTCACCAGCGTCGGCAGGTCCGCCTGCGCACCGCTGGCCGCATCCGTGGTCTTGTCGAGCTTTTGCAAGATCGACGTATTGTCCCCGGTCGCCCGGGTGACCGCCTCGAGTGCCTGCATCACCGGACGCAACATCTGCGGCACGGTCACATAGGATTTGGCCATCCGCTCCTCCACCCGGCGGGTGGATCTCCTGTTCCCTGTCCACCTCCGTCTTGCGGGCGGCGGCATCGCGATCTTCGATGTTTTGAGTCGCCTCTTGGAATAGAACCCTGCAACTGAGAGTCGAAATCGGCGTCCAGTTTTTCTTCTTGTTGAGGCATACGCGAAACTGATTTAGCGATAATCACGCCAACTGGACTGTAATTTTCAGAATTAAGCGGCGGCTCTGAGTAAAACGACGCTGAAACGGCGATTTCTCACGGCAAAGATGCAGATGGCACGGCAAATTCAATTTGTGGGCAGACGTTAATATTCCGTTACGCAGCCCATTCAGCCCACGCACCATGAGGTACCGAGGGCCGGTTGAGGATATCATGCGTAAACGAACCCGCTCCCGCACATAGCGAGAGCGCCGAAAAAACCCGGTGGTAGGGAAGCCGCGCCGCGGGTTCCCACTTTTGGGTGGGCGGAAAA
Organism: Chthoniobacter sp.; assembly: GCA_037200205.1. Classification (GTDB taxonomy): domain Bacteria; phylum Verrucomicrobiota; class Verrucomicrobiia; order Chthoniobacterales; family Chthoniobacteraceae; genus Chthoniobacter. The sequence goes on from JBBCHV010000014.1 coordinate 52,245, forward strand.
GCGGCGGCGGCCAGCCAACCCCGCTCGCGGCTCATCCCACCAGCCGCCGCGTTCCCGCACTACATGCGCGGGAACCCGCGGCGCGGCTTCCCTACCGGATGGATTACCACCACTATCCTTCTGCGTTGGCAACCGCACGTGCGTCGCCAGATCAGCATTGCCCAACGAACCCATTTCAACGGCCGCCGGAGGCTGTGCTGGAATGGGCCTCGCCGGGAAATTCAAGCCGCCTTAAGGTGCCTTAAGCCGATTCAAGGTCGCGTTTCTTAAAAATCACCGCCTCTTAAGCGATCCGCCTACACCCCATAATACCCGCGCACGGCCTTGACCAACCCAGGGATGTCGTACTGCCTGCCTCGACGTCGACTTTCAAGCCGGCGGCGCGCATCGTTTTTGAAGTGATGGGGCCGATGGAGGCGGTTTTCAGGCTGGAGGGCCAGGGAAGCTTCAAGGCGAGGAAATTCTCGACGGTGGAGGAACTGGTGAAGGTGATAAGGTCGGCGCCCTCCTCGCGGAAACGGGTCTGCGCGCCGCTGACGTCGTCGGTCTCCTGCACGGTGCGATAGGCGACGGCTTCGTCGACGATGGCGCCCAGGCGGGCCAGTTCCTTGGGCAGGATGTCCCGTGCCTGCTCGGCCCGCACGAGGAGGATCTTCAGGTTCTCGACGGAGGCGTCCTTTTGGAAAGCCCGGATCACTCCCTCCGCGACGTACTCGTCGGGCTGCAAGTCGACATGGAGATGAAAGTCGCGCACGCGCGCCGCCGTGGCCGGTCCGATGGCGGCGATGCGCACGCCGCCGATCTCCCCGCGCGTCGGTGAAGATCTTGTAAAACATCTCGAAGAACGCGTTCACCCCGTTCGGGCTGGTGAAGACGAGCCAGTCGTAGCGATGCGCATCCTGCACGAGTTCGCCGAACTCGAGCAGTTCCTTCGGTGGCACGATGCGAATGGTCGGCAACGCGAAGACGTCCGCGCCCAGGCGCCGCAGCGCCGTATTCAAGCCGCCTGCTTGCTGGCGCGTGCGGGTGACGACGATCCGCTTGCCGAAAAGCGGCGCGTCTCGAACCAGTTCAACTGATCGCGCAGGCCCACGACATCGCCGATCACGGCCACCGCCGGTGCCTTGAAACCCGTGTCCTCGACCTTCGCGGCGATATCCGCCAGCGTGCCGCGCAGCGTCTGCTGGCGGCCCGTGGTGCCCCAGCGCACCAGCGCAACCGGGGTCTTCGGCGACGCCCCATGTTCGATCAAGCGGCCGGTGATCACGCCGATCCGTTCCACGCCCATAAGCATCACTTTCGTGCCCGGCGTCGCGGCCAGTTGCCGGAAATCCAGTGAGCTCTCCGTCTTCGTGGGGTCTTCGTGGCCGGTGAAAATCGTGAGCTGCGCCGCGTGGTCGCGATGCGTCACGGGGATGCCCGCGTAGGCCGGTGCGGACAGGGCCGACGTGACGCCGGGGATGATCTCAAAGCGCAGGCCCGCCGCCGCGAGCGCTTCCGCCTCCTCACCGCCACGGCCAAACAAAAACGGATCGCCACCCTTCAAGCGCACCACGCGCTGGCCGGCGCGCGTCTTCTCCACAAGCAGGGCGTCGATTTCCTCCTGCTTCAGCGTGTGCTGTCCGGCTTTCTTGCCCGCGTAGACGATCTCCGCGTCCGCCTTCGCCCATGCGAGGATCTCCGGGTTGCACAGGTAATCATAGACGATGACCTCGGCCTCCTGGACGACTTCCTTCACCTTCAGCGTCACGAGTCCGATATCTCCCGGACCCGCACCAGCGAGATAGCAAATTCCTTCAACTGGGGTGGCGGCGGGTTTCATAAAAGGGCGGGCAACCTAAGGCCGCCCCGTCCATCCGCCAAGCGGACTTTTTTCCCAGGACACGCTCCGCCGCAGAAAGAGCTTGCCCCGCCATTTCCGCGCCAGCGAATCTGCGCGTCCCTCAACCCTCCCTCTTCCTATGTCCAAAGTACGTCTCGGCATCGTCGGTCTCGGCAATATCGGCAAATTCCACACCGGCTATCTGCTGGAAGGCAAAATCGGCGCGCTGCGAACTCGCGGCAGTCGCCGATGCCTACCCGCCGAACCTCGAGCCCTTCCAGGCGAAGGGCATCCCGACTTTCGACAAATGCGAGGACATGATCCGCTCCGGCAAGATCGACGCGATCGTCGTGGCCACGCCGCACTTTCTCCACACCAGCATCGGCATCGATGCGCTGCAGAATGGCCTGCACACGATGATCGAGAAGCCGATCTCCGCGCAAAAAGCCGACGCCGAACGACTCTGCGCGGTGGCGAAGGAGCACCCCCGGCAGGTCTTCGCCGGGATGTTCCAGATGCGCGTGGAGCCGCGTTACATGAAGCTGAGAAAACTCATCGCCGAGGAACTCGGCCAGCTCGTGCGCGTCAACTGGATCATCACCGACTGGTTCCGCACCGAGGCCTATTACGCGAGCGGCGGCTGGCGCGCGACGTGGAAAGGCGAGGGCGGCGGCGTGCTGCTCAACCAATGCCTGCATCAACTCGACATGCTCCAGTGGCTCTGCGGCATGCCGTCGAAAGTGCGTGGCTTTTGCCAGCTCGGCCGGTTCCACGATATCGAAGTCGAGGACAGCGTGACGTGCTACCTCGAGTGGGCGGGAGGCGCGACCGGCGTGTTCATTTCCTCCACCGGCGAAGCGCCGGGCACGAATCGCTTCGAGCTCATCGGTACGCGCGGCAAGGTAGTGCTCGAAAACAACCAGCTTCACTTCACGCGCAACGACGCGGACATGATCGAGTTCAGCAAGACTTCCAAGAGCGGCTTCGCCAAACCCGAGGTCTGGAACATCGACATCCCCTTTGACACCATCGGCAATGCCCACGCGGTGCTCATGCAAAACTTCGTGGACGCCATCCTCGACGGCACGCCGCTGCTCGCTCCCGGCTACGACGGCCTGGGCTCGGTGGAGCTGGCCAACGTGCTGCTCTACTCCTCGCTCATCAACCAAACGGTCGACCTGCCGATGGATAGCCAGGCTTGGGAGACGAAGCTCAACGAGCTGATCGCCAACTCGAAACACGAAAAGAAAGTGGTGCAGACGCAGTCGGAAGATTTCACCAAGTCCTTCCGCAAGTAGGCGCTCGATCGCTGCCGAATCCCCTGCCCCGTGGGGAAATCCCGCTGGACTTTGGGGGGCGCAATACTATTGATTTCCAGAAGCACGGACCCGGACGAAGGGCATGTAACCACCTCATTACTCCTATGCTGCACATCATCTGGTCGATCATCGTGGGTTTCATCATCGGGTTCATTGCCAAACATCTCATGCCCGGAGCCGAAGGCATCGGCTTCTGGATGACCGCGCTTCTCGGCATCGCCGGCTCGATCGTCGGCGGGCTTATCGCCCGGCTCTTTTCCAAGCCGGCGCCGGGTCGTCTTTCCATCCGGCGGGCTTCTTCATGTCGATCCTCGGCGCTATCATCCTGTTGTTCGTCTTCAGCCGGCTGCACTAGCCTCCCGGCGCGGAACAGCTTGCCCGCGCGCGCCACGCACGGCATGGAAGGGACATGCTCCTCTGGCGCGAAAAACTTCCTGATACCTGGCTGCCCCAAATCCGGGCGAATCTCGCGCCGGTGCTGGTCGACCACGCGCACCTCGAACGCAAGGCTGCATCATCGGCCCTCAACCTGGAGAAGTATGTCGAACTCCACGACCGCGTGCGCGAGCTCAACGCGATCGCCATCGAGGAGCTGCAGCATTTTCGATCTCGTCCTCGGGCTCCTCCGCGAGCGGGGCATTGCCTTTACCAATCCGCAGCGCAGCCCGTGGATCAGTGGCCTGATGAGCAAAGTGCGCAAAGGCCGGAAAGAACAGGTCATCGATCATCTCGTGGCTCTCGCGCCTCATCGAGGGACGAAGCTGCGAGAAATTCCAGATCCTGGCCCACGGCGTCCGCGATCTCGACGCGCCGCTCGCCGATTTCTACGCCAGCCTCGTGGAGAGCGAAGGCAACCACTACGCCAGCTACCTCATCATGGCCCGGCAGATCGACGAAACCGAGACGGCGCAGCGGCTGGATTACTTCCTCGATCTCGATGCCACGCTCATCCGCGAGCCCAATCCGCGGCCGATGCTGCATTAGCGCGTTAAGTTTGAACTGTGCCATCTTTTTGAAGTGGTCTTCTGCCACGCCGACGGCGTCCCAGAAAAGATTTGAGAAGGCAGCTCTAAAAGGCGAGGCCCGCGCGGACCAATGCGGCCTCCCGGGCGAGGGCGCTTCCCCCGCCACCCAAAGGCGATCCGCTTCCTCCAAGGTAACCGGTTCGTGCCAGCGATTGGTCACCCGGTGGCCTGTGCGGGCCTGATAACGCATCAGCGCGCTGGGCGCAGGCTCGGGAGCGAGATCGAGCCAGGCGCCGTCGCCCGCAAGGAGCAGATCGCATTGATCGGCCGCGAAGAGCCGCGCCAGCCCTTCGGCCAGCGGTTGGGCCGGCAACGTTTCGCCAGAGCCGCCCTCACGTAACAGATACCTGGCGCGGGCGAGAGCCGCGGCAAAGGGGACCCGCGCCGGCGCCACCTCGCACAAGGCGGCAAAGAAGGCCTTGTGCGCTGGCGCGGACACGGAAAGCTGAAATCCGTGGCGGCCCGTCAAGCGCAGCGGTTGGGGCCGCGACAGGTCGATGACTCCATCCAGCGGCCGCAAATGCAGGACCGACGGCGCATTGCGGGATCACTGCGGGATCGAGCGTGCGTCTCGCCGGCGTTGTGCCGCGCAGGAGCAGGCTGTTGCGAAAGCGACGATTGCCGACCAGATCGAGAAAATGTTGCGCGTGAAAAAAAGTCGGGTGCGAGTTCCGCCAAGGCGCCGCGGGCTGGCGGAGGCAGGTGCTCCGTGGGCATCGAGGGAAAGTGCGCCTCGGCCAGATAGGACAAACCGTGGCGGGCCGCGTGGGCGGTGAATTCCAGGAACGTGACCGGATCGTTGTCGGGCGCGAGATCGTCATGCATCAGCAGCGCCAGCGGCTTGGCCTGCATCAGCGCCAGTTCTTCACGCATCCACGTGGCATAGGGACTGGAATCGCCGGCGAAGGCCTTCTGCAACAGGGGAAAGAGACGCGCCAGGTGCGCGGGAGGATCCTCCGCACCGGCCATTTCCGCCCGGAGCATGGCGCGCAGCCCGCCGAGCATGCCCCACGCCGGGTAGACATTGTAGCTGACGTAAGCCACGCCGGCCGGCGCCAGCGCCCGGGCGCACAGGGCAAGCAAACGCTCGCGCACTTCCGCCGGCACCCACGAATAGACGCCATGCGCGATCACATAGTCGAACGCGCCGGCTTCCGGTTCAAACGTGCGAATATCGGCGCACACGAAGCGGGCATTGTTTATACCCGCCGCGACGCGGGCCTGCTCCGCCGTCCGCACCTGCACGGGCGAGAAATCCACGCCCACAAACGTGCTCCCCGGCAGGCGCTCCGCGAGCGGCAGCAGATTCATCCCTTCGGCACAACCGAACTCCAGCACCCGGCAACGATCCGGCGGAGCGGCATCGATTCCGAGCATGCGCGCAATGGCCCCGAGGCGTGCCGGATGCGTTTCCGGGACGGATCCGTGGTGGTAAGGCAACGCATCGTACGCGGCGGCGGGCGAATCGGACATGGGGAGTGAGATTGAACACCCAATAGTCAAACACTCAACTTCCATCCCTGCCCCCTTGTGACCATCTTTGTCCCATGGATTTTCCCGCCCTCGTTCGCCGGCTGGCACTTTTGATGATGGTAACCGCGGGCGCCATCCCTGGCCCAGCGGCCGAGCCCGTGGTGGAAACGGTGGTCTTGCGGCCATCGCCCGCCATTCACGCCGAGGAGAAAAACCACGAAACCTTCGATGCGCTCCAGATCCAGGAGGACGCCTCCATCGTCCTCTCGCACTGTACCGATATCACCATCTCCTGCTGCGATCTGCGTTCGATCGAGCTGGTGGAATGCTCGCGCGTGACCATCCGCAATTGCTGGATTCACGATTCCCCGCACTGCGGCGTGCAGACTTACCACGCCCACGATCTGGTCGTGGAAGGCTGCCGCCTCGAACAGGTCGCCACGGGCGTCTACGCCATGGATTCCAAGGACATCCAGGTCACAGGCAATTTCGGGCGCAACGTCCAGGGGCCTTTTCCGCGCGGGCAACTCGCACAATTCGACAACGTCACCGGCGCGCACTGCGCCATCCGGGGAAACTACGCCATCCATGACGCCGGCCAGAGCACTCCCGAAGATGTGATCAACCTCTATCAGAGCAAAGGGGAGGCCGGCGCGCCGATCCTCGTCGAAGACAACTACCTGGTCGGCGATCCCGTCAAAGGCAGCGCGGGCAAGAGCAAGACCGGCTCGGGCATCATGCTCGGCGACGTCGGCGGCGCCCATCTGCTCTGCCGCCACAACGTCATCCTCTCCGCCGGACAGGTCGGCATCGGCGTCGCTGGAGGCACCTTCATCACCGTGGAAGACAATCTGATTCTCGGCACTCGCTCCGATGTCTCCAACAACGGACTCTATGCCTGGAACCAAAGCAAAGCGCCGAGCCATCACATCGTGATCGCTCGCAACCACATCAGTTGGATCGATCGAAACGGCGAGGAGACGAGTTGGTGGGACGGAGGCGGCATCGATGACCTGAAACTGGCGGACAACCATTTCGCCGATGAGAGCCTCAGCGCAGCGATCCCGGCTCCCCCCAGCAAACCCCCGTTTCCTCCGCACCCGTATGTGACAACTGACGCCGCCGGTCACAGCGTCATTCGGCTTCCGTGGAAGCCGTAGACCTCGCAATCCCTCAGAACCTCAAAATCCTTCGGTAAAGCGCGCCAGTTCGTGGATGCCGAGTTTGCGTTCGATCGCCGTGATTCGCTCGACCATCCCGGGGAAGCTGTCGCCGCCGAACGTCTCCCGCTCGCGTTTCTCGAAATCCTCCCGGAGCGCGGAGTATTCGTGCGGGCTCACCAGAGTGCGAAATTTCGGGAAGAGCACGGTGTCTTCGCGCGCCTCATGCGCATGGTACATGTGGACGAAACGCCGCAGGCTGTCCGCGAGCCGCTGACGATCGGCGGCACTCTGCAGCGTTTGCTGGGTCGCGAGGTGCAACGTGATGTCGGTCAGATTGCGGCCGCCCAGATGTTGCTCGAGCAAAACCTGGACGAGATCCGGCATGAGGTTGGCGTTGATGAACCGTGGAAAAAGAAAGTCCTGCTCCAATTTTTCATGATAGTTCTCGATATATTCCCGGACAATTTTGGCCGCTCCCTGCACCGCGTCCGGCGGCAGGTCCACGTTCTCGGTCAGCCGCCGGATCGCTTCTTCATAAACGATCAGGACGCGGTTCAGCACGCCATGCTCCTGCATCAGATCCTCGTTCGGTGTCACTCTTTCCTGCGCCTCCACTTTTTTCGCTTCCGCACCCTGCGCGCTCGCCGCGAGGGACAAGGCCGGAGGTGGCCAGCAAAAGCCCTTTCTGGACGAAATGACGGCGGGTCTGAAGAACGATTTGTGAATCGGGCGGCATCATCAGTGAATCGGCCCTTTCACCAAAAATGGCCGTATCACGCAGGGCACACCTTCAGGTCTGGCGTGCACCGGCCATCGCCTGCTCGATGAGCAGGGTGGCCAGCCGCTGGGTGGCTTCGTCCAGGGCGGCGTTGGCCCGCTTGAGGCGGTGGGGTTCGCCGGCGGTGAGGGCGGCTTCGACCTCGGCGGTGGCGGTGGCGATTTGGGCCCGCTCCTCGGCGGTGAGTTGGTTACCCACCTTTTGCAAGGCGACCCGCACCGCGGGAAGAAGTTCGTCGGACTTGAGCCTGGCCTCGGTGAAGACGCGGTCACTCATGTCTTCGAAGGCGTGTTCGAGGGATTCTTCGAGCATCTTTTCCACGGCCTCGTCGGAGACGTCGATGGCGCTGCTCACTTGCACGACCTTTTCCGCGCCGGTCTTCGTGTCGCGGGCCAGGACGTGGAGGATGCCATTCGCGTCGATCTCAAATTGCACGCCGACGCGGGCCTGGCCCTTGGGGGCGCGCTCGAAGTCGAGGGTGAATTCGCCCAACGGCCAGTTGTCCCGGGCGATCTCCCGTTCGCCTTGCAGCACCTTGATGAGCATGGACTGCTGGCCGGCGACGGCGTTGGTGAACATCTCGCCGGCCTTGATCGGGATGGTGGAATTGCGCGGGATGATCACGTTCATGAGACCTCCAAATGTCTCGATGCCGAGCGAGAGCGGCGTGATGTCGAGGAGGACGACGTTCTGCACGGCGCCGCTGAGGATGCCGGCCTGGATGGTCGCGCCGAGGGCCACCGCTTCGTCGGGATTTTGCGTGGTGTTGGCTTCGCGGCCGAAAATTTCCCGCAACCCACCGCCGGACGAGCGGCATGCGCGTCTGGCCACCGACGAGGATCACGTCGTCGAGGTCGGCAGGGGTGAGTTTGGCGTCGGCCAGCGCCCGGCGGCAGTGCCAGCGGGTCCGCTCGACGATCGGCGCGGCGATGGATTCCAACTCCGCGCGGGTGAGGGTGACGGAGAGGCTGCGCGTGCCCTCGATGAAGGGGAGATCGATATCCGCGGACTCCTCGGTGGAGAGACGGTGCTTGGCAGCGATGGCCGCTTCGCGCAGGCGGGCCAGAACACCTGGAGGGACGCGCTCCGTCGCGTCCCCAATATCGGGGACGCGCGGCAGCGCTTCCCTGCGCAGATATTCGATAAGCGCGTTGTCGATGTCGTCGCCGCCGAGGCGGGTATTGCCATTCGTAGCGAGCACCTGGAAGACGCCTTCATTGAGTTCGAGGATCGAGATGTCAAAGGTGCCGCCGCCGAGGTCAAAGACCGCGATCTTCGCGCGATCCTGGAGCTTATCGAGGCCGTAGGCCAGCGCGGCGGCGGTGGGCTCGTTCACGATGCGCTCCACCGTGAAGCCGGCGAGTTCACCCGCCGCCTTGGTGGCATGGCGCTGCGCGTCGTTGAAATACGCGGGGACGGTGATGACCGCTCGCGTGATCTCGGCGCCGAGGGCGCGCTCCGCATCGGCCCGCAACTTCCCCAAGACAAGTGCGGAGATTTCCTCGGGAGAATAATCGCGGTCGCCGATCTGGACACGCACGGGGCGCCTTTCTCCCCGGCGAGGGTGTAGCTCACGTCGGCGGCTTCTTCCCCGACGCGGCGGCCGATAAAGCGTTTGATGGAATAAACCGTATGACCGGGATCGACGACGCGCATGCGGCTGGCCGGGCGGCCCACGAGCGGTGCGCCGCTCTCGGGAAAATGCACCACGGAGGGCGTGAGGCGCTCGCCTTCGGCGTCAGCGAGCAGGATGGGAAAGCCGGCGTCCATTGCGCCGATGAGAGAATTGGTGGTGCCGAGGTCGATGCCGACGATCATGAAAGAAAGATGGGGAAGTGCGGGCGGATTGGCCAGTGCGGGGAATCAGGCACCGAGCCGAAAAAGATCTTCGCGCAATTGCGCCTGCCATTTCGCGAGGAAGGCGAAGCGCTGTTGCAGCGCGGCCAGGGGCGCGCGAGTCGTCTCGTCGCGAGTCGGCCAGCCGTCATCGATGGCTCGAAGATCGTCATGGGCGGCCGTTTCGGCGGAGGCCAGTTCGGCGAGCGTGGACTCCAGGTTGCGCCGGTGCGCGGCGTGTTCCCCGGCGAGGAGCGCGCGGGCGAGCGGCGACTGCGCGGTGGCTTCCTTTTTCGCGAGGGCGGCACCCGTCTGCCGAAGAGCGGCGATTTTCCCAAAGAGGTCCGCGAGGGCCGGCGCGATGCCCACCGCGGCCGGCGCCGCGCCCGGCCATTCGAGGTCGAGCAAATGACGCAGCCGCCCCGCTGGATCGCGCAGCACGGCGTAGGCGGCGTTGAGCGCGGACGCACCTTCGCCGCTGCCTCCAGCGACATCGGGATGCTGCTGCGCCGTCGCCCGGTGAAAGGCTTCCTTGAGCACGGCGTCATCCAGCCACGGGCGGCGTGGCTGGGCGAGAATGGCGAAATGATCGGGCATGCGCATGGACTGCGTGCACGCAGCGCCGCGCGGGGCAAGGTTTTTCGGCGGGAAACGCCGCAAACACCCTTTGCCCCGGAACGGCTTTCCGCTATGGACGGGCGCACCCCGCCTATGAAATCCCTGCTCGTTCCCCTGCTCTCCGTTCTCGCGCTGGCCTTCGTGATGGGAGGGTGCGACCGCTCGGCCTCCGCCCCGGACCAGGCAGTCCTTTTCCAAACGGTCGAAGACAACGTGCACGCACTGGAAAAAAAGGACGTGGACGCCGTCATGGCGACGATTCACCCGCAGGCCCCGTCGTTTGAATCGACGCGTGAGATCGTGGGCGAAATGTTCAAGGCGGTGGACCTGAAGTATTCGTTGAGCGATTTAAAGATCGTCACCGCCAGCCCGGATGAAGCGCGCGTGAGCTTTGTGCAAAGGACCGAGAAGACCGGAGGCACCGGCGGATTCCAGAACAACATCGTCCAGGGCATCCACACCCTGCGGCCCGACAACGGGAAGTGGAAAATTTACCGCACCATTCAGACCGGCGTCACCGGCCTCGATGGCAAGCCCTTCACCGCACCGGAAGAGCCCGCGCCGCCAGCTACGCCCGCGACTCCTGCGGCAGTTCCCAACGAGACGCCAGCGCAATAACCAGCGATGATCCTTGGTAGAGCGACGGGGCCCTTCGACTCCGTTACACTCCGCTCAGGATAACAGGGGGCCGCCACCCGCTTTCCGATCAGTTTCCTTGTGGTTTCCAGGCTCGTCTGAAAAGCTCCCGGTCAGTATGACTGCCCATAAGCTGACCGGCGTGCTGGTCGCGCGGTTCCTGAGTGTCGCCTTGATGCTTGCCGGCATCGACGCGTCGGCACGCACGGACCGCGAGCAGGTCGCCGCCGAAAGGATGCAGGCGGGTGAGCAATTATCCCAGCGCGGCCAATTCCAGGAGGCCATCTTGCGCTGGAAGAAAGCGGAGCACGCCTTTGCGCAGACCAAAGATGTGAGCGGCGAGATTCAGCCCTGCTGCGACAAGTGTCGGCCTACCAATCGCTCGGCCCAAGCGCCACCTCGCGTTGAGTGCCGTGTCCGCCGCGGAGGTGCTGGCCGCCGACTCCGGGGACGAAAGCGCCGCGGTGGAGACCAAGGCCGCGCGCGGAGCGCTCGGCGCTTTTTCCCGGGAAGCGGGCGATTCGGAAACGCTCTTGCGCGAAAGCCTCAAGGCGGCGCAGGCGGGCCGCAAGACGGCCCTGGCGGCGATCATCTCCAACAATCTCGGCATCCTGCTTACGGAACAGGGCCGCACGAAGGAAGCGCTGGAGGCGTTCCAGGAAGCGGTCCGCGACGGCGATGCCGAGCTGGCCGCGAAGGCGGAGCGCAATATGGCGGACGCCGCCTTTGTCGCGGGCGATTATGCGGGCGTGGAGCGGTATGCCGGCCAGGCGGTGAAAACCGCCGCCGCCATGGCCGACGGACACGAAAAGGCGTATCTCTTCATCGGCGTGGCGGGACTGCTCCAGCGGGTTTTCGTCGCGGCCCCCGAGCACAAAAACTCCCTCCGCGGGCAGGCGCTGAAGCTGGACCAGGAAGCCGCGAGCATGGCGGGAAAAACGGGCGACTCACGCGCGCAGGCTTTTGCTCTCGGCAGCCAGGGCGCGCTCTACGAGTTTGAAAAGCGGAACACCGAAGCGCTCGCCCTCACGCGCCGCGCGGTTTTTGCGGCGCAACAGGCGCACTCGCCCGATGCACTCTACCGGTGGGAGTGGCAAGCCGGCCGGCTGCTGGCGAAACTCGGCGAGCGCGATGCCGCCATCCAGGCCTACCGGCGCGCGCTGGGCACGCTGCAATCCATTCGCAACGACATCGCCATCACCCGCGGCACTCCCGGCGCCCAGTCCTCCTTTCGCGAGGCCGTGGGCGGCGTCTATTTTGAACTCGCCGATCTGCTGCTCCAGCGCGCGGACGGCACCAAAGAGGACAGCGAAGTCCAGCCCCTGCTGCGGGAGGCCCGCGACACCGCCGAACTGCTGAAGGCGGCGGAACTGGAGGATTATTTCCAGGACAACTGCGTGAATCTGCTCAAATCGAAGATCAAGAAAGTGGAGAACCTCTCGCCTACCGCGGCGGTGATCTACATCGTGGCCCTGCCCACCCGCACGGAACTGCTGGTCAGCCTATCTCGGGCCGGCTGGAGCGCTTCAAGGTGGACGTGTCGGACGAAAAGCTGACCGAGACTGTGCGGCTATTCCGGTTGAATCTCGAAGATCGCAGCACCGACAGTTATCTCGAGCAGGCCAGCAGCTTTACGCGTGGCTGATCAAGCCGCTGGAGCCGCTGATGACCAAGGGGCAGTTCGATACGATGGTGTTTGTGCCCGATGGCGCGTTGCGCACCATCCCCATGGCGGCCCTGCACGACGGAGAGAAGTTCCTCATCGAGAAATACGCGGTGGCGGTCACTCCGGGGCTCGAGTTGATGGAAGCGAAGCCGGCAGCCCGCCTGGCGCCGAATGTGATGATCCGCGGCTTGTCCGAGGCGCGGGAAGGTTTCCCTCCCCTCTTGAACGTGCCCCAGGAAGTGGAGCAGATCGAAAAGCTCTATGCCAAAAAAGGATACGCTGATGAATGAGCAATTCGTCCACGATGCCACCGGCGAACGGTTGCGCCAGGAGTCGTTCACGATCGTGCACATTGCCTCCCACGGGCACTTCGACAGCGACGTGCGCAAAAGCTTCGTCCTCACTTACGACAAACACCTCACGCTGGACGATCTCGAAAGCTATATCCGGCCGGCGCAATTGCGCGACCACCCGCTGGAACTGCTCACCTTGAGCGCCTGCCAGACCGCGGCGGGAGATGACCGGGCGGCACTGGGGTTGGCCGGATCGCCGTGAAAGCGGGGCGCGCGCAGCGCCTTCGCCACGCTGTGGTATGTGAACGATGCCGCTTCGGCGCAATTGGTCGGCAACTTTTATACCGAGTTGACCAGCCATCCGGAGCGCAGCAAAGCCCAGGCGCTGCAGGCGGCGCAAAGAAATCTGCTCGCCCAGTCCCGCTACGCCCATCCTTGTTACTGGGCTCCCTATCTCATCATCGGCAATTGGTT
>JBBCHV010000015.1:0-171011 GCA_037200205.1 Chthoniobacter sp.
ATGTTGGGCGTTGGATGTTCTGCCTTTCTCGTTCTCTCCACCGCGGCCTTCGCCGCGGAAGACGACGCCCAGCGCGAAGCGAACAAATTCTTCGAAACCGAAGTGCGTCCCCTGCTCGCCCAGCGCTGCTTCGAGTGCCATGGCGAGAAGAAGCAGAAGGGTGGTTTGCGCGTGGACCACATCAGCTATCTCAAGACGGGCGGCGATACCGGCCCCGCGCTGGTGCCCGGCGACCCAGAGAAATCGCCGCTGATCGAGGGGGTGCGCTACCAGAACAAGGACTTCCAGATGCCGCCCAAGGAGAAGCTGCCCGACGCGGAAATCGCCGTGCTGGAAAAGTGGATCAAGCTCGGCGCGCCATGGCCGGTGACGGACGCGGACAAGACCAAGGTGACCGAGGGTGGCTTCACCGAGGAGCAGCGCAAATTCTGGTGCTTCCAGCCGCTGGCCAAAGTGTCGCCCCCGGAAATCGCGAGCGCCTGGGTGCGCAATGACATCGATCGGTTCATCGCGCAAAAGCACGCGGAAATGAAGCTCGCGCCCGCGCCGGAAGCGGACCGCCGCGAGTTGGTGCGCCGCGTTTACTTCGACCTGCACGGCCTGCCGCCCACGCCCGCGCAGATCGACGCCTTCGTGAACGATCCGGCGCCCGACGCTTACGAGAAGCTGGTCGACAGCCTGCTCGCCAGCCCGCGCTACGGCGAGCGCTGGGCGCAGCACTGGCTCGACCTCGTGCGCTATGCGGAGAGCGATGGTTACAACGCGGACGAGTATCGTCCGGCGGTGTGGCCGTATCGCGACTGGATCATCAAGAGCTTCAACGACGACAAGCCCTACGATCAATTCGTGCGCGAGCAACTCGCGGGCGACGAGATCGCGCCGAACGATCCGAACGTGCTCATCGCCACGGAGTATCTGCGCAACCCCGTTTACGAATGGAATCAGCGCGACGTGCGCGGGCAGTGGGAGATCATTCTCAACGACATGACCGACACCAGCGGCGAGCTGTTTCTCGGGCTGAGCTTCGGCTGCGCGCGCTGCCACAATCACAAGTTCGATCCGATCCTGCAGAAGGATTATTTCCGGCTGAAAGCGTTCTTCGCGCCGGTGCACTGGCGCGATGACTTGAAACTGGCGACGCCCGAGCAGAAGGCGGCCTTCGCCGAGAAGCAGGCCGCGTGGGAGGCGGCGACCGCGGACATTCGCGCGCAGATGGATGCGCTCACCAAACCGCTCGTCGACCGCAAGGTGGAGAAGGCGGCGGAGAAGTTCACCGAAGACCTGCAAAGCGTGATCCACAAGACGCCCGCCGAGCGCGACGCGCTGGAGACGCAACTGGCCGGCCTGTGCGAACGCCAGATGACACGCGAACGAAAAAATTTCGACCCGATGAAGAGCCTCAAGAACGAGGAAGTGAAGGCGAAATACAAGGAGCTCGAGGCCCAACTGAAGACCTTCGACAATCTCAAGCCCGCGCCGCTCATGGACGCTTTCGTGGCGACCGATGCGGGGCCCAAGGGACCGCCCACGGTGATGAAGACGCGCAAAGGCGACCAGGAGATTGCGCCCGGATTTCTCACCCTGCTGGCACCCGGCGATCCGGACATCCAGCCGATCGGCAATTCCACCGGCCGCCGCACCGCGCTGGCGAACTGGATCACGCGTCCCGACAATCAACTCTCGACACGCGTCATCGTGAATCGCGTGTGGCAGTATCACTTCGGCCGCGGGATCGTGGCGACGGCCAGCGACTTCGGAAAGCTCGGCGAGAAGCCGGTGTTCCCCGAGCTGCTCGACTGGCTGGCGGGGCGCTTCGTCGCGGAAGGGTGGAGCCTCAAGAAGTTGCACCGCGAGATCATGCTCTCCGCCGCGTATCGGCAAACGGCGCGGACGCAAGCGTCGGAAGTCGCGGCGAAGATCGATCCCGCCAATCGTTTCCTCTGGCGTTTCAATCCGCACCGGCTCGACGCCGAGGAAGTGCGCGACGCCATGCTCGCGGCCAGCGGCGAACTCGATTTCAAGGCGGGCGGCCCGGCCGAGGACGGCAATTCCACGCGGCGCTCCATCTACACGACGAAAAAGCGCAACAACCAGAACGAGCTGTTGCGCAGCCTCGATGCGCCGGCCGGTTTCTCCAGCGTCGCCGACCGCCAGAGCACGACCACGCCCACGCAAGCGCTGCTCCTCATGAATGGCGACTGGCCCTTGCAGCGCGCGCGCAAGCTGGCGGCGCGCGTCGAGAAGATCGACGACGCCTGGATCTATGCGCTCGGCCGCGAACCGACCGCCCGCGAGCGCGCAACGGCGGAAGCCTTTCTCCAGCAACGCACCGGCGGGGCCAGTGCGCGGCCACCCGCGAGCGCCGACGCACCCGAGAAAGCCGGCGATTTCAAGGAGAACACGCCGCAGGAACGCCTGCTCGTACAGACGCCGGAAAAGGAAGGCGACGAGTTCACCCTCGAAGCGATCTTCACCCTCAATAGCGTCGATACGGCGGCGGCGGTGCGGACGGTGGCGTCGCGCTGGACGGGCGGGAAGGACAGCATCGAGGCGTTTGGCTGGAGCCTCGGGGTGACCGGCGATAAGTCGCGCTTCAAGCCGCGCAATCTCATCGTGCAGCTCGTGGGTGAGGATGACAATACGAACATCGCTTACGAGGTGGTGGCTTCCAATTTGCGGATCGAGCTCGGCCATCGCTACCACGCCGCGGTCACTGTTTCGTGCCCCGATCACAACGTGCTTTTCCGGGTGCAGGACCTCACCCAGCCGGACGCGCCGGTGCAAACGGCGACCGTGCCGCAGTCGGTGCGCGCAAAGCTCAGCGGAGGCTCCGCTTCGCTCGTGATCGGCGGCTTGAACAAGCGCGCGGTGCCGCATCAATGGGACGGCCGCATCGAGGCGGTGCGCCTCGCCACGGGGAAACTGCCCGAGGAAGAGCTGACCGCGACCGATCCCGCGAAATGGAAATCGTCCTTGATGAACTGGACGGCGGTCCTCGGGCCCAGCACGCAATTCGCCTGGTCCGGCGCCGAGACGAAATCCAACGAGGCCGGCGACCCCTATCGCCAGGCCGTCAACGATCTCTGCCAGGTTCTCCTCAACACCAACGAATTCTTCTACCTCCACTAACCGCCATGTCCTGCAACAACTTCGACATTCCTACTTCCCGCCGCCAATTCCTGCGTCGTGCCGGCTGCGGCTTCGGCGCGGTGGCCCTCGCCGCGCTCATGCGTGAGAATGTGCTCGCGGCGCCCGACGAGGCTCCGGCGATCCCGCCGCTGCCGAAATTCCCGGACCACACGCCACGCGCGAAAAACGTCATCTTCCTCTTCATGGAAGGCGGCCCGAGCCATCTCGATACCTTCGATTACAAGCCGCTGCTCAATGAGCTGGCGGGCAAGCCGTTGCCCGGGAGCTTCAAGACGCCGCTCACCGCCATGGGCGAGGCGCGCGCGCCGCTGCTCGAGTGCAAGCGCACCTGGAAGCAGCGCGGGCAGAGCGGGCTGTGGATTTCCGATTGGTTCGACAAGGTCGCGGAGCATGCGGACGACCTCGCGGTCATCCATTCGTGCGCGTCGGACGGCATCAATCACGCCGGCGGTGTGTGCTCGATGAATACGGGCTCCGTCTTCGGCGGACGGCCTTCGCTCGGCGCGTGGGTTTCCTACGGGCTCGGCACGGAGAACAAGAATCTGCCGGGCTTCGTGGTCATCAAGGACAGCGAAGGCACGGTGGTCAACGGCGTGCGCAACTGGGGCAGCGGCTTCATGCCGGCGGTCTACCAGGGCGTGGAATTCAGCGCCGATGGGGTGCCGATCAAGTATCTCGACAATCCGAAGGGCGTGACCGCCGAGCGCCAGCGCCAAAAGCTCGATCTCCTCGGCGAATTCAACCGGCAATACGGCGAGACGCGCGCGGACAATACCGAACTCGAAGCCCGCATCCGCGGTTACGAACTCGCCTACCGCATGCAGGCCGAGGCGCCCGCCGTGGTGGACCTGAGCAAGGAGACCGACGCGCAGCTCTACGGCATGGACCACGAGGAGACCGCCGTGTTCGGCCGCAACTGCCTGCTGGCGCGCCGGCTGGTGGAAAATGGCGTGCGCTTTGTGCAGCTCTACAGTGGCGCGGGCAGCAAATGGGACAGCCACAAGAATATCGAAACGCTTCACTCGAAGCTCTGCCGCTCGGTCGATCAACCGATCGCCGGTCTGCTCAGCGATTTGAAAGCCCGCGGGGCTGCTCGAGGAAACGCTGGTCATCTGGGGCGGCGAATTCGGCCGCACGCCGATGAGCGAGCAGGGCGATGGCCGCGATCACAACCCGACGGGGTTCACCATGTGGATGGCGGGCGGCGGCGTGAAAGGCGGCCAGGTCTTCGGCGCGACGGACGACCTCGGCCTCTACGCCGTGGAGGATCGCCTGCACGTCCACGACGTCCACGCCACGATCCTGAACCTGCTCGGCGTCGATCACACCAAGCTCATCTACCCGCACAAGGGCCGCCCCGAGCGCATCGATCAGAACGAAGGCCACGCGTTCAAGAAGATCGTGAGTTGAGTCTTTGCGCACGCGTTGTCATGCTGAGCGGAGTGTAACGAAGTCGAAGGATCCCATCACTCTACCAACGATGATCGCTGGTATGCGGCGGGGTGCTTCGACTCCGTTACACTCCGCTCAGCATGACACCGTGAATCAATGAAATCCCTCCTGTTCCTCCCTTTCGCTCTGGCCCTCGCCTTCTCCGCTTCCGCCGCGGAGTGGACCATCTCGACCTTCGCCGGCTCCGGTCAAAAGGGCTTCAGCGGCGACGGCGGCCCGGCCACGCAAGCGCTGCTCGACAATCCCTTCGGCCTGGCGCGCGGCCCGGATGGCGCGCTGTGGTTTTGCGAATACGGCGGGCAGCGCATCCGCCGGGTCACGCCCGATGGGGTCATCCACACCGCGGCGGGCATCGGCCAAAAGGGCTATAGAGGCGATGGCGGCCCCGCGACGCAGGCGGCCTTCAATCTGCCCCACGAGATCCGCTTCGACCCCGCCGGCAACTATTACATTGCCGACATGACGAACCACGCCGTGCGTCGCGTCGACGCGAAGACGGGCATCATCACCACCTTCGCCGGCACCGGACAACCCGGCTACAGCGGCGACGGCGGGCCGGCGGCGCAGGCGCAACTGAAGCAGCCGCACAGCATCCAGTTCGGCCCGGATGGTTCGCTTTACATTTGCGACATCGGCAACAACGCCATTCGCAAGGTGGACATGAAAACGGGCACGATCTCGACCTTCGCCGGCACCGGCAAAGCAGGCGATACCCCCGACGGGGCGCCGATCGAAGGCACGCCGCTGCGGGGGCCGCGTTCGCTCGATTTCGACAAAGAGGGCCACCTGTGGCTGGTCACGCGCGAAGGCAACCAGGTGCTGAAATTCGACCTTCAGGCGGGCAAAATTTCCATCGTCGCGGGCACCGGCAAAAAGGGCTTCACCGGCAATGGCGGCCCGGCCCGCGAGGCCACGCTGTCGGGGCCGAAAGGCATCGCGCTCGATGCCGAGGGCAATGCCTGGCTGGCCGATACCGAGAGCCATAGCATTCGCAGGATCGACGCGAAGACCGGCCTTCTGGAACTGATCGCCGGCACCGGCGAGAAGGGCAACGGGCCGGATGGCGATCCGCTGCACTGCCAGATGGCGCGTCCGCATGGCGTTTTTATCGATGCGGACGGCACGGTCTTTATCGGCGACAGCGAGTCGCAGCGGGTGCGCGTCTTGCGCAAGAAGTGACGCCCCCCCGATCGTCATCCTGAGCTTGCGAAGGACCTCTGAATTCGCTCTGGCATCTGACGCGGTCGCTGCACTGACAGCGCGGCGTAGTCCTCCTGGCATACGGGTGAGGAAAGGCAGAGATCAGAGGTCCTTCGCAAGCTCAGGATGACGTTGGGGGGAGGCGACCGCCGACACGCGCAACGCTTCGCGCAACAACCGTAATTTACAATTCCTTAACGGATCAATTGGCTGGCTGGCGCGGCGGGTGCTCTAATTTATTATCATGCACGACCGCCGGGCGCGCTCCTCCGCTTTCCCGAAGACCTCGCCTCCAAAGCGGGGGTGGATTGGCTATTTGCGAAGGAGCGGCAGCCGTTGCACTGGATCGTCGCCCTCCTCTGGCTGGCTGCCCTGCTCGCCTTGCAATGGAAACTCGGGCAGGGCTTCATCGCGCAGGCCAACCAAAACCCGCTGCGTTTCGACCAGGATGCCTATATGGCCCTGGCCAAGGCCAATCTGCCGTTCGTCTGGCCGGCCTACACCGATGGCATTCGCACCCCGCTTTTTCCTTTCCTGATCAAATTCTGGGCGAGCGACGACAACGCCCAATTCTTCGCCGTGGCAAAACAGGCGAATGTCTGTTTCGGCCTCGCCGCCACGGCGCTGCTCGCTCTCTATTTCCTGTGGAAGCTGCCGCTGCTCCCGGCCCTCAACGTCGGCACGATCAGCGCGCTCATTATCCTGCCGGCGTCGGTTTTCGTGACGGCCGAGGCGATCTATTATGCGCTTTTTTCTTTTTCTGGGTCATCGGCTGGCGGCTGCTGGTCGGGAATCCGCTGCGCAGCTACGCCCTCGCCGGGGTGCTGTGCGCGGCCGCTTATCTCGCCAAACCTTCCACGCTCCTGCTCTGCGCCTGCCTGGCGGCCTTGAGCCTGGTGCGTTGGATTCAAGTCGAGCGCAGCGGCACGGAGGATATCACCTGGACCGGCCGGCGCTTTCTCATCGGCGCGGTCGTCTTCTACGTGAGCTTTCTGCTGCCGGTGCTGCCCAAGGCCTTCGATATGTATCGCCGCGCCGGCGACCCCGTTTCAGAATGCGTCGGAGTATTGTTTCTGGATGGATAGCTGGCAGGAATGCATTCCCCGGCTGCGCGATTTCTCCGCCAATCACGTCAAGGATCTGCCGCCCCAGCAGCGTCCCTCCGCAACGAACTATTGGCAGCACCACACGCCAGACCAGATCCGGGAACGGTTGAGCAGCGGCATGCTGACCCAGGCGCACAATTTCCTCTTCGCGGAAAAGTCGTGGAAGAACTTCATCCATCCCCCTCCGCAATTGCGCATCGTGCTCCCGGTCCGCGGCGCCTATCCCGCAGCGCTGCTTCTCGCCACGCTGCTGCTCGCGACCCAGGCCCCGACTGGGAAAACTCGCAACCATGCGGACCGCCGCGCGCTCTGGGCGCTGCTCGCGCTGGGCTTCACCGCGCACTTCCTCGCCATCTCGTTCTACACGCCCATCACCGGGGGTGATCGCCTGATCCTCGCCGTTTACATCCCGGTGCTGTTCTCGCTCGCGATGGGCCTCGAATACCTGCGCGAGGAACGGCCTCACGGCTGGCGCGCCGGCGCCGTGCAAATCATCCACCTCCTCATCGCCGGGGCAACTCGTCTGGCAGTTGGTTTCGCTCTCCCTGGCCACCACCTTCGCCGATCCGCGGGGTGCTCATGTGACTAAGCCGGGCGCGCGCGCCGGCTGGCGATCCCGTGAGCCAGGGGCCTGCGCGGCGACGATGCAGACAAATACGGCCATGGCCGTCAACGTGAAGAGCAGATAGCCCCCATAAGTCACCCGGTAGCGGTAGATATCGAGCGTGTGGACCGATGCAGACCCCGAAGGCGTTGCCCGCCGGCGCCAGGAAGAGAAAGAACGCCGCCCAGCCTCCCAGGCGCAGCCGGTGCAGGGGCGCCCAGACCAGGGTGGCGAGCAAGGACGAGCGCGAAGAGCAATTCCCACCGCGAGTGCGCTCCGCGAAACCAATTCCTTGAGCACGTTGAGCGCCGGGGTACTTGCCGAGCACCTTCGGCGCGCTGCTGTGGGCCGCCAGGTCTTCGCGGTAGCGCAGATACATGTCGCGCACGTCGGACCGCAAAGGCGCGATGTCTCCGGTGAACCACACGGCCGCGGTGTTGCGGTAGGCTTTCGTGAGGTTGACCTGGTCGATGAAAAAAGTCTTCGGCTCGGGAAGCAGGAAGTGCGTGAACTGATCCAGGACTTTCCGGGTATAGCCGACCGGATCGAAGAGCACGGCATCCCGGTAGCAGCGAAGCAAAAGCGGCTGAATTTGCCGCGGTCGTGGCCGGCATAGGTATCCAGGGCGGCCGACAAGACCGGGCTGTGCATCAAGTAGTCGGCATCGAACCGCAGCTTCTCGTAAACCTTCCGATCGTGCCCGGCATTGTAGAGCTCGCTTTTGAGGACATCGAGCAGGGTCTGCAGCTTTGCCTTGTCCGGGTCGGAGGCCGGCATCTTTGCGAGTTTGGCGTCGAGATACCTCTGGATGAATTCCGCGTGGACGCAAAACAAGGCGTCGGGCAAAAGAGTCACGGAAGCGCCATCCCGGATGACAAAGCCGCGGGCGGGAAGCCAGAGGAGCAGCAGGGCGGCCACCAGGCCGAGCACCGGGGTGGCCAGCCGCACGGGCCGGGGAACGGCCTTGCCGAACAAACCGATCACCACCGGAAGGGAAGTGGTCGCCGCGCCGAAATACCAACTGGGTTTGAGCAAGAGACAGGCGTAAGCCAGCACGATCGCGGCCACCCCGAAGAGCACCGCCGGAGAACGCGGGGCGTCTGCCAGCGGTATTTGCAATAGGCCATGAGGCAGGCCAATTGGGCGTAGACGAAGCAGGGCAGCACCGACTCGGGACGAAGAGAGACCTCGAAGAAAATCGTCTGCTGATTCACGAGCTGGACGTAGATCGGCGCAGCGCCGAGGCACGTGATCAGAACGAGGTCCAGCGCTGGAAAGGCAGCATCGAAACCCAGCACCGCCAGGTGATGGCCATGCAAACTCCGGACAGAATGCCGAGCGCCTTTTGCCCCACGACGATCCCGGAAAACGATCCGGCCATCTTCAGGAAAAGCGCCACCAGGGCCGGGTACAGCCAATCGCGGCCATCGGTCTGCTCGAAGCCCAGACCGCTGAGCCAGGTCAGCGCGGGATGCAGGTAGCCCCACGTGTCTTGATCCGCCAACGGCACCGCGGGCCACGCCGTCCGGGCTTTCCAGGCCAGAGCCAGGACGACCGCCAGGAGCAACCCCTCGACGGCGCAAAGGACCGCGGTCGGGATGCGAGCCAAGGCCCGCATCTCCGCGCGGTCAGGAGACGGTGAATCCACTCAGAGCGTGGCCAGGATTTCGTTGAACGTCGCGCTCGGCCGCAGCGCGGCGGAAGCCTTGGCGGCGTCGGGCCGGTAGTAGCCGCCGATGTCCGCGGGCTTGCCTTGCACGGCGATGAGTTCGCTCACGATCTTCGCTTCGTTCGCGGTCAGCTTTTCCGCCAGCGGCGTGAAGATTTCCTTCAGCTCCGCGTCCTTGGTCTGCGCGGCCAGGGCCTGCGCCCAATACAGCGCGAGATAGAAATGGCTGCCGCGATTATCGATCCCCGCGCCGACTTTGCGCGCGGGCGATTTGTCGTTCTCGAGGAACTTGCCGTTCGCTTCGTCCAGCGTGTCGGCCAGCACCTTCGCTTTCGCATGATGGAGCGTCTCGCTCAAGTGCTCGAGAGACGCGGCCAGGGCGAAGAATTCGCCCAGCGAATCCCAGCGCAGGAAATTTTCCTCGGTGAATTGCTGCACATGTTTCGGTGCGGAGCCGCCGGCGCCCGTCTCGAAGAGTCCGCCGCCATTCATGAGCGGCACGATGGAGAGCATCTTCGCGCTCGTGCCGACCTCGAGGATGGGGAAGAGATCGGTGAGATAATCGCGGAGCACGTTGCCCGTCACGGAGATCGTGTCCTGCCCCGCCTTGAGGCGCTCGAGGGTGAACTCACAGGCGGCCGCCGGCGGAAGAATGCGCAAGTCCAGGCCGCTGGTGTCGTGCTCGGCCAGATACGTCTTCACCTTCGCGATGATCTGTGCGTCGTGCGCGCGCTTTTCATCGAGCCAGAAGACGGCGGGCGTCTGGCTGGCGCGGGCCCGATTGACCGCGAGCTTTACCCAGTCGCGGATCGGCGCGTCCTTCGCCTGGCAGGCGCGCCAGATGTCGCCCGCTTCCACGGCGTGCTCGAGCAGCACCTGGCCGCTCGCATCCACGACGCGCACCGTGCCGTCGGCCGGAATTTCGAAGGTCTTGTTGTGCGAGCCGTACTCCTCGGCGGCCTGCGCCATGAGCCCCACATTCGGCACCGTGCCCATGGTGCGCGGGTCGAAAGCGCCCCGCTTTTTGCAGAACTCGATCACCGTCTGGTAAACGCCGGCGTAGGAGCTGTCCGGGATCACCGCGAGGGCATCCTGGCGCTGGTTCTGCGCGTTCCACATCTTGCCGGAATCGCGAATCATCGCCGGCATCGACGCATCCACGATGACGTCGCTCGGGACGTGCAGGTTGGTGATGCCCTTGTCGGAATTGACCATCGCGACCGCGGGCCCGCTGGCATAGGCCGCCTGGATGTCCGCCTCGATCGCCGCTTTTTGCTCCGCGGGCAGGCTCTGGATCTTGGCGACGAGATCGCCGAAGCCATTGTTGAAATCGACGCCCAGTTCCTTGAACACCGCGGCATGTTTCGCGATGAGATCCTTGAAGAAAGCCTTCACCACGTGGCCGAAGATGATCGGGTCGGAGACCTTCATCATCGTCGCCTTGAGGTGCACGGAGAAAAGGACGCCGGTCTTTTTCGCCTCGGCAATCTGCGATTCGATGAAGGCGACGAGCGCCTTCTTGCGCAATACCGTGGCGTCGATGATCTCGCCGGCTTTGAGCGGCGTCTTTTCCTTCAACACCGTCGTCTGGCCATCCGCGGCGACCAGTTCGATCTTCACCTCCGTCGCCGCGCCCACCGTCACGGATTTTTCGTTCGAGAAAAAGTCGTCCTTCCCCATCGTGCCGACACTGGTCTTCGAATCGGCCGACCAGGCGCCCATCGAGTGCGGATGCTTGCGCGCGTATTCCTTCACCGCCTTCGGTGCGCGCCGGTCGGAATTGCCCTCGCGCAGCACGGGATTCACCGCGCTGCCCTTGATCTTGTCGTAGGTCGCGCGGATTTTCTTCTCCGCATCATTCGCCGGCGTGTCCGGAAAATCCGGCAGCGCGTAGCCCTTCTTTTGCAACTCGGCGATCGCCGCCTTCAATTGCGGCACCGAGGCGCTGACGTTCGGCAGCTTGATGATATTGGCTTCCGGCCGCAGCGTGAGCGCGCCGAGTTCGGCGAGCGCGTCGCCGATCCGCTGCCCGGGCTGCAGGACATCGGGGAAAATTGGCAATGATGCGCCCCGCGAGCGAGATATCGCGGGTCTCCACAGCGATGCCAGCGCGTTTCGTAAACGCCTGCACGATCGGCAGGAGTGAATAAGTCGCGAGCGCGGGCGCTTCGTCGGTCTGCGTGTAGATGATGGTAGGTGCGTCGGCCATAGGATGTGAGATGCGATACAAAAACGCGTGATTAAAACAGGGACAGAGCCGGGAGCCAAGAGCCCTTTGCCATTTCCCATGGGCCATCCGCCATTCTCGCGCGGGGAAACAGCGCAACGCCGAGACGATACCGAGCAAGCCGAAGGAAGCGCCGCGGCGGCCACCGGGGCACATTCGCCGCATGAATTATCACAACTTCGCCAGCCGGCTTTCCCTCCCCCGCGTGCCCTCCGCCAATTCCCCCAAGGAACAGCCGAAAGCCGCTCCGAAGAAATCGCCCCGGACACCGCGCCGCCGCCTGGCCACCGCGACCGCCGTGGCGCTGTGGTGTCTGTGCGCCTTCCACGCGGACGCCGAGGCGAAGACCGATGGCGCCCACGCCAGCCGCCCGCCGGTCCGCCCCATCAACACCCCCACGTTCATCATCACTTTGACCGGACTCGCGGTGGTCGTCCTGCGGCTGCCCACGTTGTGGCGCCGCGATCTCGATTGCTAGAGCGGAGCGCCCGCCATCCACGGTCATCCTGAGCGGAGCCGAAAGCCGAATCAATGCAGTTCGCAGGAGCGAAATGGGGAGCGCACGCGCCCTCGCGTGCTCTGTCCGGCGCCCCGCCGGACAGTCCGAGAAGCACCACAGCAACCTCCCCAGACGGTGAACGTATAGCTAGGGAAGTTTCCGGCGAGGCGCCGAAAACAGCACGCGAGGGCGCGTGCGCTCCCCATTTCGCTCCTGCGAACTGCAGCGATACGGCTGCCAATGACACGTTTCGTACCCCTCAGGATGACAAGGCATTTCGCGACGCTATGGCGCGGCGCGCTCTGCTACCGCTGCGCGGAATCGGCCGCGGCTTTCACATCGTAGGCGTTGAGCACACCGTCATTGTCGCGGACGAAGAGGCGACCGTTGGCCAGCGTCGGCGTGGCGTAGCATTTGCCCTCGAGCGCCTTGAAACGGGCGATCGGCTTCAACTCCGTGGCGTTGGCCGGGGCGAGGACGACTTCGCCCTCGCGCGTGAGGAAGATCCAGTGCCCATCGGCGAGGATGAAGGTGCCGATCGGCACGGCGTCGCTCACCCAGCGCGAGACGCCGGTTTGCGCATCGAGACACGTAAACTCGGTGAAGCCGCGGCGCTTCTCGTTGAAGGCGAAGAGCGCCCCGTCGAGCAGGATGGGATTGTTGAAGAGCAGCGCGAATTGCTGATTCTGCCAGGCGACGCGCACATTCGGTTCGGCGCCCAGGTTCCAGTCGAGCAGGCGCGCGAACGCCTCGCTGGTGTTGCTGACCAAAATCTGGTGCCCGACGAAAACCGGCGTGAGCGAATTCGTGTAGTCCCGTCCGGTGATGCGATACGACCAGACCACGCGCCCATCCGCGGGATCGAACACATCGAGCGCTTCGCCCTTGAGCATGGCGACGAAACGCTGCCCATCGCGCTCGAACAGCCGCGCCGAGCTGTAGCCGGCCTCGCCGGTGCCCGCGCGCCATTTCACCTCGCCCGTCGCCGCATCGAGCGCGGCGGTCGAGCCCGTCCTGTCCCGCTCCGCACCGATATCGAGGAAGACCCGCCCATCCGCCACCAGCGGCGATTGCGCATAGCCATAGACCGGCCGCTTGCCGCCGAGGTCGGCGACGAGACTTTTGCGCCAGGACAGTTCGCCGGTGCTGACGTCGAGGCAGACGAGGTCGCCTTCGCGGGTCAGCGCGAAAACGTGCCCGCCGAAAATCGTCGGCGTCGCGCCCGGGCCATTCGGGACGATCGGCATTTCGTGCGCGTCCGTTTTGCAAGGCAGGGAGAAGTGCCACAATTCGGCGCCGGTCGCCGCATCGAGGGCAAAGATGGTTTCGGTGCCGTGGCCATCATTGCCTTGCGTGAAAAGCCGCCCATCGGCCACGACCGGCGAACTGATCCCGACCCCGACCTGCGCAGTCCACAATTTGCGCGGACCCTCCACCGGCCAGTCTTTGCGCCAGCCGGTCTCCGCAGAGATGCCGTCGCGTTGCGGCCCGCGCCATTGCGGCCACGCGCCGCCGCCGCGCTCGCCCGGCTGTTTCGCGCTGGCGCTTTTCGCCGTGGGCGCCTCGGTGGTTTCGGCGCCGGACGTTTTGGCTTCGAGCGAGACGAGTTCGATCTCGGTGATGTGCCCCTGGCGGTTCGAGCCACCCACGGCGGCGAGCCGCCCATCGGCCAGCGGCAGCAGGCGGTGGAAAAAGCGGGCCGGGGTCAGCTTCGTGACTTCCTCCCATTTCGAACCATCCGCGCTCAGGGTGAGGATCTTGCCGGAGAGCGGGCTGACATAGAGCTTCCCGCCCTGCGCGCACGCGGCGATGCCGAAGCCGGCCATCGCGCCGTCCGGCAGGTCCGGGCCTTTGCCCCATTGTTTCGTCGCGGGCTCGTACCAATCGACCCCCGCGCGCCGGCTCGTCGTGGTTGTCCATTCCGCCGATGAACCAAATCCGGCCACCTTGCGCCACGGCGGCGATGGCCCGGCGCTGGAAGGGTTGCGGTTGCGCCTGCCAGCCCGTTTCCGGCGCGTTCAGGTCGAGCGTGAGCATCGTGTCGCTCCACGTGGCGTGGACGCCGTCGCCATCGTCCCCGGCCAGTTTCCAGCCGCCGCCGACATACAGCGTGTGGTCGAGAATGGCGGCATCGTGGCTGGAGCGCGGCTCGGGGAGCTTCGTCAGCGCCGTCCACTGCTGCATCGCGGGATCGTAGCGCATCACTTCATCCGTCGAGTGCAGATCGTTCTTCGCGCCCTTTTCGTTGTGCGCCGACATGCCGCCGAGGCGGATGATTTTTCCTTCGTAGCTCACCAGCGAAGAACTCAGCAGCGGAAGCCCGCCCGACAGTTTCTCCCACGCGGTTCCCGCCGGCACCGCCAGCCGAAAGAAATCGCCCCTTCACGCATTCCTTGTTGAACTCGTGCGCTTTGCCCGTGTTGCCGCCGTAGGTGTAGATCCAGCCATCGGTGATGGCGGCGCCGAAACTGGTGGCCGGCTGCGGAATGGGCGGAAGCGCACTGGCTGCGCGGCTGCCCGGCGGAAGGAGGAAGAGGCCGCACGCGGCGAGAAGGAGGCGGTGGATGGTTTTCATGAAAGATCCCGGTCGGAGAAGAGCTTCGCTGGCTCCTGGAATGACGGTTGGAAAGAGGAACTGTGCAAAGGAATTGGCGTTCAAGGGCGGCGGCGCCGGAAGAGCAAGGCCGCGCCGCCCAGGGCAAGCAGCGCGGCAGAGGGTTCGGGCACGGCCAGGTAGTTGACGGTGAGTCCCTGGCCGTCGCCGGTGAGGCCCACGCTGAAGCTGCCGTTGAAGGCGTTTTGAAATCCGCTCGTGTCGACCGTGAAGGCGCTGGCATTGAAGCCGGTGACGCTGCCCGCGGTGAGGAAGGTCCACGAGTAGTTCGCGTTGGGGTTGAAATTGCCGAGAAGACCCGACGCTCCGCCGGAGGTGAGACTGTCCAGCTCGAGCGTGAACTTGCTCCCGCTCGAAGCCGTGAGACTGAGCGCGCCGGTGACATTCACCAAATCCCAGCCCGTGCCGCCGCCGCCGGTGACACTGCCGATTTCCAGGCGCAACCGCCCGCCACCCGCCCATGTTTCCACCCCGGTATTGAGCGTCCCCAGGCCGTTGCCGGGAGACAGCACGTCGCCGGTGTCGAGCGTGAAGGGACGGTTGATCGTCCCGCTGCCGCCCACGGTGCCACCGTTGATCGCGAGAGCGCCGCTGCCGCTGAGCGAACCATGGACGATCAACTGCGCGCCGCTGGCCACGGTAACATCGCCATTGCCCGTGAACGAGGCCCCGCTTTCGATGCGCAACGTGCCCGAAGAAATATTCGTCGCATTGGCATAGGCATAAGCCTTCCCCGCGCCCGCGAAAGAAATCGTGCCCAGGCCGTCGATCGCCACCGTGCCGCCGGCCGCCCCGTTGGAGAGGCCACCGCTGAAGGTCACCTTGTCCGTCGCACTCGTGGCCTTCAGGTGAACGCTGGTCGAGGTCCCCAGATCCACCGCGCCGGAAAACGTCGCGCCGGTAGGGGCATTCTGCGCACCCAGGGTTTTGTCGAAGGTTCCATTCGCCAGCGTGACGTTGCGTCCGATCGTAAAATTACCATCGATGAGCAATTGCGCACTCCCCCCGCCAACCACCGCAAAGGTGGCGCTGTCCGCGCCCACGATCACATTCGACGTCGCTCTCCCCAGAGCGCCGGGCGCATTGAAGGGCGCATCCGCCGCGACGATCAAGCTGCCGAAGAGCACGGAAGTGCTGCCGGTATAGTTATTCGCCCCTTGCAAACGCAGCGTCCCCCGCGTTCACGGACACCTGCCCGGTAAAGGTGTTATCCTTGGTCATGATCAGCGTGCCGTTGCCATTCTTCTCCAGGCCATAACTTCCGGAAACCAACCCATCCAGCACCACCGTTCCGGCATCGATCTCGAACAGGTTATAGGCGCCCAATTGATAGTTTGCGCCGATCGTATAAGTCCCTGTCGCCAGCGCAGTGGTCGTGATGCCGGTATTGGCGGTGAGGGTGAAGTTACCCGGCGAACGGATGGTCGTGGCCGCCGCGGTGTTGAAAGTGATCTGCCCCACCGTGTGCCCGGCGTCCAGGGTTACCGTCGCGGCGGCGGGGTTGATGAAGTTCACATTGCCGTTTTCATTCGAGGAACTCCCTTCCTTCCACTTGGAGCCGTCGCTCCACAAGCCGGTCCCCCCGGCATTCCAGGAGCGCGCTTCCGGCACGATCGGCGCATAGCTGGCGGCCGTATCCAGGGTGGCCTGCTGCAAGCTGTTGCTCGCCGTGAGCGAGTTCCAGACGATCTGGTAGGAAGTGATGTTCAAGCCGGTGAGGTCCCACTGCACCGCGTTGCGGTTGAGCAGTCCACCGAAGGAAGAATCGCTCGCGCGATATTCCCGCAGGGTCTGGTCCGGCGACAGGCTGACCAGGTGGCCGCTGCTGTCGGTATATTGCAATTGGATGCTGGAAAAATCCACGAAGGAGCCATCGGTCTGGAATTGAAAAGCCACCGTGCCGAGCGTGTAGGAGGTCGTCTCGGAGAGCTGATAAGCCAGCGGCGCGGCGAAGCTATAGATATTTCCCGTCGCCCCCGGGCCGATGATGAAGGCCGTGCTCGTGCCCGTCTGCGTGATGGTGGGATTCCGCGTGTCCCAGTAGGCCAGCGGGTTGGACGGATTCGAATTGGCCGGTGCGGTGAAGCCCGCCGCGGTCGCCGTCTGGTAAGTGCCAAAGGGGGCCGCGAAGTCGGGATAATTCGGGCTGCCATAAGGCGTGTAGAAAAGATCCCACGCGCTGTAATCGGTGGTAAAGCTCGGGACGAGAAAGCTATTGAATAGATTCTCCGCCCGCGCCGGGCAAAGGCCCAGGACGACCGTCACGAAAAGACCGGCGATGAATTGCTGGTGGCGCATGGGCGAAGCCACGGCGAGTTACAACCGGCCGCCGCGGGGAGGCGGCGCGATGGTGTAGTTCGGATTGTTTTGCTCGATGGCGTTGCGGCACCACAGGCGCATGTCGCGCAATTCCTCGATGCCCAGCATGCGCACACTGCCGTCGAGAAAGGCGCACACTGCTTTGCCGCTGTACCGCGGATCGACGTTGCCATAACTCGCCACCGGCGCATCTTTCTTCCATTTCGCCGTGTCCCACATGGGACCGGTCAATTGGGGCGGCGACAGAATGCAATAGCCGTCGATGCGGCCCGAGGCGGTGCCGCCGCCCCCGGTGCTGGCGCTGCCATCGCCGGCCGCGGAGGCGAAGACGATGGGTGAGCCGGAAGCCAGGGCTTGCGTGCTGATGCATTCATTCGGATAGGTCGTGTCTCCCGAACTCGAGACATCGCCCCCCACGAAGATATAATTCATCCCCAGGGCCGGGAAACAACTGACCAGGTAAGTATTGGTCGTGTCGATCTGGTTGGCATTGTTATTAACCAGGATGGTGCCGTCGATGCGGTTGCCGAAATAAGGCGCGAGGCGGAATGGATAGCGCTGGGCGGGTGGCCCACCCACGGGATTGCCGTTGGGCAGGATGACCTCGCTGACCGTGCGATCGTAACCGGCGAGAAAATGTCCATCGCGATCCCCCGCCGCGGCGACATAAGCCGTGATCAGATTGCGCCCGGCCTGAATCTCCTTCGTCATGTGGCCCTTGTTGAGCACGCTCTGGTAAACGGGGAACGACAACCCCACCAGCAGGGCGATGATGGCAATAACCACCAGCAGTTCGAGCAGCGTAAATCCTTGGCGACGCATGACGGAGGGAGTTAAGCCGCCACCGTGCGCCGAGAGCGGCGCATCATGAGCAGCAGGGTTGCGCCACCGAAGGTCGCCACCGCTGCCGAAGGCTCCGGCACCAGGACATTCTCGGTATGCACCGCGGTGGATTCCGTGACTTCCTGGCCGTAAAAGATGCCGTGCATCGGCGCCTGCCAGTTCACAGTGTAACTCGTGATCGGACCCGTGATCCCGGAGAGGTCCCACTGGTAATTGAAGAGGTCGATATCGGTGGACATCCCCAGGATCACCGCCGGGGTGGTGCCGGCGAGCAGGGAATAAGTCGCGGCCAGATTGACCGTTCCACCGGCCGTTACGACGCTGAGCGTCGGCGCGGCGGTCAGCGGAAGCCCGTTTTCACCCGCGGCCAGCGAGAGCTGGACGATCAGCGATTGCAGACCGGTCAACGGCACCGCGGAATTGATCTGGAAATGCGTCGCGCTAAAGAACGAATAGATGCCGCCTTGATTGCCCGACGCGAGAAAGTCCGTCGTGTCGCTCCCAAAGTCCGGGTTGCCGGAAAAGAAGATGTTCGTCGAACCGCCAATCGGATTGATTCCCGAGAGCCACTGGCTGGCCGTTCCACTGATGCTGGAACTCACGCCGGCCGGCTTGTTGGCGTCGGTGAAAACATCCCATTGATAGTCGACCTTGGTGCCGCCGATGGTCGGGACGTAGTTATTGTAAGTAGGGACGAACGTCTGGGCAAAAGCGGCGACGTGAGCGAGCCCGAAGATAGCCAGCGCGGGCAGGCAGTGGGGTAGTTTCATAGTGACGATCGGAATAGGGGATCGTGGCGCGGTCAGGCGCGGCGGCGGCGCATCAGCAGGCCGCCAACGCCCGTCATGCTGAGAAGCGCCAGGGAGGTCGGCTCCGGAACACCGCTGCTGCTGATGGTGGGGTTATCGAGGCTGATATTGACGGGACTGGCCGGCAGCGCCGAGATGGAAACCTGCACATTGCCAATGGCGCTGAAAATGGTGTTGAAGCTGCTTCCCTCGTACGTTTGGAACACGCTGCTGGAATCCACGATGGGAATGTTGATGGTGGTCCAGACTCCGCTCGGCACGGAATAAGTGGCGAAAGGTGCTCGCGCCAGGGCTGTTGGCGGAGGTGGCGAAGCGCAGCCCGAAGTTCAGGACCGACCCGAATCCTGAAGAATGTCGATGCTGAAGGTGGTAACACCCGCGGTGATCCAGTTGCGGACAAATCCGTCGCCGCTGGAGTCGAAGTTATCCTGGCCGCGGAACAAGAGCGTGCTCCCCGACGTCGGCGTGGTGCGGGTGATATATCCGTCACCCACCCCGGTCGGACCGCCGGTGCTGACCCAGGTGGCCAGAGTCCCACTGCTATCGATCCTCCAGTTCGAGGCACTCGTGGAAAAGGGTTCCGTGAAAACCACGTCGGCCTGGGCCCTCTGGATGCCGCCCGCCAGCAGCACCGCACCGATGAGCGTCGCGAACAGCGCCGGGACGGATGAAAACGGCAGAAAGCGGGATGGGTGAGGGAGAGAGGTCGGACTCACAAGAGAGCTTGTGGCACGCGATGCAAAGAGAGCCTTGGTTAATTTCATTCCCCGGACAATATCTGGGCGGCGGCAATCCCGCCTCCTTCGGATTGTCGCCTCTTTGCTCCGAATTGCGTTGCGCGAGATAGCAAGGCACGGCGGCCAGGCCGCAACTAAAAATGGCTTCGCGGACTTTCGTCTGGTTCGATTCTTTCGTGGTTTTCTTCCCTGCCCATGAGGGGTGGAACCACGAAATACACGAAAGAGACGAAAAGCAGCGGCGCCTGGAGGTAGGAAATCCGCGCAGATGAACGTTAGCGCATTTCAATTTAAGGTGCAGCCGCCACTCCCCGGCGGGCGACGCAGAAAGTCCGGGGAGCGCACTCGTCCCGAGTGCTGGTTTCGGCGTCCCGCCGAAACGAACTTTCCCGTGGGTTACAATGCTGTGGGCGTTTAACCGTATGCGGTACGACGAAAGTCCGCGAAGGCGGGACGCCTTCGCCAACACTCGGGACGAGTGTGCTCCCCGGAATACCGCAACCGCACTTTCACCGCGGGTATGCTATTACTTAAATCGCTCTAACCTCCCAGATAGCACGACAGCGTAATCGACGGAGGGACGACTTATAACGAATAACTCCTCGCGCGATGGGCGGCGGCGGTAACATCGCCGGTTCCGCAGCCCGCGGCAGGCGGGGCAGTGCCCCCATCGGACACTCGCGGGGCGGGTTCATTGAACCCGGCGGCCACTACGCCTTCGGCGCGCGGGGCTTGCGCCCCGAAATCCGCACCGACGGATATAAGCCAGGGCAGCAACCCATCTGCTCGACGAATGCTTTGTTGAACGCGCTAAGGCTGGCGTAGCCGACGCTCATCGCCGCCTCGGTGACATTCGCCTTGCCCGTCTGCAAGAGTTCCGCCGCGCGCTCGATGCGCTTGGTGCGCAGGTAGCGCGGGATGCTCATGCCCGCCTGCTCGGCGAAGACCCGGCTGAGATGAAACGGGCTGCAATCGACTTCCCGCGCCAGCATTTCGAGCGAGGGCGGATTCTCCAGGTCGCGCTCGATGAGGTAGCGGACGCGGTCGATGCGCTCGCGGTTTTGCCGCTGGTGGCGATGGCAGAAAAGTTCCGTGGCGGTGTCGGCGATGAAGAGCGTTTGCGCGAGGATTTCGAGAACCTTCGCGCGATACCACATGGGGCGCGCGGATTCGGGCACGGGGGGCTGGAGCAGTTCCATGCGCGTGCCGAGCAGCGAGGGCGGCAGCGGCATGATTTCCAGCCACGCCGGCGGCGCGCCGGTGCTGTCCATGAAGCGGCAGACGGGCTCCTTCAACCGCTCGCGGCTGGTGTCGAAGTGCGTGCGCAGGAATTCGCGGCCCATCTCCAGCGTGAGAAACCGATGCCACGAGCCCGCGGCCCGTTGCGCCTTGGGCCGGCCCGGATGCGTGGTGTAGATCGCGACCTGGCCCGCTTCGATCCGCCGCGCGGCGGCGCCATCCTCCAGCGTGCCGGAGCCGGAGAAATTGAGGCAAATCTCCAGGCAGCCGGGATGAAAACTGCGCGCCCAGTCCATATCGGAGTCCACCCGGAAATCATGCCACTCGATGCTGACCCCACCCCCAAAGAAACTGCCGTCGAGGGGGCGCCAGATCCCTTTGACTCCCGCCCAAGCCTCCTGTTCCGCCGATCTGCGAACGGCGGGCGTGGGCGAAGGTGTATCCGGCCAGAGCATTTGATGAGATTAAGTCTCAACAACAGCCCGCCGTCAATGCGTTTCCAAAAAGGGATCGGGGCTCCCCCGATCGCGAATCGCCGACGGAGATGAGCTTCTACGCTAAAAGCCCATTCCCGGCGGCAGGCCCATGCCGGCGGTGAGCTTGCTCATCTCGGACTGCTGGAGCGCCTTGCCTTCCTCGATGGCCTTTTGCACGCCGGTCAGGATCAGGTCCTCCAGCGACTCCACGTCCTCGGGGTCGACCACCGTCTTGTCGATCTTGATCGAGAGCACTTCGCCCGCGCCGTTGGCGGTCACGGTCACCTTGCCGCCGCCGGCGGTGGCGGTCACGGTCTTGTCGGCGAGTTCGGATTGGGCCTGGGCCAATTGCTCCTGCATCTTGGCGGCCTGCTGCATCATCTTCTTGAGGTTCATAATGGTGGTGGGGTTAGGCGGGAAGAATTTCGGCTTTGAACTCGGCGAGGGCTTTCTGGATCAGCGGGTCGTTCTTGAAGGCTTCCATGGGATCGATCTTCGGCTCGGGCTTGACCTCCTCGCGGGCCAGCTTTTCGACGACCAACCCGGCCTGGATCTCGGTCTTGAGGGTGAGCGGCACTCCGGCCAGTTCGCTGACGAGCTTCTCGAGGAACTTGCGATTGTTCGCCTGGTCGCACATGTCGCGCGCCAGGCTCTCTTCCGGCGGGAAACCGAGCGAGGCGACGCCGTTCTTGATGCCGAGCAGCCGGCCGGCTTCGACCCAATTGGAAATGAGCGGACGGTCCTTGCGAACACGGGCGATCACCTGCGGCCAGATCGTATCCGGTGCCACCGTAGGGGCCGCGACGGGAACCGACGGCGCTTCGGGTTTGGCTTCCGGCTGGGACGCGGGCTCCTCGCGCACTTTCACGGTGGGTTTCGGCGCCGGCTCCGCAGGCTTCTCGCCGAGCGAGGCGGCTACGAAGGAACTCAGCGAAGGCTTGGCTGCGGCAGGTGCGACGGCGGGAGCCGGAGCGGGAGCGGGCTTGGGTTCCGCTTTCTTTTCGACGACCGCGGGTGGCGATGAAGCCCTGGGCGCTTCCGGTTTCTTCACGGGCCGCTCGGGCAGCGCGCCGCCGCCGCGCATGGCGGTCAGCGTATCCAGCACCTCGGTCAGCGTCGCCTGGCCGAGTGTCTGGACCGCGCGAATCGCCGCGATCTCGAAATGCATCTTCTTGTTCGCCGCCCATTTCATGCGGCCCTCGGCGTCGGCGAATTGCTCGATCAAGCTCAACAGCTTGTCCGGCCCTACGCGGCCCGACTGCGCGGTGAGTTCGGCGACGGCCTCGGCGCTGAGGTCTTCATGCAACGTTTCCGGCGCACTTTGCGCGACCAGCAAATTGCGCAGGTGCTCGATGAGGCCCGACATCAGCCGGCTCAAGTCCTTCCCCGCTTCCGCCTGACCCTGGATCGCGGCGAGCGCCGCGCCGGTCTGGCCGGCGATGAGATGCTCACATAGCCCGGCCACGGTCTGCCGCGCGGTGAAGCCGAAGATATTGAGCACGTCCTGCTCGCCGATCTTCTCGCCGCAAAAGGCCACGAGCTGATCGAGCATCGACTCCGCGTCGCGCAACCCACCCTCCGCGCCGCGGGCGATCGTCTCCGCCGCCGCCGGCTCGAGCACGATATTCTCCTGGCCCGCGATGAAGAGCAGGTGCTGCGCGATCTGCGGCGTCGGGATGCGGCGCAGGTCGAACCGCTGGCAGCGGGAGATGATCGTCGTGGGCACCTTCTGCACATCGGTCGTGGCGAAGATGAATTTCACGTGCGCCGGCGGTTCCTCGAGCGTCTTGAGCAGCGCGTTGAACGAGGAGTTCGAGAGCATGTGGACCTCGTCCACGATGTAGAGTTTGTAATTTCCGCGCGTCGGCGCGTACTTCACGTTGTCGATGATGATCTCGCGGATCTTGTCGACCTGGGTGTTCGACGCGGCGTCGAATTCCAGCACGTTGAGCGAATTGCCGGCGGCGATTTCCTTGCACATGTCGCACACGCCGCAGGGGTTCGTGGTCGGCGCGTGGATGCAGTTCAACGCCTTGGCGAAAATGCGCGCCGTGCTCGTCTTGCCCGTGCCGCGCGGCCCCACGAACAGATAGGCCTGGGCGAGGCGGTTCTGCGCGATGGCGTTTTTCAGCGTGGTCACGATGTGCTCCTGCCCGACGATCTCATCGAACGTCTGGGGGCGATATTTGCGGGCGAAAACCGTGTAGCTCACAGCCTCAGGCTAAATGGGTCGGCGCGGATTGAAAAGGGGCGCGCGTAAAATTTTCACACTCGGCCATTGGCAAAGGGCTCGGACCGGTGTTTCCCTGCCCACATGCTCGGCAACCTCATCGGCCCTGAAATCAAAGAACTCATCGAGGAGCGCAACTTTGCCGCCCTCCGGGAGGCCTTTACCGATTGGGCGCCCGCCGACATCGCGGAGTGCCTGACCGAGCTTCCCGAGGACGAGCAGGCCATCGTCTTCCGGCTGCTCGCCCACGCCCAGGCGACCGAGGTCTTCGAGTATCTCGACACCGAGGCGCAGGAAAAGGTGCTCAAGGCCATGGGCCACATCGAGGCGGCGCGCATTCTCAACGACATGTCGCCCGACGACCGCACCGCACTCCTGGAGGAGTTGCCGGGCGCCGCCGTGGCGCAGATGCTCCAGTTGCTTTCCCCGGAGGAGAAAGCGGTCGCGCAATCGCTGCTCAATTACCCCGATGGCACGGTGGGCCGACTGATGACGCCGGAATTCGTGACCGTGCGCGAGGAGTGGACCATCGCCCAGGTGCTCGAGCACGTGCGCGAGTTTGGCCGCGATTCCGAGACGCTGAATGTGATCTACGTGACCGACGAACACTGCACGCTGATCGACGATGTGCGCATCCGCGAGTTCCTCATCCGGCCGGTGACGACGCTGGTCTCCGAGATCCGCGACCACCAATTCGTCGCCTTGCGGGCGAACGACAAGGCGAGCGCCGCCTACGAACTCTTCAAGAAGTACGATCGCACCATCCTGCCGGTCATCGATTCCGAGGAAAAGCTGCTCGGCATCGTCACGGTCGACGACATCCTCGATATCCAGGAAGAAGTCACGACCGAGGAGATGCAGAAGATGGGCGGTATGGAGGCCCTGGACGAGCCCTACACGACCATCTCGCTGCACCGCATGGTCAAGAAACGGGCGACGTGGCTGATCATCCTTTTCCTCAGCGAGATGCTCACCGCCACGGCGATGCAGAATTACAACGACGAGATCTCCAAGGCCACCGTGCTCGCGATGTTCCTGCCGCTCATCATGTCGAGCGGCGGCAATTCCGGCTCGCAGGCCACCACGCTGATCATCCGCGCGATGGGCGTCGGCGAGGTGCGCCTGCGGGATTGGTTTCGCATCATGCGCAAGGAATTGGCGGCGGGCCTCTCCCTGGGCGTGATCCTCGGCATTATTGGCTTCTTCCGCATTTCGCTCTGGCAGTTTTTGCACATCTTCGACTACGGGCAGTACCATTGGGTCATCGCCCTCACGGTCGGCCTCGCTCTCATCGGCG
The DNA here is from genome assembly GCA_037200205.1 of Chthoniobacter sp. GTDB lineage: Bacteria > Verrucomicrobiota > Verrucomicrobiia > Chthoniobacterales > Chthoniobacteraceae > Chthoniobacter. The sequence goes on from JBBCHV010000015.1 coordinate 24,472, forward strand.
TGGTCATGTGGGGATCGGTGGCCGGCGCGATGCTGCCCTTTGTGCTGCGGCGCTGCGGGCTCGATCCCGCCGTCTCCAGCGCCCCCTTTGTGGCGACGCTCGTCGATGTCACCGGGCTCTTGATTTACTTCAATGTCGCCCGGGTCATTCTGCGCGGCACGCTGCTGTAGGGCGGAAGTGGATGGTTGAGAGTGGATAGTTGATAGCCGCGTGGCGCCCTGCGGAGGCTTCGCGCGATCAACTATTCCGCCCCAGCCGCACATCCATCCACACGGCGATGATCAACACCGCGCCGCGGGCGATGAACTTCTTCTCGGGTTCGACGGCGAGGAGGGACATGCCGTTGAGCAGGCAGGCCATGATGAGCGCGCCGCAGAGCACGCCGGGCACGCTGCCGCGCCCGCCTTTCAAGCTCACGCCGCCGATCACACACGCGGCCACGGCGTCGAGTTCCATGAGATCGCCCACGGTCGTGGTCGAGCTGCCGCCGTAGGCCGTCTGCATAAAGCCGGTCAGCGCCACGATCGCCCCCATGAGCGTGAAGGCACCGATCGTCACGCGCTCCACGGGAATGCCCGAGATCACCGCCGCCTCTTCGTTGCCGCCGATCGCGTAGAGGTAGCGGCCGAAGGGGGTGTGCTGCGTGAGCACCCACGCGGCCAGGGCCACCACACCGAGAATCAAGGCGGGCAGCGGGACGCCGCGGAATTGATTGGTGATGAGCACGAAGAGAAACACGACTTGCGCGATGAGGAAGAGCTTCAGGAAATTCGTCTCCCCATCATCGATTTCGAAGCCGTAGCTCCGCCGCGCCGCCCGCGCCCTGGTGCGGGCGAAAACCAGCCCGGCAACGGCCAGCGCCGCGAGCAGATAGCCGGCGCGCGGTGACAGGTAGTAGGTGGTGAGCAGGGAGTAGAGATTCTGCTGCCCGCCCGCCGCGACCGTGACCGTGCGATTCTGGATGACGGACCAGAACAACCCCTTGAATACCAGCAGCCCGCCGAGCGTGATGATAAACGCCGGGATGCGCTGCCGCACGATGAGATTGCCCATCGCCCACCACAGCACGAGCGCCACCCCCAGCGCTGCGAGCATGGCCAGCGGCGCGGGCCAGTGCTGTTGCGTGACCAGCACCGCGGCGATGCCGCCGATGAGCCCCAGCCCGCTCCCTGCGCTCAAGTCGATATGCCCCGGCAGGATCACCAGTAGCATCCCGATGGCCAGCGTGGCGGTGATCGAGAAGTCGATCATGAGCAGCGAGAGATTGCGCGCGCTGAGGAAGTTCCATCCCGGCACCTTCACGGCGAAGAACGCACAGATCGCCAGCAGTGCGATCGCCAGGGAAAAGTCGCGAAGGGAAATGCGGGAGGTCATGAGCCGGGGAGTTGGCGCAACGTCATCGGAAAGTGGCTCGAAGCTCCAGCTTCGAATGCCGATCCCTGCGAATACCGATCCCTGCGAAGCTGGAGCTTCGAACCACTTTCCTACGCCGAAAAACTCTCTCCGCAGGAGCAGTGCGCCACGGCGTTCGGGTTCGTCACCTTGAAGCCGCCCTTCTGCAAGTCCTCGCTGAAATCGAGCAGCGAGCCGCTGACGAAGAGCGCGCTCTTCGGATCGATCACCACATTCACCCCGGCGCTCTTCACCATGATGTCCCGATTGGCCGGGCCATCGACCAGGTCCATCTTGTATTGGAGGCCCGAGCAGCCGCCGCCGATCACCGCCACCCGCAACGCGCCCTCGGGACGCCCCTGGCGCGTGAGCAGCGAATTCAGCTTGGCGCTGGCTTTCTCCGTCACCTTCACCAACTTTTCGTTGCCGATTTTGATTTTGATTTCGCCGGTCGCGGTCATGTTTCCCCTACTGTAAAGAAAGCGGGCGCCTTGTCCACCCGCACCCGCAATGAGCGCACCGACCCTGAATTTGCCTGAGACCCGCGCCCTCGCGGCCCCTGAAACGCAGGGCATCAAGTACGCCGGCTCGAAGCGCAAGCTGCTGCCACATATCCTGCGGCTCGCGCGGAAAGTGCAGCCGCGCACCGTGCTGGACGGCTTCTCCGGCACGACGCGCGTCGCCCAGATGTTCGCCCAGACCGGCTATCGCGTGATGGCCAACGACCTCTCCGTCTGGTCGGAAGTCTTCGGCCGGTGCTACCTGCTCAATCCCCATCTACCCCAGCACTACGAGCCGCTGATCGAGCATCTCAACGCTCTCCCCGGCGTGGACGGGTGGTTCACCGAACACTACGGCGGCAGCGCGAAGGACGGAAACTCGGCGGGCGGCGACGGCCTGAAGAAACCCTGGCAGATTTCCAACACGCGGCGGCTGGATGCGATTCGCGCGGAGATCGACCGTCTCGGCGTGACCGAAATCGAGAAGTCGGTCCTGCTCGCGAGCTTGATCCTCGCGCTGGATGAAGTGGACAACACTCTCGGCCACTTCGTCTCCTACCTCAGCGACTGGTCGCCGCGCTCCTACCATCCCCTGCGCCTCCGTGTGCCGCGCCTGCTGCCGATCCAGCAATCGCATACCGTGCACCGCGGCGACATTTTCCAACTTCTGCCCGGGATGGAAGCCGACCTCGCCTACTTCGATCCGCCCTACGGCTCGAACAACGAGAAGATGCCACCGTCGCGCGTGCGTTACGCCGCCTACTACCACCTCTGGACGACCCTCTGCCTCAACGACCGGCCCGCCCTCTTCGGCAAAGCCCGGCGGAGGGACGACTCCTCCGACACGCAAGCCGGCTCGGTCTTTGAAGACTTTCGCCGGGACGACGCGGGCCGCTTCATCGCGGTCGCCGCCATCGAACGCCTGCTGCGCGCCACCCCCGCCCGGCACATCCTCCTTTCCTACAGCTCCGGCGGACGCGCCACGGCGGAGGAACTGCACGAGGTCATCTCCTCCGCCGGCCGGGTGATCGAAGTCCTGGAAATCGACCATCGCCGGAATGTCATGGCTGGGATGCGCTGGACGAATGAATGGGTCCGGTTGGCCGAGGCGCCTCACGCCGAAATGCTCTTTCTGATCGAGAAGACATAAGTGCCGCAGCAGCTTGTAACCGACCAAACGCCAACGGCGTTTCCTCGATCCTCGCCCCGAAAACCGATGTTTCTTACAGCCACTTCTTGTGCTTGAAGAAAAGCACCTGTCCGATCGCGATCACCACCATCACCCCCAGGACAATGACATAACCATAAGGGTTGTGGAGTTCGGGCATGTTGAGCGGCATTTTCTGGTCCCCTTCCTGATAGGCGAAGTTCATACCGTAGAGGCCGGCGATGAAGGTGAGCGGAATGAAAATGGAGGACATAACGGTGAGCACGCGCATGATCTCATTGGTGCGGATGCCGATGCTGGAGAGGTAGAGTTCCATGAGGCCGGAGACGACGTCGCGGTAGCTTTCCACGAGGTCCATGATCTGCACGGTGTGGTCGTAACAGTCGCGAAGAAACACCTTGGTCTCGGCGCGGATGAGGCCGCTTTCTTCATGCATGAGCGAGGTGGCGACTTCGCGCGCGGGCCAGACGTAGCGGCGCATCTGGAGAAGCGTGCGCTTGTATTCGTGGAGGGAAAGCAGGCACGAGCGGCTCGGTTTTTCGACCATGGTATTCTCGATGTCCTCGATGGCGGCCCCGAGATTTTCCAGCACGGGAAAGTAATGGTCGACGATAGAGTCGAGCAGCGCGTAGGCGAGGTAGTCGCACTTCATCTTGCGAATCCAGCCGCGCCCGCTGCGGATGCGCTCACGGACGTGCTCGAAGGCATCGGCCTCCGGCTCCTCCTGCACGGTGATGAGGAAATTTCTCCCCAGGAACATGCTGACCTGCTCGCCGCAGACCACCTCCTCCTCATTGAGATAAATCATCTCGGCGACGATGAAGAGGTAGCCTTCGTAGTGCTCGACTTTCGGGCGCTGGCCGATGTTCAGCACGTCCTCGAGGGCGAGCGGATGGAGATCGAAATGTCCGCCGAGTTTGCGCAACACCTCCACGTCGCCGAGGCCGTCGATATTGATCCAGCTTACCTTGTCGTTGTCGAAGCAGCAGAAGGCCTCTTCGATGTGGTCGAGCTGCTTCTCGACGAGGGTCTCCTCGTCGTATTCGAAAAGGGTGATCTTCGGTGGAACGGCCTTTCCATCGACGAGGTGCGGTGTGAGCGTAGCCGGCGCCAGGCCGGGCGTGACAGAGCGGGTTTTGAACATACGCCGCGCATGTCACACTTTTGCGGGCGGCGGGGCGAGCACCACGTTGTCATCCTGAGCGGAGTGTAACGGAGTCGAAGGACCCCGCGGAACGACCAGCGATCGGCTTTGAAGATTACGAACGCCTAGGTGTCCTGGTATGCGGAGGGCAATTGGGCGTGAGTGCAAAGTGGTCGCTGGTAAAGCGGCGGGGTCCTTCGACTCCGTTACACTCCGCTCAGGATGACAACCGTGGGGATGCGCAGGCTACCTCTACTTCGCCGAGCCGTTGCCGTTGAATTGCAGGTAGGTGTAGCCCTTGAGCGCTTTCTCGTAGTTGGCGAGGAGCTTCATCGCTTCGTTGGGCTTGAGGCGGTCGCCTTTGATGGCGGCGTCGACTTGCGATTTCATGTGCCGGGCGAGTTCGTTCTGGTCCCACTGCGTCATGGAGAGCACTTCGCCGATGGCGCTGCCTTCGATGGTCTCCTCGATGTACCAGCCGCTCTCCTCGTCCTCGTCAAGGAAGACGTGGGCTTCATTCACCCGGCCGAAGAGGTTGTGCAGGTCGCCCATGATGTCCTGGTAGGCGCCCATGAGGAAGAAGCCGAGGTAGTAGTGCTCGCCGGGCTTGAGCTTGTGCAGGGAGAGCGTGTCCTTCACGTCCTGGAGGTCGATGAACTTGCTCACCTTGCCATCGGAATCGCAGGTGATATCGACCAGCGTACCCTGCCGCTCGGGGAATTCCGTGAGCCGGTGGATCGGCATGACGGGGAAGAGCTGGCCGAGCGCCCAGTGGTCGAGAAGGCTCTGGAAGACGGAGAAATTGCAGACGTACTGGTCGCCGAGCGAGGTCTCGAGCTCCTTCACTTCGTCGGGCACGTATTTCATGCCGGCGCAGAAATCGACGACCTTCTTGGCGATCTGCCAGTAGACCGTCTCGATCTTCGCCTTGCCCTCGAGACCGAGCAAGCCGAGGTCGAACATGGATTGCGCCTGCTCCTTGAGCTGCTGGGCGTCGTGCAGCGATTCCATGCGGTTCTGCTGCGTGAGGTTGCGCTGCAGCTCGAGGATCTCCGCCACTTGCTTGGGACCGTCCGCCGCGGCTTCGATCTGCACGGGCGCCTTGTCCTTCTCGATCGAGCCGAAGGCCTCGACGACGAGGATCGAGTGATGCGCGACGATGGCCCGGCCGCTTTCGCTGACGATCGCCGGGTGCGCGACTTTCTCCGAGTCGCAGATTTCCATGATATTCCACACGATGTCGCGGGCGTATTCGTGGAGCGAATAGTTCGTCGAGCTGTCGAAGGCGGTGCGCGAGCCGTCGTAATCGACGCCGAGGCCGCCGCCGACATCGAGGTAGCCGAGCTCGTGGCCGAGCTTGCTGAGCTTCGCATAGAAGCGCGCTGCTTCGCGGACCGCGCGCTTGATCGTGCCGATGTCCGGCACTTGCGAGCCGACATGGAAGTGGACGAGCTTCAGAACGTGGGCGAGGCCTTCCTTTTTCAGGTACTCGCTCGCGGCGACCAGTTCCGCGGTGCTCACGCCGAACTTCGCATTTTCGCCGCCGCTCGTCGCCCATTTGCCCGAGCCTTTCGCCGAGAGGCGCACGCGAATGCCGATCATCGGCTCGACGCCCACTTCCCGCGAGACGCGGATGATTTCGGCGAGTTCCTCGATCTTCTCCACCACGAGGATCACTTTCTTGCCGAGCTTGCGTCCGAGCAGCGCGTTTTCGATGAAGAGCTTGTCCTTGTAACCGTTGCAGATGACCAGCGATTCCGGGTCGCGATGGATGGCCAGGGCGGCGAGCAATTCCGGCTTGCTGCCGGCCTCGATGCCGAAGTGATACGGCGCACCGGCGTCCACGATCTCCTCCACGACTTCGCGGAGCTGGTTCACCTTGATCGGGAAAACACCGCGATACTCGTTGCGGTAATTCGCCTCCTGCATCGCGGTGATGAAGGCTTTGTTGATCGTCTCCACGCGATCGCGCAGCAGATCCTGGAAGCGGAGCACGAGAGGAAACGTGAGCCCGCGCTCCCTGGCCTCGTCGATGAGCTCCATGATGTCGATGGAAGCGGGCGCGCGGGTGGGGTGGACCTGGATATTGCCCTTCGCATTGATCGTAAAATAGCCCGACCCCCAACGGTCGATGTTGTAGAGGGAAATGGCGGCGGGGATGTCCCAAGTCTGCTGCATGAGGCACGCGATAGTGAAATGCCGGGGCGAATGCAATCAGCGCTTCGCAAAATCTTTGCGCAGGAGGTGCCGTGGGGCTCTCCGCTATTGGGCGGAGTTGGCGAGTCGCTGGAAAAAACCCTCGCCGGCGGTGTTGGCCTCCGGGCAGTGGGCTTCGATAAACCAAGCTTGGTTTCCTCGTTCCAACAGCACACAGCGCACGCGATCACGGGGGCTCGACCGGGAAATGTAGTCGCTCCGTCGCGCGCGAAAGCCGTGCAGCATGGTCGTCGCGGAATTGATAGAGATGACATCCAGGCTGAGGCCGTCCGCCGCCTTCTCCAAAGGCTTGTTGAAGGCCGTGAGGGCCAGGCCGCCGGCCATGGTCGTGTTCGTCCCGTGCCCAATCACCACCCGATGGGCGCCGGACTGCCCGGCATAGAACTCGAGGCGGACATTGGCCGGTGGCGGCTTCGCGTCGGGCGGATGGTAAGGTTCCAGGGGAAACGGCAATTCAACCTGCAAACTGCCGACATGGTGCATTCCCCAGGACGACCCGAAGGATGGGAAACCCGCCCGGTCTGTGGCCTGTTTCGGGTATCCTTGCGGGATGGCGGTCCCCTTCTGCGGCGTGGCGTTGCTCAGGCTCGCCAGGCCCTCGCTCCAATGCGCGGTGAGCATGGACCAATTCTGTGCGGCGTAGTAGATACCGACCGCGATCAGCAGGATGACAATCCACTTCAGCATGGGATTCCTCCTTTGAGCGGCCCGGCCAGCCGGCCTCCCTGCGCAGTGGCTGCGTTCGCTGTTCGTCTCCGCATGGGAGGAGCATGCTGCGGTGGCGACTTCGCTGGCAAGCGCGATTCCTGGGGCACCGGGTGGCGGCGCGTTTTCGCCCTCGACAGAGGCGCACCCACGTCCGACATTGCGCCCACATGAACAAGCCTGTGATTTCCGTCGAAATTCGCACCGTGCTCCCGTTCAATTCGGGCCGGGCGGTTTTCATCGGCAACGAGGAAAAAGTGTTCGTCATCTATGTGGACGAGAGCGTGGGGGCGGCGATTGCCATGTTCCTGAACGACACGCCCAAGGAGCGTCCGCTGACGCACGATCTCATCGGCCACCTCATGACGGCGCTCGGCGCCAAGGTCGAGCGGGTGATCATCAACGACCTCAAGAGCGAGACCTATTTTGCCCGGTTGATCATCAGCGCGGAGAACGAGCTGTTCGAAAAGAAGATCGTCGAGCTCGATGGCCGCCCCAGCGATTGCATCGCCCTGGCCATCCAGCAGAAAGCGCCGATCTACGTGAGCCGCGACGTGTGGGACGAGGTGGAAGACCGCAGCGACGTGCTGCGGCATCTCGAGGAGAACGGGCGGCAGGGCGAAGGCGAGGCGTGATTCCGCGTGGGCGCGCTGTAGCCGGGTTCACTGAACCCGGCCCGCGCCCATCAGGCTTGGGAGAACGCGACCCCCGCAGAGCCAGCCGAAGACCGGGCTCATTGAGCCGACGATGGGCGCGAAGATGAAGCCGAAGACCGGGCTCATTGAGCCCGGCTACAACCCGTGGCGACGCGCGCAGAAACTTTTTACGATTTCTTTTTGACACTACTAGACGACTGGTCTAATTGTCTTCCCATCCCATGAGCACGGCCACCGCAACCACGACCACCAAAGAACGCATCCTCGATGCGGCGGAGGAGATCATGCTCCAGAAGAGCTTCCATTCGGTGGGACTCAATGAGATCCTTTCCGCGGTCAAAGTCCCGAAGGGATCGTTCTATCACTACTTTCAGTCCAAGGAGCAATTCGGCGTCGAATTGCTGAAGCACTACGTCGCCGACGCCTCCGCCTACAAGCGGAAGGCCTTGCTCACCACGGAGCTCTCCGAAGACCCCGCCGAGCGTCTCGCGGCCTACTACGACCTGAGTATCGCCAACTTGATGGGCAACGGTTGCCAGTGTAGTTGCCTGGTCGTGAAGCTGGCCAGCGAGGTCGCCACTTTCAGTGACGATATGCGGGCCGTTCTCGCCGAGGGCATGCGCGAATGGCGCGGCTACTTCGAGAAAGTGATCGTCGAGGGCCAGGAAAAGGGCGTTTTCCGGAAAGACCTCAACGCGCTCGCGACCGCCACGATGGCCCAGGATCTTTGGATGGGCGCCAACCAGCGCATGCAAGTCGAGAAGAGCGTCGCCCCCTTGCGCGCCGCCGCTCTCTTCGTTCGTAAATACCTCTCCCCTGCCTAGTTTTTTTGCGCAGACGATAGACGACTGGTCTATTTCCAATCTCACCATGTAACCCACTGACTACCATGAACCAACGCACCAAACTCCTCGCTACCAAGCCGCACTCGATCGATTCACTCGCCCCGCTCGCGGGCAGCCTGCGTCGCCATGTCCTGGCCCGGTTGATGCGCGAATTTGGCGTTCGGGTTCCGCCGCCTCTCATCCGGCGCATCCTCGATGAGGCCGTCGAAGTAGCACAGGAGACTGGCTTCCCAAACCTCTTCTTCCCGGCCGTCGCCGAGGAAAAGGCCCGCCTGGTCTTCGCCTCGCTCGACGACCAGCACCACCCTTTCGACCACAGCTCGCGGTCGCTGCAGAGCGCCGCCTAAACCACGCCAGTATATGAACCAGCCAACCAACATCGACCCGACCACCTTCACTGCCGAAGTCGAGCAATCCGACAAACCGGTGCTCGTCGACTTCTGGGCGCCCTGGTGCGGCCCTTGCCGGATGATGGCCCCGGCCCTCGACGAAATCGCCGCGAACCAGGGCGACCGCTACAAGGTCACCAAGCTGAACATCGACGATCATCCCGAGCTGGCCAGCCGCTTCGGCGTCCGCGCCATCCCGACCCTGCTCTTCTTCAAGGGCGGCCAGGTCCGCGACTATGCCGTCGGCACGATCGCCAAGAAGAACATCCTCGAGAAACTCGAATCGCTCGTCGCCGCGTAAGCCCAATTTCACCCAACCCAACAGCGGTGACTTCGGCCCGACCCACCCAACCGAAGTAACCGCGCCCAGCAGGGGGCCGCAGCCGCCCAAACGGCTGCGGCCCGCCTCCACCGCAGGCTCACCGCACCCAATTTATGTGGATTGTCCGTCTCGCCCTCCGCCGTCCGTACACCTTCATCGTCATGTCGGTGCTCATCGTCATCATGGGCCTCGTCTCGATCATCCGGACCCCCAAGGACATCTTCCCCGACATCGACATCCCGGTCATCTCGGTGATCTGGACCTACAACGGCCTGTCGACCACGGATTTCGAGCAGCGCATCACGATCTACTCGGAGTTCGCCCTCAGCTCGAACGTCAATGACATCGAGCGCATGGAGTCGCAGACGATCGATGGCGTGGGCATCATCCGCCTCTACTTCCATCCGGGCGTCAAGATTTCCGACTCCCTGGCCCAGGCGACCGCCGTCTCGCAAGCCATCCTGCGCCGCATGCCGCCGAGCGTGCAGCCGCCCATCATCCTGCGCTACACCGCGGCCAGCGTGCCGATCGTGCGCATGAGCCTTTCCAGCGACCAGATGTCCGAAGCGGATCTCTACGACTACGGCATCTTCCGCATCCGCACCCAGATCGCCGTGGTCAATGGCATCACCCTGCCCGCACCTTTCGGCGGCAAGGTCCGCACCGTCATGGTGGATCTCGATCCTTCGGCGCTCCAGTCCCGCGGGCTGAGCGCTCGCGAAGTGAATGACGCCATCACCGTGCAAAATCTGGTGCTGCCGAATGGGCGCGCCCGCATCGGCGAGACCGATTACCGCGTGACGCTGAACAACAGCCCCAGCGTGGTCGAGCGGCTCAATGACATCCCGATCAAGACGGTCAACGGCGTGCCGATCTATGTGCGCGACGTGGCTTACGTCCACGACGGCTCCGCCACGCAGACGGACATCGTGCGCACCAACGGCGTGCGCGGCACCATGCTCACCATCCTGCGCAACGGCAACGCCTCCACGCTCGATATCGTCAACGGCATCAAAAAGCTCATGCCGAGCATCCAGGCGAGCGCGCCTCCGGGGATGAAGATCAACCTGCTCTTCGATCAATCGACCTTCGTCTCGCGAGCCATCGAGAGCGTGTGGCACGAGGGCCTCATCGCCGCCTGTCTCACCGGCGCGGCCATCCTGCTCTTCCTTGGTTCGTGGCGCAGCACGCTCATCGTGCTCATCTCCATCCCGCTTTCGATTCTCACCTCGATCGCCGCCCTCAGTACGCTGGGTTATTCGATCAACGTGATGACCCTCGGCGGCCTCGCCCTGGCCATCGGCATCCTGGTCGATGACGCCACGGTGGAGATCGAGAATATCCACCGCAACCTCGCCATGGGGAAACCGCTGCAACAGGCCATCCTCGACGGCGCGCAGCAGATCGCCGTGCCGGCCTTCGTCGCCACCCTGGCCATCTGTATCGTGTTCGTGCCGGTCGTGCTCCTCGAGGGCCCCGCGAAATACCTCTTCGTGCCCTTCGCCCTGGCCGTGGTCTTCGCGGTTTTCACCAGCTACATCCTCTCGCGCACCGTGGTGCCAGTGCTGGTGAAATATCTGCTGGCCAGCGAATCGCACGCGCCGGAGAACGCCACGCCGACAAATATTTTCAGCCATATCCACAAGGTCTTCAACGACGGCTTTGAATGGTTCCGCTGCGCGTATGTCAATGTGCTCGCCTGGGCGCTCGGCCATCGCGTGGCCGTCCTCGCCGCCTTCGGCATCCTGCTTGGCAGCGCCTTCGTTGCCTTGCCCTGGATCGGCCGCGATTTCTTCCCGACGGTCGATGCCGGCCAGATCCGCATGCACGTCGTCGCCGCCAGCGGCACGCGCCTGGAGCAGACCGAGAAGATCTTTTCCGCCGTGGAAGCGGAGATCCGCCAGGTCATCCCCGCCGAGGATGTGGACATGATCATCGACGACATGGGCGTGCCTTCCGAGCAGTACAACCTGGCCTTCGGCGACAGCGCCACGCTGGGCACGCAGGACGGTGAAATCCTCATCGCGCTCAAGCATGAGCGGAAGAAAGGCGCGCCCGCTTATGCCGCCGATCTGCGCACCCACCTGAAACAGAAATTCCCTGACCTCACCTTTTACTTCCAGCCCGCGGACATCGTCAGCCAGATCCTGAATTTCGGCCTGAAGTCGCCGATCAACATCCGCATCGCCGGCTACAACAAGGCGGCGAATCTCGAGATCGCCCGCGCCATGCGCGACAAGATCGCCAAAATCCCCGGCGCCGCGGACGTCCACATTCACCAGGACGTGGCCGCGCCCGAACTGCGGCTCAATGTGGACCGCACCCGCCTCGCGGAAAGCGGTCTCAACCAGCTCAACGTGGCCAATGACTTGATGATCACCCTCGCCTCCAGCACGCAGGTGACGCCGAACTACTGGGTCGATCCGCTGGCCGGACGCCCCTACCTCATCGCGGTGAAGACGCCGGTCCATCTCATCGATTCCACGGATTCGCTGCTGCGCACGCCCATCGCCACGGAAAAGGGCGACTCCCAGTTGCTCGGCAACCTGGCCACGCTGGAACGCGGCGCCGCGCCCGGGTCGGCCAGCCATCTCAACATCCAGCCTGTGTATGACATCTTCGCCAATGTGCAGGGCCGCGACCTCGGCGGCGTGATCACGGACATCCGCAAGGTCATCGCCGAGTACGAGCCGCAGCTCGCGCCGGGCAATCGCATCCTGGTCAAGGGCCTCGTCACGGACATGGAGTCGGCCTTTACCCGCCTGGGCATCGGCTTCCTCGCCGCCATCTTCCTCGTCTACCTGCTCATGGTCGTAAACTACCAGAGCTGGCTCGACCCGTTCATCATCATCATGGCTCTCCCCGGCGCCTTCGCCGGCATCATCTGGGGACTCTATCTCACCGGCACCACGCTCAATGTGCCGAGCCTGATGGGCGCGATGATGGCCGTGGGTGTGGCCACCGCGAACTCGATCCTCATGGTCACTTTTGCCAACCAGCAAATGCTCGCGGGCAAGGACAGCATCGGCGCCGCGCTCACCGCGGGCAGCGTGCGGTTGCGCCCCGTACTCATGACCGCCCTGGCCATGGTGCTGGGCATGCTGCCCATGTCCCTCGCGCTCGGCGAAGGCGGCGAGCAAAACGCGCCGCTGGGCCGCGCCGTGATCGGCGGGTTGAGCATGGCCACGCTGGCCACCCTCTTCTTCGTGCCTGTGGTCTTCAGCCTCCTGCGCCGCGTGCCGAATCCCATTCTCGCGGAAGATACCGAAGTCCCTCTCGACGCCCTCACCGTGAGCGTTCCCTCCGTCGAAGAACAAGCCACCGCCAAATAATCGACGCCCATGAAAACCGAAATCGCACCTGAAACTTCCACCGAAACGGCCCTGCCGAAAAGCGCTCGTTGGAAAGCGCCCGTCCTGCTCCTCGGCACCGCTGTGCTCGCCGGAGGCCTGCTCACCGCCGGCCTGATCCCGCGCCTCCTGCACCGCGCGCAGCTCGAGAAAGCGGCCGCCGCGTCACCCTTCCCGATCGTCACTGTCGACACCGCCACCGCCGGTGACGCCGGCGCCGAGTTGGTGTTGCCCAGCAGCGTGGAAGCCCAGCAATCCACGCCGATTTATCCACGCGTGAATGGCTACGTGAAGACCATCATCGCCGATATGGGCGCCAAGGTAAAAGCCGGCGACCTTCTCGCCGAGATTGAAACACCGGAGCTCGACGAACAAGTCAACGTGGCCACGGCGACGCTCGCCCAGGCCCGGGCCAACCTGAAGATCGCGCAGTCCACCTGGGACCGTTGGAATCAACTCGGCAAGAACCGCGTAGTCGCGCCGCAGGAAGTCGACGAACGCCAATCGACCATGGAAGCGCGCAAGGCCGATCTGGCCGCCGCCGAGGCCAATCTCGAACGGCTCAACCGCCAGCGCAGTTTCCAAAAGATCACCGCGCCCTTCGACGGCACGGTCACGCAGCGCCACATCGAAGTGGGCCAGCTCGTGACGGGCGACCTGAACGATGAGATCCGCGTGCTCTACCGCATGGAACAGCTCCAGACCCTGCGCGCCTTCGTCAATGTGCCGCAGAGCTACTATCACTTCATCAGCGTCGGCCAGTCCGTCGATCTCTCCTTCCGCGAGGTGCCGGGCCGCACCTTCCCCGGCAAGGTCGTCCGCACCGCCGGTTCGCTCGATGCCGCCACGCGCACCCTGCGCACGGAAATCCAGGTGGCGAACGATGCCGCCGAACTCGTCCCCGGCCTGTTTGCCGAGGTGAAGTTCAAGGTGCAGCGCGAGCAGCCACCGATCACCATCCCGGCGCGCGCCCTTATTCTCCAGACCGCAGGCCCGCAGGTGGCCACGCTCGGCACCGACAACAAAGTGCTGCTCGCTTCGGTGGTGATCAGCCGCGACCTGGGCAAGACCATCGAACTCTCGAGCGGCCTGCCCGTCGGCACGCGTTTCGTGTCCAACCCGAACGATACCCTGCGCGACGGCACGACCGTAGCGCCCGCCACCGGCATCAGCGCCGGAAAATAATGAAACCCGCCGAGCAGATAGCACCCTGGAGAACATCGCGCCGTCGGTGCCTGGAAAGCCGCGCCCCAGGAAGCGACGGCGCGCTTCCCGCCGGTTCCCATGCCACGCTGCCCTCGTGCGGGGTTCGTTTAAAAATCGCTCCGCATTTTAATGTGGAGCTGCCCTGGCCTGATGAGCGGATTTCAAGCCCGGAAGGCCAGCAGAAATTAGCCGGTGGCGTGAGCCACCGGAACCCGTCTGGCGCCCCCGCCGGGGCGAACGCCTTTTCTTCCACCCGTCCGGCGGCTGACGCCTCCGGCTACCGTCTGGCGCGCCTTCGGCGCTCACGCCGCTCCGTCTGCCCATCCTGAAAACCATGCCCACCCTCTTCACTCCACTCACTGTCGGCGCGCTGACCTTGCCCAACCGCATCATCATGGCGCCCCTCACCCGCGCTCGCGCCGGCGCAACCCGCACACCGAATGCGCTCATGGCCGAGTATTACCGGCAGCGCGCGTCCGCCGGGCTCATTCTCAGCGAAGCCACGTCGGTCGATCCCATGGGTGTCGGTTACGCCGACACGCCCGGCATTTGGTCGGACGCCCAAGTGGACGGCTGGTCGTTGGTCACCGACGCGGTGCACGCCGAAGGCGGGCGCATCTTCCTGCAGCTCTGGCACGTCGGACGCATCTCCGATCCGATATTCCTCAATGGCCAGTTACCCGTGGCGCCGAGCGCCATTGCGGCGGAGGGCCATGTGAGCCTGGTCCGTCCGGAGAAGCCCTTTGTCACGCCGCGGGCGCTGGGGGCCAGCGAGCTTCCCGGCATCGTCGAGGTCTACCGCCGCGGAGCCGCGAACGCCCTGCGCGCCGGTTTCGACGGCGTGGAAATCCACGGCGCCAACGGCTATCTGCTCGACCAGTTCCTCCAGGACTTCTCCAACCGCCGCACCGACGAGTACGGTGGCTCGATCGAAAATCGCGCGCGCCTGATGCTCGAAGTGACCGATGCCGTCATCTCGGTCTGGGGCGCCGATCGCGTGGGCATGCACCTCGCCCCGCGCGGCGACGTCCACAGCGTTGGCGACTCCCATCCTGCGGCGACCTTCGGTTATGTCGCCCGCGAACTCGGCCGGCGGAAGATCGCTTTCCTCTGCGCCCGCGAACACGCCGGCGCCGACCGCCTCGGAGCCGAACTGAAGAAAGCCTTTGGCGGGGTCTATATCGCCAACGAACAGTTCACCCAGGAGTCGGCGGAGCAGATTGTCGCCGCCGGCGAAGCGGACGCGGTGGCCTTTGGAAAACTCTACATCGCGAACCCCGATCTGCCCGCACGCTTCGCGGCCGGCGCGCCGCTGAATCCGCCCGATCCGGCCACTTTCTACGCCCCGGGCGCGAAGGGCTACACCGACTACCCTGCACTCCTGCCCGAACCCACCGCCGCATGAGTCAATTCTCCTCTCCCGATCTCACCCAGCGCCCAGACTGGTTCGACCTGCTCGACCTCGACGACCACGTCACTTTCGGCGGCCAGCCTTGAGAGCCAGGTAAGTCTCCAACCATCGTGAATCCAACCGCTGCCAAAGCCTGGCTCGCCGTCCTCTCCATCGCGCTGGGCGCCTTCGTCGTCGTCACCTCCGAATTCCTGCCGATCGGTCTGCTCACGCATATCGCCACTGGCCTGCACGTGTCCGATGGCACCGCCGGACTCATGGTGACGATCCCCGGTTTGGTTGCTGCCTTCGCCGCACCGGTCATGACTATCGCGGCCGGCCGCTTCGATCGCCGTCACGTCGTCCTGGGTCTCATCGCCTTGCTCGCGGTGGCGAATCTGACCGCGGCCTTCGCTCCGAACTTCGGCGTGATGATCGCCGCTCGCGTGCTCTTCGGGATCAGCCTCGGCGGTTTTTGGACGATTGCGGTCACTCTCGGCGGACGCCTCGTCCCGGCCAGGTCAATGGCGAAGGCGACCACCATTATCCTCGCTGGCATCTCGATCGCCACGGTGGCCGGCGTGCCGGCGGGCACCTTGATCGCCGGCCTGTCCAGTTGGCGTGTGGCCTTCGCGGTGATCGGCGGCGTAGCCCTTCTGGTGGGCGTGGTGCAATTATTCGTGCTCCCGGCGCTGCCGCCTCCGCCCGCGCCCGGCTTTCGCCAACTGACCCACTTGCTGCGGCATGCGGACGCCCGGCTCGGACTGCTCACCGTCGCCTTTGTGGTCGCTGGACACTTCGGAGCTTACACCTACGTCGCGCCGTTTCTGCGCGACGGCTCCGGCATCAGCGCCGGCAGCCTGAGCACGCTCCTGCTCGCTTACGGCGTGGCCGGCGTCGTCGGAAATTTCGTGGGGGGCGCGGCCGCCGCGCGCCATCTGAAATCAACGCTCCTCGGGGTCGTGCTTTTGCAAACTGGCGCGATTCTGTTGCTGCCCGTAATCGGGCACCAGCTCGCCGGCGCGACGGTGCTTTTGATCGCGTGGGGCCTCGCGTTTGGAGCGGTGCCGATCACGCTCCAGCTCTGGGTTTTCAAGTCCGCGCCGGAAGCGCTCGAGGGCGGCGCCGCCTTGCTCGTTTCCACTTTTCAAATCGTCATTGCCACGGGCTCCGTACTCGGGGGCGTGATCGTGGACCACTTCGGTACCTCCGCGGTGATGTGGAGCGGCGGCGCCACTTCCCTGGCGGCGCTCGGCATAGTGGCGCTCTCGCAGCATTCCCCTAAAACCAGCGCGGTCCGCGCGCAACCTGACCTCGCTTGAGCCCGCCCGCCATCCACCAACCAGCGCGCTTCCACTACGCGTGGGTCGTCGTGGCGGTGACTTTCCTCACGCTGATCGTCGCGGCCGGCGTGCGCTCGGTGCCGGGCGTGCTCATCGTCCCGCTGGAACATGAGTTCGGCTGGTCGCGCGCCACGATCTCTTTTGCCGTCTCGATCAATCTCCTGCTCTACGGCTTGATCGGCCCATTCGCCGCCGGGTTCATCAACCTCTACGGCCCGCGCCGCATCATGTTGCTGGCCTTCACGCTCGTCGCCGCGGGCGTCGCCTCCACCGCTTTGCTGATGCACCAGTCGTGGCAACTCGTCGTGCTCTGGGGCGTGCTGGTCGGCTCGGGCACCGGCCTCACGGCACTCGTCCTCGGCGCCACCATCGTCCATCGCTGGTTTCATGCGCACCGCGGCTTGATCATGGGCGCGCTCACCGCCAGCACGGCGACCGGCCAGTTGCTCTTTCTGCCGCTGCTGGCCCACGTCATCGAGAAAAGCGGCTGGCGCAGCGCGGTCTTCATCATCGTGGGCGTTCTCCTGGCGATGCTGCCGCTGATTTACTTTCTCATGCGCGACCAGCCGGCGGCTGGCGTGCGGCCCTATGGCCTGCCGGCCAATGCTCCCGTCCCCTCGCCCGCGGCCGTCGGCAATCCTTTTGCCGAGGCCATCGCGGGACTGCGCCTCGGCGTGCGCTCGCGCGATTTCTGGCTGCTGGGCGGCTCGTTCTTCATCTGCGGCGCGAGCACGAATGGCCTGATCGGCACGCATCTCGTGCCGGCCTGCATGGACCATGGCATTCCCGAGGTGCGGGCCGCGGGGTTGCTCGCGGTGATGGGCCTCTTCGACCTCGTCGGCACCACGGCTTCCGGCTGGCTCTCGGATCGCTTTTCCAATCGCTGGCTGCTCTGCATGTACTACGGGCTGCGCGGTCTTTCCCTGCTCTTCCTGCCCAGCGCGTTTCATCCGGAGACGCATCGGCTCTCGCTCTTCGCCGTCTTCTACGGGCTGGACTGGATCGCCACGGTGCCGCCGACGGTCGCGCTCACGGCGCAGATTTTCGGACGCGAGAAAGTGGGAATGATGTTTGGCTGGATCATCGCTGCGCATCAGGTGGGCGCGGCGCTCGCGGCGTGGGGCGCGGGACTCATCCGCACGGTCGAAGGCGCTTACGATCACGCCTTTTTCATCTCCGGCAGCCTGTGCGTGCTCACCGCGGCGGGCGTCCTCTTTATCGGCCGCCGGCCAGCCGCCGCGCATTCTTCACTAATCCCCAGTGGCGCGATGGCCAGTCCTGCACCAAATTGATTTCCGGTTCCTGTCATGACGCCCGAAGCTCACGAGTACCTGACGAAATGCTGCAAGGTCATGCGCCGGCTTATTCGTGCGCACGGACCCTGCACGATCACCCCGGAGAAAGCCCACACCCCCTTTCAGGCGCTGGTCCGCGCCGTGGCGCATCAGCAGCTCAATGGTACCCGCCGCGGAGACCATCCTGCGCCGCTTTCGGGCACTTTTTCCCGGGAAGAAATTCCCTTCCGCCAGCGACCTGGCAACGGTCAGCGATGACGCCTTGCGCGCCGCCGGTTTTTCCTGGGCGAAGATCGCCTCCCTGCGCGACATCGCCGCCAGGACCCTCGACGGCACGATTCCGAGCCTGCGCGCGATCCGCAAAATGACCGACGCGGAAATCATCGAGCGGCTTACCCAGGTGCGCGGCGTGGGCCGCTGGACGGTGGAGATGATGCTCATCTTCAAGCTCGGGCGCCCGGATGTTTTCCCGGCGGATGACTTCGGCATCCGCGACGGCTACCGCGTCGCCTACGGCCTCGACGCCATGCCCAAGCCCAAGGAACTCCTCGCCTACGCCGAATGCTGGCGTCCGCACGGCACGACCGCCGCGTGGTACCTCTGGCAGGCGGCCAACGCGGCCAAGGAGAAGAAGGCGATCAAAGGAGTGAACGCATGAATTTTCTACATCGCTATTTCGCCTGTCATCCTGAGCGGACTGTAACGGAGTCGAAGGATCCCGCCGCTTCACCAACGATAATCGCTGGTTATTCGACGGGGTCCTTCGACTTCGCTCAGGATGACAATTCGTTTTTTCCGCACACCCTAACCGCGACCCACACCACCCAATGAGCACCACCATCAAAGCCTACGCCGCCACCGCGGCAAAGTCCCCACTGACTCCCTTCGAGTACACCCCCGGCCCGCTCGGTGTCGAACAAGTCGACATTGCCGTCTCCTACTGCGGCGTCTGCCATTCCGATCTCTCGATGATCGACAACGAATGGGGCATGTCGGCCTATCCCTTCGTCGGCGGGCACGAAGTCGTCGGAAAAGTGGCCGCCATCGGCAGCCAGGTGAAGCACCTGAAAGCAGGCCAGACCGTGGGTCTCGGCTGGCAATCCGGCAGTTGCATGACGTGCCACCAGTGCATGAGCGGCGACCACAATCTCTGCCCGAACTCTCAAGCCACCATCGTCCAGCGCCACGGAGGATTCGCCACCCAGGTGCGCGCGGAAGGGGCCTTTGTCATTCCGCTTCCGGAAAAGGTCGATGCAGCCAAAGCCGGGCCTCTTTTTTGCGGCGGGATCACGGTCTTCAATCCCATCGTGCAATTCGGCATCAAGCCAACGGACCGCGTCGGCGTGATCGGCATCGGCGGCCTCGGCCACATGGCGCTGAAATTCCTGCACGCCTGGGGCTGCGATGTCGTCGCTTTCACCTCCAGCGATTCGAAGCGCGACGAAGCGCAGCAACTCGGGGCGAATAGCGTGGTCAATTCGCGGAACTCCGCCGAGATGGAGAAACTCGCCGGCTCGTTCAATTTCATCCTCTCCACGGTGAATGTGAAACTCGATTGGCCGAGCTACGTCAACGCGCTCGCGCCCAAGGGCCGCCTCCACACCGTCGGCGCCATTGCCGAGCCGGTGAGCCTCGCGGCGTTTCCGCTCATCATGGGCCAGCGTTCGTTCTCGGGCTCGCCGATCGGCAGCCCGGCCACCCTCCAGACGATGCTCGATTTCGCCGCCCGCCACCAGATCGCGCCGACGACCGAGTTCTTCCCCATGTCGAAAATCAACGACGCCTTCGACCATCTCAAGAGCGGCAAGGCCCGCTACCGCATCGTCCTCGAAAACGACCTGAACTGAAATCGCCATGCAGACCTCGAATCTTTCCCCTCTCCATCGTCGCGAACTGCTGCGCCTGCTGGGCTTCGGCGGATTCGCCGCCCTCGTCGGTGGCCGCGCCGCGGCGGCACAACCGGCCGTCAGCGCCCCCGCCGCGCCAGCCCTCAACCCGGCGGCCGGCTACTATCGCTTTCGCTTTGGCGACGCGACCGCATATGTGCTGAGCGACGGCTACATGGACATGCCTACCCAGCCCATCCTGGCCACCGAGGCGGAGCCCGCCGCCGTGGCGAAGACCCTGGCCGCCCATTTTCAAAAGCCCGACGGGCAATTCCCCTTTCAATGTCCTGCTCCTGCATCTCGGCAGCGAGTGGGTGCTCTTCGACTCGGGGGCGGGTGGATTTTCCGGGCCGTCCGTGGGCCGATTGCTGCCCGTGATGGCCGCCGCCGGCGTAAAGCCGGAACAGATCACCGCGCTCTTCATCTCGCACGCGCATCCCGATCACGGTGGGCGGGCTGGTCGACGCCACGACGAAGCAACTGCTCTTCCCGCAAGCGAAGCATTTCATTCACCAGCGCGAGTTCGATTATTGGACCGCGCCGTCGCCCGATGTGAGCGGACTGCGGCTGCCCAAAGAGATGATCACCGGCTCGGTGCAGACCGCGCAGACCGTGCTGAACGCGGCCCAGCCGAAGCTGGAGATGGTCGCGCCCGGCGACCGCCTGCTCGACGGGATCGAATTGATCGACGCGCCCGGCCACACCCCAGGCCACCTGGCCTTCGCCATCACCTCGGGCAACGAGCAACTCCTGCACATCGTGGATGCCGCGCACCATGAAGTGCTGATGTTCGCCCATCTCGACTGGACGATGGCCGGCGATTCGGCGCCGGCCCAGGCGAGCGTCACGCGCAAGAAGCTGTTCGATCGCGCGGCCGCGGACCGCACGCGCATTTTTGCCGCGCACTTCGCCTATCCCGCGCTCGGCTACGTCGCAAAAACGACAGCGGTTACGAATTCGTGCACGAACCGTTGGACGTGGAGTTAAACGCACCTTCCCCGACAAAAACGAATCATCCCCGATTATGAAAACCCGCAAACTTGGATCTCTCAATGTCACTTCCCTCGGGGCTCGGCTGCATGGGCATGTCCTTCGCTACGGCCCCGCCGACGAGGCGGAATCGCTGCGCGTTGCTGCATCGCTATGTCGAGCTCGGCGGCAACTTCCTCGACACCGCCGGAAGTCTACGGCCCCTACAAAAACGAAGAACTGCTCGGACGCTTCTGCGCGAGACGGACCGCTCCAAGCTCGTCATCGCCACGAAGTTTGGCTTTTCGCATCGGCCCGCAGGGCCACAATGGCATGGACGGCTCTCCAGGCCAATGCCGGCCGCGCCTGCGACGAAAGCCTGAAGCGGCTGGGCATCGATGTCATCGACCTCTTTTACCAGCACCGCGTGGATCCCCGACGTGCCGATCGAGGACACGGTGGGCGGCATGGCCGAACTGGTGAAAGCCGGCAAGGTCCGGGAGATCGGACTTTCCGAAGCGAGCGCGGAGACGCTGCGCCGCGCGGCCGCGGTCCACCCCATCGCGGCGCTGCAGAGCGAGTATTCGCTGTGGACGCGCGACGTGGAGGAAAATGGCGTGCTGGCGGCTTGCCGCGAACTGGGCATCGGGTTGGTGGCCTACAGCCCGCTGGGGCGCGGCTTCCTGACCGGCACGATCTCGAAGATCTCCGATCTCGATGCCGGCGATTACCGCCGGACCAATTATCCGCGTTTTGGCGAAGGAGCGTTGCAGACGAATCTCAAGCTGGCCGACGCTGTGAAAGCGCTGGGCCGGCGACAAGCACTGCACCCCCGCCCAACTGGCTCTCGCCTGGGTGCTGGCGCAAGGCGACGACATCGTCCCGATCCCCGGCACCAAGCGGCTCAAGTACCTCGAGGACAATATGGGCGCCACGAAAGTCGTGCTCACGCCCGAGGACGAGGAGCAGATCCGCGAAAGAACTCTCCGCCATCCCCATCACCGGCGAACGCTACCAGCCGGCGATGATGAAACTGGTGAACGGATAATGTCCCATTCCATCCCATCATTCCACTCATCCTATGAATCTCCAACTCACTGACAAACTCGCCCTCGTCTCCGGCTCGACCGCCGGCATCGGACTCGCCATCGCCACCGCTCTCGCCGCCGAGGGCGCGCGTGTCATCGTGAACGGCCGCACCGAGGCCCGCGTGAACGAGCGCTGGCCAGGATTCGCGCCAAGGTGACGTGGGCGAAGCTCGAGGCTTTCGCCGGCGACCTTTCCACCGACAGCGCGGCGGCCGAACTCGCGCGCGTTTTCCGAATGTCGAAGTGCTGGTGAACAATCTCGGCATCTTCGAGCCGAAGCCGTTCGAGGAAATTCCCGACGACGATTGGCGGCGTTTTTTTCGAGGTGAATGTCCTCAGTGGCATTCGCCTCAGCCGGCTCTATCTGCCCGGCATGCGGCTCCGCAATTGGGGCCGCATCATTTTCAATCTCCAGCGAGTCGGCCCTGCAAAGCCCGCCGGAAAATGATCCACTACGGCATGACCAAGACCGCGCAGATCGCGGTGGCGCGCGGCCTGGCGGAACTGACCGCCGGCACGGGGATCACGGTCAATTCGGTGCTGCCCGGGCCGACGCGCTCGGAAGGCGTGGAAACCTTTGTGGGCCAGGCTTTCTCGGCGGCAAGCCGTTCGAGGAATTCGAGAAGGAATTCTTCGAGAGAAGTGCGGCCGAACTCGCTCATCAAGCGCTTCGAGTCCGTGGAGGAAATCGCCGATCTCGTGACCTTTGTGGCGAGCCCGCTCGCCTCCGTCACCACGGGCGCCATCTGGCGCGCCGATGGCGGCGTCGTCAAATCGGCCTTCTAACGAAAGTGAACGCCACTTGACGCATGTGCGTCATTACTGAAGCCATGAAAATCCATCCTGAATTCCAAGGCCGCCGCTCGCCGGAATTTCACCCGGTTCGCGACGACCATGCCACCGATCCCCACCCCCCATCGCCGAGACCGCATCTGTCGAGGACGACGCGCTGCTCGACAGCTATTCGCGCACCGTCAGCGCGGTCGTCAATCGCGTTCGCACCTTCCGTGGTGAACATCCGCGTGGAGAGCGACGGCCACCGCGGCGGTGGCGGCTCGGGCTTCCTCATCGCCCGCGACGGCTTCATCCTCACCAATTCCCACGTCGTGCATCACGGCCGGAAATTCGAGGTCACGGCTCCATGACGCCCGCGTGTTTCCCGCGCAGCTCATCGGCGAAGATCCCGACACGGATCTCGCGGTGTTGCGCATCGACGCGCCGGAATCTCCAGCACGTGCGGCTGGCGGATTCCGGCACGATCCGCGTGGGGCAGATCGCCGTGGCCATCGGCTCGCCGTTCGGCTTCCAGCAGACCGTGACCTCGGGCATCGTGAGCGCCCTCCGGCCGCAGCATGCGCGCGGAATCGGGCCGGTTGATGGACGATATCCTCCAGGACCGATGCGGCGCTGAATCCCGGCAATTCCGGCGGCCCGCTCGTGAACAGCGCCGGCGAAGTGATCGGCGTGAACACCCGCGGTCATTCTGCCCGCGCAAGGCATCTGCTTTGCCATCGCCAGCAACACCGCGCAATTCGTGGCCGGCGTTGGCTGATCAAGGAAGGCCGCATCCGCCGCAGTGCGATCGGGGGTGGCGGGCCAGAACGTGCCGTTGCACCCGCGTGTCGTGCGTTTCCACCGGCTGCCGCAGGGACCGTGGCGTGCTGATCGCCGAACTCGAGGCGCACAGCCCGGCGGCCCGCGCCGGCTTGAAGCGCGGCGACATCATCGTGGGCTTCAAAGGCCACGCGATCCGCAACATCGATGACCTGCACAAGCGGCTCGTCGCCTCCGAGATCGGCGTGCCCCTCGCCGATCATGGTGTTGCGCCAGACCGAGAAGATCGTTGCCATGGTCATTCCCGAGGAGTTGCAACGCCCGCAAAAATGAGCGCACTGCCGAAGGTCGCTCTGGTGACGGGCGCTTACAAAGGCATCGGCCTGGAAGTCGTCCGGCAACTGGCCGCGCGCGGCGTGCGGGTCTACCTGACCGCGCGCCAGCGCGAAGCGGTGAGAAGGCCGCGGCGTCGATCAAGGGCGATGTGCATTTCCTGCCGCTCGACGTGAGCGATCCGGCCAGCATCGAAAGCGCCGTGCGGGCACTGGCCCGGGCAGACGGCGCAGCTCGACGCCTTGATCAAACAACGCGGCCATTCTGCTCGACGACGGCGGCAACGTTGCTCGATCTCGACGGCGAGACCGCGCGCTGAAGGACCTTCGCCACCAACACCGTCGGGGCCGTTGCTCGTGACGCAGGCCTTCCAGCCGCTGCTCGAGCAAAGCAAAGCCCCGCGGGGTGATCAACGTCTCCCAGCCGCGCGGGGGCAACTCGCCGAGGGGCTGCAAGACTGGGCGCCGGCTTACAGCATGTCGAAGACGGCGCTCAATGCGCTCACGCAGCATTTCGCGGCGGGCCCTGCCGCGGTTCGCCGTGAATGCGGTTTCGCCCGGCTGGGTGCGGACCGATATGGGCGGCGCCACCGCGCCGCTCTCCGTGGAGCAGGGCGCCGATACCATCGTCTGGCTGGCGCTCGATGCGCCGCAAAATCTCACCGGCAAATTTCTGCGCGAGCGCGCGGAGATCGCCTGGTGACATCGCCTTTCCGACCTCAGACCGCCGACCGCCACCCACCTATGCGTCACCTCTGTCTGCTTCCTCGCCCTCGCCTCCACCCTGCATGCGGCGCCCGTTTGGCCGCAATTCCGCGGCCCATCGGGGCAATCCACCGCCCCCGGCGAGGCACTCCCCGCGGAACTCGATACTGCCCGCAATCTGCTCTGGCAAACGGCGTTGCCCGGCGCGCATCTCGCCGGTCATTGTCGGCGGGACGCGCTTTCCTGACGGGATTTGCGGAGGGCAAGCTGGTCACGCTCGGCGTGGATCTCGCGGACGGCACGATCGCCTGGCGACACGAAGCGACGCCGGACAAGCTGGAGGCATACATGTGAAAAGCTCGGCTCGCCGGCGGCCTCGACGTGCGCCACCGATGGAGAGCGGGGTGGTGAGCTATTTCGGTTCCTATGGACTGAGTTGCTTCGACCTCGATGGCAAGGCGCTGTGGGAAGTGAGACTCCCGGTGACGCAAAGCAAGGACGGCTTCGGCACCGGCACATCGCCGATCATTCACGATGGGCTGGTTTACCTGCTGCGCGACGAAGTGGGACCCGGCAATGGCCTCTACGCCTTCGATGCCAAGACCGCGCCGCAGTCTGGAAGCGCTCCCGTGAGGAATTTCGCGTGAGCTTCGGCTCGCCGGTGGTGTGGGATGGCTTGCTCGTGGCCCTCGGGGACACGCGCGCCAAGGGCTACGATCTCAAGACCGGCGAGGAACGCTGGCTCATCCGCGGACTTTCCGCGTATCCCTGCACCCACACCGACTCCCGGCGCCGACGGAAATCTCTACATCGCCACGTGGAGCCCCGCGGCAGTGCGGACGAGCCGATGCCCAGCTTCGACGATTTGCTCAAGATGATGGACAAGGACGGCGATGGCCGCATCTCCCGCGCGGAGATGGCGAACACGCCCTTCAAGGATTTCTTCGACGTGAATGACAAAAACAAGGACGGCTACTGGGAGCGCTCCGAGTGGGAAGGCAACCTCAACTGGATGAAGCGGGGCAAGAACGCCGTCCTCGCGGTCAAGCCGGGCGGGCGCGGGGGACATCACCGACACGCACGTCTTGTGGAACAACGAAAAGGGCGCGCCGTATGTCGCCTCGCCACTCTACTACGACGGCAAACTCTTCCTGGTGAAGGATGGCGGTTTCGCGACGCTCTACGATGCGGCGACCGGCAAGATCCTTTACGAAAAGCAACGGCTCGGCGTGCCCGGCGATTACTACGTCTCGCCGACCCTCATGAACAATCGCATTTACCCTCGCCCGCGGACGTCCGGCACGCTGCTCATCCTGGACGCGAAAGCCACCGACAAACCGGTCGTGCTTTCGAAGCTCGATCTCGGCGAATACCTCGCCGCGTCACCCGCCTTTGCCGGCGGCAAGATCTACATCCGGACGAAAGAAAAGCTCTTCGCCTTCGGGACGAAATAGTTTCGCTCCAAACAACCCACCCGAACCGACCATGCACAGCAAACCCGTCTCCAACGAAACCCTGCTCCAACAGCTCCGCTGGCGCTACGCCACCAAAGCCTTCGACCCGGCGGAAAGATCGCCGATGCCGATTGGGCCACGCTGGAACAAACGCTCATCCTCACCCCAACGAGCTACGGCTTTCAGCCTTACCGTTTTGTCGTCGTCTCCGATCCAGCCACGCGTGCCAGGCTGGTGCCGGTTTCGCGGGGCCAGCGTCAGGTGGCCGATGCCTCGCACTTCGTCGTCTTCGCCGCGAAAACGAGCGTCAATGAAGCCGATGTGGATCATTATCTCGCCCGCGTGGCCGAGGTGCGCGGTTTTCCGGTGGAAAATCTCGCCGCGCGCAAAGCCGCCCTCGTCGGCGATATCGTCAAGGGGCCGCGGAGCCATTGGCAGCACCAATGGGCCACGTGCCAGGCCTACATCGCGCTCGGCAATTTCATAACGGCGGCGGCTCTGCTGGGAATCGACGCCTGCCCGATGGAGGGCATCGAACCGGCGAAGTACGATGAAGTGCTCGGCTTGCCCGCGAAAGGCTACCAAACGGCGATGGCCGTGGCGGCCGGTTATCGTTCCGCGGAAGACAAGGCCGCTTCTCTTCCCAAAGTTCGATACAGCGCCGAAGAGCTCTTCATTCGCATCTAAAGACAATCACTCAGCCACCTCCATCATATGAATTTCGATTTTACCAACAAAGTGGCCCTCGGCGCGTCTTTCATGATTGGTAAATCCGTCAAAGTGGATGGCGGCCTCCCCGCCCGATAACTCCCCGATCACCAACAAAAAAACCATGAGTCACATCACCGACCTCACCCAACGCCCTCCCCGCAGCACCCGCGCCCGCCTCGGCGGTTACGCCCTGCTCCCCCGCATGCTCGACAAAGGCCGCGCCGAAATCGCCGGCAAAAGCGGCGAGTATCACTTCAACTGCCCGCTCGACCAGCGCATCCTCGGCTACCTCGGCATCGAGGCCGAAGCGCTCAAGGCGGAGCTTGCCGCCGGTAAAGGCGACGGCGAAATCCTCGAATGGATCCGCTCGCACCAGACGAACAAATACACCGCCGCCGAGATCGAAGCGTGGTCCGATGCCGCCGAGAAGCGGGTGCCGGAAGGCGAGTCGCTGGAGTATTTCAATGAGATGCGCCAGGCGGCGGGTCCTCATCGCACGGACATCACCACCTGGGCCGACCTGCTCGACCTCGACGATTACGTGACCTTCGGCGGCAAAGCTTGACGCAGGCGGGGCGTCCGCGCCCTGATCGGTGCCATGATTACTGCCGCTGATCGCTGGTCGCTCGGAGGCGACCTTTCCATTTCCCGGTTGGGCTACGGGGCCATGCGCCTGTGCGCCCAGCCGGAAACTTCGGGCCGTATCCCGATTGGGAAGCCGGCAAACGCTTGCTGCGCCGCGCGGTGGAGTTGGGCGTCGATTTCATCGACACCGCCCATCCGTACGGACCGGGCTGGAATGAAGAATTGATCGCCGATGCCCTCGCGCCGTATCCCGACGGCGTGATCGTAACCACGAAGGGCGGCGTCGAAAAGACCGGGCCCGGCCAGGTCTTCTCCGATGGCAGCGCGGCCAGCCTGCGCCGGTTTTGCGAAGGCAGCCTGCGCCGGCTGAAACTGGAGCGCATCGCGCTCTACCAATTGCACCGGCCCGATCCGGCGGTGCCTTTCGCGGAGAGCGTGGGCGCCCTCGCGGAGCTGCGCGCCCAAGGCAAAATCCGGCATGTGGGGCTATCGAACGTGACGCTCGCCCAGATCGAGGAAGCACGCGGCATCGTGCCCATCGCCTCCGTGCAGAACCGCTACAATCTCCTCGAACGCGAAGACGATCCGGTGCTCGACTACTGTGCGCAGCACGGCATCGCCTATCTCCCGTGGGGCCCGCTCGCCGCCAAGCCTTTCGCCCCGGAAGCTCCGCTGGCGCAAGGTTCCGGGTCGCTTGCCGAAGTGGCGAAAGATCTCGGCGTCACCGCCGGGCAGGTCGCGCTGGCCTGGCTCCTGCGACGCAGCCCGAATATCATCCTCATCCCCGGCACGACCAGCATCGCGCACGTCGAGGAGAACATCGCCGCGGCGACCGTGCGTTTATCCGACGCGCAGTTCGCGACCTTCTCCGGCGCCGGAACGGAGTAATATTCCGCCTCGCTAGCGGCATCTCTCTCACCCACATTGGAGCGCATGAAAATCGCCATTGGCTCCGATCACGCGGGTTTCGAATACAAGGGCCGCATCATCGAGATGCTCTCCGCCGCCGGACACGAAGTACGCGACTTCGGCACCTACTCCCTCCGCGCCGGTCGATTATCCCCTCTTCATCGCCCCCACGGCGCAAGCCGTGGCCAGCGGAGAATGCGAGCGCGGGATCGTCCTGGGCGGTTCGGGCAACGGCGAGCAGATCACTGCGAACAAGGTGCGCGGTATTCGCTGCGCGCTGGGTTTCAGCCTCGATACCGCGCGCTGGGCGAAGATGCACAACGATGCCAACGTCCTCGCGATCGGCCAGCGCACCATCCCTGTCGAACTGGCGCTGGAGATCGTACAAACATGGTTGAGCACGGAGTTCGAAGGCGGCCGCCACGTGGCACGCTTGAACGGCATTGCGGCCGTGGAAAACTCCCAGTCACAGAACCAGCCGGGCGCCTTTCCGGTTTACGAAAAGACGATGCTCATCCGCCCGGAGTATCTCAACCAGCGGGGCACGCTTTACGGTGGCTACATGCTCACGTGGGCCGACGATCTCGCTTACAACGCCGCCTCGCTCACCTTTCCGAAGGCCTCGTTTGTCCACCCGCCGTGTCGAAGCCTTCGACTTCACGACACCGGTGCAAAACGGCGACATCGTGCGGATCTATAGTCGTGTCGCCCACGTGGGAACCAGTTCCTGCACGGTAGCCGTGTGGTGCCACAATGCGCGCACCCACGCGACCGTCTTCAGCACCAGCGCCATCATGGTTCATATCTCTCCCGAGGGGATCAAGGCGCCCATCCCCCACTGAGTCATGCGGCTCGATCAGCTCGACCATCTCGTCCTCACCGTGCGCGACATCGGCGAGACGGTCGCCTTTTACACGCGCGTGTTGGGCATGGAGGAGGTGGCCTTCGGCGAGCACCGCAAGGCCCTCACTTTCGGCACGCAGAAGATCAACCTGCACGAGGCGGGTCGCGAGTTTGAACCGAAGGCGCTGCATCCGCGGCCGGGTTCGGCAGACCTCTGTTTTCTCACCTCGGAGCCGCTCGCGCGCGTCGTCGTGCATCTCGGGAATTGCGGTGTCGCTGTTCTCGAAGGCCCGATCGACCGCACCGGCGCGCAAGGTCCGCTGGAGTCGATCTACCTTCGTGACCCGGATGGCAACTTGATCGAGATCGCCAACCAGCTTCCGCTTCCCTCCCTGTCATCCTGAGCGGAGTGTAACGAAGTCGAAGGACCCCGTCGACCAACCAGCGATCATCTCTGGTTGTGCAACGGGGTCCTTCGACAAGCTCAGGATGACAGAGGGGGAATGAGACGCGCCGTCTCCTCCCCACGCACCACGACGAGGTCGTCGGGATGCAACGTGCACCAGACTTTCTCGCCCTTGTGAAAGGTCTCCTGCGTCGCGCTTTCATTCGCGACGACAGCCGTGAGTTCCAGGCCCCCGGGGGATTTTAGCGAAAGCTCATCGATCGCCCCCTTGAAAATCTCTTCGCAAACCTCGGCTTCGAAGGCGTTTTCGCCTGCGGGTTTCGTCTTTTGCAGGTGGATTTTTTCCGGGCGAATCGAGATGAGAAACTCGCTCCGGCCCGCGAATTGCGGATCGGTCGGGATGCGCACTTCCACATCGGCGGCCACGCGCAGGCGCGTGAAATTGCCTTCCCTGGCCACCACCGTGGCCTCGAGGATATTGGCCTCGCCGATGAAGTTGGCCACGAAGCTGGTGCGCGGCGCGTGATAGATTTCCGCGCAATCGCCGATCTGCTCGATGCGGCCTTTGTTCACCACTGCGATGCGATCGGACATGGTGAGCGCTTCTTCCTGATCGTGCGTGACGAAGACAAACGTGATGCCGAGCTTCTTTTGCAAGCGCTTCAGTTCGATCTGCATCGCCTGGCGCAGCTTGGCATCGAGCGCGGAGAGCGGCTCGTCGAGGAGCAGCACTTTCGGCTGGCAGACGATGGCCCGCGCCAGGGCCACGCGCTGGCGCTGGCCACCGGAGAGCTCATTCGGCTTGCGCTTTTCCATGCCGGAGAGCGACACGAGCTCGGTCACCTGCTGCACGCGATCCGCGATCTCCGCGCGCGAGAGCTTCCGCATGCGCAGGCCGAAACTGATATTTCCCTCGACGGTGAGGTGCGGAAAGAGCGCGTAGCTTTGGAAGACCTGGTTCACATCGCGCCGATACGGCGGGAGGTAAGTGACATCCGCACCCGCCAGCCACACGCTGCCCTCGCTCGGCGTCTCAAAGCCGGAGACCATGCGCAGCAGCGTGGTCTTGCCGCAGCCGGACGGTCCGAGCAGCGTCAGGAATTCGCCCTCCTTGATCGTGAGATCGATGTTGTCGACAGCGGTGAAATTGCCGAAGCGTTTGGTGACGTTTCTGAGTTCGACCATGTGATCCATGCGGCGGTCAGAGGCCACTGAACCAATTCAGTCTTTGGGGAACAAGGTTGATATTGATCTGTTTTGTCTCGAGGTAGGCGTCGAGGCCGAAGGTGCCGAGTTCGCGCCCGAGGCCGCTCTGCTTGTAGCCGCCCCACGGCGCCTCGTTGAAGGTGGGGTGATAGGTATTCAGCCACGTGATGCCCGCCCGCAGGCCACGCAGCACGCGCAGGCCTTTCCCCTGGTCGCCGGTGAAGACGCCGCCGGCCAGCCCGTAGAGGGTGTCGTTGGCCAGTCGGAGCGCTTCCTCTTCGGTCTCGAAAAGCTGCACCACCTGTACGGGGCCGAAGATCTCTTCGCGGACGATTTTCATCTCCGGCCTGGTATCGACGAAAATCGTGGGCGCGACGAAATTGCCCTGGGCGAGCGCGCCCCCGGTGAGACGCATGCCGCCGCAGATGGGCCGCGCGCCTTCGTTGCGGCCGACGTCGATATAGTGCAGCACGCGCTCCATGTGCGAGCGGGTGATGAGCGGGCCCATCTCCGTCTTCGGATCGAGGCCGTCGCCCACGACGATCTTCGAACTCGCTTCCGCGAGCCGCGCGAGGAAACGGTCGGCGATCTTCTTCTCGAGGATGAGCCGCGAGCCGGCGCTGCACACCTCACCCTGCCCGGCGAAGATCGCGAACATGGCGTATTCGAGGGCCACGTCGAAATCCGCATCGGCAAAGACGATGACCGGCGATTTGCCGCCCAGCTCGAGCGGTGACCTTTTTGATGTTGCCGGTAGCGGCGGCCATGATTGTGCGGCCCGTCACCGTGCCGCCGGTGAAGGCAATCTTGTCCACATGATCGTGCGCCGCGAGGGTGTGACCGGCGGTCGGCCCCGGGCCGAGCAGGAGCTGCGCGGAGCCGGGCGGAAAGCCGGCTTCCTCGATGAGCTTGAACAACTCGATGGCGGTGAGCGGCGTGGTCTCCGCGGGCTTGAGAATGCAGCAATTGCCGGCGGCCAGACCGGGCGCCAGCTTCCACGCGGCCATGAGCAGCGGGTAGTTCCACGGGATGATCTGTCCGCACACGCCGATCGGCTCGCGCACGACCATGGCCTGGATGGCGGGGTCGCTGACTTCATACGTCTGCCCGAGCGGTTTGGTGATGAGCCCGGCGTAGTAACGGAAGCAGGCGGCGGCATCCGCGACGTCGAATTTCGCCTCGCGCAACGGCTTGCCGTTGTTGCGGGTCTCGAGCGTGGCGAGGCAATCGGCCATCCCGTCGATCAAGTCCGCGAGCTTGAAGAGATAGGTCGCTCGCTCCTGGGCGCGCATCTTCGGCCAGGGGCCGGTATCAAAGGCGCGGCGCGCGTGGGCGATGGCGGTCTCGGCGTCGCGCTCGTCGCCGTCGGTGACCACCGCGAGCAGTTCGTTGTTCGCGGGGTTGAGGATTTCGCGCGTGCGGCCTTCGCTGGCCTCCACCCACGCGCCGTTGAGGAACATTGGGAGGGTTTTCATGGCGGGGGCTTTCTCCCGTACTGTCGTCCTCAACGCAGGGAACGCAAGGGGCTCCCCCCATTGTCATCCTGAGCGGAGTGTAACGGAGTCGAAGGACCCCGTCGAACAACCAGCGATCATCTCTGGTTGTGCAACGGGGTTTGCCCCGCAGTCCCATAGGCGTCTCGCAGACTCGGCTTTCGACTCCGTTACACTCCGCTCAGGATGACAGGGAGTACGATGACCGCCTACACCTTCCCACTCAACCCGAAGGCCTCGTGCGCGAGCACGGCGGCTTCGTTGATCTTCGTCTCGTCGATGATCACGGCAGTCTTGATCTCGCTGGTCGAGATCATTTGGATATTGATCCCGCCCGCGGCCATGGCTTCGAACAAGCGCGCAGCTACGCCGCTGTGCGAACGCATGCCGATGCCCACGATGCTCAGCTTGGCGATGCCTTCTTCGGTGAGGATTTCCTTCGCCGCGATTTCGTTGATCACGCTCTCCATCGCCTTCTTCGTCTTCACCAGGTCGTCCTTGCTGATCGTGAAGGAGATGTCGTTCGTGTCGCCCACGCTGTCGCTCTGCACGATCATGTCCACGCTGAGGTTCGCGCCCGCGAGCGCGCCGAAAATCTTCGCGGCCGTGCCGGGCCGGTCGGGCACCTGGCGGATGGTGACCTTGGCCTGGTTCTTTTCGATTGAAACGCCACGGACGACGACATTTTCCATATTCTTGGACTCCTCTTTGACGATGGTTCCCGGATTGTTGTTAAAGCTGCTGCGCACCTCGAAGACGACGCCGAATTTCTTGGCGAACTCCACCGAGCGCGACTGCATGACCTTCGAGCCGCTCGACGCCATCTCAAGCATCTCTTCGTAGCTGATTTCGTCGAGCTTCCGCGCGCTCGGCACGATGCGCGGGTCGCAGGTGTAGACGCCATCCACATCGGTGTAGATCTGGCAAATGTCCGCCTTGATCGCCGCGGCGATGGCGATGGCCGTGAGATCGCTGCCGCCACGCCCGAGCGTGGTGATGCGGCCGTCGGTCGTCTCGCCCTGGAAGCCGGCGACGATGACGATGTTGCCGTTCTTCAGATGCGCGTGAATCTGCTTCGGCGTGATATTGGCGATCTTCGCCTTGGTGTGCACGCCATCGGTGATGATGCCCGCCTGCGCGCCGGTAAGCGAAACGCCCTTTTTGCCGAGGCTGTTGATAGCCATCGCCGTCAGTGCGATCGTGGTCTGCTCGCCGGTGGAGAGGAGCACATCCATCTCGCGCTCGGTCGGAGTACCGGAAACCTGCTTGGCCAGCTTGATCAGCCCATCGGTCACGCCGCTCATCGCGGATACGACGACGACAACGTCGTGCCCCGCCTCCTGCGTGGCAATGACACGCCTGGCGACATTGAGGATGCGTTCGGGATTGCCGACGGACGTGCCGCCGTATTTCTGGACGATGAGGCTCATCGGAAAAGGGGTGGGAAATTGGCGGTCTGAAAGTGCGTTGTCAATCGCCGAGATGCTGTGGATTCGAGGGCGACACCTTGAATCCAATTTGAATGGCGACATTTAATTCGAGTCCAGGGTGACTCGGTCCATAACGTGGGCCAAACCGCACTTTTCCAAAAATGTGGAGTTACGGAAGAATTTCTTCGCTTCCGATTCCACCATCCTCAGCGCCGGATGATTCAACGCAATGGATCCATTCATCCGCATCTCTTGCTCCATTTCGTCGGGGTTCAGATAAATGCCGAGCAATTCGGGCCGCAGAACATTCTTCAGCGTACTCTTCCCGGAACCATTCGGTCCGGCAAACATGCGCAAGCGCGGAATCTCATCACTCACCGAATCACGACCCTGGTGCCCAACGGAATGTGGGTCGGTGGCTCGATGGTCTTCCGCTCGATGCGGGTTCCGTCTGGAAAGACTTCGTAGATCACACCCTCTTCGCTGCTCAAGACGCTCCGCCCCGCGGCCAGCGCTTCTTCCCGTGCCTTCGTAAAAGCAATCCCCGACAACGCCGGAAACGCGGTCTCAAGCTCGGCGATCGTTTTTTCGGATTCGCTCATAGTTATGCGTGTTTGGGTCATTATACGCCCGGCGGTATTTCGGGCAATCGCCGAGGTTCACCGCTTTTCCAGGCCCAGGGGCGCCCAGCCGACCTTCAGCTTGCGGCCGTCTTGGGTGGCGCGGAAGAGGAAGGCGCCATCCGCCTGCGCCACGACGTGGCATTCGATGGGTGAACCGGGCTCGATGCCGCGGACGATGAAGGCGCCCAGGGCCTGGGCCTCGAGGCTGCCGCCGCTCTCTCCCTGCTGGAGGGCCACGCGGGTCTCTTCGCCGGCCGCCTTCCAGGGAAAGGACGCCGAGGCGGGCACCTTCGCGCCGGCGGGCAGCACGATGCCGCCTTCCTCGCCGTCGATGGTGAGCAGAATCGGCCGCTGCAGGAAACCGGCCTGGTGTACTTCGAGCGGTACGCCGCAACCGGTCAGCTCGCCCGTCCAGGCCTCGATCGTTTGCGCCACGGCCGCCTTGAAATCCGCCGGCACATCGCCCGTGACGGCTTCGCGCAGCACGCGGATGGCGTCTTCCGTGAGGCCCGTCTGCTGCAAGACCTGCGCGTAGTTCCAATTCAGCCGCTTGGTGAATTTGCCGCTCTCCACGATCGGTTTGATGATGCTGACGAGCTTTTGAAAATCGCGGGCCTCCCCGAGCGCCGCCGTGAAGTGCAGCAGCACGTCCTCGGTTTCCGGCGCCAGTTCATAAGCCTTCTCGGCCCACTTGACCGCCGGCTTCACGTCCCCGCGCTTGCGGGCCACATTGCTGGCCAGGATGTAGGCCATCCACGATTTGCGCTCCTCGCCGAATTTGGCGAGAGCCGCTTCCTTTGCGGGGTCGTGCTCTTCGTTGCTGAGACCGAAGCGAATGCCGAGCGGCGCCTGCGCATTGGGGTCGATCTCGAGCACGCGATCCAGCGCCCTGGACTCCGTGGCGGAATCGCCCAGCGCGTTGCACACCTGCGCGAGATAGAAGAAACCGCGCGGATCCTCCGGATGCTTTTCGGTAAAGGGCTCGATCGTCGCGCGCGCTTCCGCCAGCTTGTTCTGCGTACGATAGGCCATGGTCAAAGCGATGACCGCGCGCGCGTCGTCGGGCTTCAAGGCCTGCGCGCGCTGGAGCGCGGCGAGGCCGGCTTCGGGCGCAAAACCTTCGCGCAGCAATTGCTCGCCGTAGTTCAGGAGCTGGTCGCCATCGTTGATGAGCTGCTGCACCTGCCGCAGGGCCATCTGGTTGAAAGTCGGCAGGTCCATGTAGAAGGCCGACTCCGGGTCCTTCGCATCGCGCAAGAGCTTTACCGCTTCGCGCATTTGCACGAGGCCATCCAGCGCCGTGCGGTCCTGCGGGGACACGGCCAGCGCCTTCTTGAAAGCCGCGACCGCTTTGTCGCGCTCGCCGCGCGTGGCCTCCACCACACCGATACTATTCCAGATCGCCACGCCGCGCGGCGACTTCTCCGCCGCCTGCTCGAAGAGCTCGACCGCACCCTCGTCGTCGCCTTCCAGCCGCGCCAGCGAACCGCGATGATACAGCGCGAACGCCGTGCCGGGAAACTCCTCGTCGAATTGCTCGATCAGCTCGTAAGCGCGCACGATCTCCGAGTTCTGCACCGCCTCGCCGAAATCGTCGAGATGCTCCGAGGCCTTGAGGAATTTATTCCAAGGCTCCGGGGCATCCGCGCCCATCGCCTCGATGGCGTCGAGCAGGTGATTCATCTCGAAGGGATCGCCATTGGCCAGCGCCGGGTCGACCCCGGCCGGCCAGGGAATGCGATTGGGCAGGCCGAAGAACTCCAGTTCCCAGGAGGTCGATTCAATCCAGCGATAAGGGGTGTCGGTGATGATGGGATTCACGGTGAATAAAAAGGGGGGGCGCAGCATCG
Source organism: Chthoniobacter sp. (assembly GCA_037200205.1). Classification (GTDB taxonomy): domain Bacteria; phylum Verrucomicrobiota; class Verrucomicrobiia; order Chthoniobacterales; family Chthoniobacteraceae; genus Chthoniobacter. Next base: position 60,438 of record JBBCHV010000015.1, read on the forward strand.
CGGGACGGGCGGGCGGTGTCAACCTGAGGGGAAGTTACGTTTCGGTTTCCGCCGGAAGAGGGCGGATCGAGGGAGTTGGAGCATTTTAATAATCGTGTGGCCTCGAATCGGGTCGCGCATAGCGCCTCTGGGGAGCGCACCCGTCGCGGGTGCTGGCGAAGGCGTCCTCGCCTGCGCGAACTTGGAAAATCCCGCCGAACCAGAGAAAGTTCGTTTCGGCGAGACGCCAAAACCCGCACTCGGGACTGAGTGCGCTCCCCAGACATCCCTCGGCCTCGCACGCCCTGCCTATGACCACGGTTTATTTTAAAATGTTCTGTCGGGAACCGACAAGAACGAGTCCCTCCGAAAGCCGGGCCGCTGGCACTTTTCCTGCCCCTGACAGAGATCGCCGCCATGCGTCTCCACTCTCCACTCCTCTTTTTTACCCTGGCCGCGTTCCTCGCCGTGGCGCGGGTGGAAGCGGATGAGGCAACGCTGGCCGCCTTTACCCATGCCGGCGAGCTCGTGCAGGCGGGCAATTTTGCCGAAGCCATCGCCGAATACAACATGCTGCTCGGAAAATACCCCGGTGTGGCCGGCGCCTATCACAACCGTGGCATCGCCCGGCGGGGGGTGGGCGACCTGCCGGGGGGCATCGCCGACGTCACCCACGCCCTCTCGCTCGAGCCGAAAAGCACGGATTTCCTCCGAACCCGAGCCACGATGTGGCACGAAGCGGGCAAACCTGCCGAGGCGCTCGCCGATCTCGATCAGGTGCTGGAGATCGATCCCCAGGACGCCGCCGCCACCCATCTGCGCGGCGTCGTGAAGATGGAAAAGGGGGACAGCCAGGGAGCGGCGGAAGACTTCACCCACACGCTGGAACTGGTTCCCGACTTTCCGCGCCCACGACAATCGCTCCGCCGCCCGCTTCGCCCCTCGGCGATCTCGATGGTGCGCTCGGCGATGCGAACCGCGCCCTGCAGCTCAATCCCAAATCCATCAGCGCCCTACCTGCGCCGCGGCCTCATCAAGCGCGCCAGCGGCTTCCTGGAGCCCGCCGTCGCCGATTTCACCCGCGTGCTGCAGCTCGATCCGCGCAATTTCGGCGCTCTCTATGAACGCGGCCGCGCTTACTCGGGCCTGGGCCGGGAACAACGACGCCCTCGCTGACTTCAATCGGGCCATCGCGCTGCAACCTGGCTCCGCCGATGCCGTGTGTGCCCGGGCCTGCGTCCGGCGGAACACGGGCGATCTCGAGGGCGCGCGCACCGATTACAGCCGCGCCCTGGTCCTGCGACCCACTTTTACGAAGGCCTTTCTCGGACGTGGCAGCGTTTACTATCTCCGCCGGGAATGGCCCCAGGCGTATGCCGATTTCGCCGCCGCCGGCCGCCAGCAGCCTCCGCAGCCCTATGCCTGGCTCTACGCGTGGGTGGCCCGGACGCGCGAGGGCGAAGTGGAAAATGCGAACCGCGAACCTCCGCGGGCATTTGCGGACCCAGCCGCTCGGGGACGGCGCCAGTTGGTGCCTCGCGCTCACCGCGTATGCCCTCGGCGAATTCGACGACGAGGCGCTCGGCACCTCCGTGCGCTCGGGGAGTCGCAACGACCTCCGCGAACGGGCCTGCCAGGGTTGCTACTTCACCGGCCTGCGCCAGCTCGTCGCCGGCCGCCAGACGGAAGCCATCGATAGCTTCCGCAAAGCCCACGCGCTCGAGACCAGGGATTACTTCGAATACGGCTTTGCGGCGGCTGAATTGAAGGCGCTGGGGGCCAGCCCGTAGACCGGGGATAGCGCGAATTTTGAGGGCCTGTGGAATGAAGATCGCGTGCGCTTGGTGTCATCCTGAGCGGAGTGTAACGGAGTCGAAGGACCCCGTCGCACAACCAGCGATGACCTTTGGTAGAGCGACGGGGTCCTTCGACTCCGTTACACTCCGCTCAGGATGACAGCGGGAGGGAGCGCTATCTTATCCCGGCTTCCGGTCCCAGCGGTCGCTTAACGCAGCAGCAACAGGGAGGCATCCTGCAGCGCTTCGAACACCACGGGCCACGCCGGGGCCGGCGAGAACCGATCGGCGGCGCGCAACAGCGTATCGCCCTCGGCCGGCGTGGTCGTGAGCCAGATGACGCCGCTGAGCACCTGGATCTCGCGGAATCCGTCGGCCCCGCCCGAGGCGATGCGCCTCTCCCCGCGCGAGTCGGACGACCACGGCCTGCGCATTTCTCTCGCGCGCGATCGACGAGGCTCCCGGGACCAAGGCCGGGACCGTGGGCACGACGCGAGCAGTCATGAAGTGGAAGGGACGGCGGACCGATGTTCCAAGAGCAGGCACGGTTTTCATAACAGGGGCACGATGCCCCGAAGGCGGCGACGGCGACAGATGCACCCGAGAAGAAAGCCGGCTTGTACAGTTACCCGCCGAACCACCGGTGATCCCACGGTTTGGAGGCAACTGTACAGCTCACGAGTCACCAAATCTGTATCTGTGCAACGCCGACGAAAAGCGTATGCTGTCCCCATGAACGCGCTCGGAAACACCGCGGCAGATCCCCTGTATCAGCAACTCGCCGATACACTCGAAGAAATGATCCAGCGGCGTTCCCTGCGGCCCGGCGATCGCATGCCCTCGCTGCGCCAGTTCAGCCGGCAGCGGCGGGTGAGTGTGCCGACCGCCCTCCAGGCCTATGCCATGCTGGAAGATCGCGGCCTCCTGGAAGCGCGGCCGAAATCCGGCTTTTACGTGCGGGCCAGCCGGGCGGACGCGGTGCGGCCGCCGAGCGCCGGCTCACCCCTGCCACGGGTCACCGATTACTCGAAACTCGATCCGCTGCAGGCCATCCTCGCGGCGCAAAATGCGCTGGACCTCGTCCCGCTGGGGGTGGCGCTGCCCGACCCCGCCATCCTGCCCCAGGCCAGGATGGCCCGCGAACTGAGCGCGGCGGCGCGGCGACACAGTGTCCAATGTTCCACCTACGATGTGCCGCCGGGCTGCCCGGCCTTGCGCGGCGAACTGGCACGGCGCTCACTCGACTGGGGATGCGCGCTCAACCCGGAGGATTTCATCCTCACGAACGGCTGCACCGAGGCGCTTTCACTCGCCTTGCACGCCGTCTGCCAGCCGGGAGACACCGTAGCGGTCGAGTCGCCCACTTATTTTGGCCTCGCCGCCCTGCTGCAGGAACTGGGGCTGAAGGCGCTGCCCATCCCGGTGGACGCCGAACGCGGGCTGAATCTCGAGGTGCTCGAACAGGCGCTCCGCAAAACGCGCGTAGCGGCCTGCGCGTTCATCCCCAGCTTTCACAATCCCGTCGGCTCCTGCATGTCCGACGAAGACAAGCGCCGGCTCTGTGCCCTGCTGGCGCGGCGGTCCATTCCTTTGATCGAGGACGATATCTACGGCGACCTGCAGCACACCGGCCCGCGCCCCCGTTGCCTGCGCGCCTTCGATGAAAACGTCATCCTGTGTAGTTCGTTTTCCAAGACGCCTGGCGCCGGGGCTGCGGCTCGGTTACATCGCGCCGGGGGCGCGCTGGAAGGACCGCGTGTTGCGTCTCAAGCAAACGACCACCCTGGCAAATGTCGGCCTGCCTTCCTACGCTCTGGCGGCGTATCTCGCGAAGGCGGTTACGAACGTTACCTGCGCAAGGTGCGCGGCATCTACCGGCAGCAGGTCAATCACATGCGCGAACTGCTGGCCCACGCGCTACCGGAAGGCATCGCCCTCTCGCGGCCGCGGGGCGGCTTCGTGCTGTGGTGCGAATTGCCCAAGCAACTGGATGCGGTGCAGCTTTCGCGGCGCGCGCAGCGGGCGGGTATCAGCATCGCGCCAGGCCCGCTGTTTTCCCCCGCGCGGGGAGTTTGCCCATTTCATGCGTATCAATTGCGGATATCGCATCGACGCGAAGATCGAGGACGCTGTGATGACGCTGGGCAAGTTGGCGAAGGACATGCTGCGACGGAAAGGGTGAGGCTGGCTGAAAACGCCGGTCTAAATTCCCGGTTGAACTTCGATACTCTAGAATAGTGTCTGCAGGAAAGTGACTTGACGCGGCATAAAATTCAAAATTACCATCACGGTCAGCCAATCATTCTGACCGTGATGGTAGGTGAAGATGAAACGGAGAACAGAGATGTGACTTCCCGCAGATCTCGAGAAGATTCCCAGGAAACGCGATTCCCTACCTACTGAAACCGAGCCGTATCAGATTCAGCCTGCGATGAGGCGGAGGATCTCGCTCTTCTCCGCCTTGGCGGGGATGACGCTGCCGCATTGTTCGCGGGCGATGTCGGGGTCCTTGAGGCCGTGGCCGGTGACGGTGCAGACGATGCGGGCGCCCTCGGGGATGTGCGGAATGGGGCAGGTGGCGATCGGGTTTTCGAGGCTCTTGAAGAGGCCGGCGATGCTGGCGGCGCTGGCGGGCTCGACGAAGATGCCTTCGTGCGAGGCCAGCCATTGCTGGGCTTCGAGGATCTCGGCGTCGGTGACGATGTCGATGCAGCCGCCGCTGTCGGTGACGGCGGCGCTGGCCAGCTTCCAGCTCGCGGGATTGCCGATGCGGATGGCGGTGGCGATGGTCTCGGGTTTCTCGACGATCTTGTTGTAGAAAATCGGGGCGCTGCCGGCGGCCTGGAAGCCGACCATGCGAGGGCGCTTGGTGGCCTTGCCGAGCTGATGGAATTCCTGGTAGCCCATCCAGTAGGCGCTGATGTTGCCGGCGTTGCCGACGGGCAGGATATGGATGTCGGGCGCGTCGCCGAGGACGTCGATGATCTCGAAGGAAGCGGTCTTCTGGCCCTGGAGGCGGTAGGGATTGATGGAATTGACGATGGCGATGGGCTCGGTCTCGCCGATCTCGCGGACGAGGTTCAGGGCGTCGTCGAAATTGCCGTCGATGGCCACGACCTTGGCGCCGTACATGAAGGCCTGCGCGAGTTTGCCAAAGGCGATCTTGCCCGCGGGCAGGAGCACGATGCAGGCGATGCTGGCGCGCGCGGCGTAGGCCGCGGCGGCGGCGCTGGTGTTGCCGGTGCTGGCGCAGATCACGGCCTGGGCGCCGTCTTCCACGGCCTTGGAGAGCGCCATGGTCATGCCGCGGTCCTTGAAGGAGCCGGTGGGATTGAGGCCCTCGTACTTGATGAAGACTTCGCTGTCCCGGCCCACGCGGGCACTCAGCTTCGGCGAATGGATCAGCGGGGTGCTGCCTTCATTCAGGGAGATAAAGGGCGTGGCCTCGGTGACGGGAAGATACTCGCGCCACCGGGCCATCACGCCGCGGTCGTGAAGGGGACGAAAGGCGTTCAACGTTTGCGTCCGCGAGAGGATTTCTTTTGTGGCTCGACGTGGGTGGCCAGCCGCAGATCGAGAATCGCGAAGCCGCCTTCGCGCAAGGCTACGGCGAGAGAGCCTTTATTGATCGAAAACATAGCCACCTCGGGGTGATCGACAGCAAACTGCCGCCCATTCGCCATATGAATGGTGAAGGCCTCGAACGGCGTGTTTTCAAGGAGCTGTTTGATCTCGACCGCTTGCATGGTGGAATAAATATGAATCCGATTTAATATGCAGGTGAGCTGCGTCTCACGCAAAGTTTTCCACGCGGATCATGCGCGGGGTTTTCTTCACGCACTCCAGCGCGCCGATCTGCTCGAGCGCGGCATCTGGCCGTGCGTCCGCCTTGTGCAGGACGAGGATGAGGGGGACGGCAGCGCCTTCGTCGCCCTCGGGCTGGAAGATGGAGGAGATACCGATGTTCAAGCCACCAAGGATGCCGGCAACCTGGGCGATGACGCCGGGGCGGTCCTCGACGGTGAGGCGCAGGTAGTATTCGGAAACGATGTCGTCGATCGGCGTGCAAGTGCCGTAGAGGCCGTGCGGCATGAAGCCGTAGTTGCTGCGCGGCGCTTGCAAGGCGGCGGCGGCTTCGGCGAGGTCGGCGATGACCGAGCTGGAGGTCGGGTCCTGCCCCGCGCCGCGGCCGTAAAAGAGGGTTGTCGCCGACGATATCGCCATGCACGGCGAGCGCATTGAAGACGCCGTTGACGCTGGCGAGGACGTGCTTCTCGGGGATGAGCGTGGGATGCACGCGCACCTCGATCTCGCCCCTGGCATCGGCCTTGATGATGCCGAGGAGCTTGATGGAGTAGCCGAGCTTTTTGGCGAAGGAAATGTCGTTGGCGGTGATTGTGCTCGATGCCCTCGACGAAAAATCTTATCGGTCGACACCCAGAAGCCATACGCGAGCGAAGCGAGGATCACGGCCTTGTGCGCCGCGTCCCAGCCATTCACGTCGAGCGTGGGATCGGCCTCGGCATAGCCTGCCGCCTGGGCCTCGGCGAGGCGCCTCGGCGAAGCCCAGCCCGCTCTCCACCATGCGGTGAGGATGTAATTGCTCGTGCCATTGATGATGCCGTGGATCGACCGGATATGATTGCCGATGAAGGCCTCGCGGATCGACTTGATGATCGGGATGCCGCCGGCCACTGCCGCCTCGAAAAAAACGGGCACCTTGTGCCGGGTCGCGGCTTCGAATATTTCGCGTCCGTGCTCGGCGAGCAGCGCCTTGTTGCCGGTGACGACGATTTTGCCGCGCTGGATGGCCCCGAGCATGAAGCGCAGGCTCTCCTCCTTTTGCCCCATGAGCTCGACCACGATCTGGATCGAAGAATCGTCGAGAATGTCCTGCCACTGCGTAGTCACGATCTCCGGCGGGACGGCGACGCCGCGGTCCTTGCCGGGGTTGCGGAGGGCGATCTTGGTGACGTCGAGCTCGAAGCCGAGCCGCTCCCGGAGGAGGGCACGATTCTGCGTCAGGTGTTTGAAGACACCTGCGCCGACATTGCCCATACCTGCGAGTCCAATGGCGAAGTGCTGCATGCGAAAGGGCGCGGAATATCGCCGGGAGCGGAAACGGTGTAAAGCGGGGAGTTACCGGAGGCAGGTGAAGAATAGGAGACAGGCCATTCCATGAGTCCCATTCCTCCCCGCACTCCCATGGAAACGGACCGCTACAGCTCCAGCGGCACCCCCGGAGTCGGGAGCAGGATCTCGCTGTTCGGAAGGTCGCCGGCCAGCGTGCTGCGGAACCACTCGATGGCCCCCGCATCGCCGTGCACCAGCACGATTTTTTTTCGGCCGCACCTTGTTCACGTAGGCGCGCAGCGTCTCGCGGGTGGCGTGGGCACTGAAGTTGAATTGCTCGACCTCGCAGTTCAGCGGCTGGGGCGGCACGTCGGGCTGAGTTGTACGATCGCGCCCGGAGGCGCCAGGCGGAGGCGTCCGGCGGGGGACGCGGGATCGGCGTAGCCGACGAAAAAGAGGGCGTGCTCGGGATTGCTGATGACCTGCCGGGCGTACACGTTGGAGAGCGTCTTCTCGGTCATCATAGCCGCTGGAGAGCGCGTAGAGGCGTCCGCCCTTGAGCGGCGTGGCCTCGGCGGCGCGACCGGCCATGGTAAAGGGCGCCACTGTCATGGAGAAGCTGCAGGTCCCGGTGTTGCCGCGGGACTTGCTGGGCGAGCTTGTCGTAGATTTCCGACAGCTTCGTCCCGAGGCCGCCGATATAGATGGGACCGAGGCCGAGGAGTCCGTTGCGCCGGAATTCCGTAGAACATCGCGAGGATCTCCTGCGTCTTGCCGAGGGCGAGAAAAGCGGGATGAGCACCCCGGCGCCGGCGATCGAAGGCCGCCTTGATCGCCTGCGCGAAGCGCAACTCCTCGCCATCGCGCGTAAAGCCTTGCGGCGTCGCACGATCCCCGCGCGTGGTCTCGACGATCAGCACGTCCAGTTGCTCCTCGGGGAACCGCGCCCCTTGCATGATCGTCTGGTCGTCGAACTGCACGTCGCCCGTGTAAAAAAATCTGCCGGCCGTGCGCGCGGATGAGTGTGCCGACCGAGCCGAGAATGTGGCCCGCGTCGAAGAACTCGAGCGACAACCCGGCGTCCTCCCCAAGGGGAATGCGCTCTCCCGTCACATCGAAGCGCGTGTGCAGCGGGATGGGCCGCCAGCGCCGGAAAGCCACGTCCACTTCGCGATGCGTGAAGAGCGGGTAGTCCGCGATGCCGTCATCGCGCTTCTTCATCATCACGTTCACCGAATTGTGCAGCATCACGTCGCTGAGTTGGCGCGTGGCCTCGGTCATGAACACGGGCGCCTGGGGCTGGCGGCGCATGAGCACCGGCATGGAGCCCACGTGATCCTGGTGCGCGTGCGAAAGGACGATGGCGTCCACCGTGCCATCCGGCACCCGGCTAAAAATCGGGCAGGGCGGCGCGGCGCCATCGAACCGCGGATGCAATCCGGAATCGAGGACGATGCGTTTCCCGGCGAGGTCGAGGCAATAGCAATTGGCGCCGATTTCGATCTGCCGGGTCAAATTAGTGAAGGTGAGACCTCCCATGACCTGCGGGCACCATGCGGGGACGGCGCAGCAATGGCAAACGTTTTCAGAAGTGCCAGGAGCCAATTACCGAGAGCCAAGTGTAACGTGCCCTACGCCAGATTGTGGCGCCGCTTGGCTCTTGGCTCTTGGCTCTTCCCCTATAGAATCACCGGCCGCTTCGGCTTCCCGAAGGAATCCGGCGTCACGATCCGGAAGAGGACGCACACCGCCACCACTCCCACCGGCACCACCCCCGGACATCCACACCAGCCAGCGCGCGAAGACCGCCAGCGCAATGAGCCCGTAGGCGGCCAGCACCAGCACCGCACAAAAAATCGTCTTCGCCTTCTTCAGCCGCGGCACGCGGAAGCTCAGGAGCATCAAGACCGCGATGACGGCATATTGCGCCCACTCCGGCGCGGGCTGGATAAAGGATTGCGCCTGGATGGTGGCCATGGCGGCCGCGAAAAGCTCGCCCGGCGAGCCGTTGCGCCGCGCCGCCAGCGGGAATGGTGCGCGCGACGGTATCGGTGCGGGCGAGCAGCACGATGCCGTTGGCCAAATGGTCGATGGGGACGATCGTCTTGCGCGACGCCTCCTTCTGTTCGCTGGCCAGCAGCAAATCGTCGAACCCGAAGCTGCTCAGCGGCGCGCCGAAATCCACCCGCATGTGCCCGGGCGGAATCGATGGGAATGTGAAACTTTTTCCCAGATATCAATGAAGGAGGCCGACCTGCACGGTCACATCGTCCGGGGTGAGCTTCGCCCACAGGAGCACGGCCTGGAGCGGAAAGGTGGGCCGTGACCTGCCCGCGGTAGCGCAGGAGCAGCGGCACGGAATTGAAGTGCCGGTGCAGCGGCGGCAGATTGTGAAGCCGACGGTCGAGGAGAGCCGGTAGGTTTCCGACGGCTGCAGTTCGATGGCGGTGAACTCGGAATTTCGCCGATCGAGCCGCGGACATTGCGCAGCAGCGGCACTTCCTGGAGCGGCGGGATGACCTGCGGATCCTCGGGAACGCCGAGGCTCGAGCCGAGCAGCATCTTGGGTGCGCGCAGGATGTTGTCGCGCAGGATCTTTTCGTATTGCGGCAGCTTGCGATTCTGGTCTTCCGGGAGCACGATGGCGCGGTCCCAGTCCAGCACCCTGGTCGATGGCCACCACCCCCGGCTCGAGCGGGAGCACAGATTGGAAAAAGAGGGAGAAATCCAGCGGATTCCAGGGCCAGGGATGATTGACCAGGCTGGAAGATCATTGATGCCCACCAGGGTGGACCGCCGAGGGCGCGGGCCCGCGGGGGCTGTTCATGGCCAGAAAATCCGCGAAACCATTGTCCCACGAGGCCAGCGGCTCGGTCCGGGACTGATTCAACAGCGCCAGACCGGCGAGCAGGGCGAGAAGCATGAACTGCGCTCCGGTGCGAAACATGGCGCGCATATTAGGCGCATTTCGCACGCGACTCCAGCACAAATCCGCGCATTTCCCGCCAAAGCAGCCCGGGGAGCGCCGAACCGGCGCGTTCGAACGGGAAAAATTCCCGAGTTCCCCGCCGCGCGAAGCCGAGCACCCGCCGTGTCCCGACGGCGACGATTCCAGTGAAATACCCGGGACAAAAAAGCCGTCAGAGAGCTACGACAAGGAAGGTCGGACTACCGTTGCTGCCTTCCGGCCCTGGCGGGGTTCGTCTGCCTTCAATCCATAGTCCTGACGGGGTGGGCTCTATGCGGCAACTCATTCACAAGACAAATGCTTTTGTTGTGAAAAAATTAGGGGAAACCGCTTGCAATGATAAATTTTCGAGGCTTTAAAGTGCGGCGCAATTACACAGCAGTTGATTCCTGCTGTCCCCCACCACATACTTTCACAACTCCTTTATGGCTAAAGTTTTCATTGGCATCGCATTGCTCTTCATGCTGGTCACGGCCCGGCGTCGGCTTCCTGCTCAAGGGGAATGTCGACAAGCTGCAGGCGAAGGTCAGCGGCGCGAACGCCAAAATCGCCGCCGCCGAAGGGAATGCCCGCACCGACAAGAACGATGCCGAAAAAGTCCAAAAGGAGGCCAAGGAGGCCACCGGCAAGCTCGACGAATTGACGCAAACCGTGGCGGCCAAGTCCAAAGAAGCCGCCGACGCGGCCACGGCCTTCAACGAATCGAAACTCATCATCGCCCAGAAAGACGAGGAAATCGCGAAGCTGAAGGCTCAGCCAACGCCCCGGTCGGCCCCGACCCGAAAATCGCGGAACCTTCAGACCCAACTGGCGGAAGCCACCACCCAAAAGGATAACGCCATCAAAGAGCGCGACGAAGCCAAGACCGCGTTCGATGGCGAGGTCGCCAAAGCGAAAGAAAACGAGGTCAAGCTCGCGGAACTCCAGAAAAAGGAGCGGGCGCGGGAACTCAATTATCAGAAGCCTGGCCTCCAGGGCCGCATCCTGGCGGGTCAATTCCGGCTGGAATTTCGTCGTCCTCAGCGTGGGTGACATGCAAGGGGTGATGGTCAATTCTTCGCTCATCGTGGTGCGCGGCAGCGACCCGATCGCCCGCCTGCGCATCACCTCTGTGGAGCCGTCCACGTCGATTGCGGATGTGCTGCCCGGCACGGTTGCGCCGTGGCGTCTCGATCCAGCCCGGTGATACCGTGATCTTCGAGGGCACCCGCGGGACGCCCGCCGCACCCGGAGCCAAGTCGCCGGACGCGACTCTTGCCGCCCCCCTTCCCTCGACCGCAGCCCCGTTGCCAAATAATTGAGCAAATCGTTTATGCCGCGCCTTTTAGGGTTTCTCCTGGTGGCTGCCGCCGCGGCGTTGATGACCTCCTGCACGAGCGATAAGCCCGAGGAATCCCAATAGCGTCAGCAACATTCCGTGGAACCGCCCGGAAAAATGGGGAGAGCCAGGGGCCGATGGGTGGCATGATGCCGGGCAGCAGTAGCCGTGCCCGTTCCGGGATAAACGCGCGTTCCTCAAGTCAGGCAAATCCTGGACGTGAAACCGCGCATTCTGGTGATCCGCGGCGGAGCCATCGGCGATTTCATCCTTACACTCCCTGCCATCCGCCTGCTGCGGGAGAATTTTCCCGAGGCCCAGCTCGAGATTCTCGGCTACGAACACATCATCGAACTCGCTCGCGGGCGTTTTTACGCCCACGCCACGCGCTCCATCGAATACGGCCCGATGGCCGGATTCTTCATCCCGAATTCGATCCTCGCCCCGGATCTCGTGGAATACTTCGCCAGTTTTCAGCAGGTCGTCAGCTACCTCTTCGATCCCGATCTGTTCTTTGAGAACAATCTCCGCCGGGCCGGTGTGAAGAACATTCTATTCTGCCCGCCTACGCCCGGATCGACGACTCCCTGCACGCCGCCCAGCAGCTCGCGCGTCCTTTGCAAAAGCTGGCCCTCTTCCTCGACGAGCCGGGAGCGCAATTGTTTCCCTCGGCCGCAGACCACACCCCAGGCCCGGCAATTCCTCGGCGAATCCACCGGCCCAGTCATCGCCCTTCATCCCGGCAGCGGCAGCCCGCGCAAAAACTGGCCCGCGACACACTGGGCGGCGCTCGCCCGGTGGCTCCGGGAATACGCCCCGGAATCCAGGCTCCTGCTGGTGGGCGGAGAGGCCGATGCCGCCTCGCTCGCCACCGTGCAGGCCGCGATCCCGGGGCAAAACGTGCTCAGCGCCGAACACCTGCCCCTTCCCCTGCTCGCCGCCGTGCTGGAGCGCTGCCGGCTGTTTCTCGGCCACGACAGCGGCATCTCCCATCTCGCCGCGGCCGTCGACACACCCTGCCTGCTGCTCTTCGGCCCCGACCGACCCGGCGGTGTGGGCGCCGGCCAATTCCGATGTGCAGGTGATTACCGCGCCGGTGTTCGATTTGGCCCAGTTGCCGTTTGAGGTGGTGCAGGAGGCGGTCAGGCAGGCCCTGGCCCGGCTGTCGTAGACGGCCTGCATGCAGTGGGCGCGCCCCCCGGCCCCGTCATCCTGAGCCGGAACGATGCGGTTCGCAGGGAACGAAATGGGGAGCGCACGCGCCCTCGCGTGCCCTGTCCGGCGCCCCCCGCCGGACAGTCCGAGACGCACCACAGCAACCTTCCCAGACGATGAACGTACCGCGAGGGAGGTTTTCGGCGAGGCGCCGAAAACCGCACGCGAGGGCGCGTGCGCTCCCCATTTCCCACTGCATCGATACGGCATCTGACGCACGGTCGAACGTGCACGCTCGACGTCATCTTCTGCCAGATCGGTGAAGAAAGGCAGAGATCAGAGGTCCTTCGCAAGCTCAGGATGACGGGTGGGGGGCGCTTTCGGCGCTTCGCGCCGCTACACACCCTCACCGGGTCCAGCTTCCAAATCTCGCTGGCGTACTGCCCGATCGTCCGGTCGCTGGAAAACTTGCCCATCGCGCGCGGTATTCAGGATCGCCATTTTCGCCCAGCGGGCCTTGTCCTTGAAGGCCGTGTCCACCAGCTTCTGGCAGTCCACGTAGGACTGGAAATCCGCGAGCACCAGGAACGGGTCGCTGTAGATGAGATTGTCGCAGAGCATGCGCAGGCAGCCGGGCTCGTCGGGCGTGAAATAGTTCGACCCGATCCAATCGACCACGGCGCGCAATTCTTCGTTCGCCAGGTAGTAATCGTGCGGCCGGTAGCCCTTTTTCACCAGCGCGGTCACTTCCTCCACGGTCATGCCGCAGATGAAGATGTTCTCCGCGCCGACTTCCTCGAGAATCTCCACGTTCGCGCCGTCGAGCGTGCCGATGGTCAGCGCGCCGTTGAGGGAGAGCTTCATGTTGCCGGTGCCGCTGGCTTCCTTGCCCGCCGTGGAGATTTGCTCCGAAAGATCCGCCGCCGGCACGATGCGCTGGGCAAGGGAGACGCGGTAGTTCGGCAGGAAGACCACCTTGAGCCGGTCGTTGATCCGCTTGTCGGCATTGATGAGGGCGCCCACGGAATTGATGGCCTTGATGATGCACTTGGCCATGTCGTAGCCGGGCGCCGCCTTGGCGGCGAAGACGAACACGCGCGGAGCGATATCGAGGTCGGGATTCTGCAGCAGCCGGCGATACAACGCGAGGATGTGGAGCAGATTGAGGTGCTGCCGCTTGTATTCGTGCAGCCGCTTGATCTGCACGTCGAAGAGCGCCGCCGGGTTGACCGAGATCCCCAGCTGGCTCTTGATCAGGCGGGCCAGATCGACCTTGTTGGCGTGCTTCACGGCCATGAACTCGCTCTGGAAATCCGGGTCCGTGGCGAAAGGCTCGAGACCGCGCAGCTTGTCGAGATCGCGCTCCCAGCCCGTGCCGATTTCTTCGTGATCAGCGAGCTCAGGCGCGGATTGCAGGCCAGCAGCCAGCGCCGCGGCGTGATGCCGTTGGTCTTGTTGTTGAACCGGCCGGGGAACAATTCGTCGAACTCCGGAAAGAGATCGCTCTTGAGCAATTGCGTGTGCAGCGCCGCGACGCCATTCACGGAGAAGCTGCCGACCACCGAGAGATGCGCCATGCGCACCATCTGCGTATTGCCTTCCTCAATGATCGAGAGCACCCGCTTCTTCTGGGTATCGCCCGGCCACTTCGCCTCGACCACATCGAGGAAGCGCTTGTTGATCTCGAAGATGATCTGCAGATGCCGCGGGAGCACCTTCTGGAAGAGCGGCACACTCCACTTCTCCAGCGCTTCGGGCAGCAGCGTGTGATTGGTGTAGGCAAAGGTCTTGGTGACGATCCCCCAGGCTTTTTCCCACGGCATGACGTACTCGTCGTGGAAGAGCCGCATCAGTTCGACGATGGCGATGGCCGGGTGGGTGTCGTTGAGCTGGATGGCCACCTTCTCGGGGAAATCCTCCCACGCTTCGTTGTCCTTGCGGAAGCGGCGGAAAATATCGCGCAGCGAACAGGCGACGAAGAAGTACTGCTGCACGAGGCGCAATTCCTTGCCGCTCTCCGTCTTGTCATTCGGATACAGCACCTTCGAGATGGTCTCGCTGACGTTCTTCTCGCGCACCGCCTCGGAGTAACCGCCGCGATTGAAGGCCTCGAAATCGAAGTCCTCCGGCGAGCGCGATTCCCAGAGGCGCAGGAAGTTCACCGTGTTGGTGCCGTAGCCGGGAATGGGAATGTCGTAGGGGACGCCGAGCAGCTTCTTCGCGCCCGTCCAGCGGGGCACGTAGTTGCCGCGGTCGTCGAAGATATTCTCCACGTGGCCGAAGATCTGCACTTCCGTGGAGTGCTCGGGACGGATGATTTCCCAGGGAGTGCCGAAAGTGAGCCAGGCGTCGGGCAATTCGACCTGGTGGCCGTTGCGGAACTCCTGCTTGAAGAGGCCGTACTGGTAGTGGATGCCGTAGCCGATGGCCGGCAGATCGAGCGTGGCCAATGAGTCGAGGAAGCACGCGGCCAGCCGGCCGAGACCGCCGTTGCCGAGCGCCATGTCGTACTCTTCCTTGCGGAGCGTTTCGGTATCGAGCCCCATCTCTTGCAGGGCCATCTCCATGTCGGCAAAGATGCCGGCGCTGTAAAGGCTGTTGGAAAACAATCGCCCCATGAGAAACTCGAGGGAGAAGTAATAAACACGTTTCGCGTTCACGCGATGATGGGCCGCTTGCGTGGCGATCATGCGTTCGATAATCAGGCTTTGGGCAGCCTTGGAAGTAGCCAGCCACCAGTCGCGTCGCGAGGCCGTTTGCGTATCGCGAGCCAGGCTAAATTTCAGGTGATTTTGATCAGCTTTTTGAGTCCCGGGACCGAATGGTCAATAGCCGATGTGAATTGCGCGGATTCAGACATACGGGGCTCGTGTCTCTTCCCAATGCTTATTAAACACAAGGAAAATTCGGCGTTTCGATCCAACTTCGGCAATTTCCATCGTTCTCGAATGTGCGGATCATGGTTTGCTTTTGGCGTCGTCCGTTTTTGGAGAGGTCTTGGAGGCCTCACCGTTCCCGGTTGCGGCCTGCGGAGGAGCCTCCGCCACGACGGAATAGGTGACGGTGAAGGGCGCACTCGGCGCCTGGACTCCCCTGGCATCGGTCAGCAGGTAGGTAACACGATATTGCCCCAGTCGATCGAAGGTGAATTTCCTTCCGTGGATGTGGCCAAACGGATCCTGCACCGCCATGTCGTTCGCGGCTCCCGCCGCGTGGTTCCAGGTGAAGCCCAAGGGCAGCCCATGCGCTTCCTCGGGCTTCCCGGCCGGGTTCGGCGCGTAGCCGTAATGCGGGTAGACATAACTCCCATCCGGAGAATCGGGGAGCGAGACGGAGCCATTTCCGATGATGGCCGTGCGGTCGGTCAGAGGGAAGCGCCCGAGGCCGGTCGTGAGGCCGGTGCCCACCGTATAGATGAATGTCGCGGAACCCGCTGCCGGATTCCCAAAAGCTAAAATGCGCCCCGCTCGGGCCATCGACCGAGATCAGCTTCAATTCGACGAACGCCTGCGCCGCCGCCGCGAACTCCTTGAGGTCGGCCACATAGCCTCCCTTGCTTACGGCGACCCCCGCGCGACAGGGCGGTGAAGGTGGGCGCGTTCGTGGAATAAAGGCCGTGCTGGGCACTCGTCGTGTCGCTCACCAGGCCGCCGACCACGATTTCTCCATAGTCCGCGCCGGTGATGGCCTTTCCGTAATGCGGATCGTGCGGGTCCGTGACTCCGTTGATGAAGGCCAGCGCATCCCCGGCCTGCAGGGCCGGGAGTTCCGTTCGTATCGATGATTCCCGCATACACGTGAGCGGCGTAGGATTGCCGGGAGGCGAGCAAAAGGGCGGCCGCCAACGCGCGGGAAAGGAAGGGATGTTTCATGGGACAAAGGAGGAAACCTTGCGGGCACGGCGCCGGCCTCCGCCCGATCTTCCGGGAAGGAAACGCCTCGCCCTCGCGGGTCTCCAGGTGGATGACGTATTTTAGAATTGGACCTTCACCTCGGCGGTATAAGTCCGTCCGGGAAAGGGGTGGTAGAGCATGTATTGCTCATCGTTGATATTGTCGATCCCGAGGTCGATGCAGAGCCGGTCGTTCCGGTTTGTATTCCGCCCGCACATCCACCACGAGGAAGCGGTCGAACGCTCCGAAGACATGGTCGACGGTGTCGGTATTATCGAGGGTCGAATACTGCTGGCCGCTGTAACGCCCGACCACGGTCAAAGCCAGTTTCCCCGTGGGATGATACGTGGCGCCAAACGTGGCCCGCCAATCGGGCACATACGGCACCCGCTTGCCCACGACGCTGCTCCCGGTGGCGCTCGCCCAGGCCGGGTCGCTCAGGATCTCGGAATCCACATAGGTAAAGCTCCCAAAAAGAGTAAGCCCAGGGAAGAGCACATGATCCTTTTGTGCCGCGAATTCCACGCCCGTATTGCGCACGGATCTCACGTTGGGTCACAAACGTCGTCGGCGTCTGGCTCCCGGCCAAAAATCCGGTCTGCGAAACCAGCGCGTCCCGGACGTTTTCGTTGAAGATCGAGAAGCGGATGATCCCATCGGAAAACTTTCTTTGAATGGCAAGCTCTTCGCTCAGGACGTTTTCCGGTTTCAGGTTCGGATTCGGGATGGCGAAGGTCGATCCCGTCGAGACGATCTGGTACAGTTCCGTGACGGTCGGAAAGCGATAAGCCTGGCCGAAGGAACCGGTGATTTCCCATCCCGGAGCCGGCGTCCAGGTGAGCGATGCCTTCGGCGAGAAGCGCGTG
This sequence comes from Chthoniobacter sp., assembly GCA_037200205.1. Classification (GTDB taxonomy): domain Bacteria; phylum Verrucomicrobiota; class Verrucomicrobiia; order Chthoniobacterales; family Chthoniobacteraceae; genus Chthoniobacter. Next base: position 77,486 of record JBBCHV010000015.1, read on the forward strand.
GCATTCAGGTCCGGCTGCCTTTGTTTCGTCGTGCCGGTGATGATGCCGGCACTGTTCGCCGTCGTTCCCAGATTGAATCCCTGCGACGCCTGCCAGAACTCCAGCCGCCCGCCGACGGTGACTTTCAATTGGGGCGTAAAGCGCCAGGCATCCTGCAGCCATAGCGCTTCCGTCGTCGTCACCCCCCGGCTGTCCGTGTAGAGCAGGGCACTGTCTGCCGGCCCGCCGGTCCAGGTATCCGTCGCATAGACAGGATTGTTCAAAAAGTAACGGTCGCCATGGAGACCGAAAGTCACCTGCTGCGGGCCTTCCTCGCCGGCGGGACGCCAGATTCCCTTGAAGTCGCCATTGATCCAGTTCGTGCCATCCAGCGCGGGTGATCTTTCCCTGGGAGGTGAAGGCCTCTCCCGTGGGCAGCGCCCCGTAGGGATTTCGCTGGATGTCCTCGAGATAGTAATAATCCGAGACGGAAAAATCCCAGTCGAAGGCGCTTTTCGTATCCGTCTTCAAGGAGAGCGCGTTGGAAAGGTGCGTCTGGTAGACGGTGTAATCGTTATTCGCGAAGCCGCCGAGACCGGCATAGGTCCGCTCGCCGGAGGCGTCGCGCAGATAGGTCTGCACATGCGACTCCGTGTCCCCGGACCAGACGCCTACCTGGTAAGCCGCCTGCAGCCATGGAGTCACCTCCCAGGCGATCTTCCCTTTCGCATTGAACATCGAGCTGTGCAGCAGCCCACCGGCGCCGACGACATCGGCCGGAGCTCCGAGCTTGTTCAATGCAGGGAAGGTGCCGGTGGTATTGGCGGGAATGGTGCCATTGGTGACAAAGGCCAGCGGCTGGCTGGAACTCTCCTGATAGTTGCCGGTGAAGAGCCAGGAGACCGGACCCGTTTTGTTCCCCAGCACGACATTCGTCTGGTTGGTCAGGTAGGTGTCTTGCGTGCCGTAACGATGGAACGTCTGGTAGGCCTCCGTCTGGTCGACGAGGGCGACGAGCTTCTCCGGCATCCGGGTGGTGATTTGCAAAACACCGCCCGCCGAATTGCCCGGAAAGGCGGCGGCGAAGGGACCGTAAAGAAAGTCCACGCGCTCGATTTCCTCCGGCGAGACCAGGCCCCAGCGCGGCGCCCCGAGGGTGTTGTTGTTGGCGATGAGCGCCGAGAGCAGGAGGTCATCCGCGTAGACCAGGCTGCGGGCGCTCGCGTTCACGCCCGCGGTGCGGGTCGCCAGGGTGGCTTGCGTGTCGCCGTTGTTGCGCTTGCGCACAAAGAGGCTCGGCAGATATTTCACCGCGTCTTCCGGGTCCACGATGTTCACCGTTTCCCGGATGCGCTCCGCAGTGATGCTTTCCGCCGTCTGCGGGAGCTGGAATTTTTCCTGGAGCGGAGGCGGCCCCGGATTGGACAGGGAAACGGATTCGGAAGTCACCACGACTTCCGGAAGCTCGACGAGCGCCGGCGATTCCGGATGAGGAGCGCGTTTCACCCGGCTCCTGGGCGGAGGCGGCGCGGAGGCAGAGCAAGGCGATGGCACCCGCGGTGCGGGCGATCGGGATGAGGGGAGACCGGTGCGGGACCGGTCGGAAAGGAAATGAGGGCAGGATGGACAAAGGATGTTTCGGGAAGCGGGTGTGACTCCGGCCAGACAAGGGCCGGGTGATCCCAGGTGGAGGCGTGACGCGCGACGAGCCGCCATGCGCCCGCATGGCCAGGCTCGAGGCAAGGATAGGAAAATCAACGAACCCGAGCGGGTTCGCGTTAACCCAGCCGGGGAGGAGGCACCGACGGTTCCGGGGCGAAAGCCGGGGCCGCCCAATCGGTCACTTCCACGCCATCCAGCGGCCCCGTCCCATAGAACAACGCGGCCACCGCGTAATGAATCATCTCCGTTTTCTTGATGACCTGCGATTCGCCGCTGCTCTTGCCCGTCCGCGACTTGCTCAACGATTTACAAAGCTCGCAGGGATGGTTTCCGTCGAAGGTCTTGACCACCGCTTCCTTGACCGAACTCTCCTGGGAGTATTCGACGAACATGCACGTCCACGCGATCGATTGCAGCACGGCCCAATGCCCGCCGAGGGAAATAAACAAGGCCACCACCAGCCCATGACGGGCCAGGCAGAGCATCGTTTTGGACATGGGAGGAAGGGTAAAGCAGCCAGGGCTCATTTGGTCAAACCGGATTTGTCACCCGGTCCCGGCGGCGGGGGCTTGCGGCCTCCGCGGCATCCCAGTCTCTTTCGGGCAAATCCACGCTTCCCACTTTCCCTGCCGATTCCCTACCCTCCGCCGCATGCCCCGACATGACGGTCGTAAAAACGACCAACTCCGCCCCATTTCTTTCACCCCGAATATCGCCCCCCCATTCCACCGGTTCCGTGCTGGTGGCCGCGGGCGATACGCGCGTCATCTGCAGCGCCATGATCGAGGAATCGATCCCGAACTGGATGAAATACCAGAAGGTCTCCGGCGGCTGGCTGACCGCGGAGTATTCCATGCTCCCCTACTCCACCCTGGAGCGGAAGCAGCGCGACAGCGCCAAGGGCCGCCTCGACGGGCGCAGCGTGGAGATCCAGCGCCTCATCGGCCGTTCGCTTCGGGCCGTGATCGACCTCGACCTGCTCGGGCCGCGCACCCTCTGCATCGATTGCGATGTCCTGCAGGCCGATGGCGGCACCCGCACGGCCTCGATCACGGGCGCCTGCGTGGCCGCTTCGCTGGCCGTGGAGAAGCTCATCGAGAAAGGCCTGCTCGCCAAATCGCCCATCCGGCAACTCCTCGCCGCCGTGAGCGTCGGCGTGGTCAATGGCCGGCCGCTGCTCGATCTCAACTATCTCGAGGACAAGGATGCCTCGGTGGACATGAATCTCGTGATGACGGCCAACGGCCAGTTCGTCGAGGTCCAGGGGCTCGGGCGAAGAGCAGACTTTTTCCGAAAGCGAACTGGCCGCCCTGCTGGCGCTCGGAAAAAAAGGCATCGGAGAGTTGATCGCCGCGCAGCGAGTCGCTATTAGCTCCGCCTCCACGGCGATCCCTGAACCCGTGGGCCTTGTCTTTCCGACCAGTGTGTAGTGCTCAGTGCTTAGTGCTTAGTGCTCAGTAAGACACTGCGACGCAGACACTAGGAACTAAGAACTAAGAACTAAGAACTTTAAAAACCGCGCCAGGAATTTATGAAAAAAGCGTTAATCACCGGCATCACCGGCCAGGACGGCTCCTACCTTGCCGACCTCTTGCTCGAGAAAGGCTATGAAGTCCACGGCATCATCCGTCGCGCCAGCACCTTCAACACCTCGCGCATCGACCACCTTTACACCGACCCGCACGTCCACGGCGTCCGCCTTTTCCTGCACTACGGCGACCTGTCGGACGCACTGAACCTCACCCCGGCTCATCGACCGTATCGGGCCGAGTGAGATCTACCACCTCGGCGCGCAGAGCCATGTGCGCGTGAGCTTCGACATTCCCGAGAACACGGGCGACGTCACCGGGCTCGGCACCATCCGCATCCTGGAGGCCATCCGGGAGGCGGACGTCCAGGCGCGCTTTTACCAGGCCAGCTCCAGCGAGATGTACGGGCAAGGTCCAGGCCGTGCCGCAGGTCGAGACGACCCCTTTCTGGCCGCGATCGCCCTACGCCGTGGCCAAGGTCTACGCCTACTGGGCCACCGTGAATTACCGCGAGAGCTACGGCATGCACGCCAGCAACGGCATCCTCTTCAACCACGAAAGCCCGCGCCGCGGCGAAACCTTCGTCACCCGCAAGATCACGCGCGCCGTCGCCGCGATCAAGAAGGGCAAGCAGAAGGCACTCTACCTCGGCAACCTCGACGCCAAGCGCGACTGGGGCTATGCGCCCGAGTACGTGGAAGGCATGTGGCGCATCCTCCAGCAGCCGGAGAGCGACGACTACGTGCTCGCCACCAATGAGACGCACAGCGTCAAGGAATTCGTCGTCGAAGCCTTCGGCCACGTGGGGCCTGGACTGGCAGGAATTCGTCAAATACGACGCCCGCTACGAGCGCCCCGCCGAAGTCGAGCTCCCTGATCGGCAACCCCGCCAAGGCCAAAGCCAAGCTCGGCTGGGAACCGACCACGAAATTCAAGGACCTGGTGAAAATCATGGTCGACGCGGATTTGGCCGCGCTCGAGTAGCGGATCAAATAATCTCGCGCCGTTTCTAGCCTAGAGCGGTTGCGGTTTAATCTGTCGTCTTGCGGGATGAAGCGTGGCCCGCGGGAAGCGCGTTCGGCGGGTAGGGTGGGCGTCCCGCCTGCCGATTGGGGCATCTTGCCCAAATCAAGCGCGCGAGGCGACGTCCTCGCTGGCGGGAAAGAATCCGGCGAGACGCCGGCTTCGGCAGGCGGGACGCCCACCCTACCCGCAGAACACGTTTTCGTCACATCGGGCACGCCATGCCGCGCCAGAACAAATCGGAAATGCACTAATATTACTACGTTAAGTATTTCAGGGCGGTTTGTGGTTAAGATAACTCAGACAAAAGGGACAGAAGCCGCGAGAGCGTAGGAGATATGGCCGGATCTTGCGCAGGACCGCTTCCCACGTGAGGGCAGAAGTTTTTTTTAGCCCGCAGGAAGATGACGAGCACAAAGAGGTAGGCGACGGCGGCCAAAGCGAGATGATGATGGAAGCCGCGCCAGGATCGTCCCTCGAAGTGATCGAGACCCAAGTCGTCTTTGTCGCGCTGAAAGTATTGCTCGAGATGGAAGCGCTGGCGGCTCAGGCGCAGGCAGCGCAGGCGCGTGGGGAGTCCGTCCAGCCAGGCGGTGTAGAGATGGTAAGGGGGCGGACTGACCCTCGGGCCAATCCACGACCAGCCAAGTGGGCGGGATCGCGCCGGTGAGGGCATCCAGATCCGACCACATCCATACGCGAATCCAAGCCAGGCGGGTCGTCCGGACTGGGCCGCCGGCGGTGCTCCACTGAGCGGATTGCCAGGCTGACGCGGGCAACTCTTTGGCGAGGTCGAGCACGGATCGGGCCGGAGCCTGTTTGGGCGCCAGGCTCCAGCGGGTGCGCGCCCCGGCGCACGACCGGGGGCTGCGTCCACGCCTGGGTCTGGGGTTCGACGGCCAGGAAATACTCGCAGCCCAGTTGGCGCAGGCCCCTGGCGCAACGGACCGCTGGGACCATAGAGGCAATCGCCGAGCACGGGGGCGGGCGCGACCAGTCCCTCCTGGCGGACCGCGCGGATGAGTTCCAAGGCGATCTGCGGCTTGGTTTGGAAGCCCACCTCCACAGGAACCCCCGCCCCGCTCGCACCGCGCTGGGTCCGCCGCCCAGCTTTCGGGCAGAAACAGCCGTGCGGCGACCGGCGCCGCCACCTCTCCGGTACCGACCGCCAGATGCACGCTGACCTGGCAGTTGGCCTTCTTCCCCACGGCCCCGCAATACTGGGGCCCCACTCCGACCGACTGGCAGCCCTGCTTGATCCACCCGGTCTCATCGATGATCCACGACTCCAGGGGCCCGAGCACCGGAATCACCTCCCGGCGCACCGCCTCCCACAGCCCCTCCTCCCGCCAGGGGCTGTCGGAAACAAACTGTTGCAACTTCTGCTTGTCCACCCCCAACCGCTCCGCCATCGGCTCCACGCTTTTGCGATGCCCCCGGCGTGAGCAACCCCTCGACGTAAAGGGCCGCTCCCTCCCGGCGCTCGCTCCGCCCCATAGCCATCACCAGCGGCTCCAAAAAAGCCCCAAAAGACTCCACGCTCCGACGCCAGACGTGTTCGTTCCATTGCATGGAACCCAGTAAAATCGACCCCCTCCGCTAAGTCAATTACTTAACGTAGTAATACTAAACGCAGAGAGCGCGGAGAAAACAGAGGTCAGCAGAAGTCAACAGAGGTTAGCAGAGGAAGAGCGCGAAGAAGAGCGGGAGCGGCTGGTGAACGAAGAATTCTGGAATCGCGGAGCGATGGCCTGCCGGTAGCCAGGGCTTTCAAGCCCTGGGCCCCTCCTCCGGTGCGAATCGTCGCGGAGCGACGTCTGCCGAGATGACGGATTGACGGATGGCAAACGTCGCTCCGCGACGGCGGCCCTTGGCGATGCATTCCAGGGCTTGAAAAGCCCTGGCTACCGGCAGACCGTCGCTCCGCGACTCCGGAGAGCCCTTGGCCACCCGGATAGTCCTGCGTGATACCTAACGTCACATCCTCGCCGTCGCTCCGCGACTCCGGAGAGCCCTTGGCCAGCCGCGTGGCGTGACTCCGCGACGCCTCTCTCCGGCATCTCCGCGGTGCTATCTCGAAGAAGAGCGCAGGTCGGCAAGGATTCTTTTTGCCCGCGAATCACGCCCATGACACGAATGGCATGATTCGCGTGATGGGTGTGATTGGCGGGCGGCTCCTCCGACCGCCTTTCGCGCCCCCGTCGTTCACGCCTCGCAACTCCCGGAAATTCTCCCTTGACCAACCAGTGCCTCCCCTCCATTGTCCCCGCCCCACTCGCACCAACCCATTTTCTGTATGAGCAAAGTTTGCAGCATCACCCACGCCCGCCCGGTCAAAGGCAGCAAGATTCACCGTCGCGGTCTCGCCAAAAAGAAGGGCGGCATCGGCCAGCACGTCACCAAAGTGGTGTCGCGCACCTTCACGCCGAACCTGAAAAAGAAGCGCATCTGGGTCAGCGAACTCAAGCGCTTCGTGACCGTGAAGCTTTCGACCCGCGCACTTAAAACAGTGACGAAGAACGGGGCCTATGCCACTCTGAAAGCGGCTGGCGTTGTTTAAACACCGGCCCGACCCGAACCCTTCGTCAATCCAACCCTACTAGAATCACACTTATGTCATTCAGTGTCATCTCCAAGAAATCCGGAAAAACCTACTTCCTCCATCAGCGCCATCAGGAGCTGAAGGGCGGCCAGAAGGTCACCCTCTACTACTTCGGCGCGGAAGCGAAAGAAGGCGCGATCGACGCGCTCCCCGGAAGGCTACGAAGTCTCCGAGAACACGAAGACCGGCCTGCCGCTGCTCAAGAAAAAGAAGTAGGTCCCCCCACATACGACCCAAATTTCTGGCGGCTTCGGAGTTATCTCCGAGCCGCCAGTTTCTTTTTTGCGGCAAAGTTCGCGATCTCTTCTACCTTTCCTGTCCGCACCCATGAATCCTGTCCCTGTCACCATCCTCACCGGCTTTCTCGGCGCCGGCAAAACCACGCTCCTCAACTACATCCTCAAGCAAAATCACGGCTACAAGTTCGCCGTGATCATCAATGAGGTCGGCAAGATCGGCATCGATGGCGCCCTGGTGGAAAAGACCGACGATGTGCTCGAGCTTTCCAACGGCTGCCTGTGCTGCACCGTGCGCAAGGATCTCGTGAAAGGTGTGCAGAGCCTGGTGAAGAAGGGCGGCTTCGATTACCTGCTCATCGAGACCACGGGTATCGCCGATCCCGGCCCCCGTGGCGCAGACCTTCCTGAATATCCCCGCGCTCCAGCAATTCGTGCGCATGGACTCGATCATCACCGTGGTCGACGCCGAGCAGATCGAAAAGCAGATGAAGGATTCCGAGACCGCCCGCGAGCAAGTGGCCATGGCGGATTTTCTGCTCCTGAACAAAACCGACCTGGTGAGCGCCGAGCACCTCGACCGCGTGGAGGCCAAGGCCCGCGAGCTCAACCCGCACGCCACGATCTTCCGCACCAACCAGTCGCAGGCGAACCTCAAGGAGATCCTCGACATGAATGCCTTCCAGGTGGACCAGAAGCTGGCGGTCGATCCGGAATTCCTGAACGAGCTGAACACGCGGCCACCATCACGACATCCAGAGTTTTTCCTTCGAGTTCGACCGGCCGTTCAACGTGGAAAAATTCGAGTTCTTCGTCCAGCGCATCTCCGAGGCGGAGAAGGTGTATCGCTCCAAGGGCTTCCTCTCCATCACCGGCAACCCGCGCCGCGCGATCTTCCACGGCGTGAACAACCGGTTCACCATCATGTGGGACCGCCTCTGGGAGAAAGACGAGAAACGCACCAGCCAGCTGGTCTTCATCGGCAAGGGTCTCGACGAAGGAAAGATCCGCGCCGAGCTGGAGAAGTGCCTGGCCTAGGTGGGCTGGTTGGCTCGGTACACGAAATCGCGCTTTTTAAGGCCGTTTTTTCGCGTTTTTTGGCCGTTCTATGGCGGATTCTGAATCTCGTAGAGATTCCGTCTTTCCGGCGGGAGCTGGTCGTACATCAGCGCCTCCGCGGCGACGCGAATGACGAGGTGCAAGGTCAGTTGCGTGCCGATGTCTTCATCCAGGTAGATGGCCGCGAAGGGCAGCGTGATCAGTCGCACTCCCACGCGTCGACGTTTCCGGGATCGCTTCGGGCGTGAAGGCGGTCATGCGGTTGATCCCATCGGAGAGTCCTATGCCCTTGCCCGTTTTGCTGAACGGATCACGATGCTCCAGGGGATTGTGATGCGCGGTGCGATCCTCGAAGAGAAAGGACACCGAGCTGTGCGAGTCCACGCTGTCGACGCGGAAATCGATATTCCGCAGTCCGTATTCGTCGAGGGACACGCGCTCGTGCAACCGCACGTCCAGCCTCTTGAGGACAAACGAGGGTGGCACGGCGGGTGGCTCCGGCAAAGGGGCCGGGGCCGATGACGCGGCCGTCGCCGTGGGAGGGGGGGCCTTCGTCGTCAGGGCCACCTCCGGCAATTGCGCTGCGTCGAAATTTACCGGCTTACCGCGATCCATTCCCCGCGTGGCACGGGGCGGAGTGCCCCGCTCCATCAGCGCGATATTTTCCGGCGTAAACAAGCCCAGCGTTTGTGCGCCGGACCACGCGCTGAGCAGACAATTCTGCACCGTGCCGGCATCCGATCCTTTAAGACGCTCCGCACGATAGGGCCGCGGCCAGGAATTCGCTCGGCCCGGTGCCTGCATCCTTTGCCCGGAACATCGCCGCGAGCAGTTGCCAGATCTGCGGGCCGGCCGCTTCGCCATCCTTGAGCAGCAACGCCTCCAGCAAACCGCGCAGGCTGGCCTGGGGCACCAGCACCGGCTCCGCATCGGGAAACAACCCCGAACTGCCTGGCACCGCAGAAGGAGCGCCCGCGCCCTTTCCCGCCTGCGCCCAACCGCCGGGCGCTGCGATGAGCAGGAGTCCCGCGATCGTCACGGGGAGCGACCGAACGGTTCGACGCAGGATGAAATGAATGCGCATAGCAAAAATGATCACCCCAGAGGCAGCACGGAGCGGACCAAAGCAGGATTGTAATCCGGTCGACTTGCACCGCGAGCCACGACCGTCAAAGTAGCGCACTTTCACTGAACAAAAGCCACCTCCCGGCTGACTAACCCCATTCCATGATCCGCCCGCTCCCCTGCTTCGCCCTGTTGTCCCTGTGTGTCTTTGGCCTTTCCGCCTTCGCGGATGAAAAGGAGGAGGGCGACAAAAAGCCGGACACCGAGAAGAAAGAGGACGCCAAGCCGGGAGACAAGAAACCGGAGGAGAAGCCGAAAGATGAAAAGGCGAAGGAGGACAAACCCAAGGAATCCAAGGGCTCCGTGACCATCGCCGGGCAGGAGGTGAAGTATGTGGCCAAGGCCGGCCTGCTGCCGCTGCTCAAGGAGGATGGCAGCGGCGAACGGGCGCGCGTCTTTTACGTCTACTACGCCGCCGTGGGCGCCGATGGAAAACCGCTGGCCACCGCGGATGCGGCGAAGCGTCCCATCACTTTTTGTTTTAATGGCGGACCGGGTTCCTCCGCGGTGTGGCTGCACTTCGGCGGGCTCGGTCCCGCGCAAGGTGGAGCTCGATCCCCAAGGCCTCCAGTCTGCGCCGCACGCCCCCAGTGGTGGCCAATCCGAATTCGATCCTCGATGTCACCGATCTCGTCTTCATCGATCCCGTCGGCACGGGCGCGAGCCGGCCGGCCAAGGGCGAAAAGGGCGAGCAATTCTGGAGCGTGAATGGCGACATCGAAAGCGTCGGTGAATTCATCCGCTCCCCTCACCCACCCGCGAGCAGCGCTGGGCTTCGCCGAAATATCTTTGCGGTGAAAGCTACGGCGGCATTCGCGGCTCCGGCCTGTGCGAATATCTGCAAACCAAGCACGGCCTTTACGTCGACGGCTTCATCAGCATTTCCGGCGTGATCAATTTCGAAAACCTCGGCGGCGATCTCCAGGGAGCGCTCTGCTATCTGCCCAGCTACACCGCCACCGCGCACTTCCACGGCAAGCTGCCACCCGACCTCCAGGCCGACCGCGCCAAGGCCATCGCCGAGTCCCGCGCCTTTGCCCAGGGCGACTACGCCCTCGCCCTCCTCAAGGGCGCCGCGCTGCCCCGCCGCGCAACGCACCCGCATCGCCGAAAAACTCGCGCGGCTCACCGGCCTCGACAGTGACTTGATCGAGCGCGCGCATCTCGTCATTCACCCGGGACTCTTCTTCGAGAACCTGCTCAAGAAAGAAGGCAAAATCATCGGGCGTTACGACGGGCGCGTGACGTCGGAGGATTACGACCGGCTGAGCAACAACCCGGAGTTCGATCCCAGCTACACCAACATCTACGGCTCCTTCTCTGCCGCGGCGAACGCCTCCATCCGGGGCGATCTCGGCTACGAATGGGAATTGCCGTATCGCATCCTCGGCGGGGTGAACTGGAGCTTCCATGACTTCGATGGCGAAGCCGTGAATCTCGAAGACCGCCTTGCCAAGGCGCTGAAGAACAACTCCCGCCTGCGCATCCTTTTCTGCCTCGGCTACCGCGACCTCGCCGTGCCCATGGATTCCACCCTCTTCAGCATCGATCACCTGCACATCCCCGACAGCCTCCGCCCGAATCTATCCATTCAGTACTACGAGAGCGGCCACATGATGTATCTCAGGCATCACCATCAACAACGTCCAGCCCGGCCCGGTGGATACCGACCTGAACCCCGCGACCGGCGAATTTGCCGAGTCGCTCAAGAAACTGATGGCTCTCCCCCGCTACGGCCACGTGGATGAGATCGCCAGCTTCGTCGCCTATCTGGCGGGACCGGAGGCCGGGTATATCACCGGAGCGAACCTGATGATCGACGGCGGCTTTGCCGCGTAGCAGGCCAGCGTGGAGCGGCGGATGCCGCAGTAACGGAGGGCGGGTTTTCCAACCCGCGGGAGGAGGAGGGCTGCGGACAGGAATGTCCGCGCTCCGTTAGGACGCCTTCGCCGGGGATGGAACCCTGAGTTCGATCCTGAGAGTATTCAATTTAAGGTGTCGCCTTCCATCTCACCCGTATCGAATGCAGTTGGAAATGGGGAGCGCACGCGCCCTCGCGTGCTGTTTTCGGCGCCTCGCCGAAAACTTCTCTCGCGGCACGTTCCCTGTCCGGGAGGTTGCTGGGGTGCTTCCCGGACTGTCCGGCGGGGGCGCCGGACAGAGCACGCGAGGGCGCGTGCGCTCCCCATTTCGCTCCCGCGAACGACGTCGTTCCGGCTCAGGGTGGGCGACGCAGAAAGTCCGGGGAGCGCACTCGTCCCGAGTGCTGGTTTCGGCGTCCCGCCGAAAACGAACTTCCCCATGGGTTAAAATGCTGTGGGCGTCAGCTTTATATCGCACGACGAAAGTCCGCGAAGGCAGGACGCCTTCGCCCACGCTCGAACGGAGCGGAGCGACATCGCCTGCCGAAGGCAGCCCGAAGGCCCGGCGCGGAGGCACCGGGCAAACGAGTGTGCTCCCCGGCATACCGCGTCCGCGCCTTCACGGCGGCTCTGCTATTACTTAACCCGCTCTATTTCTCCACCCCGCGCCGTTGCTCGCTTTCGCGGATCAGGTCGCTCAGGTCCGCAGCGGGGACGGATTTCGAACGGTCCGGCTTTGACGCCCGGATGTTGCGACATCAATTGGATGGCGTGATTCAGGTCGCGCGCCTCGAGGATGAGGATGCCGCCGATTTGCTCTTTCGTCTCGGCATAGGGACCGTCGGTCACGGCCACCTGGCCATTTTGCCAGCGCAAGGTCGCCGCGGCGGTGGGGCCTTGCAGCGCTTCGCCGCCGGCGAAGTGGCCGTTCTTCCGCAGCACGTCGTCGTAGCGGAAGCACTCGTCCAGCATCGCATGGCGATCGCTTCGGAGAGGGATTCGAATTTGTTCGGCTCGATGTAGCCCAGGCAGATGTATTTCATCGGGGTTCCTTTCAATGAGTGGATGACGTGGCGGTGGTCGGTCGCGAGGCGCATCCGTGACCGTCGTCCATGAGATTGGCCATCTGGCGGATTTCCAATTCGCCCACATACGTCGGGCCGAGGAGATCGAGGTGGAATCTGCATGAATTCCTCGCCCCATCGGAGGGCTTCTTTCTTGGACGGCGCCTCGATGATGGCGTAGCCGCCGATCACTTCCTTGGACTCGATATACGGCCCATCCGTCACGCTCAACTTGCCGCCCGCCGCCTGGATGCGCGCGCCATCCGCGACGGGACGCAGAGCTCCGGCGCCAACCCACGCGCCCCGACTCGATCATCTTGTCAATGAGCTGCCCCATGGCTTCCTCGAACGCCGCAGGGTGTGGCATCCCGGCTTCGTACTGGCGAGCGTCTTCGGAATTTCTATCGAGCTTGATCATCATCATGTATTTCATATGCGTCTGTTTGATTGGTGGGTGGCGGGCCGTCGGTTTTGAATGGCCGTGCGACAGCTAGTCGTGCGAGGCCTTGAGAATTCGACAGCCTCGCCGGGATTTTTTCAGCCCAGCTCCCGAAGCGGTTTTCGAGGAAGCGCCGCTCCGGTTCCTGCTGGGTCAGCGACAGGGCTTTTTCGTAGGAAGCTCGAGCCTCCGCCGCCCGGCCGAGCCGGCGGCACATCTCCGCCCGGGCGGAATGCGCGAGGTGGTATTGCCCGAGTTCGCCGCGCGCGAGGATGGCGTCGATGAGGGTCAAGGCCGCCTCCGGGCCGTCGCACATGGCGACCGCCACGGCGCGATTCAACTCGACCACGGGCGAGGGTTCGGCCCGGGCCAGCACGCCGTACAGGGCCACGATTTGCGACCAGTCCGTCGCGGCGGCCGCAGGCGCCTCGGCGTGCACGGCGGCGATGGCGGCCTGGAGAGTGTAGGGACCAGAAGCGGGCGGGACATCAGGGCGCGTTCCACCAGCTTCACTCCCTCCGCGATTTGCTCCCGGTTCCACCGCGAGCGGTCCTGATTTTTCCAACAAGATCAACTCCCCCGCCGGCGACGTCCTCGCCGCGCGCCGCGATTCCTGCAGCAGCATCAGGGCGAGCAGGCCGGTGACCTCCGGTTCCGGCAACAGCGCATGCACCAGCCGCCCGAGCCGGATGGCCTCGCCGGAAAGATCCGCCCGGGTCAGCGTCGCCCCGGAGGGACGCGGAATAGCCTTCATTGAACACGAGGTAGATGACGTGCAGCACGGTGTCCAGCCGCTCGGGCAACTCCGCGGGCGACGGCACCTGGTACGGGATGCGCGCGTCCCGGATTCTTCGCCTTGGCGCGCACGATGCGCTGGGCGAGCGTCGGCGGAGTGGTGAGGTAGGCGCGCGCGATCTCCTCCGTCGTGAGGCCGCACACCTCGCGCAGGGTCAGCGCCACGCGGGCTTCCGGGGCGAGCGCCGGGTGGCAGCAGGTGAAGATCAGGCGCAGGCGGTCATCCGGCACGCTCTCGTCATCCAGGAGCGTGCTCGCGCGGGAGGGAGTCTCGAGCTGCTCCGCGATCTTGTCTTGCGACGCGTCGAAACGCGCGCGCCGGCGCAAGGCGTCGATGGCCTTGTGGCGGGCCGTGGAGACCAGCCACGCCCGAGGGTTTTCCGGCAACTCCGTCCTTCACCCATCGATCCAGCGCGACGGCGAAGGCATCCTGCATCGCATCCTCGGCGAGATCGAAATCGCCCAGCAGCCGGATGAGCGTGGCGAGGATCCGCCCCGATTCCGCGCGGTAAACGGAATCGAGCGTGGCGCGGATGGGATCGGCGGGATTCTCGGGCATGGCTCGAGGTTTGTTGCTATCCATGTTTTTCGAATGATCAACCAACGCCTGAAGATCCTCTTCATCTGCGCGATGAACAAGCAGCGCAGCGCCACCGCGGAGCGGATGTACCGCAACGATCCGCGCGTGGAGGTGCGCTCGGCGGGAGTGCGCGCGGAGGCCAACCGGCGCGTGAGCGAAGCGGATCTGCGCTGGGCGGACATCGTTTTCGCCATGGAGCACGCGCACAAGCGCTGGATCGCGACGCGCTTCGAGGGGCTGGAGCTGCCGCCCATCGATGTCCTGGAGATCCCGGACGATTTCGAATTCATGGACCCGGAGTTGCAGGAGGCGCTCCGCCTGATGCTCGACCCGGAGATCGACCGGCTGATTTCCGATCGAGGATAAGGACGCCCATCTCGGCAGGGATCACTGACGATCGGCCGGCCGGCGGAAACGGAGAGCGGGCTTTCCCGCCCGCTGAACATGCGAACAGGAAAGTCTCCGCGCTCCGTTACGGATTTCACTCGACGGGTGCTCCACTGAATTGGCGGGCCGATCAGTCGGACGGACTAAAGATCTTTCTCGCTCAATCCGGCAATCTCATCTGCGCCTTGAGCAGCCCCAGCTTCAACGGGTGATTGCCATGGATCGGAATCACGATTCGTTCGCGGCAGCCCGCTTTAGTGAAAATGTGATGACTTCCCTTAACCCGGCTCAATATCCATCCACGCGACTGCACCGCGCGAGCCAAATCCCACCCAGTGACCTGCTTCACACCACCAGTTCCAAAATCTGACTTTCCGCATCCAGCGATTCTTCGGGTGAACCCGCTTCCAGCCATAATTCAACGGCCTCTTTCAAATTCGCTCGCAATTCCTCCATCGTTTCACCTTGGGTGGCGCATCCGGGCAGTGCCGGCACCTCCGCCCAAAAGCCCCCCTCCTCCGCGGGGGTGAATCACTGCTCGGATGTTCATAGCCACAGCATCTAGCAGAGTTTCCGACTTGATCAATGCGGCTCTTCATTCTTCCGATGATCGAACCTCCGATCGAGGATGAGGATCGGTCGGCCGGCGGAAACGACGAGCGGGCTTTCCCGCCCGCGGGGGATGCGGACAGGAATGTCCGCGCTCCGTTACGGAGGCACAAAGGAAAAGACCGGTCGCCTTGCGGTGACCGGTCTTGGAAGTGGGGAATTGGCGGCTCAGACAGCCGCGCTGAGTCCTGCCTTACAACGGCTCGACTTCGACGCCCATCTGGCGGGCGGTGCCGGCGATGATGCGGTAGGCGGCTTCGTCGGTGCGGGCATTGAGATCCTTCATCTTGATCTTCACGATGTCCTGCACCTGCTTCTTGCTGAGCTTGCCGACCTTCTGCTTGTTCGGCTCCTTGGAACCGGAAGCGATGTTGACGGCCTTCTTGATCAGGATCGAGGCGGGGGGGCTCTTGGTGATGAAGGTGAAGCTCTTGTCCTTGTAGACGGTGATGACCACCGGGAGGATGTCGCCGGCCTGCTTCTGCGTGGCGGCGTTGAACTCCTTGCAGAAGGCCATGATGTTGACCCCCTGCTGACCGAGCGCGGGGCCGACGGGCGGCGCGGGGTTGGCCTGTCCGGCCGGGATTTGCAATTTGATTTGTCCGACGATTTCTTTAGCCATTTTTTCGGGAGTTTTAAGTTATCAGTTTTAAGTTTTAAGTAAGAAGATGCGTGCGCTTTAAGTGCTTAAAACTTCACACTTAAAACTGAACACTCAGGTCAGGCGCGTTCGATCTGCCAGTATTCGAGCTCGGCGATCGCTTCGCGGCCGAAGATGGAAATGCTGACGCGAATCTTGCCGCGTTCGGGGTCGATTTCGGTGACGGTGCCGCTCTGGTTCTGGAAGGCGCCATCGGAAACCTTGACGACTTCGCCGACGCTGAACTCGATTTTCGGCTTGGCCTTCTCCTCGGTGCCGCGCACCTGGGCCAGCACGGCCTCGACTTCGGAGGGGCGCATGGGGATGGGCTTTTCCTTGTTGCCGGCGAAACCGATGACGCCGGTGGTCTCGCGGATGAAATACCAGGTGCGGTCCACGGGCTGCCGGTTTTTCGTCGAGCAGCCACATATTCACCAGCACGTAGCCGGGCATGAGCTTGCGGACGGTCTCGGTCTTTTTGCCGCGCTTGACTTCGGAAACCCGCTCGGTGGGAACGATGACGTCGTAGACGAATTCGCTCATCTCTTCGGTCTTGATCCGCTTGGTCAGGTTATCGAGGACTTTGTTTTCCTGCCCGGCGAGGACCTGGACGGCAAACCATTGGGCGCGTTTTCTTCGTCAGTCATGGCGTTAGCGGGCGGTTTTGGTGATGAAACCGACGACGGTTTGCAGGATGAATTCCCAGCCGGCGATGTAGCCGCTCAGGAGGAGCATGGCGATCACGACGATCATCGTCGAGTCGACCAACTCCTTGTACTTCTTCATGCCCTTCTCCTTGGGATCCCAAGGCCAGGAAGCTTTCTGGAGTTCGACTTTGACTTCGGTGATGAACGACGTTTTGGATCCGAGCATGGAAAGGGGAAATTGAGGATTTAAGATTTGGCATTTAGCATTGGGAAGAGGCGCGAGCGCGCACCGGGACGAGGCGAAAATGCTAAATGATCAATGTTAAATGCCAGTTGCGGAGAGCACGGCAGGAGGAATCGAACCCCCAACCGGCGGTTTTGGAGACCGCTGCTCTACCAGTTGAGCTACAGATACACTAGATCGCGTGTTCGGAGCGGATGACAGCATCCGCTCCGCGCAAAGTTTCAGCAAGCTGTTTACTTGGGCGTGTCGAGAATCTCGGAGATACGGCCCGCACCGACGGTCTTGCCGCCTTCGCGGACGGCGAAGCGCATGGTCTTTTCCATGGCGACCGGGGGTGATGAGCTCGGACTTCGATCGAGACGTTGTCGCCAGGCATAACCATTTCGACGCCTTCCGCGAGCTTGACCGAGCCGGTCACGTCCGTGGTGCGGAAATAGAATTGCGGGCGATAGTTGGTGAAGAACGGCGTATGACGGCCGCCTTCTTCCTTCGACAGAACGTAGATTTCCGCCTTGAACTTGGTGTGCGGCTTGATGGAGCCGGGCTTGGCGATGACCATGCCGCGCTCGACGTCGTCTTTCTTGGTGCCGCGGAGGAGCAGGCCGACGTTTGTCACCGGCGCGCGCCTCGTCGAGGAGCTTGCGGAACATTTCGATGTCGGTGACGGTGGTCTTGGCGGTCGGGCGGATGCCGACGAGCTCGACTTCTTCCATCTTCTTGAGGATGCCGCGCTCGACACGACCGGTGGCGACGGTGGCCGCGACCTTCAATGTTGAACACGTCTTCGACGGGCATGAGGAAGGGCTGGTCGACCGGACGCTCCGGCACCGGGATGTATTCGTCGACGGCGTCCATGAGCTCCTGGATGCACTTGGCGTCCGCGTGGTTCGGGTCGCCGGCGGCGAGGGCCTTGGTGGCGCTGCCCTTGACGATCGGAATCTTGTCGCCGGGGAATTCGTACTGGGTGAGCAGGTCGCGGACTTCCATCTCGACGAGGTCGAGGAGTTCCGGATCGTCGACCATGTCGCACTTGTTCAGGAAAACGACGATGGCAGGCACGCCGACCTGACGGGCGAGCAGGATGTGCTCACGGGTCTGGGGCATGGGGCCGTCCGCGGCGCTGACGACGAGGATCGCACCGTCCATCTGGGCGGCGCCGGTGATCATGTTCTTCACGTAGTCGGCGTGGCCGGGGGCAGTCGACGTGCGCGTAGTGGCGCTTGTCGGTCTGGTACTCGACGTGGGCGGTGTTTGATGGTGATGCCGCGCTCCTTTTCTTCCGGGAGCAGCGTCGATGTCTGCGTAACCCTTGGCCTCGGCGTAGCCTTTCTTGGAAAGGATCGTGGTGATGGCCGCGGTCAGAGTGGTCTTGCCATGGTCAACGTGGCCAATGGTGCCGACGTTCACGTGCGGTTTGTTGCGTTCGAATTGAGCCTTAGCCATAAGGTCGGTGGAGGTAGTTTAGGTTATGTAGTTTTGGTTGGTTCTGAAAGCTGCGCTGCCGGATGGAGCCTGCGATCGGGATTGAACCGATGACCTCGTCCTTACCAAGGACGTGCTCTACCAACTGAGCTACGCAGGCACTGCATCCAGTGCGCTAAAATCGGGGACTTTTACATCACCGGCCGCACCCTGCTTCGAGAGTGAAAAAGCCCGTCCCGCAGCGACCTTGAGGTCACACGCAGGTCAGGCAAATTCGCATCCCTATGACGGAGAGCGGGCGGGCAAACTAGCAAAGGCGACTCTGGTGTCAAAAGAAATTCACCCCTATTTCTTCCCCTGCTCCCCCTCCCTGCGGGAAGGGGCGTGTCGGGCCGCCGCATTACCCCCATCGTGGGGGCCGGCGGAAGCAGTTCCGGAGGGCGATCCCGGACGGACAAAAGAATCGCGGAGCGATGGCCTGCCGGTAGCCAGGGCTTTCAAGCCCTGGACTCCTCCCACCCAGCGCGACCCGTCGCGGAGCGACGTCTGCCCGGCGAGGACGGAGCAAACGTCGCTCCGCGACGGGCGCGTTTGGCGGAAGACACCAGGGCTTGAAAGCCCTGGCTACCGGCAGGCCATCGCTCCGCGATTCACGCCGCGCCCTGCGACTGCGATTGGGATTGTTCCATCGCTGGCTCGAGCCATTCGCAGTATTCCGCATTCATCGCGGTGCTGATCTCGATGAGCCGGAGCTGAATGCCATCGAAGGTACTGGTGCAGGCCTGTTTTGAAGACGTCGTTGATGGTCGCGTAATTGAGATCGGAACACAGCTTGCCGGAGAGCCGCTCGGCCTCGGTGGTGAATTGCGAGCGGGGGGCAGCCGGAGATGCGGTGCAGGGCGGCGTCGACGGCCTCGACGCAAAAGCGGATGGAGCGAGGGAAGCTGTCGTGCAGCAGGATGAACTCCGCGACGGTCCCCGGGGGTGACCTGCCCGGTGTAAATCTTGCGATACGCCTCAAAGCCGCTGCACGACTTCAGCACGGCCTGCCATTGCACGGTATCCACGTTGCCGCCCACTTCTTCGCCCCGCGGCAGCAGGATGTGGTACTTGAGGTCGAGGAGACGCGACGTGCTGTCGGCCCGCTCGAGGTATTTCCCGATCTGCAGGAAATCCCAGCCCTCGCCATGCGTGAGCGTGGCGGCTGTGGTGCCGTGGAACTGGTGCGAATAGTCGACCACATGGCGGAAGAAATCGATGGCGCTGGCCGCGAAGAGCTGCCGGGCTTCCGCGGAGTTCAGCCAGAGGTACATGCTGTTGATGCGCTCCCACATCTCGCTGGAGATGTATTCGCGGACGGTGCGGGCGTTTTCCCGCGCCGCGGCCACGCAGGAACGGATCGAGCCGGGGTTCTCCTTCGCAAAGGTCACGAACTCGCACACCGTCTCCGCATTCGTCACCGCATACAGCGAGTGGAAGAGCTTCTGGTCTTCGAGGGGTGGCGAGGATCGGCTCCCAATCCATCCGGTCGCCATCGTCGCCGGCATTTTCGTCGTCGAGCGTGACCTGGAGGTTGACGTCGAGGATGCGCGAATTGTTTTCGGCGCGCTCGATGTAGCGGGCCAGCCAGTAAAGGGAATCAGCAACGCGGGAAAGCATGAGTGAATCGGGAAGCTTCGATATGCGGGGTTATTCGTCGTCCACCACCCACGAGTCCTTCGAGCCGCCGCCTTGCGAGGAGTTCACGACCAGCGAACCTTTGCGCAGGGCGACACGGGTGAGGCCGCCGGGGATGATGGAGATTTTTTCGCCGCTGAGGATGTAGGGCCGGAAATCGATGTGCCGGCCTTCGACCGCGCCATCGCAGAAGCTCGGGCTGCGCGACAGCGAGATGACGGGCTGGGCCACATAGTTGCGCGGATCCTTGATGATCGCCTGGCGGAATTTCTCGTGCTCTTCCTTGGTGGCGTGCGGCCCGATGAGCATGCCGTAGCCGCCGCTCTCGTTCGCGCTCTTGATGACGAGCTCGGGAATGTGATCGAGCACGTATTTCCGGTCCTCGTCGAACATCGTGAGGTACGTCTGCACATTGGGCAGGATCGGTTCCTCCCCGAGGTAAAACTTGATCATCTTCGGGACGAAATAGTACGTCACCTTGTCATCGGCGATGCCCGTGCCGATGGCGTTGGCGAGGTTCACGTTGCCCTGGCGGTAGGCGTTCACGATGCCGGGCACGCCGAGCACGGAGTCCTTGCGGAAGACGGTGGGATCGATGAAATCGTCGTCGATGCGGCGGTAGATCACATCCACGCGCTTGAGGCCCTTGGTCGTCTTCATGTAGACGACCTCGTCCTTCACCACGAGATCCTGCCCGACCACGATCTCGATGCCCATGGAGCGCGCGAGATACGAGTGCTCGAAATAGGCCGAATTGAAGATGCCCGGCGTGAGCAGCACCACCGTGGGATCCTCGGGGTTCGGGCAATTGGCCGGCGCGACATAGCGCAGGAGATTGAGCAAATCCTGGCCGTAGGAATCGACGGGGCGCACCTTGAGCTTGCCGAAAAGCTGCGGAAACACGCGCTTCATGACCTGCCGGTTTTCGAGCACGTAGCTGACGCCGGAGGGGCAGCGGCCATTGTCCTCGAGCACGAGGTAATTGCCCTGGCGGTCGCGAATCAAATCGCTGCCGCAAATGTGAATGTAGATGTCCTTCGGGACATCGAAGCCCATGAACTCGGGCCGGAAATGCTTGGCACTCTTCACGAGCTCCTCGGGGATGATCCCCTCCTTCACGATGCGCTGCTCGTGATAAATGTCGTGCAGGAATTTATTCAGCGCCTGGATGCGCTGCACGAGCCCGCGCTCCACGTGCTCCCACTCCTCGCGCGGGATGATCCGCGGGAAAAGATCGAAGGGGAAGATGCGCTCCGTGCCCTGGTTGTCGCTATAGACCGTGAAGGTAACGCCCTGGTTGATGAACGTGGTAGTAGCGAGATCCTGCTTGCGCTCGAGTTCGCCGTCGCCCATGGCCTCAAAGCGCTCGAGGACTTTTTGGTAATGCGGCCGCACCTGGCCCGGCGCCGCGAACATTTCATCGTAAAAATCGCCGACATCGTAGTTGCTGAAGAATTGTCCCATAAAAAGTCCCTTGGCTTCCCGCTACGTGACCGCCAGCACCGGCGCGAATTCGCACGGCTTCACCTCCGAGCCAAATTTCGGATACACAAATTTGCAGGCCGTGCTGTTCTCCTTGGTGATCCCCGCGGCCTGCACGAGACCGGCTTCGCCCAGTTGCTTGAGCGAGGCGTGGAGCAGCGCGGTACCCAGCCCGCGATTGCCGTATTCGGAAAGCACGCTCGGGCCGGAGGTCAGGTTCGAGTCGGCATCGGGATCGGTATTGAGCACCGAAGCGGCGATGATGCGCGGCCCATGCGTGATCACGATGGCCGGTATGGTTTCGCGTTGGAAAGCAAGGTCGAGCTGCATTTCGAGGCGGTCGCGGAACAGGTTCAGCGTATCGCTCCATGTGGAGTCGAGCGAAAAAGCAGTAATTACGACATGAGCCACCGCCTTGGCCTCCTCGCGGGTGGCCGCGCGCGTGATGAAATGGGGCGGAAGCTTTTGCTCGAGAGGCGGCAATTTCGGTATCTGCCAGGTGAAGCGCTTCCAGCGCACTAATTTCATATATAGGCGATTGTAAAACTACCCGGCCGGAAAGCAATGCCGAACGCAATTTTACGCACACCGTTGCGTGAAACTACGGCTGCCGTGGAATCTGCCCACCAAGTGCGCTCGCGCGCCGGAGGCGGCCCGCCTTTGTCGAACCTAACTCAACCCCTCGATCTTCGACGCCTCGCGAAACGGCGTGTAGAATTCGTTCATCCGCATCACCCCCGCGCCGCATCACCGGGCGCAGGTTGACGACGTCCGAGAGCCCCACCACCAGATCGACGCTGTATTGAAACGCCTGCATCTCGTCGTTCGTGTTGAGCGTCGAGCCGATGGCCACCAGGAATTGCCGGCGGCGCTGCTCGTGCGGCGCCGCGATGGCGGCCAGCACGATCGGGTTCGAGGCCATATCGCTCGCGTTGAAATGCTCGGAAATGACGATCACATCGTAGGCGTGCGCGCGCATCTTGAGCAGGATGTCCTCGAGAAAAAGACCGGTATGGATCTTGTAGTTCAGCGCGGTGAGCTGATCGACCACGATGCGCTGCACCTCGGGCACATCGACGCAGACCAGCGCGGTCTGATCGCCGGGCTCGAAGAGATCGAGCCGGCTCTGAAATTCCATGACGGAGGGATTGTTCATTTGCCCATGCGAAGGTTGATGTAGGAGTCGGGAGTGGAGGAATCGAGGTCGAGCTTGAGCCCGCTTTCCTGCTCGTGATCGAGGCCGCGCAGCTTCTTCACATCGTCGATGTAGCGGGTCATCTTGCCCTTGCTCGTGGCGTACAAATTAGCCGTGTCTTCCGAGACCAGCCCGGCCTGGTAGGCCTTGGCCAGGGATTGGTCGAACGTCGTCCAGCCGAACGTCTGGTTCGCCTCGATGATCTCGTAAAAGCTGCGTCCATCGGCCTCGCCGAGCGCCACGGCTTCACGGGTGCGCAGGTTCGACCCCATGATTTCGTTGATCATGATGCGCCCGCCATTGACCTTCGGCGCCAGGCGCTGGCTGACGACGTAGCGCAGCGTCTCGCTCAAGCGCAGGCGCAGTTGCGTCTCCTCCGCGAGTTCGAACATGCCGAGGATACGATTGATCGACTGGCCGGCATTGATCGTGTGGATCGTCGAGAGCACCAAGTGGCCCGTCTCGGCCGCGGTGAGGGCGATTTCCACCGTCGCGCGGTCGCGCATTTCACCGACCAGAATGACTTTCGGCGCCTGGCGGAGCGCGGAGCGCAGGCCATTCGGGAAGGCATCGAAATCCGCGCCCAGCTCGCGCTGGTTGAACGTCGCCTTCTTGTGCGGATGAATGTATTCGATCGGATCCTCGAGCGTCACCACATGCACCGCCTGGGTCTCGTTGATCTCGTTCAAGATCGCGCTCAGCGTGGTCGTCTTGCCGCTGCCGGTGGCGCCGGTCACGAGGATGAGGCCGTTCTTTTCCTTCGCCATGTCGCGGAAGATCGCGGTGAGCCCCAGCGAGGTCAGCGACGGCATTTCGCTCTGCGCTTTCCGCATGATGATCGCGAAATTCCCGCGCTGCCGGAAGATGTTCACGCGGAAGCGGGCCCGCTCCAGCAGCGAGTAGCTGCAATCGCACGCGCCGCGCACCACGAGGTCGCGCAGGAGATGGCGCTGGTTGCCGATGATGGTCAGCGCCAGTTGCTCGGTCTGGTAATGCGTGAGCTTGCGGATCGAAGGCGTGCTGATCACCGCTTCTTTCAACTCGCCGAAGGTTTCCACCTGCAGCGGCCGGCCCACGGAAAAGACGAGGTCGGAAATACCGGGGGTGCGTGTCGAGCATCGCACCGAGAACGGCGTCGAGTTCAGGTTGTCTCATGGAGGGGTCCTTTGCTTAATCCTCAAAATCGTCCGGAGGAGTCTTAAGAAACACCCGGAATTTCTTTTTGTCCTGACATTTGTCGTAGGCCTCTTCCGGCGAGATCCGCGCGGCGCGCAGATGCTCGAGGATGGCGTCGTCCAGCGGCTGGTTGCCCTTGCGCTTGCCGACCTGCATCATGCCCGGAATCTGGTGCGTCTTGCCCTCGCGAATCAGGTTCGCGATCGGCGTATCGACCACCAGCACCTCGAGCGCGGCGAGCCGGCCCGGCTTGTCCACGCGCTTGAAAAGGTTCTGCGCCACCACGCCCTTGAGCGATTCCGAGAGGCCGGCGCGAATCTGGTTCTGCTGGCTCGCGGGAAAGACGTCGATCACACGGTCGATCGTCTTCGGCGCGCTCGGCGTGTGCAGGGTGCCGAAAACAAGGTGACCGGTCGCCGCCGCCGTGAGCGCCAGTTCGATGGTTTCCAAGTCGCGCATTTCACCCACGAGAATGATGTCCGGATCTTCACGCAGGGCGCCGCGCAACGCGCTGGCAAAGGACTTCGTGTGCACGCCCACTTCACGGTGATTGACCAGCGACTGTTGCGAGCGGTGCACGAATTCGATCGGGTCTTCCACGGTGATGATGTGGTCCTTCCGCTGGAGATTGGCCCAATCGATCATCGCCGCGAGGGTCGTCGACTTGCCCGAGCCCGTCGGCCCGGTCACCAGCACGAGGCCCTTCTTGAGCATCGAAAACTTCTTCAATACCGGCGGCAGCCCCAGTTCATCCGCCGTCAGCACCTTGCTCGGAATGAGACGAAACACCGCCGCGATGCCGGACTTCTGGTTGAAGAAGTTCGCGCGGTAACGGGCGAAACCGGGATACTCGTAACCAAAGTCCACGTCGCCGGTTTCTTCGAAGATCTTGATCTTCTGTTCCGGCGCAATCTCATAAACGAGGGCTTTCAGGTCGTCATTCGCCAGTGGGGGCATGTCCACGCGGACGAGTTCGCCATGAATGCGGAGCATCGGGGGGTTGCCGGTGGAAAGATGAAGGTCAGAAGCATTCTGCTCCTTCATGAATTTGAAAAAAGAGTCAATACGGGCCATATCGCGTGACTGAGATAGCTAGTGGAGTGCCAACGGCGGCCCTGCTTTGCCTTGAATTCGCCCCCGAGAAGGGAAAAGACGAGCCCCTGCGCTCGCCACCGGGTCTCCGCGCCCAACGCGCGCGCCGCACGGCCGCATCACTCACCGGGAATCCCGAGGCGGCGTTTTATCTCCGCCGGACTCTGCCGTAGATCGAGAACAGCGACCACAACCAACCGCGAACCGTGGATGCGAAAAAATATTCCATGCTCGAAACGCCGCAACAAGAGGCGACGAAATTCGCCGGCATAAAACGGTGCGGAAGCCGGAAATCGAGACAGGCGCTCCAATCCACTGCGCACGGCTTGATCAAATCTCGAGCCAAGGCCAGCGGCGAGTCCTTCGTAGCGCATCCACGCCGCCTACAAATCGCTCTCCGCCCCCATGCAGGATGACTATTTCCACTGCCGCTTGCGCTCTGCGAGCCGGGCGAACACCTCCTCCGCCGGGCTGGCTGCCGCCGCAGGATCGGCGAGATACTCCGCAAACCGGGCCTCGAGCAACGCCAGCGTCTCTGCATCTGTTGGCGCGTTCTCCACCTGTCGCGCCAGGTCGCGCCACAATTCATCGATCAGAAGCCACTTCTCTTCCGGCGCAAGCAATTGAACGGCGGGCAATTTTTCCAGCAGCATGCACGAAGCTAAACCCGCCGGCATCTTGGTTCAATATGATACTGGCGCAAGTCCGGCGCTGCCATCCAATCGCCGCGCCGGATGGATGGCAGCGCACCGGTGGGACTTCGGTCCTCAGTGCGCGCCCTGCAAGACGATTTCCGAGATGGCCGTGGGGGCGCCTTTTGCGCCGGGGTAAATTTCCATGATCTCCAGCGTCATGCTGTCGCCGGAATGCACCATAATATCGTCGAAACTGAGATGCTGCCAGCGGCGGGTATCGCTGAAGAGCACGTAGAAAACCGGTTTGCCGTTGTAGTAGACCTTCACCCGTTTCACCCGCGCCGCCGCTTTCCAGGCTTCTTCGGTCGACCAGTCGCCATCGATGACGTCCAGCCCGTAGAAAGGCACCTCGCCGTCCATTTCGGGAGGAAGCTTTTTCGGAAAATGGAAAGTCAGCTTCGCGCCGACCCCAATCGGATCCGTCCACGCGGGCGACGGCTTTTCATCGTTCAACACCGTCACCTTCACGGCTTTGCCACCGGAGGACGGCACGCCGTCGACCGTCCACGGAAAAGCGCACTTCATGGAGCACCCGCCCATCAATTCCGGGACCACAGGTGTGCCCGTTTTAGGTTTCAGCGTCGGCAAGTCCCCGGCCGCCGCGATGCCGGCCAGACAGACGAGGATCAAAATCAGGAGCGCCTGTTTGTGCATCCCGCAAGGTAGCAAACGGGAACGAATGCTCAAACTCGGATCGGCAGCGACGGGCCGATGGTGCCCCGGCGATCCTGGCGGTTGAGGCGGTCGGGCGCCCCGGCCTGCCGTCCTAGCCCACGAACTGCGCGATCATCCGGTCGAGCGTCGTGACCAGGCTGCCCAAGGCGTCACGATACTTGTTGTCGGGGACCAACCGGAGGCGCGTCTCGGCTTCCCTCAGGAGCTTGCGGCCGGTGGCGATGGCACTCTTGACCGCGCCGGCGGCGATGGCGCGCTCGGCCAGGATCATGATGTCCGCCTCGTCGCCATTGAGGATGATGTCGCTGAGGCGGTGCCGCTCGGCTTCGTCGGAAATCTGGAGGAGGTGCAGGACGGGAAGGGTCAGCTTGCCCTTGCGCAAGTCGCTGCCGAGCGTCTTGCCCGCCGTGGCCTCGTCGCCGGCGAGATCGAGGACGTCGTCGTAAATCTGGTAGGCCGTGCCGAGCTGCAGGCCGAAGATGCGCAGGGAATCGATGACCTCGGGCGCGGCTTCATTGATCAGTGCGCCGAGTTCGCAGGCGGCGGCGAAAAGCGCGGCCGTCTTCATCTCGATGATCTTGTAGTAATCCGGCACGCTCAACTTCAGGTCGAACCGCCGCTGGGTCTGGATGATCTCGCCCGAGCACACTTCGGCGGCGGCGTGGGCGATGCGACGGCTGATCTCGCCATTGGGAAAGCTGGTGGAGAGCTTCAGCGCGTGGGCGAAAAGGCAATCGCCGAGGAGCACGGAGGATGGCGTTGCCCCCACTTGGCATTCGCCGTGGGCTGGCCGCGGCGCTTTTCCGCACCGTCGAGGATATCGTCGTGGACCAGGGTGGCGGCGTGGATGAGCTCGAGGATCACCGCGAGATCCAGATGGCTGGGGCAGATGTTGCCCGTGGCACCGCCGGCCAGCAGGGCCAGGGCGGGGGCGCAGGCGCTTGCCATTGCTCTCGACGGCGTAGGCGACGTAGCCCTCCACGGCGGGGGTCGAAGGCGCGCGCCTGCTGGCGGATGCGCTCTTCCACAGAGTAAAGCTGCGAATTGATCAACTCCAGAGACGACTTGAGCGCCTGGGTTTTATCCATTGTATCCGTGATATTTTCGAGCTTTGTGAAATTTTTCACAAGGGGAACCTAGAATTGTCACCTCGGTAAGTCAATTACGGCTGCAGCCGCCGCCTCGGATGACAGAAAAGTGTCTCAGGCGCAATAATTTCTCGCAAGTCGATTTGCGTCTGGCCATTTGGGGCGTATTTTGGTTGCGGGTGTTTGTGTTGTTGGGTTGGAACCGCGCAGCTTTTGGGTGGCTGCGCGGTTCACTTTGTACCCCATGAAGGTTCCCGATCGCCTCCCGGAAGGGGCCTGAAAAATCGCTCTTGGACACCGCGCCGGTGTGCCCTACCGTCCCACCCCTCGCATGAAAATCCAACGCGCCCTGATTTCCGTTTCCGACAAGACCGGGCTGGCCGATTTCGCCCGTGAACTGGCCGCTCTCGGCATCGAAATCATCTCCACCGGCGGCACCGCCAAACTCCTCCAGAAGGAAGGCATCGCCACCATCGAAATCTCCGACTACACCGGCTTCCCCGAGATGATGGACGGCCGCCTGAAGACGCTGCACCCGAAAGTCCACGGCGGCCTCCTGCACCTGCGCGACAATCCCCAGCACGTCGCCCAGTGCGAGGCCCACGGCATCAAGCCCATCGACCTCGTGGTGGTGAATCTTTACCCCTTCGAGAAGACCGTCGCCAAGCCCGACGTGACCCTCGACGAGGCCATCGAGAATATCGACATCGGCGGCCCTTCCATGCTCCGCAGCGCGGCGAAGAACTATCGCTCGGTCACCGTCGTCACCGACCCGAACGACTACCCCGACGTCCTCAGCGTCCTCCATGCGAACGACGGCGAAACCACCCTCCAGCTCCGCGAACGCCTCGCCATCAAGGTCTTCGTCACCACCTCGAAATACGATGGCGCGATTGCCGATTTCCTGAACAAGGAAAAGGAGTGCGCCAGCAGCTTCAGCCTGAGCCTGCCGCTGGTCGCCCAGCTTCGCTACGGCGAAAACCCGCACCAGACCGCGGGTCTCTACGGCCATTTCGACGAGCATTTTGAGAAGCTGCACGGCAAGGAACTCTCTACAACAACATCCTCGATATCACCGCGGCCTCCGAGCTGATCGAGGAATTCAGCGAGCCCACGGTGGCGATTCTCAAGCACACGAACCCCTGCGGCGTGGGCAGCGACGAGGACTTGCGCGAGGCCTGGGACAAGGCCTTCGCCACGGACAAGCAGGCGCCCTTCGGCGGCATCATCATCTGCAATCGCCCGCTCACCGAGGCCCTGGCCCGGGCGATCAGCGAGATCTTCAGCGAGGTGATCATCGCCCCGGATTTCGAGCCCGACGCCCGCGCCCTGCTGCAAAAGAAAAAGAACCTGCGCCTCATGCGCCAGCTCGTCCGTCCCCCAAAAACCGAGGACGGAGACGACAATATCCTGATCCGTTCCGTCACCGGCGGCGTGCTCGTGCAGAGCCGCGACGTCGAGCCGGAGCTGAATCTCATGGAGAAAGTGGTCACCGAGCGCAAGCCGACCAAGGCCGACCTCGCCTCCATGCTCTTCGCCTGGCGCGTGGTGAAACACGTGAAGTCGAACGCCATCGTCTATGCGGCCAAGGACCGCACCCTCGGCATCGGCGCCGGGCAAATGTCCCGCGTCGACTCCAGCCGCATCGCCATCTGGAAAGCCGCCGACGCCGGCCTCTCGCTCAAGGGCTGCGCCGTGGGCAGCGACGCCTTCTTCCCCTTCCCCGACGGCCTCATCGCCGCCGCCGAAGCCGGCGCCACCAGTGCCATCCAACCCGGCGGCTCGGTCAAGGACCCCGAGGTGATCGCCGCCGCCAATGAACGCAAACTGGCCATGATCTGCACCGGCGTGCGGCACTTTAAGCACTGAGGCGGCGTCAGTTCAGAGTGGATGGTTGATAGTTGAGAGCCGCACATCGACTTTTACACTTCTCTGCTATCCCACGTTTCTGAACTTCCGCCTCGGCGCCGGGTTCTCTGCTTTGAACGGCGCGGCTCTCCACTCTCAACCATCCACTCTCCACACTCAACTCTCAGCATGCATCTCGGCGTTAACATCGATCACGTCGCCACCCTCCGGCAGGCGCGCTACTCCTTCTCACTCGACGCCCCGAACGCCGAGCCGGACCTCGTGGCCGCCGCCTCCGCGTGCGAACGGGCCGGCGCGCACGGCATCACCATCCACCTCCGCGCCGACCGCCGCCACATCCAGGACCGCGATGTGGAGCGCTTGCGCGCCAGCATCAATACCAAGCTCAATCTCGAAATGGGCAACACCCCGGCGATTCTCGATATCGCCCTGCGCATCCTGCCCGAGGAAGTATGCCTCGTGCCCGAGAACCGCGCGGAGATCACCACCGAGGGCGGCCTCGACGCCGCCGGGCAGATCAAGGGGCTCACCTCCACGGTCACTCGCCTGCAAAATGCCGGCATTCGCGTCAGTCTTTTCATCGAGCCCGATCCCGTGCAACTCGCCGCCGCCCGCCAGCTCGGCGCGGAGATGGTCGAATTGCACACCGGCGCCTTCGCCAATGCCCTCGGCAAGACCCGCGACCGCGAAGTCGAGCGCCTCGTCACCGCCGCCAGCCAGGCCCACACCCTCGGCATCCAGGTCAACGCCGGCCACGGCATCAACTACCAGAACATCGCGCAGATCCGCAAAATTCCACACCTGGCCGAACTCAACATCGGCCACTCCATCGTCTCCCGCGCCATCTTCGTCGGCCTCGAGCGCGCCACCGCCGAGATGCTGACCGCCATGGCGGGGGAGTAGGAAAGGCAGAACATCTAACATCCAACGCCCAACATCGAACACCCAATGTATGACTCCGCGCGCCACCGTCACCTGCGATAGGGCAGTAGATCCCCATTGGATGTTGGACGTTGGATGTTGGACGTTGGACGTTCTGCCTTCCCCATGACCATCCTCGGCACCGGCGTGGACATCGTGGAAACCTCCCGCATCGCCTCCAGCCTGGAGCGGCACGGCGAGCGTTTCCTCGCCCGCGTCTTCCTCGATGGCGAACGCGCCTACTGCGGCAGGATGGCCACCCCATCGCAATGCTACGCCGCCCGCTTTGCGGCCAAGGAAGCCGTCTCCAAGGCCTTCGGCACCGGCATTGGCGCGTCGCTCGGCTGGCTCGACATCGAAGTGCGCCGCAAAGCCAGCGGAGAGCCTTTCGTCATCCTCCACGGCGAAGGTGCGAAAACCGCCGCCCGCCTCGGCATCACCGAAATCCGCCTCAGCCTCAGCCACAGCGACCACTACGCCGTCGCCCACGCCCTGGCGCTGGGGGCGTAAGCCCCTCTCCTCCCTTTGTCATCCCGAGGGGTCACAAAACGGGGGCGTCATGATGGGTGCGAAGACAACGCTCATTGGATGCTGGATGTTGAGTGTTCGATGTTGGATGTTCAAAACCGTCCCTGATTCCCCACAACTGAAGAATCACGTCATTGTCCGCCGGAACGACGCCGTTCGCAGGAGCGAAATGGGGAGCGCACGCGCCCTCGCGTGCCCTGTCCGGCGCCCCCGCCGGACAGTCCGGGAAGCACCCCGGCAACCTCCCCAGACGGTGAACGTATAGCCAGGGATGTTTTCGGCGAGGCGCCGAAAAACAGCACGCGAGGGCGCGTGCGCTCCCCATTTCCAACCGCATCGTTATAGAAGGTCAAGCAACGCCCCTGGGGGACAAACCATCAAACCGCTCCCTGTCCGCAATTTTCGCTGGCGTCGCTGCCCACCTTGCTTATTCTCCCACTCCGCTTTCCGGAAAACGCGCGCTTAGCTCAGCGGTAGAGCACATCCTTCACACGGATGGGGTCGCAGGTTCGAACCCTGCAGCGCGCACCATTTTCCCTTCCGTGACTTTCCGCGACAGGTGGCGTCAATTGGCGTCCAAGTCCTGTATTTATAAGGCTTTGCGGCGCTTCGCCGTTCCCTGTTGCCGTGCCAGTTGATGACAGCAGAAGACCGCTTGCGACTAAACCGGGTGTGCTCTCCGGTGTGTACTCGACGCGAGCCTGGAGAAGCGAGGGCAACTTGCGAACCGCATCGCCAGTGGGCAGCAACCCCGCATCCGTATAAGTTTTGGTCGTCAATTTCATATCGCTGTGGCGCATCAGTTCCATGACGACACGCGGCTGCGTTCCGTTGAGCGTCAGGAGCATTTGAAAGGTCATGCGCAAGGCGTGGAAGTCCACGCGCTTCCCAGCCCCGTCTACAGGGGCGATCTGCGCGGCCTTGAGGTCGAGACGAAATCGTTTCATCCGGGGAATGAGCCCGGCGAAAACGCGTTGCTTCGGCTCGAACGGTTCCGGGCGAATCTTCCGCAATTCGTCGGCCAGCTCGTCGTCGATCTCCGGGTGAGCGGGCTTGTGATTCTTCGTTGTAGAACCACGCACGCGCAAATGCGGCTTTTCCCCGTCCAGATGCATGTCCTGCCATTCGAGCTGTTTCCAGTTCCCCGCGACGCAAGCCGGTTTCCATCGCGCGGCATAACACAGCGCGTCGCGGACCGGCCACGGCCAGTAGTCGGCGCGCCTCATCGAGCGTCAATGCGCGGCGCTGGTCTTGCGATTCGCCGTGATTCTCGATCTTTTCCACACTGCGAAGGGGGGTTCTTGGGAATCCGTTCACCGCGTTTCCAACCAGTTCAAGAGCGATGACCACGAGGCCAGGTATTCGTTGAGCGTCTTCGCCGACTTGGTTTGCCGCTGTCGCCAGGCACGGAAGCTCTCGGCGCTGATGTCCTTGACCAGCTTCCAGCGGCATTCCTTCGCCATCGTCGTCAACTGGACGCGCACGCCCTCAACATACTTTTCGTTCCGGCCCAACCGGTGAAGCTCTCTCACGTATTCTTCGACCAGTTCGAGCAACGACATTTGCAACCCCTCGCGAATCGCTTTTGGCGCGAGCAGCCCGGCCTGCTCTTGCTCCAGGTCCCGGACGATCTGCCGAAGCTTGGCTTTGGCGACCTGTTTGTCCGACGTGCGAAGGGGGCACCGTTTGTAGACTTCCGATCACCGGGCAATCGATAGCGGCCGGAGTAGTAACGGGATTCGACAGATTTCCCTTTTTTCTTCCGACGGTGTTTGAAGACGTATTCTTTCATTGCTGACTCCTTGGATTATTCGCCGCGCTCATCACGCAGCTTTTGTTGAAAATTGGCGATGTCGCTGAGGAACCAACGCGCCGCACGCCCGATTTTGACGGGCTTCCGCAAGGTGCCATCCGCCACCCGACGCCAGATGGTCCGCTCATCCAAGCCGAGCAGCTTTGCCAGCTTGTGCAGGTCGAACATTTCTTCCGCTTCACTGTGCATCGCTCTCGTCCTCATCTTCAAAACCAACAGGCGCCGTGATGCCACCGAAGCGGCCCGTAGCGCGGGCGAAGGAGATGGGCATGTGCTGCTCCATCATTTTTAGCGTGCTCGCCTTCATCTGATCGATCCGCTTGACCGGGAGTGGTTTTCCGTCAGCGATGACGGTGATGACGAAAAAGCTCTACGACCATAATGTCCGCGAGGACATTCACGAGAGCCTCCAAGCTTTCGTACGATTCGCTCTTAAAGCCGTCTTCCTCTCTCCACATGAAGACGTGAACCTGAGAAGCGTCGCGTCGCTTTTCCTTGACCCATTCCCTCATCTCATCACGAAAGGTTCGCTGAAGCTCTTTCGTCGAAGGCAAGCGGCTGGGCACCTCCTTGGAATAAGCTGTCAGCGCGTCAAACGTTTCGCATCGGGACATGTCAACACCCCGTTGCTCGTCCCAAATCGACGGCGCGCAGCGACCCTTCGATAGACGTGTGCTCGCTCACCTCCAGAGGGCGCCACGAGCCGGTTTGCGCACCGTCCTCGAAAGAAAGTGTGACTCCCGGCCCCTCGCCACCCAGCAAAACAGTGTAGCCGAAGTCCTCTGGAATCCATCGGTTTCAGTTCGGCGTGAACTGCCTCTGCCGCTTTTCTCACGTCAGCGGAAGCTTCCGGCCAAAGTTCCGGCCCCGCTCGCTCGATTAGAGGAAGCAAATCCACGGCAATCGCTTCGGGAATTTCGGCGAGGATCAGGCGGTTCAATTCGATTATCTCTCTCATGGTTTTTTATTGGTTGGGTTTGGGATTGATTCTGCCGCTAACGCGCCCCGCATCTTCAGTTCCTTACGGCAGTGCGCCAGGTAGGCCCGCAGTTCTTTTTCCGCCTCCTTTGCCTTCTCCGTCTCTCCGCTCGCATCGACAAATGTGGCGACGATCTTCGCCAGCACGCCGGAGCGAGTGAGGTTCAAGCAAAAACGCCAGGCGATCCACATCGACGCGCTCCGCTTCACTCAGCATGAAACAGACGGTTTTGTCTCGCGGGCCGTTAATCGCGGGATTTTCCCGACGGCCCGTTTTCACTTCCCGCTCTGAAGCGGGTGGCGGTGTGGTTTCCGGCATACCCATAGCCACACATATATGTATCGGTATCGCAAGCCTTTTCTGACCCCATTCACTCGACCGCAAGCACGATGGCCTCCGGCCTTCTCATTAGGCCTCACGGCTTCACGGCTGGGAAAAATCAGCCCTACGTTCAGCGCGGGTGGCCGAATTAAAATCGGTACTCCGGCAACACAGTTTCCTTGGCCTATCGTCGTTCGCAGGTACAAAGTATCGCGCTTTCGCGTGAGTGCCTACGCTCTATGAAATATTTGTTTTCTCCTCGCTACCGTTCTTTGGTTCCTCGCCTCATTCGGGGGGGCGGAACAGCCTTCGGTCTTTCAGTTTCCTAAGTATCCGCCCGTTGACCCGCAAACCTTGGAGGCGGGTGTCCGGGAAAGTATCGCAAAGTTGAAAATAGGACGGACGCGGAAGGATGTGACCTATGATTTCCGACCGAAGCAGGGGTCGATGCTTACTTCGGTTGAGACTTATTATTATGGGCCCACACTTTCGCCCAGCGAAAGGGACACCGTCTTCTTTGACATTGTATTCCGGCCCGCAACGATGAGTGACGCTGCTTTCGCGAAGTCGTTCAGCCAGGAGGATCAGCTTCGTCGTTCGGGTGCGTGGCCGGTCCCTGATCCGCGGGATGTAGTTCAAGCGATCAGCAAGCCCTATCGAGGGCCGCGGCCGTACCAGGAATCGGGAAACGAACCTGTCCGCGAAGTGAGCGCGTTGCCAACAACTGCTCGCCACCGTCTGCAAAGCTTGAAAGTCGGGATGACACGTGGCGAAGTTCTGCGCACGTTTGATCCGGCACGGGGCATGATCCGCCCGCCGCTCGAACCGTATTATGTGTTCGCTGGCGATCGCCGGACTTCGCCCATTGTGGTGGAGATTGCTTTCAAACCCGCGGCCATGGACCAGCCGAGCTATGATGACCCGGTCCTCAGAGCTGCGTGGTTTCGTGACCACTCCTGGTTGCCAGGCTACGCTCTCGAAGACACCGTGATGGATTTTTATACACCGCGCGGGTGGCGAATTTATCCCTTCGGAGCCAGTGATCGATGTCCGTAAGTTGATCGAAGCTGATCGCGAACGCCTGGAGACGCTAAGAGTTGGGATGACAAGGAAGCAACTCAGGGCGGCGTTCAGCGGTGGGCGCCTCGCATAGCCCTTTCCTTCAAGAACTCTATTATCGACGCGCGAACACCTGGCATTCTTAAAGACCCTGAACATAATACTTACCTTTCGTTTGTAGTGAATTTAACTCCCGCCGGCACGAACTTAACAGGCCGCACCCTTATTGATTATATCCAACGTTCTCATCGCTTTCCTGAGGAAAATGATAATGATGTCGTCACCTCCTTCAGCAGACCATTCGAGTCCTCACAGGGCTTGAATATAGATTGAGCTACTACTTGGGAACGGCAATATCGGCTTCCCCTTCCTGCGGCAAGGGCGCACTCAACCCCGTGACTCCGTGCGATGTTCAGAACGGAGCCTCGAACGCGAAGTCTCCCCAAAGCTCCTCTTTGCAGCACATCCAGTACGGCTTTCCGCCGGGTCCGCACCCGTCGATCCAGTCTTCCATTGCTGTGCGCATTTCGAGGAACGCAACGAGTTTCATCCGGTCGAAGAATCCCTTTTTTGCCCGTCCAGCCAAGCCATTCCTTGCAAGCCCAGTAAATGCGAGAAAACGCCGAGTCGAAGATGATGTCCTTGACCCTTGTCCAGTCCCACTCACCGAACCCGGCCCAGAGTCGCCAGTGTTTTCAAACACTCGGGGCGTTCCTTCGCCAAATACTTTGCCAGGTAGGTGCCGCGTTCCACCGGGATGCGCATGACGTGAATGCGACCCCACCCAGCTTGCACCGCCATCTTCCGCGCTTCGTTCACGTCCAGCCAACGGTTTCGTCACCAGGTGAACGTGCAGGCCGTGGAATTCGTGCAACTCGAACACCCGCAGCCCGCAGAGCTTCGACCAGCATTGCCGCATGAGAGTCAGAAGATGGTTCCATCGTTTGCGGGTGGCCTTGATGTCCAGCAATTTCCCAAAAGTGAACGTCCACATGTAAAGGCTCTCTTTGCCCAGGGTTTGCGTGGCGATGGTGTAGGCGATCTTGCTCTTGGTCATCAGGGTCCTTGGAGATGTTTCAATATAGACAAGGTTAAGACGCGCCGGTATCTGCCGCGCCTGACGGCGCGGCAGATACCGCCTCGTCCTCGTCCACTTCCTCTGGTTCAACTGAACTCATTCGGGCCTGGATGAATCCAGCCTTCCGTTCGATGTGCTCTACCGCAAACGCATAGACCCGGCCAACGACGACCCCGAGCGGAACTTGCGCGGGATCTGTGACGTTCTGCCCCGGCCCGCCCGGTGATCTTCACCATGTCGAACCCCAAGGGGCCACTTCGCTCGACGAAGTACTTGCGCAGAACGCTCTTCATCACCGTGCCCGTCTTCCGGTCCACATAAGCCCGCGAGTTCCGCTTTCGCGGCGCGCACTTCGCCCACGACGAAGAAGAAACCCGCCTTCGCTTTTCGCTTTTTCCCCGAGTTCCACCGTGGTCATGGTCGGCCTCCGTTCGTTGCTCCGACTTGCCCACAAACCGGTAGCTCTGGCTTAGCGCCAGCGCCCGAGCTTTTTCCCTTCGGGGCTCGGGCTGCCGCTACCTTCGCTCCGCTCGCAAGCTCGCTCCCGCGATTTATGGACAAGTCTCCAAGTTGCGACCGGACGATTGCCAGGATAGCCGCTTGCAGCGGCTCCGGGAGGGCCGCCCATCCCGCGACGACTTCCCCAAGACCTCCGGCATTTCCGCAGCGGGTGTGCTCTCCGGTGTGCTCGCTTTCGTAAGTCCCTGATTATCAGCACGCGTTTCGCAGGTTCGAACCCTGCAGCGCGCACCATTCCTGTATCTATCAGCATTCGCGGGCGATTCTGATAATGGGGTCATAACAAAAATCGCGCAGAGTCATAACAGATCCACCGAAATGCGTCGATGTTCACGGGTGTCGCCGCTGCCGGCGTAAGCCCACGAAACGGTCCACTGGACCTCGTCTTGATCGATCAGGGCCAACCTCTTTGCCACGGCCTGCATGAGATCCCACTTCTACAAGGCGCGGTAGATCTTCACACGGAGCGCCAGGACTTCGGAGTGTGACCGCTGATCCGCATCGCTCTGCTCCAACTCCTCGTTTGCTTCAAGCAGCCTGCCCAATTCGGTGGAATTAGGGGGAAAATTCGCGATTGGCCAGGGTGCGCCAGCGATAGAACTGCGCGAGCGACGGAGTCGTCCCCGGGGTCTGGCGTAGTTCGGAATCCGCTCGTCGTTGGGATCGATGTAGCGTTCGACAGTGCGCGACCCGCGGTACTCGGAGGTTACTGCATCCCGGGCTTCGTCCCAGAGCGCGGCTTCGGCATCCGACGTGACGGGATGTTTCTTCAGGCTCTGGACGCGGAAGTGCACGGTGTAGGTATTGGACTTCGTGGTGAGCCGCGGGAGCAAATGGGCGTAGGGCTGTTCCCGCGAATTATCGCCGGTGAGACGGTAGTTGTCCCACCAAGACTCGAAGTTGGCCTTCCAAGTCTCGCCTTCCGGAATGAGTGACAGGGAGCAGATCTCCGTTTCGGAACGAAAGATCTGCCCGGCGTCGAACCGCTGCTGGAATCCCTTCAACGTTTCGGTGACGTTGATCTTCTTGCGAAATTGGTAGGTGGAAAAGAGATTGGTGAGGTCGGCACTGTAGGCCTTGTAACTTGCCGCGCCGGTGGCTTCCACGCCATCGCTGAAGATATTGGGATTATAGGCGGATGGTCCACTGCCCGCATTGACCTGGCTGTCGGGCACCGCGAGCATTTCCTCGCTCAGCATGACCCCGTGCAACGCGTTGGCGCGGGTGATATAGGTGAAAGGCGCGATCTGGTAGTTCATGTTGACCTTGCCGTTGCTGGAAAACGGCTCACTGATGGCATACGGCTCCACCACCGGCATCCAGAAAAGGTCGAGCAGCGCGTAATCCGGGGGGTTACTTGCACCGGGATGCTTGCCCGGGTCAGGACGGAACAGCAGGGTCTGCCAGGGCTTGTTCCGCTTCACTCCCGTGGGCAATGAGCCGAACATCACCGCGGAAGGCATCTGCCGCGCCGGGCTGCAAAAGTTCTCGTTGTCCTTGCCCGACGCCCAGGCCGATTGATCCGGTCGATCCACGTACCAGGCCACCTCGCGTCCTCCGCTTCCTCCGCTGGCGTTGACGCCCGTCGCGGTTCCCAGTTGATCGGTCACACTGCCGGCGTCCGCCCGATTGATATAAGCGTCGTCCGGAACGTAGAAGGGCGCGTTGTCGAAGTCCGGCACAAAGGGCAGACCCAACGCCGTCTGCACCCCGTTGGGCATGTGGCCGGGAATATCGGGCATGCCGTTGGCGCCATAGCTCAGGTTCAGGATTCGACCAGGCCGGCCATTCCCCGAACCCGGCGTCAATTTGTAGTTGCTGTGGGCGCCGAGGTTATCCGTGCGGAAATCCACCGCGGCGCGGACGGCGGGATTGGTGTAGTCTTGGTGAGGCTGAAAGTCGGTCGCCGTATCGAGATCCGACTTGGCGGCCAGCAGTCGCTTATCACCGTTCACCGGAACGAGAGAAACCGCCACATCTCCGTCTTGCACGAGGCGCAAGTCCACGTAGTCGTATTGCCGGTCGTCATCATCCTGGGGGTTCGAGACGTAGGCACCCGGCGAGTAGAAGGCGTGCCACCAGGGGGCATTGTTCCAGCGGAAGCGAAAATCGGCGCTGACGGGGAATTGCTTGGCCGTCGGGAAAACCATCGTCGCGCTGCGGGGAGAACGGGTCTCGTTGTCCGCGTAAATCGGTGCCGGCTTCTGGAAGGGAGGAAAGTCAAAGTGATAGGTTTGCACCACTTCCCCGGTGTTGCCTCCCGCGCCGCCGGCTTCGAGCTGGACGGTGAGGCTTCCTCCGGAAAATTGGATGTTCGGAGTCCTTTCCGCGGCGGGAATGACACTGTTGTTGGGCAGGTTCTTGGGGGTGGAACCGATGAGGGTGATCGGCACGTGGATGGGGATGCGGGCGCTGACCAGCGGATAGCCTGTGTTTTTCGGGGAAGTCTGCAGAAGCTGCCCGTAGTCGATCGTTCCGACGTCGTAGGTGATTTTGTGAGAGAACGCATTGACCGGATTGCCCTGCAGAAACGAATAGTTCTGCATCATCCACTGAGGCCCCAGGGGACCGCCCAGGAACCGGGACAGGAAGAGATTCAGTGTCTGGTTGGTCTTGGAATTGTAGAGGTAATTTTGATCCAGGTTGACCTTCACGGTCGCATTCGCCGGAAAATTCAAGGACTGACGGTTGACCTGCCACGCCCCGGAAGAGGTCACGTTGACCAGGAAGTTATATCTCGGGGCGGTGTAGCCGACATTGGGATCGAACGTGTCGAAATAGAGGATTCCACTCGTCAACAACTGCACCTTCTCCCCCGCCTTCACGGTGTTGAGAAAGTTCTGCCAGCCGGTGTAGACGGCATTGCTGGCATCGGTGGGGTCGAGGTATGGGGTTCGGCCGATGGCGGTGGGCGTCCATTGCGCTCCTGCGATCGGGTTGCCGCTGGCATCCACCCGGCGGGCTCCGCTGATAAAAAGCTGAAATATCGCCCGGCTGATCGTGGGAATACGCCCGAAGCCCTTGGTATCGTCGATCTTCAGGGGGGTGGTCTGCCCGACCCGCGTGCCAGGCTTGCGCGGCGGAGTCAGGGAGCCGCTGGTCGAAGATGGGTTCACGTCTCCGGTGTAGGCGTCGGCGCCGAGCGCGGTGGAATAGAGATTCGTGCTGCGAATGTAGTCGAAGATTTCCGTCGTGATCTGCTTCGTCTCCGGAGCGGTATATTTGTCGGCGAAGGTGGTATGGCCGAATCCCGGGATCGGCTGCGCGAGCTCCTGGTTGATATAGTTCCACAGATCCCTGTTCCGCCCGTTGAAGCTAGTCATATCCGCGGTGCTGCTGCTGGGGCTTTGCCGCTGGAAATAATAGGGCTGCTTGTTGATCGTGGCGCAGAAGGCGATCAGTTTGTCCAGGGTGCTGGGCTTTTTGGTCCCGGCATTGATCGGCCAGATGGCCATGCGGGGCTGGTTGAATAGATTGACCTCCGGTGAATTGCTGCGGGCGGTGAGGAAAAATTTGGCCATCTCCAGATCGGAGGCATTGAGCTGCGGATGGCGGTCCTGCGCAAAGAGCAGCTCGTCCACCGAGCTGTACAGGCGGGTCGCTGTCGAGGTCGACCGGGGCGGTCGGGGCGACGGTGCCTCCCAGCGACCCGCCCTGGGCGATGCGTGGGGCGAGGCCATAGACGAAATTGGCAAAATCCGTGGTGGAAGAAAACAGGTCCGGACGAAAAGCAGGCTTGAGGCTGGTCGTGGCGGGATGACCGGGATAGCGCTGAAACTCGTGGCGGGCGGGTTGGAAGCGCGCCATGCGGTCGCGATCCTCGAAGCTGGAAACTCGCGGGGTATCCCAATAGAAACCATGCGCGGCCGTGTTGATGTTCAACTTGCTGCCTTCGTCATCCGTCCAGAAGGCGACGCGCCCCACGATCGGGTTGGCCCGTGTGGCGCCGGTAATGGCCACTTGCGCGCCGGTCGCGGTCGGCGCGACGGCCGTCCCATCCTCGAGAAGATACAGCCACTTCACCGGCATGGGGATCTGCTGGCGGATTCCCAAGTCCGGATCGGCGTCCGCCGCGTTCACGGGAGCGTCGCTGACCCCGAACCCGTTGTCTTCCAGGGTGTAGGACTGGAGGGCCGCGTTATCGATGATGGGATAGACGGCCTTTTTTTGGCCTGTTCCCTGGGTGGTCAAAACAGGCTCGTTCAGATCGACATAAACAGAGGGCGATTTCCACCAATTGGTCAAGGCCGAGACCGACGCGCTGAGATCCACCGAAGTGTCCACCATTTTGTCGTCCGAATACAGTTTATAGGCGCGCAGCAGACTGCCGTCCGCGTTGAAGGTGCGAACCATGCCCGGCTGCGAGGCCCAGGCGACGGGCTGGCCGTTTTCCAGATGGGTCGAGGCGTGATCGATCTGGGCCTGCGCCATGTTGACCACGGTATCGGCCAGGAAACGGTTGCGGTTGCTCTCGAAATAAGCCCCTGCGGAGGTGCGCTCGCCGGAGGCGAGGGTGAGAAATCCCACGACCAGGATGGTCAAGAGAACGAGCACGGATAGAACGACGACCAGCGCCACCCCGGACCGGCTGCACACGGGCCGGGCCAACTTGGAATCGCCAGATCGGAATAACGAATTTTTCATGGTCGGTAGGTGACAATTTGCCCGGTGAGCGGGTTGATCTGGAGGGTGTAATAATTGGTGGGCTGCGTGCGGCTCGCGTGCCGCAACTGCACGGTGATACAGGCTTCCGCCAAGGTGGTTTGGGCTTCGAGCCGGCCATTGGGCCGATAGCGGAGGCCGACGTAAGAGCGCTGGCCTACGGAGGGAAAGGTGGCCGATGCCGACGGGATCTTCGACAGGAGGTCCGAGAGCTGGGGATTGATGATGATGGACGCCGGCACGCTTACCGTGGGGCCCAGCGGCTGGGATTCCCGACCGTAGCGATCGAGCTGCCAGAGCTGGACGGCCGTGTAGGCGGGGGCCGCCCTCCATGGTGTCGTCGATGATGAAACGCAGTTCCATGCCGGTATTGAGGACGGTCGCCTGCTGCCGGGCGTGCACCAACTGATCGCTGATCATCTGCCCGGCCTCGACCAGTGATGTGCTGGACATCACATTATCGAGGGCCGGGACGGTGATCGCGGCCAGAATGGCGATGATTGCGACCACCACCATCAATTCGAGCAAGGAAAAAGCGAGACAGCGTGGCTGGCGGCCTCTTTCCTCCGGAATATGCGGTGCCCGGAGAAGAGAGGTCATTGTTGGGGACTCCATTTGGCCTCGCGCAGCGGAATGGTGGAAATAAACGTACGATAGGTGATGTGCCTTTTCTGGAGTTCGTCCCCGACCTCCGTCAGGTCGCCGGCAAATTTGGAGGGCGCGTCTTTGAACCGGTCTCCCAGGCAGCTCTGGATCGTAGACTGCAGATTGTCGCCGAGCCGGACCGCAGAGTCGTCGTCAATGGCGATCATGGCCACCTGCAGCATCGGTGGCAACTGATGGGCGGAGACCGGCTGAGGATCGGCATTGGCGTTGTCCCGCGAATCGTAGTAATAAACATCGGGCAGGAAGTGCTGGGTCTGCTTTTCCGGCTCCTTGGGCCAGACCACGAGGACAATGACATTTTCCGCCACGGGCAGGGCATCCTTGAGAACGTCCGCGGTAATCCAAGCCCGCGCCTTTCCCCCCGGCTGCGTCTGGTAGACGGAGAGATCCTGCGTGTTCTGCATCCACTGCATGAGGCGGAATCTTTTCCGCCCTTGGGTGGACACGTGCGGCGGCAGCCAGCCCTTGTCCTTGTCCGAAGCAAACTCGACATAAAACCCGCAGGGCATTCAGCAAGCCCGGCAGGCCGCCGTAAACATCGGTGCCGGCGTTCAACTGGGGGTCGCCGTCCGGCCGGGAATAGACCGCAGGCGTCTGGAAAAAGACCGCCTGGCCGGAGAAGTTCTGGCCGTTGCCCAGCACCGTGCCCGCATCGTCCACCAGGAAATGCAGCTCGGATTTGCGGATGTATCGTTGCGGAGCGTTGGTGTTGTCGTAGTCCCAGTAGGTATTCAGACACGCCTGGCTCAGCAGGCGCTCCATATCCTCGAAGGCGAGGCGCGCGTTCCGAAAGGCGTCGACCCGGCTGCTGGAGGATTTCCACAGGCCGCTGACCTGGTTTACCACCGACAGCATGAGCACGAGGATCATGCTGAGAATCACGCAGGCCACCATGACTTCCACGAGGGTGAAGCCCGTCTGCCGACCCGCAGAACGAATCCTGCAAGCAGGAGGGGCGGAGCGGTCCGGCAGGGTCATAGACCGGAATTCACGATCGTCAGAGTCGTCCCTGGTCGCGGCGGTTTCCGGTTGTCCGACCCGGCGGGTTTCCACTGTCACGCGATCCATGACGGAGTCCAGATTCTGCAGGGCCTCCGATCCCGGGTAATCGGGCGCGAGACGCTCCAGCTTGACCACAAAGATCGCATCGTCCGGGGCGGTCACCGACTGGCCTTCCCAATTATAATACTGTTCCGCAGCCACATACGAATCCAGATCCGCAAATGGCAGCATCTCGAGGTCGCTGGAAATCCGCTGCAGGATATGCGTATGCACCGTTTGGCGGACGGCCGCTTCGGAAAGGGTCAGGCCGAGCGGCAACGCGCCCAACAAGGCAACGATGGCGAACGAGATGATGCCGATCGCCAGGCTCACCTCCACTAACGAAAAACCTGCCGCCCCCCCTTTCCGGGCCTTCTTGCCCGTCGATTTCTGAATGAAATTGGTCCGCGGATCACGCGGACAAATTTGTGGATCGCTTGGTGTTTTTTCCCTGTGCATTCATGCTCCCTTGGTTGTTGAGTTTCAGTTCAGACTGGCATAGTCGGGTCGGATCGAGTGGATTCCACCCTCAGGTAGTGGGCGGCGCGGCCAGCGGATTGCCCGTCATCAGCCGCCCGCCCGAAGGCGAGATTTGTGGATATCTTGGTGTTTTTTCCCTGTGCATTCATGCTCCCTTGGTTATTGAGTTTCAGTTCAGACTGGCATAGTCGGGCCGGATCGAGTGGATTTCCACCCCCAGGTGGTGAGAGGAGCGGCCAGCGGAATGTCCGTCATTAACCGCACCCCCGGCGGCGAGGCGAGAAGGCGGGGAATCGCGTTCACGAGGGAGGCAACCGTGGCCTTGTCTCCGGAGACGCCGTCTTTCAGATAGGCTTCGATCGGCGGATCGCTTTCGAGGCGCACATAATCGTGGGGATCCTCCGCCGCCAGGATCATCTTGAGATCCAGATAAATTTTGTGCCCTTCAGCCGATTCGGCTTTGACGATCTGATGCAGACCGCGGGTCTGGCCGGGCAGAACATGGAAAAACTCGGTGCGAATTTCCTTTTCCGCCACCACCGGCTCGAGCGTTTCCGTCAGGTTTTCCATGTGCCACCCCATGGCGTGGGCGACTAGAAGCAGGGATTCCTGAAAACCGGCGTGGCCGGCCTTTCCTTCCTGCCAGAGACGTTGGAACTCGGATGGCGCCAGACCGCTGCCGATCTTCTTTTGCAGCGGCCCCCTCCGGAGGGAGGCATTCACCACCCGCTCGCCGTAGACTCCGCTGACCGAACGGGTCACCATGCTCAGGCAGGATGGCAGCACATCCAGGACAAAACCAGGATTGACCCCCGTGCCCAGAATGCGGCCGCCAGATTCGCGGCAAAGAGCGTCGATCTCCACCGTCAACTCCGGCGCCCGGTGGGCGGGAAAAAGCA
This sequence comes from Chthoniobacter sp., assembly GCA_037200205.1. Taxonomy (GTDB): domain Bacteria; phylum Verrucomicrobiota; class Verrucomicrobiia; order Chthoniobacterales; family Chthoniobacteraceae; genus Chthoniobacter. Next base: position 121,305 of record JBBCHV010000015.1, read on the forward strand.
GCTCCTCGCAGGAGGAAATGACCGCCACCCCTTTTTCCAACATCGGTCGCGCCTGTTCGAAACTCGCCACGGCTTTGACCCGGCCGTGTGCATAACCACATCCGGTTGGGCGTGCCCCCATAATTCGTCGAACGCCCCATACACCCGTCCGGCCTCCCCCTTCTCGAGTCCGCACACTTCCGCCAGATCCTTTCCTCGGAGATCAGGCCTGATATCCACCGCTCCCACAAGATCAATCCACGGCTTTTCGGCGAGCAGCCGAATGCAGTTTTGACCGATGGGCCCCAGCCCGAATTGAGCAACTTTAATCCTTTTTTGCATGTATTTTAAGTTTTTGTAAATCCGTCTCTCGCCTCGCCGGTTTTCGCTCCGGCGAAGCGGCATCCGTTTAGCACTATTCGCGCCGTTTCCGGGTGCGTTTCATTATTAATCATAAGTATATAATAATAAACGATTTACATTTTTGTGTTGGCGCAATGCCGATAAAATCACCACCTTCCATTTGTTGTCTTTTTGTCAACGAGGCCTTGTTTTTGTCCACAAAACAAACGCTGCCGGGTACCGCCATGGGGTCTGCCGCCTGGGTTCCCCGAACCAGTCGCGCGCCCGCCCGATGGGAGGGGTCGGGGGATCGATCATCCGCGGCCGCATCTCCGTCCGCAGCGCAGCCGGACCGGCGCAAGTGCGGGCCGCCCAGGCGCCCCGCCCGCCCGTTTTCCACGGCCGTAGTGCCAAATTCCGGCAAGAACCTGACGTGACCGGACACTAGGCGCCGGTCGGCGGCAAGGAGGGTGTCGCATCCACGATTTCGATGCGGGCGGCGGAAGGCGTGGCCTCGCGCTGGAGTTGCGCGGCGATGGCTTCGTTTTCCCGCATGACCCGCAGGAGATTGAGCCCCAGGATCTTTTTCAGGTCCTCGTCGGAATAACCGCGGCGAAGGAGTTCGACCGTGGTATTGAGCGAGCAGGAGACGTCTTCCAACCCCACCGGCAGATAGCGCACTCCATCAAAGTCCGTCCCGATGCCCACGTGGTCCACCCCGACTTTTTTCACCAAATAATCGATATGGTCGGCCACGTCGGACAAAGTCACTTCCGGACGGGCATGATCCTCGTCGTCCCATCGAGCGAGCGCGGCGTTGACGGTACTCTCGTCCCCCGGATGCGCCCGCTCCAATTCGTCGCGCCAGGCATTCCGTGCCACCATCCAATCGGCCATGGCCTGGTTGACAAATTGCGGGGCGATATTCGCCATGACGATCCCCCGATTGAGCGGAATCCGCTCCAGGACGTCATCGGGGACATTGCGGGGGTGCTGGGTCAAGGCATAGGCATTGGAGTGGGAAAAAATGATGGGCGAGTGCGTGGCTTGCAGCACGTCGTGCATGACGCCGGGAGCCACATGGCTGATATCCACCATCATCCCCAAGCGATTCATCTCCCAGATGACCTCGCGGCCAAAATTCGAAAGACCGCCATGCCGGAGAGCATCCGTCGCCGAATCGGCCCAATCGACGTTGAAGTTGTGCGTCAAAGTCAGGTAGCGGGCGCCCAAGCGGTAAAACATCCGCAAGACGCCGAGGGAATTGACGATGCTCTGGCCCCCCTCCACGCCGATGAAGGAGACGATTTTCCCCTGCCGGAAAATCCGCACCGCGTCATCCGCCGTCAAGGCCAGTTCCAGATCCCCCCGGGTAGGTATCCAGCATCTGGTAAATGATGTCAAAAGCCTCCAGGGTGTGGATTAGCGCCGTCTCCTTGCTGAGGCGGGAATTTGGATAGGCGGCCCAGAAGACCCCGCCCACGCCGCCGGCCCGCAACCGGGTAATATCGGTATGCACGCGAGTCTGCTCCTGCCGCAAGTCCACCTCGGAAAAACCGAGTTTGCGGAGTTGGAAGGGCAAATCGTTATGGCCGTCCAGCAACGGGCTCTCGCCATGCAGGCGCCGCGCCCGGGCTCGCAGCGTCTCTTCCGGGGGGGCGTCCGGCGGCGGAACGGACGGGAAATCGGCAACCAAAGCGGTGGTGGACGCGGGCGAGAAACTGGAAACGTTCATGAAATAGAGCCCGCTCCACCAAGCAATTTTCGGACCCTTCGCTTTCCCGTTTTCATCTCCCCTGATTTTTTAAGAATTTGTTGCTCGTTTGTCCACCTAGCGATGCCTCAAAATCAACACCACTGTCCACCGTGCGCAATTCGCGCCTCCCCTTCCCTCGGGGAGCACCCCCGGCATGTATTTTGCTAAAGCCGGTTCGGCCTGGCGTCGTCCGCTTCGGACCGGCCCAGCCGAGTTCCTTCCGATCCTATCCTATGACAAAAAGCCAGTTCCCCGCCGGCCTGGGCTCGGCCACCGCTTCCGCCGACTCTCCGAGCCCCGTGGGCGGCCATGACCAGAGCATTTACGGACCCATCCATCCATGACTCCTTCCTTGAAAACGCTCATTTTCCTTGCGGCCACTACCGCCACGGGATGGTGCGAAGCGGACATCGCCGGCACCTTTTCCCTCACCTCCGACATCCCTGTCGTCGTAGCCAGGAGCGGCTCCGGCTGGACGCTGCAAATCGGAAAAGAGGCTCCGCATCCCCTGCTGCCCGGAACGGCGAACCATTGGAGCGTCCCCGATTTGGGCCTGGGGGTCGCGTGCCCCAGCGGCGGCGGCCTGGAACTCACCCGCTATGGGAAAACCGTGCTCGCACCGCCCGCGCAGGCGGGAAAGCAACCCAACCCGGCGGGCCGCCCCGACGAGGCCATTCTGGATGATCTCGTGCCCCGCCTCATGATCGCCTGGAATGTTCCCGGCGTTTCAGCTGTGGGCATTCGTGAAGGAAGCATCGCCTGGCGGCGCCAGTACGGCGTCAAGACCTTCGGCCAGCCGGCCCCGGTGGATGAAAACACCGTCTTCGAGGCCTGCTCCATGTCCAAGCCGGTCTTTGCCTACGCCGCACTCAAGCTGGTCGAGGAAGGCAAACTCGATCTCGACACGCCGCTCGTGCAGTACCTCGGCCACCCCTACATCGAAAACGAACCCCTGCATCAAAAAATCACCACGCGCATGGTTCTCGACCATACCAGCGGGTTGCCCAACTGGCGCCCCGGCGGGCGAAACAGCGGCCAGCCTCTGGTCGTTCACTTCGAGCCCGGCACGAAGTTTCAGTATTCCGGCGAGGGAATCTGGTTCCTCCAGCGAACCGTCGAAAAGATCACCGGCGTGCCTTTGAAAGACTGGATGAAGAGCCGGTTGCTCGATCCGCTGGGCATGACGTCCAGCAGTTATACCTGGGAGAAAAAATTCGAAGCCACCGCCGCCGCGGGCCATGACAAGGCCGGTCAGGTTCACCTCAACCGCCCGCTCTATCGGGAGGAAACGCCGCCTTCAGCCTTTACACCACGCCGGCGGACTACGCCAAAGTCCTCCTCGAAGTCATGAATCCCGACCGCTCCGCGCCGTATTCCCTCGGGCCAAAAATACTCAAGGAAATGCTTACCCCCCAGTCCAAAGTCCCGGCTAACGACGCCGCGGAGGGCGGTGACTCGAAACCCCTCCATGGCCACTTTCGCGGGCTGGGTTGGGCCATTGATGAAACTGCCACGGGGGACCGCTATTTCCACGGCGGCTCGAATGGCACGGGCTTTCGCTGCTACGCTGAATTCGATCCCAAAGTGCGGGGCGGCTTCGTCCTCATGACCAATGCCGAGAACGGCACGGAAGTCTGGCGCGCCGTGGCCGCCGCGATCAGCAAGCCGTAGGAGAGTCACCGAAGTTTTTCATCGCGGCGGAGCCCCGCACCTCGGGACGGGTCCACGAAAGGCACAAAAAGCACAAAAAGGCGGTCGGAGGAGCCGCCCGCGAATCACATCGATCCCGCGCATCATCCACTCCTTTTAGGCTAAAACGCTTCAGCACTCGGTGACGTTCACCGCGAGGCCGCCGCGGGAGGTTTCCTTGTATTTCGTGCTCATGTCGGCGCCGGTCTGGCGCATGGTGGCGATGACACGATCGAGGGAGACGCGGTGCGTGCCGTCGCCGCGCAGGGCGAGGCGGGCGGCGTTGATCGCCTTCACGGCACCCATGGCATTGCGCTCGATGCACGGCACCTGCACGAGGCCGCCGACGGGGTCGCAGGTGAGGCCGAGATTGTGTTCCATGCCGATTTCCGCGGCGTTCTCCACCTGCGGGACGGTGCCACCGAGAGCCTTCACACAACGCGGCGGCCGCCATGGAGCAGGCGACGCCGACTTCGCCCTGGCAGCCGACTTCCGCGCCGGAGATCGAGCGTTGAGCTTGTAAAGAATGCCGATCGCCCCGGCGGTGAGGAGAAAACGCGCGAGCCGGTCTTCGTCCGTTACGCGATGCACCCGTACGAGGAAGTGGAGCACAGCGGGCAGAATGCCGGCGGCTCCATTGGTCGGTGCGGTGACCACGCGCCCGCCGGCGGCATTCTCCTCATTGACCGCCATGGCCCACAGGCTCACCCAATCGAGGGCCGTGAGGGGATCTCGCAGGGCTGCTTCGGGATGGGCAATCAGTTCGCGGTGGAGATCCGGCGCGCGACGCGGCACTCGCAGACCGCCCGGGAGGGTGCCGCGCTCGCGACAACCTCGCTCGACGCAGGCCCGCATCGCCTGCCACACGCGCAGCAGCCCGGCACGGGTCTCGGCGTCCGTCGCCAGGCGGCTTCGTTGCATAGTGTCATCTCGCTGATGCTGAGCCCGGATTCGCGGCCAGGCGGAGCAGATCGTCGCCCGTCCGGAAAGGATAAGGAAGTGCGCACTGGTCGGTGGTCAGTTCGTCGCGTTGCGCCGCACCTTCATTCACGACGAAGCCGCCGCCGATGGAATAATAAGTGCGGCTCAGGAGTTCGGCATTCGCGGCATCGAAGGCGAAGAAGCGCAGCCCATTGGGGTGCGCAGGCAGGGTTTCCGTGCGGTGGAACAGGAGGTCGGTCCGCTCGTCGAAGGGCACCTCCTTGGAGCCCTGAAGACAAAGACGTCGCCGCGCCCGGATGGTATCGAGCCGCGGCCCCATGGCATCCACGTCGATGGCTTCCGGGGTATCGCCTTCGAGCCCGAGCAGGATGGCGCGGTCGGTGCCGTGCCCTTTGCCCGTGAGGGCCAGCGAGCCGTAGAGATGTGCTTCGACCCGGGGCCGGTCTTCTCCAGCGCGCCGGCTTCGCGCAAACGCGTCACGAAACGTCGCGCGGCCGCATCGGACCCACGGTGTGCGAACTGCTCGGCCGATGCCGATGGTGAACAGGTCGAGGACAGACAGGTTCATGGCCTGCCCTGCCGAAGGGGTTGGAAGAGGCCCTTTCGATGGTAAATGGGCCGCGCTCGTAGTTTTCAACGCCGCCTCACTCATGTTCCGCGCCGCCGTACAAATAAGAGCCTTGGATCGAAGCGCCCGCCGAATTTCCGGCAAACACGCCGGCCCGGTCGAGCAGGTGGAACAGTTCGCGGTGAGTCCGAGTGTGCAGGTAAGCGTAAGCGGCTTCGGCCGGGGCGTGGACCGACACGGTCCCTGCGCAAAGCACCACCGCCCACTGGATCTTTCTCATGCCCAATCCTCGCTCAGCGCCCCTCGAGGCCCGGACTGCCCGGAAGCTCCTCGCACGCGGCGCCGCCGGCGGGAGAACGTCCCCAGAACCACGGTCCCCAGGCCAGCAGCCCCCAGGTGGACGGCTCCGGCACCGAGAGGGCGGTGATCGCCAGGTTATCGCCGAACCCATCCGCCTCGTAATCGTAGTCGATCTGGAATTCCTGGGTGAAGCCTCCGCTCGTCACGCTGAAGAGGTCGCCATCGTGCAGGATCGTTCCTTCGTAGCTCAGCAGGCCGTCGATCGCCTCCCCGCTGTTATTCTCGATCAGCACAAAGGCGTCCCCCGCGCTGGGCTGATAACCCAGCGTGAGCACCAGGTCCGCTCCATCGAGGCTCACCGGGCTCGAGGCCGCCAGCGCATCGTAGCTGGTCGCCGTACTCAGATCGAACTGGATGTGCGCCCCGGACTCCAGAGAGAGCGCTCCCGCTGTCGACAGCGTCCCCACGGCTGTCCGCGACCCCGGCGCCAGCGTTCCGCCGCCAAGCACGGAAATCGTATTATTGACCTGGCCCGCCCCGCCAAAGGTCGCGCCGCTCTGGACTTCCACCGGGCTGGAGAAGAGAAAGCCGTCCACATACAGCGCGCCCGCCGCCACCGTGGTCGGCCCCGTGTAGGTGCCGCTGCTCCCGGCCGCCAGCGTGAGGTTGCCAGTCCCGGCCTTGGTCAGGCCGTAGCCCCCGGAGATCCCCTGTTGCCAGAGGACATTTGCCGTATTGACGGTGAGCGTGCTGTCCTGCACCAGGGTGGTGGTGTTGCCGCCAGGGGAACTGAAGGTCATCGTTCCGGGGTCGCCGACGCTCCCCAATTCCACATTCCCGTTGAGGATCACCGCATTGTGCCAGGTCGGGTTCGCGGTTGTCGTATAAGCGGCCAGGCGACCCCCCCTCAAAGTCAGCGTTCCGGTGCCGAACGGTCCACTCGTCAAAACCCCACCAGAGACACTGCTGTTGCCCAGGATCTGGACAACGCCATCCTCCAGGGCAAATCCTCCCGAATACGTGTTGGCCGTACTCCCGCTGCTGGTCACGGAAAGGGTCCCCGCCCCCGTCTTGGTCAGGCTCCCCGCGCCACTGACCGCCTGGGCCCAGACGACCCCACTCAGGACATTCAGGGTACTGTCGGCACTCAGCGTGGGTTGCCCCCGCGTCGGAGCGAAGGTAATGGCCCCGGTGTTGACCGCATCGCCCAAGGTGATATTCCCTCCCAAGTCCACATTGTTGTAGATGAGGCGGCCCACTCCGTTGATGGAATTCAGGGTGCCCCCACGCAAGGTGAGCGTCCCAGTGCCGAAAGCTCCATTGGTTACCGCCCCGCCGCTGGCCGCGCCGCTGGCATTCAGGAACACCGCACCGCCCTGCAAGGTAAAGCCGCCGGTAAAGTTGCTGCCGAGGGTGCCTGACTGCAGAATCAACGTCCCGTCCCCGGTTTTGGTGAGGCTGTGGGCGCCAGACATAGTCTGATACCAGGTCGTCGTGTTGAGGACGTTCAAGGTGCTGTCGAAAGAAGAGTGGTGGATCTGCCGGTGGAGGTTTGGACGAGGATGCCCCCCGTGTTCACAGCGTCGCCGAGGAGGACGTTTCCGTCCAAAGCCACACTGTTGTAAATGGTGCGGGCGCCAGTGTCGCTGGACCGGATGGCGCCGCCTTGCAAGGTCAGGGGTCCCTGTGCCAAAGGCTGACGCGGTGGTGGCACTGGCGGTAGTGGCAAGTTCCACCGTCCCTTCCTTCAAGGTCAGGCCGCCGCTGTAGGTGCTATTGCCGGCCGAACTGGTGCCGCTGACGCTGAGCCGCAATACGCCCGCTCCGGTCTTCGTGATCGAGCGGGCGACACCCCCGCCATCGACGATCGGACCAGCCAGCGTAATCTGCCCCACCGTGTCAATGACGCCGGAATCATACAAAGACAGCGTCAGCACGGCGCCGCTACCCTGGATCACCAATGTTTGGGCGGAAGCAAAATTGCCGAAAAGCAAGGTAACGGGCGTCTCGTCGATGGTGGTATCGGACCCGTCAATCCGAAGCTCGCCCGCGGTGCTCGATTGAAGAGTGTGTTTTTGCGTGGCGGCGGCCGACAAGCTGATCGCGCCCACCTCACGGTATCCGACCGGGGCGGTGCCAAAGTCCAGGGTGGTGGTGAGGCTGCCGCTCGTACTGGCCTCCCCAAACTGCGCCAGCGAATCGAGACCGGGCACTCCGTGGTCCCAATTGCCGGCCGTGTCCCATGCACCCGGGTCGGTTCCCGTATAGATCCAATTCGTCGTTTGCGCAAAACTCGGGTTCGCCAGGATCATCCCCGCCGCCACCAGACCGGCGAAAGCATGCCTGAAACAGGATTTCAGACCGCCTGGCTTTCCGGCTGAAGCGCCCACTGCAGAAGAGACCGTCTCGGGTTCGATATTTTCGGATTTGCTCATCATTTGCTCATCAAGGACCGGGTTCGCAGTTGCGCCGCACACATAGCACTCCTCATACCGCCCCCCTTTTTATGATGTCTTTCGCGGAAAGAGCCGTCGCCCCCTCTGGTGGAAACTCTGAGCCCGTTCCGCGGTCATGCATTCCTCCGCCCGCGGCGCGGGCCGGCGATTCCTCGGCCGATGTCAGATCGGCAACGGATGCGCTGCCAAATCGGCAACATCCCCTTTAAGACACCTGCTGCGGGCGTCACGAAGGAGCGGAAAAGCATCACCCGGATTGCTCGAATGCTCCTCTTCGCGCCCTTCGCGGGCCAATGAAAAGCCGTGAATGAACGCCATGAGGACCGGCGCCGAGCTCCGATGATTGGCGTCCGTTAACGGTGCCAATCCGGTTTTCTCCACCCGCGCTATTTCTCTGCTTCTTCCTTGGGGACGGCGATGGTTTTTGGCGATGGCGTGGCCGGGTTCTCGAGCGTCTTGATCTGGCCGTTTTCGAACAGAAAGCTCGCTCCTGGCTTCAGCGCCACCGTCCGCAAGTCCGGCTCCCTGGCCTGGAGCTCTTGCAGGCTCGCGGTGGACTTTTCATCCAGAGGCTCTTCCCAGATCACCGTTTTGCGCAAGAGATCATAGCCCTCGTTCCACCGATAGCCGGCATCGCACAACTCGGCGGCCAAAATCGCGGCTCCGGCCCCGTTGCCACCGACCACGCCGCCGCGACCCACCAAATCGAACAGCTCACGGTGGACCAGTGTCTGGCGGTAGGAATCGGCCAGCTTCCATTTCGCTCCGCCGCCGATCCACACCCCGCGGGCTTTGGCCAGCGGCGCGGCGAAGGCCGTCGCGTTGGCCTCGTCCCGGTCGATGGTGTGCAGGAAGGTCACGTTCTTCGCGCCCTGCCGGGTGAGTTCGGCCACGATCTTCTCATTGCTCTGCCGCTCCGCCAGGCTGCCGGCGGAGAGCACCACCAACGGCGCGCCGGGACCGCCGGCCAGTTGCACGAAGCGCGCGAGCGTTTCCGGGCTCGCTTCCCCGCCGCTCAGCAGCAGCCGGCCTTCGGGCGGCCCCTGAGTGATCCAGTTCGCTCCCGGATCGGTCCACGCGTGGGCGCCGCTCCATTTCTCCGCCGCGGCCATCCGCGGCGGCGGCCCCTGGCGCGCCGCCAGGTCATAGGACTCGCCAGGATACAGGTAGTGCGGCGGATTTTCCGTCTCCCCCGCCTTGGGATTGCAGATGACCACTTTGCTGTCGCCGAGCACGGTGAAACGGTTGCCCTGCACTTCGATGGCGGCCTCCTCGTCGATGCCGATCCCCAGCAGTTCGGGATGCTCCGCGAGGATCTTGGACACGCTGCCCACGCGGCTGCGCCGCACGTAGTGCTGCCCGATGGCGGTGTTGCGGACGAATCCGAAACCTTCCTTCTGCTCTTGACCTCCATACAGATAGGAGCCTTGAATCGACGCGCCCGCCGAATTTCCGGCAAACACACCGCCGCGGTCGAGCAGGTTGAACAACTCCTGATGAGTCCGCGTGTGCAGGTAGGCGCGAGCCAGCCGCACCTGAGCGCCACCGGAAACCCACACTCCCTTCGCCCTCTTCAGCGGCGCGACGAAGGCTTCCGAATCCGCGATTTTGCGATCCAGGGTGTGCAGGATCACGATATCCTTCGCTCCCAATTCCTTGAGCTTGACGTAAGCGTAGTTTTGCTCGCCGAGTTTCTCGCCCTCCCCGGCCGTGGGAATGACCACGAGGGGCGCATCCGGGCCGCCCACCAGTTCGAGGAAACGGCGCGCGGCCGAATCGTCAGCTCCGCCGCCGACGATCAGCACGGTGCCCCGCTCCGGCCCCACGGTCTTCCATTGGTCGGCGGGGTTCGTCCATTCTCCTTCGGCCTGGGCGTGGGCCGACACGGCCCATGCGCAAAGCATCACTGCCCACTGGCAGAGTATCTTTTTCATATTCATAAGGGATCAATTCAAAATTCTTTCTCCGCTTTCCCGAAACTGGATAAGGACGGATTGGTCCCGCTCAAAGCCCGCACGCGGCGCCGCCGGCGGGAGAACGTCCCCAGAACCACGGTCCCCAGGCCCAGCAGCCCCCCAGGCGGACGGTTCCGGCACCGAGAGGGCGGTGATCGCCAGGTTATCGCCGAACCCATCCGCCTCGTAATCGTAGTCGATCTGGAATTCCTGGGTGAAGCCTCCGCTCGTCACGTTGAAGTGGTCGCCATCGTGCAGGGTCACTCCCCCGTAGCTCAGCAGGCCGTTGATCGCCTCCCCGCTGTCATTCTCAATCAGCACGAAGGCATCCCCCTCGCTGGGCTGATAACCCAGCGTGATCACCAGGTCCGCTCCATCGAGGCTCACCGGCTTCGACGCCGCCAGCGCATCGTAGCTGGTCGCCGTATTCAGATCGAACTGGATATGCGCCCCGGACTCCAGGGAGAGCGCTCCCGCTGTCGTCAGCGTTCCCGCGGCCGTCCGTGACCCCGGCGCCAGCGTCCCGCCGGCATGCACGGAGATATCGTGAAAGACCTGGCCCGTCCCGCCAAAGGCCGCGCCGCTTTGCACATCCACCCGGCTGGAGTCCAGGGAGCCATACACAAACATCCGGCCGGCTTGCACGTTGGTGGGGCCGCTGTAGGTGCCCGTTCCCTGGATGATGAAGTCGCCGGCGCCGGTCTTGGTGAGCGTTCCCCCGCTGAAGCCGGCCAGGTCGCTCACCGTGCCCGAGGCGCCGGTGGCGATGTAGGTGGCATCGATCTGCAGCGTCCCGCCGGCCGCGCCCAGCGCGATGCCCCGGTTGTTGTTCAAGGTGGTGGTGCCGCCGCTGCGGAACTGCAGGGTGCCGCCGTCGAGGACGAATTGATCGGCCGTATAGGAAGAAGGCGCATCGGGCCAGGTGTTCCCAGCGTAATCCAAGGAGACGGTCCCCGCTTTGACGGTCAGCGCGGAAAATGAATTATTCGCGCCGGACAAATACAGGATCCCCGGCCCGTCCTTCGTCAAGCGATAGGCGCCGGTAATATTTTGGCCCCAAGTGACCTGCGCGGAATTGATCGTGAGTGTCCGGTCGCCGGTCAGGGTGGTGACCTGGCCGGTCCCGGGGCTGAAGGACAGGAGCCCTGTGTCGCCGTTGCCTCCGATGGTCACATCTCCGTCGATGGCTACGGCGTTGTAATAGGTACGTCCGCTGGTGGCCGTTTGCCCTCGGAGAGTCCCGCTGCGCAGGGTGAGCGTTCCGAGGCCGAAGGGGCTCGAGACCAGGGTGCCACTCGACACAGTGGCGCTTCCATAGGTCGTCACGGTGCCGCCATCCAGGATAAATCCTCCCGAATAGGTGCTGCCGGTAGTCAAATTTCCCAGATCGAGAATGCCCTCTCCTGTTTTAGTGAGACCGTACGCGCCCGCGATCACCTGTCCCCAGCTCAGTTGATTGGCGCTGACGTCCAGGGCCGAGTCGGCAAGCAGGGAAGTGGCGCTACCCGTGGTGGCGCTGACGGTGATATTACCGGTCCCGGCGAAGGAAAAGCCTACATTTCCCACCAGTTGCACATTGTTGTAGAGGGTATAGCCCTGGGTGGTTGTCGCGTAATTGCGCAGCGTCCCACCCTCCAGGCGGAGAGTTCCTGTCCCAAAAGGGCCGCCGGTCAACGTGACCGGGTCGGGGGAGGTTCCCGAGGTGACAGAACTGCCAAATTCCAGTGTGCCCGCGCGCAAGATCACGCCGCCGCTGAAGGTCTTGGTGGCGGCGTCGTTGCCGTCGATTCGCAACGTCCCATCTCCGTCCTTGATCAATCCGCCGGTGCCGGTCAGGGCCACGGAGGTCATATTGATCCGCGAAGTGGCGTCCACATCGATGGTGGCGTAGCCGCTGTAGTCGAAATTCAAAGTCAGCGCCTGTGTCCCGGTGCGCAGAAAGATGGCCGTGGCGTTGTTCTGCGCCGTGATGATATCGCGGTCGCTGGTCTGGAAGGTGATGGTGCGCGCGGTGCCGGTCGCCTGAATTTGCAAACCCGCGGGGTCGAATTGCCCGGCGGAGTTGTCCAGAGTGAGGGACTGAATGGTAAAGCTGCCGGCCGGTTGGAGAGCGGACAACAGACCGCTCGAGGCTTGCGTGCTGGCGATCAGGAGATCCGCGGTGGCGGCAGAACCGTTGGATCGGTGATGCCGGGCTCCACCCATTGCCAGTTGGCGGCGACATTCCATTGAGTGCTTGGACTGCCCAATCCCACCCACTTCAGGGTGCCGCCATACGAAGGGGATTGACTGGTCAGCAAAGCGGCCAGGACGCTTGCCCGAAGCGGAGCGATAATGCTTTTCGAAATCTTGCTCTTCATCATGGGACCGGGTTGCCAGCAACATTTGTACTCAGATGAGGGAAGCCGGTCGTTTGTCGGATCAGGGCGGCCTTTTTTTAGGTGGCTTTTTCAAGCCAAGAAAATTGTTGTCGGAACGACAACAATGTCAGCCCGTCGAGATGGTCTGTGCCGATTCGACAACTTTGTTGCTGATTTGGCATCGGCCGACCTGAAAGAGTCAGGGTGTTTTTGCTGGGTCGCGGCCGTGCAAATTAAGATTGTACGGCGATTAAATCGAAGAAAGCGTGCGCCTTGCGTCAGGATTCCGGGTGGCGAAAACACGCGCGGGTATGAAGGGTGCTAACGGGTGTGATGAAACCAAGGAATATAGGGCTTTCCATGAAAAAAAACTCCACCGTAAAACACTCCTACTCATCATTGTCCGTTCTCGCCGGGAACTTTTCCGGCTCAAAATCCTCCCTCCGCTCCACCCTCGCGATTCTCGCGGCGTTGGGCGCTTGCGCCGCCTGGTTGCTGGCCACGGAGGCCAGGGCGGCGGAGACGGAGTGGATTGGCGGCAGCAACAACTGGAAAAATGCCTCCAGCTGGAATCCCTCCGGAGTTCCTTCCACCACCGATCTGGCGATCTTTGACGACGCCTCCACGGCCTTTGCCGGTCCCAATGGAAGCACTGTGCAGGTGGCGATCGGGGCGATCCTGCTCGAAGGGGATAGAACCACCACCCAGACCATCTATCCCTTTGGCTCGACGACGGGCACGGGTCTGACCCTGAATAGCTACTCCTATGATTTCGGCGACGGCCCGGTCAATCTCCTCCTGGGAAATACCTCCGCCGCAACCCTGGCCATTGGCGGCCGGAGCGGCGCCGACATGGCTGTCATCCTCGGCAATTCCGGGGTCATCTACTCCTCCGGCAGCCAGATTTCAATCGGCAGCGCCATTTCCGACAATGGCTACGGATACACCATCACCGAGACGGGTGCGGGCCTGGTCAATCTCGGGAGTCTGGCTGGCAACAGCACCTATTCGGGAGGGTTCATCCTGGAAGGTGGCACCTTGGAAAGCTATGGCAGCACCACGGTCACGAATGGCGTTCTGGTTTCGGGGCCCTTCGGCATCGGGACACTGACCCTGAGCGGCGGCACCCTCAAGGGACAGAGTGCGACCAGCAACCGCCTCTATGCCAACGCGGTGGCGCTGAATGGAAGCGTCGCCTTGGGAGCTGTCGGCGATGGAGGAACCCTTACCTTCTCCAACGCGGCCGGCAACACCACCACACTGGTGCAGGACAGCACGCTCACCGTCAATACGGCAAATGTCCCTCTGGCAACAGGGGATCTCCGGGGGCTACGGCCTGACCAAGGCCGGGACTGGCAACCTCACGCTGGCGGCCGGGAGCAGCGGCACCTACACGGGGCCGACCACGGTGGCGGCGGGCGCGCTGTATGTGGACGGCTTTCTCTTCTCCAGCCCGGTGGAGGTCCAGAGCGGCGCGACCTTTGGCGGGGCGGGCCAGGTCAATAATACGATTTCCGTGCTTGGCGGCGGAACGCTGGCGCCGGGGTCGCGGACAGCCGTGGGGACGCTGTCGACAGCGGGAGCGCTCTCTCTGGAGTCCGGGGCGCACATCCAGTTCGATCTGAGTACGGCGATCAGTTACGATGCGCTGGCGGCCTCGAGCCCGGTGAGCCTCGATGGAGCGGACCTGGTGCTCACGCTGGGTTATCAACCCAGCGCGGGGGACGCCTTTGTGCTGATCGAGAATAACAGCGGGGAGGCGATCGACGGCCTGCTGAGCTACGAAGGAACGATCCTGCACGATGGCGACCTCTTCAGCGTGACGAGCGGAGGCTTCACCCAGGAATTCCAGATCGACTACGATTACGAGGCGGATGGGTTCGGCGATAACCTGGCGATCACCGCCCTCTCGGTGCCGGAGCCGTCCACTTGGGGGCTGCTGGGCTTGGGGACCGTGGTTCTGGGGACGTTCTCCCGCCGGCTGCGCCGCGTGCGGGCTTTGAGCGGGGCCAATCCGTCCCTCCGCATCCGGGCCCGAAAAAGTGAAGAGAGGATCTGGGCATGAGAAATATCCTCTGCTCGTAGGCGGTCGCATTTTGCGGAGGAGTCGGGAGAGGGGAAAAATCCCGCCGCCCTGCGGTTGCGCAAGGGACGCGGATTCCCTAAAACGGTCAATGAATGCCACGAAAAGGGAACAAGATACAAAAGCAGCAATTACGGAATCAGGTGACCGCCCGGGGAATGTCATTTTGTATCCTTGGTGCCTTTTTGTGGCCATTTTCGTCACTGCTTTTAGGTCAACCTGAGTTTCTTTCGCCCCATCCATGAAGCTGCACTGGCAGACCCATACCTACCTCCTGAAGTTCCCCTTCCGCATCGCCCGCAGCGTGCGCACTCAGGTGGAAAGTGTCTGCATCGAGCTGGAGCACGACGGCATCGTCGGCCGGGGTGAGGCGGTTCCCTCTGCCCGCTATGGAGAATCCATCGAGAGCACCATCGCCTTTCTCCAGAAACTCGATCTCGCGGAATTTCCGTCCCCCTTTTATCGGGAAGACATCCTCGACCATGCCGATGCGATGGCCGAAGGGAATCATGCCGCCAAGTGCGCGGTCGATCTGGCGCTGCACGACTGGATGGGGAAGGCGCTCGGACGCCCGCTCCACCAGATCTGGGGCCTCAACCCCGCGCGCACCGCGCCCTGCTCCTACACCATCGGCATCGGCACCGAGGAGGAAATCCGGCACAAGCTCGAGGAAGCGACGGATTTCCCGATCCTCAAAGTCAAGCTCGGCTCCGAGCACGACCGCAAGACGATGGACACCATCCGCTCGCTGACCGACAAGAAGCTTTACGTGGATGTCAACGAAGGCTGGAAGACCCGTGACCTGGCCCTCGAACGCGTCCGCTGGCTGCGCGATTACGGCGTGCTCTTCGTCGAGCAGCCGATGCCGGCAGCCCAGGCCGATGACCTGCGCTGGCTGCGCGACCATTCCGAGCTGCCGCTGATGGCGGACGAGAGCTTCATCCGCCTGCGCAACCTGCCCGCCGTGGCGCAGGCCTTCGACGGCATCAATATCAAGCTCATGAAATGCACCGGCCTGCGCGAAGCGCAGCGGATCATCGCCGCGGCCCGTGCTCTCGGCATGAAAGTCATGCTTGGGTGCATGATCGAATCCTCCATCGCCATCTCCGCCGGCGCCCAGCTTTCGCCCCTCGTGGATTATGCCGATCTCGACGGCAATGTGCTCATCAGCAACGACCCCTTCGACGGCATCCGCAACACCGCCGGCGTCCTGCAGCTGAACGACCGTCCCGGCCTCGGGCTTCGGTGAGGAGTGATTCCGCAATCAGTCGGCGGAGTGGGTCGGTGAATCTGTTCGCCGGCCTCCGCTTCACGGTCGATGGCAAGCCGGTGGACTGGGTGCGCGATCCGCTCGAGGTCTTTGCCTTCCACGTCGCGCTGCCTGAAGGGGCGAGCCAGCCGGTCGCACAGTTCGTGCACACCTCGCCGCGGGTGGCGGACGAGGGCCGGATCCTATCGAGCTGCTGGTGAAGCGCGGCGACCGGGTCTATTTCGCATAGACTGTAGCGCCCGGGGAACCGTATTTCCGGGCTGGCCGCGCCCCCGTCTTTCACTTCTTTTCCCGGCCGCTTCGGCGCTCGGACCCGTGGGCGGATCAGCGCGTCCATGTTGCTAAAAAGCAATCGTAGTCGTTGTGGTTCCGACAACATGGCCGCGAGCTTTTTTAGCGGTCATCTTGACAATGCATTGGTTGCCAACGGATTGTGCGAGCTGGCATGGAAAGTGATGATGATCGCGGCAATTTACCAAGCCACCCGATGCCCCCAAAATCCATCCGCTCATTCGTTTCGTCGTTTCTTCAATCCTCCTCCCGCCCTCGGCCGGTCTGCCGCGACGCAGAGGGCGACGGCTCGGACCGATACGGCAACCCCCGCTCAGCGATGAAGCGGTCCCGTTCTCTCGTGAGGGTGTTCGCCCTGGCTCTCGGCCTCTCGGTCGCAGGGGCGGAAGCGGAGCCGAGTTTGCCGCAAATGTTGCGCGACGGCTTTCCGATGTGGGACGCGGATCACGACGGCATGTTGACGCAGGAGGAAATCGATTGGGGCCTGGCTTCCCCGGAGGTCAAGGGTCCGGCAGCGGCCGCGCTGGCGGCTGTTTATATCGGCCTTGGCAAAGCAACGCAGACGAATCTGGAACTGCCGGTTTCCCTGGAAAAGGCTGTGCAGGCTGCGCCCCAGTGCCAGGAGTATTACAGGAAGGCCCTGGATCTCATCGCGAATACGCCGCGAGTGCTTTTCACGAACAGGGTGCCGAATTTGAAAAACTTCACCCAGAGACATGTCGGGAGCTGCTGGGCTCTATCGTCGCTGGCGACGCTGATCCAGCGCGACCCGGCGGAGGTGGCCGCACGTTTCGCCGCCCGGCAAAACGGCTTCTCCTTCCGGTTCGATGATGGCAGTATCTCGGTGAGCGCGCCGACGGACGGCGAGATCGGCGTGGGCTCGACGACGGGCCACGACGGCCTCTGGAGCATTGTCTTCGAGAAAGCCGCGGGGGAGAGGTTCATCGAGAAGGGCCAGAGACCCGGGCCTCCGCTGCGTGCGGTGTCGGGCGCCAAGAGCGTCGGGATGTTGAGCGCTCTCACTGGCCATAAAGCCGAGCGGATGGAGTTCGAGTCCTTGCGGGAGGACGCTGCCCAATTGAACGCGCTGCGCAAGGCGCTGCGCGTGGCCGTCACGCAGCACCGCCTGGTGACGACGGGAAGAGGACTGAACGAATTGCGGGTGCCCGGGCTGCTGTTCGATCATATCTTTGCGGTGCTGGGGTATGATATGGCGAGCGATTTCGTGACGATTCGCGATCCGCACAACGAGGAATTCATGCCCAAGGGCGGGGAGAGCCTCGAGAACGGTTATAGGATGCACGAAGGGGTGTTCCGCATCCGCGTGCCGGAGTTTGTCCGGGCGATGTCGTCGGTGAGCATCGAGCAACCGGTCCACCTCTGATTGGGAAGATGCCGGGGAGCCCGGCGGAGGACGAAGCTGGCGCCGCGGAGATAATTTTTCGTTGATAGAAATCAAATGAATATGTTCAGAAACTTCCTTCTTCTCTCCGCGGCGACAGTCTGCGGATTCGGCAGCGCGCTCCGTGCGCCAGCGGACGATGAGAACAATCCTGCCACGGCGGAGGGTGCACCGGACTTCCCGCAAGTGCTCCGCGCCGCTTTTCCGCGATGGGACGCCAATCACGACGGCCTGCTGACGCGGACCGAGATCAACTGGGGGTTGGCCTCGCCGGATCTCCAGGGCCCGGATGCGGCCGCGCTGGCGGCGGTCTCCATGGCCGCCAAGGGAAAGACGCCGCTGCTGACCCTGCCGGTGGCGCTGCCGGCGTTGGAAGAGGCGTCGCCAAAATGTGAGGAAAACTATCGAAAGGCCCTGGAACGCATCGCTCATACGCCCCGCGCGCTTTTCACCGGCGCGCTGCCGAATCTGGAAACCTTTCGCCAGGGCAGCACCGGCAGTTGCTGGTGCCTGTCGGCGCTGGCCACGCTCATTCACCGCGACCCGGCGGAGGCGGCCAGCCGGTTTGCTTCCGAGAAGGACGGCTACCTCTTCCGTTTCAATGACCAGCGCACGGTGTGGGTCAGCGCGCCGACGGACGGCGAACTGGCCGTGGGCTCCACGACCGGAACCGGCGGTGTCTGGAGCACGGTCTACGAGAAAGCCGTGGGAGAAATGCGCATTGAAGATGGGAAAAAGGCCGATGCTCCGCTGGCTGCGTCGACCGCCGGCTCGGGAGGGAAGATGATCAGCATCCTCACCGCCCACGCGATCAAGTCTTTTTCCTGCAAGCCGTGGCGCCAGCCCGGCGCGGATGATAGAGCCCTCGCGGCGCAACTGGAGAAGCTGCGTGCGATGCTGCGGGAAGGCGCCGAGAACCGCCGCCTGATGACGGCGGCAAGAAGCGCGGCGGAAACGAAAGTGCCGGGATTGCTCGTGAATCACGTCTATGCGGTGCTGGATTATGACTCGGCGAGCGACCTGGTAACGCTTCGCGACCCGCACGACGGAAATTTTACCCCCAAAGGCGAAGCCGGCCCCCAAAATGGCTATCCGCTGGCGCTCGGCACTTTCCGCGTGCCCATGCCGGAAGCCGTGCAAATCATGACAGGCTTTGCCTTCGAGCAGCCGGTTTCCCCGGGCGGTGGGGCAGCGCCCGCCGCGGAGCCGCCTGCTTTCACGTTACCCCAGATCCTCTCCGCCCCGTTGACGGAGGGGCTGGCGGCGGGACCCGGAAGCCAGGTCGCCTGGATTTTCAATGACCGGGGACGACGCAACGTCTGGTTGGCAAAAGGGCCGGATTTTACGCCCCGGCCGCTCACGCACAACGAGAGCGACGATGGCCAGGAACTCACCAAGCTCGCGCTCACCGCGGATGGCCAATATGCCGTGTATCTTCGGGGCGGCGAGTTTTCCGCCAATCGAAACACCACGGACCCTGTCAATCCGGCCTCGCTGCCGCTCTTCCCCACTCTGCAATTATGTGCCGTGCCGGTGGCCGGTGGCGAGCCACGGGTGGTTGCGGAAGAGGCTTCGGCGCCGGCCGTCTCGCCGCACGGGAGCCGCATCGCCTTCGTCAAGGCGGAGCATCTCTGGCTGGCGTCGGCAGATGGCTCGACGCCGGCGGAACCGGCGGTGACCGCCATGGGGAAAAGCAGTTCGCCCGTGTGGTCTCCGGATGGAAGCAGGCTGGCCTTTGTTTCCGAAAGGGGCGATCACGCCTTCATTGGCATCTATACGGATGCGCACACCCCGGTCCGGTGGATGGCTCCCACGCTGGCTCGCGACAGCAGCCCTCGCTGGTCGCCGGATGGAAAGCGCATTGCCTTTGTGCGGCGACCCGCGACCAGCAGCGGAAGCGCTCCTTCCCCCAAAGTCCGCACTCCGCCCTGGCGCATCATGGTCGCCGCCGTGGATGAGCCGGGTGAAGCGCGCGAAGTCTGGAGCAGTCCTTCCGCGAAGGGAGCGGTCCCGACGACGGAGGGCGGCACGAATCTGCACTGGGTCGCGGAAGACCGGCTGGTCTTTCTCTCCTATCAGGATGGCTGGCCGCACCTTTATACCGTCCCGGCTGCAGGCGGCCAGGCGCGGCGGCTCACGACCGGAAATTACATGGTCGAGCACATCACGCCGAGCCCGGATGGCACCTACTTGCTCGCCAGCGCCAATACCGGCCCTGCGGAAGAGGATCTGGACCGGCGCCATGTGCTCAAGATTCCGGTGGCCGGCGGCCCGCCGGAAGTGCTCACCCCAGGCGCAGGATTGGAGTGGATGCCCGCCATCACCGGCGATGGCGCGCAGATCGCTTTCTTCAGCGCCACGGCCACTCGCCCGGCGCTGCCGGCGCTCCTCCCCGCGGCCGGCGGAACGCCGAAGCTGCTGGCGGAAAGTGCCTTGCCGAAGGATTTTCCCACGAGCCTGGTGACGCCGAAGGAGGTGCGGTTCACCGCGTCCGATGGGCTGGAAATCCATGCCCAGCTTTTCGAAGCGGCCGGAGGAGCAGTCAAAAAGCCGGCCGTCGTCTACGTGCACGGCGGGCCCGCGCGCCAGATGCTTCTGGGTTGGCATTACTCGACCTATTACGCCCATGCTTACGCGCTCAACCAATACCTGGCCGGGCGCGGATTCGTGGTGCTTTCCGTGAACTACCGGAGCGGCATCGGCTATGGATACGACTTCCATCACGCACCGAAGACTGGAAGCCGCGGTGCCGCCGAATATCAGGATATCCTCGCCGCGGGCCAGTACTTAAGCACCCTGCCACAGGTGGATGGGCGCCGGATCGGCATCTATGGCGGCTCCTGGGGCGGTTATCTCACCGCCCTCGCGCTCGCGCGCAATTCGGATCTCTTCGCGGCCGGCGTCGACTGGCACGGCGTCCACCGCTTCTCCACCGGCGCCAGCAAAGATGCCGCCGCGGAAGCCGCGCCGGTGGAAGGGGAAAATTCCGGCAAAGGCGCCGCCGAAACGGCCTGGCATTCCTCTGTCGTCGGCCAACTGGACACCTGGAAATCCCCGGTGCTCCTGGTGCATGGTGACGACGACCGCAACGTGGCCTTTTCCCAGACCGTGGACCTGGCCCGGGGCCTGCGGGGCCGGGGTGTACCGGTAGAGACCCTGGTCCTGCCGGACGAAACCCATCATCTGCTCCTTTACGGCAACGCCGTGCGCGCTTTGAGCGCCACTGCGGGGTTCCTGGAGCGTCATCTCGCCGCTCCTTAGCCGGCTTTGCTTTCATCAGTCGCTCTCCTTCGTCTATTTCGCCTATTTCGTGGTTCTCCAGCTCCGGTTTCAAGCTTTGCGGAATATTCAAGGATAAGCCCCGATCGCGCCGTGCTGATGGACAATCACGCCGGGTCCAACTCCCGGCGGATCCCAACCGTGTAGCGGTGGATCCACGGCGCACCACGTCCATTTCTGCTGCGCGGCACACGGAATGTCTGTCGATCAATCGCATGGTGGCCTCGCTGGAGCGGACCTGGTGCTCACGCTGGGTTATCAACCCAGCGCGGGGGATGCCTTTGTGCTGATCGAGAATAACAGCGGGGAGGCGATCGACGGTCTGCTGAGCTACGGGGAAGTGACCCTGCACGATGGCGACCTCTTCAGCGTGACGAGCGGAGGCTTCACCCAGGAATTCCAGATCGACTACGATTACGAGGCGGATGGGTTCGGTGACAACCTGGCGATCACCGCCCTCTCGGTGCCGGATCCGTCCGCCTGGGCGCTAGCCGGCGGCGGACTGGCGGCGATTTTTCTTTTCCATCGGCCCAGATCCAAGGCGCAAGCGCGCGGCTGACGCGCCGTCTGGATCGGTCGGCGCAGGCACTCCGCCTGCCGCTTTCTACCCTTTCTCACCGGTATCGCAGCGCGCCCCGCAAATGGCGGGGCACGCTGCGACCACACCATACCGAAACGCTTAATGTGCGGCGAGCTCGAGTTCCTCCGCGGTCTCGAGTTTCTGATCTTCAAAGACTTTGGCCACCACCTGTGAGCGGATTTTTCCCTGGGAAATATTGATGCCCGGAACGAGACCCGGCAGCCGGTTGCAAGCTTCTTTCAGGCCCTGGTTGGCGATGGCCTCCACATACTTGTACGTCACATTGGTCAGCGCCTCGGTCGCCGTGCGGGCGTAGGCGCCGGGCATATTGGCTACGCAGTAGTGGACGACCCCTTCCTCCACATAAGTCGGAGACGCATGGGTGGTCGGACGGGTCGTTTCCAGGCATCCCCCCTGGTCCACCGCGATATCGACCGCCACGCTGCCCGGCCTCATCAGTTGCAACATCTCGCGCGTGACCAGCCGGGGCGCCTTGGCGCCCGGCACCAGCACGGCGCCGACGAGAAGATCGACCTTCGGCAGCAACTGCCGCAAGCCCGCCTCCGACGAATACAGCGTGCTGGCTGAACCCAGCGTCAAATCCAGAAAGCGCATGCGCTCATGGTCGAGCTCGAGAATCGTCACATCGGCGCCCAGCCCTACCGCCATGCGGGCCGCATTGACGCCGGCCGTACCGCCGCCCAGCACCAAAACCTTGCCCGGCAAAACCCCCGGCACCCCACCCAGCAGGACTCCGGAACCGCCATGATGTTTGCCCAGGTAATAGCCACCCACCAGGATGGACATCCGTCCGGCGATTTCACTCATCGGCTCCAGCAAAGGCAGGCGCCCGCCGACTTCCACCGTTTCGTAGGCGACACAAGTGGCGCCGGAACGGAGCAGGCCCTCCGTCAACTCCCGGCTGGCCGCCAGGTGGAGATAGGTAAAGAGCACGTGGTGCGGGCGCAGCAGGCCGTACTCTTTGGCCAGCGGCTCCTTCACCTTGACGATCAGCTCCGCCTTTTCAAAAATTTCCTCGTGGCTGGATACCAGCACCGCCCCAGCCTCTTTGTAACTGGCATCGGGAAAGCCAGCTCCCGCGCCGGCGCTTTTTTCCACTACCACGCGATGCCCCTTGCTGGCGAGTTGCCGAACGGCCGCCGGGGTCAGTGCCACTCGTTGTTCCTGAGGTTTGATTTCTTTTGGTACGCCAATGATCATGGATTTCGTGAAGGTAAGGGTTGATGGAGGGCGCCTCCTTAGCAGCATTTACGCCAAGGCCATCGTCCCGGTGCGCGCGCACACCGCGCGGCGACGGGGGTGGCCGTATTGACACGGTGGTGTTGTCGAAAACACAACACGGATAAACGGCACCGCTCTCCCCCTCGGCTCGCGGACCGCGCCGGCAGAGGTAGCTGCCCGCCTGGATCTCCGTGAGCTCGGGAATCTCGACATCCGCCGCGAGGGTGCCATTGTCATCTTGGGAAATGGGAAAGGGTTCGTGCGGGGATTTTCCGCCGCGGAGCGCCAGGCACGATTCAGACCAGCGTCCGGAGTGGCGCTTCCGCCCCGCGGCGTCCCGTCGTCGTTGTAAAAAAGGCAACCGCACTGTTGGTAAATTGCCCACAACGCCCGTGGCTTTCATCGGGAGGCTATTTCTTAATCCGTTGATTATAAGTAAGTTATATATAATTGAGGGGCGCGCCGTGGACATTGGCATGCGACGAGCTAATGGTAGCGCGCAATTTGAAGGTCCTTCCCGTCCGGTTCGCAAAGCCATCCCGGCTCGCCAACCCGGCGGAAAGGATTTTTTCTTTCTCCATGAATTATCAAAAACCCGCCCAACACTGGATCGACGGCAAATTGGTTCGCGAGGACCTCGCCGTGCTTCCGGTGACGGATCTCGTCATCACCCGTGGATACGGCGCCTTCGAAGCCCTGCGCACCTACGCGGGAAAACCCTTTCTGCTCGAGGAGCATCTCCGCCGGTTCGAGAAGACCTGCATTCATATGAACCTCCGGTGCCCGCTCAATCGCAAGGAGCTCGCCAAGGCCGCGATACAAACCCTGAAGGCCAATTCCTTTCCTGAAAGCCTGGTTCGATTTTATGTGACGGGTGGCGACGCCCACCGATTCCTCCCCGAAGGCCAGGAGCGGCTCATGATCCTGATCGGCGCCCACAAGGAGCCCGCAGCCTGGCAATATGAAAGCGGCATCGCGATCAAAACGACCACGCTGACTCGCCAGATCCCGCTGGCCAAAACCGTCGATTACAGCGCGGGCATCCGGGAAACGATTCTTGCCAACAGGCAAGGCTACCAGGAAGTGGCCTATCTCGACCGCCGCGGTTGCCTGCTGGAAGGCACTACGTTCAGCATCTTTGCGCTGTTGGGCAAAACCCTGGTGACCCCGGAGGAAGGCGTCCTGCCCGGATGCACGGCGGCGCAGGTGATCAAGCTGGCGCGCCGGGCAGGCTTCACGATTCAGCGCTCGGCCATTTCTCCGGCCATGCTGAAAAAAGCCTCGGAGCTTTTCATCACTTCGACCACCCGGGAACTCCTGCCCGTGGTGCGGGTGGATCAGCAGCAGATCGGCGCCGGCGTCCCCGGTCCGGTGACGCGCGTCCTCCACCAGCGCTTCCGCAAAAGCGCGGCCGCCGCGGTGAAAAGGCTTTCGTAACTTCGAGAATCCTCCACCGAAAACACTCATGTATCCCATCCTTGCAAAAGCGAAGCCCTTGCTCCTGGCCGTCGTGTTGTCCTGGGCCTGCTGCGGCGCCGCGGCCCTGGCGGGCCCGCTGGCAGACTGGCAGTTTCAAGCGCCCGCAAACTCACCCCTCGGCGCGATCCCGGATACGATCGGGAAGGTGAAATTTGAGGGCCACGCTCCCGGGGTCGCTGTAGCGGATGGGGTGCTGCGGATCCGGCGGCCAATGCCGGAGACGGCGTCTGTCTATGCCGCGCTGCCCAGTCTGCCCAAAAATCAGCCGCTCTGGCTGGTCACGGAGCTGGCCGGCTGGAGCTTCGCCGGAAAACCCGGAGAATCCGTGTCCTTCGGCTTCTGCGAGGACAAAATGGACCCGGAACTCGCCTTATCCGGCATAGAAAGCACCGACAGCCCCGTGGCAGAAGCCCGGCTGTGGCGCAACCGGACCGGCGGGGTCCATATCAGCGGTCGGGCTGACGGCGGGCTCGGCGCGACCAAGGTGCTGGCGGGACCGGGCCTTGCCGTGGCGCCGGAGGAAAAGAAAACCACCTTCATCGCGCTGTCCTACGATGCGGCCACCGCCACCTACGCCGTTTTGGTGAAGTCGCAAGGCGAGGCGTGGCGGCTCGTCGGGCGCGGCGCGACCGACCCGCGCCTGCATGCGCGGTTCGTCCGCCTGGTCTTCGGGAGTGTGATGAACGACACGGCGACGGAAGGTGTGAACATCCACCGCATCACCGTCGCGACCGCTCCGCCGGAAGATCTCGGGCCGGGCGTGCTCGACGTGCCGTTCCTCACCGCGCCGCTCTGGGCGGTCTCCGACGCCGCCACCGGGGAAATCATCGGCGGACAGGGCGTCGACACCCCGGCCAAAGTCGCCAGCATCAACAAGACCATGACCACCTATGTGATCTGCAAGCTGGTCGAGAAGGATCCGAAGGTGCTCGACGAGATCATCACAGCCACGCCGAAGAGCGAGGCCTTCGGCGGCTCCAGCAGCCATATCCCGGCGGGCGACAAACTGCCGGTGCGCGACGCGCTCTACTCTTTCATGCTTCCCTCGGGCAACGACATGGGTGTTCTCTTTGCCCAGCACTTCTCCCCCCGCCTCGCGCCGCCGGAGGATTCCCAAGCCATTCCGAACATCCCTGCGGATATAGTGAACTTCATCGCGGAGATGAACCGCCAGGCCAGGGCGCTGGGCATGACCCACTCCATCTTCCGCAAGCCTTATGCCGATGGCGGGACCGTGGCGGATCGCACCACCACGCCGCGCGATCTGCTCGTGCTGGCGCGCGAAGCGATGAAACTGCCGCTCTTTAAGCAAGTGGTCGGCACTGCCCACTACGCCGCCACCCTGACCAAGGCGGACGGGTCCACACGAACGCTGGAATGGGAAAACACCAACCGCCTCCTCGGCCATCTGGGGGTGAATGGCATCAAGACGGGAACCGACGTTGCGGCCAAAGCTTGCCTGCTCTCCAGCCGCGTGGCGGAAGACGGGCGCAGCTACTTCGCGGTGGTCCTCGGCATCGAAGCCTACGAGCGGCGCTTCCTCGATACCCGCAGCCTGCTGGAATGGGCCGCCCGGCACAAGGGTAAGCCGCCGGTGATCCTGCCCCCGCCGGCGTCTCTTCCCGCATCCGCCGCCCCTGAAGATCGACCTGCAACGGAGAACACGGGAGAGGAGAAGTGATTAACCTGGGTCCAGCCGGTTTCAGCGTGCGGCGTTTGGCCGCCGTTCGGATCGGAGCCGCCATTCTTCTAGCGATGAGTCTTCAACTTTCACCCGCCGCCGAGCCGGGTAAATACGGCCTCGTGATTCATGGAGGCGCAGGCACCTATTCACGCGAGCGGGAAAAGGAATACCTCGATGGCCTCAATGCCGCCCTGGACGCGGGCTACGCCGTGCTCGACCAGGGCGGAACCAGCGTCGAGGCCGTGGTCGCCGCGGTGAAATCGCTGGAAGACAATCCCACCTTCAATGCCGGGT
Source organism: Chthoniobacter sp. (assembly GCA_037200205.1). Taxonomy (GTDB): domain Bacteria; phylum Verrucomicrobiota; class Verrucomicrobiia; order Chthoniobacterales; family Chthoniobacteraceae; genus Chthoniobacter. The sequence continues at coordinate 147,256 of JBBCHV010000015.1, forward strand.
GCGGCGCCGTGCTGAATTCGGAAGGGTTCTGTGAACTCGATTCCGCCGTGATGGACGGGCAAACGCTCGCGGCCGGCGCCGTCGCCGGAGTGCAGCACATCCGCAATCCCATCACCCTGGCCGTCGATGTGATGAAGCGTTCTCCGCACGTCCTGCTGGCGGGCGAAGGCGCGGAACATTTTGCGTTCGGACTCGGCTACGAGAAGATGCCCCGGGAGTATTTCATTACGCCGCGGCGCAAGGAACAGTGGGAACGTGAACGCGCCAAAAAATCGGGGGCGTCCCGGGGGAACATCGCGGGCGAAGAGAAATTCTGGGGCACGGTCGGCTGCGTCGCACTCGATCGTCAGGGCAACCTCGCGGCCGGCACCTCTACCGGCGGGCTCACCAACAAGATGCTCGGCCGCGTCGGCGATTCGCCGCTCATCGGAGCCGGCACCTACGCGAACAACGCCACCTGCGCAGTCTCCGCCACCGGCCAGGGAGAGTTTTTCATCCGGACGGTCGCCACGCATGATATTGCCGCCCGCATCGCCTACCGCGGCGCCTCGCTGTCCACCGCGACGGCCGAAGTCATCGCCGAGGTGGAAAAGCTGGGAGGCACGGGCGGAGTCATCGCCATCAACCGGGCCGGCGAAATCGCCATGCCCTACAATACGGACGCCATGTGCCGCGCCTACCGCCTGTCCGACGGCCAACGCGCCACGCAGGTCTTCGCCGATCGCAGCCACAGCAAATGATCTCATGAAAATAACATGCCTTTTTCTCGCCGTCCTGTTGTCCTACGGATGTGGCGGGCTGAACGCCGCGCCGGAGACGGTGGCGGAATGGCAGTTCCACGCACCGGACGGCACGGCTCCCGGCAGCATTCCGGATTCGGTCCACCAGGCGAAGTTCGAGGGGGATTTGCCGGGAGTCGCCGTGGCGGAGGGCGTGTTGCGGGTGCGGCGGGCCGACCCGAACAGCACACCGGGTATCAGCTTCGCTGCGCTGCCCAGCCTGCCAAAAGACCAGCCGCTCTGGCTGGTGGCAGAGATCGCCCAATGGCGCTTCGAGGGCAAGCTTGGCGAATTCGTGTCGTTCGGGTTGGTCGACCAGGTGCCGGACCCGGAAATCGCCCTCTCCTCCAGCGAGACCAACGAATCCGTGCTGGCTGAGGTGCGGCTGAGCCATACCGGCCCGGACCAGGCCGCAATTGCCGGGCGGGCGGGTGGCCTGAGCAGCACCTTGGTGAAGCCGGGCGTACACGTTCCAGCCGAGGAAAAACAGCCGGCCTTTCTCGCCTTGTTCTATGATCCGGTCACGCACACCTACGCAGTGCTTACCAAACCGGAAGGCGGATCGTGGCGGCTGGTGGGACGCGGCGCGACCGACCCCCGCCGGCGCCCCCAATTTGTCCGTCTGGCGACGGGCGGCGTAACGAGCGACACCGCCGCGGAAGGCGTGGATATCCGGCGCATCTCGGTCGCCACCACGCCGCCGGCTGATCTCCAGCCCGGCGTCCTGCCCGATCTTCCGTTCATCACCGCCCCATTCTGGGCAGTCTCCGACGCCAAGACGGGAGAGATTATCGGCGGAGCGGGGATCGATTCCCCGGTGAGAATGGCCAGCATCAATAAAACGATGACCTGCTACGTGGTCTGCCAGCTGGCCGCCAAAGATCCGAAGATTCTCGATGAAATCATGACCTGCACTGCGGACAGCCAAAAGACCCCGGGATCGAGCAGTCAGTTGCTCGAGGGCGACCGCCTCACGGTGCGCGACGCGCTCTACGCGCTCATGCTCCCTTCGGCCAACGATATGGGCGTTCTGCTGGCCGGATATTTCTCGCCCCGCCTCGCTCCGCCGGAAACGCCGCTGCCGCCGCCCATTCCGGCCGTGCGCGCGCCTTTCATCGCGGAGATGAATCGCCAGGCCAAGGCCTTGGGCATGAAGTCCTCCATCTTCCGCCACCCCTCCGCCGACGGGGGCTTCCCCGTATGGATCGAGGACTACAAGCGGGAGGCCTCCTCCACCCCGCCCGCGACCAAGGAGACGCGAGTCGACCACTCCACCACGCCGCGCGAACTCCTGATGCTGGCCCAGGCGGTCATGCAGGATCCGTTATTTCGGAAAATCGTTGGCACGCACGACTACACGGCGACCATCCATAAACCGGACGGCTCCACGCGGCCCATGAAACTGGAAAACGGCAACCGTCTCCTGGGTCACATGGGAGTCGACGGCATCAAGACGGGCACGGAAAGATCGTCAACAGCCTCCGAGAACTGGGCTGCCGGGGCCTGCATTCTATGCAGCCGCGTGGCCGGGGATGGCCGCGTCTATTACGCGGCGGCTTTTGGCTGCGCAGTGGAGGCGCGCCGGTATATCGATGCGCGCAACATCCTCGAATGGGCGGCCCGGGAAAAGGCCCGCCAGGCTTCCGCGCCATCCGCGGCCGTTTCCGGCCAATGATTCATGTCTCCGTCGCAAACCCTCTGTCTTGGCCTGATCCTCGCCATGCTGCCCCTTTCCACATCGGCTGAGGAACGCGGACGGCTCCGGGATTTCGGCGTCGAGATCGGGGTCCTCCCGGCCCGCTCAACGCCATCACGGATGTCGCCGGCGTCCAGGTCGGCCAGGTCACGCTTTCGGAAGGAGACAACGTCCGCACCGGCGTCACCGCCATCGTCCCGCACGGCGGCAACCTGTTTCAGGAAAAGGTGCCCGCGGCGGTGAATGTGGGCAATGGCTTCGGAAAGCTGGCCGGAAGCACGCAGATTGCGGAACTGGGCGAACTGGAAACTCCGATCGTCCTGACCAACACGCTGAGCGTCGGCCCGGCGGTGGAGGCCCTCGTCGAATATACCTTGGAACAGCCGGGCAACGAGTCGGTCCGCTCGGTCAATGCGGTGGTGGGCGAAACCAACGACGGATTCCTGAACGACATCCGCGGCCGGCATGTCACCACAAGGCCCATATCCGGGAGGCGATCCAAAAGGCCCGCTCGGGTGCGGTGGAGGAAGGCTGCGTGGGAGCGGGCACGGGAACCGTCTGCTTCGGTTTCAAGGGAGGCATCGGAACCGCGTCTCGCGTCATTCCCCAAAAGCTCGGCGGCTACACCGTCGGCGTGCTGGCCCAGACCAATTTCGGCGGCGTTTTGCAGATCGGCAGCATTCCCGCAGGCAAGAATCTCGGGCAGTTTTATCTGAGCGAGTCCCTGCGGGATGGCGCGGACGGATCATGCATGATCGTGGTGGCGACGGACGCGCCCCTGGAGGCGCGCAACCTGGAACGCCTGGCCAAACGCGCCCTGATGGGCCTGGCCAAAACCGGCGGCATCGCCGCCAATGGAAGTGGAGATTATGCCATCGCCTTTTCCACCGCGCCGGGAAATCGCGTGAAACCCCAGGCGGATGAAAAAAACCCAAACGCTCACCGTCCTGCGCAACGAAGCCATGTCGCCTTTGTTTCTCGCGGCGATCGAGGCCACCGAAGAGGCGATCCTCAATTCCTTGTTTCAGGCAGTCTCCACCACCGGCCGGGATGGCCATCGGGTCGAGGCCCTGCCCCTGGAAAAAATCAAACCCATGATCAAACCCACCACGACCGCTCCATAACCCACCACGACAACTCCATGACACACCCGGACCACTCCACGACATGCTTCTCATGGGGCCAGCCATCCTCCACCCCGACGAATCCTCCCTCCCGCCGGCCAGCCCTCTTTCCAACCGGCAAGGCGCTGGCTATTCTCCTGCTTCTCGCCACCTCCGCGATGGCGGCCGAGCCTGTATATCCGGGCAAAGAATGGGCGCACCTGCCGCCGACTGAGGCCAAGGCCGCGGAAACGCGGCTCGCCGACGCCCACACTTATGCCCAAGCTCTCGGTTCGACCTCCGTCATGATTGTCCAGCATGGGGTGGTGCTGGCCGAATGGGGCGACGTCACCCACAAATCCAACTTGCACTCCGCCCGCAAGAGCCTGCTCAGCGCCTTGATCGGTATCGCCACGAGCGAGGGGGAAAATCAATCTCGCCGACACCCTGGAAAAACTTCGGATCGACGACGTGGAGCCGTCCCTCACTCCCGTAGAAAAAACGGCCACCCTCCACGATCTGATCAGGGCCCGCTCGGGCGTCTATCATCCGGCCCTTTATGAGACGGAATCCATGAAGGCGAAAAGGCCGCTGCGCGGCTCTCATGCGCCGGATACTTTCTGGTATTACAACAATTGGGATTTCAACACCCTTGGAACCGTCTACGAGAAGGCGGTCGGGCAATCGATCTTCGAAGCGTTTGACCAAAAAATCGCCAAACCCTTGCAAATGCAAGACTATACGCCTGCCGACGGCAGCTACTTCCGGGGTGAAGACAGCCAGTACCCCGCTTACCCCATCAACATGACCGCCCGCGACCTGGCCCGGTTCGCTCTTCTTTTTCTGCGAGAAGGACACTGGAAGGGTCGCCAGATCGTCCCCACGCCGTGGGTCAAGGAAAGCACCAAGCCTTGGTCCGCCAACTCGTCGGGAGGATACGGATACCTGTGGTGGACCGCGGACTCTCCGACGGGGCCCGGCCCTTTGCCTCTGCCGCGGGGTACCTTTTGGGCGGAGGGCGCCGGCGGCCAGTTTGCCATGGTCATTCCCGCTCTGGACCTCGTCGTCATTAACCGGGTCGATACCGAACAAACCACTCAAACAGTTTCCCGCAAGGACATGGCCCAACTGGCCGAGCAGATCATTCAGGCCCTGGGGCCTGTGAAGAGCGGCTCCTAAGTGTTTGGCCACCCGGAGGCGATGCCTGGAGTTTGAGGAGTTGGACGCGTTCGTCGGCCGTGGTGAACTGCCCGCGGATGCCGATGGCGACCTCAACGGGCGGGCTGTCCGGGCACGACAGGCCGGGGCACATGCGCCGCCCACGGGTGATACCCTCTCTCATCATTCATCGAACTCTTGGGCTCGAAAGAGGGAACCACGAAATAAACGCAAGAGACGAAAAGGCCCTCTGTTAACCTCTTCGTTTGGTTCGTTTATTTCGTGGTTCCTCCCCTTTCTCCCTAAAGAAAAGTCATTTTAATTCCAAAAATGGTATGAGTTGCCGGGGCAGTCCTCCGGGCAGACCGACTCGCCCATCCACGGTGTGAGCTCTTTCCGGCGCCCGGCGTTCCGTCCGGAATGAATTTTTGCTCCGCCCTTGCCGATCCAGCACGCCCGCACTTACATATGTGACCACACTCATGCCGACCGCTTCCCGACGAATCTTGATCGTTGATGACGTTCCGGAGTTCATCCGCTCCATCTCCACGATTCTCCGGCCGCACTTTGAAGTGGCGGTCTGCTCCAGCCCGCTCCGGGCAATTCGCCTGATGAAGAAAGGGGATTACCATCTTCTTCTGACCACTTTGATCATGCGCGAACTGGATGGCTTTGAAGTCATCCGGCGCGTGCGCGGCGGCGGGTCTTCCACGCCGATCATCATGATCACCGGCCATGGGGACGACTCCACGGCCGTCGAGGCGACTCGGCTGGGCGCCTCCGACTATTTGACCAAGCCGGTGGTGCCGGAGGAACTGATCGCCCGCATCCGGCGGGTTTTGGGCGGCAACGACGCAGACCAGCAGGGGCCGGCGCGGAAGATTTCCCTGATCACGCGCAACCCGGCAATGCGGCTCCTTTGCAGCCAGACATCGCGGGCGGCCAAGTCGTCCGCGCGGGTGCTGATTCTCGGCGAAACCGGCACGGGCAAACAACTGTTTGCCCGGATGCTGCATGAAGAAAGCGCGTTCAAAAAGGGGCCTTTTGTCGAGGTGAATTGCGCCGCCATCCCCTCGGAACTGCTGGAGAGCGAGTTCTTCGGCCACGAACGCGGGGCTTTTACCGGAGCGACCGACAAACGGTTCGGGCGCTTTGAGGAAGCGGCGGACGGCACGCTCTTTCTGGATGAGATCGGAGAACTGACGATGGGCCTGCAATCCAAGCTGCTGCGCGTGCTTCAATCCGGAGATTTTACCCGGGTCGGAGGATCCCGCACCATTCACAGTACCGCCCGCGTCGTCGCCGCCACCAATCGCGATCTGGAAGAGGAAGTGCGCCGCGGACGGTTTCGCAGCGACTTGTTTTACCGCCTCAATGTCGTCGCCCTCAAGATCCCGCCCCTCCGGGAGCGGAAGGAGGACATTCCGATTCTGATCAATCATTTCGCGCGAAGATTTGCCTCCTCTCCCAAGGACATCGTGCAATTCTCCGTGGAGGTGATCCGCCTCCTCTCCGACTACAGTTGGCCCGGCAATATCCGGGAGCTCGAACATCTCATCGAGCAGCTCTGCGTGCTTCAACCCGGGCAACTGATCACACCGGATTTCGTGCCGGTCCGCCTGAAAGAAGCCTCTCCTTCCAGTTCAACCTCCCGAGACGATTTCTCCCATCTGCCTTATCACCAGGGCATTGCGCGAATTTCAGCGGGGGTACTTCAAGAACATCATCGCGGAAGCCCGCGGCAACCTCGCCGAGGCGGCCCGCATTGCGGACATGGACCGCTCGCATTTCTTTCGCAAAGCGAAGAGCTTCGAACTCTTTTAGCGGCATTTCTCCCGTTTCCGAGTGCCCTGCCGGAAAATCCCGCCGAGCGCGGGTATGTTGCCGATTTTTCAACAATTTTGTTGCTGAAACGACAACACCTGGTTTGTCGCCAAGCCCCCGGCACAGAGCAAAAGACCGGCCAGCCCCCCGCTCGCGACGTGGCGCAAATCCTGCGAAGACACGGCGCGATGTTTACCCATTCCGGCTCGTCACTTCCATTTTCCCCATGACAAAACCGGTCTCTTCAGCCCGTTGGGGCAGCGACTGGCCGCGCTCCTTGGCGCGGCGGCGGGAGCGGTCTCGGATCATGCCACGGATGAAAGTCCCCACCAATTCGCCAGGGGGTGCAGCCGCGGCGGGGGGGTGGAAGCCGTCAACTTGGATAACGTTACGGCGGCCCGCGTCGGTCGCGTGATCCGCCACGGCGCCGACTGACCTTCCGATAGAAATGACCGTGCCCACTGCTTCCCTCGACCCGCAGCCATTGTCTCCGGACGTTCCATCTTCCCCTCGCCGTCCGGCGCCTGCGGAGGACGCCCATGTGGGGGGCGCTGGCGTCTCTCGCGGCCATCCAACGCTACGACCGCGCCTTTTTTCGGCCATCCGCTCGGTCTGCTCATCCTCAGCATGAATGAAGTGTGGGAGCGCTTCAGCTACTATGGGATGAAGGCGATCCTCGTGCTTTTCATGGTCACGCCTGCGACTCGCGGAGGCTTGGGAATGTCGATCACCGAGGCCGGAGCGGCCTATGGACTGTATTCCTGCCTGGCGTCCACCACCATCCTTCCCGGAGGTTGGATCGCCGACGTGCTCTGGGGGCAGCGCAAGGCACATTTCTGGGGCGGGGTCGTCATCGTGGCCGGGCACCTTTCCATGGCGGCGGCCAGCAACTCCGTCTTTTTCTTTGCCGGCTTGGGCTTGATCGCCATCGGCAACCGGTCTGCTCAAGCCGTCGTCCACCATCATGGTGAGCAGCCTGTAACGCGGCCGGGGATCCCCGCCAGGAAGCCGGCTACACGATCTATTACATGTGCATCAATGTCGGCGCCCTGCTCGGGCCGCTGGTCTGCGGGTATCTCGGGCAGCAGGTCTCCTGGCACCTGGGCTTCGGCGCCGCCGCCGTAGGCATGATGGCCGCGCTGGGGGTCTATGTGTTCGGTTACCGTTTTCTCGGCGATATCGGCCGGCCGGCGGGGCTCGCTGTCCAGCCAGCCGCCGTCCGGCGCAACCTGCGTGTCCCTGCTCGTGGGTACTGGGATGATCGGCATCGTCATTGCCCTGCTGGTTTGCGGGCATTTTTCCGGAATTTTCGTCGTTTCCTTCAGGCAAATCACCCGCTGGCTGGGCGTCCTGCTGGTCGCGCTTCCCATCATCTACTTCAGCCGGCTTTTTGTGACCGGCCAGTGGACGCGCACCGAGCGCAATCATCTCATCGTCATCGTTATCCTGTTTTTCTTTTCCATCTTCTACTGGGCGGCAGCGGACCAGCGCGGTTCGCTGCTGATGCATGTTTGCGGATAAGGTGACCCGTTGCTCGATCGGGTCGTGGGCCTTTCCCTCATCCTGGTTCGCCTCGGTCAATCCGGCCCTCATCATTCTCATGACGCCCCTGTTTGCCTGGCTTTGGCCGGCCCTGGGGCGGCGCAACCCTTCCATTCCGGCGAAATTTGTCTGGGCCATGACGCTGACGACTGTCTCCTTCGCCATCCTCGTGGCCGCCGCCCAGGTCGCCGGTCCCGGGCGGGAACGGGTCGCACCCACCTGGCTGCTGGCCCATTTCGTCCTCGTCACCGCCGCGGAGATGTGCCTGAGCCGGTCGGCATTTCCGCCTTTGCCCGGCTGGCGCCCCGCGCCATCGCCTCCCAGGTCATGGGCATCTGGTTCCTGCGAGGTTCGCTGGCTGGGCTTCTGGTGGGAGCCGCCGGCAGCGCTTATGAAGAGATTCCGCTGACCGTCAATTTCGGCATTACCACCCTGACCGTCGCCGTCGCCGGGGTTCTGCTGGTCTGCCTCACTCCCACCATCCGGCGGCTGATGAAACCCGCCGCTGAATCACCCTTCATTCCCGACCCTTCATGAGAGTGCCCGGCATCCATCGTTTCCCCCCTTCTCCGCCGGACCGCTGCCGCCCTCGCCAACCGGCTCGGCATGCTGCTGGTCCCGCCGGAGTTCGACCGCGTCCGCTTCAGCGGCGAAGCCTTTCAGCGGGGCGGCATTCTGAAGAATGGCCAGCCGGCGGCTCGCGAGGAATGGGATGCGGTGCTCGGAAAACCCGAAACCACGCCCTGACTTTCCACTTCCACATTCCCCCACACCGCATGAAAATCCCCGCCTCCTTTTCACCCTTCTCTTCGCGGTTCCCTTTCTCCGCGCCGACGATTACGAAGCGCGCGTCTTCACGGGGCCGGACGGCTCCAAGCTGCCCTACCGGCTGCTGACGCCGCCAAATTACGATAGCGCGAAGAAGTATCCGCTGCTGGTCTTCCTCCACGGCTCGGGCGCGCGCGGGGACAATAACACCGCTCAACTCACGCGCTTGCTGCCGATCTTTGCGAAGCCGGAAACGCGCGAAAAGTATCCCGCGTTCGTTTTCGCGCCGCAATGCCCGAAGGCGCAGAGCTGGGCCGCCATCGAGGGAAAGACGGATCCCCTCCCGCCATTCGCCGCCGCGCCGACGCCGCCGATGCAACTGGTGCTCGGCGCCATCGACGCGCTGGAAAAGGAATTTCCCATCGACACCGACCGCCCTCTACGTCACCGGATTCTCGATGGGCGGGCATGGCACCTGGGATTTGCTGTGCCGAATCCCGGGTCGCATCGCGGCGGCGGCGCCGATTTGCGGCCGGGGGTACCCCTCGCAGATCGCAGGGGCGAAGGGCGTGGCGATTTGGGGTCTTTCACGGGGCGCTCGATCCGGTGGTGCCGGTGAAATGCTCGCACGAGATGATCGCCGCGCTGAAGGCGGCGGGGCGGCGGGTGGCCATCCGCGCTACAAAGAGTATCCCGACCTCAAGCACGACTCGTATCCGAGCGCCTATGCCGAGCCGGAATTCCTTCCATGGATGTTCGCGCAGCGGCGTGGGAAGGTGGCGCCGTAAGCCAAGATCGCTTCGCGCAACGACCGATTTATCAACGCCAAGCTTTTATGAAACCACTCCTCAGTCCTCGTTTCCCCATCCGCCGCCACACCTTCGCCGCACTGGCCGTGCTCACCCTGGGCGTCCAGGGTTTTGCCGCTCCCTTCGTCCCTCGAAACCGGCGAGGCCGTCCTCTCCGAGAGCAGTGCGTCCGAAAAATCGGCCGCTCCCTTCGGTTCCGCGCCGGTGATCCTGCGAGGCGGCACCGTGCGCTCCGACGGTGGCCGCCCGTGCACCGTTTCGAACTCCGTGGAACTGGATGGCACCGTCACTTTCGGCAGCAGTCCCTCCGCCGTCGGGCCGATCACCTTCGACCGCCGGGCGGGCGGCGCCACTACGCTGAAACGCGATAGCCGCCTCGTGATCTCCAACACGACTACTTGGGAGCAGCCTTTTTCCGGCGACCATCAAGTGGTCAAGGACGGCACGGGCACGCTGGTGCTCGCGGGAGACACGCGGGTCAAGGAAGTGATCGTCGAACACGGCGGCCTGCGGGTCACGGGCACGCTCACTTGCGAAAAACTCGAGATCAAGGAGGGCGGCACGCTCTCCGGCCCTGGGCGCCATCCATTGCCAGAACATCATCAACCCCGAGGCGGCCACCAATTCCGAGTTCAACCTCACCCACAACGGCAAGGAAATCGCGGTCCTGGTTGTACCGTCCCAAGAATTACGCCGGCGGGCCGTTGCTCGTTCTTATGCACGGCGCCAAGCGGGACGCGGACAATTACCGCAAGAGCGGCGCCTATCTGGCCGATCTGCTGGGCATGCTGCTGGTCGTGCCTGAGTTCGATTCGCGTCCACTTCAGCACCGAGGCCTACCAGGAAGGCGGCATCGTCAAAGACGGCACCCCGGTTTCTCCCGATCAATGGACCTACACTTTCATCCAGCCCGTGGTGGATGAAATGTGCCGGCGCGAAGGACATACCCTGCCGTACTATCTCGTCGGCCACTCGGCCGGAGCGCAGTTCCTGAATCGCATGTCCGCCTTCCTGCCGGGCCATCCGGCACGCATTGTCGCGGCCAATCCGGGCTCCCTCATCTTTCCCACCCGCAACCAGAAATATCCCTATGGCTTCGGCGGCCTCCCGGATTCGTTGAGCAACGACGACGCGATCAAACGCTATCTGGCAGCCCCGCTGACCCTCTATCTCGGCACAGACGACGTGAAGTCGGACTATCTGCCGACAGACGATGCAGCCATGGCCCAAGGCGCGACCCGCATCGACCGCGGCCGCAACTGTTACGCCATGGCGAAGAAACTCGCAGAAAGCCGCGGTTGGCCCTTTGCCTGGAGGATCGTGGAAGCCGACGGCCTGGGCCACGGCTCCCTGCCCATGTGGAAACATAAGAACGCCCAAGACGCGGTTCTCGGCTCCTCCAAGCCCACCCGCTAAAAATCCGCCGCCACTTCCGGCACGGCCATCTCTATCGTTTACAGAGAGGGCGCTCACGAGAGGACTCGAACCTCCACGCCCTCTTTTTCCGCTGTACCCCAAATCGATCAGGGTAACAGAGTAACAGAGTAACAGAGTAACCTTACATCCTCAAATGCGGTTGAACACCTGTGAGTGTTATGCCTATGCGAAACCATGGCTAGCCTGCGTCAACAACCGGGAAAACCCAATTGGTTTCTGTGCCTACTCTACGTGGGGACGCAGAGCGTCAACAATGGCAGCGGCGTTTTAGGTCCACAGGCGCCACGAACCGGCAAGAGGTAATGCAAGTGCGTCAAACTTGGGAAAAGGCAGCGCGGTTGGGCCGCCGCGGAAGACTCACCCCGACAAAGCTCGCGACGTAATTGCCGCCGGAGTAGCCGATGTATTTGCAACATCAAATCGGGACGTCCTTCCGTCTGGAACCATCCGTCAATGGTGCAGTTCGTGGTTGGAAACCAAGCTCGTTGAAGCGCCCAGGCCGCCTCCGAGGCGCAGGATCTGATCCACACTTATTTGACCGATACCGAGCCCTTTGCCGGCCGGATCGAGGATCTCGGACAGCAATATCGCGGCTACGCCTCCACCATGGGGGGCGGTGGCCGGGATGCTTATCGACAATGGATCGAGACGACCGCCAGCGCCAATGCCGACACGCTGGCGGAATTCAAAAAGTATCTGGAAAAGGCGCAGGCCGACGGACGCAACGCCCTTTCCTACCTCTCGAAAACCGGAGGCGATTCCTACTTCTCCGGCTACGATAAGATGCCCCGCGAACTGCGGGATATCGTCAAGAGCCGCAACAAGCCGCATTGAACGTCGATCGACCGGGGCCGGCGATGAAAGACAGTCGAACCGGATCGAATCGGCGTTCCACTCGGGCCTATCGCCCGCCACGTGCGAGAGACCGGCGCTTCACCGCGGTCCTTTCCGGTCACCTCTTCTACGGCTGAGCGCGAACCCCGTGCAGTTTGACACCCTTCTCGCCGCGGATGCAGATACCGTCAATCGTGTTGTCATCCGTCATGGATAGTTCCCAATCCCAAGTGTGTTTGAGCAAATACTTTGCTCCGGCGTATTTCCATTCGCCGGTTTCGTTCCAGTAGTTGTAAGTGTTGTCCTTGTTGAAGGTCCAGGTTGCCGTGACGTTGTTGCTTTGGGTGACATTCCATTTACCTACAATCCTCAGGTCGTTCGCGAGGAGGAGTTGCAGTTCTTGAATCTTGATCTTCAACGCGTTCGCCTGATCCAGATCCTTGGCCGTGATTGCCGTGCGTTCCGCGCTTTCATAATCGGAGAGCATTCGCTTGCGAATGGTGCGCACACGCTCCTCGTAGTCTTTCCGGGCTCGATCGAGCTCCGGCTGATAATTTGACAGCACAGGGTCTGACGAAGTCTTTTTAGGTTCCGCCGCATTCATCAGGCTAAAGCCGCAAACCACAATTAGGAAAAGCGTGCAAGATTTCATAGGGGGAGGCAAAGTCTGTATCGGCACTTCAAGCCTTGACCAACGGCACGCCGAAAAGCAATGCACGATATCCATCCCGCCTGAAGACACCAGCGTGCGAATCCAAGAGGTTACCATGCCTGACGCTCCCAGCTCCGCACCGGCGCTTTTTCATCGGCCGGTCGGTGTTGGTTTCGGCGTCTCCCTGAAAAGCGCGCAGGTCCTGTTTCAACCGAAACGCGATTATTCATCATGAACATTCGACAAATTTCGCTGGCGGTCATCGTACTGACGCTGGCCACCGCCTGCGCCGACACGTCGCCGACGCGTGTTCATCAGCGCGTTTCCGCAAGCGATGATCGGCAGCTCAATAGTCAGTCCCACAATTTCGAGACGGCTGACCAACCGACCGGTCTGGACGTCACGCGACCCACGGCGCCACGTTGAGAGTCACGGTCATGAGGGCTGGGCCACCTTCCTGACGTTCGGCTACGCGCGGGCGAGGATCTGCTCGACGATTTCCGTCTTCGCTCGCGCATAGGCGTTCATGTCCGGCCAATCCTCCCTGGCCAGCTTCCGCTTCACGGACTCGTAGAGGAGGCGGTCTTCCGGGCAGGCCCGGAGCCGGTCGCGGAAAGCGAGATGGCGGGTGAACTCGACGCAACCTGAAGAAAAAATGTGGACATGGACGTCCAACCCGGGAGTCCGAAACATCCGGTGCTGATGCCAGTCCGGCTCCCGCACCCGCAACCCGTACCCTGCCTGCACTAATGCCGGGAGATACGTCGCTTCCTCCCTGGAATCCTCCACCAGAACGTCGATATCGACGATCGGCTTGGCTGCGAGCCCCGGCACCGAAGTCGATCCCACATGTTCGATGGCAAGCGCCCGGCTGCCCAGGACCTGCGCAAGGATCTCGCCGTGCTGCAGAAACTTCTCCGGCCAGCACGGGTCGTAATCCACGATGACGATTTCCCGCTTCTCGATTCCACCGATCAATACTTCGTTCATAGCGAGTGGCCTAACATGGTCATCGAGCGAAAAAATCGCATACTTTTGAAAATGCGTGGCGGCAGTGAGGCACAATTGGTGCTAAGTAGAAAGACGTGATCACTGTGCTGCTGCTTTTCGCGTTGGTCGGAGCGCCGGTCTTTCTGGCTCTTCTTTTGGCCAAGGAATTTTTGCCCGTGATCCGCAGGGGAGCGGGTCTCCATTTGGAAGTCGGGGATCCGATCGTGTATCGGAAGCAAAAGGTTTCCACCCACCCCACCCCCCGCGCTTATGAAGTCCACCCGGCCGGCCAGGGAGATACCTACAGCTACTTCGTCGACAAGTTCTGGACTGTCGAAAATGTGCTCAATGATGGGCGCATTCTCGTCACCACGCGCACGCGGAAGCAGCACTGCTTGCGCGCCGACGATCCGAATCTCCGCAAGGCGGGGTTGGCGGCCCGGCTGCTCCATGGGAAGCGATTTCCACGGGTCGCTTGATCGCCCCAGCGCGTTCCCTTTCTCAAGATATCGAAGCACTTCATCCGATATCAAGGCCGTCTGGTTCGCGGGAAATTCGGGGACGGCAGCTTCTTTCAAGTGGCGAATTGCCGAATCAATTCCGGCAGAAGCAGGGGCGTCGCGCCGTCTTGCGCGGCGACGCAGGCTCCCAGGCGGCAGGCGGCTTCCAGAAGTCGCGGCGTGGGCATGCCGCGGGTCAGGCCGGCCATGAGGCCCGCCATGAAGGCGTCGCCGGCGCCCACGGTGTCGCGCACCGTTACGGCGGGAGCGGAGGCGCAGGTGAAGCGGCCGGCATCCCAGAAGGCCGCGCCTTCGGCGGCGCGAGTCACGCAGATGCGGGCGGCGCCGGTTTCTTGCGCGAGGCGGGCACAGGCGGCTTCCACGGCGCTGGTTTCGCGCGGGGTGTCGGAGGTGAGCCGACCCGTTTTCAGCCAGGCGAGGAGCTGGCCCAATTCGTCATCGTTCACCTTGATGACATCCGCCCGGCGGGCCATCCGCATGACCAAGGGAGGATCGACGAATGGAGCGCGCAAGTTCACGTCGAAGAATTTCATCGGGCCGGCGATGCCGAGCAGAAGATCCAGTTGCTCGCGATTATAGAGCGAGCGCCCGGCGAGCGAGCCGAAGATGACGCCCCGCGCCTGGGCGACGGCTTCCTGCGCTTTGGGGCCGAGCGGGATTTCGTCCCACGCGGCGGGTTGCACGATTTCGTAGCTGGCGTTGGAATCGGCGTCCAGGCTAACGATGACCGTGCCCGTGGCCAGGCCGATGCGGGCGCGGTCGACGAAGGTGATGTCGACGCTTTTGTCTGTCGCCACTTGCAGGATTTCATCGCCGAGCGGGTCGCGGCCGACGGCGGAGATGAGGGAAACCGAGCGCCCCAATTGCGCGAGATGCGCGGCGACATTGAAGGGAGCGCCCCCGGCGTGCCGGCCGGAGGGCAGGCAATCCCAGAGAATTTCACCGAAGGCCAGGAATTCGCTGTGCATGAAAAAGGAAGCCTAGAACGGAAAGTGAGCTTCGTACAAGAAGATGAGATAGAGTTCGCGCGACTACACGCTGATACGCATTCCGCTTCCCTGTGGGGAAAATCCGTGGGATGGAATAGGTGCCTTCCGAATCCCCCTCGCGCTTCCATGAAAAAGGGCCCGCTCTCCCCGCAACAAATCGCCGCCTATCATCGGGATGGGTTCATCATTATGCGGCGGTTCTCAAGAAGGTGGGTGCCCGCCGCTTCGGGGATGACGGAGCGCATGTCGTCTGGCTCGAGGTGGAGGCGGATGCCAGCGCCCGTGGATTGAAAAAGAAGATTACCGCGCGATGAGGCGCGTTCCAATGGGTTTGCGGGCGCGCCCTGTTTCTGCACTCCTAAAGCAAGCATCATGAAGACGACCATCCAGATCCTCCTGCTATCGGCCGCGATCGCGCTCGGTGGCTGCGCCGGCCAGCCGCACAAACCGGCCGCCTCGAACAAGAACCTGAAGCTCGAAACGATCGACCACGGACCGGGCCGGCCCAAGACCTATCTCTTTCGTGAAGTCGATCCACCGGCCAATCGCTGAGGATCGGCATAACACCCGATCGCTGGCGTTTTGAACGAGAGGTTTCGTTTCCCTCAAGGCGGCACTTTCTCACCGGCTGGTTCTTTCTGACTGAAGGTGCGCGAAGATTCCGGACCACGAAATAAGGAAATAACAGACTCGGGGTTGCACCGTGGCCGACCCACGCTATGACCTTGGGAATTCCATGGCCGCTGAATTCCCTGTCATCCTTTTCTACAAATATGTCGTGATCGCCGCTCCGGCGGCATTGGTGGCCGCCCAGCGGGAGCTTTGCGCCGCGCTGGGTTTGAAGGGTCGGGTGCTCATCGCCGCCGAGGGGATCAATGGCACCCTGGCCGGACCGCGCGCCGCGGTAGAGCAGTATATCGCCGACCTGCGCGCCGATGAACGGTTTGCGGATATCGAGATCAAGACGAGCGCGGGCGACGCGGGCACCTTTCCCAAGCTGACGATCAAGGTGCGTCCCGAGATCGTCACCCTCGGGGCCGGCGTTCCGCTGACCCCGGATCTGGACAATCATCTCAGCCCCGAGGAATGGAAGCGGACGCTGGAGGAGGAGCCGGACGTCGTGGTGCTCGATGTGCGCAATCGCTACGAATCGAGCGCGGGCAAATTTGCCAACGCCATCGCTTGCGACATCGAGCACTTTCGCGAGTTGCCCGCCTATGCCGAGCGCCTCGCCGATTTGAAAGACCGCAAGGTGCTGATGTATTGCACCGGCGGCATTCGCTGTGAAAAAGCCTCGGCCCTTTTTCGCGGCAAGGGCTTTACCAATGTCTTCCAACTCCACGGCGGCATCGTCACTTATCAGGAACAATTCGGCAACGAACACTGGCTCGGCGAATGTTTCGTCTTCGATCAGCGGATGACGGTAAAGGCGGAAGGCGACGTGATCCCCATCGGCCAATGCGCCCACACCGGGCGGACGACGAATCGTTTCGTGAACTGCCTGCACGACCCGTGTCACGTGCTTTTCCTCCTGGCCGAGGAGACCGAGCGGGAAAATGCGGACACGCGTCTCTGCCCGCAGTGCCTGGCCACCGGCCTCACTTCCACCACTGCGGACTACAAGGGCAGCCCGGCCCGCCTCTAGCGTTTTGGCCATAGCAGTGGCGCGATGATCTCGGACGCATGCCGGGCGCCGAGAGGCGTGAGGTGATCGTAATCCCGATAGTATGGCTCACCGATTGGGCTCATGAAAACCGTCTGGTTTCCCGAAAGCATGGCTTCGCCCAAGGGAATGATTGTGAGCAAACCTTCAGCGCGAAGCTTCGTCAGAATCTCTGAGACCGGCTTCTGCCGATGGGCATAATCCTGGGCGCTCACTTCGATGGAATGCTTCCAGGGGACGATCTGATTGCGCGCCATGATATCCGCCGGGGCATAGTCATAGTCGGGAACGCTGGTGAAGACATAGACGGTTTTCCCGCGCTGCCTCAACCAGGTGACGGTGCGGCGGAAATCCTGCTCGATGGTTTGCGCCAGTTCTTTATCGAGGATCACCGGCGCGATGGGGCCCTCCGGCCAAAGCCGGGGAATCCCCTCCTCCACACGAAACTCCTGCAACCATCGGCCGACAAGATAGACGTCATGAATATCCGGATTCTGGGCAACCCAATCAAAGGGACTGGAACTCTGCCCATTGGTAAATGGCCGCATGGGTATCCGAAGATAAAACCCTGCCACCTGGTACTCGGAAGCGCCATGAATCGACGGCTTGGGGAGCGAGCGCGAGCATTCCTCCCGCCAAAAACTCCCAAGCCCGCGTCGGAAGCAGGTAAAAGGCGGTGGTCGAATCGCCTCGATGTCCCAGATAGAGACATAACGCCAGCGATAAGAGCAACCCGATCGAATAGGCGTAAATCAGCGCCTTGCGGCGGATTTTCCACAACAGCAAAGAAAGCAGCGGAATGAAGAGATAGAACTGCTCTTCCACCCCCAACGACCAAAGATTCAGGAGGGGATTGCCATGCGCATTCGGCTGGAAATATCCCATGTCCAACCAAAAATAAATATTGGTGGAGAAGAGCGCGCTGAAGAGAGCCGTTTTGTGCCAGCGGCACGATCCTCGCCCAATGATATAGAGTTATGCCGATGACAAGAACACCGGACACCAGGACGAAATACGCCGGGAAGATTCGACGGATTCTGCGCTGATAGAAGGACGCGATCGAGAACGTGCCGGCCTGCAAGTCGCGCACAATTCCTCCGCAAATGAGATAGCCGGAAATAACGAAGAAGATATCCACGCCCATAAAACCGGCGGGACAAAGCTTCATGAGCAAGTGGTAGAGGACGACGGGGACCACCGCCAGAGAGCGCAGGCCGTCGATATGAGGATAATAGGTGCCTCTGATTACCCTATTTGAGATATCCTCGTGATGGCTTTCGCCGGGTAACTTGCCGGCCGGAGGATCAATAGACGCCATTGGGTTCATTGGTCGTGTAAAAGGGAGATCGGCGAGGCCGGCGTCTGACTTTGCCCGGAGGCCATCGGCGCAGCGAGAGAAAAGCCATCGGGCTTGCCGGCTCGCCACCGCCGGTGTTGATTGCCGGTATGCCCGCACTGTCCCCGCAAGTCTCTTCCTTCAAGGTGGCCCTCGTTACCGGTGCGAATCGTGGAATCGGCAGGGCGATTGCCGTGCGGTTGGCGGCGGCAGGCATGAAATTGGTCCTCACGGCCCGCGACGCGGCGTTGCTTACGGAAGTCGCCGAGGAGATCCGCGGTGGCGGTGGCGCAGCGCTGGCGATACCCGGAGATTTGCGGCTTCCGGAGTTGCCAGGAAAGATCGTGGAGGCGGCACTGGAGGAATATGGGCGCATCGACGTGGTGGTGAACAACGCCGGTGCGACCAAGCGTGGCTCCTTTCTGGAACTGACGGAAGCGGACTGGCAGGACGGATTCGGTCTCAAATTCTTCGGAACGGTGCGGATGATTCGTGCGGCATGGCCGCATCTCCAATCGAGTGGCGGCTCGGTGGTGAACATTGCGGGAATCGGCGGACGCACTCCGGGGGCGGAGTTTGCGGTGGGAGGCTCGGTGAATGCCGCGTTGCTTTCGCTGACCAAGGCCCTGGCCGACCAGGGCGTCGCCGACGGAGTGCAGGTCAATGCGATCAACCCTGGCCGGATCAAGACGGACCGCTTGATCAAGCGGGTGGCCGCACTCGTCGCCCAACGCGGTCTCAGCACGGAGGAGGCGGAGCGGGAGATGATCGAGGCGGCGGGCATCACCCGCTTCGGCGAACCGGAAGAGATCGCCGACCTGGTGGCCTATCTCGTCTCGCCCCAAGGCCGGTTTTTTCACGGCTCCCTCATCGATATCGACGGCGGAGAAACGAAAACGTTCTAACCCGCCCTCCGCCTTCGCTACTGCGGCTTGGCCGCGGTTTTGAACGGCCAGTTTCCTTCCGCCGCGCCGGCGGCCGCGGACTTCGCCGCCACCTTGCCCCGGGCCTGCGCGAGCAGCGCGTTCCACTTGTTCGCGTCCTTGTAGCCGCCGCTGCTGGCCAGCAGTTTGCCGTGCGCATCGGTCACCACCACGAAGGGCAGCGTGTCGCCGAAGCTCTCCCTGCCATATTTCTGCAGGAACGCGGCCTGGGTGCGCTGGTCGTCGACGTTCAAGTCGCCCATCACGTAATCCGCCGAGGTCACGGCGATCTTGCCTTCCTTGATCAGCGCCTTGGTCCCGTTGCAAATGCTGCACGTGGGACGCCCCAGGAGGATGAACGCCAGTTTGTCCTCCTTCGAGGCCGCTCGCAGCGTCTTTTGAAAATCGGTGAGCGGTTGCGGCGCATCGGCCAGCGCGCCGACGACGAGTGCGGCGAGGAGAGCGGGAAGGAGGAGAAGCGTTTTCATAAGGGGTGAGGACGGGTCAATTTATAACTGCCTTGGCACGCCACCGTCGAGTCGCGAGTGCGGTGCTGTAGCCGGGTTCAGTGAACCCGGCTACAGCGAGCTGCTCCTCAATGCTGCTCGCTGGGCGGGCGGAGGAAGGTGATTTTGTCGCCCACTTTCTTCGACTCGTAAAGGGGCTGATCCACGGGCACATCGTAGGTCCGTTTCTGCTCCTCCACGCGCACCTTGAGCGTGAACTCGCCCGCGATTTCCTTGGTCCCCTCGATATGACCGCCGGTGAAACTCACCTGCCGCTCTTTCAACGGCGTGAAGGTCTTCTCGAGAATCGTGCCGGTGAGCTTGTTCCCCGTCACGGGCGACGCCATGTGCATCACCCCGTAGCCTATGAAGCCCAGGATGAACAACCCGGCGACGACCGCGATGAGCGCATCGCGCCGGCCGGTGCTGGGGATGACCAGCGGACCAGGCTTGCGAGGGTTCGCGTTCATTTCACGGCCGGCGCCTCGAGCCGGGCCATTCCCTGCGCTTTCTGCACCTCGAAGGTCTCCTCCGTCATGGGCACATTCTCCTCCGCGCGCAGGCGGCGCTCCCAGATGTAGCGGCGCAGCAGCACCTTCACCGTGGCGGTGAGCGGCACGGCGAGGATCGCGCCGAGCAAGCCGCCCAGCAGCAGCGTCCACACGAAGACCGAGACGATGACGGTCATGGGATGCAGGCCCACGCTTTCACCGACGATCTTCGGCGTGACGAACAGGCCGTCGATCTGCTGCACGAGGACGAAGATCGCCGTGACGATGAGCGGAAAGAGATACCATGGATTGCCCGGGACCCAGGTGCCGGAGCCGCCTTGCACGGCGGCAATGATCACCGCCGGCACCCAGCACAGCGTGATGCCGATATACGGGATGATGCCGAGGAAGCAGAGCATGAGCCCGATGAGAATGCCGAAATCGAGACCGAAGATGACGAGGAGAATTCCCGTCACCGTCCCATTGATCATGCTCACGAGCAGTTGCCCGCGGAAGAAAGCGATGAGGTAGCCGTTGATTTCCTCGATCGTCGCCACCACCTCGTCCTTGAACACCGAGGCGCGCAACGGCAGGTAATCGCCCCACGACTCGGCGATCTTCTTCGACTCGATGAGGAAGTAATACAGGTAGATCGGCACGATGATCATCGAGAGCAGGAAGCCGAATACGCCGAGGAAGCCGCCCACGCTGTTGGTGATGAAGGCCCAGGCGTTGCGCAGGACCACGGGCAGCGAGGTGCGCAACCAGTCGCCCTGGAGGAAGCCTTGCAGGTTGAACGTGGAGTCGACCGGCGTTCCGCCCATCGCGGTCGGAGCAGTGGGACCGGTCGCCGGAGACGCCGCCGGATTGGTGACGGCGGGGGCGGGCGCCAGCGTGGCTGCGGCTCTCGTGGGCGCGGGCGTGGCCGGCGAGGCCGGCGCCGGCTCTTCCTCGGGAGCCAGCGGGTTTTCGATCCTCCGCGGAATCTGCGGAAGGACGTGGACGCCGTATTTCTGCTCAAGCGAATGGGCCCATCCGTTGAATTCGCCGATCAAGTGGACCACCCGTTCGCGATACGCCGGCACCCGCTGCACGAGATTGCCCGTCTGCGTCCACACCGCCGGGATGATCCAGATGAGGATGCCGGTGAGCGCAATGGTGACGACCACAAAAACCGCGAGTACGGCCCGTTTGCGCGAGGTGCCAGCTTGACCAGGCTGGCCACCACCGGCTCGAAGAGGTAGGCCATGACGCCCGCCACGGCGAAAGGAATGAGGATCGGCTGGAGAAACGCCATGACGCTCGAAAACAGCCAGATAAAACCGACCGCCACCGCGCCAATGGAAACCACGGCCAGGGTGGTGAGCGCAGCCCAGATCGATTTTTTCTGCCACGGCGTAGGGTATTCCGGCGTGTTCATCCGGGGGATACCTTCGAGAAGGAGGAGGCTGGGTTCAAGAACGGAGTGGAGGGGGAATCGGCAGGGGAAGGCAGAACATCCAACATCCAACATCGAACGCCCAACATCCAATGACAGAATCCAGCGCCGCACGCTGAGGGGCGGCGGGGCGGCCATTGGATGTTGGGTGTTGGGCGTTGGAAGTTGGATGTTTTTAAAAAATCGTGTCCAATATCCCCGCGGGCCGACCTTCTGGCTCCAAACATGGATCCCCTGCCCCCCGATTCCACCGCCGATACTGAGGCGTACCTGCGGCTGCTCACCCAGCACGACCGCTGGCTGGCGACGTATGTCTACAGCCTGGTGGCCAGTGCGACGGATGCGCAGGACATCCTCCAGGAGGTGAAGGTGACGATGTGGAAGCAATTCGGGAAGTTCGAGGCCGGGACCAATTTCCGGGCTTGGGCGCGCAAGATCGCGACGAACCAGATTTTGAATTACCGGCGCGCCGTACAGAAGCTGCCGAACGCGCAACTCGAGGAGAATTTCATCGAGGCGGTGGCGGCGGAGATCGACCGGCGCGCGGAGGTGCTCGACCAAAAGGCCGATGCCCTGCGCCTGTGCCTGCGCAAGCTGCCCGAGGCGCATCGCAAGATCGTGGTCTGGCGCTATTACGAAGATTGCGGCGTCGAGGAGATCGCGGCGAAGAGCGAGCGCTCGGTGGAAGCCGTTTACCGTCTGCTCAGCCGCATTCGCAGTGTGCTCAACGAATGCGTGAGCCGCCAGCTCGCGCAGCCCCAGCCCTCATGAAGACGCCCGACGATCGCATCGACCGGGCCATCGAGGGCCTGCTGGCTCCCGCGGAGCTCGACCAGTTCAAGGCGGACGTGATTCGCGATGCGGACTTGCGCGCGGCGTATGTGGATCGCATGTGGCTGCACTCCACCCTGCGGCGGAACGCGAGACGCTGCTGGAAGTGCTGCAGGAAGCGCCCGAGCCGGAGAAGATCGTGCGCCGCTGGCCGATGGCGGCATGGGCGGCGGCCGCGGCAGCCTGCGTGACGCTGGCGGCGAGCGCGTGGGCTTTTGGCAAGGGCACGATTTATCATCGTCCGGTGGCGACGCTGGTGCAGGCGGAGAATTGCCAGTGGGCGGGCTCGGATTTGCCCACGGCGGTGAACTCGAAGCTCGGCACCGGGACGCTGGCGCTGGTCGAGGGCATTGCCACGCTCAAGTTCAACAGCGGCGCGACCGTGACCATCGAGGCGCCGACGAAGCTGCTCATTCGCGATGCCATGCACTGCCGCTTGCTCGAGGGCACGGTGACGGCCGAAGTGCCGGAACCGGCGCACGGCTTCACCATCGACACGGCGGATCTCAAGGTCGTGGATCTCGGCACGCGCTTTGGCGTGACGGCGGGGGCGATGGGCAATTCGCAGGTGCGTGTCTTCCAGGGCGAGGTGACGGTGGGCGGGATGCCGATGGCAAGGTGCAGCATTTGACCGAAGGCAAAGGGCTGCATTTCAGTTCGGCCAAGGGCGCGGGCAATACCTCCGCCGGCCAGGAGCCGATCCATGGCCAGCAGGTGCAGGAGGCGGATGGCTGGACATCGATCCCGACCTCGTATGGCCGCGGCAAGGATGGCTACGCACGCCGGGGCGACAATGGCGCGCCGCTGGGCATGCAACCGCTCATCATCGTGAAGCACACGGACATCGAGGCCGGGCACAAGAACGAGCGGCGCGCGGTGGTGACCTTCGACGTTTCGCAGATTCCCCCCGCGCGCGTCGGCGACGCCCAGATCGTGCTCGATCCGGTGCCGAGCGGGTTCGGCTTTTCCGCGCTCGTGCCGGATTCGCATTTCGCGGTCTACGGGATCACGGATGAATCGCTCGACGACTGGAACGAAAAGGAAATGCGCTGGGGCACGCTGCCGGGCAGCAACGACGACGGTCCCAATCCGAACCAGACCCAGCGCCTGGCCGATTTCTGGATTCCGCGCGGCGGCACGGGCGGCGCGATCACCGTGCGCGGCGATGCGATCGCGGATTTCATCCGGCACGACACCAATGGGCTCGTGAGTTTCCTCATCGTGCGCGAGACGGGGGAGAGCGATTCGAACGGGCTAGCGCACGGATTTGCGTCGAAGGAACACCCGACGGCGCGGCCACCGACTTTGCGTATCAAGCTTTCACCCCAGCCCTGAAGATGAAGAAACATCCAACATCCAACATCCAACATCCAACACCCAGTGGCGCAAGCGCATGTGCGGGAGCGTCTTCTCCATTGGATGTTGGGCGTTGGATGTTGGATGTTGGATGTTCTGTCTTTCCCTGG
>JBBCHV010000016.1:0-33553 GCA_037200205.1 Chthoniobacter sp.
ATGAATTCGCCGCTTTTGACCCAATCGTCAGACGACTCCTTTGAGGGTGAATACGAGTTCCTGCAACCAAACGAATTGGGAGCCGACGATACCGTCACGATCGATCAGCAGGAGAAGATTGTCGTAAAGTGGGGTTGTGGAAACCATCCCGTCTTCGTCGGCGAAAGGGGGGATATTTTAGGGAGCACGGACATCCGTTTTCCACGGGCGTTTCCTGGTGAAATCGTTTTCGCTTCTTTGGATGTCGATACGGGCTCCTTTTACATGGGTGACGGCAAAAGCGATCAGTATTTTGAAAGTATTTTCGGCAAGTTCGTTCCGAGGGACGAGAATGCGGAAGTCACAGGCTTATCGTCTTCTGCGGCATGGGCGGCAGCTTCCAGTATTGTGCTGAAAGATTCCACTCCCATGGATGAGTGGGAAAAGAGAGCTGCCGCCGACGCACTTTGGAGAGAATTTGAGTGAATCTTGCGGAGCTCTTACAGGGTAGCGGATTGGTTCCGCCGGAGAGTGTTCAGGCTGTTCTCAAAAAGCTCAGCGACGATAGCTACAGATGGATGGTGTGTGCGCCCGATGAAGTTCAACCTCGTCTTCAAGGTGACATTTTGGATAACATTCCTGCCGCCGCGATATTCGCAGACGGCAGCGCAAAGAGGCGCGTCGGAAAAGCAATGGTGATCAATACCGCTTGTGATCTTCAGCCCCTGCGTTCGGAGTTCATTAACGTGGCAGTAGTACAGGACTTCACGCCTTTCGCTCAGATCGTGATGTCTAAAGACGAGAGAAAGGCTGAAAACCTGCTGCGCTCTGTCAAAAAGAATGAAAAGGACGAGTTCATCTACATACCACATTGCGCGGAGTTTCCGGACGCAGCCATAGTCAGGCTGGATATGATCTCGACCATCAGTCCGTCGATTTACGACGTTGCCTTGGGAAAAGGCGATCGACGCGCCACGCTGACGATGTACGGCTATTACTATTTGCAGATGAAATTGACCCGTTACTTTGCAAGACCAGAACCGGCCGAAGTTAGTAGAGAGACCCTCGAGTAAACGGCTTCCCTTTCCACCTCTGCTTGCCCTACCCTTCAAGGAGCATCGTCTATTCCGAGCCTTTCGGCGATTTCTTCTACCGGTCGTCTGATCGTCAGCTTCTCAGGCGATTTCCTCAGGATGCAGCACTTCCGATGGCAGGCCGCGACACTACCCGGCGAGTCTTGCAGTCGCTAGCAGTTCCTCCCCCAGCGATTCGAGCGCGTCAACATCGCTCAAGATCATGGGCATGCTACTGACTCTGGCTTGTCGTCACAGGCGTGCAGCCAATTCCTCGGGTTCGTTGGGTAAGGCGGACGAGAAGCAGAAGCACTAGACCAAGAGCGGCTCGGTCCTCGGCGGGGCGCGCGCTTGCGCCCGCTGGTCTGGTGGTGGTGCGCGGCCAATTTCTCCGCCGACTGGCTGCTCAAATTCGCCGAGCTCTTCGGCATCCGCACTCTGATTCTTTCCCAGCTCTGGCAGCCGTCGCGCTGGCCAATCTCGCTGGCGGAACTCGACGGCGAAAAGCCGGACATCCCAGGCGTGCCGGGCGGCGTGATGTTCATCGGCGAGCAGACGCGCCGGCTGCGGGGGGCGTTGCGCACGTCCTGGACCTTTGAGGGCATCGGTGGCGATGGCAAAAAACGTCACCTTCAAGGGTCGCGGCAACTCGATCGATTTCAGCTTCGAGCCAGGCTTCTCCCAAGTTTCGATCATCAAGCATCCCAACTGGAAGAAGTTGAAAGAAACGTGGGGCGCGCAGGTGATCGATGGACAGGTGATCTGGCCGGAGTTCGTGAGCGCCAAGGGTGGCGGGGGTCCAAAGAAGGACGACGGGGCCGGGCAAACGAATCCACTGTTCGGCCACGATGATTTCTTCCGCGTCGAAGGCACGTATTCCTTTCGCTACGCGGCCTTCGGTTACGGCGGCTCGCAGAGTGGCGTCGGGCTGATTGCCACGTCGCTTCCTGGCAACCCGCCGCCCGTGCAGGACGGCCGCAACTGGCTCAAGGCGCCGTCGCCTGTGGTGCGGCGTGGTCTATTGGCTGAGCGGCGCGGGCGGATGGCCTCCGCAGATTTATACGAGCGATCCCACGGCGGGTTCGGGTGGGGGCAATGGGACGCCGAGCAACTCTCTTTCCGCGCCCAATAGCGCGGTCATCGGCCAGGCGGCCTTCCAGGGCTTCAACGGATGAACACCTGGCCTTTCCCCAAGCACGAAGCAGCCCAGCCGCATGCGCGGGTGCTCTCGCAACCGGGCGTCTGCTCGCGGCTCACGGTCAATTCGCTGGGGCATGCCACGGGGGGCGGCTCCGCGCGGGCAGACGTTCAATCATCCGTGGCGGCCAGCGTTGGCCGCGGGACGCGTGACGTTCAATCTCGGCACCGTCGCTTCGTTCGCGGGCGTCGGTCCGATCGAGCCGAAGATCACGGTCAATGGCACGCTCGTGCCGATGTCGGGCAAGGACGGAAACACGCCAGCCGGGCTCACGATCAAAGCCAGCGTGGCCAACGACGACGGCGTTTCCTTTGCCGCGTTGGAAGTGCATCCCGATCCCGACACCGGCGAGCTGACCAAGGATTCGAAAGTGGAGATCGTCCACACGAACGCGACGATCTCGCACGCCCCAAATCTCGGGCGCACCGCGATCGCACTGATCCTCTGGAGTGGTGGCCAGCCGTTGCGCGTGCTGCCCATCGTGCATTTCAACCTGCGCTACCTGCGCATCCTGCCCACGGCGGGCGGAGGTGCGCCGAAGCATCTTTTCCTTTGAAACCTTCCATCTTCCATCGTCCATCGCTGATGCAGGCTGGCGCGGGCATGACGCTCGCCAGCTCGTTGCTCGGCGATGCGCTCTCGGCGCGGCCGTCGCCCCGGTGGAAGCATCCGTGGTTCACGCAACCGTTCTGGTCGCCCTCGGCCGGGCGCTGGGTGGCCACGATCGTGCCGGGCTTCGTCAATGAGCAGGCGCCTATCTACCGTGCCACGGTCGAGGAGCAAAAGACGGCCGGGAATCCATGGGACATCAATCCCCTCACGGGAAAGCAGTTCTTCAGTGATCCCATTTTCGCGCAGCCGACTATCACGAATTCCACGCGCACGGTGGATCTTCCACTCTATCTCAATCCCGCGATTCCGATGGATTTTCGCGGCATCGGTTTCGACGGCGATCCAAGCAATGACGTGCCGCAGTTCTTCATCGATCTCGGCGCGGCCCGCGCGCCCAAGCAACCGTCCGCGCAAGATGTTCTCAACGGCAATCCACAGCAGCCCGACGCCACACCGCCGAAGAACCTACGGCTGCTGCGCGCGTGCGATTTCTGGGTGCACCAGCCGCGCCTGGCGTTGACGAGCGAACTAACACTGCAGCCGGGTCCGGCCACGGGTATTTCCAACGTGACCCAGACTCTTGGCATCGCATCGCCAGCAGCGAGCGATGTGCTGCGAGTGTTTCAGGGCACGTTCACAACCATTCATCTCCTTCACTGCGGGTGTCGATCCACTGGCGGGGGATTACGAAGAGCCGGATTTTGACGAATTGCTGATCTCGACCGTCTACCTGCTCAGCCCGCCGAACCTGCCGATCGGCAGCGCGCCGGATCCATCGTGGGCGCCCTACGTGCGGCACCATCTTTTCTGGAATCTGAATTGGGCTCAGCCGTTCTTCCGGCAATTGCCCGGCGATCCCGGCGTGCCGTTCATTCCGCCGCTCGCGGCCGGCGCGGCGCAGCTCGTGATCAACTTCCTCACCGCCTCGCTGAACGACATGACACGGCAGGCGCTGAACATTCTCACGGGGCATTCGCTCGCGGGCAGCTTTTGGACACCCACGGGCGGCGGGAAGGATGCGACTTTCGACGGCCCAGCAGGTGAAGAGCGGTCCGGATCGCCAGGCCCAACCTCGCCGCAAAAATCGCCGCGGACCAGGCGACGAAGCGCGCGGCACAGCTCGACCCCGACTTTCCCTACAACGCCCAGCCCTTTCCCACCTCACTTCTCGCCACATGAAACAGCTCATCACCGTCAATCTCACCACCAAGTCCACCGACTGGCAGCCGCCCGTGCTGACCTTCGGCGAAAGCCTCACGCTCGGGCTACGTTTTCAGAAATACGTCGACGGCAATCTCGTCGAGCCAAACCTCATGGTCAATTCGGTCAAAGCGTCGATCGGGCTGGTGGACGCGCGGCCCGGTGGCGGACGCTTCGCGCTGCAAATCGGCGCTGATCCCGGCACCGCGGATAACACGACCGAGACCGTGCGCATGATTGCAGCCCGGCCACGCTCGCCGCCGCGATCAATGCGAAGCCGGCCGTGGTCGCCGCCTACGGCACGGCGACCCGCGAAGAAGGTGGACGATTCCTGGCTATTGCGCTTCGGTGCCGGCGCGACGGAAGTGCCACTCAAGGTCGTCGATAATTCGCTTTGGCCGATCTCGTTCGGGCGCATCTCCGCGCGCCAGCTCGATGCGCTGTGGGTGCACGAACTGCGCCTGGTGCAGGCACCCGTCGCGTTCACTCAGCGGCGAGGCGGATGCTGTCCTGCCGCCGTTGCCTTCGGTCACCATCCAGCGGCACGGCGGCAGTTCGGGGGCCTTCATCTGGAATACGATTCAGCAGCTCTATATCCCTGCGGATTTTCGCGGCTCCTATCGTCTCAAGAAAGGCTTCCAGCGCACCGCGATGATCGCGCCCGACGCCGGCACCGATGAGATCCAGGCGGCGCTGATCGCGGCCTTCGGCGATACGTTCAATGTCACGCTCCCCGCTCAGCTACCGCTTTCTCATCGAGTTCGCGGGCGACTTCGCGGGGACCGATGTGGCGGCGCTGGAAGTGGAAGGCGCCGAAGCGCCCGTCGGCGATCTGCTCGTGACGCTGCCGCTCGACCGGCTGGAACTGGCCTCGCTCTTGCGCGCTTTTCCATCCGCCAATCTTCCCCTGGAAATCCGGATCGTCGCCCAGGAAGACGACAACGCGGCGCAGGAGATCGTCGCGCTTTTCGTCCCGGTCACCATTCAACGGCCGCTGGCTTTTCCGGAGCTGGATGAAACGCCGACGATCGACTGGCTGCGTTTCCCGAGTCCCAAGTCCTATCTACCAGCCGGGGCCAATAACAACCTCACCGGTGAGAAGATTTACGCGACACGATCGGCGATGGGGCGACCACCATTTTCGTCATCACGCATCCGCTGGATTCGCTCGACGTGCAGGTCTTCGTCCGCGTCGCTGCCCTGGGCGGCCGCCAGCTCGTGGACGGGACGGATTTCTCGGCGACCATCGATCTCGCCGGGGAGGTGACCATCACCGCGCTCACGGGCGCACCGGCGGCCGACGCCTGGCGCGTGAATATCGTGGGCCGCCAAAGAGATCGCCAGCTGGGCGGCCGATCTGACGATTCCCGAAGGCAGAGTGACCGGTCTCGTCGATGATCTCGCTGAGTTTGATACGCGGATCACCAATCTCGAGACTTTGCTCCCGGGGACCGCATCCCTTCCGGCAGGCGTCGCACCGCTCGACGAGCTCAAGATCGAGCTGCCGCCCACGAGTGAGATTCTCTTCGCCCGCGATGCGACGACCGGCGCGCCGATCATCGATGCGACGAAGCTCCCCACGCGCGGCGCGTTCCTGCTCCCCGGCGATCAGCCGCGTGGATAACGACGGCGCGCTGCCCACCACCCCGCTGCCTGCGCCCTCGGCCGGCGCACTCTACACCACCTCGAGCGCCGTGCTCATTCCGGGCGGCGGTCATATTCGCAGCAGTAAGGCCGAGGCGGGGCGGGTTCGTGGGCAGCGACGGGCGGATGAATTATCCGGTCCACGCGCAGCGGCACGAAAGACAGTTACTTCCCCGCACCGTTCGAGCGCACGCTCTTCGAGGTGGTGATCAATGACATGATGTTCAGCGCGGGCACAACGCTGACCTGCCTCTTCAAGCTCGCCCTGCAACTCATCCATGCCGACACCGAGGCACAATGGATGCTGGCCATCGAGCAAGGATTGATCACCGCCGAAACGGACGCGCCGCCGACCGAAACCTACGACGCGAATTTGCTCAGCGTCGATTGGCAGACCGCCACGCCGCTCGTCCTGCAGCGCCTCATCCTCGGCCGGCGTTGGAGACGCACGGCTTCGGTTGCACGATCGCGAACAGCGGCGGCACAATCTTCGCGGCCAACGGCCTCGTTTATAAACGGGTGCTGAACGCCACGGCCAACGTGCAGCAGGCAGCCAACTTCGCCCTGCGTGCAAGGCTCTTCAACTTCGACACCAAGAACAGCGCCACCAACGCCAAGGGCTGGGTGAGCTGGGCACTGCAGGCGCCCGACAACGGCGGCACCCTCGGCGTCACGATCGGCTGACCTTTTCCATCTTCCATTTCCCATCCACCATCCTATGAGCGCACCCGTCATCGATCCCGAATCCAGCGTCCTGAGTTACCCACAATGGCTCACTTGGGAACATCAATTCAGTGCCACCAATACACCCATCTCCTGGGCGATCACCAGCGGTGGTTTTCCAAGCGGTATGGACTTTCGAGCCATCTTGGGATGTTACCGCGAATGCCAGCGCGGATACCATCGCGCTCACCGCGCACGGTTTCACCGACGGCATGGTGATGGTCTTCAGTTCGCTCACCGGTGGCACCGGCCTCAGCACCGCCACCCGTTACTTTGTCGTGAATGCCGCGACCGATACCTTTCAACTCGCCACGGCACCGGGCGGCACCGCGATCGACATCACCGTCGACTACTCCGCCGCCACCCTCTTCCGCCCCGGCTATCTCGCGGGCGCAGCCACGGTGCCCGGTATTTCGACCGTGCGCCTTACAGCCACCAATGCCGATCCCGCGACCAGCGCGGAGGTCCTCTTCACCATCGGCATTGAGCCCGCTGCCGCCGCACCCGACACAAACACCGACATCGTCATCAACTTCGCCACGAACGACGTGATCGTGCAGACCAGTTCCGCGCTCAATCTCACGCCCCGCCGCGCGCGACACGCCGATCCTTTTCGTGAAGGAGCAGGACGATCTCCTCGCGCGTCTGCGATTGACCAAGGATAGCACGGTCATCACGCCCAACGTCACCCAGTGCAAACTGGCGATCAAAGAACTGGAGCCGGAGAATCAGGTCGTGGTGAGCGATGCCTTTGCCGTCGTGGGAACCGGAAGCGGCTCGGAGCGTGCTGCTCCACGCCAAATTCGACGGCGCCGCGCTGGCTGCTTCGCTCAGCAACTACGAGGCCGACACCGGCACGTTCTACGACGCTCTGGCCGAGATCGAGTTCACCCACGACAACCCCTACAACGGAATCCCGGTCGGGCCTGACTCCCTCGTGCGGACGACAAAGACGTTTCGCATCCGCATCGAACGCGATCTCGGGGAGAGCTAAGTATGGCCTGGTCTCTCGATTGGTTCGCCGCCGAAAAACTCGCCAAGGCGGGCGCGCAAATTCGCCGCGTGGCGTGGACGGATAAGGTGCTCGTGCGTGATGGCCCGCTGTGGTTTCTGGTCACGGGTGGCGTTTCCACCGTCATCAAGGCAACGGATTTTACTTCCGCAGAATTCAACGCGCGCGATTGGACGGACCAAACCGTTCAACGCGGATCCGTGCGCCGCCGTCGGCGCCTTCAACACGGGTCCGATTAATCTACGGACAATGGACCGATGCGCCCCTCTTCACCGCGCCCCCGCCACCCGGTTTCCCGTCCGCGTAGCTTTTTCCATTCGCCATTTCCCATCACCCATCTTCGCCGTGACCTTCTACCAAGCCGCCGCCATCTGCAAAGCCAACAAGCTCCACATCCGCCGCGACGCGTGGCCAGTGGACCAATGGATGTTCTATCAACGCGGGACCTGGATCGTCTTCCCTTCCGCCGGAAATCAGCCAGTGCGCGCAACGGATTTCGGCGAAGCCGAATTTCGCGCAGAAGATTGGAACACGATGCATCTTGCGCTTACGTCCTGCCCCCATCACGCCAGGCGCACCCATCGGCGGCGGCCCACCCGTGCCCGGCTCACCCGGTTTTCCCGACGACCCGACCCGGCTGCCATTTCCTCCCGGCTCCGCCTGGTGGGGGTTCTCCAACCGGTGGCCCACCATCGTTGCCGCCACCGAATGACACGCCGGGCCTCAACGTCCGCTTCTCCGGGATCATGGAGGCAACGTTGCCGCCCGACACCTTTGTCCACATTAAGGGTGTGCATTTGGATGGTCCCTATACCCTCAAGGGAACGGGAGGAAGTTGGAGTAAGGAATTCAACAGCGGCTATTGGCTGCTCGATGACGGACACACCCAGGACCATAAATTCAGATGGCGCATCACCGCCTCACGCGATGAGTTCTTCAATTGGACGATTTCCCCTGTTCGCCATCGACACGGGAGAAGGGGAGCGCCCTACAGGTGGTTTTGCGACTGCCGTCGCGCAACCGCGTGGACGCTTATCCACAGCATATGGACCGATCCGCTCAGTTCTTACTTTTACGGCGGCACAGCAAAGGTGGTTTGAAATCGCTTATCTTAGTTGCTTGAATCGAACTATCCTCATGAAAATTCGCCTCCTTTTCCTCATCGCCGTGCTGCCCCTTTTTTGCGCTGCAAGCTTCACTCGCCCTGTCTGGGGCACATTAAAATTCGGAATGACTGAGCTGGCCGCGAAAGAGGCAATCGCCCGCTATAGTCGCCAGTCCCCGAATGCGTTCACTGCTACCAGCCTTCGGCAGACTTTCATTACCAGCACGATCAAGATTCCGGGCAAGCGCATGGCGTCAGACCAGAAAGTAGAAATCCGCGTGGATTTCACAGCTTCACCGGTGGTGAAAGAAATTATATTCAGGACTATGGGGTCAACCGAGGAAGGTTACGTCCTTGTTGCTGGGGAAGCGTGGCGTGATTTTCAAGACATCTGCGATTCCAAATTTACCCGCGTGAGCAAAAACCGTGGGCTCTCTTCCCCCAAGGTGGAAGATTTTGCCGCTCAATCTCAACAGGAGATTGTAACAGACGAATGGGAAGCCGAAGGCGTCCACGTGAAGCTACAGGTCCGTCGCGTAGAAAAGGCGAATCTCACCGAACCTGCCGCCGCGCGCGCTGTTTTATGTCGAGCTGAAGGCCACGGAAATCAATCCGCCCACCTCGAAGTAACCGCTCTGGAGCATGAGCAGTAAGCTTCCAGCGCCCCTGACCGGGGCGCTTTTTTTGTGTACCGGTCGCTTGCTCCCTTCGGTTGCTTTCACCACCGGCTACGTTCCATTGTCCTTCCGGGAATGGCTTTGCTGGGTCGATCCGTATCCACCTCACCCATCTTTTCACGGTCAGTCGTGTCTGATCGTGCTCAGTCGTGCCTAATCGTGTCTGAAATTTTTTCTGGAGAGGGCGCTTCCTTCGAGTCTGCGCCGCGTTCCGCGCTGGACGCGGGGGGCGGGGCGTGGAAAATCCCGGCTCCCCTTGCGCTCCTGGAGCGGCTGGGGGTGTTAAAATCGTATCCACTCCTCCATGAATTCCATCTCCCCTTTGTCCCGCACCCATCGCGTGCGTCCTGGCGGCCAGCGTCATCGCGCTGCCGATTCCCCGCAGTGTGCTGGCGGAAGACGCGGCGCCGCCGGTCATTGTGCCGACGAATCTCTTCGCCGCGCCGGAGGGGCTGGAGGTCACGGTGTGGGCGACGACTCCCCTGCTCCATAACCCGACGAACATCGATTTCGACCGGGATGGGCGGTTGTGGGTGGCGGAGGGCGTGAATTACCGCAGCAAGTCGAACCGCCAGCCGGAGGGCGACAAAATCGTGGTGCTCGAGGACACGACCGGCGCGGGCAAGGCGGACAAAAGCTCGGTCTTCGTGCAGGATCCGGACCTCGTCGCGCCACTCGGCGTGGCGGTGCTGGACAACAAGATTGTCGTCTCACAGCCGCCGAATCTCCTCGTCTTCACCGACGTGAAGGGCGACCGCAAGTTCGACTCTTCCGTCGACACGCGGGAGATGTTGCTCACCGGGTTCAACGGGCGCAATCACGATCACAGCCTGCACTCACTCACCGCCGGCCGGATGGCCTGTGGTACTTCAACCAAGGGAACACCGGCGCGCAGTTCACCGATAAATCGGGGCAAGACGTTCCGCATCGGCAGCCCCTACAGCCACGGCAAGGAAACAGCGCAGGTGGTGGACTCGCCGCAGATCGCCGGGCAAAAGAGCGACGATGGGCATGTGTGGATCGGCGGCTTCACGGCGCGCATGAATCCCGACGGGAGCAACGTCGAAATCATCGGCCACAATTACCGCAACAGCTTCGAGCAGACGGTCAATTCGCTCGGCGACATCTACCAGAGCGACAACGACGACCCGCCCGCCTGCCGCGTCACGCCGCTGCTGCTCTACGGCAACGCGGGCTTCGCCTCCATCGACGGCAAGCGCGCGTGGGGCGCGGACAAACGGCCCGGCCAGGAAGTGCCGGTCGCGGAATGGCGCCAGGAAGATCCGGGCACCATGCCCGCGGGCGATGTCTATGGCGGCGGCTCGCCGACCGGCGTGGCCTTTTATGAAAATGGCGCGCTCGGCAAGAAATGGCGCGGCCTGCTCCTCGCCTGCGAGGCGGGGCGCAATGTGGTCTTCGGCTATCAGCCGAAAACCCGAGGGGGCGGGCTTCAAGCTCGACCGCTTCGATTTCCTTACCTCGAACAAGGAAAAGAAATTTGCCGGTTCGGATTTTCTTGGCGGGACGACGAGCGTGACCAGCGAACTAACGACGCTCTTCCGTCCGTCGGACGTGTGCGTGGGACCGGATGGCGCGATCTATGTGGCCGATTGGTTCGACCCGCGGGTGGGCGGCCACGCGACGCTGGATAACACCATGGCCGGCACGATCTATCGCATCGCGCCGAAGGGCTTCAAATCGAAGGTGCCGAAGTTCGACCTCGAAACGACGGCCGGCCAAATCGCCGCGCTCAAGAGCCCGGCGGTAAACGTGCGCTACAGCGGCTTCAGCCGGTTGAAGGCGCAGGGCGAAAAGGCGGTCCCCGCGGTGGCGGCACTGCTGAAAGACGAGAATCCCTACATCGCCGCGCGCGCCGTGTGGTTGCTCGCGCAACTCGGGCCGACGGGTGTGGCGAAGGTGAAGCCGTTGCTCGACTCCAAGAGCGATACGCTGCGGCTCGTCGCGTATCGCGCGTTGCGCACCGCCAAGGTGGATGTGCTCGCGATGGCGGCAAAGATGGCGGGCGACAAATCGGCGGCGGTGCGGCGCGAAGTCGCGCTGACCCCTGCGCGATGTGCCCGCGGACCAGAGCCGCGATCTGCTGGTCAAGATCGCGAAGCAATTCGACGGCAAGGACCGCACCTATCTCGAGGCCTTCGGCACCGGCGCGAGTGGCAAGGAAGTGGAAGTCTACGATGCGATCAGCAAGGTACTCGGTGGGCCGGCGGAAAAGTGGTCGGACACTTTCGCCTGGCTGGCCTGGCGGCTGCACGTGCCCGCGGAGGTCGCGGACCTCAAGACGCGCGTGCTCGACAGCCAGCTTTCCGAAGCACAGCGCAAGCTCGCGCTCGGACGCGCTCGCCTTCGTGCAATCGCCGGACGCGCCAGTGGCGATGATGGACATCGTCGGCACCGATGGTTTTCCGCTGAAGGAAAACGCCGCGTGGCGGCTGAACAGCCGTCGCGGCAACAACTGGCGCGAATACGGCCTGACCAAACAGATGCGCCAGCGCGGCCTGCTGAAAGAGAAGCCGCTGGTGAGCACGACCACGCCCGAAGTGCCGGAAGGCGCACCCAAGGCGCCCACCAACGAAGAGGTGCTGGCGCTGGAAGGTGACGCGACGCGTGGCCAGACGGCGATCGCCGCGTGCTTCACCTGCCACAAGGTGGGCAAGCAAGGCGTGGATTTTGGGCCGGAGCTCACGCAGTTCGGCAAGACCCAGCCGCGCGAAGTGATCGTCGATTCGATCCTGCATCCGTCGAAGGAAATCTCGCACGGCTTCGAGGGCACCCGCATCGAAACCAATGATGGGATCATCATCGACGGCATCGTGTTGACCACGGGCGATCCCACGATTGTGAAGTGCATCGGCGGCCAGAAGCAGGGAAATCGATGAGGACAAAATCAAGTCGGTGACGAAGCTGGATCGTTCGCTGATGTTCCCGCCCGAAGTGCTCGGCCTCACCGCGCAAACGGTGCCGATATCGTCGCCTTTTTGAAAAGCGAAGCAATGAGCCTGACGATCTGGACCAACGCGCATTTTGCCGATGCGCCGCGCGCCGCGCTGATTGAGGGCGTGAAGCCGCATCGGCTGATTTTTTCCACGCAACTCTCGGCGTCGAATCTCGCCAAGGCCGCGCCCGACCCGGCGATGCAGGAAGCGGAGGTTGCCTTCGGCCAGCCTGATCCGGATTTCGCACTGCAATGTCCGCGGCTCCGCTGGATTCATCTCACTACCGCCGGCTACACGCGCTACGATGGCGCGGCGTTTCGCCAGGCCTTCGGTGGGCGCGGTTCGGTGCTGACGAACAGTTCGCTCGTCTACGCGGAACCCTGCGCCGAGCAACGTGCTGGCCTTCATGATGGCCCATGCGCGCCAACTGATGCCTTCGCTCGACAGCCAGCGCACCGACCGCGCGTGGCCCACGCTCGAACGCCGCGCGGCGATGAGCCTGCTGTCCGAGCAGAACGTCGTGATGCTCGGCTTCGGCGCGATCGGCCATCGGCTCGCCGAATTGCTCGCCCCGTTCCGCGTCAAGATCACCGCCGTGCGCCGCCGACCGGTGGGCGATGAGAATGTGGCCGTCGTTACCGAAGACAAGCTCACCGAGGCTCTCGCGACGGCGGATCATGTGGTCAACATCCTGCCGGACAACCCGGCAACGGTGGGTTTCGTCAATGCCGCGCGCCTTGCCGCGATGAATGCGGGCGCAATTTTTTACAACGTCGGGCGGGGAACCACGGTGGATCAGGACGCGCTGCTCGCGGGCGTTGCAATCGGGGCAACTGGGCGCGGCGTATCTGGACGTCACCGAGCCCGAGCCCGCTGCCACCGGAGCATCCGCTATGGTCCACGCCGAATTGCTACATCACTCCGCACAGCGCCGGCGGGCACAAGACCGAGCCGCAGCGGCTGGCTCAGCATTTCCTCGATAATCTCCGCCGGTTCGGAAAGGGCGAAGCGCTGCTGGATCGGGTGATTTAACGCGTGTCATCCTGAGCGGAGTGTAACGGAGTCGAAGGATGACGCCGTATAGGAAACGCGAGCGTTTTCGAAAAACTCCTCCCACGCGGAGCTACTTCTTCGCGGGCTTGAGATGCTTGGCGAAGAAATCGAGCAGCGCTTGTTGCGCTTTGTCGGCGTCGGCGCCTTTGAAGCCGTGACCGGCGCCTTCCATGGTGAGCAGGCTGGCTTCGACGCCGCAGGACTTGAGCCGGTCGATCATCCAGGTGGCTTGCTCGTAGGCGACGTGGTCGTCCACCGTGCCGTGCACGCAGAGCGTCGGCGCGGCGTCCGGCGTCACCCAATTGAGCGGGCTGGAGCGAATGTGCGCAGGCAGGGCGGTTTCGAGATTGCCGCCCAGCCAGAGCGGGAGCACTTCGGCGGCGTCCACGCTCTTGCCGTAGGATTTGGTGAAATCGCTGGGGCCGTAGAAATTGACCACGCAGGCGACGTTGCTCGATTGATCGAGGTTGCCGCTGTCGCCTTCGAATTCCTTCACGCCCTTCGTCACACCGAGGAACTGTGCGAGATGTCCGCCGGCGGAGCCACCGGTGACGCCGATGCGTGCGGGATCGACGTGATACCTGGCGGCATTCGCGCGCAGCCAGCGGACGGCGGCTTTGCAATCGTAGACTGCGGCGGGAAACTGGAACGCGGCGCGAGGCGGTAGGTGACGGTGATCGCGACGTAGCCTTGCTGCGCGAGCTGCACGCACAATTTGTCGTAGCCCTCGCGTTTGCCGGCACGGAAGCCGCCGCCGTGAATGCACACGATGGCTGGGCACGGGCCCGTCGCCGGTCTTCGGACGCGCAATGTCGACTTGCAGGTGCTCGCCACCAGCCACGGCGTACTCGACACCGGATTCGAAGACGACGTCGTCGGGGATGGCATCGGCGGCGCGCAGCGCGGGTGAGGCGAGGAGGAGAAGGGCGGAGAGACAGGAGAGGAGTTTCATAGGGGTGGAAGCGACGTTTGCCGCGGGCGACGATGTGAGACGCAGGCCGGGAGACAAGCAAGCCGGGAGTACGGGCGGTGCGTCGAAAATTGCCTGTCGTTCGGCCAGCGGATGACGCGACGATCGCGATGACGGCGACGTGCGAGATTCCAGAGCGATACCGGGGGTCCTCCGCAAGCTCAGGATGACGGGTGGGGGCTCCGCGCCGCGAAGCGACGAAGAACATTGCGCGCGGGGGGCGCGGGTCTGTTTCGATTCCGCATGCACATCGCGATCATCGGCGGCGGACCGGCGGGCTTGCGCGCGGCGGAAGTCGCGGCCCGCGGGGGGGACCGAGGTGACGCTTTTCGAAGGGCAAAGCGTCCGTGGGGCGGAAGTTTCTGGTCGCCGGGGCGCGGCGGGGCTGAATCTCACGCATAGCGAGCCGCGCGAGAAATTCATCGCGCGCTATTTCCGGGCCGTATGAGCTGTGGACGTCGTTGATCACCGAATTCGATGCGGAGGCGTTGCGCGCGTGGGCGGCGGAGCTGGAGGTGGAGACGTTCGCCGCTTCGACCGGGCGCGTGTATCCGCGCGCATTGAAAGGCGCCCCGCTGTTGCGCCGTTGGGTGCAACGCCTGCGCCAACTCGGCGTTCGTTTCGCAACGCATCACCGCTGGTGTGGCCTACAGCGCGGAGAGCGGTGGCGGATGAATTTTCGAGTGGCCGATGAGACGCGAAGCTACGAGGCGGACGCCGTGATCCTCGCGCTCGGCGGTGGCTCATGGCCGGAGACAGGCTCGGACGGCGCGTGGACACGGCTTCTCGAACCGCTCGGTGTCGCCGTCACTCCGCTCCAGCCGGCGAATTGCGGCTGGGAATCGCCTGGCCGGCGGAAGTGCTCGCGCAAGCCGAAGGCCAGCCCCTGAAAAGCATCGTCGCCCGGGCGGGCGCTATGGAAGCGCGCGGCGAACTGCTGATCACACGGTACGGCCTGGAGGGCGGCGCGATCTATCAACTCGGTCCCGCCTTGCGCGCGCTCCCCACACCCGAGTTGATCGTCGATCTCAAACCCGCTCACAACGTCGACCAACTGGTCGCCAAGCTCGGCCGATCCAGCGCAACTTCCTCGTCGAAGCGAGGCCCCGCTGGCGTCTGGCCGACGCAGCATACGCCGTCCTCTCCTTTGGCATCCGCGGAGTTGTCGTCACCTCGGCTGAGGCGCTCGCCAGGGCGGCCAAGCATTGCGTATTGCCGCTTTCCGGTCCTCGCC
Organism: Chthoniobacter sp.; assembly: GCA_037200205.1. Lineage (GTDB taxonomy): Bacteria > Verrucomicrobiota > Verrucomicrobiia > Chthoniobacterales > Chthoniobacteraceae > Chthoniobacter. The sequence continues at coordinate 15,435 of JBBCHV010000016.1, forward strand.
CGATCGCCGAAGCCATCTCCTCGGCTGGCGGCGTGCGCTGGAGCGAGATGGACGACGATCTCATGCTAAAGCGGCTGCCCGGCGTATTCCTCGCCGGTGAAATGATCGACTGGGAGGCGCCCACGGGCGGTTATTTACTGCAAGGTTGCTTTGCCACGGGCACTCGTGCGGCACGCGGCGCACTGGAGCGGTGGCGACGAACATCCAACATCCAACACCCAACGTCCAACACCCAATGAAGAGTGCCTGCTGCGGTGCGATTACTCGACGTTGTGCCGATAGCAGGCGACCTGCGTGGCGTAGAACATCCCGTAGTAGGTCACCACGTCATCCAGCTTCATCACCACCCAAGGCTGCGTGGGTGAGCGCCCGTTCTTCGTGTAGACGAGGTCGTCGGCCAGGTAGACGCAGGATTGGATGGCATTGCCCGTGGGGTCCATCCATGAGAAAGATCACGTCGCCGTAGCGATAGGGGTCCCTGGACCTTGGTGTAATTCTGCAAGACATAGGCCGTAGCCAGCGTCGGATCCGCCAGCCGGTCCAAGGGGTCCGGATTGCGGAAATTCAGCGAGGTCCAGTGGCAATCCGGATAGTAACCGGTCCGGCCAAAATCGGCATTGGGATAGGTGTAGAGGAGCCGACGCGCGGATGGCGGCAGCAAATGCGCAATGTCCACCGAGCGGGTGACGCCGCTGTCGGCGATCGATTCGAGGAAGGGCAAAATATCCTTGGCGGGAGTGGCACCGCCCCAGTAGTCCGCGACCGCGGCGACATCCGTATCGGTCGTGACCCGCAGGCTCACGACCAGGGGTCGGCGTACGGGTCAGGGCTTTGCGGATCTTCAAGCGATCCTCTTCCGTCTCCACCATGCGCAGGACCAGCGGCGTATCGGCGAAGACGAGATTTTTGCCCCGGTGATACGAGGTCTTTTCAATCGCCGCGACGACGTCCTCGGGCAGGTCTTCACGCTCCAGCCATTCGCGCACACTGTGGGCGAAAATCACGACCGGCTCGTGATGATTGGCGTCCCTCCTCCAACGCGTGAGCACGCTGTAGATGGCGATGCGCGCCTCTGGAGTGAGCCCGAGCAGCACTTCGTTGCTCGGGATCACCGTGACCGTTTTCTCCGTGATGGCGCCACTTTCCGCGATCGAGCAACTCGGCCCGGAGCGATGCGGCCATGTCGTGGTCTCGAAAAGTTTCGCCACTTGGTCATCGGAATACCCGACGAAATTCCACTCCGTATCGTAGGTCGGAAGCTCGGCGCTCTTCAGTTGTGCCTTGGTCGCTTCGAGGTAGACCGTGTAGTACTCCAGGTCGCCCCACGGACCGGCCTTCGCCTGGATTACAGAGTCCGCAGCGGCGGCGCTCGAATGAAACCGCGCACCGGAATGATGTTCCGAAGTGCGCTTGGCAAAGGCCCCTTCCCGTGCGGAGCGAACAGGCAAATGAAGGGTGCTATTGTCGTCTAAAGACGACGCTTGGGCGGCAGCCCCCAGTGCGGCCGCAGATACCCATAGGAGAATCCCGGAGATGATTCGGGGATACTGATAATTATGGTAGCTATTGGAGCACATGAAAAATCGAGAGGGAGACGGTCATGGACACTACAGCTGAACCCCGGCAAAGCAAGTTTGGTGTCAAGATTTTCAAAAAAAGTCGTGGCGATTTCCATGATAAAGATAAGACGCCCTTCTGATTTGCCAAATGCGGCGACGAAACGGCCCCCATTTCTGTCCAAGGGGATGGCAACTCTCCCCATTAACTGGATGAACCGAATCAAGTCCGCCTTTCGAGCGACAATTTGGCAGTCCGACCAGATACCTTCGACCTGCATTACCCGCCTCACTTCGCGGTGGCTCGCAAAGCTCGTATCGAGGCGCTTCGCCTTTTCGAGGGGCGACTGGTCTGAGAGACTTGAGTTTAGTCCGCGCGGCATGAATAGCAGGTTGCCGAGATTATTCAGCCAACGCTTCCGGAACTCTTCAGGGTAGTCTCCGTTCTGCGGGGCGATGTGTTCGATTGTGGAGTCCATCCTTCGGTTTTCGACGGAGTTAATGTATTCCATCGGCAAAACTTGCATATCCCCTGCTTGACGTAGACTGTTCTCATACTTCCAAAGGATGTAGCGGAAGGTCGTGTTGTAGTGGTAATCGCCATCTAGATCGCTTTGCACTTTTTGATCAAAGTCGCCCCGCCACCGAAATCCCTGCGAGACGCACTGCTTCAATCGCTCGCAGAGTTTTTCCAACATCCCCGACGAGTCATCCAGTTGTTTGGTCAAACCGATCAAGTCATTGCTGGAACGACCGTGCTGGAAGCGCAGCTTGAGGAGGACGATCTCGATATTCCGCAGAAGTTCACGAAGCTGTGGAGCACTCCTGAGCGTCTCCCCGTGATACCGGTAGAGTTTGATCAGAAGGGGCCACGAATTCGAGCCATCCAAGATGATCGGGTCGGCAACAAACTCGTCATGCAGGATGATATTTTCTAGATCGACGACGTGCTGAAAGGTGGCCGCCAGCGCTGTTGCGTAATCGGTGATCTCGTTCACTCGCTCCTCACCGGTATGGGAATTCGCCAGATGTCTTCTGATGTTTTCGAGCGGCGCTTCCAATGCTGGGAATAGGCGCGGTCATGGTGAGCAAAGACGGCGTCCTCGTCTAATAGGGAGACATGCTCGATGAGCCGATAGATCTCACCGAAGCTCCTTTCGACTTGGCCGATGGCATCGTTCTTTTTGGAAGCCTCCGCATGGAGATAAATCCCGAACATCAAAAATGCCTTCAGCTTTTCCAGGTCGGTTAGCTCCTTTCCTCGGCTGTTCTGAAGCGTGAAGATTTGCGCCGCTTGCACCTTGCTGTGAACGGTGAAAGTAGTGATTTCCGCGGTCTCCAGAATTTCCACCCACCGGCGCAAGGTCGCTACGCCGCTGCCACGAACCACCTTCGTAAAAAAGCGGTTTGCATCGATCAGTCGTTCTTTCGAGCGGCTTTTGCTCCGGTCTCCCGTGCCGCCTTTTCGGATCAGATCAATGAAGACATTCTGGTCGTCATCCACCGTTTGCACCCGACCGGACAGGTAGCGTCGATTCAGCGATTCGAGTTCGATTGCAGACTCTTCACCGCGCCCTGCCAACTCCCGGACCACAGCAGAGATGAAGAGGACTAACGTGGTCAGACGCTGCTGTCCGTCAATGATGAGCGCCACATCCTCCGCGTCGCCGTCCTCGAAAATGAAATGTCCGTAGTAGTAGGGGGCGCCTGGCGGATGTTCGATCAGATCTTCGAGGAACTGCTTCCGTTGCTTTCGTTCCCATGAGTAGGAGCGCTGGTAGGACGGAATTTCAAAACGGCATTTTCGGTCAAAAAGACTCCGAAGCGTCTGGGCGGATCGCATTTCGGCCGGCGCCTGCGTGGGGATCAGCATGGCAGCGGTTCCTTGGCCAAAACGACAACAGCGATTGCCTTCTCCGGGTAAGAACTCGTGGCGATGCCTCTCGCCCACTCGGCGCATGACGTCGTGTAACAGTAGAAGAACCGCTTCGCCGGATGCTCGACTTTCGCGAGATTGCCGACGGCCTTCGCAATGCGCGGCTTGAGGGTGCCCTCAGCTTTTGCACTGGTGCTCGCTTCAACTACCGCCACGAGGTCATTTCCTCGCCAACCCATGAGGTCTGTCTCGAAATCCCCGTGCGTCTGGTGCGGGTGCCAAAACCAATCCAACCCTTGAAAATCCCGGTGTTCGGCCAGTTGCCGCTGGGCCTCGAGAATCAATACCGCGTGCGGAAGTTGATTGAGGTTTTCCGCAATGGCTGCACGCATTCGACACAGGTGAAACGCAGCATCCAAGAAGTGCGCCGGGGCTGATTCCTGGATCAAGCGAGCGGCGGCTTCCCGGAGATCGAGGATCTTCTGCAAGGCATTCGCGCGAGCTTGTTCGGGATTCGCGAGCTGTCTGGCTTTGAGCTGGGTGCGTTCAGGTTTCATCAGGAGGAAAATTCGGGCGGCCGGGGTTCGGCGCTGAAGTCGTCGAGAACTTTTCACGCGAGGCATGCATGAGAGCCTCGAGTAAACTGACAATAAGGAGCACGAACTTCATCGACGACGCCGGAAGAGTCAGGGAATCGCCTGGGAGGTCAATACCGTTGTGGGCGGCGCGTCATGATCGAACGAATCGTGCTCATCAAGCGGCCCTCAAATTGGGCGATTGGCCGCGGCATCCTTATGGCGGCTGGACCCCAGAGCGCAGACGTGACAATTCCGACCCACTATACCTGCGCGAACTGGCCTCCGCCGGCTGTGCAGCAGCGACCATGAAATCCGCGATGCGCTGTTTGACGAATATCTCATGAAGTGCCAGCGGGCGACCCCGACGCCAGAGCCGCAATCGCAGGAGATTGTGGAAACACTGGCAATGAGGGCTGGCGTTGTCGTTCCGGAAACATATCCTCCAGAACCAACAGTTCAGGCTGTGTATCCAAGGAAGTCATCAGATGAGCCGCTTTGGATTTCCAAAATTGCACTGAGTCTCGACCTGTCCCACTCGGGACCAAAGGTGAGGCCATGAAGCAGGCGGGAAAGCGTCCATGACAAATACTGCTGAAGGTGATTTGCAAGCTGGGGCAGACATTCTGATTCGATGCCTTGATGCACCAGCAGATTTCGGGCTCGGTAGATGCGCCACAGGTGCCACCCGAGCCGCTTCTCGGAGGCCGCAAGATCCCGTCTGAGCCTTTTCGAATCGTGCAGTGCTTCCCATCCTAAGTTGACCCGGTGCAGCAACAATGGGTGCCCGCTGACGACATTCAGCAACGATCGGATCCCCGGCGAGTTCAGCGGTTCGGTGAGCAACGTAAGGACCCGTTCCGCCGCCACCGATTCACCGTATCCAATGGGAATGGTAGCGTTGCCCGGTCTATTTGAGGATTGCTCTTCAACCAGAAGTGGATGCTGATGGACAGATAACGCAGGACCTTGTCCGTCTTCCGCCAAGTGAGGATCGGACAAACAAGACGTTCAACACGAGAAATGATCGAGTCCCCGTCAATGAGGGAGGCCAAGCACTCGAGAGCGGACCAAAGATTCACCAACCGCAGCCTGTGATCAGTCGTCGATAAGGCGAGGTTGTGCAGATCTAACGCGGACCGAAGAGCGGGTTCGTCTCTACTTTCAGCCAGGGCCGCTACCGCCTTATCCGCCAGCGGAACGGCATTCCGTCGCGGATGCAGGTTCCGAAATGAAGTGGTTCGGTCATCCACCGGGTTGGCTCGCCCGTTCTCAAACACCCACGCCTCGGCCCTAATGGACGGTGCAGCCCGCTGCTGGTAGAGCGCCAGAAGGTTGAGACTGGAGCGAACGGCGGCTTTCACCGCATCGACAGCGTCCACGGACGTAGCCCGGAAATCGTCCGCCGGAGAAAGATAACATTTTGAAGTTGAGGCAACCCCGGAAGATGGATGCTGGTCCGTTTAACATGCACATTGTCACACACCGCTAGAATGGCGCTCTGAGTTTCTCCTTCAGGAGCATCGATAGCGATAATGCAGTCGAAGTCTGTTTTCTGATCAGGCAGAGCGTCCAAAATCCAGTTTCGCACCGCTTCACCTCCTTGCGGCATTATCTCAGCCGCATTTTTTGAGTCGGACGACGAGCAGCCTTTGCGAAATGCATGGGTGGCCAAGGCAGTCAATAGTTCGTCCGTGTCGGCCTTTTTCCTGCCTGCAGACGCCATGTCGAGTTCACGGAATATCTTTGTCACCCCAGTTTTCAAGGTGGCCCTGAAAGCCTTCGAGTTGAAGAACCCGACCGATTCGAACCACCTCGGAGGCCGAGGTCGCTTCGTGCAAGCGTTCCAGCATCCCGCGATGCCAAGGAGTGCAAATCAAGCGCTCCAAACCGCTCTGAAGCCGTTCACCAAGCTCACTTTGAACGTGCTTTAGGTGTTTCATCCACGCATCATGATCCTCGTGCAGTTCGCCTATGGTCGTCGCTTCGCCGACCAAGCTCGACAGGCTGAACAGCTTGGGATGGAAGGTGTCCGGAGTGAACTCGTCGAACAACTCGTGCCAGCGACATGCGACGAACGCCGCTCCAGGCTCCGCGCCGCTAAAGACTTGGTTATTTGGACACCACATAAAATGGCGAATGGCACACCTTTGAGAGGTGTGCCATTCGAAATGGTGGGCCTCGGGAGTGGAGTCACTTTGGCTTTCGCCATTGTTTACCATCCGTCGGCCCGATAGATCTTGGCTTGAACGCTTTCACGTTCATTGAATGCCTACAGCGAACATGGACGTGGCCATGCGTTCGCGCAACCACAAAGATCGGCAATCGACAGGCCGTCATGGCGATCGCCTTCTTGGCGTGAGCTCAATTGAGCAGAAACAGGAAGTAGAGTCCCCGGAAAATGCCACCAGCAATTTTTACCGACGTTGTCGGACGAGGAGAAACAATGGCAGAACTCAACGAACAGGTTGTTATTTTTGTTGTTACTTCACCTCTTCTGACAGCCGAATAAGTCACAACTCCCTCGTAATGAGGCTTTGGAGCGGGTAGCGGGAATCGAACCCGCATGGCCAGTTTGGAAGACTGGAACTTTACCACTAAGCTATACCCGCAAAGCCGGTCGAGAATCTGTCACGGGCGGCGCCGTTGACAAGCGCTTTTTCCGGCCGCGGGGTGCTCCCTTCCGAGAACCGCAAACTCTCTGAATTTAGAATCCGCCGAAAAATAGGAAAACACGGCGAAAAAACGCGCATTTCCGCAATGGAGCCAATGGAGTCCGGCACCTCTCGCGCGAAATGAGCGGTTGCGTTCATGGCTTGTCAGGGTGGCGGCAACGGGCCTAGCGTGCTGGCCGGCCCCTGATCGTTATGCGTGCACTCCCCCGCCTGCTCATCTTCCTTGGCCTCGGCTACCTCTGCTTCGTGCTCTTCCACGAGGCGCGGCTCGCCAGCAAGAACCCGGATATCGATCCGAGCAAGGTCGTGATGCTTTTTGCGGGGACCGTCCTGGTGGGCGGGACGGCGGCCATCCTCGTGGTCGTCTTGATCATGCCGCGCATCGGCGACGCCGTGGGCAATTTCTTTTTTCAGCCCAGCCAGGAGATCGAAAAGGATCCACACTCCGCCGCCGCGGCCGCGCTGGCCCGTGGCGACTACGCGGCGGCGGTCGAGGAGTACCGGAAGCTCATCGAAAAGGATCCCGCCGACACGCTCTCCTACAGCGAGGTCGCCAAAATCTGCTGCGAACATCTCGACGATGCCTTGGGTGCGGCGGCCGCCCTCGAGCAAGCGCTCCAGCGCGAGTGGCCACCCGAGGATGCCGCCTTTCTGAGCGCACGGCTCGTCGATGTGTATTGGAAATACCAGCACGACGCCCGCCGCGCGCGCGCGTTGCTCTTGCAGATCATCGAAAGCATGCCCGGCACCCGGCACGCCGCGAACGCGGAGCATCGCTTGCGCGACATTGAGCAACAGATCGCGCTGGAAGGGCTGGAAGGGTAAGCGCGGCGGTCATTCCAAGCGGAGTGGAAAAAGGACGGGACGCGTCCGCGGAAGCACGGAGCATGGTCCCGTCGTCACGCGAATTTTACACGACGCGGTTTGACCTGTGCACGGACCGCACGAAGGTCTCGCGCTTTGTTTCACGCCCACTCATGATTCGCCATTCCACGTCGTTCTATTGCCGGCGGTGCGGGCAGGTTCGTCAGTTCACCAAGCGGGGCATCGATCCCCACCTGCATCTCATCGCCACGATACTCAGCCTCGGTTCGTGGGGCTTCGCCTGGCTGTTTCTTTACTATCGCGATCAGTGCCGCTCCTGGCGTTGCGCCATCTGCCGGGGTCGACAGAGACCCACGGAAGAGCCACCCGCTATGAGCGCACCGCGCGTGCCCCTGACGGCAATCCCGCTCGCTCCCCGCCGTTGACGGCCTGGCGTTCCCGGTGCGATTTCCACTCAAGCGGATTTCATCGGCGAGAGCTCGCCACGAAAACCGACGCGCCACCAACGGCCGCTCCACCAGACGCGGGAAGAAAACCAGCTCAGCACCCAGCACACGGCTTCGACTACGCTGGCGACCAGCAACCCTGCGCCAAGCCAGGGCCAGGGAAACTTGAATTTCAGTATTTCCGCCATCCATCGCAGCCTCCAGCCACGCACCAGGACGGCGAGGGAAAGCGCGATGAAGACCGGCGGTTTCGGCAGCCAGACAAGGCCTGCGGCGAGGCACCAGACGATGCCTTGCGTGACGACCATCCCGGCGAATCCGGCCGGGTTGGCCCCGCGATAGGTCACCGCCACGCGCCGCTGATGGCGCCAGTAATCGGTCCACGACATCGGATCGCTATCGAGGGTCGCGATCTGCCGGCTCAGGTGGACATTCTGGCCCGCCTTTGCCAGGGCGGCCCCGAGTTGATGATCCTCCGCCAGCGTATTGCCAAACGCGCGCCAACCCCCGGCTTCGCCGAGGGCCTCGCGTCGCACCAACGTGCACGCGCCCAAGGTGAACCTCACACCACCAAATCGCCGTACCATCGCCAGCCCTGGCCATAATCCCAGCAGCACCGCCAGCGCATCACAGCATTGCGGTCCGGAAACGAGATTCATGAAACGATATGCTGCCGTGAGCGCGGCGCCGGTCTCCGCCTGCCACTCGCGGCGAAAGGCGTCCACGAATGCCGGGTCGAAGATCACTTCGCTGTCGCTGAGCAGCCACGCAGCATGCCGCGCCGTCGCTTCCATCTGCATGAGCTTCGAAATTTTCGGGTTCACCGCCACGCCCGGCTGGCAGCGAACCACGGCGATATCGCGGTCCGGAAAGGTACGCTGTATTTCCTCGCAGAGCGCTTCCTCCTCCGCATCCGGATCGACCCCGAAAAGGACCTGATCGCCGGCGAGGGTCGACGCGACCAGCGCTTCCAGTTTTTGGCGCAGCCGTGGCACGCCGCGTTTCAGCGGCCGAAAAAAAGTGATGGGCTCGATCGGGTCCGTGCATCGAGGTGCGGTATCCCGCAACCAATGCCGAAGGGCGATGCTCGCGAACACATCGTAAAGCACGCCGGCCCCCAGCACGATCAGGAACCAGAACCCGCTCATGGCTTGTGCAAGGGTGGGGAGAAAGTGCAAATCGTCATCGCGACACCGGCAGCTTGCCGGGGCCGCGCGCAAATTGAAACACCTCATCGTCACCGGCGACGACTTCGGTCACAGCCACGAAGTCAACGAAGCCATCGAGCGCTGCCATGCCGCCGGATTCCTCACGCAGGCGAGTCTCATGGTCAATGAACCGTGCGCGGAGGAAGCGGTGCGCATCGCGCGACGTCACCCGGCGCTGTGCGTGGGGTTGCATCTGACGCTCTGCGATGGGCGGGCATCGGCCGTCTCAGCGATCACCAATGACGCCGGCGAATTCGCCCGGTCGCCCGCCCACGCCGGCCTGCGCTACGCATTTTGGCGATCGCTGGCCGACTCGCTCGAGCAAGAGGTTCGAGCGCAATTCGAGCGCTTCCGCGCCCTCGGATGCACGCCCACGTACTGGGATGGCCACGCGCACTTGCACCTCCATCCCACAATTTTTCGAGCGGCCCTGCCGGTCGCTGTCGAGCATGGCTTCCGCGCCATGCGCCTCGTGCGCGACCCGGGTTCCTGGGCGCTGCTTCCGCAGATTTTCGCATGGCTCAGCCGCGCCGCCATCCCCTTCCTGCAGCGGCACGCCATCCAGTTTCACGAGCACACGTTCGGTCTGCGCGACACCGGGCGGATCACCGACGCAATCGCCTTGCGCATTCTCCAGGCATTGCCCGATGGGGTGAACGAGTTTTACTTTCACCCCGGCGCCGAGCCCGGCGCAATGGATTACGCGCGGCTCCGCGCCGTCATCGAATCGGCGGGAATCACGCTACGCACATCGCTGCCACCGCCAGCCGCGCGCTGATCTCGCGTTGCCCGGCGCACAGCACCTCTACGGCGGTGCCACCGCTCGCATCGAGTCGCGCGCGCACGGTGCCCACGGCCAGTTCCGGGCTGTTGCAATCGCGGCTCAGATGCCCGAGCACCGCCCGCCGCAAACGCCCATCCAGCAAATCGGCCAGCACCTCGGCCGCCGCCGCATTCGAGAGATGCCCGTGGCGCGACATGATCCGCTGCTTCACGCTCCACGGCCGCTTGGTGTCGTTTTGCAGCAGCTTCTCGTCGTGATTCGTCTCGATGAGCAGCGTCTGCGCGGCGCGCACCCGTTCCTGCACGAGCTTGGTCGCCACGCCGAGGTCGGTGAGCACGCCGAGCGCATCGTCGCCGTGATGCAGAACAAATCCCACCGGCTCGACCGCGTCGTGCGGCACAGGAAAAGTCTCCACCGTGATATCCTTGATCGCGAACGCGCTGCCCGTGACGAAGAGCCGCCAATCCTTGCGCAGTGGCGTCGACGATTCCCGCTGGAGCACCTCCGCCGTGAGGCGGTTGCAATAGATCGGCGTCGAGAATTGTTTGCACCACACATCGAGGGCGCCCGAATGATCGCCGTGCTCGTGCGTGAGCAGCACGCCGTCGATCTCCAGCGGGTTCACTCCGCACTGCGCGAGCCGCAAGACGATCTGCCGGGCGCTGAGTCCGCCATCCACCAGCAACCGCGTTTGCGGCGTCTCGACCAGCGCACAATTGCCGGCGCTGCCGCTGCCAAGGATCGTGACGGAAAACATTTTCCGCATTAAACGCCAACGCGTACCGAGCGGCAAATAGATAAACCGTCCACGGGTGCAAAATCTTCCCCGTACGCCGCGAGGCGCGGCCATCGCCATCAGGCCGCGGCCACCTGCTCCAGCGGGCTTTCCGCGCGCACGGGATGCGCCGCTTCCTCCAGCTTCAACGCCACCGGCTTCTTCGGGAGCTTTGGGATCTTCACTTCCTTGAGTTCAAAGCGGTGGAAGCTCGCGGGGCGGAAGCTCACGTTGCGGGCGGCAAAGTTGTCGACGATCTCGAAGTGCCCGCTCTTCGTCTCGATCACATCGCCGGCAGCGCAGCCATCGAGGAGTTGCGTGAAGAGGGCGTCCTTTTTCTGATAGATGGCGCGGGCCTTTTCCCCGAGGGTCAGGACACGATTCGCGAGGCTGATTTTCTTGCGGTTGTTCATACTTTTCATTTGGGTTTCTGGTTTCTGGTTTCTGGTTGTCTGAGCATTCGTCATTTGTCGTGCGCCTCTCCCCCACCCACCTCCACCGCATCGATCCGATGCAGCGCCAGCGCCTCCGGCGTGAAGCCGACGAACGCCTCGAATCCCTGCACGCCCGGCGGCGGATAGGAAATGAGTTGCACCATCTGCGCCCACTGCTCGTGGGGAATGGTGAGCTTGAACGGCGGGATCGACTTCCAGCCGTGGAAGAACGCGAGCTTCACGCCATACGGCGTAACGCGGATGCGCACGGGGACGGTCCTCCGGTGATGTCGCCACCGGCCCTTGGCCGTTGAGCGGATCGTCTGCCGGCGGCAACTCCGTCGTCGGGTATTCCTCCGCATTGGCCTGTTCGTCGAGGCGTCCCAATCCCTCGTCGATCATGGCGTTTCCTCCTTTCCGGCCGGGGCCGCTTCCACTTTCGCCGGCTCGCTGTTCCCCGGCGCCGGGGCTCCCGGATAACGGTATTCCCAGGGGGAACCGAAGATCCCGCGTTCAAGCAACCAGGCGGTGCAGGCTCGGTTCACCGAGCGAGCCCAGTGCATGCTGATTTCCCCGTCGCTCGGGACAGGTCGCAGATTTTGCAATTCGCGTGCTGGAAGATCTTCGCGCATGACTAGAAGTGGTGGGTATCCGGGCCGCTCCAGGTGCGCGCCTGCCGTTGAGTAATGGGGGCGGCGGACTCCGCGGCAGGCGTCGCGACGGGCGGCAGGCCGGCGCCGGCCAGGCCGCGGTTGAGCCATTGCTCCTCGAGCCGCGCCAGTTCCGCCATCCACTCGTGACGCCGCCGCATCGTGGCCGCGAGGGTGCCCAGCAACATCGGCGCGCCCGGCGCTTTCAAGAGCGCACGCCGGTTCGCGATGTCGTGCAGGAGTTTCAAGTCTGTCTCGTCGAGGTTCATGATTCGTGGGTTTCAGTGGTGGCCGCGCGTCGTCCAACGCGGACCGGTTGATTGTTTTTGCGCGCGTGGACGAAGGCGTCGAAAGCGACGACGGGGATGCGCCAGTAGCAGCGCGGCGTCTTGCTCCCGCACGCGTTCAGGCGACTGCGCAGTCCGCTCGCGACGTTGACCGCGCCGAGCCCCGATTCGCCGCCGGTATCGCGATACTCCTCGATGAGATCGACGACTTGTTGCTCGGTAATGCCGAGCGCCTTGGCCACGTCCCTTATCCGGACCGACGTCTGCCCCGGAAAGAGCGCGTGCGCCTGGAAGGCAACGAGAGCGCCCTCGGCCGCTGGTGGTGGGCAGGGCGTGACGCCGGCCCGCGGTGTGCCTTTCGAGTGGGTCGCAGGATTCATTCTTCGGCCCCTCCCAGCAGGTGACGGAAATCCAACACGCATTGATCCGCCGTACGGATGGCTTCGGCGGTAAAGGCGGCCCTGGTGGCGAGCGCCTGGAGATCGCCATCCTCCAGGGGCGGCGACGATGACAGAGCGAGTCTCGTTGCGAGGATCGCGACGGAATCGTAGACGATCAACGACTCCTCGGCCGGCACCGTGAGAGCCAATTCGGATAGGGATTTGAGTGCATTTAGTGGTGTTGTGGTCATGGTGTGTGGTGTCTGGTTGCTGAAAATAACGCTCATATTTTGAAGCATAGACGTATTTAAGCGATGCTCTTGATTACACATTTGTAAATTTTGGAAGGGCAGTAACACGTCTCTCGATCCGCTTTTACCTAGAATAATTGCCATTCCAGTCGCCCTCCAGACCATCTGCATCTGCTATATTTGAGCTCTATATTCATCTGTGCGCTCATGATTACTAGCGTATTTGAATCGTGTCAAAATTATTTTTGCTAAAATCGCTCATATGACTCATATTGCCTCTGTCATGAACGAATCCGCCACCGTCGCCACTCGCCTCAAACGCCTCATCGACGAGGCCAAATCGCAAAAAGAAGTCGCCCGCCTCGCCCACGTGTCCGACGGCACCCTCATCAATTGGGGACGCGGTCTCGGCCTGCGCGAAAGCAAGATGCGCGACGTGGCGCGCAACCTCGGCGTCTCGGTGGAATGGTTCCGCGATGGTCTCGGCGACGAAGACGCGGAGATCGCCTCCTTCCGCACCCGGCTCGCGCAGGGAGGCACTGGCCCCCGGCGGGCGTTGCAACTGGCGCGCGAAGCTGCCGGCCTGAGCCTCGGCGCGCTGTCCAAGCGCACCGGTTATCCGGTCTGGATCCTCACGCAACTCGAGAGCGGCACGGCTCGGGCGAGCGAAAAGCTCATCGACACTTTGTGCCGCGTCCTGCCCGACTTGGAAAAGGAAAAGCTAATCGGCGGCTCCGACCATCCATTCATCATCGATATCACCGGCGTCCATGGCACCCACGGCGCCAATCCGCCGATCAATCTGCCGCCAGGCGTGACCGGAAGGTACGTGCCGCTGCTCTCCGCCGCCCAAGCGGGCGAATGGGGCGCGGAGCACTCCGACGCACTCTACGAGTACACCTCGGTCTTCGCGCCGAACGTCGATGATCGCCGCGCCTTCGCGATCAAGGTTTCGGGCAACTCCATGGAACCCGCGCTGCACGAAGGCGATTTCGTCATCTGCTCACCCGCCCATCAGATCCACAACGGCGACGCCGCCGTCGTGCGCACGCGCAGCGAGCAGGTCTTCATCAAGTATTGGCATCAGCGCGGCGACCAGGTGATCCTGGAAAGCGCTAATGAATCATACAAGCCGATCGAGCTACCCGTCGAGGAGGTCGCCGACGCGTGGCCCGTGGTGCAGCACATCACGTCGGGAAAGATCAAGCGGCAGAAATAGCCGCCTGGAAATCGGGCGGGCGCGGAGGAGATAGTCCGTTTCCGGCCGGAAAAATAGCCTTTTGGGGGGCTTAAAATGCGATTTTCCGCAATGGAGCCAATGGAGCCAATGGAGCAATGCACTTTTTTTCCGAAGTCATGCTTACATCGCGGGCATGCAGACATCACTATCTCAATCACCCGGCGCGATGCCGGTTCCGGGGTTATCGGAGCTGGTCAGTTCGGAAGGAACGGCGGCTAACTCCACGGCAGCGGCGCCCGGAGTCACGGCGGGACCGGCGACGGCGAATCAAGCTAACATCCCGGGGCTTTCGCCGGGACATCAATCGAGCGAATTCTATCTCGCGCTGGTGATCGTGGCCGCGATCTTCGCGGCGTTGTGGAATGGGAAACTCGACCCGGCGCTGGCCAGTACGCTCCTCGGGTTGATCGTCTCGGGATATCCCGCGTTGCGCACGTGGCTCAAGGCGCAGCACGTGGGCGCGGTGGCGGCGGTGCTCGCGGCGCAGGGCGGGCGCGGCGGGATCGCCTTGGCGACCCTCGCGGGCGCGGTGGATGGGAGTAATGAGACGAATGGGAGTAAGGGGAACGATGGGAAGCCGCGGACGAATCTCCCGGCAGCGGCGCTATTGCTGGTCGCGACGCTGCTGGCGCTCAGTGGCTGTTCGCAGGGGCCATACTATGTCTCGGGTATCAACGGCACGGTCGATACGAGCAAGGATGGCGGGCGCATTACCGGGGGCGGCGTGGGGGTCACGATCTCGCCCAATCCCTACTACCCGCTGCCGCCATCCCAAGGGTTCACGAAGTAGATCCTGCGGCTCTCAACTCTCAACTCTCAACCATCCACTATCCCTTCCCCATGTTAACTTCCCTTGATTGGTTTCCAGTCGTGCGCCACGGCGACGACCTCATCGTGCCGCGCGCCGCGGCGACCTGGTTCGGCGGCGATGGCGATCCCGAGGACAATGGCCGGACGGCCAGCGGGGTGCCGACGAAAGGCAATCCCTCCCTGCTCGGCTGTGCCCTGCCCCTCGCGGGCTATGGCCTCAAGAGCCTGCGCGGCACGCCGCTGCCGATGATGGCTTTCGGCCTGCATCCCGATGGCTCGCCGAATCCGGGAGGCGCGTGGGTGGAAGTCACCTGCGGCCTGCTCACCCTCACCCTGCCGGTCATCGACCTCGGGCCGGCGCTGCGCACCCGGCATGGCATCGATCTTACGGTCGCGGTCTTCAAGCACTTCGTCGGCGATCTCTCCCAAGGGGTGATCACCGTGAGTTACCGGCTGAAGCGGGGGGCGCAGTATCTGAGTCCGTCGCTGAGCGAAGGACTAACATCTAACATCCAACATCTAACATCTAACATCCAACATCCAACATCCAACGGCTGACAATTAACCACTGACCATCCACATTTCATGAATACGATTCACAGCTATCGGTTCCGGGCGTTTGCGGGACCTTATCAGACTCACGAGCGCTGGATGATGGAGAACGCGATCGCGGATCTCCGTCGAAGGGGGCGGCGCTTCATCCTGGTCCGCGAAACCCCTCAATATCCCGCCTCTCTCACCATCTTCGTCCGATGATTTTGATTTCTATCTTCAGTTCACTCCTGGGCGCCCACGCCCCCGCAGTATCCCATTGGATGTTCGAACTGGAGGCTTTGCGACAGGCCCATGGTGCCGCGGGGGCAATTGGGCGTTGGATGTTGGATATTCTGCCTTTGGTTTCCTCCATCGCTCTCTTCGACGACGCCGAGTGGAAAATGGGCGTCGGCTTCCTCATCGGGCTCATTGTCTTCGCCGCGGCCATCGGCGCGTGGCGCACGCTTACCGGCACGGACCGCACCAAGGCGGATGTGCGCATCGAGAGCGATTTCGTCACGCATACCGAGCTCGATAGCCGGCTCCAGGGGCTGGCCAGCGAGATCGAGCGGAAGTTTGAGAAAGCGCTGCACGAGGAGTTCAAGACGCTGAACGGCGAACGGAGCCGCTCGATCGGGAATCTGCACGAGAAGATCGAGACCACCGCCGATGGTCTGCGCGCGGAGCTGAATGAAGTACGGGCGATGATCGTGGATATGCCCGCGCGGGTGGTGGAGTTGATCCGCGCGCGGCGCGGGTAAGGTGGTTCGCAGTCCCAACATCCAACATCCAACACCCAATAACAGAAATTCAGTACCGAACGCAGAGTGGTACCGTGGTGAGTCATGGGCGTTGGGTGTTGGATGTTCGATCGGGAAAATTGGCAGGACCACGCGGTCATCACCCAGCGCTGGAGCCGGCGCCGCGCAAAAATTCGTCACGCATTTGCACTCTAACAACTTATGAAAATTTCCACTCTTGGCTCTCGTTTCACTGGTTTCGCCCGTAGCGCACTCGCTGCCGCGACGCGAAAACCTCGTCGCTCTTCCATGGACCATCGTCTATCGCCCGCCCCTCCGGCGCTGGCCACCCTCATCCGTCCGCAAGCCCGCGAACGCTGGCTGCTCCCGCAAGTGGCCGCGATCACGCCGACGTATATCGAAATGACCCTGCGCGGGGCGCTGGCCGGGGCACACATCCCGCAGTGGGAACTCTTCAATCTGATGGAGGACACCTGGCCGCGCCTGCGCAAGAACGTGCTCGAGCTGAAGATGGCGGTGCGCAGTCGCCGCGCTGTTTTCGAAGCCTATCGCGACGAGGACGAAGAGGAATCACCCACGGCCACCGAGCGCATGAAACTGGTCAGCGCCGCCCTGCGCCAGATGCAGCCCGACCCAACGGTGGACGAGGGCGCCTTTGATGACTTGATCACCGACATCCTCGATGCCTGGTTCAAGGGCGTGAGTGTGCTGGAGATCGACTGGCACGTCGCCCAAACTCGCGCCCTCGGCCGCTTCGTCGCCCCCGCGCGCCGCCCGCTGGGTCAGCCCGGTAAATTACGCCTGGGACGGAAATCTGCGGCTGGGGCTCTCGCAGATCGCAGATGGGAGATCGGAGATCGGTGGAGGATCTGCGAACTCCGAACTCCGATCTTCGATCTCCGGCGGCCTAGCCGCCTTCCCACCCGACCGCTTCCTCATCGCCCAGTGCAAGACCAAGAGCGGCTCCGTGCTCGGCGGCGCGCTCTTGCGCCCGCTGGTCTGGTGGTGGTGCGCGGCCAATTTCTCCGCCGACTGGCTGCTCAAATTCGCCGAACTCTTCGGCGTTCCGAAGCCGAAGACGGCGATACGCCACTCGCTGGTTGGAAACACGTCTCGGCGTCGCCCATCTCGATCTGCCGTGCGTGATCGAAGATGACGAGATTTCGACCAGCGGCGGGGATGATGGAAAGGCTGACGCCATGCGGTGCCAGAACCGCACCTCGCGCTTCGTCCAGGCGGTGAAGTATTCGAGCTTCCGCCGGGATACTCTTGACGAGAAGGTGATCTGATGGTCGTCTTTACCAATTTGAAACTCACCAATCCCCCTCTGGTCGAAGCGGTTTTTGCGGTGCGCTGGAAGCTCTCCCCGCATAAGGATGGCTATTGGATCGATCCAAAATACCAAATCGCCTTGGGCCGGTTTCAAAGCCTGATCGAGAAGCAATTTCCCGTTTGGGAAAAGCTGCCTATGGCTGAAGCTCCTGAGCAGGTCGCCGCCTATCACCCTCTCCACCGTTTCCGGGTAAGCGCTAATCAATATCCCATGCTGCAACTGGGCCCCGGGGTCTTGACGATTAATAATTCGACCGGTTACGAATGGTCTGAATTTGAGGATTTGTGCATGAGAACGGTGCATTTCCTCATCGATGCCTATCGCGACTCAGTGATCGAGCTTCACAATCTGGAGTTGAGGTATGTCAACACTCACCCGTTAAATGAACTCCAATCAATGGATTTTCTTGCCCAGAAGATGGGAGTAATCATACAGCTTCCGGAGGGTCTGTTCTCTGGGCAAGCCGTGCAAAGAAAAACCACATCGTTTAACTTCTCAGCCGGATTTGAAAACAGCACTCCGCCCGGTGTGGCTCAAATCAATCTCCGACAGGGCAAAAGGGGCACGGTGCCGTCTCTTCTGTGGGATTTTGGATTTCTTGCCCAAAAGGAACTCCCTGACTTCCCCGAAGGACTCCCGGAATGGTTGAAGCAGGCTCGTGAAGTTGCACATCAATGGTTTCTGGCGTTAACTGAGAAGCACCTTCTGGAAGGATATAA
>JBBCHV010000017.1:0-98503 GCA_037200205.1 Chthoniobacter sp.
ATGCAGAAAAAACCATTTACCGAGCTAGGCCTGTCGCCCGAAGTGCTCAAGGCCGTGGCGAAGATGGGCTTCGAGGAAGCGTCGCCGATTCAATCGGAGACGATCCCGCAATTGCTCACCGGCTCGGATGTGGTCGGACTTTCGCAGACGGGCTCCGGCAAAACCGCGGCCTTCGCCATCCCGGCGATCGAGCGCGTGGATGGCAACCTGCGCGCCCCGCAGGTGCTGATCCTGTGCCCCACCCGCGAGCTCGCCATGCAGGTCGCCGAGGAAGTCGCCAAGCTCGCGTTCTTCAAGCGCGGCGTGCGCGAACTGCCGATTTACGGCGGGCAAAGCTACGACCGCCAGCTCCGCGGCCTGCGCGAGGGCGCGCAGATCATCATCGGCACACCCGGCCGGGTGATGGATCACCTCGAACGCAAAACGCTGCGCCTCGACCAGATCAAGATGGTCATTCTCGACGAGGCCGACCGCATGCTCGACATGGGTTTCCGCGACGACATCGACAAGATTCTCAGCCAGGCTCCCCCGGAACGGCAGACGGTCTTCTTCTCCGCGACCATGCCGCCGGCCATTCAGCACCTGGTGAAGAAATTCACGAAGAACCCGGTGAACGTGCGCATTGAATCGCAGGAGATGACGGTGCCGGCCATCGAGCAGATCTACTACGAGGTGGATCGCCGCTCGAAGCTCGAGGTGCTCTGCCGGCTCATCGATCTGCAGGACATCAAATACGGGATCGTCTTTTGCGCGACCAAGATGATGGTCGACGAACTGTCCGACCACCTGAAAGCGCGCGGCTACAGCTCCGACAAGCTGCACGGCGATATCTCGCAGGCCATGCGCGAGCGCGTGGTGGCGAAATTCCGCAAGCGCGGGTTCGAGTTCCTGGTGGCGACCGATGTCGCGGCGCGCGGGCTCGACGTGGACGATATCGAAGTCGTCTTCAATTACGACCTGCCGCAGGATGCCGAGGATTACGTGCACCGCATCGGCCGCACCGGCCGCGCGGGCCGCAGCGGACGGGCCATCACCTTCGTCGCCGGTCGCGAGATCTGGAAGATGCAGCAGATCATCCGCTTCACGAAGGGCAAGGTGCGGCGGGAACGCGTGCCGACCGCGGACGAAGTGGAGCAGAAGCGCACGAGCGCCTTTCTGGACACGCTGCGCGAGACGCTGGAAAAGGGCGAATACAAGCGGCAGGACGCGGTGATCGATCAGTTGCTCGACCAGGGCAACTCGGCGACCGACATCGCCAGCGCGCTGATCCATCTGCTCGGCGGCGACAAGCCCGCGCCGCAACCGATCATCGAGGAGCAACCGCGCCGGGAGCAGCCGCGTTACAGCGACCAGCCACGCCACGAAGCGCGGGAATATCCGAAATACGAGCCGCGCACCGGCGGAGTGCGCAAGGAATCCCATGCGCCCGCGGAACGCCGCGAAAAGCCATCGCGTTCTCCTCGCAAGGAGCCCTCGGGCGTTTCGCACGAGCCGGGCATGGTCCGCCTCGCCTTCAATCTCGGCAATCAGCACCAAATCACGCCCGGAGATTTTGTCGGTGTCATCGCCGGAGTGACGCGGCTTTCCAAGGAGGTCGTGGGACGCATCGAGATCCTCGACGACTACACCCTGGTCGATGTTTCCGATGAATGCGCCAGCCTGGTGCTGAAGAAGCTCAACGGCATCAAGTTCAAGGGCCGCAAGCTCGCCGTCAGCGTGGCGCGCTAGTCGGGTAGCCTGGGAACCATTGATTCACCACGAAGGCACGAAGACACAAAGGTCTTCTCTTACCTTCGTGTCTTCGTGGTTTGCTTCCGCCGCTGTGCTCGGCGGAAACAATCTATAGCTCGAAGAAGGAGTAGAGCTTCTTCAGGAAGCCCTCGGTGTATTCCTTTTGCCGGGTCGCCAGTTGGGCGCCCTCGGTGCTGGAGGCGACGATGCCCTCGGTTTCCATGCGCCGCTGGGCCAGCAATTCGCTGAGCTTTTGCACGAGCGTTTCGTTTTCCCTGGAGGATCTCGGCGAGCACTTCCTTGCCGATCTCCCACATCTCGCAATCGGTGCCGGCGACCACCGTCGCGCTGCGCGGGGCGCCGGTGAGCAACGACATTTCCCCGCAATAATCCCCGGTGCGCAGCGTGGCGACAAGGGTATCGGCGCCATTCGCCTGCACGTGGACCTGCGCCTCGCCGCTGAGGAGGATGAACATGGACTCGCCGGCGGCTCCCTGGACGATGACCTTTTCCCGGCGGCCGAAGCGCAGGAACCTCGCGTGGGCGAGCAGCTTTTCCAACTGCGCTTCGTCGAGCAATTGCAGGAACGGCTGCTTGCGGACGGAAGCCCGGGCCACGGTCATGGCATCCTGGGCCGGTGACCGGGAACGCTCGAGCTGCACGGTGCGGATCGGGAAGGGAATACGGATCCCATGGCGCTGGGCGGCGTACCAAATATTCGTGCGAATGCCGTCGACGATGTCGGTGAAGATCGATTCGTCCTCCAGCCAGAATTTGATTTCGTAAATCACCGCGGAGTCGGCGAAGTCCTTGAGGAAAACCTTCGGCGATGGGGTGGCGAGCACGCCGGGCACGGAGGCGGCGGCGCGGGCCATCACGTCCTTGATAAAGTTCGGGGGCGTGGCGTAGTCGAAGCCGACGGTGAGCCGGATGGCGTGCTGGCGCGTGGGATAGGTGAGGTTCGTGATCGTGGCGCCGACGATCGACTTGTTGGGAATATCGAGATAGATGTCGTCGTTCGTCCGCAGCCGGGTGGAACGCCAGTTTACCTCGATGACTTCGGCGTGCTGCTGCTCGATCCTCAGCCAGTCGCCGGTCTTGAACGGCTTGCCGATCTCGAGCGCGATGCCGGCAATGATGTTGCCGAGCAAATCCTGCATCGCGAAACCGACAATGCCGACGACGACCGTCGAGCCGAAGACCACTCCCTCGATGGAATAGCCGTAGATGCCGCCGATGACGATGAACACGGCGACGATGAAAAGAATGAGGCCGAAAAGCTGGCTGAGGAACTTCGGCGCCTTCGCATGCTGATGTTTCTCAAACCAGAGTTCCCAGTAGTAGCGTCGCACGAGCGCCAGGATGAAGAACGTGCCGAGCAGGACGTTGGCCGCGCGCAGGGCGCGCATCGTGCCGAGGCGATGCGGGAATTCCGTGTGAAGAATTTCCAGGGGCAGCCAGATCGCGAAGGCGATGCAAAAGAGCTGGTAGAACAGGCCGAGATCGACGGAGCGGCGCTTGAGAAAACGTCCGAGCCCGAGCGTGAGCGCCATGAGCACCGGAATGGCGATGGCCTCAATGGCAATTGAGGATCCGTCGATCAATTCGGCGAGCATGGGTGCGGAGTCTAGGAGAGAGGGGATGGCGATCAATCGGAAAGCCCGTCGCGGGGCGGTTCGAGGAAGAGCCGCCGGGCGCGCCGCCGGGCATGCCAGTCGCCGGGCAGGTTTACCTTGGCGGTGCGGCCGGCGAGCAACTGGCGCACGGCCTCCACTTCCACGAAGCCCACCTCGGGCACACGGTGCAGCTTGAGCCACGCGCGCAAGCGGCGGCGCTGCACGGCCACTGGCTCGGCGGCCAGCGCGGGCACGTTGAGTTCCGGGGGTATATTGCCCAGCAGATCGGCGAGCAATTCATCTTCCGCGCGCAGGATTTCCGCGGAGCGCCAGATGGACCGGCGAATGTCGCGACCGAAGGCTTGCTCGAGGGCCGGGATAATTTCATGGCGGAGACGGTTGCGGGTGTATTTCCGGTCGGAGTTCGAGACATCCTCGACGCAGGTGAGCTGGTGCTTCGCGATATAGGCGTCGATCTCCTCGCGCCACGTGCCGAGGAGCGGACGCGAGATTTGGAAGGAGATGCCGTCGATCTTGCGGATGCTCAGGGGGCTCATGCCTGCCAGCCCATTGGCGCCGGCGCCGCGAAAAAGGTTGAACAGGAGCGTCTCCACCTGGTCGTCGGCGTGATGCCCAAGAAACAAGCGCGGGCAATCGTGCTCCCGCGCGAGGTGCGCGAAGAAGGAGTAACGCGCCTCGCGGGCCGCCGTCTCCAGCGACTGCTTGCGGCGCCGGGCCAGGGCCGTGACGTCTTCCCGTTGCAGGACAAATTCGCAACCCAGCTTCCTCGCGAACTCTTCCACGAAGCGTGCATCCGCACCGCTCTCCGCCCGCAGGGCGTGATCGAGATGACACACGATGAGCTGGCGAAAACCCGCCGCGTGCAACTGGTGCAGCAGGGCCACGGAATCCCGCCCGCCGGAAACGCCGATGAGGCAACGCTCGTCCGACGAAAAGCCCGGGTTCATCAGCCAATCCGCTCCGCACCGAAGCGGCCGCGCAAGGCCTCGGGAATGACCACTGTGCCATCCGCTTGCTGATAGGTCTCGATCAGCGCGACGAACAGCCGCGGCAGCGCGGTGCCGGACCCATTCAAGGTGTGGGCAAATTGGTTTTTTCCATCCGCCGTTTTGTAGCGCAGGTTCATCCGCCGGGCCTGGAAGTCGCCGAAGTTCGAGCAACTGGAAACCTCGAGGTAGGCGTTCTGGCCGGGTGCCCAGACTTCGATGTCGTAGGTCTTGGTCGAGCCGAAGCCGACGTCGCCGGTGCACAACTCGATCACGCGGTAGTGCAGCCCGAGCAACTGGAGAACCTTTTCCGCATCGGCGGTGAGCGACTCGAGTTCCGCAAAGGAATTCTCGGGAGTGGTGATCTTGACCAACTCCACCTTGTCGAATTGATGGGTGCGAATGAGCCCGCGTGTGCCCAGGCCCGCCGCGCCCGCTTCGCGGCGGAAGCAGGGCGTGTAGGCCGTGTAGCGGATCGGCAGTTGATCCAGCCGCAGGATTTCCTCGCGATGCAGATTGGTCACGGGCACTTCCGCGGTGGGAGCGAGGTAGAGATGATCGCGCTCGCAGCAGTAGAGTTGCTCCTCGAATTTCGGAAGCTGCGTCGTGCCGACGAGGGCCTCGGGATTCACCAGGAAAGGCGGGCTCACCTCGGTGTAGCCATGTTCGCCGGTGTGGAGGTCGAGCAGGAAATTGATGAGCGTCCGCTCCAGCCGTGCGCCCGCGCCGACATACAGGGCGAAGGCGCTGCCGCTGATTTTGGCGGCGCGTTCGAAATCGAACAGGCCCAGTTTCTCGCCGAGCTCGATGTGGCTCTTCGGCGCGAAGGCGAAGGCGGGCTTTTCCCCCCATGTGCGGACGACGGGATTGTCCTCCGCCGAAGTGCCGACCGGGCAGTGCTCGTGCGGCAGGTTGGGGACGTTGAGCAGCAGGGTGCGCTGGGCGGCGTCGAGTTGCCTGGCCTCGTCCTCGAGCTGGGTGATTTCCTCGCCCATGGCGCGGACCTGGGCCTCGACGGCGGACGTGTCCTCGCCTTTCGCCTTCTTGGCGCCGATCTCCTTGCTCGTGCGCTTGCGCCCGGCCTGGAGTTGCTGGAGCTGCGTTTCCGCGGCGCGGCGCTTTTGGTCGCAAGCGAGGATTTCATCCACGGCGGAAACCAGCCGCGCGTCACGCGCCGCGAGGCGCTGTTTCACGAAGTCGGGTTGTTCGCGGAGCAGGCGGATATCAAGCATGGGGCGAATACGCTAGGCGGACGCCCCCACCTTGGCAATCGCTGAGAGACTGGGAAATCGGTCGCAAAAAACGACGAGTTTTGGCCTTTTATAGCGGATATTCCGCTACGCAGCCCATGCAGCCCACGCAGCAGTTTTGGGGGAGGCGGTCTTGCAGGACGTTGCGCGCGAAGCTGGCGCGACCCGCGATTCGTTGGCACCATCGCTCTGCATGAAAAAGCGCGTCCTCATCATCTCGGCCAGCGCCGGCACCGGCCACGTGCGCGCGGCGCAGGCCCTGGAAAAGGAATTCGCCCGCGACCCGCGCGTCGGGGAGGTCATTCACGAGGATGCGCTGAACTTCACCAACAAGCTCTTCCGGGACTTCTACTCCACGCTCTACCTGCGGCTCGTGCGCTCGGCGCCCCAAGTGCTCGGCTGGGTCTACAAGGCCAGCGACGAACCGTGGAAAGGGGAAGCGGCGCGGACACAACTCGACCGGCTCAATACCGCCAAGCTCATCCGCTTCATCGAGGACTTCGATCCGCACCTCACGGTCTGCACGCACTTCATGCCCGCCGGCATCATCTCGCACCTGCAGGAGAAACGCCGCGTGCACACGCATCATTCCATCGTCGTCACGGATTTCGACTGCCATGCGATGTGGCTGTCGCGGACGTTTCATCGTTATTTCGTGGCGCTCGATGAAACCAAGGCCCACCTCGAGGCGCTCGGGCTGCCCGCGGAGCGCATCACGGTTTCGGGCATTCCCATCGATCCTATTTTCTCGCAGCCGGTGGATCGTCCGCTGGTGCGGGCGTCGTACGGTTTGCACCCGGAAAAAACGACCCTGCTGCTCTCGGCCGGGGCGCTGGGAGTCGGGCCCACGGAATTGGTCGTCGAGCGCTTGAAACATCTGCGGAACGACACGCAGACCATCGTGGTGTGCGGCCGGAGCGAAGAGGTGCGCGCGCGGGTCACCCAGGCGGTCGCCAGCGATCGCGGGCGCTTTTGCATCCTCGGCTATTCCGATCGCATGCACGAGCTCATGCGCATCAGCGATCTGTTCATCGGCAAGCCGGGCGGGCTCACCACGAGCGAAGCGCTGGCCTGCAGCCTGCCCATGGCGGTCTTTTCGCCCATTCCCGGCCAGGAGGAACGCAACGCGGACCACTTGCTCGAAGAAGGCGCCGGCCTCCGCTGCAACGAACTCACCACCCTGCCCTTCAAGATCGACCGCCTGCTCGATGATCCCGCGCGACTGGGCGCGATGCGGGCCGCGGCAAAGGCGATGGGGCGGCCCGATGCGGCCCGCATGGTCGTCCAGACATTGCTCGACGATCATCTGCCGGCCATGGCCCTCGACTCGGAGCAGCGGGACGCCATCGCGCTCGCGGCCGCGCGCACTCCCGCCCATGAATGAGTTTCTGTGGGGCGTGGCGACCTCGGCTTATCAGGCGGAAGGGGGTTACAACGGCCCCGGGCAGCCCCAGACCAATTGGGCCGCCGCAGAGAAACGCCGCGATGTCGCCGTGGTGGGGGCGGCGGCGGATTTTTGGAATCGCTATGCAGAGGATTTCGCCCGCTGCCGCGAGCTGGGGTTGAACGCCTTTCGGCTGGGCCTGGAATGGAGCCGCATCCAGCCCACGAAGGACGACGCCGGCGGGGGCCCCGCCGCCATTCGACGACGCGGCGCTGGACCACTATGCGGCGATGATTGCGGCCTGCCAGCGCGCCGGCCTGGAACCGGTGGTGACGCTGCATCATTTCGTCCATCCCGCGTGGCTCGGGAGCGACCCGTGGCTGGAGGCGGCGACGGCGGAGCAATTCGCCGAGTAACGTCCGCGTCGCGGTCGCGCATGTGAATGAGCGGCTGCCGCGGCCGATCCGGTGGTTCATCACCATCAACGAGCCCAACATGCTCGTGCTCAATTCCTATCTCGGCCGCCAGTTTCCCGCCCGCCATGGGCCGGGCTTTCAGCCGATGATGATGGCTTACAACCAACTGCTGCGCGCCCATGTGCTCGCCTATGCCGCGCTGCACGATCTTTACGCGGAGCGCGGCTGGTCCACGCCGCTGGTGACCTTCAACAACTATTGCAGCGACGTTTATTGGTCCGACAAATTGTTGCTCGATCTCGTTTGCCTCCGCGAGCGCGGCGTCGCGCGGGCCGGCGTGGAAGAGTTCATTTGCCGGCAGGCGCACCGCTTCGAAGCGGCTTTCGAGGCGGCCCATATTCCTTTGCACAAAGACCTGGCCTACTATTTCGGCGCGCTGTTCAAGCGGCTGGGCAACTGGGTGGGCTATCGCCGGTTCGATGCCGCGCAGTTCGCGCCCTTTCTCGATACCCTCTACGCGCAGTCGCGGACGTGCTTCATCGATTTTATCGGCATCGATTATTACGATCCCTTTGCCGCGCACGCTTTTCGGCTGCCGGTGTTGTGGGACCACGAGTTCAAGAACCGCTCCTTTCGCTCGTGGATGCTGACCACGATCACGAGCAAATGGTGGGACTGGCGCGTGCTCCCCCGCGGGCTGCACTTCTTTTGCCAATACTACGCCGAGGATCTGGGCCGTCCCGTGCTCATCGCGGAAAATGGCATGGCCCTGCGCCGCCGGACGGAAGCGCCGCACCGCCCGCGCCGCGACGGCATGACACGCAGCCAGTTCCTGCGCCTGCACGTGCATGAAGTCGCGAAGATCCGCGCCGCCGGCGTGCCGCTCGCCGGCTATCTGCACTGGTCGCTCTTCGACAACTACGAATGGGGCACGTACACGCCGCGTTTCGGCCTCCACTCCATCGACTTCCCCCGGAGCCTGGAGCGCCGCACCGAAGATCCCGATGGCGATCGCCCGGCGGAAACTTATGCCGCGCTCGTGGCCGAAGCGCGCTCGAAAATGGCATCCACTCCTTCGTTCCATGCCGCGGAAAAGTGAATTCGTCGAATACCTGATCGAGATGCTCCAGCCGCTCGGGGAGATCCGGGTGAAGTCGATGTTTGGCGGGTGGGGATTTTACGCCGACGAGCGCTTTTTCGCCATCGTGGGCGACGACGCCTTTTACGTGAAAGTCGACGACGTCAGCCGGGAGGAATTCGAGGCGCGCGGCCTGCAGCCGTTTCGTTATGAAGTCGGCAAGGCGAAAGCGGTGATGGACTATTACGAGCCGCCGCCGGAGGCGATG
Organism: Chthoniobacter sp.; assembly: GCA_037200205.1. Lineage (GTDB taxonomy): Bacteria > Verrucomicrobiota > Verrucomicrobiia > Chthoniobacterales > Chthoniobacteraceae > Chthoniobacter. The sequence continues at coordinate 8,751 of JBBCHV010000017.1, forward strand.
GACGATCGGGAACTGCTGTGCGAATGGGCCCGGAAGGGCATCGCCGCCGCTGTGCGAAAGGCCACACCGAAAAAGAAGCCGCGGAAGAAGAAGTGACGGCTTTGCCTGTCATCGTGGGCGGAGTGTAACGGAGTCGAAGGACCCCGTCGCATAACCAGAGATCATTTTGGAGGCTGTGCTTCGACAGACCACCGTTCGCGTCGAATCACCAACGATGATCGCTGGTAGAGCGGCGGGGTCCTTCGACTCCGTTACACTCCGCTCAGGATGACACCGAAAAGGAACCGCTCGCTCTACCCCACCCGCACGGCCCGTTTCTTGTCGAGCTTCAGCACATCTCCCGCGGCGAGCGCGGGAGAGATTTTCGGATCGGTGATCTTTTCCTCGTGAAGCTGGATGCTCCCCTGCTCCACCAGTCGCCGCGCATCGCCGCGGGATTTCACGATCTGGTAGCCCTGCTCGTAGCCGGCGACGACCAGCGAAACAATGTCCTGGCTCACGCCGGCAAAATTCACGATCGGCCACTCCGCATTCTCCACGTCGCGCTTGCTGAATTTCGTGTTGAAATCCTCCAGCGCCGCCTGCCCTGCGGCCAGTCCGTGGTAACGCTCCACGATCCGTCGCGCGAGCTGCTTTTTGGCCTCCATCGGGTGAATGTCCGGCACCTCCTCGGCCAGCAGGAGCAGGTAGTAGCGGGCCATGAGCGTGTCGGTGATGCTCATCAGCTTGCCGAACATCTCCGTCGGCGGTTCGCTCACCCCGACGTAGTTGTTGAGGCTCTTGGACATCTTTTGCACGCCGTCGAGCCCCTCGAGCAGCGGCATGAGGAAAACGATCTGTTGCGGCTGGCCCTCTTCGCGCTGCAGGTCGCGGCCCACGAGAATATTGAATAGCTGATCCGTGCCGCCGATCTCGACATCGGCCTTCACCACCACCGAATCCCAGCCCTGCATGATCGGATACTGGATTTCATGCAGATGCACGGCGTCGCCGCGCTCGAGGCGATTCTTGAAATCCTCGCGCTGAAGCATCTGCTGCAAGGTGACGCGTCCATTGAGTTTCATCACCTCCTCAAACGTCATCATCTCGAACCATTGCCCGTTGAAAACCGTGCGCGTGCGCTCGGGGTCGAGGATCTTGTAGGCCTGCGTCTGAAAGCTGTGGGCGTTCGTCATCACCTGGTCGTGGGTGAGCTGCGGACGCGTTTTCGAGCGGCCGGACGGATCGCCAATCATCGCCGTGAAGTCACCGATGATGAGGATCGCCTGGTGGCCGAGGTTCTGAAACTGGCGCAGCTTCGTGAGCGCCACGGTGAAGCCAAGGTGGATGTCCGGCGCCGTGGGATCGACGCCGAGTTTGATATTCAGCGGGCGGCCAAGGCGGAGCTTCGCGAGGAGTTCGGCTTCGTTGATGATCTGGGCCGCGCCTCGCTTTAGGATTTCGAGCTGCGCTTCAGGTGATTGCATGTGAGGAATGCAACTGACTGGATAAGGGTATCTTGCCGCGCGAGGCGAGCACGAAATCAAGCATCGGTGCGGAGAAACGCGTATTCGCCTGCAAAGCGTGTGCGGTCGTAAAACACCGCGCCGCTTATTTGCTTTTGTTCAAGAGGTCGCGGATGTCGTCGATGGAGAGTTGCTTCATCGTGCTCATCTTCTCGACCGTCCCATCCGAATACATCACCGATTCTCCGCCATTTCGCCAGTTGGCCAGTTCCCTGGCATCCTGGGGTTGATCGAGCTTTTTCCTTTCCGGCCCGAGGTACTGCCGCCCGCCATCGGACAGCGAACGGGAGGGGGCGGCTTTGTTGGCGTCCGCGGCTTCCTTGGTCGCCGCCGTCTTGGTCCTGGCCGTCTTGCTGGCGAAAAGATTGAGGAATTTGCCCTTCGTGCTGGCTTCGCCCGTCGCGTACTGGCGCTGTGCGGCCTGGTTGGTCGTGGTGCCGAAGTCCCGCGTTTGAAAAGTGTCCATGCGGACTTGCCGATCGCTGTAAAAGCTCTTCGTCTGCGCTTTGCCGGTGTTGAAACCGTGCGTCGCGGCCGCCGTGGCCTTGTTCGGGTCGAAGTTCTTGTTGAGATTATATTCCAGGATTTGCGCGCCGCGCTCCGAGTCGACCTCCCGATTTTCGATGGCCAGCATCCGCTTCCGCTCGGCGGCCCGCGTGTTCTCTTGCGCCATCTGGCGCTCGGCCTTCGCCTGCTGGCGGGCCGCTTTTTCCTGCGGCGTCGCGCACCCCGCCATGACGACGGAGATGAAGGCGGCGATGGGGAGGGAAAAACGCACGGGGCAGAGATGCCACAAACCGGGCTCCGCGTAAAGGCCCGCCGGAGCGGCTTAAATAAGTACGCGACCGTTATTAGGCGCAAAAAGCGTTGGCGCCTCATGTCCCGAAGGGACAACAGCCGTGTAGCCCCGGGTCGAGCGAGTCTGCGAGCGAACACCCGGGGTTACGTAAAAACAGCGGAGCTCTGACCGTCCCGGCCTCCTGGCCGCATCCTCCGATCTGGAAGCAGCCGAGATGCGGCTGGCGCCCGGGACGGTTGGAGCGTGCGCTCGTGGGGTCTGTACCCCGGGTGGTCGCTCGCAGAACTCGCTCGACCCGGGGCTACGCCGCTTTTGACGCCTTCGGCGTGGAAGAAAAACGGTCCGACAAGGTGGCTAGTACAACTTAAACCGCTACAACTTAAACCGCGCTAGCCGCCGGACCGGAGCTTGGTGAGCTGGGCGCGGGCTTGCTCGATTTCGCCGGGGGTCTTTGCGACCGCGAGGAAGCTTTCCAGCGTTTCGATGGAGCCCTGATGGTCCCCCCGCTCCTGCTGCAAGGCACTCAAACGCCAGGCGATCTCAAACAGCTCCGGATGCTGCACATGGGCCGTCCGCAGATGGGCCAGCGCGCTCTCGGGCTGGCCGGCCGCCAATTCCGATTGAGCCCAGTCACCCTCCAGCCGCGCCAGTTCGAGCGAATAGTCGGCCGGCGAATCCGCCTGGGCAGCGAGCTTTTCCAGCAGTTTCGCCCCGCGTTCGAAATCGTGCGCGGCCGCGGCCAGCTTGCGCAGGCGGGCACCGAAGGCCGGCTGGATGATCGCGGGATGGGCCTCGGCGAGGGCCAGGGCGTTGCCCGGCTGCCCCGCATTCTCGAAATACGCCAGCAGCGCCCGGCGCAGTTCATCGGCCCGCGGCGCGGTCAGCTCGAAGTCGTCCGCTTCCTCCTCCGCATGGTCGAGCCGGTGCGCGGCGGCCATCCATGCGACGATCTCGGGTAGGAGACATTTGCCGGCACGCTGAAGGCGGCGCGCAGGGTCTTCTTCGCCTCGGCAAATTCGCCCAGCGAGGTCTGGAGCCGCGCGTAGGGCAGCAGCGTGGCCCAGTTGCGGGCGTAGCGATCGTCGCGCGCGGCCTGGGCAAAGAGCGCCTCCGCCCGCGGCGTGTCGCCGATGTCCACGAAGCCTTGCGCGACCTTTGCCGAGGCTGTCCTCCACCAGCATGGCGCGCAGGGCGAGCGTTTCGAGCCGGGCGCGGGCCGCGTCCGTGCGGCCGAGTTGATGGAGGGCGTGCGCCAGATTGATGATGTTCTGGTCGTTGAGCGGATTCACCTGCGCGATGCGTTCCCGGACGCGAGCCAGCGCCTCGCGGTCGCCGGCTTTTTCCAGAGCGTCGGCGGAGGTTTGCAGCCAGGAATCGTTCACATCCTGGCGGACCAGCAGTTGCTGGAGCGTCACGGTGACGGCCCGGCTTTTCGCCGCTCTCGAGCTGCGCGAGCAACACCGCCACGCCCGCCGGAATCGGACCGGAGCCTTCCGCCCAAAGCGTCCGCGCTTCCGCGACAAAATCCTGGCGGATCTTCAATCGCGTCGCCTGGGCCGCGGCAAAATCGAGATAGCTGCCGAGCAGCCCGGGATTGTCGCCCGTCGCCGCGAACCGCCGCAGCCGCCGCAATTCCCGGCGGGCCACGACCGGCCCATCCTCCGGGGTGAGCAGCTCGATGAGCTTGCACTGCAGCGGAAAGCACAGCCGCGCATCCGTGGTGCGGGCGAGCGCGGCCTGCACCGTCGCCCGGGCATGCGCCCGATCGTCGCGGGCGGAGAATGCCGCCGCCAGACCGAGCGCCGGGGTAATGTGCTGCGGCGGCAAAATGCGATCGAGGGTGGTGAGGGCCGCCTCGGGCTGATTGTTTTTGCACTGGAGGATCGCCAGCCGCGCATCGAAATCCGCGCCGGCGCCACCTTGGAAAAGGGCGAGCGCATCCTTCAGGCGATTCTGGTTTTCGTAGATCGTGGAGAGAGCGAGGCGCCCGGCGAGATTGCCCGGCTCCATGACGAGCAGCCGCTGGTAGGTGCCGATGGCCTGGTCGGAGTGGCCCGCGCGCTCATGCAGTTCCGCCAGCCGCAGCAACAGCCGCGTGTCGCCGGGCGTGTTTTCGACCGCACTCGCCAGCGCCGTCCGCGCGCCGTCGAGGTCGCCCTTGTGCTCCAGGACGTCGGCAAATTGCAGCAGGAATTCGCGCCGTGCCGGGTCGGGCAACCGGCCGCCGCCGTCGCTGAGCGTCGCCCGCAGCACGATCTCCGGCGTGTCGTTGTCGCCGGCGGCGCGGGAGGCATTGAGAATATTGCGCACCGCCTCGGTGTCGTCCGGATCGCGTCCCCAGATTTGCCGGAAGATCGCAATCGCCCGCGCATGCGCTCCCATGCCGCTGAGCGCATTGGCCAGCGGCGCCAGGCCGTCCGCGGGAGAAAGCCGGGCGAAGGAATCGAGCCAGGTCGGCAATTCCCCAGCCGGTGCCGTGGCCGCCCGCAGCACGCAGAGTTGCTGGCGAATGTCCCGCGCGAGATTCGCCGCCTGGTCTCCCTGGAGCTGCACCAGCGCCTCATCGGCCAGCGCTTTTCCCAGAAATACGCGGCGAGATTCTCCAGCTTCAACCCCTCGAGTTGCGCCCCCGTCTCGAGCACGAAGCGCAATTGCCGCGTTCCCGACGTCGCCACCTCATCGAACTGCGTGCCCGACAGCGCCCGCATCTCGATCAGCCGATCGAGGTCGGCCTCCGCGGCCTTCTCGTCTCCCGCGAGGGCCGTGCAAAAGCGCCCCGGCCAGCGACGCGTGCAAAGGATGCGCGTTGTGCGTCGCCAGGTAGGAATCCACGAAGGCCGGGCGGTCCGGCTCCGGCAGCAGGAGATAATACTCGCGCAGCGCGGAGCAAACCGGCGCGTCCAGCGAGTCGGCGCCGGAGGAAATGGTCTCGCGGAGGATGGCGCGCGCCTGCTCCACCTCGCCCAGCATGAGGTGCCAGTGGGCCAGTTCCAGCCCACAACTCGCGCGCTGCGTGGACGTGCTGTCGAAGACCGGTTTCCCGAGCTGGATCGCCTCGCGAAAGCGATTGCGCCCGGCAAAGAGCCCCGCCGCCTGCCAGCGCCGGAGGTGCGTGCCCTCGGCGAACAGCGCCTCGAGCATGGCGGGCTCGGCTTTCTCATCGGAATCGTCGAGCGCCTGGCCGAGCGCGATGAAAAGATAGTCGCGCTCGCTCGGGGTGCGACGCTTGTCCTTGAGCCAGGCGCCGAGCCGCTCGAATTGCCGCGATTGCAGCGCCAGCCAGATGAAGGCCTGCGCCATCTTCGGGTCGCGCGTCTGCTCGCTCATCATCGACTGCACGCGGTCCAGGGTGGACGCGCCGTCGCCGGCGTAGAAGAGCGCCCACAGCACTTCGCTCGGCGCCTCCGCCTCCTTGCGCCAGCGGTCGATCCAGGCCGCGCGTTCCGCGGGATCCCCGCCGGCGGCGATCTGCGCCAGCTGGCGGATCGCATTCAAGCGCGTGTCGCGGTCGCTCTTCGTCTCGCCGGCATTTTTGTCCGCCGCCTCATCCACCCAGAAGCTGCGCAGCGCGCGCATGACCTCCGGCGCGGGCCGTCCATTGCGCTGCCCCACCGTGGCCAGGTAAGCGGTTTGCAGGCGGCCCGCTTCCGTCGGTTTCATCGCGGGGAAACGCATCGGGTCGCCCGGTTTCTCGGGCGCGGTCATGCGCAGGATTTGTTCCAGGCAGGTGCGCGCCTCGGCGGTTTCGCCAGCCTCGAGATCGAGCGTGGCCAGCGTGGAAAGCGTGTGCGCATTGGTGGGATCGAGCATCCGTGCCTTGCGCAGCAGGACGATCGCGCGTTCCGAGGTGCCCCAGGCGAGTTGAAAATCGACCGCGTGATTGAGCGACACCGTATCGCGGGGGAAACTTCGCCACGGTCCGCTCCCAGGTCTGCCCGGCCGCCTCGATGGCAAATTCTTCTCCTGCAATTGCGCGAGCTTCTCCAGGCCATCGGGCGTTTCCTGCGGCGCGATGCGCAACAACTGCTCCTGCAGCTTCACCGCGACGTCGAGCTTGTGCAGATCCTCGGCTTCGCGGATCAAGTCCGGCAGCGCTTCCGCCTGGTTGGGCGCGGCGTAGGAAGCATCGGCCAGCACTTCAAAGGCCGCGGCGATTTGCCCCGACGCCTTCAAGATCCGGCCGAGCGCCACCTCGGTGAAATAGTCGTCCGCGTGCCACTGGCGGCGCTTTTCAAACTGCGTGCGCAACCAATCGAGCAGGTTGTTTTTGGCGCAATGCGTGAGCAGCTCATTGAAGAGCGTGAAACGTTCGCGGTCGTTCGTCTCCGCCTCGATGGCCTTGAGTTGAAACTCCGCGGAGGCCTGGGGCTGATCGAGCCGCTCCAGCATGTGCAGGAGCGGGGTGAGCGCTTCGTGCCGGCGCGAGACGGGGCTGGCCGCGTAGACCTGTTTCCACGTGGCCAGGGCATCGGGCCAGCGCTCGGCCCGTTGCTGGGTGAGGGCGAGGTCGGTGAGGGCGTCCGCGTTGCCGGGGTTCTCCGTGACGAGCCGCTCGAAGATGGCCAGCGCCTCGGGGATATGCCCGGCCTGCAATTCCAGTTGCCCGGCGCGGCGGGAATAGCTCGCGCGATTCGCGGGATCGATGCGCGCCAGTTCGGCAAGATTCTCCACCGCTCCCGGCGCCGGCCCGGCGGCCGTCTGGAGCTTCACCATGAACTCGTAAGCCGCAATGGAATCGGGATTCAGGTTCAGCGCCTTTTGCGCGGCGAACGCGGCGCCTTTATTGTCGCGATTCCACATTCGCCAGCGGGCCAGCCGCAGCCACGCGGCCTCCGTGTTCTGTTCGTTGGCGGCCTTTTCCAGCGTGACGATATACTGGTCCAGCGCGGGATTTGGCTCCAGCGGGGGAGGCTCTCCCCCCGGGGAGGTGAGGGGCAGTGCCGGACGGCCTTCGCGGCCGGTAAGGGAAGCCGCGCGGAAGCTTTCGAAAAGCTTCTGGTCGGCCTCGAACTGTTCCGTGTCATTCGCGCTGTAGCGGACGGCATTCTCGAAGTCCTTCTGGGCGAGCGCGTAGTCGCCGTGCAATGCGTGCAGGTCGCCGAGCGAGAGTTGAAAATCGCGGCTGACGGGCATCAGTTTCGAGGCCTCGCGCAGTTCCGCCGCCGCGTCTTCAAAATCGTTTTGCGCCCGGAGAATCTGCGAGATGCGGAAATGGGCCGCGGCCTGCCGCGCGGGCGTCCTCGCCGGGATGCACCATGCGCTGCAGCACGCGCCGCGCTTCCCCATCGAGGTGCTGGGTGAAATAGAATGTGGCCAGCGCCGCCAGCGCGTCCTCGTTGTTGGCCGCCGCATCCGCGGTGAGATGTTCTTCCACGAAATCCGTGAGGCGGTTTTGCTGGTAAAACTCCAGCGCCTTGGCCCGCACGGATTCATCGTTCTTGCGGGCGGCGAGCAGGGCGTCGATGCGTTGTTTCGCCGTCCGCGCCGCGTCGCGCTGCACATCCAGCCTGGCCCGCGCGAAGACGAAATCCGCATTGGCCGGCTGGTCCTTCAACAGCGCGTCGTAGACGGCGGCGGCCTGGTCGGTCTGGTCCATCTGCAGGAGCAGGCGGGCGAACTTTTCCCGGTACTCGAGGTTCTTCGGCGCGAGCGCGGTCAGCTTTTCCAGCCAGGCCCGCTGCTGCTCGAGGTCGCCGAGCCGTTCGTAAAGCTCGACGAGTTGCAGGCAGCCACCGAGATCGCGGGGATTGTCCGCGGCGTACTTCTTCCAGCGCTCCTCGAGTTCCCCGGCGCGGTGATAGCGCTGGTGCAGCCGGATGATCTGCGACTCAAGCGCCGTGCGCAGCCAGTTGCCCGGCCCGGTCAGGGCGAGCGCCTTTTCCAGCGCGGCGATGGCGGCATCCTGATGCCCGGCTCCCTGCTGGATGCGGGCGATCTGTTGCAGGACCAGCGGACGCTCGGTGGCGGCGGAATGCGCTTCCACATAGGTCAGATGCTCGATGGCGCGATCGGGCAGGAAATTGCGCTCGTAGGAATCGGCGAGTTTGCGCCGCAGCGCGAGGTCCGTCGGATTGAGCGCCACGGTCTTTTCCCAAGCCTCCGCCGCCTTGTCCGCCTCGCCGGCGTCGAGCCAGGCGGCGCCGAGTTGGAGGAGCGTATCCGGCAGGCGCGGATCGCCGGCGGGCAACGACGCGACCGCTTTCTCCAGCCAACCCGCCGCCTCGCGCGGATGCGCGCGCTCACTCTCCAGATGCGCCAGGGCCAGCGCCGGCAGCGGACTGGTGGCGTCCAGCGTCGCCGCGTGCAGATAGGCGGCCGCGGCATCGTTCGCGCGCCCCGCCCGGCGCAGGAGGTGGCCGAAGATCATCTGGCCGGCCAAGGAATCGCTGGCCTTGTATTCGTCGATCAATTGCCCGGTCTGCCCCTGGTCCGAGTAAATCTTCCACAGCCGGTCGAGCGCCGTTCCTTCCACGGGCGTGGCGGCGAGCATCTGCTTGTAGCGCTCGATGATCTTCGGTGACGGCGGCGTCTCCGCCCGCGCGCCGGGCGCGAGAAGGAAAAGGCTAAAGAGAAGGGGCAGACGCCGCATCGCGGACAAGGTAGCGCGGGTGGCCGGAGCGGCAAGCCCATGGAAAGAGGAAAAAGGCGGCGGCGCTACGGACGCGATTCTCCGCGCATCCGGCCACCGTATGGACATGCGCCTTGCGCCGGAATAACAGGGCGCGTAATTTGCGCGGAAATGGCCGAAGAAAACATTTGGAGCGGGACTTCCTCACAGCTCAAAAACTTTTGGGCGTTCGTACTGTGCCTGCTCATCATTCCCATCCCCTGGGCCATCTATCGCTGGCTATTGGTGAGATCCACGACTTATCGCCTGACCAGCGAACGCCTGCTCACCACGCGCGGGATTTTCTCCACGGTGACCGACACCCTCGAACTCTACCGCGTGCGCGACCTGGAGATGACGCAATCCTTCCTCCAGCGGCTCTGCGGCTTGCAGGACGTGGTGCTGCTCACGGCGGACGAATCGACGCCGCGCATCGTCATCGACTTCATCCCCACCGCCCTCGCCCTGCCCGACAAACTCCGCGCGCAGGTCGAGGCCTGCCGCCTGGCCAAACGGGTCCGCACGGTGGACATGGAGGACGACGCGGGACACGCACCCTGATTTTTTATGAACACGCAATTTCTCGATAAAGATGAAGCCGGTGGCGGCGCGATTCCCACGCGCGACCAGGTCCGGCCCGACGACACGTGGGATCTCTCGCTGCTCTACCCGACGCCCGCCGACTGGCAGGCGGCCTTTGAAAAGCTCCAGCAGGAATACCCGAAGATCGAACAGTTCAAGGGCCGCGTCGGCGAATCCGCGCAGACCCTGTGCGAGGTGCTGGAGTTGGAAAAAGCACTCGGCCTGACGATCAGCGGCTGGCGCACTATGCGTCGCTGCAAACATCCGGCGACAGCTCGGACAACGTGAACCTCGCGCGCGAAGGCCAGCTCGAAAATCTCTCACGCTCATCGGCGAATCGCAGTCCTTCGTCGAGCCGGAGATCATGGCGATCCCGGACGACACCTTTGAGGCGTATCTGCGCGACGCCGTGCTGGCCGCATGGCAGGTGCCGCTGCGCAAAACGCCGCCGGCTGAAGCCGCACACGCTGAGCACGGCGGAGGAACGCCTGCTCGCCCTGGGATCGAGCGCGCTCAGCGGGCATCGCGAGACCTTCTCGCAGCTCACGAACGTGGACATGAAGTTCGGCGTGATCGTCGACGAGAAGGGCGTCGAGCGGGAGCTGTCGCAATCGAGCTACGGCTCGTTCATGGTCAAGCGCGACCCGGAATTGCGGAAGAAGGGCGTGGCAATCAATTCTACGCGGAATTCGATGCGCATAAATTCACCGTCGCCTCGACGCTGGCCAGCTCCATCAAGGCCGACGTCTTCCGCGCCCGCGCCCGCAATTACTCCAGCGCCCGCGAGGGTGCGCTCTTCTACGACGACGTGCGGTGAACGTGTACGACAACCTCATTGCCTCGGTGCGCGCGAACCTCCAGCCGCTCTACCGCTACCTCGAGCTGCGCCGCCGCGTGCTGGGATTAAAGGAAATCCACGCCTACGATACCAACGTGCCGATCGTGCCGAACATCGAAACGGATGTCTCGTGGGACGAAGCGTGCGACAAGGTGCTCGCCGCGCTCGCTCCGCTCGGCGACGAATACGTGCAGACGCTCGGCGCGGGCCTGCGCGGCCGCTGGTGCGACCGCTACGAAAACAAGGGCAAGCGCAGCGGGGCGTTCAGTTCCTCGAGCTACGGCAATCCGCCGTTCATCATGATGAACTACAAGCGCGACGTCTTCACCGATGTCTACACGCTCGCGCACGAAGCCGGCCACTCGATGCACACCTGGCACTCCCAGCGCACGCAGCCTTTCCAGACCTACGATTACCCGATCTTCCTCGCGGAGGTCGCCAGCACCTTCAACGAGGAGCTGCTCACGCATTACCTCATCGAACACACCGAGGACAAGGCGATGCGCGCCTATCTCATCAACCGGCAGATCGATGACATCCGCGCCACGGTCATCCGCCAGACGATGTTCGCGGAGTTTGAAAAGATCGCGCATGCCAAGGAGGAGCGGGCGAACCGCTCACTCTCGATACCTTCCGCGGCATCTATCGCGAGCTGCTCGAGGCCTACTTCGGGCCGGACTTCGTGATCGATAGCGCACTCGAACTCGAATGCCTGCGCATCCCGCATTTCTACAGCGCATTCTACGTCTACAAATACGCGACCGGGCTGAGCGCCGCGGTGGCGCTCGCGGGACAGGTGTTGGAGACCGGAGACGCCACGCGTTATCTCGGCTTCCTGAAATCAGGCGGTTCGGAATTTCCGATCCCCACGTTGCAAAAGGCGGGGTCGACATGTCGAGCCCGGCGCCGGTGGAGGCGACGCTGCAACTCTTCGCGCGCCGCGTCGGGGAGTTGGAAGCGCTCTTGGGCTAGATGATCGAAGGACACGAACGCACTTTGCTGGCCGCGCAGGGTTACTGCGAGTTGGGCATGTTTGACGACGCCCTCGACGAACTCGAGTCGCTGCCGGCCGAGGTCATGCAGCATTCCGCCGTCGTCGAATTGCGGACGGTGGTGCTGATGCAGGCCCGGCGCTGGAAGCTGGCGCTCACCTCCAGCCGCTCGCTGTGCCGCGTGGCGCCGGATAAGTCGACCGGCTTCATTCACGCCGCCTTCTGCCTGCACGAGCTGGGCCGCACGGACGAAGCCCGCGACACCCCTGCTCTCCGGACCCGACGCGCTCCACACCGAGCCGACCTATCACTACAATCTCGCCTGCTACGAATGCGCCCTGGGCAATATCGAGCTCGCCCGCCTGCACCTGGAGAAGAGCATCTCGCTCGACAAGAAGTTCAAGGACTTCGCCAAGAGCGATCCGGACCTGGCCGCACTGCGGGAGTAGCGAGCAAGCGGGCGAAGTTCGTCCTCAAAAGGCTGCCAGTGGCATGGGCTGCGGGCTGCCTCATCCCCAGCGCGTCACATCGAGGTTCTTTGGGAGCCGAGTCGAAAGCCGAGCCTGGGCGGCGCGAGCGCAGCGCGGGATCCATCCCGCAATACGGCGCCACCGCGGACCTGCTCTCGAGATCCGCATGGCGGAACCCGGCGATGGATTCGCTGAGGTCGTAAGTGAACTCGTGGCGCCGGGAAATTTCGCGGGCCGCGGCGATCACTTCCTCCCGCGTCATCGCGTGCCGGCGGGGCAGGGCGACGAAGAGCTTGGTGCCGGGGCTGGGGCACGTCGAAAATGTAAACGTCTTCGAAGGCGGCCCGGTAGGTGAGCAGCATGTGGGCGTAGAGGGGATTGGAGGATCGGCCCCAGATATTCGCCATGACCGCTCCTTCGGGTGACAAGGCCTTCCGCACACTGGTGAGAAATTCCAAGTAGCGAGATGCGGAGGGATCTCGTCGGCGTCGAAGCAATCCAGGACGAATGAAGTCGTAGCCGCCCGCAGTCGCCTCGATGAAGTCCCGGCCATCTTCCACGAAGACACGCATCCGGGCGTCTTCGGCGAATCCGCAATGCTCCCGGGCGACATTGACCACCTCCGGGTCGAGTTCGACGACCTCGATCTTCATCTGCGGGAAATGGCTGTGGAAGAAGCGCGGAAGCGTCCCGCCGCCGAGGCCGACAATCAAAACGCGGAGCGGATTCTGCACAAAGGCCAGGCAGGCGGGGAGCGCACGCGTGTAAAGCAGCTCCAGGTGCCGCGGATCTCCTGCCTTCACCACGCTTTGCGAATGCCCACCGGCGCCAAAACGCAACGTCCGCATCCCGGCGGCGTCCTCGGTGAGGAGGATCGCCTGGAATGCGGAATGTCGGGCTACCAAAACTTTTTCGCCGGGGCTCATTTCATCCGGATCATCGCGCAGTCGGCGGCTCGTGGCCAGCGGTGTGTGTTGGCCGCGCAGCCGAAAGCCGAGTCTGCGTTACACTCCGCCCAGAATAACAGCGGGGGCACGGATTCCCCGGCAACCCTAAGCGGATGCCACGCTCTAAAACGCGACGCGGAAGCCGCCGGTGACATTGGTCGACTGGTAGTTCTTCCGGCCAAGTTCGCCGTCGTAATAGAAGTAAGTCGAGCAACGTTCGCTGCACTGGATGGCAAAACCGGCGCCGAGCAGCACGCTGTCGCGGCCGAGTTGCGGGCCATTGACGAGGAAGGAGTTGCCCGCGCCGTTGGCGAAGCTGGAATCGAGGGCATAGGCTGCGTCGCCGTACTCGTGCTGCCAGGCGGCACGAATCTCCGGCTTGATCAGGATGCTACCGACTTTCCAGTCGTAGCTGGCCTTGAAGCCCAGCGCGGTCCGCAACGATTCGCCTTTGCCGCCGTGGATGTCCAGCGGAGCCAGCGAGCCGTGTTCGGTGAAGGCGTCGGTGCCGAGGTAGGTGTAGTTGAAGCTGGCCGTGGGGCCGAAGGTCAGGTTGCCTTTCTTGAAGTCGTAGCCGGTGCCGAAGAGGGCATTGAGCTCGCCACCGTCGGTGTCGCCCCGGGCTTCGCCTTGCAGCGCGCTGCGGCGAGTGTCGTAGCTGTTGTAACCGCCGAAGACGGCCACGTCGGCATAGAAGCCCTTGGCGAGGCTCGCCGTGGGCGCGGGCGCTTCTTTCGAAGAGTCCCTTCGACATCGTCGGCGCTGGTGCAGCCACCTGCGAGTTTTGGAAGAAGGTGGCGTAGAGGCCGATCTTGCCACCGTTGACATAGACGCGGCCCCGGGTCGACGAGGTCCGCGCTGGTGCCGGTGTAACCGGCCGCCAGACCAATGGCGAAGTTGGGGGTCACCTTGTAATCGATGCCGAGGGTGAAGCCGCCGCTGTCGAGGTTGTAACCCCGGGCATTGTCGGTGTTGCCCACGCTGACCCATTCGCCGGTGCCGGAGAGGAAGACGCCCCAGTCCTTAAAGTCGAAGTCCGCCAAGGGCATGTCTTCCTTGCTCTCCTTGCCAGCGTTCCCACTCGGACCCGCAACACCCGTAGTAATGCCAAAGCTGCCACTGTAGCTCGGCCCGGCGCCATTTGACCGCCAGACCGGCGGCGCTGAAGCGGCGGTGCCGCTGCGAATGTCATCGGTGCGGCGTTGGATGTTCTGCGACTGCACCGTGGCCAGCGAGGTGCCCGATGGTGAAGATGGAGGTGAGTTCCTCCGGCGCGATTCTGTCGAAGTCCCCGGGTAACTTGGTCAACTTGCGATCATCCAGGTAATTAATGAGCGAGTCCGCCTGGCGGTTGAAAGCCACACTGTCGAGGGCTCGGGCTACGGAGTTCTGGTTGGGCGTCAGGCCCCAGCTCTGGGCAAACTTTTCAAAGGAACCCTGCACGGCTTCCAGCGCGACGCTGTTTTGATGATAGACCACCGTCGGTTCCAGGATGGTATCGCTGGTGAAGTCGTTGAGCACGGTGGCAAACTCGCCGCTCACTCCGCTCGCGGCCGTGAGGAAGGTCACCGGCTTGTTGCGCTTGAGCTTGAATCCATCGAGCCGCACGAGTTGCAGCGTGCCACCGAGTTGGGCGGTGCCGCCGACGCTCAATAAGTCATGGCTGGCCAAGTCGCGCCCGCCGATCTCGATCTTCAGCAGGCCGCGGGAGGTCTGCGTGTAGTTGCGAGTGACCGTGAGCGTGCCGGGGGAATGCCCGGGGCTGACGACCGAGTCGTTGTAGAGATTTCCGTTGATGGTGCCATGCCCGCCGAGCAGACCTTGCAGCACCTGCAGGTTGCCCAAGAGCGTGCCATCGAGAAAGAGAGAGCCGGTGCCGGTCTTGGTCGTGTTCCCAATGAGCGTGCTGCCGATGAAGAGGTTCCCATACACATCAAAGTGCCAGCCGTTCGGTCCGAAAAGGGTGCCCCCCGTGATCGAATTGTTGCCGCCCGCGGTGGTTACCCTGCCGCTGGTGACGGTGAGCGTATGGGAGATGGTCAGCGTCCCGCCCGGCGTGAAGATCAGCGAATTGATGGTATTGTTTTCGGTCGGTCCGCGGTGGTCACCGGCCCGCTGAGGGTGAAATCGGCCAGGGTGGAAGTGAAGACCGGGCCGCTGTTTTGGATGATCGGGCCAGTTTGGGCGATGGCCAGCGTGAGTTCGAGGCTGGTGGCCGTCTCCGTGAGAGTCGCCGTGTATCCCACGGGCAGGAAAAGGTGAAGTCGGTGGCGAGAAAATTCGTCGAGGCGAAAGTCGCGAGGGTGTAATTGAGCTGAGTGATGCCCGCATTAAAGAGGCTGATGTCAAAGGATCCGGAGTGCCCTTGGTGAGCGCGCCATTCAGCGCCAGTTCATCCGCCGTCGCGCCCAATTGCAGGCTCAAGGTGCCGCCGCCGTTCCAGGTCATCGACCCGGCATGCAGGGTGGTGCCGGCCAGGCCGGGGGTCGCCGTACTCGGGGCGATTTTGCCGCCGTTGTTGAGCGTGACCGCACCGCCGATGGAACCGCTGCCGCCGAGCGTGCCGCCGGTGTTCACGGCGACGGGACCGGTGCCGGTGCCGGAACCGGTGGCGTTATTCACCAGGAGTTTGCCACCATCGATCGAAGTCTGCCCCGAGTAAGTCTGGGCGTGGTTGAAAACCGTGGTGCCCGCCTCCACGTTCACCATCGTCGTCCCCGTGATGATCGGATTGAAGATGTAGTTCGAACTATTGTGATCGAAGTTAATGGTGACCGAGCCCGCGCCGCCTCGAACCTCGGCCGCCTGGAGCGTTCCCGCTCCGCTGCCATTGCCGATATTCAAGATGCCCACGCTGCCGGCATCGGTCCCGAGATACGCGATCCCCGTTCCTCCATCGACCACGGCGACGCCATTGCGCAATAGGTTCAAGGTACCCGCTGCCGTCCGAGCCGATGGTGAGAGCGGTGTTGGTCCACTTCGAATTCGTGCCGGTCACAGTAACTGTTCCATTGGAACCGGCGCCGAGGCCGGCGATGCCGATGAGATCGCTGACCTGTCCGCCGCCCCGAATCGTCAATGCGCCGGTCCCGGATTGACCGACGGTGAGGCCGGCGGAATGGGTCCACGTCCCGCCATCCACCGTGGCGGTACCGTGGGAACCACTCTGGGCGCCGACGACACCATCCGTGTCCGTGACGGTGCCGCCGCCGGTGATCGACAGGGGTACCGGTGCCGGCGTTGCCCACCGTGAGCGAGGCGGAATGGGTCCAGCGCGAGGTCGCCCCGTCGACGGTGGCGCCGCCATTCGCGGCGGCAGTATCGCCGATGACACTGCCGACGTCGCTGACCACGCCGCCGTTCTGAATGGCGAGGGTGCCCCCGCCGGAGCCGCCGACGATTAGATTGCTCGAAAGGGTCCACTTCGACTGCGCTCCGTCCACGGTCGCGATGCCTGTGGAGCCGGCTCCATTGCCGATGTTACTGGACGTGCCCGTCACCACCGCGCCGCTGAAGATATTCAGCGTTCCGTTGCCGAGATCGCCGACATTGACCACCCCGGTATTCGTCCACTGGGAATTCGTTCCGGTGACCGTGACTGCGCCGGTGGATCCAGCGAGGCTGCCGATCGTCGCACTGGTATTGCTGGCCGCGCCGCCGTTCTGGATGCTGAGCGTACCGGAGCCGCCGTATCCGACCGTGAGGCCGGCGGAATTGATCCACTGGGAGTTCGCGCCATCCACCGTGGCCGTGCTAATGGAGGAGGCGCCGTTGCCGATGGTCGCAGTGGCGCTGTTCACGAGCCCGCCATTATAGACGTTCAGTGTCCCGTTGCCGTCACCGCCGACCGCAAGAGTAGAGGAGGTGGTCCAGGTCGATTGCGAACCGGTCACGGTGACTGTGCCGCTCGAGTTGAGCAGGCTGCCGAGGGTCGCGTTGACGTTGCTGACCACCCCTCCATTTTGAATGCTCAGTCCGCCAGTGCCGCCGTAGCCGACGAAGAGATCACCGGAGTTCGTCCAGTGAGATGCGGAGTCCGTGCCGTCCACCGTGACGGTGTTATTGGTGCCCGCCGAGCTCGCGATGTAGCCGTTGATATCCGTCACCAGGCCTCCATGTTGGATGCTCAACCCGCCCGCACCGGCGCTGCCGACCACGAGGTTGCCGGAGTTGGCCCAGTGAGAGCCCACGCCGTCGACCGTCACGGAGCCGTTCGATTCCGCCACGAGACCAATCGTGCCGTCGGTGTCGCTGACGACGCCGCCGTTCTGGACGCTCAGGGAACCTCTACCATTGTTACCGACGACGATATATCCACTATTCGTCCATTGGGAGCCCGTGCCATCCACCGTGACGTTTCCATTGGAGCCCGCGCCGCTGCCGACGAAGCCATTGGTATTGCTGACGACCGCGCCGTGTTGAACGTGCAGTGTCGCCCCACCGCCTTCGCCCACATCGAGATAGCCGGAGTTTGTCCACTGGGTGCCGGGACCGTCGATGGTGACGTCTCCATAGGAGCCCGCGTTCAAGCCGATAGTGCCATTCACATTGCTGAGCGAACCTCCATTTTGGATATGCACGTTGGCCCCGCCCGCCTGGGCCAGGGTAAGATTGCCGGTATTCACCCATTGGGAACCGCCGCCGTCCACGGTTACACCTCCGCTTCCGCCGGCGACCAGGCCGACATAGCCGGTGCCCGTGGTAACAACACCGCCGGATTGAATCGAGAGCGTGCCGGTGCCGGCATCACCCACGGCGACCACGGTGAACGAACTCGTTCCCGCGGTCCCCACGGCGAGCGTGCCGGAATTCCCGGCAGCCGTTCCCAGGACCACGATTTGTCCTTGCGCACTCCGCTTGCAGGACCTGCGCGGTGCCGCCCGTTGTCGATCGACACCGAAAAGGCGGCATTCGGAACACCATTGGGGGTCCAGTTTCCCGACGCGAACCAATCGCCCGTGCCCACCCGCCAGGTGAAATCGGCCGCGCGGCTGGCCGGCGAAAGACCCAGCAAGGCCGCCGCGACGGCGAGGGAAAGCCGCGAGGCTGGAGAGACACGGGAGAAACGATGGATCGAAGCACGGAGGGGGCGTTGTTTCATGAAAAAGGGATGAAGAGACTTCATGTGAGGGTGGAAGGGCGGCCCAATCACGAAGATCGAGGGAACCACAAGACGAGGAAAGAACCTAACTTCACCGTAAGATCCACCGGTGAAAGGGAGATACATGACCAGCGCCAAGTGAGGCAAGTCTTTCCGTGAAAAATAGAGTTTACACGCCGCGGGTGGTCCGGCCACGGAGTTACATACTAAGATTATCCGCGGTTGAAGTCGTATCTCTTTGATGGCAATACTACTTACGCAAAGACACTTACTATCCACGCCGTCCGCCTCGCGGTTATTCCGCTCTCTCAGGGCCCGTAACAGATGTTATTGAATCGAAGCAACTCCGGGGCGCCGGTCGCGCGCGGTGGACGGGGTGGCGGAAATGGTTTGAGGGCGGCCCTCGAGCTCGACCATCGAATGCTCGATGGATTTGCGGAATTTCCGTGGGGGTCTTGAGCGCCACTTGCTTGAAGACGCGGCTGAAGTAGGCCTGGCTCTCGAAGCCCAGCGCGTAGCCGACCTCGGAGATGCTGAGCGCGGTGTTGCGCAGCATGCTGCGCGCGGCCTTGATGCGCTCCTGGTTGATGTAGGCGATCAGCCGATGGCCGGTTTCATCGTGAAAGAGGGTGGAAAGATAGTCCGCCGAGCAGTGCAGGAGTTCGGCCAGGTATTTGACGCTGAGTTCCTCGGACCGAGGTACTCCTGCACGTAGCGTTTGGCCTGGGAGACTTTCAGCTTCTCGGAGGGCGGCGCCTCGCGGGCGTGCTGGACGATGCCGGCGAGCGTGCTGAGGTAGGTGAGGAGCAGGCCCTTGATGCCGAAGTGCCGCTGTTCCTCGCGGCTATGGTAGAGCTCGCCCAGTTCCTCGAGATACTGGATGAGCAACTGGTCCTTCGCGGAATCGAAATACGCGTGCTCCACGCGGAGGGTCTGCGCGCCCGCCTCGGAGTGCACGAACTGGGCGCTGACCGTCTGGTTGTAAACGCTGACCACCAGGTTCTGGAAAGGTTCACCGGCGCGCGCCACCGGCACCTCGCGATGCGGGATGCCCGTGGGGATCACCGCCATCTGGGAGCGTTCGAGAATGATCTCCTCGTGCGCAAATTCGAGACGGGTGCGGCCGCCGAGGGCGACGATGAAATCGGGCGCGAAATGAAAATGCAGTCCCGGGATATCGGCGACGTGATCGCGCAGTTCCGGGACACGGAGCAGGAAGCGGGATTGCTCGGTGAGCTCGAGCAGGTGCACCGCTACTTGCAAGCAAACGTCTCCGGCATCGCCGGAAGGCGCCCAGGGGGTGGGTGCGATCTGCATACCTAGGATTTATACAAGTCATCCAAGGAAATTCAAGGTGTTCGCTGTTGTAAAGCGTTCCGGGCAGCCACAGTTTTAGCGCACCCCGATGCGCGGTCTCCCCATTTGCTCGAGCCGCCGCGTCTCCACATGAAAATTCGAGTCTCCCACCCCGGTCTCGCCCGGCGCCCCCGGCGCCGCCAGCGGCCCTCCTCCACAGGTAAAATACCATGTCCCCATTCCTTGGCGAATTCATCGGCACCATGCTCCTCGTCCTCCTCGGCGATGGCGTGGTCGCAAACCGTGCTCCTCAATAAATCCAAAGGCCAGAACTCCGGCTGGATCGTCATCGCCTCCGGGTGGGCCTTTGCCGTGATGGTCGGGGTCTACGCGGCGATCGCCTTTGGCAGCCCGACGCGCATCTCAACCCCGCGGTCACCGTGTGGGACGCCATCGTCAGCGGCAAGACTGCCAAGCTGGCGGTGTATCTTCCGGCGCAATTCCTGGGGGCCTTCGCCGGCGCGATCCTGGTGTGGCTGCAGTACCTTCCGCACTGGAAAGAGACACCCGATGCCGGCCTGAAGCTGCATGTTTCTCCACCGGGCCGGCGATCCGCCATGCGCCGGCGAATTTGCTCAGCGAACTGATCGGGACAGCCGTCCTGCTCATCGGCATCGGGCGATTTTCTCACCCGCCGTCGTCGGCAAGGGGCTGGCCGGCGGGCTGCCGCCCTTCCTCGTCGGAGGCGTGGTCTGGGCCATCGGCCTGTCGCTCGGCGGCGCCACGGGGTACGCGATCAATCCGGCCCGCGACCTGGCGCCGCGCATCGCCCACGCCATCCTGCCGATTCCCGGAAAGGGATCGTCGGATTGGAGCTACGCGTGGATCCCGGTCGTGGGACCGTTGCTCGGCGCGGTGGTTGCCGGAGTGTGGTTGCCGGAGTGCTTTTTAAAATCGTGTCCTGAAATCCCATGAAAAAACTCATCAACTCCCCCGAAAACGTCGTTACCGAAGCGCTCCAGGGAATGGAGGCCGCCCACCCGGACCTGCTCAAGGTGTATTACCATCCCCACTTCATCACTCGTGCGGATGCCCCGGTGAAAAACAAAGTCGCCATCATCTCCGGCGGGGGCAGCGGCCATGAGCCGCTGCACGGCGGCTTCGTCGGCCACGGGATGCTCGATGCCGCCTGTCCCGGCGCCGTCTTTACCAGCCCCACCCCGGACCAGATGGAGGCCGCCACCAAGGCCGTCGCCGGCGAAAAAGGCGCGTTGCTGATCGTCAAGAATTACACCGGCGACGTCATGAACTTCGAACTCGCCGCCGACCTTGTGCGGGCGGACGACATTCCGGTCGAGAGTGTGATCATCAATGACGACGTCGCCGTGGAAGACAGCACCTGGACCGCCGGCCGGCGGGGCGTCGGCGCAACCGTGCTGGCGGAGAAGATTTGCGGCGCGGCGGCGGAGGCCGGGCAGTCGCTGGCCGAAATCACCGCGCTGTGCAAACGCGTGAACGGCCAGGCCCGCAGCATGGGCATGGCGTTGACTTCCTGCACCGTGCCACATATCGGCAAGCCGACCTTCGACCTGCCCGCCGATGAAATGGAAATCGGTGTCGGCATTCACGGCGAACCCGGCCGCCGCCGGGCGAAACTCCGGCCCGCCGACGAGATCGTCGAGTTGCTCGTCGAGCCGATCCTCAGCGACCTGCCTTTCAAATCCGGCGATGAAGTCCTGCTTTTCGTCAATGGCCTGGGCGGCACGCCGCTCATCGAGCTGTACATCGTGTATCGCAAGGCCGCGGAGCTCCTGCAAAAGGCCGGCCTGAAGATCACGCGCAATCTCGTCGGCTCCTACATCACCAGTCTCGAGATGGCCGGCACGGCCATTACGCTGCTGAAACTCGATGGAGAATTGACGAAGCTGTGGGACGCCCCGGTGCTCACCCCCGCGCTGCGCAAAGGAGTCTGATCCCATTTTATGGATGCTATTACTTCCGCCCAGATCGAGCGCTGGCTGCGCTCCTGCGCCACGGTTTTCCCCGCGCACAAAGACGAACTCAACGATCTCGATTCAGCCATCGGCGACGGCGACCACGGCGCCAACATGGCGCGCGGCTTCACCGCGATCCCGCCGAAACTGGATGCGCTGGCCGGCCAGGAAATCGATGGCCTGTTCCGCACGACGGCGACCACGCTCATCTCGCAAGTCGGCGGGCGAGCGGCCCGCTCTACGGCACTTTCTTTCTCAAGGCGGCAGCGCCGGCCAAGGGCAAGCTGAAGCTCTCGCTGCCGGAATTCTGTGCCTGTCTCGACGCCGGCCTCGCCGGCATCGTGGGTCTGGGGCAAAGCGGTCCTGGGCGACAAGACGATGGTCGACGTCCTGACTCCCGCGCTGGCCGCGTTGCATCCGAAGAATGGCGATTCGCTGACGGGCGCGCTCGAGCGTGCCGTCGCCACCGCCCGCGAGGCGGCGGAAGCGACCATCCCGCTGCTCGCGCGCAAGGGCCGCGCCAGCTATCTGGGCGAGCGGAGTATCGGCCACAAAGACCCTGGCGCGACCTCGTCGACCTTGCTGCTGGAAGCACTCCTCGGGGCGGTCCAGGGCTGAAACACCACTCCTCCCCCTCCGCGCGATATGGTCGGCCTGGTTCTCGTCTCCACAGCCACGCGATGGCGCTGGCGCTGAAGGAACTGGTCGTGGCCATGGCGGGGCCGAAGCTGCCGATCGCGGTCGCAGCCGGAGCCGGCGACGATCATACCGATCTCGGGACCAATGGCATGGAGATCATGGAAGCGATCACCGCGGTAATGAGCAACGAAGGTGTGGTCGTGCTGATGGACATGGGCAGCGCGTTGCTCAGCACGGAAACCGCCCTCGGCTTTCTCGAGATGAACAACGGGCGCGGGTCCGCTGTGTCGCCGCGCCGTTTGTGGAAGGCGCGGTCGCGGCGGGGGTCCTCGCCGCCCTGGGCAGCACGCTCGAGGAAGTGAGCTGCGAAGCGGAAGGCGCGCTCCGGCAAAAAAAGGCGCAGCTCGGGACCGACGATACGACGCCCGGTTCTTCGCCAGCCCCCGCCGCCGCGGCGCCCGGGGAGACAGTCCGCGTGACCGTTCCAAACCCGCTCGGCTGGCATGCGCGCCCCGCCGCGCGCTTCATTCGCGAAGCCGCTGCTTTTAAAGCCGACATCCAGGTGCGCAACGTGACCAAAAACCGCGGTCCGGCTTCCGCGAAAAGTCTCACCGGTCTCGCCTCTCTCGGGATTTTGCGCGGCCATGAAATTGAGATCACGGCCAGCGGCCCCGAGGCGAAGGCCGCGCTACAGGCGCTGCGGCCGTCCGTGGAAAAAGGCCTCGGCGATTCCCTGGCGGAGCCGCCGCCGGTGAAGACGGCGCCGCGCGTGGCCGCGACCGGCGAGCCAGTCCCCGTCTCCAGCGGTCTCGCCATCGGGCCGCTGGCTTTCGCGACGACCGCAGAGATCGCCATACCCAATCAACAGGCCGGGAAGCCCGAGGACGAGATTGGCCGCTTGCACCAGGCGATCGACGAGGCCAGCGCCGCCGTCGCCCAAGAGCAAACCGCGCTGCAAAGCAGCCTGGGCAAGAATGAAGCCGCCATCTTCGCCGCGCAGGCCCTGCTGCTCGAAGATCCCGATTTGCTCCAGCGGGCCGAAACTTCGATCCGCGAGAACCACGACAGCGCGCCGCGCGCCTGGGCGAACGCCTATCAAGCGGTGGCGGCCAATTATGCCCAACTGGAAGACGAATATTTGCGCCAGCGCGCCGCCGACGTGCGCGATATCGGCGCGCGGGTGCTCGCCGCGTTGGGCGTCGCCCGGCCTCGCGTGGGCGATCTTTCCCAGCCTGGGATTCTCGTCGTCGATGATCTTGCGCCGGCGGAAGTGACCGCGCTCTCGAAGAACGTGCTCGGCGTGATCTGCCTGCAGGGCGGCCGGACTTCGCACGCCGCGATCCTGCTGCGCGCCCGCGGCGTGCCGGCCATCGCTCACGCGCGCGCGGCCCTCGACCGGGCCGGCCGTGCGGCTTCCACGGCGGCATTCGATGGGGACACCGGCGAACTGTGGCTCGATCCGCCGCCGGCCCAACTCGACGCCCTGCGCGCACGGATGGATGCCCAGCGCCGCGCCGCCGAGGAAGCCGCCCGCATCCGGCACGAACCCGCGGTGACGACCGATGGCCGCGCCGTCGCGATCTTCGCCAACCTCGGCAAGGCCGGCGAAGCCGCCCCCGCACTGGAACGCGGGGCGGAAGGCGTCGGTCTCTTTCGCACCGAGTTTCTCTTTATCGACCGCGAGACGGCGCCGACCGAAGACGAACAATTCGCGGCCTTGCGTCAAGTCCGTGAAACCATGGGGAACCGCGCGGTCGTCATCCGCACGCTGGACATTGGCGGCGACAAGGAAGCGCCCTATCTCGGCCTGGCGCGCGAGGCCAATCCGTTTCTCGGCGAGCGCGGCATCCGCGTTTGCCTGAGCCGTCCGGAGCTGTTCCAGACCCAGCTTCGCGCCATCCTGCGCGCGGCCGAGGGCGGCAATTTTCGGATCATGTTTCCGATGATTGCCGAACTGGCGGAGCTCCGCGAAGCCCGGGCCGCGCTGGACGAGGCGCACCGCGCGCTCGAGCAATCCGGCGTTCCCCACGCGTGGCCCATTTCCGTCGGCATCATGATCGAGGTCCCTTCCGCGGTGGTCTTGAGCGACCAACTGGCCGTGGAAGCGGATTTTTTCAGTATCGGCACCAACGATCTCACGCAATATGTCCTCGCCGCCGATCGCGGCAATCCGACTTTGGCGCGTTTCCAGGATGCGGTTCACCCGGCGGTCTTGCGCATGATCGGGCAGATCACCGCCGAGGCGCACCGGCACGGAAAGCATGTCGCCGTTTGCGGAGAAGCGGCGTCCGATCCCGTCGCCGCGCGTCTGCTCATCGGGCTCGGTGTCGACGAATTGAGCCTCAGCGCCGCGCGGATTCCGGCGATCAAGTCGACGATCCGCGGGGGCCAATAGCAAGGAACTCCAATCGCTGGCCGGGCAGGCCATCCACCTGACCTCCACCGCCGAGGTGCGCAATGCCTCGCCGATCGTTCCCTCCACCGTACCGGCGGAGCCAGTCTAGAACGGGTCGCTTCCGATCTCAGTCCGGCACGGAGCGGAAGGAATAAGCGGTCTGACCGTCGTGCGTAATCGTCTCCAATTTCAGGTGAGTACCCGGGCCTGGCGGGCGGCGGAGCGGCGCAACCACTCAAGGAAGAAATCCAGAATAACAAAAGCGCGCAATAGAACCCCATCGGCGTGCGTCCATTTGTTTTTCGCTCGGCATTCATATTCAATGGAACTGGCTGACGCTGGGAGAGTCCTCCAGGGCGATGGAGAAGTCGAGCGCGGCTCAAATAATGTCGTAGCCGTTTTAAACGCAGAGGGCGCAGAGAAAACAGAGGTCCGCAGAGAAAAGAAAAGCCCTCCTTTCCTCTCTCCCATATCTCCGCGCCCTCGGCGTTTCGTTTGGCGACGCTTCGTTTGATGGGTGGCTACGTACAAGTTAAACCGCTTCCAGCGTGTGCCGGTCCGGCTTGGGTTTTGCGAGAACCCCTGCGTTCCTCACCTGTCATTCTGAGCGGAGTGTAACGCAGTCGAAGAACCCCGTCGCTCTACCAAAGATCATCGCTGGTTGTGCGACGGGATCCTTCGACTTCACTGCCAATGACACGTTTCGTAAGTTGTTGGGAATCAAGGAATGTTTTGAACATCCAACATCCAACATCGAACACCCAACATCCAATGGGCGTCATCCCCGAACCAATCATAATGCCCGCGTTTTGTGACCCCTCAGGATGACCATCATTCCGAGCGACACCGTCTCACGGGCCGCTCCCCGCTTACTTCGCGTGTTTCTTCGCGTACGCAGCGACCTCGCGGGCGGCTTTGGTTTCGGTGCCGGGGGCTTCGAGGAAGCCAAGATCGCGGAACCAATCGACAAAACGATCCTGCCAGGTGCCGTACGGGATGCCGCCGCGCGGACTGATCGCGCCGCCGTGCGTGCCGCGACCGTAGATGTGCAGCTCGACGTTGGGCACTCCCGCCTTGAGCAGGGG
Organism: Chthoniobacter sp.; assembly: GCA_037200205.1. Taxonomy (GTDB): domain Bacteria; phylum Verrucomicrobiota; class Verrucomicrobiia; order Chthoniobacterales; family Chthoniobacteraceae; genus Chthoniobacter. Next base: position 34,001 of record JBBCHV010000017.1, read on the forward strand.
CGTGAAGTACTCGGTGGCCCAGACGGCGTGCACCTGGTCGCCCGCGCCGGCACAGGCGATGAAGCTGGGCGGCATGTTGGCGGGAATCGGCGTCTCGGGCGCTTTGGTGAAAGGCGTCGGGCCGGGGTAGATGACGCCGACGAAATCCGGACGCGGGGAGACCCTGGCCAGCGGATCGGAGGCACCGGCGTTCTTCTGCACAAAGTCATCGAAGAAGAGCGCCGTCGGCGCGGAAAGTTCGCCGCCGGCGGAGAAGCCCATGATCCCGATTTTTGCGGGATCGAGTTTCCACTCCGCAGCGTGGCTGCGGACGAGGCGGATGGCTTGAAAGGCATCGTTCACCGCATCGACGGTGGGCTCGTAGCCATCGACGCGCAGCCGATTGCGCAGGACGACGGTCGAGACGCCGAGTTTGTCGAAGAAGGGCACGAGATCGTAGCCCTCCGGACCGACCCACAGGATCTTGTGTCCGCCGCCCGGCGCGACAATGATCGCCGCGCCCGTGTTCGGCGGATCGCCCGGCGCGAGATGCACCTCGATGGTGGGGTTGTGAATGTTGAGCGTATTGAGGAGCTTGTCGGTGCTCTTGCCGGCGGTGTTGTAATGTTCCGCTTCGTGGATGCGCTCGTGGTTGAGCAATGGCGAATCTTGCGGATAAAGCGGGAGCACGATGCCGCCGGGCAAGGCGGGCGCGGGCACGAATGGACCGTCGGCGGGCTGGCGATCGGGAACCGGCGTGGGCGTTTTTTCCTGTGCCAGGCACAAGGAGCCGCAGGTGAGAAGGAGGAAGGGGAGGAGGCGTTTCATAGGGGAGGGTGGCGGAGCGGGAGTGAAAGGGGCGCAAGCTACCAGACTTTGGCGCGGGGTCTCAACGATAGGGTTTTGGGTCCACGAAAGGGCACGAAAAGAATCGGCGCGGCAGCGGGAGAACGCGCGGCGCGCATTTTAAAAAAATGCTCTGTGATCCTGAGCCGAAGAATGACCGGCCGGAGCGCCGCTAGGCAGTCGCGGAAGCCAGGCGGTTTTTGCCGGCGGGCTGGAGTGGGGCGCGGCGCAACTCGAATTCCACCTGGAGGCCGCTGGGCTTGACGTTGCGCACGGTGACGGAGCCGCCGCAGGCTTCCACGCAGCTCTTGACAATGGCGAGGCCGAGACCGGCCCCGCCGGTTTCGCGGGTGCGCGCGGATTCAGGACGGAAGAAGGGATCGAACAGACGATGGAGTGCTTCCTCCGGCACGCCGGGACCGCAATCGGTGACGAGCAGGACAAGGCGGTCGCCCTTTTCACGGGCGGAGATGGTGACAGGGCCGGACGGGCGCCCGTCGCTCTGCACGGTGGGGCGATAGGAATAGCTGTCGGAATGGGCGCTGGTGGGCGACGCGTACCGCAGGGCATTGCGGATGACATTGCCGAGCGCGCGACCGAGCAGATCGGGCTCGACGAGGGCCACGAGGGAACCCGGGACATCGACGATGACGCCGCGGTGCTCCTTCGTCTCGCGGGCGACGACGCGTCCCGCCAGCTCGGCCAGCGAGACGGCCTTGAGCTCCACGCTGTTGCCGCCGACGCCGGCCTTGGAAAAGGAGAGCAGTTCGTTCACGAGCGCGGACATGTGGCGCAATTCCTCGCGCACGTCGGCAACGTAAGCGCGCTGCTTCTCATCGGCGCGCTGGTCGAGGATGCCGAGCGCCATTTCCATGCGGGCGAGCGGGGAGCAGAGTTCGTGGGCGATGTCGCCGAGGAAACGTTTCTGGCCGGTGAAAAATTCGCGCAGGCGGGCGGACATGTGATTGAGCGCGCTGCCGAGCCGGCCGAGTTCATCCGACCGGGGCGTGTTCAGGTGGGTGTCGAAGCGGCCTTGCGCGATGGATTCCGCCGCGCCGGTCATCTGCCGCAGCGTGCCCGTGATGCCGCGCACCAGCGGCACCCACAGCAGCACCGAAAGAATCATCACCACACCGCCCCCGACGAGCCATGGCCGGTAGTCGAAAAGCAGCCCGCCGCCGCGCAGGGAATCCGTGGCGAGGATGAGCGTGGTCGGCGCGGGCGAAGGCGGGCGACGGTCCATGACCGGGAGACGGATGAGCACCCAGTAGAGGCGGGGAGCGCGGGTGTGCAGCATCATCTTGGGAAAGCTCCCTTGGATGGCCACGGGCGCAGGCCGGGGAGGTGGACGATGTTCGCCATCCGGGGGTGGAGGCCCGCCGGGGCGCCCGGAAGCATCGGGCGGCGGAGCATCGGGCGGGCCATCGCGCGGGGGCGGCCGATCGTCCCGCTCACCGGCGCGAGGAGGGGGCTCCTCCGGCCGGCGGCCGGGGCGGATCTCGCGCAGGCGATTGCGCACTTCCTCAGGCAGCTCGAGATGACCGGCCACGAGCCCGCCGTCGTTGCGGAAGAGCGCGACTTGCAGGTGGTAGGCGTTGGCCGTGTTCTGCAGGACCTGCTCCCAGCGGGCCGGGGGGCGCTCGTTGAGCTGTTGGGAAACGACCGCTCCCATGGTCTGCAACCGATCGTTCACCGGGCCGGCCAGGAGCGAATCGAGCCCCATGCGGAGCTGCCCGTGCGCGGCCAGCCACCCGGCGCCGCCGAGAAACGCGAGGTTCAGGAAGAACCACATGAGGATCTTCAGCGAAAGCGGGAAGCGCACCCCGCGCAGCGGCGGCGGGTCAGTAGGAATCGGCATCGGGATCGATGAGCATGTAACCCGCGGCACGGACGGTGCGGATGAAGTGCGGCGTCTTCGGGTCGTCGCCGAGCTTCTTGCGCAGGGCGGAAATATGGACGTCGATGGAGCGGTCGAAGACCTCGTACTCGCGTTCGCGGATCTGCTCGAGAAGATGATCGCGCGTCTTCACGCGGCCCTTGGCACGGGCCAGCGAGAGCAGCAGCTCGAACTCCACGGGCGTGAGCACGAGCGCGTGGTCGTCGAGCGCGGCGGTGCGCGCGCCGGGGTTGATGCGCAGCTTGTCGATCACGATCTCGGCGTCGGCGTCCTTGACCGCCGCGGGCGGGCGCGCGGTGCGGCGGGTGACGGCACGGAGGCGGGCCAGCAGTTCGCGCGAGGAAAAGGTCTTCGGCAGATAATCGTCCGCACCGATCTCCAGGCCCACGATGCGGTCCGCCTCGTCGCCGCGGGCGGTGAGCATGAGCACGGGGACATCGCTGGTGCGGCGGATTTGCTTGAGCACTTCAAAGCCATCGAGCCCCGGCAGCATGAGATCGAGAATGACGGCCTGCCACGGCTCGGCGGTGGCACGCTCCACGCCTTCGGGGCCGGTGTGCACCGTGGCCACATCGTACCCCAGCGGATCGAGATAATCGGCGATGAGCCGGCAGAGCTTGCGATCGTCGTCGATGACGAGCAGGCACGGGCGGGTCGCGGGCAGGGGCGGACTCATGGGTGGTTCGGGGGCGGAGGTTAGCGGGTCGCGCGACGGGCGGGGATAGATTTACACTTCCTTAACAAAATAACGGTATCGCAAATACACGCGCTTCACGAGAGTGACTTCGAATCAGTGGCTGCCACCAAGCCAATCGAACCCTATGAAAATGCTCTCCTTCCTTTCCGCGATGGTGCTCGCTGCCACGGTCCTGGCAAAACCCGCGCGGGCGGATGAACCGCCGCTGTCCGACGTGACCAAGCTCACCCCGCAGATTCAGGCGATGCTGGCGGAATTGTACAAAGCCGCAAACCTGGACCCTGCGGCGGACGCTCCGACCCCCGCGGCCAGCACTTCCACCCCCATCCCGAGCGCTCCGGCTGCGCCCGCCGCACCCCCGGTCAAAATGAGGGCGCCGCTGTCCACCGCGCTCCATACGAGCTCTTTACGCACGGGCGGGTTGACGACTTCCGGCTCGCTCGGAGGACACGGAGCACTCGACGGGGCGCCCCGGCTGACGAGCGAGGAGTGGCGGGAGCTTTTCCCGGTACGGAAGTAGCGAGGCGCGCTTTCGCCGCCCAAAGAGGGCCGCTTTGGCCGCCGGCGCAAGATTCGCCTTGCTCGCAGACCGTTCTTTCGCTACATGCAACGCTCGGGTGAGCGGCGCATAGCCGCCTGCCTCTTCGCCGGGAACGCCTTCGCAAGCGCGGTGATGCCGGAGCTTCGGCCGTGGATTTTTTCACAAAGCCGCCAAGAAAATTGCGAACCAACAGTTAAAAACACTGCGCGTGCGTCCGCTCCCCGCACGGGTAGAAAGAGAGTCTCCCTATTCAAATCCAAAATCGTGTTAATGGTCGGATCCGCGCCCGCGAGGTGCGTGTGATCCTCGCTGCCTCCGGTCAGCAGCTCGGCGTGATGAAGTTGTCGGACGCCATCCGGAAGGCGCAGGAAATGGGGCTCGATCTCGTCGAGGTCGCAGCCAATGCCACTCCCCCCGTGTGCCGTATCGTGGACTTCGGCAAGTTCAAGTACGAGGCCGCCAAGCACGAGAAGGAGAAAAAGAACGCCGGCAGCAAGCTCAAGGAAATCAAATTCCGGGTGAACATCGACGAGCACGATTACGTGACGAAGATGCGGCACGCCGAGGAGTTCCTCGACAAGGGCAACAAGGTGCGGGTGCAGTTGCAATTCCGCGGGCGCGAAATGGCGCACCAGGAACTGGGCATGCAACTGATGGATCGCGTGAAGAACGATCTCAACACCATGGCCAATGTGGAGATGGCCCCCAAGCTGATGGGCAAGAGCGTGACGATGACGCTCGCCCCGCTGCCCTCCAACAAGCGCAAACGCCACTTTTACAGCGACCACGAACTCCCGCCTCTCGAGGACGAAGCGGACGAGGACGAGGACGACGAAGCGGAAGAAGAGAAAGCGTAAACGCGCTTTTCCGGCGGCCTGCTGCCGGAGGGATTTTACCCGCCCACGACGCGTCATCTCGCGGCGGCGTTTCCGATTGCACCGAAGCTCGCGATCAATGGATCGGGATCGTGGGGCGATTCGATTCAGCGCGCGCTCACCTGCCGGGCACGGCAGGAAAGGTTCCGGGAGCGCGCTCGTTCCGCGTGCCGGCGCTGGCGTTCCGCCTTCGCGGACTTTTCCGGCGGCTAATGGAAAACAACGTGCCGGCCGGGCGCCGCGCCCGTCAAAGTTCGTTTCGGTGGGACGCCGAAACCCGCACTCGGGACGAGCGCGCTCCCCGGAGATCCGCGGCCGCGCCTGCTTCGCAGCTACGCCAGGCGTGGAAGCAGTCTAGCCGACGCGATGCTTGCCGGGGTGGGCAGGCGCATCCTTGGCTTCGATCGAAGTCGCGGTGACGCTGTCGGCGCCGACTTCGATCTTCGCCACCATTCCCGCCCGCAAATCACGGGCGGCGACCGGTGCACCGTTGAGGGTGACTTTCGTCTGATCGGTGATTTTGTATTCCTTGTGTTCGTCGCCGCTCAAACCGAGCGTGACCTTGATGCTGAGCGCGTCGATTTCGACGATCTTGGCTTCGGGAGTAGCCGGCTCGTGCGGGCCCCGGCCTTTTTTGCCGGCCATGGCGGGCATGACGAGAACGACGGCGAGAATGGAGATGATGGCGAGGAGAGTTTTCATAGGGTCGAAACAGCGGGGATACGCCCGATTACGTAACGAAATCCACGTAAAATGGCAATCTCATGTTGCGTCCGTGCGCAAGACGCGCGATGCGGCTTGGATGACCTGGCAAAGCCGCACCCGCACCCTGGATCTCGCACGGCGCGGGCTCATCATGGGCGTGGTCAATGTCACGAGCGATTCCTTCTCGGACGGCGGGCAATTTGCCGGCGTGGAAAGCGCCGTGGCCCAGGCGCGGCAACTGGGCGCGGAGGGCGCGGCGATCATCGACATCGGCGGTGAATCCACGCGGCCCGGCGCGCAGCCCGTCCCGGAAGCGGAGGAACTGCAACGGGTGCTGCCCGTGATCGAGCGGCTGGCCGGCGACGCGCGGTTCATTCTCTCCGTGGACACGATGAAACCCGCGGTGGCCCGGGCGGCAATCGAGGCGGGCGCGGAGATCGTCAACGACGTGACCGGACTGCGGGATCCGGCGATGCGCGCCGTGGTGCGCGAGACGGGAGCGGGCGCGATCGCCATGCACATGCAAGGCTCGCCGCGCGATATGCAGAAGGCCCCTCGCTATGACGACGTTGTGGCGGAAATCAGGGATTTTTTTCGACAAACATTTTCCGCTTGCCTAGCGTGCGGGATCGACCCTATGCGCCTCGCTTTCGACCCCGGAATCGGCTTTGGCAAAACAGTGGAGCACAATCTCGCCCTGCTGCGGAATCTCGATGCCATGAGGGTCGGCGGGCGGCCGCTGGTGCTGGGGGTGTCGCGCAAATCCTTTCTCGGCAAAGTCGCCGGCAGCGACGCGCTGACCGACCGGGCGTGGCCCACGGTGGCGCTGACCAGCTATGGGCGCACGCGCGGGGCGAATGTTTTCCGCGTCCACGAGGCGCGCCCCAATAGGGAGGCTCTCCGCATGACGGAAGCCATCCTCGACCAGGAGGCGGCGGCATGAATCCCCTGCAGTTCGCGCAGGCCCACTGGAAGGATGCCGTGGAAATCGTGCTGCTGGCGGTGGCGATCTATTATCTGTGGCGCTTTTTCAAGGGCACCCCGGGGGCGAATGTGCTGATCGGGCTGGTGGTCATTTTCCTGGCGGTGAACCTGCTCTCGCAACTTCTGGGGCTGGCGGTGATCGAGTCCATCTTTGACAGCCTCTACAAAGTGGCCTTCATCGCCCTGGTGATCATCTTCCAACCGGAATTGCGGCGCGGGCTGGCGGCGTTGGGCGGGCACCGGCTCTTCCTGGCGACCAACCAGAATCGCGAAGCACTGGAACTGGTGCGCGAGATCACCTTCGACCTCGCCAACCGCCAGCTCGGCGCGCTGATCGCCATCGAGCGCGGGCAGAATATCGAGTCCTTCGCCGAGAGCGGCGTGAAGATCGATTGCGCGCTTTCCACGGAACTCGCGGTGAGCATCTTCTTTCCCAAGACGCCGCTGCACGACGGCGGGATCATCATCCGCAACGACCGGATCGTTTCCGCCGCGTGCATTTTTCCGATCACGCAGCGGGCCGATCTCGATCGGGCGCTGGGCCTGCGGCATCGCGCGGCCCTCGGGCTCTCCGAGGAAAGCGATGCGATTGTCATCGTCGTTTCGGAAGAAACGGGCATCGTTTCCATTTGTCATCAGGGGCACATCGAAAGAAGCTTCGACCCTGAGAGTTTCGATCACCGACTGGCCGAACTGTTCTCCCTGAAAGATGAAAGTGATTCTAAACAACTGGCTGGCAAAACTTCTGTCCCTGGTCCTCGCCGTCATACTGTGGCTGGTCATTCATCGGAGCCTGGCAACGACCGTCTCGCCTTCTGATTTTCAAATCGAGTTCGAAAAGCGCTTCCATGCGGAGGACAAATTCCAGTTTGATACCACCACTCATGGCAGCCCGAAAAAGTAAACCCTCTCCCACCACCGAAAACGGCCACGGCGGACGCAAGATCTTCGGCACGGACGGCGTCCGCGGCACCGCGAACATCGAACCCGTCACGGCGGAAACCGCCCTCAAGCTGGGGCGCGCCGCCGCGCATGTCTTCACGCAGATGAGCGCGCAGTCGGGCCGCTCCAACGGGCGCCCCACGATCGTCATCGGCAAGGACACGCGGCTTTCGGGCTACATGCTGGAAAACGCGCTCGCCGCGGGCGTAATGTCGCTTGGGGCGGATGTGCTGCTCATCGGGCCGCTGCCGACGCCGGGGGTGGCGTATATCACGCGCTCCTTGCGGGCCCACGCGGGCATCGTGCTCAGCGCGTCGCACAATCCTTACGAGGACAATGGCATCAAATTCTTCCGGCACGACGGTTACAAACTCGATGACGAGATCGAGCAGCGCATCGAGCACCTGGTTTTCAGCGGCGAGATCGAATCGATCCGGCCCACGGCGGGCAAGATCGGCCGCGCGACGCGGATCGACGATGCGCTCGGGCGTTACGTCGAGTTTGCCAAGCAGAGCTTCCCGCGCGGGCGCACGCTCGAGGACATGCGCATCGCCGTGGATGTGGCCAATGGCGCGGCGTACAAGTCGACGCCCTGCATCCTGCGCGAGCTCGGGGCGGATATCATCGTCGCACACAACACGCCGAATGGGCGCAATATCAACCGCGAGTGCGGCAGCACGCACCCCGAGGAAATCCAGCGCATCGTCAAGGAAACCAAGGCGCAGGTGGGCATCAGCCACGATGGCGATGCGGACCGCGTGCTGCTCTGCGACGAGAACGGCGATGTGGTCGACGGCGACGAGATCATGGCCATCGCGGCGCTCGATTTCATCAAGCGCGGATGCCTGGCGCAGAACACGCTCGTGGCCACGGTGATGAGCAACTTCGGCCTCGACGAGACGCTGCAGAAGAACGCGGGGCGCGTCCTGCGCACCAAGGTGGGCGACCGCTACGTGATCGAGGCGATGATGAAGGGCGAACTGAACGTGGGCGGCGAGCAAAGCGGCCATATGATCTTCCGCGATTTCTCGACAACCGGCGACGGCATCGTGAGCGCGCTGCAAATCCTCCGCATCATGACGGAGACCGGCAAGCCGCTGAGCGAGTTGAAAGCCTGCCTGTCGAAGTATCCGCAGGCACAGCGCAACTTGAAGGTCCGCGAAAAGAAGCCGCTCGAAGAACTTCCGGACGTGACGCTGCTCGTGCAGGAAGCCGAGAAGGAACTCGCCGGCGCGGGCCGCGTGCTGCTGCGCTATTCCGGCACGGAGCCGAAGATTCGGCTGCTCATCGAGGGACGCGACGGCGCCCGGATCAATGCGCAGGCGGACAAGATTGCGAACGCCATTTTGGAGCGGATCGGCGCGTAAAGCGTGAACCTTTTCCTCACCGGCACCGACACGAACGTCGGCAAGAGCTACGTCGCGGCGCTGCTCGTCCGCGCCCTGCGGGCCGCGGGGCGCGACTGCGTGGGGCTCAAGCCGATTTGCTGCGGCGAGCGCGAAGATGCGACGCTCTTGCACGCGGCGGCCGATGGCGCGATCACGCTCAACGACGTCAATCCCGTGTGGCTGCGCGCACCGGCGGCGCCGTACACCGCGAGCCTGATCGAAAACCGCGCCGTCGACCTGGCACTCATCCGTGAGTCATTCGCCCGCGCACGCATCGCGCACGAATCTTTGATCGTGGAAGGTGCGGGAGGCTGGCTGGTGCCGATTGCGCGCGACTACTTCGTCGCGGACCTCGCGGCGGAATTCCGGCTGCCGGTGGCCATCGTGGTCGCCAATCGCCTCGGTGCGCTCAACCATGCGCTGCTCACCATCGCAGCCGTGCGCGCCAGCGGGCTCGAATGCGCCGGGTTGATCCTCAATCATCCTTCGGCCGAGGAGGATCTCGCTACGACAACAAATCGCGGGGTCCTCGAGGAATTGGCCGGCGTGCCGATCCTCTTCGAAATCGCCTACGGCCAGCGCGGGATCAAGCTCACGCACGATTGACTCCTCGCGAAGTCATCCTGAGCGGAGTGTAACGGAGTCGAAGGATGACCTCGCGAGGAGAACGCTCGCTTTTACAAAACCGCAAGATGGGCGCGCAGGCCATCGAGACCGGGGATGCGCGCGAGCACTTCGCGCAAGGACGCCAGCGCCGTGGGGATGTGCTCGAGGAAATGCGGGCGCTCTTTCACGTGGCCGAGGAAGCCGTAGGCTCCGAGCGCCTGCATCAGGCGCTGCATGGCGCACAAATCGTAAACGGCTGCGAAATCGGCGGCGGGAGCCGGGCCGAAGTCCGTCAGCGCTTCGAGGTAGTAATTGAGCAATTCCGCGCGCTCGCTCGCGGGCAGGTGCACATAGGGGTCGTAGAGCAAGGACGCGAGATCGTACTGGGGCAGGCCGGGGCGCATGCCCTGGAAATCGATGAAGCACGCGGCGCCATCCTTGATGACGATGTTTTGCGATTGGAAATCGCGGTGCACGTAGCAGCGCGGCAGCGCGGCGAGTTGCGTGGCGATTTCACCGAGCCGCTCGCGGTCGCACTTTTCCTCCACCTCGTCCGCATCGAGGCCGAAGTGCCGCACGAGACAGTTTTCCAAAAAGTAATTTTGCTCCCAGCGATAGAGCTCGGTGTTGAATTCGGCCTGGAGTTCCGGCGGTTCGACGGGCGTGGCGATATGCGCCCGGGTATGCAGGGTGAGCAATTGATCGAGCGCGCTGTGGTAGAGATCGCGGCGCACGGGCCACGGCTCGGCGCGATAGCTCCAGAGGTCGCGATCGCCGAGGTCTTCCATCCAGATGAGCCCTTCCTCGTCGTCGTGAAAATAGATCTCCGGCACGCGGACGCCGACGCCGGCCAGGAAGCGCGCGATGGCCACGTAATGCCGGTTCTCCTCCCGCTGGCGGCCATATTTGGCGAGGATCATCGAGTGCTCTTCGCTGAACGCCATGCGGTAGAACTTTCGGTCCGAGCCGCCCTTTTCCAGCGGATGGACGATGATCTCCTGGCGCGCAAAACGCGGGAAGCGGGTGACGGTTTTTTCGATGAGTTGGGAGACGGCGGCCATCGGATGGTTGTTGGTTCGTCAGAAGTCGGCGTGGGAGTGGATACCTTCCACGCGCTGGTCGTTGGTGACGATACAATGATTGAGGAGAGTACCTGAAGCGATTTCCGCGCCTTCCCACACCAGAGAATCGTTCACGCTCGCATGCCCGCCAATGCGCACGCCCGGACCGATGGCGGTGGCGCCGCTGATGGTCGCAGTCGGGGCGATTTGCGCCGAGGGATGGATCCACGGGGCGGCTTGCTGCGCAGCGAGCGCGGCATGGACCGCGAGGTAGCTTTCGCGATTGCCGAGATCCCACCAATGCCCCGCATCGATGACCACGCCGCCGAGTTTCGCACCGGCGCGAATCATGTCGCAGAAAATAGGCACCACACTGATCTTCGTGGCCGCCGGAATGCGGTCGATGAATTCGGAATTTACCAGATAGATACCGGTGAAGAGGAAACGCGGTCCCGCGGCCGAGTCGACGCGATGACCGATATCGGTGATGCGGCCACTGGCGGCGTCGCAGGCCACCTGCAGCGGCCCCCCCGAGGAGCGCAGCACCATGGTGACCTCATTCCCCGAATCGAGATGCGCCCTCACGGCGCGCTCCAGCGGCAGGTCGCTGAGGATATCGCCGTTGTAAACGAGAAATGTCCCTGCGCCGAGCAAGTCGCGCACATTCCAGATGCCGCCGGCCGTTTCCAGAACCTCCGGCTGCTCGTCGCGAAAGGCGAGCGGCACGCCGCGATAGGCCGGCTCCGGGAAGAAGCGCCCGTAGGCTTCCGAGCGCCAGTGGGTGTTGACGACCAACCGCTCCACGCCCACGCCGAGCAGGTGATCGAATGCGTAGGTGATCAGCGGACGATTCGCCACCGGGATGAGCGGCTTCGGACGGCGGGCGGTCAGCGACTTGAGTCGCGTGCCCAGGCCGGCGCCGAGAACGAAAGCAGTGCGGATCACGCGTGGTATTTTTGCAAAAAATCCACCCGCCGTCCCCTCGACCAGTGATGGGTGGGGACGACGGGTGGAAGTGGGATGGGAAATTCGCGGTCGAAACCGCGCTCCGGGAGGTTACTTGCCCTTCTTCTCGTCGGACGGCGCTTCGATCGGCGGCTGCGTGACTTGTGTCGGAGGCTCCTGGGGCGGCGGGTTGACGTTCACGACCTGGAAGTTCTGGCAGGTCTGGGCGAGCAATTGCGCCAGGCGCACCACGCCGGAAGGCGTCATGGCCACGCGGGTGTGGATCGGCAGGAGGGACACGCCCGGACGATCAGCCACGATGCCGGAAGTGAAATCGAGATAGACTTCTTCAGCACCGACACTGACCAAAACGTGATTGGCGTAACTCGCCTTGAGATCGTCGTAACGGACTTGAAGGACTTGTTGGTTGGAGGGTTGGTTGGACATAGGGGTGCTTTGCTAGCCTCGTGCGGGGGCCTTTGCAACTGCCGAACGTGAGATTCCACAGTTTTTTATCAACGGTGAAAATACGGTTAAATTTCCCTCAGCAGCCGTTCGCGGGCCTCGTCCGTTTCCAAACCTTCGACGGCTACGATCTTGTCCCTCGACTTCCCACCGGAGACGATCTCGACCGCCCGCGCGGGAACCTCGAGCCGCGCGGCGAGGAAGTCCCGCAGCGCTTCGTTGGCCTTGCCCTCCACCGCCGGGGCCTGGACCTTCACCTTGATCGCTTCCCCGTGAATCCCGACGACCTCACTCCGGCGGGCATTCGGGACGACTCGCAACCGCAGGAGAGCCTTCACGCCCACACTCAGGCGCGCGGCTTGATGTAAATCCCGATCAGCGGACGCGGAGAGGGGTGCAGGGAAAGGAAATCGCTGACGAACCCCTGCTCGGTGCGGAACTCCACATGCCCGGCTCCTTTGCCGCCATAGACGATCACCGAGCCCAACGGGGCTTTCCACGGATCCCTCTCCCGGATCTGCTGGAAGCCGAAATTCTTCGTCAGGTCGCCACGGCTTGCTTCGCATACTCCGACGCGGGGCGGCTGGAGATAATGTGAGCCGCGACCAGCGCGTCCTTCACATAGTGCCAGCAACGGCTGGTGGAATGCTTTTTCGCCCGGGCGGCGGCGATCTCGGCGGCGTGGATCATCCGCTGGTCGTAGCGAAAGCGGCCGGCCTGGGGACCAAACTGGGGAACCTGCGTCGGGTCGAGTTTCTGCGCCGTCTTGGGATTATACAGTGATTCACTGGTCGCAGCGTGCCCGCCCATGGGCACGATGAAGGCCAAGACACACAGAATGAGGCAGATGCGGAATTTCTGGTTCATAGCTTTGGTAAAAGGCGCGGACGTTAACCCGGCAGACTTGATCGTCAACCGACTTTTCCCGGTCCTTCAAAATTTTATCAGAGCAGGAATCTGGCCCAATCGGGGATTTCTTTTGCCTGCCACCCACGATTTGCCGTTAAGGTCTGCCGTGCATCCCGCCACCCCGCTGACCGAACTGGACTGGATTCCCGTCCCCCGGCGACGGCAGCTCGAGCGCGTCGGCATCACGACCGTCGACGGATTGCTCACGCACTTCCCAAGCGCTACGAGGACCGCACGCGCTTCGATCACTTCCCCACCGGCGATACCGACCAGCCGGTCTGCGTCTGCGGCCTGGTCAAGAAGACCAGCCTGCGGCGGATTCGTGGCTGGCAGAAGATGTTCGACGTGGTGCTGGAGGAGGAGAATCCCCACGCCCTCAGCCAGCCGCTCACCTGCCGCTGGTTCAACGCCCACTGGGTCGAGAAGATGATCGTCACCGGCCAGCGGCTGGTCGTTTACGGCAAGCCGAAGCGCAGCGGATCGAGCGTCATCGTCGCCCACCCCGAATTCGAGATCGTGGAAAACGACGCCGAAGTCTCGCTGCACCTCAATCGCATCACCCCCATCCATGGCGCGACCGAGGGGCTGTCCCCCCGCGTCATGCGCCGGTTGATTTGGGACGTGCTGGAGCACCTCGAGAAATCCCCGATCGATTCCCTGCTCCCGGCCGCACTCGATGCCACCCCGCGCGGCTGGGCCCTGCGCCAGATCCATTTCCCCGACACCCAGGAGAATCTGGACCAGGCGCGCCGGCATCTCGTGCTCACCGAGTTCTTCGGCATGCAGCTCTGCCTGGCAGCCAAACGGGCCGAGCAAACCAGCCAGCCCGGCGCCGTCCATTGCTTCTCCGATACCTTGATGAAGCGGCTGCACGCCGCGCTGCCCTTTCCGCTCACCGGCGCGCAGCAGCGGGCCATCGCGGAAATCCGCGCCGACCTGGCGTCCACCCACCCGATGAACCGCCTCCTGCACGGCGACGTGGGTTCGGGCAAAACGCTCGTCGCCCTCAGCGCGATGCTCCTGGCTGTCGAAGCCGGCTACCAGGCCGCGCTCATGGCCCCCACGCAGATTCTCGCCGAGCAACATTACCTCAACTTCCTTCACCTCTGCGAACCCCTCGGCCTGCGGGTATCCCTCCGCACCGGCTCGCGCCGTGAGGACAGCTCCACCCTCCCGCTCTTCGAGCACGCCTCGCCGAATGCTCCGGGGAGCGCACTCGTCCGAGTGCCGGCGAAGGCGTCCCGCCTTCGCGAACTTCCCCACCCACTTCGCCAACCAGCGCACTCTACCACAAACGCTACCTTCCCCATTTCGAACAGCCGTGGATGATCTATGCGGTCACGATCAGCACGAAAAACCGCCGAACCCTCTCCGCTCCATCCCGCACCGTCGTCCTCGACGCCCTGCGCCATTTTCACGGCCGCCGTTACGAACTGATTGCGGCCTGCATCATGCCGGATCACGTGCATTTCTTGTGGCAGCCGTGGCCCAAGGATCGCGAGGCGACCGGCGAACCGGTCTTCTGGTCGCTAAGCGAGTTGCTCGCGTCGATCAAGTCCTTCACGGTGCACGAAATCGATCGGCTGGAACACACCAAAGGGTCGGTTTGGGAGAAGGAATCCTTTGATCGATTTATTCGTTCGGACCACGATTTGCAGGAGAAGTTTGATTATATCCTGCGCAATCCTTGGGACGCAAAAAATCGTCGGACCGGACGAGGATTATCCTTGGGTTTGGACAGCAGAAGATGAATTCCGAGCGGCAGGAAGTTCGTCCCGGCGGGACACCGGGACCAGCACTCGGGACGAGTGCGCTCCCCGGCAATCGGCGGTCGAGCCGCTTCCGGATTCCGAGCCGCACCTGCTCGTGGGCACGCACGCGTTGCTTTACGAAGGCGCGGGCTTCACGCGTCTCGGTCTCGCCGTCATCGATGAGCAGCACAAATTCGGCGTTCTCCAGCGGGCCCCGCCTGCGCAGCCAGGGTGTCGCGCCGGACGTCCTCGTAATGACCGCCACGCCCATCCCGCGCACGCTGACCATGACGCTTTAACGGCGACCTCGACGTGAGCACCCTGGATGAATTGCCCGCGCATCGCGGAAAGATCGTCACGGCGGTGCGCGACGCGGCCAAGCTCCCGGATGCGGTCAAGTTCCTGCGCGAACAGCTCGAAGCCGGGCGGCAGGCCTACGTCGTCTACCCCCCTCATCGATGAATCCGAGAAGCTCGAGGCCAAGGCCGCGGCCACCGAGTTTGCCAAATGGCAGGAATTGCTCGCGCCGATGCCGTGCGCGCTCCTCCATGGCCGCATCGCCCCCGAGGAGAAGGACGCGATCATGGAGAAATTCCGGCGCGGTGAGACCAAGGCCCTCATTGCCACCACGGTCATCGAGGTCGGCATCGACGTGCCGAACGCCTCGATCATGCTCGTCGAAAATGCCGAGCGCTTCGGCCTCGCCCAGCTTCATCAGCTCCGGGGCCGCATCGGCCGCGGCCAGCACAAGAGCTACTGCATCCTGCTGCGCTCCGCGAAAGTCGAGGCGGAGGCCTCGGAAAAGCTCCGCATCCTCGAGGAAACGTCCGATGGCTTCGACATTGCCGAGGCGGACCTGCGGTTGCGCGGCCCCGGCGACCTTCTCGGCACCGCGCAAAGCGGCCTGCCGCCGCTCAAACTCGGCGACCCGATCGCCGACCACGAACTGATGCGCCTCGCCCGCAACGCGGCCTTCCTGCTTTTCGAGCGCGACCCCCAACTGGCGGAGCCGGCCAACGAAAGATTCCGGCGCGTGCTTGCCGAGACCCGTAAGCTCATGCTTTCACAAGTCAGCTAGTTCTCCCATGCGACGTTCGCTTTTCATCTTTCTCCTCGCCGCCCTGGCCGCCTTCGGCCTTTACCGGTGGTTGCAGCTCGATCATCGGCTGCACAGCCCAGTGGCGACCGAGCACTATACCGCCGGCCGACGGTCCGCGGATCGATCCGAAGGATGTGCAGGTCCTCACGGCGCTCGACGCGGAATACACGCGGCTTGTCCACGCGGTCATCCCATCGGTGGTCAGCATCACCACGTCGCTCCGGCGTGGCGATTCACCTTCGCCAGCGCGTCATGGTCGTCGGATGGAACCAGGAAGCCGAGGCTCTCACCCGGACTTTCACCGATGACCCGGTCAGCGCCTACGAACTCGTGGGCTGCCTCGGCTCGATGCGCGCGCACTTTCAACGGCGTCCGCAAGCCAAGGTGCTGGGCGAATTCAAGGATCTCCTCGAGGTCATTCACCAACAGGCGATCGACATGGTGATTCTCGCCGACGTCCACGGCGTGCGCGGCGACATCGTCGCCCTGGCCAACACCTGCGAGCGCGAGCTGGTGCAGTTCAAGGTCATCCCGTCCTATTTCCAGATTCTCGTCTCGGGCCTGCATCTCGAGACGGTCGCCGGCGTTCCCATCCTCGGGGTTTCACGGCTGCCGCTGGACAAATTTACCAACCTCCTGCTCAAGCGCGCCGTGGATGTCGCCGGCGCGTTGGTCGGGCTGATGCTTTCCGCCCCGATCCTCGCGGTCTTTGGAGCGATCGTGTATTGGGAATCGCCCGGTCCCATCCTCTATCGTCAACGGCGGCTCGGGCAAAACGGCGTCGAGTTCGAAATCCTCAAGATCCGCAGCATGCGCCAGGACGCGGAAACACCGGGGGAAAGTCGGCTGGACGACGAAAAACGATCCGCGGCGGCTGCGCATCGGAGCGATGATGCGCAAGTGGAACATCGACGAAGTGCCGCAATTCTGGAACGTGTTGAAAGGCGAAATGAGTCTCGTCGGCCCGCGTCCGGAGCGTCCGGAATTGATCCGCAATTTCAAGCACGAGATCCCTCACTACAATGCGCGGCACGCCGCTAAGCCCGGCATCACCGGCTGGGCGCAAGTCAACGGCCTGCGCGGCGACACCGACCTCACCGAGCGCATCAAGTGCGACCTGTGGTACCTGGAAAATTGGAGCGCGGTGCTCGACATACAGATCATGCTCCTGACCTTCTTCAAGCGCGAGCACGCCTGTTGATGAGCGCGGAGATAGCGGATCGTCACGCTCCCAGCCTTAGGTAATGTTCACGAATTCAAGGACCGAAGGCTTTGCCCATGGTCTCTTTGAGAGCATCACCAAGCGGCGCGCCGCACTGTGTCGAGAGCTGCCGCCGCCGGGGCACCGACCCGCTGGCTTACTTGCGCGATGTGCTCGCCCGCCTGCCCAAGATACTCATCACCGAGGTCGCCCATATCACGCCGGAAGCTTGGGCTAAGGAATTGGCTTTCGTTATTACTTACGCGAGGCGGAATAATTCTTCCACTCCGGAGAATTATCCGACTGATTTCGGTATTGAAGATCAATCGAATATTTCAAAGGCGCAAATGGTCCGCCTTGAATCACGATATCCGGGGTGTTTTCGTCTTTTTGGCGACTATAACGCACACCTGATATTTTGATATCAGTTGAGATTCTCGATGGCCCCGCGGTGCCACCCCCGATCTCGATGGAGGATATTGGCATGGCATCTTCTTGAATCGAAACACCGGCGAGAGTGAATCGCCGGACTCTCACCAGCTTTAATGCGCTCACTTTTCCGGAAGTATCGCCCTTCCGATTGGGTAGACTGACATTGATATCCGTGGCAGCGCTATCGAGCACATCCACAAACTGAATAGCATCGCCCGGTGAGTTGGACACACGGAGAGCGGAAACATTTAGAACCCGCAATTCCTGAAAAATGACGCCCGCCCCATCAATACTGATCTCGCCCAGGGTGATGTTGCTGTTTGGTATGACTTGATCCAAGTCACCCACGTAGGCCGTTCGCGCACCAGACACGTGCAGCACTCCGCCCCCGGTAAATATCCCCTTTTTCAATGAAAGATTCGATACCCCCTGTAAATAGTTGGGATACGTACTTTCTCCGGCCGCAATATTTTGGAGCGCCACACCGCCTGCATCGCTCACGAAAAGATTAGATTTGCTGGAGCCGTTTAGCGAGAGATCCTGCCCTGTTACGTCAAATGTATAATAGTCTGCATCTCCCGCGGGAGCATTGTGAGATTGCACCTGAAAGCCCAACGTACAGCCGCGAACCTGGAGACCTTGGATATGAATCATTCTCGAAGCGAGATAACTCCACTTTATGGTTGTTCCGTTGGCCACGGCGGAGTCGATCACCACTCCGGCAACTTTCTTATGGTCAACACTGACATCAGAAAGCTGAATTCGGCATCCCCCTGCTATTCTAACACCATCGGCCAAGCCACCGCTCACTCTAATATGGCTGGCAATTGCTCCAGTATTGTTGCGGGTGGTTAAATCAGGACTCGAAAACGGCCCGTTCTGTGGATCGTTCCCTACACGATCAAAGTAAGTCACAAATGCAAGGCCGTCGTCACCCGTGTTCTCCGCATTGAGACCGTTCACCTTTATGCCTTCGTAACAGGCATTAAAATGGAGTCCGTCAGCTCCGGTATTCTTGACCGTCAAATCAGTCACGGCGATGTTCTTGGCGCCCATTACGACCACTCCAGCTTGCGGGGTATTCTCCACATAAACACGAATCAGAGCAATATTTGCTGGGGCGAGCGACTCGGTCCTCGATCCGAGAATGCGAATTCCATCGCCCTGCGACCTTTGCGTCGGCTTCTGTTTCCATCGCACCCGAACGTCCTGGAGCGTAATACCCTCCGATTTTCCCGCTATGAATACCCCGTGACCCTGCGAA
This sequence comes from Chthoniobacter sp., assembly GCA_037200205.1. Lineage (GTDB taxonomy): Bacteria > Verrucomicrobiota > Verrucomicrobiia > Chthoniobacterales > Chthoniobacteraceae > Chthoniobacter. The sequence continues at coordinate 52,588 of JBBCHV010000017.1, forward strand.
CCCATTAATTGCGCATTCAAATTATCCATTAGAAGTTCGGCGCCGGGGCTAAATGCAATTGTGACATTTTTCACGTCAACCAACTCTATCCCCCCGCTATCAATACCTCGCCCGGCGCCGGCGGCGATACGATAACTTCCCGTCGGGAAATTGAGTGTTCCTCCGCCCCTCTTTTTGAGATCGTCAATGGCCTTGTGAATTGCCTGGTAATCATCAGTAACGCCGTCGCCCTTCGCACCGTAGTCGTTCACTCGCACGGCGGCCGATGAGAGAGGGGCTGAATCTACGCCTTGCCGAAGCATCGACAGCGCTGCCAAGAGGAATAAGAATGACCCAAAAAAAATGCGCTCGCGGAGTAATTTCGCTCAAATAAATGGCCATAACGATTTAATTACTGATGGGTGACACTAATGTCGTTTATAAGTCTGCCGATTTCAGCATGCCCTTCAGAGGGGGCGCGCCAGCTTGTGTCCGCGCAATTGGCTAAGCACGCGCGTGGCCATTTCCCAGCAGCCGAAAAGCGCGTCGAACTGCCACTTCCGCCAGCGGGAGCGGTCGGGATTGAAATGCTTGAGGTAGAATTGCTTGGTCCCTCGGAAGACTTCGTGCGACATCGCTTTGTATTCCTTGGCCGAGCTTTGTCCCTTGAGGTGGATGATCGCGTAGCGCCCATCGTAGACGACGCGCAAGCCCGCACGCGTGCAGCGCAGGCAGAGATCGAGATCATCGCCGTACATGAAGAAGCGTTCATCGAAGAGCCCGATGCGCGCCAGGTGCCGGCGCGAGATCAGCATGAAGGCGCCATTCACCGCGCCCACGTCGTAGGTCCCATCCTCCGGCAGATAGGTGAGGTTATAACCCGCGAGCGAACGAACGTGCGGGAAGCACCTGGCCAGACCGCTCGCCCGCGTAAAACCGTCCCACACCGTGGGAATGGAACGACGGCAGGCGAGATCCATCGACCCATCGGCCAGGACGAGCTTCGGCGAGTAGATGCCGATCCCGGGTTCCGCACGCACTCGTTCGAGACCGGCGAGCAGCGCCGCCTCGTTCACGATCGTGTCGGGATTCAGGAAGAGGATGTGCTCGCCGACCGCCTCGGCCGTACCGCGGTTGTTGGCCCGGCTGAAGCCGAGATTGCCACCGGCGGAGATGAGTCGCACCCAGGGGAAACCCTCGCGCACGAGGCTTTCCGTTTCATCCGGCGAGGCGTTGTCCACCACGATCACTTCGATGCCACGACCGAGCAGTTGCCGCGGCAGAGAATGGAGACACGCGACGATGTCCTTCGCCGAGCGATAGGTCACAATGATCACTGAGAGGATCGGCGCATCCGGCAGGCAATCGGCGGAAATGAGGGGGATCGTATCGGACATTCGTTCAGTATGCTTCCTGCAAGGGTTGGGCTTTCTCCGCCTGTCGCCCCGAGCGCATGGCCAGCACATACTCATAGGCCAGCCATGTCTGCTCCGCCGCTCGTTCCCAGGAAAATCCGCTTAGAAATTCGGTATGATCCTCCGGCGCGCGCTGCAGCGCCGCGGTGAGACCCGCGGCGATCGACGCCTCATCGTAGGGATCACAGTAGTCCACCCGCTGGCCGTAGTAGCCCTGGAGGCAGGGTGATTGTGTCACACACGCGCTGGCGCCACAGGCCAGCGCCTCCAGCACCACCAGTCCACAGGTTTCGAAGAAACTCGCCAGCACTACCACGGCGGATCGCGCCATTTCCCCGGCGAGTTCCGTCTGGCTCACCAGTCCCGCATACTCCACCCATCCCGGCACGAGCTCGGCGCGCACTTGGGCCGCATATTCGCCATGTGCCTCACTCATGGCACCAAACAAGCGCAACCGATGCGTCCCGCGCGGCAGACGCTTGAAGGCACGGATGACACCGAGCTGATTTTTCCGCGGTTCCACGCGACCGACGCACAGCACATCCCGCCGCGCGGCGCCACCCAGCGCCGGAACCCCGGCGAAGGTGAAACCATTGGGCACGACAAACGCGGCCCGGGGCTTCACGCCCAATTCCGAATGTAGCAAGGCCAGTTCGGCATCCGAATTCGGCAACACCGCATCCGCCTCCCGCACCACTCGCCGCTGCATCGCGCGAAAGCTCAGGACGGACGGCCAGTGGATCGGCAGGCGGGAGCGGCGCGCGTACCCCGCTTCCTTGGCGGATTGATAAGCGGTGAGCGGAAACCACGGCCAGCCGCGCAAATGCGCATAGAATTTCCGCATCTCCGCGGTGGAATGCCAGATCGTGCTCACGACCATGGGCACATTGTGCGCGCGCGCCTGTTCGAACTGCAGCAGGGTCTCGTGAATGCGCGTCGTGTTGAAGAGATGGACGAGATCGAAACCCGCGGGCATCTCCGTCACGCCAGTCAGCAACGCCGTCTCGATTCCCCGGCTTTCAAGGGCTTCGCGGGTGCGGCGGAGTTGCACTTCGTCACCCCCAGGAAAGCGCTCGATATCGGAGCGGATGCGAAAGAGCACTCTCATGCGGGTACCTCCAATCGACGACTCGGAGCGATCCGCCCGCGCCCGCCCGGCCGCGGAGCGAGTCGGAAGCCGATCGCCACGAATACCGGCAGACAGCCGAGAAAGCTGAGCGACTCGCGGGCGATGCCTTCGCCCATCACAAAAAATAGAAAGAGCGTAAACACCTTGTCCGCTCCTTCCCGGCCGCTTTCCCTCACTGCCGCGCCGCGGAAAAAGAGCGCCACCGCCAGCGCACCGAGAACGCCCGTGTGATAGAACAGCCACAAGTATTCGTTATCGGCCCAATGATAAAACGGAGCGATATGCGTATCGATCACGGCGGCCACCGGAGCGCCGCTCAACAGCACGACCTGATCGAAGAGCACGGCCGTCAGCCCCTGCCAGGCCTGATCCCGCATATGCGCGCTCATGGTACTACCCGCGCGCTGATGCCGGGAAAAAGAGATCGCTTATATGCTCCGTCAATTCGCCCACGCCATAAAAACTGACGAACAAGGCGAAGACCAGCCAGCCCAGGATGGCCCCGTTCGTCCAGCGACGCATCTGCACCGGGACCACTTGGAAGGCGACCGCCGCTATCGCCGCCGCCGCCACGCCAAAAAACGCCGACCGCCCTCCCGACAAATAAAGCATGGCGCCGAATAGAAGGGCACACACCCAGCCCACGCCCCGCCACACGATCGTCCGGGTGACACTGGCGGCGGCCAGGCCACCCACGGCCGAAGCGGGCCATGAGATTGGCAAAGGAAAAAAACGTCCCGCTGCAGTCCATTCAAGCGGATTTGTTTGCCTCCCAAGACTTCATTGACTCCCAGCGCCACGCCGAGCGCGGATTTCTCGCCGCTCTTGATGGGAAGGAAGAATTGATTTGTCTGATACTCACGGAAACCCGCGGCGGCGTCGGCGAGCAGCAGTATGGCCGTCAGGACACCGAGAATAGTCACTCCCCGCAGGTTCAACGACGTCAATGCCGCGAGCATTCCAAGTATGATCCAGTCATTCCAGAGCACGACCCATTTCCAAACGGTAAAGACCTCGATCACGCTCGCCCGATCCGCGGCCGCCGGCAGGACGAGAAGCGGCACGAGAGCCAGCCACCAGCAGTGTTTCAGCCAGCGGCCGACCAATCCTGTCCGGAAAAGAAACCAGACGCTCACCGCAAAATGCAGCCCCATCAGGCCATCGCGCGCATAGACCTTTCCGCCGAGGTAGAGATGGAGCAGCCCACTGGGAAAGTAAAGCAGCGCCACGGTCCAGCCGGAGAAGATCAATCGTTGAGCCCAGCGCTGATCGTGCTCGGACAAACGGTGATGACGAGAGAGAGCGGGGGCGGAACTCATGAGGCGGAAGCGGCCAGCGTTGCTTGACGGGCCGTGCGCTCGAACAAGGCTAACACTTGGTCGCCGCAGGTGTCGATGGCGAAGGCCGCGCGGCGCTCCGCGGCGCCGGCGAACCAGCGGACCAGAATGGCCGGATCCGCCATTACTTGGCGGAGCCGGGCCTTCCAGGCCACGGCGTCGCCGGGTGCCACGAGATCTCCATTAACCTCCTGCGCGACCAGTTCCGGCAGGCCCCCGGTGCGGCTCGCCATGATGGGCAGACCGAGATGGATGGCTTGATAAATAACCAGGGGTGAATTCTCGAACCACAAAGAGGGCGTTAACAATAAATCGCTCTCCTGCATGAAATCGCCCACCCGCTCGGGCGGCACGCGGCCCGTAAATTTCACCCACGCCACGCCTTCATAAAGCGCCCGCAGTCGCTCGAGTTCCGCGCCGCCACCCACCACCCGGAAATGAAACGTCTGCTCGCTGGCCAGTTCTGCCAGCACTTGAAGAATGAAGGCCACCCCTTTGATCTCCGTGACTTGTCCCACGTAGAGCAATTGGACCACCATGCCACGGGTTCGGGGCGGCGACGCGGGCTCCGCAAACGACAGCGGCAGCGGGAGTGCGGCCGCTTCGAGATGCGGCGGCAGATGCGGACGATACCGCTCCAGCAAAGCTCGCGAAGGGGACCAGAACGACAATCGTTCAATCCCCGCCCAGCCCTGGCGTTTCACCGCGGTGGAAACCTGACACACCAAGTGCTGGCGAACGCACTCCGCCCCATGCTGATACATCGCCATGTTCAGGCAAAGAAAGCCGAAATCGTGCAACGTCTGCACGCAGGGCACTCTGCTCCGGGCGACGGCGTGCAGGACCGCATAGCCGAGCCCTTGCAGATCGTGACAATTCACGATATCCGGCTGGAAATCCTCGATCGCCGCGGCACACCGGCGCCCCGCTTCCCCTCCGAAATGATCCTGCCAATGCCACACGGCGCGCCGCGGCATCGGTGGTTGCTTCAACTGTCCGAGTGAATAGATGTAGCCAAAATCACGGCGTTCGACGAGCAGCCCTTCCGCCGTTTCTCGTAAACCTTCCGGATATTCGCCCGAGGACGTCGTCAGCACGCGCACTTCATGTCCGCGACCCGCCAGCCAGCAGGCCCATTCGTAAGCCGCCACTTCTGCGCCGCCAATCACGCGCGGAGGGAAAAGATTCGCGACGATGAGCACTTTCATGCCCCTGCCTCCGGCCAAAAATGGATCGAGGGAAGACGCTTGCTCATGAAAAAAGAGAGAGAGAAGGCACGCATCACCGGTCAGAGAGCAGGTTGTTTACCCGCTGGGCGGCGGCGCAGGATTTGTAGACTGCCCCAGATCTCGGCAAAGAGCGGACGATGCGAGAGAAAGAGCGCACCGATAAAGAAGGCGGCCCCGACGACGCTGCCCAAGGCAATCATGGTGCCGGGCGGCAGGGAAGACCCAGCCACTTTAACGACATAGACGACCGCTGCCATACCGGCCGTAACACCGGCGAGCAGAAAAAGGCGCTGGAGTTCCTGCCAGGGGGAAAGGTCGAGCAAGCGATGCAGGATGATCAGTTCCACTGGGTAAAGAATGACCGCGCGCGTGACGCTGGCGATCGCGACCGCCTGGATTCCCCACTGCACGACGGAAGCAAAGGCGGCCAAATTGGCGAACAGATGCAAGCTTGTGATGAAATTGCTCCATCCGGGATAGCCGCGACTGGTGAGGGCCGATTGATGGACGGCATTCAAGGCATCGAAGATGACACCCAGCAGCAGGACTTCCATGGCTGGCACCGACGGCAACCACTTGGCCCCAAAGAAACAGGTAACGACTTCCGGGGCGAGCAGGGCGAGGCCGACGGCCGCCGGCAGAACGATGAGACTTTGCATTTCCACGACGCGCGCAAAGGCGGAGGAAAAGCGGGCGGGTTCACCTTGCAAGCGCGAGAAAGAAGACAGGGTGACACGGGACAGTGAACGGATCATGACCTCGGTCATCAGATTGCTCACGCGCGCGGCGATCGCGTAATAGCCGCTGGCCAGCGGACCCAGGTATTTGCCGACAAAAAACTGGTCGCTGCGGCGGCTGATCAGACCGGCCAGATCCGAGATCATCGCATGCGATCCAAACGCCACGAGGCGGCGCGCCCTTTCCCGGGAGAAGGTGAAGCCCGGACGCCAGGCGCTGAGCGTCCACAGCACACTGACCTGAACCACATTGCCGGCCAACTGCTGCCAGACCAGGCTCCACGCGCCCGCATGGTGCAGTGCGCTGAAAATGCCCACGATCGCGCCGATCGCGAACCCGACAAAATTGCGCAGGGCCAGGGCGCGAAAGTCCATATGGCGGGTGAGGTAGGCAATCTGGACCGACGAGATGCCCGAGAGGATGAAGATCGGGGCCAGCGCAGAGATCAGCGGCACGAGTCTTTCATTGCCCAGGAAACCGGCAATCGCCGCCGGAGCAAGCAGTGTCAACCCACAGAATATCGTCCCGACGAGCGCCTGCAGCCAAAACGCCGTGTCGAGGTCACGATCATCGAGGTCGTCGAACTGCACCAAGGCCTGGCCAAACCCAATGAAGATGAGGAATTGCGCCACCAGCACATAAAGATTGGCCAGCGCGACCAGACCGAAATCTTCCGGCGTGAGCAGCCGCGCCATGATCAGGAAGACGAGGAACGCCAGCCCTTGGCCGACCACGCCATCGAGCGTGGCCCACCCGGCTCCCAAAATGGTTTTGGTTTTGATCTGGTTCAAAGTGGTGAATGGTGCCTCATGAATTGGAGGCGGTATGGGACACCAAGCCGGCTGTCCGCTCGAAAAGAGCGAGGACTTGCTCGCCGCAGGCATCCGTGGAAAAAGTCACGCTGCGCTCCTCGGTGGCCATGCGCCAACGATCGAGAACCGCGGGCTCGGCCATTACGATACGAAGTTGCGCGCTCCAAGCCCGGGCGTCGCCGGGAGCAACGAGCGCACCAGTGAGGCCGTCGACCACCAATTCCGGCAAACCACCCGTGCGGCTCGCCATCACGGGCAGACCGAGGTGAATGGCCTGATAAACAACGAGCGGCGAATTCTCAAACCATAGCGAAGGCGTGAGCAGAAGATCGCTTTCCTCCATGAATTTGCGAACGCGTTCCGGGGCCACGCGGCCGACAAATTCCACCCATGAGGCCTTGCGATACTTCTCGCGCAACCGTTCACTTTCCGGCCCACCGCCCACGATGCGAAAATGAAAGTTATATTCGCGCACCAGTTCCGCCAGCACCCCGAGAATAAACTCCACCCCTTTGATCTCGGTGATCTGTCCCACGAAGAGAAACTGCAAGGTGCCCTCGCGGTGGCGTGAACGCTGCGCATCTTCAAAGGCAAGCGGATAAGGGATGGCCGCGGCTTCGAGATGCGCCGGCAGATGCGGCCGGTAACGGTCCAGCAGCGCCTGGGAGGGCGACCAGAACGACAAGCGGCGAATACCCGCCCAAGCCTCGCGTTTCACGAGGGTGGACACCCGGCACAAAAGATCCTGGCGGACGCATTCCGCGCCGCGCTTATACATGGCCATATTCAGGCAAAGGAACCCGAAATCGTGCAGGGTCTGGACGCAGGGCTGCCCACTCGCCGCGATGGCGCGCAGCACGGCATAGCCCAGTCCTTGCAAATCGTGGCAATTGATGATGTCGGGCTGAAAATCGCGGATCACCGCGGCGCAGCACCGGCCGGCTTCGCGGCCAAAATGATCCTGCCAGTGCCAGACCGCGCGTCGCAGCGCCGGCGGTCGCGTCGGCTGACCGAGACCGTAGATGTAGCCGAAATCACGGCGCTCGACGAGCAATCCCTCGGCCGTTTTCTCGGTGCCCTCCGGATGCTCATGCGAGGACGTCGTCAGCACGCGCACTTCATGTCCGCGACCCGCCAGCCAGCAGGCCCAGGCGTGCGCCGCTATTTCCGCGCCGCCGATGACCAGCGAAGGAAAAAGATTTGTGACGACGAGCACTTTCATACAGGCACCTCCGGCCAGAAACGTTTCCTCATCAAAAAAAGTGAAGTGAAGTGCATGACTGACATCTGGTTCACGATACAGCGACGACGCTTTCTTCAGGCCACGGAAAGTCGGCAAAAAAATCGGGGAATTCTTCACTTAAGTATTCGCGAAGAGCCTGTCGAAAGCGCGCGGGCCGCAGATGTTCGACATTGGCGCGACAGGTTCCCGGGGAAAAATCGGGCAGGGTCTCAAACCGATCCACCGCGGCTGCCATGGCGCCGGCCGACTGTTCATGAAAGAAGATCCCTGTTACTCCTTCTTTCACTGTTTCGAGCGCGCCGCCCTCGTCAAAAGCGATGACCGGGGCGCCGGCGGCCTGCGCTTCGCAAGGGGCGATCCCAAAATCCTCGATGCCCGGGAAGATGAAGGCACGGCAGGTTTCAAGGTGCTCCTTGAGGACATCGAAAGATTGCCGGCCCAGGAAGGTCACATTGGACGGCGCGGAGCGGTGAAGCGCGGCCATTTCGGGACCATCTCCGATCACGACCAACCGCCGGCCGGACTGCCGAAAAGCTTCCACGGCGAGGTCGACGCGCTTGTAGGGCGTCAGTTCGGAAACCAGAAGGTAGAAATCCGCGCGCGGCCGGGTGGCCGAGAAATCTTCCACCGCGACCGGTGGAAAAATCACTACGGCTTCACGCCCGTAGATGCGCTTGATGCGCTCCCGAACAAATTGGGAGTTGGCAATGAAGTGCGTCACCCGGGACGCCGCCGCGAGATCGAAGCGCCGCGCGGAAGACACCGTGTGCTGAAATAGAAATCGCCCCACCGGACCAAGCCCCGCGCTCCCTTGCAAATAGGTCTCGTGCAAGTCCCAAAGATATCGCGGTGGCGAATGGCAGTAGCAGACATGCGGCACACCCGGGGGCACGCCCAGGCCCTTGATCATGCTGGCATCCGAGCTGAATACAAACCCGGTTCCCCTGGCCACTTGCATGTGCGTGATGGCCGCACCGAAAAGCGGGAGCAATTTCTTGTAATGGCGCGTCGCACCGGGCAGCACTTGCAGGAGCGAGGGAACGATCCGATGCGCGGCGATGATTTCGCTCATTCGATCCGCACGCGCCACCAGCGTATGAATCGGCGCTTCCGGAAAGAGCGCACAAATTTCTTCCAGGACGCGTTCGCCGCCACGCATTCCGACCAGCCAGTGGTGAGCCAGGGCGACGGTATTCATGCGGCCTGAGATCGTGTAAGTGAACCGTCCATCAAGCGTTCAGTGCTACGGCGCAAGCTGCTTTGAAATGCCGAGGCGAAACGCTCGCTAGTATAGAGTGCAGCCCGCTCGCGACCACGCAGTCGTACGGACCGCGCCAATTCCTCATCATCCGCATATTTCTGGATGGCTTCTGCCCACACCAAAGCGTGGTCGATATCCAATCCGATACCGCCCTCACCCGCGACTTCACTCATCGCCGTGTGCCGGTGATAGAATACCAGGCAATCGAAATTCATTCCTTCCAGCAGAGGCAGACTAAAGCCCTCTTCGAGCGAAGGAATCAAAAGACCCCAGCTCTTCAAATACAACTGTCGTAATTGGGCGTCGTCCATTCTCCCATGGACGGTCACATTTTCGTCCGTCGCGAAAGCTTCCGTCGACTGAGGTGATCCAATCACGTGCAAATGCCATCGGCGGCCCGAGAGTCTTTGCAGCTGCTGGAACACCTGCCGGCCGAACAACACATTCTTGTGGCGAAAACGACTGGCAAAAAGCATCAAGGTATAAATCTCCTTGGGGCTCTCGCTCTCCGTTCGTGGCTCACAAATACCAGATGGAACGACATGAATTTTGCCTGCTACCCCGGGGTAGACTGCCGTAATCTGCCGCATGGAATATTGGGTTACTGTCCATACCGCGAGCGCCCTCTTCAGTGTGCCGGCCAAAAAGAAATAAAGGTAGAGCGTGGCCTTGCCTAGCCATACTCGGCGGGGGATTATATCGTGCACCGTCGCGATGAATGGCTTTAAAAGCCCTTGGGGGATGAAATAGGTCGGCGACAAATAAACATCGCAAGCGCTGTCGTTGATGATTTTCGCGACCTGCCGCTGATGGAAAAAATCGTATTGGGAAATGGCCGTCCAGATAATGTCCCCTGAAAACTCTTCCAATTGAGGGCGTTGAGTGGGACAGGCCAGCAATATCACGCCGAGGTGATGGCGCATCCTTAACAACTCGTGAAGCATGTTTTCCGTTACAACCTGAATGCCTGTTTTCGGTTGCACAAGACAGCGGATATCGAAGAGCAGTTTCAAAACTGTTAGCGGGCCGCCCCCGTTGATGAGAAACGTTTTACTGGCCCTCGCAAGCCGACGGGCCTGGTCAGGCCCTTGAACTGAGAACGATTTCGCAACGCGATTTTTACGAAGATCGCACTCATCGGCACCACCGTGGCTACCGTCAACAAAACGATCACGATACCTTCGAAGAAGAGAAATATGCGCCAGATCTCCGCGAAGCAATACAGGAGAACGCAGCCAATCAACGCGAAATGGTTCCGGCTTTGTTTCGCCAAAAAACCCACGATAAACGCCGCGATCGCAGATATAATAGCCACCAATAAAAAACCCCACTCCCCCCATTTTTCCGTCAATTGCATGAACGCTGAATTGGTCGTCAACCCTTCGTCGATATCATTGTAGTTACTGGCACTTACCCCACTTGCCACTTTGTCGAAATTATTCCCTGTGGCCAAGGCGCCCTGAAAGGGCACTCCAAGATAGCTGATTATTTCCGAAGCAGCGGAACCAAAAAAGCCGCCTGAGCTCGTCTTTTCATAGTAACCTTTGTTTCTACTCATGTTGTAAAATCCGAGCAGACAAAAAATCGCCACTCCGCCTACGATAATGCGCCCCCACCGAATACGCATTACCGTGTGGTTCTTGTAATAAAGAACGCAGGCAATAAATATGGCGGCGACGACCGACAGTCTGCTGGATAATAAGCCTACACCGAGCAATGAACCGAGATTGAGAGCTTCCCAGAGGCCACGCGACAGGCCTGTAATCAGCCGATAGATGGCCAATCCACCACTGAGGATGACGGCATAACGCAGCGATAAAAGGCCGATGGAATAATCATCATAAAGAGCCATTTTAAGTTGATTGGCTTGTCCGTCCATAATCAAGTCCGGTAACTGACCAACACCGACCACCGAGGAAACATAGAAAAGAGCATAAGCCGCTCCGCCTGCGCCGATAATGCTGAACAGCCTATAACACCAAGGATCGCTCAAATCAATAAGCGTGCCGATCCGACCCGCTTTGGGGGCCAGTGTGCGCCCAAAGGCCTCTCCAAGAAACGCACACGTCACAATCAAGGCATACCAGCACAGAACGATCACTCCGCCCACGCTGAGTAGGGCCTGCGGATTATTGAATCCACGCCGGTCAATGCCGATATCGGGAAAGCACCACGCCAATAGACTGAGGAGCGTGGTCACGATAACGATACCGCAAGCCGTCGAAGCAAAGCGCGTGAAGAAATTAAATTTCATGCGAAAACTTGTTTTTCCGGTCCCATGGGCGCGTAAGTTTTTGCCAAAGAGGTGTTCCAGTTCATCGACTTGAGCGGCATTTCATGCTTTTCCGGTATACTGCTTCGATCACGGTGAAGTCGTTGCCTGGCAAAACGTGGATATGAGATCCCAACGCCCCTTCCAAGACATCTCTCTCGCCACGGCCACGGCACTCGCGCGCAACTGCTCTCGATCCGCAAAGGCGGCGGAAACCGTGGAAGGTAATGTCGCGACGGAACGATACGTTCGGACAAATTGCAAGTTCCTGCGGGTGAGTTCGGCGGTGTCGACGGTAATTACGGGCAAACCTGCGGCTCCGTATTCGTAAATCTTCATCGGGCTCCGCCCCGCATTGGCGGGGTGATCACTCAACGGAAGCAGCGCGACGCTCGAATGGTGCAGATACCCGGGAATTTTCTCGTATGGTCGCGCTCCCAGAAAGTAAACATTAGCGAGTTTATCCGCCCATAATTGGTTACCTCCACGTGGGCCAATCAAAACGATCGACCATTGCGGGCGGGCCAGCGCCAGCGCCTGAATTGCCCGAAAATCGAAACGCTCGTCCAGTGCTCCAACGTAGACCGCGCGGGGCTGGGGAATTGCCGCCAAATCGGCGGGTTCGGATGCAAATGAGTGGAAATGCTCAAAGTCCACACCGTTTTCCACCAACAGCCCCGGCTTTGAAGGAGCGAGCGAGCGCAGATGATCGTATACCGGCTGGGAGGTTGCGATGAATCCTTGCGCGGTCTCCAGCGCCAGGCGTTCCACGGCAATGATCGATTCGTCTCCCATCATCTGGTGATAGAGGTCCGTCGCGCGATAAATAAGCGCATTCGGTCGGAAAAGCCGACACAAACCCAGCAGGCGAGGTTCATCGAGAAAGAGCACATCGGGCTTCCCAAAGCCGAGACTTCGAACGCAGCGGGAGACGATGGGTTGAGCCATCGGATAGAGAGCCGTTGCCCGCTGAGGAATCAAGCGTGCGCATTGCCAGGGGATCGGAGCCAAGGGAACGATCTCGTGGGCTCGATCAAACAGCCTCCGAACGGAGAACGCCCCCGCGCAACGCCGCCAATAATCGGAACGCCAGCAGGACAATGCCAGGTGGCCCGCGGTCACCGGTGTTGGGATGTGCAAGACTTTCCAGCCTTCATCATCGAGCGCTTTTGTCAGTTGATGTGAGCCTACCCGAAAAGGAGAAGCGAAGCTGGTGTGAGTGAGAAAGACGGCGGTCCGCGACGACGCGGCCGAAGCTGGTGCTGCAGCGCGTGCTTCCCTAGCATTGAGAGATAGCGCATCAATCACGATTTGAAGTACCTCCAACGGGGTAATCAGGGGAATGAGCAGGGGCGATCGTGTCCGGGCTCAAATTAGGATCTCCAGTTTCGGGCAATAACTCCCGAAAGAAAGCGAGATGCTGCTCCGCGATCGCGTTCCAATCAAAATGAGATAAACTGAGCGGTGGAAGCCCCGAAGAAACCGCACTCATGGCGCGGCAAATTGCCTCTGGCGAAATACGCCCGGTATAAAATTGCATCCATCCCGGGGACACGGTTTCCGCCAGTTCCCTGAACATCCGCGTATCCGGAACCAGGACCGGCCGGGCATTTGACAACGCATAAAGAATGGAGCCCGAATTTAATACTTCCGAATAAGGCAATACCACCAAATCCGCGGCTTCGACGACCGCCTGCAGATCCTCCTCGGGTAATCGCCCGAGCTTCAGCACAAGGCTGGGAAGCGCTTGGGCACGTTCTACGAGCTGCCGACGGCGCTCCTCCGTATCCGGCTTGCCGGCTACAATCAACCAGCAGCCTTTGTCCGGCATCTTCTCGAACGCATCGAGCAAGCCTTCCACGTTCTTGTATTGGCGAATGGCGCCAAAGTAGACGCAGGCAAGCCCTTTCTCGGACACTTTTAAAAAAATTCGCGCCTTCTCCCTGGTCCTGCGATCCACCAAAACATCTTGATAGTGGCCGTGAGGGATAACACGCCGCGGCTTGCGCATCAAAGCCGGGTGATAGTTAAGTACCGGCGCCTCCGACGTGCGACTGAGGAGGATAACCCCATCCAATAAGTGATCAAGAATACGCCAGAAAAACGCCGCGAGACGGGGATGCCAATGTTCGTGCGAGCGGACATTATGCGCCGTCCACACCAGCTTGTTACCCAGTATCTTCCAGACGATACATTGCCCTAAGAACAGGGCTCCCCGCAGAGCGGCGTAGGGGGCACTGCGCTGATCCCAATTCAGATCCGGCCAGTGAAGATGGATTACTCCGCCGGCCATTGGCCTGGCCAGAAAACGGTATTCCTGGATGGCGACGGTACCACGGCCCAGGGTATCGAGAGCGCGATACAAGAGAAAGTTGTAAGGATTTTCCGCGCGATGCCCCATTCCCGGTGCCGCGGTGATTCCCAAGTGGCGCCTGATTTGGCCGGATTGCTGGGTATCCCTGGATTTGCCGGAGAGAGCGGGCATGCTTGACAGGGGTAATTCTATCGACGGTGTCCCCACGATGATTGTGCACTCGCGACGCCCTCTCGACGGCTGACAGCTATATTGCATCGCAGGAAGATCATATCGCAATTCAGCTCGAAGCACTTCGAGTCAGTAGACCGAGACTTTGGGCCGCGAGGCGTTGAACAAATTCACGGGGACCGATCAGCATCAGAGCCACCTTGAGAACACGAACGATGTCCCTCGCATCCGCCGCACCGAGAAGTGAGAATCTCAGCAAATCCAGGAGCGTTGCACCGCGCCAACGAACACCAAACAACCTCCAGCGGAGAAGAACCAATTTGAAATGTCCAAAATCTCTATAGCGCCAGGCGGACGCACTCACGTTCTGCTCTGGAAGGATTACCTTTTCCATGATGTTACACCGCATCTCGAAAAAATCGATCGCCCGACTTATCGCCTCGGCAGTGACGATGGAATCAGCATAAGCCCAATTGTTATTACCATGGATACGATAACACCCGATGGCCATGGGCAGTGCCCGGACCTCTCCAAATAGCGGTGTTAACATGAAAAGATAGGCGTCCGCACAGATTCGAAACGAACCTTCCGGAACCGGCATCACTTTCTCCAAGTAGCTTCGGCGCCAGGCATTGCCGCTCGTGGGAGGACAAGCATGGGAACTGGGACCGCGAAAAAGAGCGGTGGACAGAAGGCTCCCGCTAGGCAGACTTCCCTTTGGAACCATTCTCCCCGTGGACTGACCGAGAGCGTCCACCACCAAGAGCAACGCGGCCACCTTTACGACGGCAGGATTGGAAAACTCGGCGGCGAACTTTTCCGCAGCGTCCGGATAGAGGATATCGTCCGAGTCCAGAAAAAGGATCAAGGGGGCACTCGCGCGCGCGAAACCTGCGTTAAAAGCCGAGGCCTGCCCGCCGTTTTCTTTCACTACCGGGATGATGCGATCACCATATTCCGCGATGATGTTCGGAGACTCATCCTTGGAACCGTCATCGACAACAATTACTTCCACATTTGGAAGAGTCTGCGCTAACGCACAATCGATCGATTGACGCAAAAACCGCGCGTAATTGAAATTGGATATAATGATGCTGAAATCCTTCGCGCCGCTCATATTAGCCCTCCTGTTCGGGATCTCTTTGTTGCTTTTCACTCCGGATCTGCCGGACGAGCCACCACGTGAGAGTAAACGTCCCCATCAGAATGATTAATTCGCTGGCGCAATTCGTCATCGCCGCGGCGAGCATGCCAAACCTTGGGACCAGAAGCAGGTTCGAAAGAACGCTGATAATCGCTGTGCCGCACATGATCGCCAATGTCGCTTTATCTTTCTTGCGCGCCCAGAGCCCAAAGCTGAAGACACTATTTACAACGACCACCAGCTTGGCGAGCAACAAATAGACACAGGGCACAGCCGCCGGGGCAAACTTTTCCCCGAAAACCAACGGTTGAAACTTGGGCACGGTCGCGGCGATGAGCAGCCCAATGACAGCCAGTGGCACCACCATGAACTTGACGATCCTGACTTGCATGACCCAAAGATGCAATGGCCCCGCTCGATGCCACTCGACATAGCGCGGATAGAGCAATGCAGCAAACATCGTCAGAAAGGGCTGAATCGCACCGGTGATTTGCAGGGCGCTTCGGTACTGGCCGAGTTGCCGCACGGAGCCGAAATAGGCCAGGATAGGCTGCTCAGAACTGGTGTAGAGATAGACAACCAGTCCGGTGAGAAAGAGCCATCTTCCCTGCCATAGCAAGGGCGCTTCTGTCCAGGCTGCGTCCAAGCTCAAGGAAAACGAATGCCGGTTCAGCAGCGCGATCTTCCAGATAAAGAAAGAAGTCACGAGAGTAACGACCAGGGTGACGGCAAGATCGCTTCCCGCGGGCATTCCCGGGCGGAAAAAGATGGCGATCAGAGCGGCCGACAAGCACGCCTGGAGCGCCGTCATACGATACTGCGCCGGCATATTCTCCCGCGCCTGGAGCAGCCAATTCGGGGTGTTGGTCGTGAAAAAGAAAAGAGCAGACCCCAACAGCGCGGGCACGGTGAATTGGCTTGGCACGTGCGACACCCACATCGCTATCCAACCCAGGGTAATTAGAATGATCGCGGCGAGAATCCGTTGGGTGACGATCCCGGCGATTAAACCGTTCTGCTGGACGGTATCTGACATTTCCTTGTATCGCCGGATGAGGCCGACATCCTGATTGAAGGTCGCAAAGAGCGCCATCTGCGTACTGGTAGCTAAGACCACACCGGATATCCCGGTCTTTTCCGGGCCCAAACACCTTGCCGCCCATATCGAACCAGCGGCGCCCACACCGAGAGATAGAAAGCGAAACCCCGTCATTTGCACCCCGGCACGGACCATTCGGTTTTCCGAAAATTTGCGTTGGAAAGCCAGTAGTCGGGACATTAGCCCCATGCTAGGAGAACTGGCGAATGTTACGGGTTCCATTTCGTCGATCACGGAGTTAAGGCGGATCGGCCGTTGTCTTGATCACGAGCGTGGCAGGCCATCCTATTTTTCGGCTGCCGAGGCGCCGTAGACACCCTCCCCATATTTGCCGGCGGAATAGTAATAGTAATAGCCGGAGGCCGATTTGGGCAGTTGATTGAGAACGATGCCGGCGACCGATCCGTTGGCATCGACGACGCCCTGGAGGGCTCGCGCAACGAGCCGGCGCGAGGTGTGAGCAGCCCGCACGACAAGGCAGACGTTTTTCACGTCCTTGAGAAGCAACAGCGAGTCGCTGACCGCCAGGATTGGGGCACTGTCGATCACCACCCGATCATAAGTATTCAGAGCTTCTTTCAACAACCGGCGGAATCCGCCTTTGGCAATCAACTCCGCCGGCTGATGCACACGGGTGCCAGCAGAGAGAACGTGTAGATTTTCGATCTCCGTCGAGCAGATCGCCTCGGGAAGCGTTGCCTCCCCTAGCAGCACCGAACCGACACCGAGCTTGGGCGGCGCATCGAAGAAGAGTTTGTGGACGGTCGGCAATCGCAGATCGCCATCGATAAGCAGCGTTCGCTCACCCAGTTGCGCCAGGGACACGGCATAATTGACCGAACAGAAAGTCTTGCCCTCGCTCGGAATGGCGCTGGTGAACATAATCGAGCGCTGCTCCTTTTCACCCTCGAGCAGCGAGAGCGAAGCACGGAGCGAGCGAAACGATTCTGCCAACGGCCCGTCTGGCTCCCGAATCGTCGCCATACCCCGGGACTCGATGGCGCTTTTTCCCACGATCGGCACGGAACCAACAACCGGACAGTTCAGCTCTTGCTCGACCTGATCCACGGTCTTGAAGGAATCATCCGCGAGATTCAGACCAAAGATGAGCATCCCGCCAATGAGGGCGCCCCCCAGAATGGCGGCCGCCAGGACCAGCAGTTTTTTCGGCTTGCTCGGCCTGTCTGGTAAAAAGGCCGGTTGAACGACGCGGATATTCTCCCGATCCACACTTCTCGTAATTTCCGTTTCCTTCAGCCGCCGCTGGACTTCGTTGTAAAGCTCGCGGTCACTTTCGAGGTTTTTTAACAACGCAGTGTAGGGCAGACTGATTTTGCTGATGCTCAGTTTAGTCTGCTCTGCTTGGTGGAGAACAGCCTCCATCTTATCCTCCGTAGCACGAGCGCTCTGCGACATCACACCAATGGAATTCGCCGCATCGATGACCGTCTTTTGAAAGATGCTGCGCGATTGCTCGAGTCTCTTTTGCGCTTGAATGTACAGAGGGTGTTTCGATTTGTAGCGCTGGGTGAGTGCGACGAAATCGGCTTCCGCAGCGGCCAGATCCTTTTGCATCTGTAAAACGATAGGCGTGTTCGCCACACTGCCCACCGCCAGCAAGTCCAACGGATGCCCCAGACCGATGCGTTGAACCTGCGCCTCATCCGCTTCCAATCGAAGGCGGGCGGCACGGGCGTCATTGACGCCAGTGTGCAATGCCATCATCCGGTTATCGCCCAGAAGCTCACTGTCATCGAGCGGTACATCCGGGTGAGCATCCTTGTAATCCTGCACGGCTTTTTCGGATTGGGCGACGCGCTCCTTCAACCGATTTTGCTCCTCCAGGAGCACACTCGAAGCGTCATTGGAAATATTCAAGTTCTGCTCGAGATAGGCACGGATAAATTGCCGAACCGTCTCTGTAGACAGTTTTTGAGAGAGCTCCGGGTTGGTGCTGTCGACCATCACACTGATCAATCGCGTGCCCTTCTGAAGTTTTACCTTGGTGGCATTCGAAAGCACGTTCATCAGCTCGGCCTCCGAATAGGGTCGATCGGCACGCGGTTTCAGGCCGAGCTGCTCGGGCGTGAGCTTGAGGGATTCGACGACTCCTTGCAGCACCACCAGACTGGAAAAGTTCTGCTCGATCGTCTTCAGCTCCTCGGCAGATTTAGCATCTTCGCTGGCGATGTCCTGGATGTTGACAATCTTGCGCTCGCCTTCTTCGACCTGAATAATAGTCTCGGCATCGTAGGTCTTCGGCGTGACGATGATATAGGTCACGGCGAGGGCGCAAGTGGCCGCAATACTGAGCGCCACCACCCACCACCGCTGCCGAATGGCATGGATCAGAGCCGACAGATCAAGGTCGGAGCTATCATCGCTGCTGTCTTGGGCGGGCGTTTTGGAAGTTGGCATAAAATTAAAAAATGCTTTCGCCGACGGTGATCACGTCACCGGGCTGAATTTCGAAGGCCGCAGTCGCGGCATCCCGGGCCATCACCTTGGCGTTGAGCCGCATAACCGATTCTTTTCCAGCCACTTTGCGTTTTAGCATTATCTTCGCGGAGTCCGCGATCCGGGTGTATCCCCCCGCCATCGCGATAGCATCGAGCAGGTTTAGGTTTTCACGCTCAGGCATCTCATATGTTCCCGCCTTCTCTACCTGCCCCAAGACCGTAAAGCGCCTTTTGCCATATTCGGTAACGGTGACAGTCACCTGCGGATTGACGAGATAGTCCCGCGCCAGGGCGGTTCGAATGGCGGCGGCCGCATCCTGCGGAGTCAACCCGCCGACATTGACGGTACCGATGAGGGGAAACACGATCGTTCCCGCAGGAGAAACACGCAGCGATGCGGCAAGATCATCCTCTTGGAAAACCTTGATATCGATCATATCGTTTGGCGCAAGGACGTACGCCGAACCACCCTCCGCGGCGGCGGAGTGCGGCGACCGGGAAACGGCGCCAATTAATAGAGTTAATATCCAAATCAAACGCCAGAGTGATGGGTGAGAGAGCGGGAATCCGAGGGATTTTGGTTCCATAGGCTTGATTTTCAGGTGGTTAGCAAAGCAGGAAAGCTTGCGCGGCGCGCCCTGAAGGCGCGGACAGGAGCGGAGAAATCCGCGTCGACGACGCTAAAACGACAGTGAGAGACGCCTAAATACAACATGTCCCGCCAGAGTCGGAACCTGCCCCAATTTCAGGGGGGAGTCGGAGGGCGGACAGGGTTTGGAAATTCACAGGGCGCACGAAAGCAAGATTGGGACCACCACGGTCTTCTCTGTCAATTATTGCTGCTCCGGAAATTATGTGTATAGAATTGAACACAGTGGCTAAGAAATCGGCTTAATTTTCAACCGTTCCGGTGTGTGGAAGGCGGCGGGAAATGACAGGGTTTTGGATCGCCGCAGACTACGTAAGAACGCGCTGTGGGCCAGATTTGTACCGAGGCGAAAGATGAGTACTCCTTCCACGATTTTGACCCGCCAGGGCCGATAGATCACTGTATAGCCCTGCAAGCGGTGCGATCTACCGCACACGGTGATGTGGACAAAGGCGAGCAACCCAGCGAAGAGCAAGGGAACACTGCAAATTACAGCAGGTACGGAAAATTGCGTACACTCGAACACGAGGTCGCTGAATGCGCGGAATCACGGAGAAAAGCAAACTTAATATTCTGGCTGAGGGATAAGTCAGGGGCGGCTCCGATTTCCGATGCCTCATTAATTGCAATTCCCGGCTTCGCTTTTTTAGGGATCGGTGCATTGTGGCGGGCTCAAACTTTACCTCGCATATGTCCCAACCCATCTGGATTCTCGGTGCCAGCGGCTACGTCGGCCATGCGTATCAGCGTATGCTGGAGGCAGGCGGCATTCCTTTTCGCGCGCTGCCACGCACCGCGCTGGATTATTACAATGTAGCCGCCCTTACCGCCGCGCTGAACGAGGCGAAGCCCGCCTTTCTGGTCAACTGCGCCGGCTACACCGGCAAGCCCAACGTGGACGCCTGTGAATTGCACAAGACCGAGTGCCTGCTCGGCAATGCCATCCTGCCGGGCGTGTTGCGCCAGGCGTGCGAGGCGACAGGCACTCCCTGGGGACACGTCTCCTCGGGCTGCATTTTCACCGGACGTCGCCGGGACGGCGGGGGCCTGCGCGAAACCGACTCGCCCAATTTCTCCTTCCGGACGAACAACTGCTCCTTCTACAGCGGCACCAAGGCGCTCGGCGAAGAAGTGCTCGCCGGCGCGGACGATTGCTTCATCTGGCGGCTGCGCATTCCCTTCAATGAGGTCGATTCGCCGCGCAACTACCTCACCAAGCTGATGCGCTACGACCGCCTCCTCGAGGCGGAGAATTCACTCTCGCAGCTCGACGAATTCGTGCGCGCGACATGGGAATGTTGGGAGCAGCGCGTGCCCTTCGGTACCTACAATGTGACGAATCCCGGCGCGGTGACCACGCGCGAAGTCGTCGATCTCATCCGGCAGAGCGGCGTCTCGCAGAAGGACTTCCAGTTCTTTAGCGACGAGGCGGATTTCATGCAGAAAGCGGCCAAGACCCCGCGCTCGAATTGTGTGCTCGATAGCTCGAAGCTCCTCGCCTCGGGCATCGTGATGAGCGAAGTCCACGACGCCATCGCCAAGGCGCTCAAGAACTGGAAGACCGCCTGATCATGCGCCTGCTCGTCACCGGCGGCGCCGGCTTCATCGGTTCCAATTTCGTTCTGCAACAGCTCGCCGAGCGCCCGGATATCGAACGGCTCGTGAACCTCGACAAGCTCACTTATGCCGGCAATCTCGCCAATCTCGCGCCCGTCGAGAAGGACGCGCGCCACGTTTTCGTCGAAGGCGACATCGGCGACCATGAACTGGTCGCGAAGCTCCTCGCCGAGCACGCCATCGACGCCGTGCTCAACTTCGCCGCCGAGTCGCACGTGGATCGGTCGATCGACGGCCCCGAGGCCTTCGTGCAGACCAACGTCGTGGGCACGCTGCGGCTGCTCCAGACGGCGCGCGCTTATTGGAGCCAGCTCGCGCCGGAGAAGAAGAGGGCGTTCCGCTTCCTGCACATCTCGACCGATGAAGTTTACGGCTCGCTGCGTCCACAGGATCCGGCCTTTACGGAGGAAACACCGTTCGCGCCCAACAGCCCTTACGCCGCGAGCAAGGCCGGCAGCGACCATCTCGTGCGCGCCTTCCATCACACCTACGGCCTGCCGGTGTTGACGACGAATTGCTCGAACAACTACGGCCCGCTGCAATTTCCCGAGAAGCTGATTCCCCTCATGATCCAAAATGCCCTGGAGGGCCGCGCCCTGCCGATCTATGGCGATGGCTTGAACGTGCGCGACTGGCTTTATGTGCGCGATCACTGCACCGCCATCCGCCTCGTGCTCGACCGCGGGCAGGTCGGCGAAACCTACAATATCGGCGGCCTCAACGAGCAGCCGAATCTCGCCGTGGTGGACACCCTCTGCGCCCTTCTCGATGAACTGCGCCCCCGCGCCGACGGGACGTCGTACGCCACGCTCAAAACCTTTGTAAAAGACCGGCCCGGTCACGATCGCCGCTACGCGATCGATTGTGCGAAGATCACGCGCGAGCTCGGCTGGCAGCCCGCGGAATCCTTCGCCACCGGACTGCGCAAGACGGTGGAGTGGTATCTGGCCAATCAGCCTTGGTGCGCGGACATTTCCAGCGGGAATTATCGCCGCGAACGGCTCGGAGTTCTCTCATGAAACGCAAAGGCATCATCCTCGCGGGCGGCTCCGGCACGCGGCTCTACCCCGTCACCCGCGCGGTGAGCAAGCAGCTCATGCCGGTCTATGACAAGCCGATGATCTACTATCCGCTGTCGGTGCTCATGATGGCCGACATCCGCGAGATCCTCATCATCTCCACACCGCACGATCTGCCGCAATTCCGCCGGCTTTTCGGCGATGGGACGCAATTCGGTCTCGAGATCTCCTATGCCGAACAACCCAAACCCGACGGCCTCGCGCAGGCTTTCCTCATCGGCGCGGAGTTTCTGGCGGGCAGCCCCGCGTGTCTCGTGCTCGGCGACAACCTATTCTACGGCCACGACTTTCAAAAGACCGTCCGCACCGCCTCGAAGCGTACCGAGGGGGCGACGATCTTCGGCTACTATGTGTCGAATCCCGACGCGTATGGCGTCGTGGAATTCGATGCGGCGGGAAAAGCCATCTCGCTCGAGGAAAAGCCGAAGGTGCCGAAGTCGAAATACGCCGTGCCTGGGCTCTATTTTTACGATTCGCAGGTCGTGGAGCTGGCCCGCAACCTCCAGCCCTCAGCGCGGGGCGAGCTTGAGATCACCGACCTTAACCGCGTCTACCTCGAGCGCCAGCAACTCCACGTCGAAACCCTGGGCCGGGGGCTCGCCTGGCTCGACACCGGCACGCACGATTCGCTGCTCGAAGCCGCCGATTTCGTGCGCGCGATCCAGAACCGCCAGGGACTGAAGATCGCCTGCATCGAGGAAATCGCCCTGCTCAAGGGCTGGATCACGCCCGATGAACTGCGCGCGCTGATCGACGATCTCGGCAAGACTTCCTACGCCGACTATCTGCGCGCTCTGCTCACGACCTAACCACCGCGCGCCTCAAAAGAGAACGCTAAACTTCACGACCGCCGTCTTCGCGTCGAACTGGCGCGCCGCCACGCTCGAACTGTTTTTGCGGTATTCGGCGGTCAATTCGCAATTCAACCAGGCAGCAACGTCGAATCCGACTCCCGGACGAATGTAGAATAAGTCATCATTCCGATCGAAATCGCTCGAACCCGGAGAAGCTTGATAGTCGGCATTCTGGTAGCCCGCAACGAGACTGAAATAAAAGCGCTGCAAAATGCGCTGCCGGTACTGCAGTTCAGCGCCTGTCGCCACGTAGTATTCCTCGCCAAATGAGCCGGAAACGTCGGCGTGACGATACCCCTCCAGGTAAAAGTAACTGCCATCGAAGGGGGTCCACACCGCGTCGAATCGGAAGGTGCCGAACGTCCGATCTCCGCCCCCGCCCGCGGTTTGCCGGAACTCGATTCCTCCGCTCAGAGCAAGTGTCAATTGGTCTGTCATCGCATACTGCATCCGAAAGAGGCCCTCTTCGTAGGTCTGCGATGGTCCCACACTCCGGGTCACATAGGCGACCGCTCCACCGAGCCCGATCTTGATCTTGGGGGAGATTTGATAGTTCAGCCAATCTTCATTGCGCCATTCCCGCCAGTCGATGTTGTCATCATTGTAGTTCAGACTGTTATAATACGCGTTGACCTCCATCGAAGTCTTGCCGCTGTATTCATAGCGGGAAGTAAGGGCCACTGAGGCCCGCCGGGTTTCCACCAAGTTACCCACGTCCGCCTCGGGCATATTTTGCGTGATATAGCTGGCCACGACACCCAGGGTTAGGTGCTGGTGCGTCCATTCGCCGTTCAATCGGACATCGTGATGCAGACCACTTTCATCCGAGTTATTGGCATACCAAGTATAACTGGGCGAATAATTAGCATAGATGAAATTTTTGCCCACGTAACGCTCGAAACGATAGCGGAAACTGTCCGGCCCGTACAATTCGCTCTTGAAATCACCCCACCCCACCGCCAAGCCGGGGGAAATCGTAAAGAGAAAATCAGCCCGGGGATTGGTAGGTTGAATGGCAATGTTGCTCTCGTAGGCCGCACTGACCTCACCGTGCAGGACATAGCCGAATCTTTGATCTCCAAAATTCCTCGAGGCTTTTCCTCCTTCGGTCCGGTTCGGGAAAAGCGTGATCGAATCGATCTGCGGCGCCGGCGCTGAGGGCAAGTCGGTCACCGATTCCGCAGGCGGCGAAGGGCTGGCGGTGGGCAGCGTTGGTCGTCTGGCGGCGGATGGTGGTTCGAGCGGCGGTGGATCCGCGATGGGAGCCAGCCCCGCATCCTGCGCCAGCAAGGGTCGCGCGGACACGCCGAGCGTCAGGCCCAGCGTCATCGCTCCCCGAATCGCAGTCCCTAGGATTCTAAATGCCCTCATTCAGCGGCGATGCTGTAAGTCACCACCCCTGAAGCCGTCAAACGAATTATTCCTCTGGCAGACGCGCGGCGAGGGCGCTTCCCACGCGGGTCAGGAGGTCGGTTTCGACCGCGGGCCAGTCGTAGGCGTTCGCTTTGGCAATCCCCAAAACGCCCCGCAATTTCCCCTCCACCAGCATCGGCACGGCGACAGAACCTTCCATACCCGTGGCCTTTGCGCCGGGTTTTGCCTGGCCAGAAGTGTCGGTCTGAAGATTGCAAATCGTGATGGGTTCGAGCCGCTCGGCAGCCAGTCCGGCGATGCCCTTTCCAATCGGAACTATTTCCACAATCTTCACAACCTGCGGAGGAATATTTTTGTGAGCGGCGAGTTTGAGCACGCCATCTCTCAGTAAATGTACGGTGCCTGCCTGGCAGCCAAAGTGCGTGAGGACAGCGGCCAGCACGGCAGAGATGTCGGCTGTGGCGACCGCGGATTCAAGATCGGATGGAAGGGATAAGGTCATGGTTTAAAGATGGATCCAAAAGAGCGGGCCTGCCGGGAATATCCGGCTTGGTGCGGGAAGCGTATTTTGCACGAGGAAGCGGAGAAAAGCGAGGTTGGCTAGGTGGACTAGATGGCCTCCATCGTTGTTTTCGCGGTAAAATCCCCGAAAATTCTGCATCATTTGCGCGGAGATGCCAAACGCTCACTTCGAGGCGCGGTTGGGATACGGCGGCTTTGGGGGCGGGGCGGGCGGGCTGGCCACCATTTCCTTTTGCACCTCGTCGATCGCGCGTTCGAGTTGTGGATCGCGGCCTTGGGCGAGTTCCGCGGGGTCGTCCAGCACGGGGATGTCCGGGTCGACGCCGTGGCCTTCGATGATCCATTTCCCAGCGGTGTCATAGATGCTGAAAGTCGGCACCGTCACGTGGCCGCCATCGATCAAGCCGGGCGCGCCGGTCATGCCGATCAGGCCACCCCAGGTCCGCGTCCCAATGATCGGCCCGAGCTTGTTTTCTCGGAAGAGCCAGGGAAAACAATCTCCGCCCGAGCCGCTCCAGCCGTTGGTCAGCATCACCTTCGGGCCGACCTGGGCGATGTATGGCGTCTGCCAGTCGCGCCCGTCGCGCACGCCCCAGTAGTTCGTCACGCGCCGACCGAGCAGTTCGATGAAGCGATCGGGAATCTGCCCGCCGGAATTCCAGCGTTCATCGACGATCAAGCCCTTCTTCGCGACCTGCGCGCGGAATTGCTGGTACAGCTCGCTCTGCCCATCCACGCCCGTATTCTTCACGTAAATATACCCGATCGTCCCACCGCTCGCGGCGTCGACCCGCCGGCGATTCGCCTCGACCCACGCCTTGTGGCGCAGCGCCGCTTCACTGCCGATCGTTTGCACGAGCACGTGGCGCGCGCCGGCCAGGGTGGGCCGGTCGTTGACCGAGATGAAGGCCGCCTTGTCCGCGAGTCCCTGGAAGGCCGCCCAAGGATCCTCCCGCACATCGAGCGCGCGGCCGTTGACCGCGACAAGCCAGTCGCCTTCGTGCACATTCACGCCCGGCTGCAGCAGGGGTGAGCGCACGTTGTCCCACGGCGCCGGCTGGAGGATGTGGGAGATGCGATAGGCGCCCTGCTCGAGCGTGAAGTCGCAGCCGAGATAGCCCACCGACCGCGTCGGGGCTTCTTCGAGATCGCCGCCGCTGCGATAGGTGTGGGAACAATTCATCTCCCCGAGCAATTCGCCGAGGATGTAATTCACGTCGCTGCGCGTCACGGCATCCTGCAGCAATTTGCCGTAGCGCTCGCGCATCTTCGGCCAATCCACCCCGTGCATGCCGGGATCGTAAAAGAAGTCGCGCTCCACGCGCCAGGCATCGTTGAAAATCTGCCGCCATTCCGCCGCCGGATCGATGGTCATTTCCAGGCCGCCGAGCGGCAATGGGTGGTCGATCTTTTGCCCCTCGAGGATATTGATGATGCCCCACTGGTCGCCTTTCTTGACGAGCAGCTTGCGGCCATCGGCGGAAAGCTCCGCGCCGCCGCAATCGTCGAGGATCATCTTCTCCTCCCGCTTCTCGAGATCCCAGAAGGACAGCGGCGCATTGCCCTTGCGCGAGCCCACGCGCGGCGGCCAGCGAAAGATCACCCGTCCCGGCACGGCGGCTAGGTTGTCGAAGTGCCCGCCGCCGACTGGCAGCACCACGCCGCGCGCCTCAATGTCGTCGAAATCGATGACCAGCGGTTTCGGCTTCAACGGATATTGCCGGGCCAGGCGCATCCCCGGGCGCGCTTCGCCGGACGGCGGATTTTCGCCCGGCGGCTTCTGCTCTTCCAGCGCGGCGTCGCTCTGCGGTTTGTCCTTCTTCGGCTCGCTCTGCTTCGGTTCGTCGTCCTTCTTTTCCTTCGCGGGCTCCTCTTTTTTCTCCTCGGCTTTTTCCGGCACGGGCGGGTCTTTGCGCACCGGCTCCTCGTCATCGCGCGGCCCCATCGGTGAGGGCACGTCTTTGCGCAAGGGCAACGCGACGAGGCTCTCGCCGTTGGTGTAGATCCAGGTGTTGTCGGATTCGCTGTAGATGGGCTCGAACACCCGCCTCGAGCGGTAGTAAAGGTAGCGTCCGTCCGGGTCGAAAACCGGCATGTCGTCGTCGTAAAAGCCGCTCGTCATCGCGACTTCGCGCTTTTCCCGTGTATCGAAAGCGACGATCGCGGACTGCCGGTTCGCACGGTCCGCAGCGTAGGCAAACCAGCGGCTGTCCGCCGACCAACTCACGGCGAATTTCGCCAGGTCGCCCTCGTAAGCCCACAGTTGCCGGCCCACTTCGGTCGTCTGCCTCGTCTCCAGGTCGAAGAGGTGAATGCGCATGGCCTGGTCGATGAAGACGATCTTCTTCGCGTCGGGCGACCATTGCGGCTGGTAGCGAAACCCCGGTCCCAAGTGGGTCACCGTTTGCTCCCCGCCAGGGCCCTCCGCCGGGGCGAGCGTCAGTTCATACTCCCCCGTGCGGTCGCTGAAATACGTGATCCATTTCCCATCGGGCGACCACGCGGGAAAGCGCTCGGCCACCCCGCTCGACGCGGTCAGATCGCGCACCACGCCGTGTTCCGCCGGCACACTGAAGATCTCGCCGCGCGCCTCGAAGAGCGCCCGCTTCCCCGTCGGGGAAATCGTGGCGCTGCGGACGTAGGAGGCCACACTCTGCACACGGGGCCGCAGCGTGGCCCGATCGGTGGCGACCTTGATATTGACCTCGTGAGCCTGGTCCGTGGCGAGATCCAGCAAGTAAAGCCGGCCCGCGTTTTCAAAGACGAGATCGTCCGGCCCGATGCTCGGGAAATGCACATCGGAATCGGTGAAATGCGTCACCGCTCGAGTCTCTTTGGTACGCCGGTCGTAGGCCCAGATATTCTGGCGTTCATGCTCGTCGCGGTCAGAGAGGAAATACAACGTGTCTCCATGCCACATCGGTTGCGAATCGTTCGCGTCGTTGTGGGTTACGTTCTCGGCGGTTTTGTTTTCGAGATCGAAGAGCCAGATGTCCGGCGCCATCCCACCGCGGTAACGCTTCCAGGTGGCGAAATCCGTGGAGATGGGGGTGAAGGCCAGCGTGCGGCCATCGGGCGAGATCGCGCCGAATTCGCCATAGGCCACCGGCAGCTTTTCCGGCAAGCCGCCCTGTGCGGAAACCTTGAAGAGCTGGCCCACCCGCTCGGTGAAGCTCGTCATGTGCGAGGAAAAGAGCAGCGACTGGCCATCCGGATACCAGCCGAGCAGCCGCTCGCTATCGCCGTGATGGGTAACACGCCGCGGTTCTCCGCCCCCGACCGGCATCACGTAGAGATCGACGTTGCCATCGTAGTTACCGCTGAAGGCCAGCTTCGTGCCATCCGGCGAGAAGCGCGGGAACTGCTGAATTCCGCGCGGCGAACTCAGTCGCAGCGCCGTGCCGCCCGCCTTGGGCGCGATCCAGATATTGCCCCCGTAGACGAAAGCGATCTGGGACTTCGAGACCGTCGGCATTTGCAACATGCGCGCGTTGATTTGCGCGGGAACCGGCTCGTCATCGGCATACAGCAGCGAGACGGCAAAGGCGGCGAGGCCGAGGCAAAGCGGGAGTTTCATGGAGAAGGAAGGAAGCGGGAGAATGCGGGGCCGGATCTGCTTTGGCGAGTCAGGAAAGCCAGGGTGGCGAGGCTTCCCTCGCCATGCCGATGTTGGATGAGCGTTACCGGCAGGATGACGAGTATCCCTTAACATCGTGGCTCAATAGTTCTGGATGCAATGGATCGCCCACTCCGGCGATGCGCATTGCCAAATCCACCCGCTTCCGGCAAAGGAAGCATCCACCGTGAGCTCGCTCTTTCGCCAGTCCGCCTCCGTGCGCAAGCCGAGCGCCGCCGCTACCGGATGTTTGCGCCTTTTCTTCGGGCTCTTTCTCCTCGTCGGACTCACCTTCTTTTACATGGCGACGATCCAGCCGGTCCTCCAGGCAATCGCGGGGCTGCGCTGGCTGGAAACGCCCTGCACCGTGGATTCGAGCCGTGTAGTCGTGCACCACAGCAGTTCCGCCCGCAGCGGGCCCACTTACAGCATCGAAGTTGTCTACCACTACCGTTGCGAAGCAGCCACTTACACGTCGAAGCGATATCAATTTTCCAACGGCTCGAGCAGTGGGAAGGATCGCAAGCAGCGCATCGTCGATCAATACCCACCGGGCAGGCAGACAGTATGTTACGTCAACCCCGCCAATCCCGCCGAGGCCGTCATACAACGCGGATTGAATGTCGAAATGGCCTTTGGTTTCTTTGCCCTCCCCTTCGTCCTCGTCGGCGGGTTCGGCCTCTACTTCGCCACTCACCTCACGGGTGCAAAACCGCCGTCGCCAATAAATGCGGTGCCGACCTTCGCGCCGGCGAGCGCCGAGCCGGCGCGGCTCAAGCCGCAGGCCACACCGCTTGGGAAGTTTTTCCGCACGCTCTTTTTTGCCCTCTTTTGGAACGGCTTCATGAGCATCTTTGCCTACCTGACCTTCTCGCCCAGTCACAGCAGCGGCGTATCCATCTTCGCCAAGATCTTCGTCGGCGTTTTCTGCCTCATCGGCCTGCTCATC
Organism: Chthoniobacter sp.; assembly: GCA_037200205.1. Taxonomy (GTDB): domain Bacteria; phylum Verrucomicrobiota; class Verrucomicrobiia; order Chthoniobacterales; family Chthoniobacteraceae; genus Chthoniobacter. The sequence goes on from JBBCHV010000017.1 coordinate 81,850, forward strand.
GCGGCGGGGGTGATCAGCGCCTTCATGGCGCTCTTCAATCCGCGCGTGCTGCTCAGCGCCCGCTCCAACTCGGTGCCGCTCGGGGGCGAATTCCAGTTCCAGTGGAACGTCAGCGGGCGCGCGGACAGGCTACACAAGATCCGCATCGTGCTGGAAGGCCGGGAGGAAACCGTCTCCCGGAGTGGAAAAAGTACACAAACACATACGCAGACCTTTGCCGAGATCCCGATCTTTCAATCGTTGGGCGACGAAGCGGTCAGCCAGGGCCAGGGGCGCGTGGCCATTCCTGCCGGCCTCATGCACAGCCTGAACGGCCGATACAACAAGATCGTATGGCGCATCCGGGTGAGCGGCGAAGTCCCGCACTTTCCCAAGGTCGAGGAGGACTACCCCATCAACGTCCTGCCGCACGGGAGAACTACCTGACCGGGAGCCAGCAGTTGGCTGTTCGATGTAAATCACGAATATGTCCGTCGTCATCCAGATTCGAGATCATCAGACCGCGTTTTCGCCCGGTGACCGCGTGGCTGGCGAAGTTTCGTGGCAGCTGGGCGCCCCGCCAAAGAGCGCGGAAGTACGCCTTCTCTGGAGCACCGGCGGTCGCGGTCTTGAAGATATCAGCGTCGTTCAAACCATCCCCTTCTCCAATCCACTGGCCATGGAGGTGCGTCCCTTCACGGTCACCCTCCCGGACGCCCCCTACAGCTTCACTGGGACGCTCATCAAACTCACGTGGGCACTGGTGCTCGTGGTTGAGCCAGGAACCCTTACCGCCAGCGTGGACATCGTCGTCGCGCCCGGCGGGCAAGCCGTGTCGCTCCCGCGGGTGAATCCCGCGTAGCGGGGTGCCCGGCCTTTGCGAAGGACCTCTGAAATCGCTCTGGCATCTTGCGCGCCGCAGGTCACGGAAAGCATGGCGTCGTCTTCTCGCCATACGGGTGAGGAAAGGCAGAGAGCAGAGATCCTTCGCAAGCTCAGGATGACGATCAGGAGAGACGCCGCTCCGGCTTCACCGACCGGCTACTTCGCTGGCGTCTTGCGGGGCTTGGCGGGGCTCGCCTGGGAGGTGGCGGCGGTGCCCGCCGGTTTGATCTTCTCCAAAAAGGTGGCGAGCACATTGGCGCCCGCCTGATCTTTGGTCCGCAGCAGCTCGCGGCGCATGTTTTCGGCGGTCGTGGAGTAGAAGGTGTAGACGTTGTTTAGGTTCTCCGCGCGGGCGGCGGCATAGTGGGCCTGGAGAATGGCGAGAGGATCGGCCGCCGAATCGCTGCTGCTACCGCTCAGGACGTCGTTCGTTTCGTCGGGATTGCGCAACCGCTTCGCAAAGGTCCGCGCGCGGTCGGCGCCGTCGAGATTGGGGATCGCCTGATATTGCTTCGCCAGGGCATCGGCCTGCAGGGCGTAGGATTCGTTCAGCTTCCCGAGCACGTCGGACCTGGCCTTCTTGTATTCGCCGAGGAGTGTTTCGAGTTTCGGGCTCTGAACAGCCTGAAGCGGCGTGCCGATCAGCAACAAAGCCGCGACGAAGAGAGCGAACTGGCGTATCTTCATAAAGGGAGGGATGGGTTTGGAACCTAGAAAAGCAAAAGTCGTGCACGCCGCCTACTCCAGAAGGCGAATTTTTCACAGGCTGACTCTCAGTTTATTTAGAATAATTCTTGATAAGCTTATTGAGCGATGCGAAGCAGAATGTGCCCATGAAACTCCGTGATTCACACAGCGGTGACGGTTCGCCGACACCCGATGACCATATCCATGGGCGTGGTCTGCGCATGACCGATCAGCGCCGCGCGGTCTACGATGCCCTGATGGGGCAGCGCGATCATCCGACGGCGGTGGAGGTCTTCATGCGGGTGAAGACGAAGATGCCGACCATCTCGCTGGCGACGGTCTACAACTGCCTTGAGACACTCACCGGTTGCGGGCTGGTGAAGGCGGTCAATCACGACCGCGAGCCTTCGCGTTATTGCCCGAACCTAACGGAACACGCGCACCTTTTCTGCGACGGCTGCGGCGGGGTGATGGACATTCCCCTGCGCGCCCGCCGGCGTCCGCAAGACATCTGGGAACTACCGGATGACGTTTGCATTTTGCAGCACGAAGTTTCGTTCCGCGGGCTCTGCCCGAAATGCGCGACCGCGGACGCGCAAAAGGCCCCCCGGAGCCGAAGCAAGTAAATGGCCTTTTTTAACAACATGAGTTCACTGAAAATCCAAGACCTGCACGTTCGCATCGGCGACAAGGAAATCATCCGCGGCCTGACCCTCGAAATTCCCAAAGGCGAAGTCCACGCCGTGATGGGGCCAAATGGCTCCGGCAAGAGCACGTTGAGCAAAGCCATCGGCGGACATCCCGATTACACCGTGACCAGCGGCGACGTGCTGCTCGACGGCGAGAGCGTGCTCGGCCTGGAACCCGATGAGCGCGCCCGCAAGGGGCTGTTCCTCGCTTTCCAATACCCGATGGAGATTCCCGGCGTGTCGAACGCCAACTTCCTGCGCGCGGCGCTCAATGCGCGGCAGCCGGAAGGCGAGGAAATCGAGGCGACAGATTTCTACGAGAAGATGTACGAGGAGATGGACAAGCTGGAGATGCGCCGCGAATTCACGGCACGCGCGGTGAACGAAGGCTTTTCCGGCGGCGAGAAGAAGCGCAACGAAATCCTGCAGATGGCGATGCTCAAGCCGAAGTATGCCGTGCTCGATGAGACGGATTCCGGGCTCGATATCGATGCGCTGCGGATCGTGAGCGCGGGCGTGAATGCGCAGCGCGGACCGGACACCGGCTTCCTCGTCATCACCCATTACCAGCGCCTGCTCGATTACATCGTGCCGGACGTGGTGCACGTGATGGTCGAAGGCCGCATCGTGCGCACCGGTCCGAAGGAACTGGCCTACGAACTCGAAGAAAAGGGCTACGACTTTATCCGGGACGAACTCGCGGAGCCCGTGTCCGCCTAACCGAGGAACCCTATGCCTACGGAAGAATTGAATGATCTAGACATCGACCGCTCGCGCGGCGATTTCCGATACGACGTCAAACATGAGTTCGACGCCGGGACCGGGCTGACCCACGACACGATCGATTACATCGTCAATGTGAAGGGCGAACCCGACTGGATTCGCGACTGGCGTCACAAGGCGCTCGATATTTTCCTCTCGAAGCCGATGCCGACGCACTGGGCCTCGAAAGATCTGGAGAACATCGTCTTCAAAGACATCCGCTACTACCTGTCGGGCGGCCAGAAGGCTTCCCGCTCGTGGGAAGATGTGCCGGAGGACATGAAGCGCACCTTCGAGCGGCTCGGCATCCCGGAGCAGGAACGCAAGTTCCTCGCCGGCGTCGAAGCGCAGTTCGACTCGGAAGCGGTCTATTCCAATATCAAGAAGGCCGTGGGCGAGCAGGGCGTGATCTTCATGGGCTCGACCGACGGGCTGAAGGAACACCCGGAGATTTTCCGCAAATGGTTCGGGAAAGTGATTCCCACGAGCGACAACAAATTCAGCGCGCTGAACAGCGCGGTCTTCAGCGGCGGATCGTTCATCTATGTGCCGCCAGGCGTGAAGGTGAAGCACCCCTTGCAGGCTTACTTTCGCATCAATGCGGAGAACTTCGGGCAGTTCGAGCGCACGCTCATCATTGCCGACGAAGGCTCCGAGGTGATGTACATGGAGGGCTGCACGGCGCCGAAATTCGAAACCGCCACGCTGCACAGCGCGGTCGTGGAACTCGTCGCCATGAAAGGCGCGAAGATCCAATACGTAACCGTGCAGAATTGGTCGGCCAACGTCTTCAATCTCGTGACCAAGCGCGCCATCGCCCACGAAGAAGCGGAAGTGAAGTGGATCGATTGCAATATCGGCTCGCGGCTCACCATGAAATATCCGGGCGTCGTCCTGAAGGGCCGCAAGGCTCGCGGCGAAGTGATCAGCATTGCGCTCGCCAACGACGGCCAGCACCAGGACACCGGCGCGAAGATGATTCACGCCGCGGATGAGACGACGTCGAATATCGTCTCGAAGTCGATCAGCATCGGCAAGGGGCGCTCGACCTATCGCGGCCTCGTCCACGTGCCGAAGCATCTCAAGGGCTGCAAGAACAATACCGAGTGCGACGCGCTGCTCATCAATTCCACGGCACGCACCGACACCTATCCCGCGATCACCGTGCGCGGCACGGGCAACGCCTGCCAGCACGAGGCGAGTGTCTCGCAGATTTCGGCCGAGCAGATTTTTTACATGCAACAGCGCGGCCTCACCGAAGCGCAGGCGATGAGCCTGAGCGTGAACGGTTTCGTCAACGATCTCGTGCGCCAGTTTCCCATGGAATACAGCGTCGAGCTCAAGCGCCTGATCGACCTGGAAATGGAAGGCTCGGTCGGTTGAGCGACCGCACCGTGCACTCCTTCGCCGCCTGAATACATGAGCACCGCTTTGTTGGAAGAAGACATGACCGAAACGTCCGCCGCGCCCGCCCGTCTCCTGAGCGCCGGCCCCGCCGCCCCCGGGCAGGAAGCCGCCTGGGAACAATTCACGAAAATTCCGGTACCCACCCGCACCGACGAACACTGGCGCTTCGCCAACGTCAAGGACCTGGACCTCAGTGCCTACACGGTCGCGCAGCCCATCGATGACGCCACGCGCGAGGACTTGCTGGCGCGCAGCCGCGGAGTGGAGAAGAGCGCCGGACGCATGGTCTTCGCCAATGACCAGATGCTCTCGCGGGAGGTTTACTCGGACAAACTGGACCAGCTCGGGGTGGTTTGGCTGCCGCTCGAACAAGCGCTGCACGAGCATCCGGACCTGGTGCAGCAGTACTTCATGCGCGAAGAGGCGATCCTCGGCGGGCAGAAGTATGCCGCGCTGCATGCCTCGCAGGTGCGCACCGGGATGCTGCTTTACGTGCCGCGGGGCGTGGAAATCGACCTGCCCATCGAGGCGTTTCACTGGCTGCACGGCGACAACGGGTCGTGCTTTCCACACACCCTTATCATCGCTGAAGAGCGGGCCAAAGTGACCGTGGTGGATTACTACGAGAGCTCCGATGCCAACACCCCCGGCCTGGCTTGCGCGGTCAACGATCTCTGGCTCGGCGCGGGTGCCAATGTCACCTACGTCTGTGCCCAGAACTGGAGCCGCAAGGCGCTCGCTTTTCAGATCAATGCGACGGTCGTGGGCCGCGACGCCCATGCGCGCACGCTTTTCGCCCAACTCGGCACGCGCCATCTGCGCAGCGAGAGCGTAAGCCACCTCCGCGGGCCGGGCGGTCGCAGCGACATGCTGGCCATCACCGTGGCCGACGACGCGCAGGAACTCGACGCGCGCACCTTCCAGATTCACGAAGCGCCGAATACCGCGAGCGATTTGCTTTACAAGAACTCTCTCGACGACAGCGCGCGCACGATCTTTTCCGGTCTCATCCGGGTCGATCCCGGCGCCCACCAGACCGATGCCTACCAGAAGGTGCGCAATCTTCTGCTGAGCGACGAAGCCGAGGCCAACAGCGCGCCCGGTCTCGAGATCGAAGCCAATGACGTGCGCTGCACGCACGGGGCGACGAGCGGCCAGATCGAGCAGGAAGAGCTGTTCTACCTGATGTCGCGCGGCATCTCCAGGCGCGCGGCGCAGAAGCTGATCGTCCACGGGTTTCTCCAGGAAGTCATCGAGCGACTGGACCACCCGGCGATCGGCGCGAAGCTCGCGCAGTGGGTGCAGACGAAGTTTGCCACGCGCCGCTGAGGCGAACAAACTCGGCAGAGCGCTGTCGAACCATCGTTGTCTCTTATGTTTTCCCCGAACTTTCGCAGAATCGCGCTGATTTTTCTTTGCTGTGCCACCCGCCTTATGGCGGAGGATATCGAGTGGCCGGAATGGCGCGCGCCCCTGCTCGACAAGTTTGGCGATCAACTGAAGGACATCCACAGCAAGCTGGAGAAGTCGCCGAATTCGCCGATCCTCCTCTCGCAGCATGGCGATCTCTTTTTGTTTCTGGGCGCCTACTCGGGAGCGGTTTCCGATTTCGAGAAAATGATCGCGCTCGATCCCACCCAGGACGCACCTTTTTGGCGCCTCGGGATCGCTTACTATTTCGCCGGCGAATTCGAGAAGGCGAAGCGGCAGTTTGAGAAATACCACGCCTACGATGCCACGATCGCGAGAACGGCATCTGGAAATTCCTCGCCCAGGAAAAGATCGATGGCGTGGAAAGGGCGCGCCGCCGAGATGCTCACCTACAAGGAGTTCGACCGCGAACCGTTTCCCGCGCTTTATGAGATGTTCGCCGGCAAGCGCACCCCCGACGACGTGCTAGCGGACATGGAAGCCCGTGGGCTGACCAAGGATCCCGTGGTGGCGTTTGACGGCTACTACTATACCGGCCTGGGAGAGGCCCGGTTGGGCCACCGGCTGCGGGCCATCGAACTCCTGCGCAAGGCGGTGGACATTATGCCGGGTCCGGACACCGTTTACATGTGGAATGTCGCGCGGCTGCACTGGGAGCGCTTGCTCAAGGAAAAACCGACCCTCCCGTAAATTCTGTCCGCATGATTTCCCGCCGCCACTTTCTCACTACGCTCGCCGCGGCGGGCAGCGCCTCCGTGCTGGCGCAGGGCGGCCAGGCCCACACCATCCTGCTCAAGTCGGGTTGGGATACCGTGAACATCGGCGACATCGGTCACACCCCCGGCACCCTGCGGGTCCTCGAGCAGTATTTGCCGGAAGCCCATGTCGTCCTCTGGCTCGCTTCGACGACCCCGGAAATCAAGGCGATGCTGGAACGGCGTTTTCCGAAAGTGGAGATCCTCATCGGTTACCTGGCGGAAGAGAATCCGCGCGGGCAGACCCTGCGGGGCGCATTCGCTCGCGCCGATGTGTGCATCTTCAATTCCGGCATGGGTTACGACCCGGTCTTCCTGGAATATTGCCGGGGCCTCGGAAACCGTACGGGCTGTACGGCCAGTCGTTTTTCCCCGGCTTTTTCCAAGGCAAGGATGCGGCGAAGAAGACCGAGCTGCTCAGCGCCGCCGCCTTCATTTTTTGCCGCGACACCCACACCCTCAAAACGCTCCGGGACGGCGGCCTCAAGACGCCGGTGCTGGAATTCGGACCGGATGGATGTTTCGGGATCGATGTGCGCGACGATGCCCGCGGGCTGGCCACCATGCAGCGTCTGGCTCGAGGAGCGCAAGTTCATCACCCTCCAACTCCGCACCCAGACGGCGAAGCACGACGGCCAGGACGGCGGGGCGCTCAATCCCCTGAATCCGACGCCCCAGCAGGTCGCCGACGACGAGCGGCGGGCCGGGATATATCGCGAATTGATCACGCGATGGGTACAGAAGACCGGGTTCAAGGTGCTCCTCTCACCGGAGGTGAAAAAGGAAATGGTGCACAACAAGCGCCTGCTCTACGACCCGCTGCCCGCCGAGATCCAGAAGAACGTGGTCAACCTCGACACCTTCTGGAATGCCGATGAGGCCGCCTCGGTCTTTGCCCGGGCGCACACCGTCGTCTGCCACGAGCCGCATTCGCCGATCATCGCCCTGGCGAATGGCACCCCAATCATCCACACGTTCTCCGAATTCCACGGTCCGAAGTGCTGGATGTTCGAAGACATTGGGCTCGGCGAATGGCTGCTGGAATTCGACTCTACGCCCGCCGCAAAAAATGGCCGAGACGCTCTTCGCCATCGATGCCGATTATCCCGCGGCACTGGCCAAGGTGCGGAAGGCCATGGATTTCGTGCATCAAGGCCAGGCCGAGACGATGCGCGTGGTGAAAAGCCTGCTTTCGGCCTGATCCTCTGGCCACTGGAAGCGCGGCAGCAGAACTCCGGGGAGCCCACTCGTCCCGAGTGGTGGCGAAGGCGTCCCCGCCTTCGCGAACTTTCCCGGCGGTCTATGAAAAACAACGCGGCTGGTGAACTCTGCGCTGGTCGAAGTTCGTTTCAGCGGGACGCTGAAACCACCATTCGGGACGCGTGGGCTCCCCGGACATCCGCAGCCGCGCTGGTGCTACTCGAAACGCACTTCCTTGTTGAGCATCTTATCCCCGTCGAACTCAAACCACGCGGCGAACTTGCGGCCAGCGAGCACCTCGGGCAGCCAGTATTGATCGTCCTCCCACATTTCGCCGTAGGGGATCTGGTCGAAGTCGAACCACATGGGCGTCGCCTCTTCCGTCTCGATGGGTTCGCCGGCGAATCGGCGCGCCAGGAAAACCGTGCATTGCAGGCTGTAGCCATCGGTGAATTGAAAATGAAGCAGGCCGCGCTCTTCCAACTCCGACGGCGTGACCCCGATCTCCTCCTGCGCCTCGCGAATGGCGGAGTCCAGCGCCGTCTCTCCCGGTTCGATCTTGCCGCCGGGGCCGTTGATCTTGCCGGCACCGAGCCCGCGCTTTTTGCGAATGAGCAACACGCGGCGATCCTGCACGATGAAGCAGAGATTGGCTCGTTCGCGCGGTTGCCAGCCCGGCCAGGGGCCATCCTGAATTGCGGTTTGCGGATTTTCGATTTCGGATTTTGGAGTTTTCGGCGTTCATTACGCGAGATGAATTCCACCCTCGCTCTCCGCATCGCCGCCCTCGCCGGATTTCTCGCTGTTGCCTTGGGAGCCTTCGGCGCTCATGGCTTGCAAGCGACCTTTCTGGAGAATGGCCAGGCGCACACTTGGGAAACGGCGGCCCATTACCATCTCATACATGCCGTGGTGCTCCTCGCGCTCGCCTTGCGCAAGGAAGTGGCGCGGCTGCCCTTCCAATTGTTCACCGCCGGCATCGTCATCTTCAGCGGCAGCCTTTACCTGCTCGCCGTGACGAATATCCGCTGGCTGGGCGCGGTCACGCCCATCGGTGGCCTCTGCCTGCTCGCCGGCTGGCTGGTGCTGGCTTTCGGGCGGCCTAGCGCTGCGACGTAAGCTTGTTGCCGTCGCTGCCCCGCGCTTTGCCGGCGGCCTCCAAGGCGGCCCGGGCTTCCTTCTGGTAATTCTCGTCTTCGCTATCCTGAGCGCGAATGCCGAGCGTATTCTGCCACTCCTGCAAGGCGAGGTCGCTCTTGCCCATCTGCTTGTAAACGTGGGCGAGTTCAGCGTGGTGCATGAGCCGCTGCGGCGCGATCTCCAGTGCCTTCTTGAAGCATCTCACGGCCTCTTCGTTGCTGGCCTTGGGCATGCCTCCGTAGACGAGCGACGCCAAAGCCTTGAGCACGCCGCTCACATTGGCCACGCCCGCTTCCCAGCGCCCGAGCACATGCCAGGCAAAGTCATCGGTCGGGTCGAGCTCGATCGATTTCAGCGTCTCGTCGTGAATGACCTTGGAATATTCGAGCTTGGTCTTGTTGCCGACAAAATCGGTCATGTGACCATAGCTCACCGCAAGATTGAGATGCGCCTTGGCATTTTTGGCATCCGCCTCGATCGCGCGGTTGCCGTAATCCAACGCCAGATCGGCGATGCGTTTCGCATTGTCCTCCGGCTTGGTAACTTCGATCAGGTCGCCGTACTGTTTGGAGATGCGCAGGAGCACTCCAACATTGTGCGGCTCAATGGCTTCCGCCGCCCGCAAGCTGGCCAACGCCGCCCGCGGCTTGCCCTGCTTTTCCGCGAGGTCGCCCTGCTGCACGAGGGTCGTCACCCGTGGATCCTCGGCGAGGACCTGCATCGCGAACAAAAACGGAAGAACAGCGAGCGATTTCACAGTTTCATAAGAAATAGCATCTTTCGTGAGCGGTGCCTGTCTTCTTTTGTGAAATCTTGAAAATCACGACTTTCGGCGTCTTACGAGACCGGCACGCAGGCGCAGAAGAGGTTGCGGTCGCCCCACACGTTGTCGATGCGGCCGGTGGACGGCCAGAATTTGTGCTCCCGCAGCCACGCCGCCGGATAGGCCGCCTGCTCGCGGGTGTAAGGGTGCGTCCAATCCCCGGCGATGAGCGAGTGCGCGGTGTGGGGGGCATTCTTGAGGACGTTGTCTTTCGCGTCGGCGGTGCCGCTCTCGACGGCGGACATCTCGGCGTGAATGGCGATCATCGCCTCGCAGAAACGATCCAGTTCGTCCTTCGATTCGCTCTCCGTGGGCTCGACCATCAGCGTGCCGACCACCGGCCAGCTCAGCGTCGGCGCGTGGAAGCCGTAGTCCATGAGGCGCTTGGCCACATCTTCGGCGCTGGTCTTGTGGAAACCGCGCAGGTCGAGGATGCACTCGTGCGCGACGAGACCGTTGGCCCCCTTGAAGACGACCGGAAAATAAGCCTCGAGACGGCGCGCGATGTAGTTCGCATTCAGGATGGCGATCTTCGTGGCATCGGTGAGTCCTTCGCCGCCCATCATGCGGATATACATCCACGAGATGGTGAGAATGCTCGCACTGCCAAATGGCGCCGCCGTGATGGCGCCCGTCTTCGCGTCCGGGCCGGTGCGCTCGACCGTGGGCAGAAACGGCACGAGATGGGCGGCCACGCCGATCGGGCCCACACCGGGTCCACCGCCGCCGTGCGGGATGCAAAAGGTCTTGTGCAGATTGAGATGGCACACATCCGCGCCGATGCGCCCCGGCGAGGTAAGGCCGACCTGCGCATTCATATTGGCGCCGTCCATGTAGACCTGGCCGCCGTGGGCGTGGATCGCCTCGCAAATCTCGACGATCGTTTCCTCGAAGACGCCGTGCGTGCTGGGATACGTGATCATCAGCGCGGCCAGCACATCCTGGTGTTCACGGGCCTTCGCCTTGAGGTCGGCGAGGTCGATGTCGCCGTCGTCGCGACAGCGCACGCCCACGACTTTCATGCCGGCCATGACTGCGCTCGCGGGGTTCGTGCCGTGCGCGCTGGACGGGATGAGGCAGATGTCGCGGTGGCCTTCCCCACGCGACTGGTGATATTTGCGAATGGTCAGGAGGCCCGCATACTCGCCTTGCGAACCGGCGTTCGGCTCCAGGAGCACCCCGGCAAAACCCGTGATCTCCGCCAGCCACGCTTCCAGTTGGCGGAAGAGTTCCGTGTAGCCCGCGGTCTGGCTGGCGGGCGCAAAGGGATGCAGCGCGCCGAACTCCGGCCAGGTCACCGGCAGCATCTCGCTGGTCGCATTCAGCTTCATCGTGCAGGAGCCGAGCGGGATCATCGACGTGGTCAGCGAAAGATCCTTTGCCTCGAGCCGGCGGATGTAGCGCAACATCTCGTGCTCGGTGTGGTGCGTGTTGAAAACGGGATGGGTGAGGATGGCCGATTGGCGATTTTCGATCGCCGATTTCTGCGTGAGGGCGGTGGCTTCGACATCGAAGGCAAACGGCACGCCGTTGGCGAAGACATTGAGCAAATCCGCGATGTCATCCGCCGTCGTCGTCTCATCCACCGCGATCCCCAGCGTGTGCTCGTCGAGCTTGCGCAGATTGATGCCACGCTCCGCCGCGAGGGAGACGAAGAAGTCGGCTTCCCGCTCATTCCGGCTGACGCGCAAGGTATCGAAGAAGGGTTCGGCCACCTCGAAGCCAAGCTGGCGCAGGCCTGCGGCCAGCGCAGCCGCCAGCGCATGGACGCGCCGCGCGATCTGCTTCAAGCCATCCGGGCCATGATAGACGGCATACATCGACGCCATGACCGCCAGGAGCACCTGCGCCGTGCAGATGTTGCTCGTCGCCTTGTCGCGGCGGATGTGTTGCTCGCGCGTTTGCAACGCGAGGCGATAAGCGGGCCTGCCATGCGTGTCTTTGCTCACGCCGATGAGCCGTCCGGGGAGCAGGCGCTTGTGCGCATCGCGCGTCGCCATGTAAGCGGCGTGCGGGCCGCCGAAGCCGAGCGGTACGCCGAAGCGCTGCGTCGAGCCCACGGCGATGTCCGCGCCAAACTCGCCCGGCGGACGCAGCAGCGTGAGCGAAAGAATATCCGCCGCAACGATGGCCAGTGCGCCCGGCCGCGTGGGCGCGCTCGATAAAGGACGCGTAGTCGCGGATCGCGCCCGTCGTGTCGGGATATTGCAGCAGCACGGCAAAGACTTTTTCCGCGAAATCGAACTTCGTTTCGTCGCCCACGATCACCTGGATGCCCAGCGGCTCTGCGCGCGTCTGCACGACGGCGATGGTCTGCGGATGGCAGTGCTCGCTGACGAAGATCGCCTTCGCATCGGCGTGTTTGCTCAGTGCATGGGCCATGTGCATCGCTCTCCGCGGCGGCGGTCGCTTCGTCGAGCAGCGAGGCGTTGGCGATATCGAGCGCCGTGAGGTCGATGATCATCTGCTGGAAATTGACGAGCGCCTCCATGCGCCCCTGCGAAATCTCCGCCTGATACGGCGTGTAGGCCGTGTACCAGCCCGGATTCTCAAGGATATTCCGCTGGATCACCGGCGGGACAATCGTGCCGCTGTACCCCTGCCCGAGGTAGTTTTTGCAGACGCGATTCTTCTTCGCGAGCGCCCGCAATTCCGCCAGCGCTTCATTCTCCCCTGCCCCGGAAGGCAGACGCAGCGGGCCACCCGAGCGAATTTGCGCCGGCACCGCCGCATCGATCAACGCCTCCATCGTCGGCTGCCCCAGTGTCGCCAGCAACGCTTCGACTTCCGCTTCGCTCGAGCCGAGGTGCCGGCGCGGGAAGGTATCGCAGGGAGCGAGTGGAGAGCCGTCACGCGATGCGGTGGCCGGCGAAGTCGAAAGCGTATCGTGCATCGGGTGAGGCTAGGAATCGCGGCGTTCGAAGCAAGGGGAATTCCAGTCATAAGCGGGTCTTATCCTCGAAAAACTTCAGCCGATGGCGGAAGTGCCAAGAGCCAGGAGCAAAGTGTCCCCTCCCAAACCGCCGATGCCCTTCGCCCCGCTATCCGCATTCCAACCTCTGCGTTGTTCCCGCCCAACATGGACACCGGCGGGAAAGGTGTCGTTTTGATTTAGGAACCGGCGCTTATACGCCCGCCTTGGTGCTCTTGCTCGCGGTCTCGGCGACCAGGCCGGCCTTGTCGGTGTGGCGGTAGGCGGCGGTCTTGCTGTAGGAGAAGAGCGGGACGTATTCGTTGACCCCGGCGCGGTCGGCGGGGATGGCCCGGGTCATCATCGTGCAATCGAGGATCCACCACTGGCCGTCCTTCTCGAGCATCAGCCAGGCGTGGTTGAGGCGGGAGTTGCGGTCGAGCTTGCCGATCACAAAGCGGACGTTCTGGTTCTGGAGCTGGCTCATCAGCCAGAGGGCCTTGTCCTTGCAATCGCCGTAGTGGCGGGTGGCGGTCTCTTCGGGCGTGGCGGGCTGGTAAGGCAGGGTGCGGGTGTAGTGGATGGCGCGGCCTTCGCGCATCAGGGCGTTGATCTTGTCCATGGAGGCGTCGTCGCTGTGGATGGTGTTGAAGACCTGCTTGACCGGGCTCAGGTAGCGGTCGTAGGGGGTGGCGCTGGCCGGGGCGCCGAGGTCGACGACGGCGTGGGCGGAGAGTTGGGCGGCGAGGAAGAGGGCGGCGAGAGCGAGGAACTTCTTCGAGCGAGCGGAAAGGGAAGCAAAGTTTTTCATACTCTGCTGTTGAGAGGCCGCGCCGGGTTGTGACGCGGCGGGGGAAAGATTTTTGGAAAAGGTTCCGCTATCGCCCGCGCTGGCGCTCCCCCCACACCCGTCATTCTGAGCTTGCGAAGAACCTCTGATTTCGCTCTGGCATCCAACACGCCGCGTACATGACAAGCCTCACGCGATCATCTGCCGCGCGGGTGAGGAAAGGCAGAAATCAGAGGTCCTTCGCAGGCTCAGGATGACGGGCCTGTTTTTTCGTCCTCCGGCCACGTGGCCCAGTCGCCATGCCGCGGCGCGTTATTCGGCGGAGCCGGAAAGCGCCATCAATCGCATCCACTCGCGGCCTTCGCGGCCGGGGTAGGCATGCTGCGGGAGCCATTCGCGGAGCAGTGTGAACCGGGGAAGAAAGAGGCGGTCGAGCTCGGCGATGGAGACCCCAAAGGGCGGGCCTTCGTCTGGCGAATCGTTGCCGGATCGAGATAGAAGATGGCCAGATACTTGCCGCCGGGCTTCAAGGCCCCGGCGACGCTCTCGACGTAGGCCGGGCGTTGCGACGGATCGATCGCGCAGAAGCATGTGTGCTCGAAAACGCAGTCGAAAGCGCCGCGCATTTCAGCGGGCAACGCGAAGAGGTTGCCCTGGATGTATCGCTCGGCGCCGACCGGGGGAAAGCGCCGCGCGCCTTCGACGGCCAGGGTGGCAAGGTCGAGGCCGACGACTTCCCCCGCCGTGGCAGCGAGGGCGCGCACGTCGTGGCCGAAGCCGCAACCCGGCACGAGCACACGCCCGTGCACGGGTTCGGTGGCGAGGAAGTCAACGAGGCCGGGGCTGGGCGCGCCTTTCTCCCAAGGCGTGTCGTTGGTTTGATACTGGGCTTCCCAATCGGTGGGCATAGGAGCTTATGGTGACGCCATCTCTGACCGGACTGGTGAAGGAGCAGGATCTTGGAGGCTCTTCGGCAAGCTCAGGATGACAGGGTTTGGGGGGCCGCCTGGCGGCGGAGCCAGGTGGTCGTTTCGGCCACGCTCCATTGATACTTGCGAGCGTGTTCGCGGATGAGGAACGGCTGGTCGCTGGACTTGATCAGGTCGAAATGCGGCTCCAGCAGGGATTGCAGCGCGTCGCGCGTGGATCGGCGTTGACCGTCCCGCTCGAAACCGCGTCCGCCAGCCAGGTGTAGGGCGACGCGAACGACGGCCTGGCACACCGGGATTGACCAGCGACGGCAGCCGCTCGAGCAGGCGGCGCGGATCGTTCAGGCGGTCGATGAGATTGGCCATCAGGATCGCGTCGAAGGGTGCCAAGGTCGGCGCGCAGGTCGAGCGCATCGCCGCGCTCGAAATGCACCCGGCGGCGCTCGATCCCGGAGGAGGAGAGGCGCGCGACCAGCGGCGTGGATAGATCGCCTTCGTCGCGCCGGCGGTAGGGGCAACTCACCGCCGGTCCCGCAGCTCCGTGGCTCGGCGGCGATGAAGCGCTGGGAATAATCGATGCCGATGACCTCGGCGCAGAGTGGCGCGGCGAGTTCGAAGGTCGAACGCCCTCACGGCACAGGCAGCCGAGATCGAGAGCCCGAGGGCCTTCGCCGGCAGGCGCTGCAGGTCGAAGCACTCGGTCACGCATCGCACGGGGTAGTGCAACGCGTCCACCGGGCCGGCTGGCCAGGGCAGAATTTCATCGTCCTCTCCCGTAGTGGAACAGGAGGTACTCGGCGAGGCTCTGGTCGGTCTCGTAGACGTCTCACGGCCAGCAGGCCGCGCAGGTAGGCGGCCGGGCGCGTAAATTCTCAATCAAGACGACGTCTCCCCGTGACGGTGCAGACGCACTTGCGGGACGTTGATCTCCGGGGTCTTGCTCGGCGAGAAGAGGATGTCGTCGTGCGTGGGCGTTCTTCTTGTTGGCGAAGAGATCGGGCGTCAGCCGTCCGCCCAGATGATCGCTGCGCCCGGTGGCCACGTGCATGGTGCCGAGAGCATCTTTTCGTCCTGGATGTCGCGCCCGGAAACGGGGAGTTCCTGGGTGCCAAAAGCCGAGTTCGCCGAGTTCGCCCCGTCAACGGGATCGGAGGTGAGCTTTTGATTGTGCGCGTCGACAGTGGCCTGGCTGCCCCGGAGCAGGGCGGCTTTCACAATGCGGCCGCCTTCGACCGTCATGAGGCCGATGGTGCCATCCTCGTATTTGTGCGGGAACTGGCCGGTCGCACCGGCGGGGACGTAGTAAATCTCGCCGGCCGGAAGATTCGCGATATCGGGGCCGGCCGCGACAGAGGCCGTGGCTCTTCTGCGCTTCCTGCTTGGCGAGGTCGAGGTGCAGGGTAAAGCGTTGCTGGTCGAACACGTAATCGATCTCGGCCCAATCGGCCTTGGTCATGCCGAGGCGCAATTTTTCCGCCTGCTTGCTGACTTCGAAATAATCGACGGCCAGACCCGAACTGAGGATCACCTGGTTCATGCCGTGCATGGTGGCGCCGCGGAATCCGTACTGCTTGGCGAAGGCGGTGAGCGGGGCGGTCGCGGAGTACGTCGAGACGCAGAGGATGAGGTCGTATTTCTTATAGACGTCCTCCACGAGATCGACCTCGCGGCCATCGGTCGCGTAGCCCTTGGTGGGCAGGTCGAGATTGCTGCCACCGGTGATTTCATAGGCGAACATCTCGCCGCCCTTGAGGCCGAGTTCGTACATCACGCCGTTGCGCAGGCCCTGGTAAATGGCGTCGTGCCCGTGCCGCTGGATGGACAGGTCGGGATTTTGCAGGAAGCGGAAGCCCTCCACTTCCCGCGGATTCTCCAGATCGATGAGGACGCAAACGCGTTCACCGGCTTTCGGGTCGAAAACAGTGCGCAAGAGCCGGGCCAGGCTGAACGGCGGGAACTCGCGAGGGCGATCTACAGGGGTCTGTTCGATGGTGGCATTCATGGTGGTTAACGTATCGTATATCTTAGTGCCCGTTACAATTTTACATTGTGCGGGAGAGAATGGTGGCACTGGCGAGGGGATACTTCCAATAAATCAATTGAGCAGAGGGGAAATACATTGGAAGCAAGTCCGGAAAACACCTCGCCCAGAGGGGCCAATCGCGGCCCTTTTCTTCCCTTTCCAACGCGCGTTCCGGGCCACGGCCAGGTGAAATAATCCCGCGATTCCATTCGCGTCCGGCCCCCACGCGCGCTACAAGCCCCG
>JBBCHV010000018.1:0-57394 GCA_037200205.1 Chthoniobacter sp.
ATGTCTCCCAATAAATACGTCGCGGACCATATCCGCGGCATTCCCAAGTCCGGCATCCGCGAGTTCTTCGACATCGTGGCGCAGGAAAAGGAAGTCATCTCCCTCGGTGTCGGCGAACCCGACTTCGACACTCCCTGGCACATCCGCGAAGCGGCCATCTACTCGCTCGAGCACGGTCGCACGCACTACACCTCGAACCTCGGCCTGCCCGAACTGCGCACCTCCATCTGCCGCTACGTGCACAAACACTTCGGCGTCGCCTACGACCCGCGCACGGAGGTCATCATCACCGTCGGCGTCAGCGAGGCCATCGACCTCGCCCTGCGCGCCATGCTCAATCCCGGCGACGAGGTGCTCTATCACGAGCCCTGCTACGTCAGCTATTCCCCGAGCGTCGTCATGGCCCACGGCAAAGCGGTCGCCATCCCCACTCGCGCGGAAGATCAATTCCGCCTCACCGCCGACGCGCTGCAAGCGAAGATCACCCCGCGTTCCAAGGTGCTCATGCTCAACTTCCCGTGCAATCCCACGGGCGCCACGCAGACGCGTGCCGAGCTCGCGAAGATCGCCCGCCTGTGCATCAATCACGATCTCATCGTCCTGACCGATGAAATCTACAGCGAACTCACCTACGACAGCGCCGAGCACGTCAGTATCGCCTCGCTCCCCGGCATGCGCGACCGCTGTATCTTCCTGCACGGCTTTTCCAAGGCGTTCGCCATGACTGGCTGGCGCATCGGTTACGCCTGCGCGCCCGCCGTCCTCACCGACGCGATGATGAAGATCCACCAGTACGCGATTCTCTGTGCCAACACCACGTCGCAGGATGCCGCGATTGAGGCGCTCGAACACGGCTCGCGCGGCGTCGAAACCATGCGCCGCGAGTACGAGCACCGCCGCAACTACATCGTGCGCGCCTTCAACGACCTCGGCCTCGCCTGTCACAAGCCGATCGGCGCCTTCTATATCTTCCCCAATATCAGCAGCACCGGCCTCACCAGCCGCGAGTTCTCGCTGGGCCTGCTGGAGAAAAAGAAAGTCGCCTGCGTCCCCGGCCCCGCCTTCGGGGTAAGCGGCGAAGGCTTCGTCCGCTGTTGCTACGCCACCAGCCTTGACCAGATCAAGACCGCCATGGAACGCATCGGCGACTTCATCGCCGAGGCGAAGCGCTGACTGTTTTCCTGCGGAGACGCCGGATAGCGGTCTGCTGGCCCATCATGATCATCGTTATTTCCCGCCGCCCCTCGCGGGCGGCGGGACTCTTGCGAAACAGAGTCAGGGCTTGTCCGCAATCGATAGCACCCGCAGCACGCGAATCGTCCTGGCCTTGCCGTCGACACGCACCTCGCGCTTCTCCACCGAGAACTCGATCGTCGCCGCGGTCGTCAATGAGCCGCCGCCATTGTTTTGATAGTCGATTTTGTAGCGGTTGCCTTTGTGTGCGAGCACTTGATAGCGCAGGAAACCCATCCCGTCGGGTCCCCTTGAGCGAATCCAGCCGTCCTCCTCTTTGACATCGTCGCCATCGAATTGATTTCGACTAACAGCCACGGCATCGAGATTGATTTCCGTCACGATCGGGCTCTCGCCGTCCGAGAGCCAGCCGTCGATGAAGCTGAATACCTTGGGATGAATCTTCAATTCCGCAGGTGCAGCCCCTTTCTTTTCCGCGGCCCGCAACGGCAAGGCAGACAGGACCATCGACAAAATCAAGAGGACGAATTTCAGTTTCATAAGTTAGGTCTGCCATGGGATGCGCTTTCCCCATGTTCAAGACAACGGCGAAAACCGGACTCTCCATACAAGAAAAGGATCACACACCGCGGAAACACCGGAATTCTCGCGCGGTCGCGTCTTGGATAGGCAAAACGACTTGAATAACCTATGCACGCAGCCGTCTCAGACCTCACGTTACCAACCCACACCCTAATGAAACAAACCATCCTTGCTCTCAGCATCGTTGCCGGCCTGCTCTCCGCCGCCCCCGTCGTCCAGGCCCGTGATCACGACCACGACCGCTACTACGACGATCTCCGTTCCGACGTCCACAGCCTCTGGGAATGGTACGGCCATCTTCGCGATGAAGCCAACGTCCGTGGCGGCCGTCACACCCGCGACGAACTCGAAGGCATCCGCAATAATCTCAAGCGCGTCGACGACGAATTGCGCGACAGCCATTTCCGGGGCGACCGCGTGCGCGGCGAGATCGACGGCATCCGCGACGATCTCCGCCACGTGAACAGCGAGCTGAAGTGGCGCGGAGTGGTGCCGCATCGCTCCGGCTTCACGATCGAGATTCGCTAATCTCCCGGCGTCGCGTGCCCCGCGCGATTCCTTGTGCAATCCCGTCCGGCGCCTCGGCGCCGGCGGGATTTCGCCTGTCGGCCAGAGCCGTGCCAACGCCCCGACTATGGCATTACCCTTCCGGCGGAAGATCGAAGAGTTCCATTCCCGCGTTCAATTCCGAGAAATACTTGCGCGTCCAGGCATTGGGGAAAAGGACGCCGGGCTTGCCGGCCGCGTCGTTGGCGAGACGGCAGCCCGTCGGCAGTTTCACGGCTTTGAGATCGACGTCCGCCGCCAGCCAGCGGAAGGCCTCCCAGGAAGCATTCTCCAGCCGGGAGGGCGCCCCGTATTCGCTCTCGAGGCGATACTGAACGACCTCGAATTGCAACGGGCCCACGGCCGCGAGGAGCGGGATTTTTTGCAGCGAATCGCGAAGCTCGAAGACTTGCATCACGCCTTCCTGCAGGAGTTGCTCCACGCCCTGGCGGAACTGCTTGAACTTTCCCGTGTTCGGATTGTGAAGAAAGGCGAAACACTCGGGCGCAAACCGCGGGATCTCGTGAAAGGCGATGCTCGGATCGGTCGTGAGAGTATCACCGATACCGAACTCGCCATGGCCGACGAGACCGATGACGTCGCCCGCGTAGGCCTCGTCGACGGTTTCGCGCTCCTGCCCAAACAGGCGATGGGCGCTGGCCAGCCGCACCCGCTTGCCCGTGCGCGTGTGCGTGACCGTCATGTCGCGCGTGAATTTGCCCGAGCAGATGCGGACGAAGGCGATGCGATCGCGATGCCGCGGATCCATGTTCGCCTGGATCTTGAAGACGAAGCCGGAAAAGGCCGGACCTTCCGGGGGAATGACCCGTCCTTCGGCCTGCCGGGGCTGGGGCGGCAGGGAGCGCTCGAGGAAGGCGTCCAGAAGGAGCTGCACGCCGAAGTTATTCGCCGCCGAACCGAAAAAGACCGGGGTTTGCTCGCCGTGGTGGACCTTCTCCTCGCTGTATTCCACGCCGGCGATGTCCAGCATCTCCAGTTCCTCGACCGCGCGATGGTAGTCCGATTCATCGAGCTTTTCGCGCACGAACGGCTCGGCCAGCGAGCCGACCTCCACCGGGGCGCGATACGCCCCATGGGGCGTGCGCTCGAAGAGATGCACGGAACGCTGCTGGCGGTCGTAGACGCCCCGGAAGCTGGTCCCGGAGCCGAGGGGCCAATTCACGGGGAAGGCCCCGATACCGAGCACACTTTCCAACTCGTCGAGCAAGCTGAGCGGATCGCGCGTGGGCCGGTCGCACTTGTTCATGAAGGTGAAGATCGGGACGCCCCGCCGCCGGCAGACCTCAAAGAGCTTGCGGGTCTGGGCCTCAATGCCCTTGGCAGCGTCGATGACCATGACCACGGCATCCACGGCGGTCAGGACGCGATAGGTGTCCTCGGAGAAGTCCTTGTGACCGGGGGTATCGAGCAGATTTATCCGGTAGCCGTGGTAGTCGAACTGCAAAACGGTGCTGGAAACAGAAATCCCGCGCTGCTTTTCCAGCTCCATCCAGTCGCTGGTGGTGGCCCGGGCATTCTTGCGGGCCGTCACGGACCCGGCCAACTGAACCGCTCCGCCGTACAGGAGGAGCTTCTCGGTCAGCGTGGTCTTTCCGGCGTCCGGGTGGGAAATGATGGCGAAGGTGCGCCGGCGTTGGATTTCCGCAATCATGAGAAAAGGGCCGGACAATCCGGCAAATCTTGCAAGCACGCAAGCAGTTGCACACCATAGGCATCACATTTGCTCTCTCATGGACACGTTCCCGTGACCACGGATCAACCCTCCAATGCCCACCCTCCGAATCAAGCTCCCTGACCAGAGCGTCGTCACGCACGAGCTGTCGGCAGATCGGATTTCGATCGGGCGGCGGCCGGATAATACGATCCAGATCATCGATCGTAGTGTTTCGGCTCATCATGCCGAATTGATCTCAGAGGGGACGCACTACCGGTTGCACGATCTGGGTTCCACCAATCTGAGCTTTGTCGACGGCTCGCCGGTCACCGATTTTCATCTGCGGGCGGAATGTCGCGTCACCTTCGGGACGATAGAGTGCGAATACGATCCCCGGAGCGGCTCGGGGCTGCCGCGCCTTTCCATGTCCCAGATGGAAAAGGACATGGCCTTCATGAAGGGCGAAAACGCGGATCTGCTCGGGCAGATCGTGGCGTTGCAGCGGCAGGTCGACATCCTCAGCAGCGCCCGCCTGGTGACGAAAAAGGCAGACAACACCCCTTTTGCCGCCGCCAACGACTCCATGAAGGCGATCGTCTCCGAGCGTGACGATCTCCGCCACCTCACGGCGGGACTGAAGCTGGAGCTGGAAAACCTGCGCGAAGAACTTGCCGCCACCATTCGCGAACGCGATGCCGCCCGCCAGGCCTGTGAGCTCATGCAGGCGGAAAAGGTGACCCACAGCCGCGAACTGCAGGGTCTGCGGCAGCGGGTCGCACGCGAGGACGAACCGGCGAATGGCAGCACACCGGGCCCCGCGTCACCTGCACCGACCGCGCCCCCAGCCGGGGACACCGAGAAGCTTGGCTCGACGGCCGCGGCTTCGTTCACGCAAACCGCCATCGCCCCCTCGCCTGTCTCCGCGGCGACCCAGTCCAGTGTCACTCTCCTGTCTCCCACCGGAAATCCGACGGAGGAGACCCAGCGCATCACCCTCCCCCTGCCCCCGGCCCTGCAAGCCATCGCCACTCCCTTGAAATGCTTGATCATGGCCTTGAATCGGCTGTCGACCAATATCAACGACCGGGGAGCGCGCGCCCAACTCGCCACCCAAGGCAGCAAGCTGGCCCAAACGGCATCGGTCTTGGGAAATCATCCCATCGTCCGGATCAGTCTGGCGATCGAAGCGCTGCTCCAGGAATGCATCGGCCACCCGGAATGCCCGGTGCCGACGCAAATCCAGACACTCTCGCAGGCGACGGAGTTGATTTCGAGCCTGCTGGATCCCCGGCACCATGATCGCGCCAAGGGCCTCCCCCATCCGAAAGTGCTGGCCGTGGATGACGACAACGACCTCCTTCACACCCTGGCTGCCACCTTGGAACTCGCCCATCTATCGACCACGACCTGCTCCGATGGCACCATGGCAGAGGCGTTGATCGCCACCGAGGATTACGACCTGCTGCTCCTCGACGAAGACCTGCCGAATATCTCCGGTCCCACTCTGTGCGACCGCGTCCGCGGGAACGACCGCTACCGCAAGACCCCGGTCATATTCCTTACGGTAACCAACCCGCTCGATCACCAGGCACAAGCCAGCCTCAGCGGGGGCAATGATTTCCTCTCGAAGCCGTTCAACACGGCGGAACTGACCGTGAAGGCGGAAACCTGGATCTGGAAGAATCGCCTGGGCTTTCTGTAGGCTCGGGGGTTTGCCACGTCTCCCCGCGGGAACATGCAGTTTATTATTGAGGCGGCGGGGAAGTTCCTATATCCCCGCCGGGAACCGCTGGTTCTCAATTTCGCTTTCGTCATGCAGAAACCCCTCGTTTTTTCCATCGCCCTGTGCCTCACCTTCACGGGCTGTCAGGTTTTCGAGAAATCGAAAACGTGGGATACCGTGGTGAGTGTCCGCCCTGGCGACTCTTTCCGCGAAGCGGATCCCTCTGCCTCCTATGCGGAGAAACTGCACCGTGTGCTGCTCGACCAAGGGGTGGAGCACTATGTCGTCACTTACCAGTATCACTACTATACGCATCAATACGAAGAAGCGCTCGGCACCCGTACCGCCGTCGTCTATCGTGATGATACCGACTCCCGTTATCCGTGGTGGCTGAAAGACGACCGCACAGCGACGCCGATCTGGCTGC
This sequence comes from Chthoniobacter sp., assembly GCA_037200205.1. Taxonomy (GTDB): domain Bacteria; phylum Verrucomicrobiota; class Verrucomicrobiia; order Chthoniobacterales; family Chthoniobacteraceae; genus Chthoniobacter. Next base: position 6,148 of record JBBCHV010000018.1, read on the forward strand.
CGAACGGGGAACTCAATCAACAGCTTTCCTTCTATTGCCACCGCCCGGCCGAGGCCATCGAGAAGAAACACTATCCCGCCGCCGGTGGCAGCGACAAAGTCATCATGCACCCCCGCACGGCCTTGGTGCAGCCCCGCGTGCATGTCGCCGCTCGTCCGCTGCCCGTGACGAAGATCGCGCAGACGAAGCCTGCGCCGTCCCAATTCGCCAAACCGGTCGTCGCGTCCCGCCCGCCCGCCCCCGCCAAGCCCTCCACCGCGCCCGCGGCGGTGACCAAAATTCAACACACCCCCGTCGCCGTGGTGCCGAAGCCGAAGCCGGTGGCTGAAAAAGCCCCGGCCCCCGTCGCCACGAATCACGCCGACCCTTCCTGGACGCCGCCGACGGTGATCGACCCGGTCGAGCAAGCTTCCGATCCGGCGCCGCACGACGAACATCTGGAAAAACTTTTCCGGGCTCGCAACGGCACAGCCTACGACCGCACCAGCGCTGTCGATCGCCGGAAGATGGAGCAGCTCAAACACGGCTTGGTGGGCAAAGAAACGACGGGAGAACACGGATTCCGGCGCGGCGCGGATGGCGGCGGTGTCGCCGGGGAGTTTTGAGGCCCTCCGAAGCCACGTAACTTTTACCGGGAACGCGGAGTCCGGGACTTGCGTTCCCTCGTTTGACGTTCATCTTCCGCCGCGATGCAGACGATCGTAATCGGCCATAGGAATCCTGATATGGATTCCATTTGCGCGGCCATCTCCTATGCCGAACTCAAGCGCTTGAACGGTCAGTCCGGCGTCGTCGCCGCGCGGGCCGGCAATACCAACGAGCGCATCGATTTTGTCCTCGGCAAATTCGGCGTCGAAGCGCCGCTGCTCATCAACGACCTTTCCCCGCGCGTCAGCGACGTCATGGAATCGCGCGTCATCTCCGTGCGGGCGGATTCACCGGTCTACGACGCTCTCCAGCTCATCGACCAGAAGCGTCTGCGCGGGCTCCCCGTCGTGGACGACCAGAACCGCTGCCTCGGCCTGCTCAGCGCGTTCATGGTGAGCCACCATCTCTTCCCACCGCGCGAGGAGGCGGGCAGCACGCGCATCGTCACCGCGTCGCTTGCCGATATCGTCACCACTTTCGGGGGCGCGCTCGTCACCGGCTCGCTTTCGGCGAAGACGGAAGAGCAGTTCCTCATGGTCGGGGCCATGGCCCAGGATTCGTTTTTCCCGCGTCTGAAGAGATATAGCGACCGCAACGTCGTCCTCTTCGTCGGCGACCGTCCGCATATCCAGGAGATGGCGATCGATGCGCGCGTGCACGCCATTGTGGTCACGGGCGAATTGCGCGTCGACGAGGAGATTCGGGCCAAGGCTCGCGCGGCAGGCGTCACGATCATCAGCTCTCCTCACGATACCGCCACCAGCGTGTTGCTCGCGCGTGGCGCCGTGCGCGTGGAGCGCATGGTCGAGACCGACTATCGCAGCTTCCAGCCCGATACGTTGCTCGAGGACGCGCGCCAGCTTGCCGCCCAGAGCGCCGCCTTCATTTTTCCCGTGATCGACGACCAGGGCACACTCGTCGGCATCCTTTCGAAATCCGACTTCCTCAAGGACATTCCGCGCCAGCTCATCCTCGTCGATCACAACGAGCTCGCGCAAGCCGTCCGCGGTGCAGACAAAGTCCCGATCATCGAGATTCTCGACCACCACAAACTGGGCGGTTTCTCCAGCGATGCGCCCATCCTTTTTTGGAACAACCCGGTGGGTTCCACGAGCAGCATCGTGACGATGTGCTACCAGCAACTCGGCGTCGGTGTTCCACCGCACATCGCCGGCCTGCTCATGGCCGGCATCGTCTCCGACACGCTCAACCTCACATCGCCCACCACGACTCCGGCGGATTGCGATCTGCTCAACCGGCTTTCGAAAATCGCCGGCGTCGATCCCGACGACCTTGCCGAGCAGATCTTCAGCGTCGGCTCCCCGCTGCTCACCATGACGGCCGAGCAGGCCATCACGGCCGATTGCAAGCCGTACGAGGAAGACGACCACCGCTTCAGCGTGGCGCAGATCGAGGAGCTGTCCTTCGCGCACTTTCAAGAAAAGAGCGAAGCCCTGCTCGCGGCGCTCGACACCTTCCGCAAAAAGGACGGACTGCTCTTCGCCGCCTTGCTCGTCACCGATATCAACGACCAGTCTTCGCTGCTCCTCGTCCAGGGCGCGGATTCTTTCCTGCAAAAGATCGATTATCCCCAACGCAGCCCACACATCTGGGAATTGGCCGGCGTCGTCTCGCGCAAGAAGCAGCTCCTGCCCTACCTGCTGCACTGCCTCGCACTGATGCAGGCGAGCAAGGGATGAGGCGCGTTCATTAGCTACCGCCACACCGGCGCCTCCTCCATCTCCGGCCGGCCTTGCAACAACTCGTGCGGGCCATAGTGCGCCTTGTAGGCCGTCGACGGGCAACCGCTGATTCGATAGCCGAGATACAGGTGCGGGCGGTTCATGCGCCGCGCCCACTCGATCTCGAAGAGCACGCTCGCCACACCCAACGAGCAGGCACTGACCTCCGGATGATAGAAAAAGTAGATCGAACTCACCGCCTGCGGCGTCACGTCGATATGCCCGATCGCGACCAGGCGCTCGCCATCGAAGTAGGACATCTCCCGGGCGCAGGCATTTGGCGTACAGAAGGTGAGCGCATATTCCCGCGAGGTCATGGTCGTCGGTTTCCAGCCCCGCGTGCCCTCGCGCATGGCGTGCCAGGCGTGAAAGAGCGCCACGCGTTCCTCACTGACCTGCGGCGTCCCGATTTTCACGCCGAGGTGCGAGGATTTCCGCCAGGCCCGACGCTGGCTCTTGCTCGGCTGAAAAGTGGCCACCGGCACGCGCAGCGACACACACTCCGCACAACCCGCGCAACGCGGCCGGAAATACTGCATCCCAAAACGCCGCCACCCGCGGACGATCATCTCCTCATGTTCTTCCGGCGTAACGTCGGCGAGAATCCGATATTCCGTCGTCGCCTCCCGATCCGCCAGATACGGACAAGGTTCATCGAGCGCCGCGTGCCAGAGTTCACGGGCCATGGCAACAGATCACCGGCGCGGCGGCTCGGCGCGTTCGCTATAAACGTCGCTCTGGAGCACGGCATTGATACCGCCTTGGTTCTTCATCAAGGCCTTCATGCTCCACTGGATATTTCCCGGCTCCCCATTCGCCGGCAAATTCTCGCGCGTGAGGTCGATCTGCCGGGCGATTTCATGCACCTCGAATTGTTTACCAATCCGCTCCGTCGCAATGCCGGGCCAGATCGGCCGGCCCGCGCGGCTCTGGTCGCGCCACCACTTGAGCAGCACGGGAAAGCTCTGCTTGTCCGGCTGAATGCCCCAGTAGAGTTGCGGCGCAAGATAGTCGCACCAGCCCTGGGACAACCAATGACGGGCATCGGCGTAAAGCTGGGCGTAGGAGTCAAGCTGCGCCTCGATCGTGGCCGGCACCTTGGGCCGCCAGATGCCAAACGGGCTGATGCCCACGCGCACCGATGGCTTCGCCGCCTTCACGCCGCGATACATCGCCTCGACGAAGCGATTGATATTGTCCCGCCGCCAATCGGCGCGCGCCATCCCCGTGGCCTCTCCGTAGCGCTGCCAGGTCGAGTCGTCGGGAAACTCCGCGCCTTTCACCGGATAGGGGTAAAAGTAATCGTCGATATGCACGCCATCGATGTCGTAGCGCTTCACGACATCCAGGATGACATCGAGGATGTAACGGCGCGCCTCCGGTTCGCCCGGATCGAGCCACAATTGCCCACCATAGGTCCGCACCCAATCCGGATGCGTGTGGGTCACGTGATTCGCGGCATACGGCCCCTTCGTGGTGGTTCCCGCCCGAAAGGGATTGAACCACGCGTGCAACTCGATCCCGCGCGCGTGCGCCTCGGCGATCGCAAAGGCCAGCGGATCGTAGCCGGGATCGACTCCCTGTTTTCCGCTCAGGAACGCCGACCACGGCTCCCGCTTCGACGTATAGAAGGCGTCGGAAACCGAGCGCACCTGCAGCAGGATGGCGTTGAGCTTCAATTGCTGGGCGCGATCCAGGATGTCGCGGAATTGCGCCTTTTGTTCGGCCGCGGACAGACCCTGCTTCGAAGGCCAGTCGAGATTGAAGACCGTGGCCACCCAGGCCCCTCGGAATTCCGGCTGCGCCCGCACGGGCGCGACCAGCAGTGAAAGGGCCGTGAGAAAGAGCAGCGAAATCTTCATGCGTCGGGGATGCGGTTGACTCTAGTGAAGGCGCGGCGATTTTCCATCTCCATGCCTGTCGAATCCACCGCACCCCCCTCCGCCTTCGCGTGGTTTGCGGATCGGTACGGCCGGCCGACCCCGGCGCAGGAAGCGGCCTGGCCGCGCATCGCCCGCGGCGAGAACATCCTGCTCGCCTCGCCGACCGGCACGGGCAAGACCTTCGCCGCCTTCATGGGCGTGCTCGATGAACTCGTGCAACTCGAGGGTCGCGGCGAATTGCGGGAGACCATCCATTGCGTCTACGTCTCGCCGCTGCGCGCGCTGAGCTACGACCTCGAGAAGAACCTCCGCGAACCGCTGCGCGAGTTGTATGGCGAGAAGCCGCCCATCCGCGTCGAACTGCGCACCGGCGATACCACGGCGAGCCAGCGGGCGCGGCAATTCACCAAGCCGCCGCACATTCTGCTCACCACGCCGGAAAGCCTCTGCGTGCTGCTCAGCCAGGAGAAGTGGCTGACGCATCTGGCCAACGTGCGCTGGCTGATCGTCGATGAAATCCACGCGCTGGCGGAGAACAAGCGCGGCGCGCATCTCGCCCTGAGCCTGGAGCGGCTGGCGCACCATTGCGGCCAGCTCCAGCGCATCGGGCTCTCGGCGACCATCGCGCCCCTCGACGAAGTGGCGCGCTTCCTCGTCGGCACGCATGGTGAATGCGCCACGCTCGATGTTTCCAGCTCGAAGAAAGTCAAGCTGAGCGTCCACACCCCGCTGCGCAAGAATCCCTATCCCGAGGCCGGCTACACCGGACAGCGGATGATTCGCGAGCTGGGCGAACTCATTCGCAAGCACCAGACGACACTCGTGTTTTGCAATGTGCGCTCCGGGGCCGAGGCGACAACTTACTGGCTGCGGGAAAACTTCCCCGACCTCGCGGACGTCATCGAATGCCATCACGCCTCGTTGGAGCGCGATGTGCGACGGGACGTGGAAGACCGGCTCAAACGCGGCGAATTGCGGGCGGTCGTCTGCTCGACCAGCCTCGAACTGGGCATCGATATCGGCTCGGTCGATCTCGTGGTGATGATGTCCACGCCGAAGGGCGTGAGCAAAGCGCTGCAACGGGCGGGACGCGCCGGACACAACATTCGCTCGATCAGCCGGGGCATCCTGATGGCGACGAATGTCAGCGATCTCGTCGAATCCTGCGCGACGGTGCTTCTTTCGCGCGCCCGCCAGTTGGACAACGTGCGCATCCCGGATTGCCCGCTCGACGTGCTCGCCCAGCATGTCGTGAGCATGGGCTGCACGGAGCGTTGGACTCGGACCGAGGCCCTGGCGTTGATCCGCGGCGCCCATCCCTTTCGCGATCTCGACGAAGAGATGTTCAACGACGTGCTCGATTATCTGGCCGGCGGCGGGGCCTCGCTGCGCCAGCGTTACAGCGAGGTCTTCGGCAAGATCGAACTCGATGCCGAGGGCTTTCGCACCCGCGAGGGCCGCGTGCGCCGCGAGTTCCTGCAAAATATCGGCGTGATTCCGAATGTCGGCCAGGTGCAGGTGCGCACGAAAAACAAACTCCTCGGAAGCGTGGAGGAGTCCTTTATCCGGCAGTTAAAAATCGGCGATGTCTTCATGATCGCCGGACACCCGGTGCGCTTGGAAAAAATCACCCAGATGGAAGCCTGGGTCACCCGCGCCAACGGCGCCCTGCCGACCGTGCCGCGCTGGAATGCCAACAAGATGCCGCTTTCCAATCGGGTCGCGCAGGAGATCAACGCCTTCCGCAAGGAACTGCGGAGTGGCTTCGAGGAGCGCCGCGACGATCTCGCCGAGTGGGTGGCCGGGCGTCTCGACTGTGGACGCGCCAATGCGGAGATCATCCTCAAGACGCATCTCGCGCAGCATCAGCTCTCGGAAATCCCGACGGCGGATTTCCTGCTCGTGGAGGAGCTCGACGATGAAAAGCAAAACGCCCTGCACTACTTTTTTCATTCGCTGATCGGCCGCGCCGCCAACGATGCGCTCGCCCGGGTGATCACGCGCCGGCTGAGTGAATCGCGGGGCGGCAACGCCATCGCCACGCCGCACGATTACGGCTTCGTGCTCACCGTCGCGCGGCGGCAACGCTTCGCCGAAGGCGAACTGCCGCAATTGCTCCGCCTGGAAGGGTTCGAAGATGCGCTGGACGAGGCCTTGCGGCAGTCCGACATGTTGAAATATCACTTTCGCAACGCCGCCCAGACCGGCCTCATGGTGTACCGCAATTACTTCGACCGGCAGAAATCCGTCCGCAAACTCCAGTGGTCGTCGGAGGTCATTTTCAATGTCCTGCGCGAGCATGAACCGGAGCACGTGCTGATGCGCGAGGCGCGCCGCGACGCCTTGCAAACCTTCATCGATGCCGAGGGCGCACGGGCCTTTCTCACCGCCCAGGCGGGCCAGCCAGTGCGGCTGCGCCGTGTGCCCATGGTGCCGCCGCTTTCCTTCGCGATGTATGCGACGAAGATCAAGGAGGCGCTGCTCGTGGAAGATCCTTACGAAACGATGGAACGGCTCTATCATCAATGGTGGAGCGAAATAGAAAATGGACCGCAGCCGTCTTGAACTCGAACCGGGCCTGTGGCTCGACGCCGGCCGCGCCGTGTGGCTGGAGGAATGGCGCACGCTCGCCGTGGCGGATCTGCATCTCGGCTACGCCTGGGCGCATCGCGCCGACGGGCAGCTTCTCCCCGTCGACACCGGTGAAGATTCCACCGAGCGTCTGCTGAAACTGATCGAGCGCTATCGACCGGAGGAAGTGATGCTGCTCGGGGACATCGTGCATCGCGCGGTGGATGTGCCGGCGTTGCACACGGAATTGCGCTGGCTGGCGCTGAATGTCGGCGAGCGGGCACGGTTGCGCTTGATCGGCGGGAATCATGATCGCGAACTGGCGGCGACGCTGGCCACGGCGGGCATCGTTTTGGAGATCGATGCCAGCGCGACGGTCGGCCCGCATTTGCTGCTGCATGGGGACGAGCTTGATGAGGCCGTCGCCGAATCGCGCTTGAGCGCACAGGCGGCCTTGGGTGGACGGATCATTCTGGGGCATGAGCATCCGGCGATCGGGCTCTCGGATGGGGTGGCGTCGTACGTGAAGTGTCCGTGCTTTGTGGCGGGCGCGAACTTTCTCGTGCTGCCGGCCTTTTCGCGCTGGGCGGCGGGAGGGGATATTCGCAGCTATCGGTTTATGTCGCCGTACGCGCGGCTGCGGATGGCGGAGCGGGCCGTGGCGATTGTTGCAGGGAAGCTGCTGCCGATGCCGCTGGCGAAAATGTGAGAGGGTCACGCATATGCGTGTGCGTCATCCAAAATCTCTGTCATCCTGAGCGAAGTCGAAGGACCCCGCCGCACCACCAGCGATCGTCTTTGGTGGTGCGACTTAGATCACGCAACTGAGGACAAGTCCCAAGGCATCGCCGCCGCACAACCAGCGATCGTCTTTGGTAGTGCGACTTTGATCACGTAACTGAGGACAAGTCCCAGGGCATCGCTGTCGAACAACCAGAGATGATCGCTGGTTATGCGACGGGGTCCTTCGACTTCGTTACACTCCGCTCAGGATGACAAATGGGGCGCTTGCGCTCGGCGGAATATTCGGGCGTGTTAAGCGGCTCCATGTCGCCGCCTATCCGTTTCTATTTGCCGGAACCGATTCCGGCCGATATGCCGCCATCGCCGGACGTCTACTGGACCGGCTTCCGCGGCCACATGCGCGGCGGGGTCTATGCGTGGACGGTGCAGACTTATCAGCGGTTGCGCGACGCAGGCTTGAACGTCGAGTTATCCGATCAATTGCCCACGGCGGGGATCCTGGTGGCGCACCGCAAATCGGTACCGCGGGATTTCGTGCCGCCGGCGGGGGTGCTGTTTGTCTGTCTGCGGGCGGATGCCACGTTTCATCCGTATGCGCACTGGCACGTGGTGATCAACCAGCTCGCGCTGAACCCGTGGTATCCCGCGATCTACATGCCGCACTGGCCGCAGCCGGGGTTGATTCCGCGCGACCCGGCCCGCGGAGACCGCTGGGAAAATGCGGCGTTCTTTGGCGACGATGCGTGCATTGCCGGGGAGATGCGCAGCGAGGAGTGGACGGGCATTTTGCGGGAGTTGAAGCTGAACTGGCACCATGTGCCGCCGGAGAAATGGCATGACTTCAGCGAGGTCGATGTGGTGGTGGCGATCCGGGATTTTGTGGGGAAGCATCGTTACGCGAACAAGCCGCCGACGAAGCTTTTCAATGCGTGGCATGCGGGCGTGCCGGCGATCCTCGGGCGGGAGTCGGCGTATGAGATGCAACGGCGCGACACGCTCGATTATCTGGAGGCGAGGACGGTGCCAGACCTCGTGGCGGCGTTGCGCCGGTTGCGCGATGAGCCGGAGTTGCGGCGGGCGATGGTGGCCCATGGACGGGAGCGGGCGAAGGAGAGCGATCCGGCGGTCATCACGGCGCGGTGGCGGGAGTTCTTCGAGTCGCAGGTCGGACCTGCCTACGAGCAATGGCGCGAGGCCGGCGGCTGGCAGCGGCGGCTATTTCGGTTGAATGGGCTGCTCAAGACCAAGGCGCAGGACTGGCAGCAACGGTTTTGGCACTGATCCGGCGGACAGAATGTCCGCACTCCGTTACGGAGGCGACGCGTGAATGCGATTCCGTGTCGAAGGAGATGCTGAAACGGAGCGCGGACATTCCTGTCCGCCGTTTGCAGTCAGATCGCGAAGTCTTGGTACTCGGGCTTCACCGGTTCGGTGGGCGGGAAGAGCATGCCGGCGCCCACGGTCTGGTTGCTGCCCTGCTCGATGAGGATGAAGGAGCCGGTGAGACGGTTGGCCGCGTAGCCGTCGAAAATCAGCGGCTTCGAAGTGCGCAAATGGATTTCGCCGATGCCGTTCATCGCCAGTTCCGAGGGTTCCGATTCGGGCTCGAAGGTCTGGATGTTCGTGCGGCTGTCGAGGCTGGTGATGACGGCCTGCACGGTCTGCGCGGCGTGCTTGAGGAAATACTTCTTCCCCCGTTGCAGCGGGCGCTGATTGATCCAGCAGACGTGCGCGCGCAGTTCCGTGCTCATGCCGGGAAGATTGTCCAAATCCACAATCATATCCCCGCGGCTGACGTCGATATCGTGCTGCAGACAGAGGGTCACGGACTGCGGGGCGAACGCTTCCGCCACCAGGCCATCGTAAGTGTGGATCTGCTTGATCGTGGTCTTGATGCCGGCCGGCAGAACCATCACTTGCTGGCCGGTCCGGACCAGGCCCCGCGCGATCTGGCCGCTGAGTCCGCGGAAATCGTGGAGGGAATGGTCCTTCGGATTGTTCGGCCGGTTCACCCACTGCACCGGCATGCGGAAGCTGGTGAGGTCCCAGTCGCTGGCGATGTGCACGGTCTCGAGATGGCCGAGCAGCGTCGGCCCCTGATACCAGGGCGTGTGCGGCGAGGCGTCGACGACGTTGTCGCCGTTGAGCGCGCTGATGGGGATGAACTTGACATCCTTGAGCACGCCGAGCTTGGGCAGAAAGGCTTCGATATCGTCGCGAATCTCGAGGAAGCGCTCTTCCTTCCAATTGACGAGATCCATCTTGTTGACCGCGAAGACGACGTGCGGGATGCCCAGCAACGCGGCGATGTAGCTGTGCCGGCGGGTCTGCTCGATCACCCCCAGGCGCGCGTCGACGAGCACGACGGAGAGATTCGCCGTGGAGGCGCCCGTGACCATGTTGCGCGTGTACTGCACGTGGCCCGGTGTATCCGCCACGATGAACTTGCGGCGCGGCGTCGCGAAATAGCGATAGGCCACGTCGATCGTGATCCCCTGCTCGCGCTCGGCGCGCAGGCCATCGGTGAGATTGGCGAGATTGATCTGGCCGCCGCCGGTGATATCGGCGGAACGCTCCAGCGCCTCGATCTGATCTTCCATCAGATTCTTGGAATCGTAGAGCAAACGCCCGATGAGCGTGGACTTGCCGTCATCGACGGAGCCGCACGTGTTGAAGCGTAGAATTTCGATCGGGTGGGCAGACATCGGCGCGTTCAAAAGTATCCTTGCTTCTTGCGGTCCTCCATCGCGGCCTCGCTCGATTTGTCGTCGGCGCGCGAGCCGCGTTCGGTGACGCGGGCGGCGGCGATCTCGGCGATGATATCGTCCACCGTATTGGCGGGGCTCTCCACGAGACCCGTGCTGATGATGTCGCCGATGGTGCGGACGCGAACCACGAGATCCTTCACTTCCTCCTTTTCCTTCGGCGGCAAAATGTCCGTGACGGGCAACCATTGCCCCCCGCGACGGACCGCCTGGCGCCGATGGGAGAAATAAATCGTCGGCACCTCCAGGCGCTCGCGACCGATGTATTCCCAGATGTCCATCTCCGTCCAATTCGAGAGCGGGAAGACCCGCATGTGTTCCCCGGGATTCACGCGGGCGTTATAGATATTCCAGATTTCAGGCCGCTGATTTTTCGGGTCCCACTGGCCGAAGCCGTCGCGGAAACTGAAGAAACGCTCCTTGGCGCGCGCTTTTTCCTCGTCGCGCCGGGCGCCGCCGATGGCACAGTCGAATTGGAACTCCTCGAGCGCCGCCAGCAGCGTCGGGATTTGCAACCGGTTGCGGCTGATCTCGCCGGGTGTCGGCACGGCGATGCCGGAGGCGATGGCGTCCTCGACCTTGCGCACGATGAGCTTGCCACCGAGTTCCAGCGCGCGGCGGTCGCGAAATTCATTCAGCTCGGGAAAATGATGCCCGGTGTCCACGTTCAGGAACGGCATGGGAATGTCCGAGGGACGAAAGGCCTTTTCCGCGAGGCGCAGGAGGCAGATCGAATCCTTGCCGCCGGAGAACAGCAGCGTGGGCCGCTCAAACTCCGCCGCCACCTCACGCATGATGTGGATCGACTCGGTTTCGAGATACTGCAGGTGATCGAGGTGGTAGGAGGAACTCATCACATCAAACGCTGGCCACAGCCGCTCCACCCCACGCCGCGTGCAGGCCGCACTCGCGCTTTTCATCGGCCTTGGCGGGGTCGAAATAATCCCACTCGTTCGGCAGATCGTGCTTCGTGAGATACTCGTGCATGTCCTTGTCGTTCCAATAGAAGACGGGGCTGACCTTGAGCGCGCCGAAATTGGCGTCGTGGCTGACGATGTCGAGGCCGGCGCGGTTCGGATTTTGCACCTTGCGCAGGGCGGTGATCCAGACGGTCGGCGCCAGTTCTTTCATGCCGCGCTGGAAGGGCTCGAGTTTCATCACGGTGCTGAATTCCTTGATGCGCTCCTCATTCTCCGGCGTGGGCTCGGGCGCGCCGCCGCGGGTGGCGTCATAATGGGCGGCGGTCATCTTGGGCACGAAGGCCCGGAGATCGAGTTGGAGCAGGCGGGTGAGTTCCTCGGCGTGCTGGTAGGTGGCCGCTCTGTTGTAACCATGATCGATCCACAGCACGGGGATATCCGGCTGCACCTGGGTGGCCAGGTGCAGGATGACCGCCTCGTAGGGACGGAAATTCGTCGAGACGAGGGCGCGGCCGCCGGCTTGCGCGATGGCCCAGCGGACGATATCCAGCGGGGCTCGGTCGCGGAGTTCCGCGTTGGCTTGGGCGATTTGGTCGGGAGTCATGGTTGAAAAGGGCGGTGGGAAAAGGGCGTGTAGCGTCCACCGGGATTCGGGCTTTTGCCACCCAAAATCCGGGCGAAGTGTGTCACAAGGGGGCGAGGCGCCGCCGGAGGGGCGGTGGCCGTTTACAGGGATTTCACGGCGTCGACCACGGATTGGGCGGTCATGCCGAGCACTTCCATGACCTTGCCACCGGGGGCGCTGATGCCGAAGCGGTCGATGCCGACGACCTTGCCGTCGAGACCGACATACTTGTACCAGAGCCCGGTGACGCCGGCTTCGATGGCCACGCGCCGGCGGCAGGACGGTGGGAGCACCTCGTCCTTGTAGGCCTGCGACTGGGCATCGAAGCGGAGGAAGCTGGGCATGCTGACCACGCGCACCCCGGCGCCGAGTTGCCTGGCGGCGGCGACAGCGTGTTGCAGTTCGCTGCCGGTGCCGAGCAGGATCGTCTCGAGCGGGCCGGTTTCCTGGATGGCGATGTAGCCGCCGTGGAGCACGCCTTCGCGACGGGTCTGCACGGGGATCTCGCTGAGATTCGGCAGCACCTGGCGGGAGAGCGCAAGGAGGGTGGGGCCATTCGTGCGGAGGAGCGCGGCGGCGAAGGCGCCGGCGGTCTCTTCCGGATCGGCGGGACGGATGACGTCGAGGTGTGGGATGAGGCGGAGGCCGCTGACGGTCTCGACCGGCTGGTGCGTGGGGCCGTCTTCCCCGACGCCGACGGAGTCGTGCGTGAAGATGAAGATGGTGCCGAGGCCGCTGAGGGCGGCGAGACGGATGGAAGCGCGGCAGTAGTCGGCGAAGACGAGGAAGGTCGCGCCGCTCGGACGGAACAGGCCGTCGTAGGCGAGGCCGTTCAGGATGCCGCACATGCCGTGCTCGCGGATGCCGAAGCGGATGTTGCGTCCGTCGCGATTGACGGCATTGAAGTCCTTCGCGCCATTGATGTAGTTGAGCGTCGAGCCGTAGAGATCAGCGCTGCCGCTGATCAAGGACGGGACCGCGGCGGCGACGGCCTGGAGGACATCGCCCCCGGCCTTGCGGGTGGCGATCTTCGCGTCCGCCGGGAATTCCGGGATGCGGGCGAGGAGATCGGCCGGGATTTCGTTTTTCCACCGCGGCGTCGAGCTCGGCCGCGAGCTGCGGATTGGCCTTCATCCAGGCGTGGTAAACCGTCGACCACTCCTCGTATTGGGCCGCGAGTTGCTTGCCGTGCTCGATGAAATAAGCGCGCGTGTCTTTGCTGACGAAGAAGTGTTCATTCTCCGGGAGGCCGAGGCCTTTGCGCGCGGCGTCGACGAACTTCGCTCCGCCTTCGCCGTGGGCCTTGGCGGTGCCGGCGACTTCCGGGATGCCTTTGCCGATGAGCGTGCGGGCGATGATGAGTTGCGGCTTGCCGGTGGCAGCCTTGGCCTTCTCCAACGCCGCGAGGAAGGCCTCCATGTCGTTGCCGGGGATCGTCTGCACGTCCCACTCGATGGCCTCGAAACGCTTGGCGGTATCCTCGCTCTGGGTCTCCCGGGCCATCGCGTCGAGGGTGACGTCGTTGGAATCGTAAATGAGGATGAGGTTATCGAGCTTGAAGTGGCCGGCGAAGGCGATGGCCTCCATGGCGACGCCTTCCTGCATGCAACCGTCACCCGCGAGAGCGATGATGTGGTTGTCGAAAATGGTGTGCTCGCCAGTGTTGTATTTCGCCGCGGCCATTTTCTGGGAAACAGCGTAGCCGACGGCATTCGCGACGCCCTGGCCGAGGGGGCCGGTGGTGGCTTCGACGCCGAGGGTCTCGTGGAACTCGGGATGACCGGGCGTGTGCGAGCCGAGGGCGCGGAATTTCTTGATCTGCTCGATGTCGACGCTGTCGTAGCCGCTGAGGTGCAGCCACGAGTAGAGGAACATGGAGCCGTGGCCGGCGCTGAGGATGAAGCGGTCGCGGTTCAGCCACTTGGGTTCCGCGGGATTGTGGTGCAGGGCGTGGCCGTAGAGGACGGCGCCGATTTCCGCGCAGCCGAGGGGCAGGCCGAGGTGACCGGAGGCACAGGTGTGAACGGCGTCCATGGCGAGGCCCCGGGCCTCGTTGGCCGCCTGCGAGAGGGCAGCGATATTGAGTGTCATAGGATTTGAGGAGCGCGAGAGACTAGGGACTGGCGGGGTGAAGTCAAGAACGGGGAAAGCGAGGGGAAAGGGGCCTCATTGGGTGTTGGATGTTGGGCGTGGGATGTTGGATGTTCGCTCCGTGAGCTTTGGGGAATTGGGAAAACATCCAACACCCAACATCCAACACCCAACATCGAACACCCAACATCCAATTTTCGGACCCTCCATCTCCTTGGAAACCACCGCCGCCCTTCTGCTTCGCAAGACCAAGCTCACCGAGACGAGCTTGATCGTGACGTGGTTTACGGAGGCGCATGGGAAGATTCAAACCGTAGCCAAGGGGGCACGGCAGCCGAAAAGCCGGTTTGCGGGGCTGCTCGACCTGTTTTTTTGACTGCGAGATCCAGTTTGCCCGCAGCCGGAAGAGCGAGCTGCACATTTTGCGCGAGGTGGTGCTGCGCAATCCGCGCGAAGGGTTGCGGGTGGACTACACCCGGGTGGCGCTGGCGGCGTACTTTGTGGAATTGATCGAGTTGGTCACGGAGACGGACCATCCGGTGCCGGAATTGCACGATCTGCTGGAGCGGGCCTTCAGTCATCTGAACGAAAAGCCGGCGTCGCGGCGGGCGCTGCTGCATTTCGAGACGGAACTCGTGCGGCTGCTCGGGATTCAAGGGCAGGAGAATGTGACGCCGGCGGTGGCGATCGGACGCGTTTATCATCGGCTGCCGAAGGCGCGTCCAGGGTTGTTGAAAATGCTGCGGTAGCCGTTTCGCGGAACTTGCGGAGGCAAAGCTTGACGCTGTGGGATGCGCACCGGACGCTCCCGCATGCTCCCGATTTCTGGTGAAACCTTTCCCGTAACTGCTGAAGAACTGGCCGCGGCCCTGGAGCGTGGCTTCGGCGCCGGAGGCATCGCGTCGCCCACGATCACGGCGGAAGGACCGTATCCGCAATTGGCGAAGCTGAGCATCGACCTGACGGGCGCCCAACTGACGCGGGACGATCGGCTGCGGAGCTTCGGCGGCGCCAGTGCCGGGACGGTGACGGTGGGGCATTTTGAGATGTTTGGGGAGCCGCTCTATTTCGAAAAAGCGCCGGTGGCGGCGTGGCTCGTCGGGGAGTCGGTGCAGATGCGGATCACCGGCGAACCGCTGGTCGGCAGCCTGGTGCTGGAGAGCGCCGTCGGCGGCAAGGTCTCGGTCGAGGTGACGATCCAGGCTTTGGAAAGCCTCTTGCAATCGGTGGCCGCCGAGGCGGCGACGAAACAGGGTATCGAGGTAAAGAAGACCAAGCTGACGCTTCAGCAGGAAGGGCCGCGGGCCGTTTCGTTTCGCGCGGAGGTGACGGCCAAGGTTTTCATCATGAGCGCGGCCCTGGCGCTCACCGGGCGGCTGGAGATCGATGACGAATTCAATGCGCGACTGTCCGCCTTGGGTCTGGATGGAGATGCGATGGTGACGAATCTGGCGGGGAGCTTCCTGCGTCCGCGGTTGCAGCAACTGGAAGGACGCGTATTCCCGCTTTTTGCCTTTCTGCCAGCGGGACTGAATCTGCGGGATATCCAGGTGTCGGTCGCACCGGCGTTGCATGTGCAGGCGCAGTTTGGCAGCGCTGTTTAGAGCGGTGAAAGAAGGCCGGCACTTTATCCCAAGGCGTGAAATTAGAGCGGTTTAAATAATGGCGTAGCCGTTATGGGATGCTGAGAGCGCTGGCGCCTCACGTCCCGAAGGGACAAGAGCCGTGTAGCCCCGGGTCGAGCGAGTCTGCGAGCGACCACCCGGGGGTACCGCCCCACCCGCGGACATTCCAACCGTCCCGGCCTCCTGGCCGCATCCTCCGGTCTAGAAGCAGCAGAGATGCGGCTGGCGCCGGGACGGTTGGAGCGTTCGCTCGTGGGTCTGGACCCCGGGTGGTCGCTCGCAGACTCGCTCGACCCGGGGCTACGCGGCTTTTGACGCCTTCGGTGTGGAAGAAGAAAAGTCCGAGAAACCGGCTATAGTTTAAATTAACCGCTCTAAAAAACGTGACCTTGAATCGGCTTAAGGCACCTTAAGACGGCTTGATTATCCGAGTAAAAACGGGTTCGTTTGGCAAAAATGCCCTTTCCTGTCACTTCAATTCGAGAAGGGTACTCGAGTGAAAAGAAATTGGAGTCGGAATGCGGATTCATTCCCCTATAATATCCTAAGCTGGTCCTTGGCACCTCATGGTGCGTGGGCTGCGTTGGCTGCGTAACGAAATATTCGCGATAAACCGCCAAAGGCCTTGTTTTTAACTGGGCGCTCCGAATCGTTTACCGCGCTGGCACCCCTGCCGGGGTGCGTCGTATAGACACCAGTCTCCGGGGGTGTCGCTCGCGGACTCGCTCTACCCCCGGCTAACGGGCTTATGTCCCTTCGGGACGGGCTACCCGCTCCTCTCCCCTGCGCGTGAGGACACGCGCCCCACACCACACTGAGCGCGATGAGCGGGTTACTTCGCCGTGCTGGCGGTCGCGGTCTTCGGGTTGCGCGAGAGGTCGATGAGGTCGTTGAGGATGTTCAGCGTCTCGATCTTGATCGGGTCGAAGCGTTCCGAGTGGTTCGTCGACTCGTCGTCATCGGCGGCATCGTCGTCCACGGGAGCCGCGGGGGCGGCGCCGTCGGCAGTCTTCTTATCCGGCTTCTCGAAGGTCACGAGTTGCAGGTCGGGCTTGGCCACGTTGTCGAGGGTGATGACGTAGGTCTTCGCGTCGGGCTGCTTGACCTTCTCGCGAGCGGCGGTGCGCTTGTCGCGGCGGGCCTTGTCCTCGTCGATCTCGGCGAGGCGGACTTTTTGGTTCAGCGAAACCTTGTTGTCGGCCAGGCGCTTCTTCACTTCGTCCAGATCCTCGGTGATGTAGCGGAACTCCGGATCGGCGGCGACGCGGGCGGCGGAGCGCTGGCGCAGGTCGTTCTTGAAGAGCGGACGCTCCCACTTGTCGAAGTCGACGGGCGGGACGGTGTCGTAAGGCAGCGGGCCTTTGAGCGCGCTTTCCCCGATTTCCGGGCGGTCGAACAGCGAGGGCAGCTTGACGTCGGATTCGACGCCCTTGTGCTGCGTGGAGCCACCGGCGATGCGGTAGAACTTCTGGATGGTGAGCTTCAGGGCGCCCGCTTCGTTATTGCCGCTGCCGAGGAACGGCATGATGCGGCCGATCTCCAGCATCGTTTGCACGGTGCCTTTGCCGAAGGTGCTGCTGTCGCCGACGATGACGGCGCGATTGTAATCCTGCAGGGCGGCGGCGAAGATTTCGCTGGCCGAGGCGCTGAGGCGGTTTGCAGCAGACGATGAGCGGTCCATCCCAGGCGATCGACGGGTCGCGATCCTTGGAGACGTGGATGTTGCCGTTGCTGTCCTTGGCCTGGACGACCGGGCCGCGCTTGATGAACAGACCGGTGAGATTCACGGCTTCCTCGAGCGAACCGCCGCCATTCTTGCGGAGATCCATGACCAGGCCCTGGATGTGCTCCTGCTTGAGGCGATTGATCAGCGCGAGCACGTCCTTGGTGGTGCTCTTCGCACCGGCGGCGCCGCTGTGCTCCATGTCCGCATAAAACGAAGGGAGGATGATCCAGCCGAGGCGGATGGGATTTCCATCGGGGCCCGTGCGCTCGATGATCTCGGCCTTGGCTTCCTGTTCCTTGAGTTTGATCTCGTCGCGCTTGATCTCGATGATCTTGCGGACCGACGGGTCGGTGGCGCTGGAAGGGATGACCTGGAGGCGCACAATGGTGTCCTTCTTGCCGCGGATCATCTCGACGACCTTGTCGAGTTTCATGTCCACGGAATCGACGAAATCCTTGTCGCCCTGCGCGACGCCAGCCACGGCGGTCGCCGACCTTGAGGCGGGGCGTCCTTGGCGGCGGGTCCGCCCGGCACGAGCTCGGCGATCTTGGCGTAACCATCCTCGGAATGCAGGACGGCACCGATGCCGACGAGCGAGAGGCGCATATTGATCTGGAAATTATCCAGCTCGCTCTTGCTCATGTACTCGGAGTGCGGGTCGTAGGTGAGAGCCAGGGTGGTGAGGAAGCCCTTGATGATGTCTTCCTTGGTCTGCTCGTGGAGATTGCGCAGCATCTGGTCGTAGCGGCGGGTCAGCACCTTGACCGGGGTGTCGCTGGCGTGCTTGTTGAGCGTCTCCTGCAGCAGCTCGCCTTCGATGCGATCGCGCCAGAGCGTGTCGGCCTCGGCGTCATCCTTCGGCCAGGCGGACTTTTGGCGATTCACCTCGACGGAGCGATTGCTGGTGAAGTCGTACTTTTGGGTCAGCAGTTCCTTGACCTTGGCCACGCGATCCTCGACGTGCTTTTTGTAGATATTGAAAATCGTGAAGGCCGGATCGGGATTGCCGAGGAGCACATCGTTGTTCAACGAGTTGCCGAATTTCGCGGTGAAAAGATCGACGTCCTTTTGCGTGAAGTAGAGGTGATTGTAATCGAGAGCCTCGAGGTAGTACTTCAGGAACCGCTGGGACACCTTCTCGTCCAGCTTCATCCGGCTGTAATGCCCCTGCTCGAGCAGCCGCCCGACGGAAATCTCGATCTGACCCGGATCGGGTTGATCGGCCCGGAGGCTGGGGGTAACAAGCGCCAGGGACAGAGCCAGGGGCGCGCAAAAAGCGAGGAGATATTTCATCGAGCGGGTTGGTCTTGGGAAACAGCTGATCAAACTGACAGAATTCAGTAAAAGCGCAAACCAGACTTCATAAACTTGCAGACGGGGGGCTTATACTGCTTCGTCGAGGGGCGCACTCACGGATGCAAGAACCGTGCTTACCCATGCAACTCGACTCATTCACTGGCGGAATCTTTGACACCAACTCTTTCTTTCTGCTCAATGCGGGCATTCTAATCGATGCGCCGCAGGGCGTAGCGGACTGGCTGAAGGAGAAAGGCTATCGTGTTTCCACGCTACTGCTGACCCACGGGCATATCGACCATGTATGGGACGCGGCACGCATCCAAAAAGAGCATGACTGCCTGGTCGGCTACCACGTGGATACCGAACAAATGGTGACCGAGCCGGATTTCTTCAAGAACTACGGCTACATGTGGGAAATCCAGCCGATTGCGCCGGGATTTCATCTCGAGGAGACGGACTCAGTGGTGATCGAGGGACGCAAATTTCAGGTGCTGCTCGTGCCGGGGCATTGCCCGGGGAGCCTGTGCTTTCTGGACAAGAAGGAAGGGGTGCTTTTTGGCGGGGATGTATTGTTTGCGGGGGGCGTGGGGAGATGGGATTTGCCGGGGTGGCGACGGTCCGCTGCTGTTCAAGGGGATCAAGGAGAAGGTTTTTCCGTTGGGGGACGACATCACCGTGCTCCCCGGACACGGGCCGGCGACGAAGATCGGCATCGAGCGGGAGACGAATCCCTACGTGGGAGAGCGGAGCAGTTTCACCTGAGACCAGGAGCGGACTGTAGCCCCTGTTGAGTTCGGTTCCCGCTCCGTATTGACCCAGGCTGCTTGAATCGCTACCTTTTCCGCCATGTCCTCTGAGCAACTCACCGCCGAAGCGATGGCCTTGCCCCTCTCCGAGCGAGTGTCGCTCGCCCAAGCGCTGTGGCAGAGTATCGACTCTGGACTGGCCGATCATGACGAACGCGAAGCCGTGCGTGAAGCCATCCGGCGCGACCAGGAGCTTTCATCCGGCGCGGTGGCGGGCCGCACTCATGAAGAGGTCATGCAGGCGGCGCGCCGCGCTCTTGGATGCGGCTGATTTACCATCCCGAGGCCGAAGCGGAACTCGTCGAAGCGGCCCAGTTTTACGAGCAGCGCATTCCAACTCTCGGCGCACAGTTCCTCGACGCAGTCGACCGCGCCGTCGGCGTCATCCAGGAAGCTCCCAATCGGTGGAGCATCATCGAGGGGGGATGTCAGGCATTACCTCATGCCACGCTTTCCTTACGCCATCTACTACCGGGTACTTTCCGACCAACTTCGGATTCTCGCCTTCAAGCACCACAGCCGTCACCCCGACTACTGGCGCGGCCGTCTTTCCGGGTGAATGGCGAACGCCTCCCCGGTTGAATCGAGCCGGCCAGCAGCATCTTTGCGGAAGGGAGAGTACGAGGTTTCAAACCCGGCGAAAGAGCATTTCGGACTCACTGGCACATTGCACCGCCAGCTCAAGGACGCCCCGGATGGAACGGCCGTCCGCATCAAGGTTGAGTAGGTGCGGCCCGGCGCGACGACCGCGCCTACATCCGCTCCGGGGCTTCGATGCCGAGGAGGCCAAGGCCTTGATGGAGGACATCGCAGGAACGTGGACACTTTGGCACTCGCTTGAACCGCCCGTTCCGATTTGACTTATCTGCCGAACTCACGATCAATATCTCCGGCGTGTTCGACTCGAACACGCTACGTCGATACGCATCCAAATACAAAATGGGCCACAACACTCCACAACACGGCGATTGTGTGCCTCCTCCTGAGCAAGGGATCGAAACGCCATGGATTCCGGTTTTCAGAATCAAGATTCCAGCCCCGAGAACAGGCAATTGGCTGACTTCC
This sequence comes from Chthoniobacter sp., assembly GCA_037200205.1. GTDB lineage: Bacteria > Verrucomicrobiota > Verrucomicrobiia > Chthoniobacterales > Chthoniobacteraceae > Chthoniobacter. Next base: position 26,658 of record JBBCHV010000018.1, read on the forward strand.
TACGGCAGTTGGGAGGGGCTTTTGCCAAGCGGCCCAGAAGTCGATTGGCAGGAACTTAGGGGAAGGTGTGGTGAAGTTCTCCGAGAACTTGCGCGAAACTCAGTCCGAAGCCGCCAACTAACGGAGATACTGGAGGGTGCGCCCTACTTCGTAGGCGGCGATGAGCATCATATCGTTTCGCGTGTCGTCCGATCCGCAAAGGGTCTACAAATTCACTCACGGCGACAATTTCGGTTGTCGAAGCTACTTCTCGCAGGTTGATCCCGAACTCATCGGTCACTTTCACGGAGAGACCAATGCCGACCCGTTCTTCTATCTGCGTCGCTGGATGCTCCCTGAACTCGATGAGTGATTACCAGACCCGATTCGAGGGAATTGTCCCACCAGAGAAAGCGGGTTGGCTTCCTCGGATCTGCATCAGCCAGCCGGAGTTGCCAGGTATCAACCCGACGCCACAACAAATCCGCGAGACACTCGGCCCCTATGGATTTCGTGAGATTAGCAGGGACGCGTTTTTCGATCCGGAAACGCACCTTCTCTTAACCGACGCCGCTCCCAGAAATGTGCGCATCGTCGACGGCATTCCTATTCCTTTCGATGCCATTGCCCAAATCCCCTCCGGCAAAGTTTTGGAATGGGCTTTGGCGCAGTGCACTTAATTCGGGGGGCGGCAGCCAATGTCTACATTCGCTCCGGGACTTCGATGCCGAGGAGGCCGAGGCCTTGCTTTAGGACGCGGGCGGTGGCGTCGCAGAGGGCAAGGCGGCTGGTGCGGGTGGCGCCTTCGGATTTGAGGACGGGGCAGGGACTCGTAGAAGCCGTGATAGATGGTGGCCAGCTCGAAGAGGTAATTGGCCAGCAGGTTGGGACGGTAATCTTCGAGCACTTGGGGCAGGACTTCGCCGAATTGCAGGAGCTTCTTTGCGAGCGACAGTTCGGCCGGCTCGTTCAGTTCCACGGCGGTGCCGGTGATCTCGCCGGTGTCCCCGGCCCGGCGGAAGATGGCCCGGATGCGGACATAGGCGTTTTGCAGGTAGGGGGCGGTGTTGCCTTGGAAGCTGAGCATTTTTTCCCACGCGAAGACGTAGTCGCTCTGGCGTTGGGCAGGAGGTCGGCGTACTTGACGGCGCCGAGGCCGACGACGCGGGCGATCTCGCGGCGGTCCGCTTCGGGGGATTCGGGACTCTTTTCGGTGACAAGGGCGAAGGCGCGCTCTTCGGCTTCGTCGAGGAGGTCGACGAGCTTGACGGTGTCACCACTGCGGGTCTTGAAGGGTTTGCCGTCATCGCCAAGAACGGCGCCGAACCAGACGTGGGCGAGCCGCACGGTGGAGGCCAGTTCGGCGTGCCAGCGGCGGAAGATGGCGAAGAGTTGCCGGAAGTGGAGCTGCTGGCGGCCGTCGGTGATGTAGACGATCTCGTTGGGCGACCAGGTCTTGAGCCGGTACTCGAGCGTGGCGAGGTCGGTGGTGGTGTAGTTCGATGCGCCATCGCTTTTCTGGACGAGCGCGGGGTTGTCGCGCCAGCCGTCCTTGTCCTTGATGAGGAAGGGATCGTCCTCGGGCTTGCCGCTCCGGTCGCTGAAGACGCACCACGCGCCCTCGCTCTCGCGGGCGATGCCGCGCTCGCGCAGTTGCGCCACCACGTCCTTGAGCTGCGGGTTGTAGAAGCTTTCGCCGAGGGCCACGTCGAAACGCACGCCGAGGCGGCGGTAGACGGTGTCGAACTGCGCTTGCGAAAGGCGGATCATCTCGTGCCAGAGCGCGAGATTCCCGGCGTCGCCGGACTGAAGTTTCACCAGTTCGAGCTTGGCGGCTTCGAGCGTGGCGGGATCCTCCTTGCAGCGGGCAGAGATGAGCTTGTAGATGCGCTCCATCTCGAGCAACGCATCGGCGGCGAGGGCCTCCTGGTTGAGCTCGGTCTTCCAGCCGAGCAGGATCATGCCGAACTGCGTGCCCCAGTCGCCGATGTGATTGTCGCGGACGACGCGGTGACCGATGAACTCGGCGATGCGCGAAAGGGCGTCGCCAAGGAAGGTCGAGCGGATGTGGCCGACGTGCATCGGCTTGGCGACATTGGGGGAGCTGAAGTCGATGACCAGGGTCTTCGTTTTCTCCGGTTGTGGGACGCCGAGGCGAGGATCGGTGAGGAAATGGGGTGAAATGCTGCGCGAGCCACTCGGGCTTGAGGCGGAAATTGATGAAGCCGGCGCCGGCGATTTCCAGCGGGGCGCACATTTCGGCGACGTCGAGGGCGTCGATGATTTGCTGGGCGACCTGGCGGGGGTTGGCGCGCTGTTGCTTGGCGAGAACCATCGCGATGTTGGTCTGGTAGTCGCCAAAGCGGGCGTCGTTCGCGGATTGCACCTTGGCCTCGAGGGGGGCCGAAGCTGGCGGTGGCGGCGCGGAGTTTGGATTCGAGGAGTGCGGAGATGGTCATTGGAGAACCACGAAAATTACGAAATAGACGAAAGGGATGGCGCGGGGCGAGTGATGGTGCGGCGCTGGTGATGCCAAGGCAGAGGATCAGAGGTCCTTCGCAGGCTCAGGATGACGGGGGTTTTCGATCTCCGCCCGTCTTTGCCGCTCCTTGCGAACGCGCCGCTCAGGCTTTTCGGCGCTGTCGTTTTCGAAGATGCTCAGGATCTCGCCGGAGGAGACGGCGGTGCCGAGTACCCGATGAGCCGACCCGCCTGATCCGCTTGCAGGCTTACGAGCGGGCCGGCTTTCGCAAGATCGACCCGCAGGCGGTGCATTACTTTCAACCGGATTTCCGCGCTCCGGCGGTCATCGATGCTACCGGCGGCCCGCGCCCGCTGCCGTTTCAGTTGCTCGTCCGCCGTGTCCATCTCGAGCACGAACGCGTCCTCTTCGGGGCGGAAGTGCGGCAGCTCGTGGAAAACCTCTACGACATTTATCAGCCGCAATTTCGCGCGGCCGACCTTGCACATCCGTCACTCTCGCTCGACAGCTATCCAGCGGACGATGCCATGATCCCGCTCGTCCCACCGACGCAATGCTGACCGCCTATTTCCATCCCGGCTATGCCGCCCCGATCGGCCAGCACATCATGCCGATCCGGAAATTCGGCCTCGTCGCGGATGGCTTGCGCGATGCGCCGGGGATCAAGCTCGTGCGGCCGGAACCCGTCACCGAGCGAGACCTGCTGCGCGTGCACACGCCGGAATATCTCGAGGCCATCCAGACCGGCGAACCGCCCGATCTCGCGCAGTCGCAGAAATTCCCATGGTCGCCGGAGCTCTTCGCCAGCGTCTGCCTGACCAGCGGCGGATGCCTCGCCGCGGCCCGGCAGGCCTTGCGGGACGGTGTCTCCGCCGCGCTGGTCAGCGGCTTTCACCACGCGTGCGCGGATCACGGCGAAGGCTTCTGCACCTTCAACGGTCTCGTCGTCACCATCGATACTCTCCTGGCCGCTGGCGAAATCCGCACCGCCGCCGTGCTCGACATGGATCTGCACTACGGCAACGGCACGGCCCAGCTCGCCGCGTCGCGACCGTACCTCTCCACGTTCTCGCTCTACGGAAATGATTTCTGGGACAACTTCAGCTACCGCGATGTGTCGGAGCGACACCACACCGACGGCGACAATCACCAGTCCTTCGCATTGCCGGCGGGCTGCGATCGGAAGACGCTTTTCCAGATCATGGACCGGGCGCTGCCCCTGCTCGCGGAGCGGAAGCCCGATGTCTTGCTCTACCAGGCGGGCGCCGATCCCTATTTCGAAGATCCGTACTCGCCGCTGGCGCTCGACCACGAAGACCTGCTCGCCCGCGACCGGCGCGTCTTCGAATTCACCAAGGCCCACGGCATTCCCGTGGCGTGGGTTCTCGCCGGTGGCTACACCAACGACGTGAGCAAAGTCGTCCGCGTGCATCTCAATACCTTTGCGGCGTGGAGGGAGGTTTACGGTGGCTGATCGCTGGACGAATCGCAGCCCCGGAGACCTGGACGTGGCGCTGCCGGAAGTCGTCGCGGGAGAGGTGTCTGCCACCGTGGAACGCGCGCACGCTGCCGCCGCCGCCTGGGCCCGGGTGCCTTTATCCGAGCGCATCGAGCGGATGCGTGTTGCCCAGCAGGCGCTGGCCGCAGCGAAGGAGGATCTGGCTCGCGGCATCACCATCGAAACCGGCAAACCCATCACGGAAGCCCAGGGCGAAGTCGGCGCGGTCGTGGCCAAGATCGACCTGACGATTGCCGACGCCGAGGCCCATCTGGCGGATCGCACCGACCCCGGCGGCCCGCATCCCGCCGTGGTGCGGCAATCGGCCCGCGGCCCGGCAGCGGTGATCGGCCCGTTCAATTTTCCGCTGCATCTCGGGCACGGCGCCAACGTCGCGCACCTCCTCGCGGGCAACCCGGTCATCTATAAGCCCTCGCCCCTCGCGGCGAATGTCGCGGCGCGTTACGGCGAATGCCTGGCGCCGCACTTTCCGCCGGGTGTATTCCAGGTCTTGCCAGGCGGCGGTGGCGAGGGCGAAGCCTTGTGCCTGGACCCACGGGTGCGGGCGGTTTGCTTCACCGGCTCAGTCCCCCGTCGGGCGGGCGCTGGCGGAAAAGCTGGCGGCCGATTTCTCCAAAGACCTCGCGCTCGAACTCGGGGGCAGCAACGCCCTTATCGTCTGCGCCGACGCCGACCTCGACAAGGCGGCCCAGGCCGCCGCGGACGGCGCGTGCCTCACCGCCGGGCAGCGCTGCAATGCCACCAGCCGGGTGATCGTCGAGCGCACGGTGGCCGCGGATTTCCTGCCGCGCCTCGTCGCCCGCTTTGCAAACATTTGAACCGGGCGATCCTTTGCTGCCCGCAACTAAACTGGGCCCGCTCATCAGTGCTGCCGCCGTCGCCCGTTACGAAAAGCTCTGCCATGCAATGCGCGGCGCGTGGCTGCTGCCCGGCAAGGTCGAGCCGCGGGTCGCCGGCCATCGCGGCCACTATGTGCGCCCCGCGATGATCCAGCGCGAGGACGATGGCCGCGCAGATTCCGAATGCTTTGTCCCCATCGTCAGCGTGTATGTCGCGGACGACCTCGATCACGCCGTGCGCCTGCAAAGCGCCACGCCCTTTGGCCTCACCGCTTCGATCTTCACGCGCCGCGAGGCCACCTTCCGGCAACTCGGAGCGCAGCTCGAAGTCGGCAACCTCTACGCCAATCTCCCGACGACCTTTTCCCCGTCCACGCTCCCTTTCGGCGGCTGGCGCGACTCGGGCAATGGCCGCCCCGGCGGCCGTGGCTTCATCCGCTTTACCACGCGCGAACAAGCCGTGCAGTTCACCGGCTTCGACCCCGAATGAGAAGCCGTTCTCTCCCCAATGTCATCCTGAGCGAAGTCGAAGGACCCCGTCGCACCACCAGCCACGTCGGTCGTGAAGCAGCGGGGCCAAGGGGATACCGCCGCCCAACGTCTTTGCCGAGTCGTATCACCACCGAGACCGTCAGTAGAGCCACGGGTCCTTCGACTTCGCTCTGGATGACAGAGGGGAGAAAATCGCCGCATGAGCGCAGCCCTCTCCACACGTCCCGGCCCCCGCCCCCGCCTGCCCTCCGGCATGGCGCTCATCCACTGGCTCTGCGGCGGCTGGACGGCGCTGATCTTCATTTTTCTCTACCTGCCGATCCTGCTGCTCATTATCTATTCGTTCAACAAGTCCGACCTCAATGTCATCTGGACCGGCTTCACCTTCGACTGGTACGCGAGCCTCTGGCACAACGAGACTCTCATCGACGCGTTGAAGAACAGCCTCATCATCGCCGCCATCACCACCGTGCTCTCGGTCCTGCTCGGCACGAGTGGCGCGTGGCTGCTGCATCGCTATCGCTTTCCCTGGTTGAAGACCGTGACGACGCTCATCTTCGTGCCGATGGTCATTCCCGAGATCATCATGGGCGTGAGCCTGCTCATCCTTTTCTCGGTCATCATCGGCCCCCTGAATAACTGGCTCGCCCATTTCACCGACGCCGAATTCGGACTGGGTTATGCCACCGTCATCATCGCGCACACGACGTTTTGTTTTCCCTTCGTGCTTGTCGCCGTCCAGGCCCGGCTCGCGGGAATGGATCCCTTTCTCGAGGAAGCCGCGCTCGATCTGGGCGCGCCGCCGCTCCAGGCCTTTCTGTTCGTCATGGTGCCCTATCTGTTGCCCGCCATCATCTCCGGCGCCCTCATGGCCTTCACGCTCTCCATGGACGAATATATCGTCACGCTCTTCACCAACGGCCCGGAATCGCAAACCCTCCCGCTCAAGGTTTTCGGCATGGCCAAGAAGGGACTCGACCCTTCGCTCAATGCCATCTCGACCGTCTTTATCCTTGCGACCTCCGGGCTCGTGGTGCTTGCTGAAATGGTCCGCAAGATCAACCGCTGACCATTGTCTTCACTCTCCTCAGACTTATGAAAACGATCCGACTGCTCCTCGCCTGCGCTCTCCTCGGTCTCCTCGGCGCGCCACTCCACGCCGCGTCGAAAAAGAAGGCCGGTCTCAATCTCTTTTGCTGGTCGGAATATGTCCCTCAGGATGTCATCGACGGCTTCACCAAGGAGACTGGCATCAAGGTGAACGTCGAGAATTACGCCTCGAACGAGGAGATGCTCGCCAAGTTGCTCGCCGGCGGCGCGAAGTACGATCTCATCCAGCCTTCCGAATACACCATCGAAGCGCTGATCAAAGCCGACAAGCTCGACGAACTCACCCTGGATAACATCCCCAATATCAAGAATCTCGCGCCCGAGTTTACCAAGATGCCGCACGATCCCGATGGCAAGTACAGCGTGCCGTGGATGGCCGGTTCCGTGGGCATCGTCGTGAATACCGCGAAGGTGAAGACACCGGTGAAGGGTTACAACGACCTCTTCGACGGCTCGCACAAGAAGCGCATCGTAGTCCTCAACGACAATCGTGAGATTGTCTCCTGGGCGCTGAGTTCGCTGGATATCCCGATCAATGACATCACCCCGGAGAATCTGGAAAAGGCCAAGACGGTGCTCAAGCAATGGCTGCCCCAGGTGAAGGTCTATGATTCCGATTCCCCGAAGACCGCGCTGCTCAATGGCGACGTCGACCTCGGCATCGTCTGGAGCGGCGAGGCCGCGATCCTCTACAAGAAGAACAAGAAGTTCCAATACATCCTGCCCTCGGAACACGCCCACCAGTTCATCGACAGCCTCGCCATCCCCAAGGGCGCGGCCAACAAGGAGAACGCCGAGAAGTTCATCAACTACATCCTGAAACCTGAAGTGAGCGTGAAGATATCCGAGGCATTCCCTTACACCAATCCCAACGCCGAGGCCCGCAAGCTCCTCACCAAGGCCCAACTCGAGAATCCCGCCAGCTATCCCCCCGGCGATCCCAAGCTCGAGACCTTCAAGGACATCGGCAAGACCGCCAAAGACATCGATAAGCTGGTGACTGACTTGAAGGGAAAGTAAGAGCGAACGCTCCCCCTTTTTATGTCATTCTGAGCGGAGTGTAACGGAGTCGAAAGCCGAGTCCGCGAGACGCCTATGGGACTGCGGGGCAAACCCCGTCGCACAACCAGCGATCCGTTTGAAAGACCTCTTCGTCTACATCCTGACAAACGAGCGCCGCACCACGCTCTACATCGGCGTCACCAATAATCTCGAAGGCCGCGTCTGGCAACATCAGAACCGGCAAGGATCGCACTTCACGCGGCAGTACAATCTGACGGTCCTCATCTACTACGAAACTTATCCCGACCCGCTATCGGCCATCGCCAGAGAGAAACAATTGAAGGGCTGGAAACGGGAAAAGAAGGAAGCGCTGATTGCCACGCTGAATCCGGAATGGGAAGACTTGGGGGCGAAGCTATTTTCAAACGAACCGCTGGTGGAGCGGCGGGGTCCTTCGACTCCGTTACACTCCGCTCAGGATGACAGCGGGGAAAGGGCGGAGGAATCATGCTAGTCACCCCGACTCCGGTTCCCGAGAATCCCGGCACACAGCGCCGCCCCGGCTTCATGGGCTGGCTGTTGATGACGCCGATGCTGCTTTGGCTCGTGGCTTTCGTGGTGGTGCCCACGGCCATTCTGTTCGTCTTCAGCTTCTGCCAGCGCGATGAGTTGGGGCAGGTCGTCTATCAATTCTCCTGGGAGAATTACCGGCGTATCTTTATCGATTCCGATACCGGCCAATTCGGCACCGTCTACTGGACCGTCTTTCTGCGGTCCATCGTCTACGCGGCGCTCACCACCGGCGTGTGCCTGCTCTTCGGCTACCCGGTCGCGTGGTTCATCGGGCGCGCTCCCGAGCGGCGGCGCAATCTCCTGCTCATGCTCGTGATGATCCCCTTTTGGACGAGCTTCCTCGTGCGCACCTACGCGTGGATCACCATTCTCAGCACCGAAGGCCTGCTCAATTCCTTCCTGCAATACACGCATCTCATCTCCGAGCCTTTCGAGATGCTCTACACGCCGGGAGCGGTCGTCCTGGGGCTGATCTACAATTACCTGCCGTTCCTGATCCTGCCCGTCTACGGCTCGATCGAGAAGCTGGACGGCACCCTCATCGAAGCTTCGTTCGATCTCGGCGCCGGTCCGCTCCGCACCTTCCAGCGCGTCATCCTGCCGCTCACCTGGCCGGGCATCGTCGCCGGCATCCTGCTCGTTTTCATTCCGGCGATTGGCATGTTTGGCATCACCCAGCTCATGGGCGGCGGCATCCAGCCGACCATCGGCGAAGTCATCCAGAATCAGTTCCTGCAAGCGCGCGACTGGCCCTTCGGCGCCGCCCCTCGGCATGACCCTCGTCTTCCTTTTCGCGGCCGCGTTCTGGCTCACCACACGCCGACAGCAGACGGCCTGAAACCTCGCACTACCGCACCGTCCACATCTGCACCGTCGAGCCTTCACGGCCCTGGTCGTCGGCCACGGCAATGCGGACATTGTAACTGCCGGACGGAATTTTCGCCTCGGGAACATTGATGCCGGCGGGGGACAGATACGGTTTCACTCGCGAGAGCAGCGAAATCGGGATCAGCTTCAGCACATCCACTTTCAGCGAATCCAGATTGATCTTCGCCCCGGCCGAGGGCACGAACCGGATTTTGACCGGGAACGGTGCGGAAACTCCCACGCCTTGCGTCGGCGTATCCACCAGGATTTGCGGCGCGCCCACCACTGTGACCGTCGCCCCATAGGCGGTCGGACCGCTTCCATCCCGTGGGTTTTCTTTCACGTTCGGCAGATTCTGCTCCGCCGCTTCCGCAGCGGTGAGCAACTCAACCGGCGGCGCCCGCGGCGGCCACTGCCACGCAACCGAAAAAAACGACCGCTGCAAGGGAGAAGGCCGGAGCACTTTCATCCGCTCATTAAGCACCAGCGAGGCGGTTTCTTGTCAAGACACGAAACGCCTCTCTAGTACGTGCGAACCGTGTGAGTCTCGGTGGTGGCGGGAGCGGCCACGGTGGTTTCTTCCGTGGTCGTCGTCGTGGTGGTGCGCTTTTCATTCTCGCAGGCCGGGAGGACGGAAAGAAGGACTGCGCCGCAGAGGATCAAGAGGATGGGTTTCATTTTAGTTTATGGAGTGAGTGGTTGTTGCCATGGATTTCCCGCATCCACTTCCAATTTCGCCGGGCACACCGCTGCCGGTCGCATGGAATGGCATGACTGTCGCCGTTGAGTGCGCGGTCCCATAACGCCTGGCGACCGCCATGTTAGGCTCTCCGATTGGCTTTTGCTCTGCACTCGGGCTACCATGAGTGATGCCATCGATAATCGGTGGTCCCATTTTTATGCCCAACGCATTGGTTATCGGCCTCGGAGGCGTCGGTTCGGTCATCGGACGCAAACTCCACGACTACGATTGTTTCGATCGCATCTTTCTGGCGGACATCGATACCACTTACGCGCACGTCCTGCACAACACCACCAAGCGAAGCCGCTTCGAGGTGCTGCAACTCAATGCCATGGAAACGGGCAAAGTCGCCGCCGCCATGATCGAACGCAAAATTGCCGTCACGCTCAATGGCTGCAATTGCTACACGAACTACTCGATCCTCGAGGCCTGCCATCGTGCGGGCTCCCACTACATCGACATGGCGGCGGACATCTATTCCGCGCCCGGGGTGAAGAAGGCGCTCAAGAATTCCTTCGAAGCGGAGATCGAGAAATTCAACCAGGCCTATCTCGAAAAAGACCTGGCCGGTCTGCTCTGCCTCGGTTGCGATCCCGGCGCGGTCAATATCTTCGCCCGCTGGGCCATGGACCGGCTGGACACCGCCAGCAGCATCCGCGTGCTCGATGCCGACAATGCGGAGGGTCAAAGGTTACCGCTTCGCCGTCCTCTTTTCGCCGGAGACCCTTTTCGAGGAACTCAACGCCGTACCTTATTTCGTGAAGGATGGCAAAGTCGTTGGCGGCCGGCCTTTGGAGACCGAGGTCGATTGGTATCGCTTCCCCGATCCGATCGGCTTGCAGAAGACCTACGCCGTCGCCCACGAGGAAGGTGTCTCGCTCGGCATTCACCCACCGTTCGTCGAGAAGGGCGTGAAATATTCCGTCTTCAAATACGGCATCTCCGACCAGATGGTGAACGTCGCCAAATCCATCGACCTGCTGAATCTCGACACGTGGAAAAAGGTGAAAGTCGACGGCGTCGAAGTCGCGCCCATCCGCGTGGCCACCGCCAATCTGCCCAAGCCGGCGCAGCTCGGCGCCACGGTCGACGGCTATTCCTGCGTGGGCACCGAAGTGCGCGGCACCAAGGAGCGCAAGCGCGTGGAGTATTTCATCTACACCATGGACAGCCACCGCGACGCTTACGAAAAGTGGGGCTACTCCCTCACCGTCGTCCAGACCGGCATCCCGCCGGCGCTCGCCGCGCGGCTGCTGGTGACTGGCAAGATCAAGGAACGCGGCGTGATGATGCCCGAGGCGATGGACCCCGAGCCGTTCATGGAGAAATTTTTCCCGCGAAGGTCTGGAGATCTTCGTCGAGAAGCGCGAAGTGGAGCGCATGTAGAGCGCGTCACCGCTGGCCGGAAAGGCCCAGTTGCCGCCAGGCCTCGCCGACAGAGTGCGCTTCCGGCGCATAATGGTGCAGGAGAAGCCCGGTCACCATGAGGCAGCCCATGGTCGCCAGCACCGGCTTGATCGTCTGGCGCACCATCCCGTGCAGCCACCAGTCCGGCTCCTTGCGCCGCAAGCGCCGGTAGAACGCGGAGACCAGCACCGTATCGAGCAGCACCTCCGCGAGCAACGTCTCCGCCTGCATGATCAATCCGCCGATCGCGAGCACCGCGCCCACGGCCAACCCAATGATGATGACCGCCGCCAGGGACACGAGACAGCCCTCGAGGTCACCGTCGGGCAGGGAAAAATCCAAATAATCCCCACCAACGGCCGCGGCGTCCGGAATGGATCTCGGGCACCGGACCCGTCCAGGTCGATTTCCTTTCCGCGGACGCGTCGTGCTTCTCCGCTTCAATGCGGGTCAGTTCCTCATCCAGGCGCAGCGATTCCCGCTCGCGTTCCGCCCATTGCCGCACGAGCAACAGGAAGCCCCCCCCACGCCCCCAGCACCGCCAGCGGATAGCGCAGCCACATTCGCTCGAGCCCGACCTTGAGCATCCCCGCCGACGCCAAAAATCCCGCCACTGCCGTGGCGAACATGATCGCGCTCAGAATCGCGCGGGGCGACCGCCGCCGCACGAGATACCCCCCGCATCCGGTCCAGCAACCGCTCCCGAACCCGCTGCTCCTCGTCGAACGAATTCACCGTCGAAAAAACCAGCTCAACAGCGACAGCACCACGCTGACGATGATGCAGGTGGACGATGGGAAAGTAGAAAGTCGAGTTCCCCTTGCGCACGAAGATATCGCCCGGCAATTGCCCGAGCCCGCCCAGGCCGCCGGTCTTCCACAGGATCGCCCCCGCGATCACCAGGACGCAACCCAGGAGGAAAAGCATCTTGCCGAGATCTTGCATGGCTTAATGGTTAGCCAGCACACGCGCCGGTGCAATCCCATCCGCGTGTCGCGGGTTCCCCCAACCCGTCATCCTGAGCTTGCGAAGGACCTCTGATCTCGCTCTGGCATCTGACGCGTCGCCTACCTGGAGGCTTGGCGCCATCTTCTACCAGATCGGTGAAGAAAGGCAGAAAATCAGAGGTTTGCTCCATTTCTTCCGCAGGCTGTCTCGCTACGCTCGGCTTTCGCAAGCTCAGGATGACGGGGGAGGAGGGCACCCGCCAGACGCGCTCATGACATACTCTATGCGAGCGCTGGTGAAGACCCCGTCGCATAACAGCGATCGTCTCTGGTTATGCGACGGGGTCCTTCGACTCCGTTACACTCCGCTCAGGATGACAAGCTTGTGGAGCGTCGCACTTAGGAAACGCCAGCGGTAGCCGACGTCGCCCTGGCGCTCGGCGGGTTTGCGCGGGGCGCCGGCGTTGCCGCGGCCGGAAGACCGGCCGCCACCGCCACCACTACCGCCGCGACGATTTCCACCGCCATTGCCGCGGCCTTGTCCCTGACCACCACGCTGGCCGCTGGGGCCACGGGGAGGGCGGGGCGGCTCGGGCGGAGCGGCACCGGCGTAATCGAAGCTATCGAGACGTTTGCGCGGAAGGCCGCGGCCGATGAAGCGCTCGAGGCTGCGCAGGTCGCCGTGCTCGTCGGGGCAGACAAAGCTCAACGCGTCGCCCACGGCATTCGCCCGGCCGGTGCGGCCGATGCGATGGACGTAGTCCTCATTGGTCATCGGGAAATCGTAGTTGATCACATGCGAGATACCGGTCACGTCGATGCCGCGCGCGGCGATGTCGGTGGGCCACGAGCACCCGCACTTCCCCGGCCTTGAAGGCCGAGAGGGCGCGCAGGCGCTGGTTCTGCGTGCGGTTGGAATGCAGCGTCGCGCTCTTGATGTTGCTGGATTCCAGCTTGCGGGCGATGCGATCGGCGCCGTGCTTGGTGCGGCTGAAAACGAGCACGCTGTCCATGCCGGGCTGCTCGAGCAGCGCCACGAGCAGCGCGAGCTTGAGATGTTTGGGCACTTCATAGGCCACCTGGGTCACCGTCTCCGCGGGGTTCGACCGGCGGCCCACCTGCACGATATCCGGGCGCTGCAGGAACTCGTGGGTCAACTGTTCGATCTCCCCCGAGAGCGTGGCGGAAAAGAGCAGCGTCTGGCGCTTGCGCGGCAGGGCCTTCACGATGCGCCGGATGTCCGGCAGGAAACCCATGTCGAGCATGCGGTCGGCTTCATCGAGCACGAGGAACTCGAGCCCGGTGAAATCGCCGTGCCGTTGCTGCATGAGATCGAGCAGACGACCGGGGCAGGCGATGATCAGCTCCACATTTTCGCGCAACGCCTGGATCTGCGGGCGCTCACCGACGCCGCCGAAAACCGTGGCCATGCGGAACGGCACATAGCGCGCATAAGCGCGCGCATTCTCCTCGATTTGCACCGCGAGTTCCCGCGTCGGCGCCAGGACCAGCGCACGAATTTTCTTCGTCCCCACGGGCGCCCGGCTCGCCAGGATCTGGAGCATCGGCAGCACGAAGGCCGCCGTCTTGCCGGTGCCCGTCTGGGCGATGCCGATGACATCGGTGCCGGCGAGAATCTTCGGGATGGCCGCGCTCTGGATGGGCGTGGGTTCGGTGTAACCGGCATCTTTAAGAGCGGAAAGAAGGCGGGGTTCAAGACCAAGGGCGGCGAAAGGCATGGGAAAAATTTAGAAGTTGGAAATCAGCATTTAGAAGGTGCGAAGGCGCGCTCATGCAGTGGAGGCGGCGTCCCGCAGCGTCACGAGGACACGAACCGGAGGGGTGCGGACTATGCCTCGAATACGCCGAATAGCAAATGGCATCTGCGCACGGCCCGTTCCGGCCGGAAATGTCGGCCGATTCGTTTTTGGTGGCCGCCATTCGCGTTTTGAGGCGCGATCGTCTATCGTCTGCGAATGCCGAAAAGGAAGGCCACATCCACCGCCAAAACCAAAGGACCGCCGCACCCGCGCTCCCGGAAGCGGCAGCTCGTCTGGGTCGATCAGGGGCCCCTCCGCCACAGCGCGGCCTCGGAATGCGGACGCGCCATGGAGCGGCTGGAAAAAGGCGCGCGCCGAGTGGAAACGCTTCGAGCGCGAGGACCAGCCGGCGTTTCGGCGCTGGACGGCCGCCACGTTTGGCGCGCTCATGAGCCGCGTGCGGGAGGTGGAGGCACTGGTCCGCGAAAAGGAAGCCCTGGTGCGGGAAGTCGAGCAGGAGATGTATCTCGCCGGATCGACCAGCTATCGCACCGCTTACGCCCGCGTGCAGCGGCGTCGCGCCAATCCCTCGGCGGAATCCGCGCCTCCGCCGCGCCACGAACAAAAAGCGCGCTTCGAAGAGGAAGAGGCCGAGCTCTCCGAGTTCGAGCAGGAACTGCTTTTCGAGGAGTTTGTGCGCACCTTCCTCGGTATGAATCCCGATCGCATGAGCGACCGGCAGCACGCGAAAATGTTCGCCGACTTCAAGGCCAAGGTGCTCGGCCAGGACCGTCCCGAGCCGCCGCCTGCGCCGGAGCCGGAGCCCGAGCGCGCGCCCGAGCCGCCGAAGCCGGAACAGAACCGGGTCAAGGAACTGTACCGTCTGCTGGTGCGCCGCCTGCACCCCGACACGCGGGCCGACAACAACACGGAAGTCTCCGCGATCTGGCACGACGTGCAGGAAGCCTACGCCACCGGCAACGTCGAACGTCTCGAGATGCTCCTCGCCTTCACCGACATCCAGTCGAAGACGGCCGGCGAGCACACCAGCCTCTTTCAAATGCGCTCCGTGCTCGCCGAGTTGCGCAGCGCCTTCACCGCCCTCCAGCGCACCCTGCGGGCGGCAAAAAAGGATCACGCCTGGAACTTCACCCGGCTCAAGGACCGCTCGAAGGTCGAAAGCCGCGTGCGCCGCGAAATCGAAACGACCCTCGCCTGGCACGAGAGCCAGTTCCGCGAACTCGAAGCGCTCATCGCCCGCTGGTCCACGCCGCCGAAGAACGCCGGCGCCCGTCGACCGCCTAAACCGAGGCAGGCGGAGTTTCGGTATTAGGTGACTCCTCTCCCGGTGTCATCCTGAGCGGAGTGTAACGGAGTCGAAGGACCCCGTGGCTTTACCAAAGATCATCGCTGGTTATTTGGTGGGCCGCGTGTTCGTTCCAAGTTGCGACTTCGGAAGAGCGCGGGAAAGGCTCTATCGCTAGACCAACCGTGATCGCTGGTTGTGCGGCGGGATCCTTCGACTCCGTTACACTCCGCTCAGGATGACATGTGGGGGTAGACGCCCCCAGCCGCAATCACTACCTGATCTGGCTGTAAGACGCCCCGATCCTCTGTCGCCAGCCAGTCGCCCGCTGGCCCCATTCGTTGACCGCCATCGCTCCCAGCGCTTTCTGGTCTGCTGCGGAGCGCGCGGCGGCCTTGCGATTGGCTTCCATTTCGCGATCCCGTTCCATGATGACGGATGCCGCTTTGCCGATGCGGTCACCGGGGATCCCTTGGGCGATATTGTCCTTCCGCGCCTGCTCTTCCAGCTTGCCGCTGCCCTTCACCGCCTGTGAAGAGTGCAAATCGCCCATCGCTTTGTTCCGGTCGTCGAGCGCCGCGCTGATCAGGTCAGCCGTATTGATCGCCGCTGTGTACATATTCTTTTGCTCGGCCGACGCCTTCTCGAGATTGACCACGAATTCCTGCCGAAGAACCAGCAACAGACCCGAGGTTTGCGTGAACAAGGGCTGCGTGGCCGTGGCCGGCGGCCGATGGAAGGCCAGGAGTTGGTCCAGGTTGAGGATATACGGCGACAGCGCCTCGGCGGGATTCGCCGCGCCCGGCAGCGGAATCGGCGTCGCCGCCGGCGGTTGGCCCCTCTTCCCTTTTTTCTTCGCGTAAGCACCAAAGGGCGCGACGAGCGTGAGACAAATAATGGCCAGGAGGGACGGCAACTTCATGACACCGGGGCTACCCGAAAGCTGTCCGAAAAGCAAGCCTGAAAACCGGCCGGAGCACCTACTTCAGCCTCACGCGGGCCAGTTGCTCGGACGCATTCCAGCCGGCGGGCGCGAGACGCGACGGGCTCCACCATTTCATGCCGCCGGCGATCCAGCGGGCGCGGGCCTCGTCGTAGGAAAGTCCATGGTCGTCATCGTCGAAGCCAAACTCAAAGCCGCAGCACGGGCACAGTTCAAACGACGCGGCGCCGGATGCGCTGCGCGGCGACTCGTGCAATTCCGGCCAGCCGCAGACGGGGCAGGGATGCTTCATCGCCCAGTGCGAAGATCGACCGGCTCGCCCGGCTGTCGGTCGAAATAACTGTCGCTGCCCGGCTTGAAGAAGGTCTTCGCCGTCCCGTCGGCGTTGTAGGCCCCGAAGGTGTCGGTGGCGCGATCGTAAATGCGGAGCGAGCCATCGCGGTCGCGCTTCGCCGGCAACCCCTCCGCCTTGGCGCGCTGCAGGAAAGCGGCCGCCTGTGCGGCGTAATCGTCGGGATCACGCGCGTGAAAATCCGCGCCATGCCGCGCGAAGTGATCGGGCAAGGTTTCCGGCCGGCCCCACGCCTCGCGTGCATGACCGGTGACCGGCGCCGGCGCCGTTCCGTGGCTGACCGCGGGCGCGTAGGCGGGCGAGGACGCCGTCGTCTGCTGCTTCTGTTTGGCGAACCACGCGTAACCGAAGATGACGCCGAAGATGACGAGCCGGACGACGATCCTGGTGAGGTACCGCGACATATCCGCGAGCAGTTACGCGAGACAGGCCATGGCCTTCGTCTCTTGCGTCGCGAAAGGCTTCTGCGGCTGGAGATCGAGTTCGTCCAGCAACGCGCGGTCTTCGTCCACGCCGGGGTTGGCGGCGGTGAGAAGCTTGTCGCCGTAGAAGATGCTATTGGCTCCGGCGAAGAAGCACAGGGCCTGGCCCTCGCGGGAAAGACGCGTCCGGCCCGCGCTGAGCCGCACCTTGGCCTTCGGGAGGGCGATGCGGGTGGTGGCGATGAGGCGTACCAATTCAAAAACCTCCACGGGCGGCTGCGCCTCCAGCGGCGTGCCGGGCATGGCCATGAGGCAATTGATCGGCACACTCTCCGGCGCGGGATCGAAATTGGTCAGCACCTCGAGCATCTTCAGGCGGTCGTCGATCGTCTCGCCCAGGCCGATGATGCCGCCGCAGCACACGTCCATGCCGGCCTGCTGCACGGCTTTGATCGTGTTCACGCGGTCCTGGAAAGTGTGGGTCGTCACGATCTCCGCGTAATGCTCGGGCGAGGTGTCGATGTTGTGATTGTAAGCGGTGACGCCCGCTTCCTTGAGCTTGCGCGCCTCGGGCAGCGAGAGCTGGCCGAGCGTGACGCACACTTCCATGCCGAGCTTGCTCACTTCGCGGATCGTACCGAGCACCTGCTCGAATTTCGCGTCGCCGTCGCGCACGCCTTTCCACGCCGCGCCCATGCAGAAACGCGTGGAGCCATTGTCCCGCGCGCGCCGGGCGACTTCCATCACCGCCTCGGTTTCCATCAGCCTCTCCGCCTTCACCCCAGTCTGGTAGCGCGAGCTCTGCGCGCAATAACCGCAATCCTCCGAACAACCGCCCGTCTTGATGGAGAGCAGGGTGCAGAGCTGCACTTCGTTTTCCTTCCAGTGGTCGAGGTAAGCGATGCGGGCCTGCTGGATCAGGTCGAAGAAAGGCTGTTCGTAAATGGCGCGAAGCTCGGCGAAAGTCATGCGGCTTCCACGATGCGAAGGCGGGCGGGGTGTGTCCAGTGGAATGGGGCGGTGGGGGTGGAGAAAGGCAGAACATCCAACATCGAACACCCAACACCCAACATCCAATGGCGCAAGCGTGCGGAGGGGGCGGTGGGTGGCAGGAAATTGGATGTTCGATGTTGGGCGTTGGGCGTTGGGCGTTGGGCGTTGGGCGTTGGGTGTTGGGTGTTGGGTGTTGGGTGTTGGGTGTTGGGTGTTGGGTGTTTCCCTCCGCGTTCTCATTGACCACGTGCGCCTCGCCTCTACTGTTTCATCCATGCGGCGCCTTTTTCTGATTCTGCTTCTCAGTCTCGGCCTCGCGGCATTTCCCGAGCTAGCCAGCGCCCAGGACACGGACGGCTCGCGGCTCAAAGGGCACACTCCCCATGCTCCCCACCCCTCCGCAGCCCCTTGACTTTGGGCTAATGACCCCTAACTTTTCGCCGTTTTTCCGCCGTTGACTATGCCGCGCCTTTCCCTTTCCTCCTTCCCGCTTGTCTGTATCGGTTTGGCGCTGTCTTCGCTTGCGGCCCGCGGCCAGGACGTGCTCGATGGTATCGCGGCCATCGTGAACAAGGACGTGGTCACTTTCTCGCAGGTCCGCGAGCTGGTCGGGCCAAAGGAAAAGCAGGCGCACGATACCTTGAGGGGCAATGAACTGATCGAGAAGATCAAGGAGATCCGTACTTCGGCGGTCAATGACCTGATCGACCGGGAACTGATCATCCAGGAGTTCAAGAGCAAGGGATTCACCATTCCGGACTACTTCATCGACGAGCGCATTCACTCGATCATCAAGGATGAATTCGGCGGGGACCGGCAGGCCTTCCTGCGCACGCTCGCCGCACAGGGGTATACGCTGGAGAAGTTTCGCGATTTCCAGCGCGACATGATCATCGTGCAGGAGATGCGCAAGCAGGCGATCAAAGGCACCAACACGGTGTCCGACGTGAAGATCAACGAATATTACAAGGAGCACGCCGAGGAGTACAGCCAGCCGGAGCAGATCAAGCTGCGCATGATCGCCATTCGTGGCGTGGACAACGATTCGCGGCGCAAGATGATCGACGAAATCCGCCAGAAGATCGTGGAAGGCGCCGAGTTCGGCGACCTGGCACGGATGTATTCCGAAGACAGCACGCAGGAAAGCTACGGCGACTGGGGCTGGATCGACCGCAAGAAGATGAACGAAAGTCTCACCAAGATCGCCTTTGCGCTGAAGCCCGGCGAAATGAGCCAGGTGATCGAACTCGGCGGTAGCTATTACCTGCTGTATTGCGAGGCCAAGAAGCCCGCCACCGTGAAGCCGCTCAAGGAAATGCACGGCGAAATCGAGAAGGCGCTGCTCCAGGCCGAACGCCAGCAGCAGCAGGAAGAGTGGCTGCAAAAGCTGCGCCGGAAGGCCTACATCAGCGTGAAGTAATCAATGCAGGCCGGGGTGTTGAGTCGCGTCCTACCGTAGCGAGAACGTAGGCCGCCGGCGGCCGCCAAACCGCCGCCCCGGTCGTTCCTTGACTTTGGGACGATGACCCATAACGTTTCCGACTCTTTTCCGCCGTCCACCATGCCGCGTCTTTCTCTTTCCTACATTCCTCTCGTTTGCGTCGGTCTGGCCTTGTCTGCACTCGTCGCACGCGGGCAGGAAGTGCTCGACGGCATCGCGGCCGTCGTGAACAGCGAGGTGGTCACTTTCTCGCAGGTGCGCGAGTTGGTCGGGCCGAAGGAAAAGCAGGCGCACGATACCTTGAAAGGCAATGAGTTGGTCGAGAAGATCAAGGAGATCCGCATGTCGGCAATCAATGACCTGATCGATCGCACACTCATCATCCAGGAGTTCAAGAGCAAGGGATTTACCATCCCCGATTACTTCATCGACGAGCGCATTCAGTCCATCATCAAGGATGAATTTGGCGGGGACCGGCAGGCCTTCCTGCGCACGCTCGCCGCGCAGGGCTATACGCTGGAGAAGTTTCGCGATTTTCAGCGGGACATGATCATCGTACAGGAGATGCGCAAGCAGGCGATCAAAGGCAGTACCAACACAGTGCCTGAGGCGAAAATCAACGAGTATTACAAGGAGCACACCGAGGAGTACAGCCAGCCGGAGCAGATCAAGCTGCGCATGATCGCCATTCGCGGGGTGGACAACGATTCGCGGCGCAAGATGATCGACGAAATCCGCCAGAAGATCGTGGAAGGCGCCGAGTTCGGCGACCTGGCACGGATGTATTCCGAAGACAGCACGCAGGAAAGCTACGGCGACTGGGGCTGGATCGACCGCAAGAAGATGAATGAAAGTCTCACCAAGATCGCCTTTGCGCTGAAGCCCGGCGAAATGAGCCAGGTCATCGAACTCGGCGGCAGCTATTACCTGCTGTATTGCGAGGCCAAGAAGCCCGCCACCGTGAAGCCGCTCAAGGAAATGCACGACGAGATCGAGAAGGCGCTCCTGCAGACCGAACGCCAACAGCAGCAGCAAGACTGGCTGCAAAAGTTGCGCCGGAAAGCCTACATCAAGATGTATTGATGGCGCCGCGGGCATGAGCGCAGCGGTCCGCACGATTGGCCTGACCTTGGGAGATGCCGCCGGCATCGGCCCGGAGATCATTGCGGCGGCACTGGCCTCGGGCCGCCTGGACCCGAGCTTCGCCTATCGCGTAATCGGCTCGGCCGAGGGCGCGAAGCCCGGCGAGCCCAATGAAGCCACTGCGCGGGCGGCCCGCGCGGCCCTGGAGGAAAGCGCGCGCCTCGCGCTGGCCGGTGAGATCGCCGCCGTGGTGACGGGGCCGATTCACAAGGCGCGCATGCAGGCCATCGGCTTCGAGTTTCCCGGCCAGACGGAGTTCTATGCCCGGCGTGCAAAGGAGGAGAATTTCGCCATGTGCCTCACTGGCGGCGCGCTCACCGTGGCACTGGTCACAGCCCACATTCCGCTGCGGGCGGTGGCGGAGAGCTTGTCCGCTGCCGAGATCATCCGCGTCGGCCTGCTGCTCGCGGATTTCCTGCGGCAGCGCCTCGGCCGGACGCCGCGGCTGGCGGTAGCCGGGTTGAATCCGCACGCCGGCGAATCCGGCGCGCTGGGCCGGGAGGAGATCGAGCTCATCGAGCCTGCGGTCGCGCTGCTGCGAGGCGAACTCGGCGAGACCGCCGCATGCACGGGCCCAATTTCTCCCGACACCGTCTTTCATCGGGCGGCGGGTGGGGAATTCGACGGCGTGCTCTGCATGTATCACGACCAGGGTCTCATCCCGCTGAAGCTCCATGCCTTCGATTCCGGAGTGAACGTCACCCTCGGCCTTCCCTTCCCGCGCACCAGTCCCGATCATGGCACCGCCTTCGAGATCGCCGGCCGGGGCATCGCCCGGGCCGACAGCATGATCGCCGCCATCCGTCTCGCTGCCGAGCTCGCCGGCAAATCCTCACCATGACGCTCACGAAATACCGCAAGGTCTTCGACATCGGCCTGCAGAATACTTTCGTCTATCGCTGGAATTTCCTGCTGCGTTCCGTCTTCGGCATCGTGCCGCTCATCGGCACCGTCTTCCTCTGGCAGGCCATCTTCCGTTCGAACCACGGCACCGCGATCAACGGCTACGACTACTCGTCGATGATCTTCTATTTCATGCTCACGGTTTTCCTCGAAAACCTGATCACCCCCACAGAGGACGAATGGCAGATCGCCGCGGAGATTCGCGACGGCAAGATCAGCGCTTATCTCACCAAGCCGCTGAACTACCTCGGCTACCGCATCGTCCTCTTCCTCAGCTATCGGCTGCTCTACATCACCGTGGTGCTCGTGCCGATCATCATCCTCGCGTGGTTCTTTCGCGATCACTTGCGCATGCCGGAGCACGCTCTCACGTGGCTGGCTTTTCTCGCCTCGACGGCCATGGCCGCCTTCCTGCAATTCTTCATCGCCTACTCGATCGCGATGATCGCCTTTTGGGTGCTGGAGATTTCCACCATCGTCTTCATTCTTTATTCCTTCGAGTTCTTCCTCAGCGGCCACGTCTTCCCGCTGGATGTCATGCCCCACTGGCTGCAGGGCTTCATCCAATGGTCGCCGTTCACCTACGAGCTATTCTTCCCCGCGCAGGTTTTCATGGAACGCGTGCAAGGCGCTCTGCTCTTTCAAGGGCTCGCCATCCAGGCCGGATGGCTGCTGCTCAGCTGGGTGTGTGCCCGCGCGCTCTGGGCGAAAGGCGTGCGGAAATACCAGGCGGTGGGGGGGATGAGTTTTCAGTCTTAAGATTTAAGCTTTAAGAAAGAATTCCCAGACGAACGCAAATCCCGACCACTAGAAAACGCGAGGCACATAGCACTTAAAACTTAAGACTTAAAACCTAAGACTTTTCGGCGCTCGTCTCATCAAACCTCCTTCCCAAAAAAGATGCCCCGCTATCTAGAGATTTACTGGCTGATGATCCGCAACTCGCTGATCCGCGAGATGAATTTCAAAGCCAACTTCCTCCTCTGGATGGTCGTGGAATTCCTTTGGTTCCTCGGCCAGATCATCTTCCTCGAAGTGCTCTACGGCCACGTGGACAGCATCGGCGGGTGGTCGAAATGGGAGTGCGTGCTCCTCGTCGGCACGCACCAGATTACCGCGCAAATTTTCCAGGCGTTCTTTTACGTGAACCTGGCGGAATTGCCGGAGCTCATCCGCACGGGCCGGCTCGATATCATGCTGCTGCTGCCGGTCGACGCCCAGTTCGCCGTCTCCACGCGGAAGTTCGGCATGGACAACGTGGTCAACGCGCTGGTGGGCGTCGCCATCGTCATTTTCTCGCTGATCCAGTTGCACGTCATCCCCTCGGCCTTGCAGATCGGTCTCTACGTCATCGCCATCGCCTTTGGCGTCGCGGTCCATTACGCCGTGCTCTTCGGGCTGGCCACGGCTGCCTTCTGGATCGTCCGCGCCCAGGGCCTCATCTACGGTTACTTCAACGTTTTCAACATTGCCCGGTATCCCGACAGCGTGTTTCCATTCGGCCTGTTCAAGGCGGTCTTCACCTACTGCATTCCGGTCATCATCGTCGCCAATGTGCCGGCGCGGACGCTGGCCCGCGCCCTCGAGCAGCCCTGGACCGGCCTGGCCCAACTCGCTGGGGCCACTGTCTTTATTGTTGCTATTACCCGCGGCTTCTGGCGCTTTGCCCTGCGGCGCTATTCCTCGGCGAGTTCGTAAAAAAACGGCCTCCAACCTGGCCCCAAGATTGCTCAAAAATAGGTCGCGTTTCCCCTTGCGCCTCTTGGGGAAAGCCATTATGTAACGCGCCCTCGTTTCCCTGATTAACGCCAAGACCGATCCCTCCTGCAACTTTTATGGCAAAACCCAAACCCGCCGCTCAATCGAAGAAATCCGCTCCCGCCAAACCGGTGAAGAGTGCGAAGAAGCCTGCGGCCAAGGCGGAGAAGACCAAGACCAAGCCGGAACCCAAGGCTCCGAAGGCCAATGGCGAGGCCAAAGCGGCTCCGGCCAAGGCGGTCGCTCCCCAGGAACCCGCTGAAGCCAATGGCCGCCCCGTGCCGAAGAAGGTCGTGATGACCCCTTTCCTGATCAAGCAGAAGGAGCGCCTGCTCCAGCTCCGCGACTCCATGCTCGACTCCATGATGGGCGTGGCCAAGGACAATCTCCGCACCCGTGCGGAAGGCAGCGAGGCCAGCGCCTTCGGCATGCACCAGGCCGACGCCGGCAGCGACGCCTACGACCGCGATTTCGCGCTCAGCCTTCTCTCGCAGGAACAGGATGCCCTTTACGAAATCGAGGAAGCGCTCAAGCGCGTCGATCTCGGCACCTACGGCATCTGCGAAATGAGCGGCAAGCCGATTGCGCATCCGCGCCTCGAGGCGCTGCCCTTCGCGCGCTATACTGTCGAATGCCAATCCCAAATTGAGAAGCAGGGCAAAGTCACCCGCGCCCGCGTCCCCGTCACCTCACTCTTCGGCCTGACCGACGAAGAGCCGGCGGAAAACGAAGAAGAAGAAACGGTCAGCGAACCCAAGGAATAAAGCCGCCATGGCCCGCGAATTCATCATCCTCGAATGCACCGAAGCGAAAGCTGAGGGCAAACCCGTCTCGCGCTACATCTCCACGCGCAACAAGAAGAGCCCGAACACACCGAACCGGCTCGAAAAGAAGAAGTACAATCCCAACTTGAAGCGCCACACGCTCCATCGGGAAACCAAGTAAACGTCATGCAACCCAAGACCCCGCAACGCCGTTCGAACTTCCGCAAGGCCAACCGCACCATGCCGCGGCGCCGGATCGACATCGCCCTGGAGGCACTCGATTACAAGAACCCGGACATCCTCAAGAAGTTCGTGACCGAGAGCGGCAAGATCCTGCCCCGCCGCCTCACCGGCATGCCCGCGCATTTCCACCGCAAGATCACGCGTGAGATCAAGCGCGCCCGCGCGGTGCTGCTCATGCGCTGACCTTTCCGCGGCGTAAATCGAAACTTTCAAAAAGCGCGCTCTCACCAGGGAGCGCGCTTTTGTGTCTGTGCACTGTAGCCGGCCTCAGTGAGGCCGGACGGGTAGCTGGGTCTCGAACGCGGAGGCCGGTAGCGGGCCAAACGGGGGCATTGTAGCGGCGGGCCGGGGTCAATGACCCCGGCTACAACGATTCTCAAAGACATTCGCCTCATCGCCACATTTCACCTTGCCGAACGGTGGAACATGGCTTACGTGTTTCCGGGTGTGGGCGAGCCAAAGGCTTGGCGCGCTTGTATTTCCCTCAGCCAATAACCGATCCCATGAACATAGCCCTGTTCCTCCTCCTCGGTTGTTTCATCCCAGTGTGGCAGCGCATTAGTTTGCTGCGCCCCTGGCGGCTCGGAAGGACGCTTCAGGCAGCGGCTCAACCTCACACCCCCCGGCGAAGTTTTCCCACAGTGGCCAGCCGCCGCGCTCCCGATCGAACGAGCGCCCGGCACCCCCCTCAGGAGCCGTGCACCTCGCGTGCGCTTCCCGGGCATCGCAACACCACGAAAAGTAAATAATCACTCCGATGAGACCAAACGACTCGCGAGGCTCCGGCCGCCGCTCCGGCCGCGGACCCCGCCGCTCCTCCCGCTCGCGCAACGACGCATCACGCCCCACCCAAACCCCACCCGCAAAAAAGACCTTCTGGCAAAAGCTGGTGTCCTTTTTTCGCCCCGCTCCCTCGTCCACGAATGGGGCTCAACACAGCTCGAGTACGGCGCCCCGCAACGAATCGCGGGAAACGCGGCCGGGGCGTAAACCCGAAGCCGTCGAGGTCACCTCGCCGAAACTCTACGTCGGCAATCTCAGCTACGACGCCACCGAGAGCGACCTCTTCGAGCTCTTCAACGGCGTCGGCGTGGTCAAAAGCGCCGAGATCGTCAGCCACAAATACAACGAGAAATCCAAGGGCTTCGGCTTCGTCACGATGAGTGCGACCGATGAAGCCAAGCGCGCCGTGACCGAACTGCACGACAAGGATTTCATGGGCCGCAAACTCGTCGTCAGCGGCGCCAAGACCACCGAACGCGAACCCAACTATCGCGGGTAAGCAAACCCGGCAGCAACTCTTCTAGAAGCCCACCGGAAACGGTGGGCTTCTTTTTTCCACCAACCACCGGCACCTCCGCGGAAGACAATTTCGCAGTTGGGTAAACTTCCCCTCCTGTCATCCTGAGCTTGCCGAAGGACCTCCAATATCCGCCCTTCTTCACCCGTCCGCTTAGTGGATTATGCAACGCTGGTGGTCGCTGCCGGGCGTAAGATGCAAAGGCGTGATATTGGAGATCCTTCGGCAA
This sequence comes from Chthoniobacter sp., assembly GCA_037200205.1. Taxonomy (GTDB): domain Bacteria; phylum Verrucomicrobiota; class Verrucomicrobiia; order Chthoniobacterales; family Chthoniobacteraceae; genus Chthoniobacter. The sequence goes on from JBBCHV010000018.1 coordinate 52,174, forward strand.
GCTCAGGATGACAGGGTTTGGCTACGCTGTCGCCCATCCCATGCCACCCACGCCTCCCCATTTCTTCATCATCGCCGGTCCCACCGCTGTCGGAAAATCCGATATCGCCGTGGCCGTCGCCGAGCGCTGTGGTGGCGAGATCATCGGCGCGGACGCCTTCCAAGTCTACCACAGCCTGGACATCCTCACCGCCAAGCCATCGGCTGAATTGCGCGCCCGCGTCCCGCACCATCTCATCGGCGAGATCCCCCTCACCCAGTCCTTCGACGTTGCGCAATATCTCACCCTCGCCCGCGAACGCATCACCCAAGTCCACGCGCGCCGCCGCATCCCCATCGTCGTCGGCGGCACCGGCCTGTATCTGCGCGCCCTCATGCGCGGCCTCGCCGACCTTCCCGGCGCGGATGCCTGGCTGCGCGCCAGTTTGGAAGCGCGCCCGCTGACCGATCTCCAGCGTCAGCTCTCCGAGCTCGACCCCGAAGGCGCCCGGCAGATCGATCTCCAAAATCCCCGGCGCGTCGTCCGGGCACTCGAGGTCTGCCTGCTCACGGGCCGCCCTTTCTCCAGCTATCGTGAACAATGGTCCGCCGCATCGTTGCCTTCCTGCGGCGTCGTCCTCACGTTCGATCGCGATATCCTCCTCGCACGCATTGGCCGGCGGACCGCCGCCATGTTCGATGCCGGCGTCGTCGAGGAAGTGGCGCAATGCGGCGAGCTCGGCCCCACGGTCGGCCAGGTGCTCGGCCTCCGGGAAATCCGCGCTCATATCCGCGGGGAAATCAGTCGCGCTCAATGCCATGCAGCGCTCGTTCAATCGACCCGGCAATATGCCAAGCGCCAAATGACGTGGTTTCGCCGCGAACCGGCACTTCAGATGATCGACATCGCCAGTCTCCCCGCCGAGGAATTGATCGATCGGCTGGCCGCTCAAGCCGCGACAATCAAGGCGCCACAGGCCGGAGATTAAGCAAGCGAACGGGTCAGGACGACACTTTGCCGGGAGCCTCGACGTCGGTCGTCACGATCGTCTGGGCACGAATGACAGCACCGTCCCCTATGGTGATGTTTCCTAAAATCGAGGCGTTCGCATACAAGGTGACGTCGTTCCCGATGATGGCTCCCATCTCCCCGACGGTGCGATGCCCCACGGTGCTCCCCTGGTAGATGCGAAATCCCTTTCCAATCGTATTGCGGGAACCGATCACCGATCCCAGCCCATGAACGACCTGAAATCCGACGCCGATCACGTTGGAGAAGTAAATCTCGCAACCGCATACTTCACGCATGAGGCCATGAATCACACCGAGAATCGGAGAGCCTTCCCCCTCGGCATCGCGAATTTCGCGTCCGAGCCGATAAAGGAATACGGGGAGAGTGTTTCCATTCGAAACGATGTCCGTGACGATATTTTCCTCCCGGCGCTCGGGAGCGGAATACCGGGCATCGGCCAGCGTGGCCGCCAGGCTGCGATCGATCCAGCCGGGCTTGATCTCGTGGCCCTGGCCAAGAAACGCCTTCGACATCAGGAAACGGACAAAAGCGCCGATGTCGGAACTCATCTAAAACGCGTGCTCCATCGTAAAACTTCCGGAGTCATTTTCGAGGCTGGAATAGCAGAGGAGCCCGCCGTATTCGCTCACCACCGTAAAATAACCAAAGTCTCCGCCTAAATACTCTTCGGCGTTCGGCCATAACTCGGCAAAAGGCACTCCTTTTTCGAAGCTCGGCACGTCTTTGCCCTCCCGAATCGTCTCCAGGTACCCGTGGCTTTGAGCGCTGAACAATTTGAAACTGATCTTGGTATCGTCCGCAATTCCGCCATACACGGCGGAGATCTCGTGCAGATATAATGTTCCCTTCAAGTCGGGCCGCGCGGACGCCAGTCCCCAGGAATTCCGTTTGCAGGGCCTTTGGTGATGTTCAACTCCCAGCGAACATTCGTTGGGAATGCAGTCCGGACCTTTATGAGTCACCAACCCCGTTACGATGCGGCTCGGGAGACTCCCGGACTCCTTGCCAAATTCGAGAGTCAGCTTCTCTTGAGGAAGAGGAATCCAGGTGGCGCGTCCCGCCGAGTGCTTCACGGACTCACCGTTGAATCGCACCGTGTATGTCCCCGGATGGCAATCGGGATACACGGCGACCCCGCGCTCTATCCCGGGCAACGGCAAAACGAGCATATAGGCCTTTTGATTGGCCACCTCCACACAGTCGGTCTCGTGTTTCGAATAATTGAAATTCGAATGCGTCGCTTGAAAATCACTACCGTCATTTCTCTCGTTGGCCAGCAGCATCCGCGTAAACGAATCCATCACCCGAAACGAAAGCGAAGCGTACCCAGGACGGCCGCCGAGCCAACCGACCAAATCGGGAATATACTCCGCTGGCACGATCTTGACTGTCTGGTAGGGCAGCAAGGCTGTCAGGGCGATCTTCGCGCATTTTAGTTCCCCGGCGGCATTCTGGACGCGCAAATCGACCACCTGGCTTTCACATCGATGATGTCCATTGTGAAACACGCCGAATGAATGCGTCTCCGCGTCATCGCGCAGCGTCCAACAAGCCTCCTCTCCCTGGGTGATCGTGCGCCCCTCTTCGATCTCATGCGTCGAATACACCCGTCCATAGCTATGGACGATAGAAACTCCTTGGAAAGTCTCATAAATAGCCATGATCGCCGCATAGGGGATGACCAGGTTCTGCGTGCTAAAGATTTCGATTTCGACCGAGCCCTCGAAGTCCTCCTCTTTCCCGCAGGGGCGGTAATTCAAAACTTCTCCTTCGCTGAACTTCAACTCTTCCCGGCGAACCAGGCGCCCGCTCATATCTCGCAAGGAGGCTATGATCGCGACATGAAGACCCCGCTTCCGCTTCCAATAATTCATGAACGAGTAAGTCGTCGAAAAGGACGCCTTCTTGCTCCGATAGTAAAATAGGGCGGAGGATCTCAAGACTACCCCGAAATCCCCCGCGTAGTTGGCCTTCTGCGAGATTTTACCACGCGGAACAGTGGGCATGCTGTTTTCCGGATCTCCCTTTCTGGGAACTCGACCCGCGGCGATCACGGCGCCGTGGGTGTCCGCGCCAGTTGTTGGCGCGCCAGTTTCCCGAGATATGGAATCTCCCACTCCTTGCCGCTGAAAGCCTTGAACACCAGCATCACCCAAGCCAGGAAGATCGCGAGCCGGACGACCAAGCCGACCAACATCAGCAAAGTGCCGACCAGGGGAACCCCGTGCAAAATGGCGAAGGCAATGCTCAAACCGATGGAAAGCGCAATGTAGAGACCTCCGAGGAACACGGACTGCATCGCATAGAAGCGCACGTACTGATCCTTTTTCTCGATGACCAAAAAGATAATGCCGCCGATGAGCAGAAAGAAACTGGCCAGCGCCGCGGCCAGGTGCGGCTGCAATCCGCTGCCCTCGGTTGCCGGCTGAACTGCATCCCCCGGAATAGTTTGCGCCACAGGCGGCGGGATGGGTGGCGTTGCCGGACCGGAAGCCGGGTCAGGCGGAAGCGGAGACGGAACGGTTGGGTCGGGCATAGTTAAACCGGGAGCGTAAAAAGTTCCGGGAGCAGTGTCAATCCAACCTAATGACGGTGAGACGGTAGCCAGTGCGTAAATTTCATTATTTACGCCGGCCAAAGCTTCGCTAATATAGCGCCCCGTTCGTTCTTCCTGCTCTCGGGCAGGGGGTTATACCCCAGGGCAATCTCCAACCACCATTTGAAGATTATGGCCAAGAAAACCGATAGCACTACCAAGCCCGCCGCGCCCAGCGGCGCCGCACCTGCGGTCCCCACGCCCACGAAGCGCGCCCTCAAACCCGCAGTGCCCACCGTTGCCGAACCTGCGGCGCCGGTGCCTGCGAAGCGCACCGTTAAACCCATCGCGAAGACCGTTCCCGCCGCGAAGAAGAAGGCGCCTCCGGCCAAGGCCAGGCGAATCGTCAAGAAGGCCGCGGCTCCCGCCAAGCCCCGCTACACTCAGGAAGATGTCGCCCTGCGCGCCTATTTCATTTCCGAAAAGCGCCGCCATCACGGTCTCCCCGGCGATGAGCATCAGGACTGGATCGAAGCCGAGCGCCAGCTCGCCGCCGAAAGCACCAAGCCGAAAAAGGTGAAGAAGGCATAGCCTCATTCGACTGCGTGTCCTGCTGCAGGACGCGTGTCTCCATGCGTCGGGACCGCGCGGCGTTTCCCCTGGACGGGCCCGCCCGCCCGGCAACTGGCCGTAGACACCGCGTGATCCGGCCCTAGTATTCCCCGATGTCCGCTACCATTCAGGAGTCCCTCACCGCCGCTCTTCGCGAACGACTCGCGATCATCGCGGACCGCGAATTGTTCGCCCGCGATCCGGCCGGACATCTCCACCGCCTCCGCACCGTCTCGGAGCAAATCGTCGCGCTGCAGGGCCAGCTCCCGTCACCCGTCGATCCCCAGCTCGCCCACTTTCTCGAGCGCCAAAGCTACGACAAGGCCCTCGCCTTTCTCGAAGCCCACTGACCCGCCTGCAGACGGGCGCGAGATTTTCCCTGACCGCGCCCGCGGTCTGTGTATGCTCGCCCCTCCTCCAGCCATGGAACCACTCATCCAGCTCCTCCGCCAAAACGCCCGCACTCCCACTGCGGACCTCGCCCGCGAACTCAACCTCTCCGAGAGCGTGGTCGCCGATCGCATCGCGCGGCTCGAAGCGGATGGCGTGCTCCTCGGCTACCAGGCCGTCGTCGATTCCCAGAAAGTCTCCGATTCCATCGTCACCGCCGTCGTCGAGGTGAAGATCACGCCCGAGCGGGGCGGCGGCTTCGATCGGCTCGCCGATCGCATCGCGAAGTTCTCCGAGGTGCAAAGCTGCTACCTCATGAGCGGCGGCTACGATCTGCTCGTCATCCTCGAGGGCAACAACCTCCAGGACATCGCCACCTTCATCGCGGAAAAGCTCAGCACCATCAAGGGCGTCATCTCCACCGCGACGCGCTTTCGTCTCAAGACTTACAAGGAGAATGGCGTCTCCCTCACCCGCGAGGTCAAGGCCGAGCGCCTCGCCGTCACGCCATGAGGCCATTTAGCATTTCTCATTTGGCATTTGGCATTTGGGCCGCCCGAGCTCGATAGCCGCGTCGTACCGCGGTTCGATCCCTCCCTCTCCCCGCGGGAAAGCGCGGCTCTCCGCCTTCCCTCAAATGCCAAATGTTTAAATCCTAAATTCTAAATTTCC
>JBBCHV010000019.1:0-91656 GCA_037200205.1 Chthoniobacter sp.
GTGAACCGACTTTCCTACCCTGCCATCCAGAGATTTGCGCCCTTGGTGTCGGGCATCTTGGCGTCCGGGGCTCTGCTCGTCGGCCTCCCGCTGGCGGCCCTGGCGGAGGAACGCACGGGAGCGGAGATTTACCAGAAGATGTGCGCTTCCTGCCATGGCGACAAGGGCCAGGGAGTGATCGACAAATACGACGAACCGTTGCACGGCAATCGTTCCCTCGAGGCTCTGACCAAGCGGATCGCCCGCACCATGCCGGACGACGACGTAGGCACCTGCGTAGGCGACGACGCGGCCAAGGTGGCGGGCTATATCTACGAGACTTTCTATTCGCCCCGCGCCCAGGCCCGGCTGCACCCGGCGGAGTTCGACATCTCCCGGCTGACCATCACCCAGTATCGCACGATGGTGGCCGATGTGGTGGGCCGTTTCCGGCCCGGCTTCGACAAGCCGATGGGCGCGGAGCGCGGCCTGAAGGCGCACTATTCCGGCATCGTGATCGAGAAGCCCGCCGAAGCCGCGCCCGCAGGGGCGGAGGCGAAGCCGGACGAGAAGCCGCCGGTCAAGAAGCCCGAGGAAAAGAAAAAGGACGCGGAGAAGGTGCGGTTCGACCGGATGGACCCGCAGGTCGCTTTCCACTTCGCCGGCGGGAGTCCGGACCCGGAAAAGATGGCGCCCAGCGAATTCTCCGTCCGCTGGGAAGGCTCCGTCTATGCGGAAGAGACGGGCACGTATGAATTCATCGTGAAGAGCGAGAATGGCGTGCGGCTGGCGGTGAACGATTCGAAGAACCTGCTCGTCGACGCTTGGGTGAGCAGCGGACCCGAGGTGCGCGAGGAAAAGAAGAGCATCTATCTGCTCGGTGGACGCTCGTATCTGCTCACGCTCGAGTTTTTCAAGTTCAAGGAAAAGACCGCCTCGATCGAGCTGCAATGGAAGCCGCCGCACGGCGTGGTGGAGACCATTCCGCAGGCGTGCCTTTCGCCCGATCGCCCGCGCGAGACGATGATCGTGAAGACGACTTTCCCCGCGGACGACCGCAGCGTCGGCTACGAGCGGGGCACGGGTGTCTCGAAGGAGTGGGACCAGGCGACCACGGACGCCGCACTCGACGTGATGGAACACGTGGACGAACACCTCGAAGAACTCTCCGGGGCAAAATCCGCCGCCCCTGATCGCGTCGACAAGCTGAAGCAATTCGGGCGTCGCTTTGCCGAGGCGGCTTTCCGCCGGCCGCTGAGCGAGGAAGATTACCAGCATTTCATCGTGAAGCAGTTCGATGCGGCGAAAACGCCCGACATTGCCGTCAAACGCGTAGTCCTTTTCACCCTCAAGTCGCCGCGCTTTCTCTACCCGGAAATCCCGGCAGAGGGGCCGCCGGACAATTACGAGGTCGCCGCGCGGCTCGCGCTGAGCCTCTGGGATTCCATCCCCGATCAAAAGCTCCTCCAGGCCGCCGCCGACGGCAAACTGCGCACCCGTGAGCAGATCGCCGCGCAGGCCAGTCGCATGATGACCGACCCGCGCACCAAAGCCAAGTTGCGCGGCTTCTTCCACTACTGGCTGGAGTTGGAACGCGCGGAAGCAATCTCGAAAGATCCCCAGTCGTTCCCGGAATTCGACGCGCAGGTGCTCGCCGATCTGCGTACGTCGCTGAACCTGTTTCTGGATCAGGTGGTGTGGAGCGAGCACTCGGATTATCGCGAACTGCTCCAGGCGAATTACCTGCTGCTCAACGCGCGCCTCGGAAAGCTCTACGGCAAAAGCGTCGATGGCGACGGCTTCCAGCGCGTGGAATTCGATCCGAAGGAGCGCGCCGGCGTGGTCACGCATCCGTATCTGCTCGCCGCCTTTGCCTCGAGCAAGGCGACCTCGCCGATTCATCGCGGTGTGTTCCTCACCCGCACCATCGTGGGCATGACGCTCAAGCCGCCACCCATGGCCGTGGCGTTCGAGGATGCCAAGTTCGACGCGCACCTGACCATGCGGGAGAAAATTACCGAACTGACGAAGAACACGAACTGCATGGGCTGCCACGGCACCATCAATCCGCTCGGCTTCAGCCTGGAGAATTACGACGCGATCGGCCGCTGGCGCACGCAGGACAATAACAAGCCGGTCAACGCGGTGAGCGATTTCAATACCGACGAAGGTGACACGATCCGCCTGACCGGGGCGCGCGACCTCGTGAAATTTGCCGCGGAAAACCCGAGCGGCCATCGTGCCTTCATCCATCTGCTTTTCCATCACACGGTGAAGCAGGCTGTGGATGTTTATGGACCGGACATGCTGGAGAATCTGCGGCAATCGTTCACCCGTTCCGGCTTCAATATCCGCCAGCTTCTGACCGACATCGCCACCGTCGCCGCCGCCCGGGGCATTCCCGAGCCCGACGCCAAAGTCGCGCAGGAAGTGAAACCTCAGCCCGCCGCCGCACCACACCCACTATGAGCACCCTGAACCGCCGCCAATTCCTTCATCGTCTCGGCGTCTCCGCCGCCGCGCTGCCCTTCCTCGCCGGCCTGCCGAGTCTCCGGGGTGCGGCCGCCCCGCCGCAGCGCCAGCGGGTGATCATCATGTTTTCGCCCAATGGCACGCTGCCCAACGAATTCTGGCCCGATCAGGCGGCGGGCGACGAACTCGTGCTCAAATCCATCCTCGAGCCGCTCGCGCCCTACAAGGACCGCACGCTCATTCTCAACGGCGTCTGCAACAAGATTCACGGCGACGGCGACAATCACATGCGCGGGATGAGCTGCCTGCTCACCGCCAACGAACTGCTGCCCGGCAATATCCGTGGCGGCGGCGGCACCCCCGCCGGCTGGGCGAGCAGCATCTCCATCGACCAGGAAATCAAAAACTTCCTCCAGAGCCAGGCCGAGACGCGCACCCGCTTCGGCTCGCTGGAATTCGGCGTCGCCGTGCCGGACCGCGCCGATCCCTGGACGCGCATGAGCTACGCCGGCGCCAACCAGCCGGTCGCGCCGATCGACAATCCCTACCAGATGTTCGGCAAGCTCTACGGGAAGATGAAGGACCGGGACAGCCTGGTGAGCATTCTCGACGACGTGCGCGACGATCTCACCAAAGTCTCCGCCAAGCTCAGCGCGCGCGACAAGGCGCTGCTCGACCAGCACGTCACGCTCGTGCGCAATCTCGAGCAGGAACTCCAGCGCAGCGACACCGACGCCAAGCTCGCGCACCCGATGCCCGAGCTGGATCCCAGTGTCGAACTCGTGAACGACAACACGCCGCAAATCAGCCGCATGCAGATTGATCTGCTCGTCAATTCTCTGGCCAACGACATGACCCGCGTGGCCACGCTCCAGTACATGCGCTCCGTCGGCCAGGCGCAGATGCGCTGGTTGGGCATCCAGGAGGGTCACCACTCGCTTTCCCACGAGCCGGATACCAACAAGGATTCCTACGCCAAGCTGCAAAAGATCAACACATGGTTCTGCGGCGAACTCGTCTATCTCGCCAAACGCCTCGCCGAGACGCCCGAACCCACCGGCGACGGCAGCATGCTCGACCACACCCTCATCGTCTGGACGAATGAACTCGGCAAAGGCAACACCCACGCCCTCGACAACATTCCCTGCGTGATGGTCGGCGGCTGCCCCGGCTTCAAAATGGGCCGCAGCCTGAAGCTGGAGAAAGTCCCGCACAACCGTCTCTGGATGACCGTCGCCCGCGCCATGGGCCACGATCTCCCGACCTTCGGCAAAGCGGAGCTCTGCGAGGGCGGGGTGCTGGATCTGGCCTGATCCGCATTTGGCCGGCCACGATCACGACGGGAATTGAAACTGGCGATAACCCAGGTATATGGTAGGCTTCCCAGATGAGCGGATACACACCAGAAGCCTACTCGATGCTCGGCTTCATTCTCGCCCGCCGAAACCTGAGCGTTCTTGCGCTGCAGCACGAACTCGCCGCGGCCGGGCTGGCCGTAAACATCAAGAGCCTTTACCGGCTGGCCAATGATACGCCGGTACAAAAGATCGACCTGCACATTGCGGCGGCCATCTGCAAGGTGTGCGAGGTTGGCCTAAGCGATCTGATCAGTTTTCGCAAGCCCAAGGCACAGTTGCACCGCCTCGACAGCAAGACCGAGGCTCGCCTCGACGCCTTGATGTCGAAAAACAACGAAGGGCGGCTGACGCCTGCCGAGCGCAGAGAGTTTGGCACCTTGGCGGATCGCGCTCACCAGATCAGCTTGGCCAACGCCCGGACCCTCCTCGCGGAGCAGCGTCGGGTTGGAAAGTCCGCACCGGCGAAAGGAAAAACCGGCGCACGGAAACACACACCCATCGCCGCCTGATGTGATCAGCCGGGCGGATCGTCTCTTCGTCACCGAGCGCGCAGAATCCCGGTGCGAGTATTGCCTTGCTCCACAGGTGATCACGGGGGTTACATTTCACATTGAGCACATCATCCCTCGCACTCAAGAAGGAGCAGACAGCAGGGCCAATTATGCCCTCTCCTGCATCACCTGCAACGGGCACAAAGCGCACTATTCCACGGGAATCGATCCCGAAACAAAAACGGAAGTGCAGCTTTTCAATCCTCGTCGCGACAAGTGGGATCGCCACTTTCTCTTCGCACCGGCGAAACTGGAAGTCCGGGGAACCACGCCGATCGGTCGCGCCACTGTCGCTCGACTGCAAATGAACGAGGCGAAGCAGATCGAAGCGCGCGAGCTATGGGTGGAGCTTGGAATTTATCCTTAACGAGGTCCTGCGCCGACGGGTCGGGACCAAGACAAAAACGCCGCCAGTTTCCTGACGGCGCTCTTTGTAGGGAATTCTGAAAGTTTCGGTTAGTAGGAGGCCTGCACGCCCTTGATCGAGCGCTTGGGCATCCAGGGCATGAGCGAACGGAGTTTTTCGCCCGTCTTCTCGATGCCATGCTTTTCGCCGGCCTTGAGCAGCGCGTTGTACTTCTTGTAGCCGCCCTGGTATTCCTTGATCCATTCCCTGGCAAACTTGCCGGATTGGATGTCCTTGAGCGCGGCCTTCATGCGCTTCTTCACGCCCGCGTCGATGATCTTCGGGCCGACGCTCACGTCGCCCCACTTGGCCGTCTCGGAGATCGAGAAGCGCATGCCGGCGATGCCCTTTTCATTCATCAGGTCGACGATGAGCTTGAGCTCGTGGAGGCATTCGAAATAGGCCATCTCGGGCGAGTAACCCGCCTCGACGAGCACTTCGAATCCGGCCTGGACCAGCGCGGTGGTGCCGCCGCAGAGGACGGTCTGTTCGCCGAAAAGGTCGGTTTCGGTCTCTTCCTTGAAATCGGTCTCGATGACGCCGGCCCGGGTGCCGCCGATGCCTTTCGCCCAGGCGAGGGCGATCTTTTTGGCTTCCCGGCCGCCTTGATAAACGGCGATCAGCGCGGGCACGCCTTTGCCTTCGGTGTACTGGCGGCGCACGATGTGGCCCGGGCCTTTCGGCGCGACCATGATCACGTTCACGTCTTTCGGCGGGACGACGGTCTTGAAATGGATGGCGAAGCCGTGGCTGAAGAGGAGCGTCTTGCCCTTGGTGAGATTCGGGCGGATGTCCTTCTCGAACGCGGCGGCCTGCTTGGTGTCGGGCAGCGCGACGAAAATGACGTCGGCCTTCTTCACTGCTTCGGCGGTGTCGTAGACTTCGAAGCCTTTTTCCTTGGCGACGGCGATCGACTTCGATCCGGGATACAGACCGATGATGACCTTGGCGCCGGATTCCTTGAGGTTCAGCGCGTGAGCGTGGCCTTGCGAGCCAAAGCCGAGGACGGCCAGGGTCTTGCCTTTAAAGATGGAGAGATCGGCGTCTTTGTCGGAGTATACTTTCGAGGGCATAATTGGCGGATTTGGTGGTGGGGTTAAACCACGAAAGGGACGAAATAGGCGAAAGCGGAAAGGCCCTTTTCGTTTGGTTCGTTTATTTCGTGGTCGGCAAAAATCAGTTGGGTTTGCGGGCGAGGGCGACGCGACCGGTGCGGGAGAGTTCGGAGATGCCAAACCGGCCCATGAGCATGAGGAATTTGTCGATCTTCGATTCGTTGCCGGTCACTTCGATGCCGAGCACCTCGTGCTGCACGTCCACGATTTTCGCGCGGAAGATGTCGCAGAGTTGCATGACCTCGGTGCGGTTGGCCGGGGTCACGGTCACCCGCATGAGCAACAGTTCGCGCTCGACCACTTCGTCGTCGTGGAAGTCATCGATGTGGATGACGTCCACCAGCTTGTTGAGCTGCTTCGTGACCTGCTCGAGCACCGTGTCGTCGCCGTTGACGACGATCGTCATCCGGGAGGTGGATGGATCGAGGGTCGGGCCAACATTCAACGTATCGATGTTAAAGCCACGTCCGCTGAACATCCCGGCGATGCGGGTGAGCACGCCGAACTTGTTTTCGACGAGGACGGAGATCGTGTGACGCATAAAAAGAAAGGGCGCGGAGTCTCGGCGCGGTCCGCGAGTGAGTCAAACTTAAAGTTGACGCCCTGCGCCGGGCCGGATGCACTCCCCTTCCACCTCTTTTTTCCCATGAAACTCGGCCTCTACATCGATATCAAACACGGCGCGGCCTTTGCCGATCAACCTTTCGATTTTGTGGAGGAGAACGTCCAGACCCTGCTCGTGCCGGAAGCGGACGAGGCGGATTTCCGGGAGCGCCTGGCCATCGTGCGTTCGCTGGCCAAGCCGGTGGCGGCGGCCAATCGGCTGCTGCCCGCGGATTTGAAACCGGTGGGACCGGCCGTGGATGAAGCGCGCCTGCAGCGGTGGGGGGAAGCGGTCTTTCGCCGGGCGGAAGAAATGGGCGTGCAGACGATCGTCTGGGGCAGCGGCGGCGCGCGGCGCGTGCCGGAAGGTTTTTCAAAAGCGCAGGCGCGCGAGCAATTTCTGCGGGCCGTGGCCAGCTACGCGCCGCTCGCCGAGCGGCATGGGGTATTGATCGTCATCGAACCGGTGTGCCGCGTGGATTCGAATTTCATCATGTCGCTCGCCGAGGGGGCGGACATCGTGCACAGCGTGGGCCATCCCAGCGTGCGCTTGCTGGCGGACAATTTTCACATGGATATCGAGGGGGAGTCGCCGACGGAGATCGAGCGGTTCGCGGATATCATCGAGCACGTTCACGTCTCCGAGATCAAGAGCCGGGCGATCCCGGGGACCAGCGACTACGACCTGCGCCCGTATCTGCGCGCGTTGAAAAATGCGGGCTACGACAAGACGCTCGTGATCGAGCCGGAGTGGGTGGATGTGAATACGGAACCGGCGCGCGGCCTGGCGGCGCTGCGCGAGCAGATGACGGATGCAGGGTTGAATTGAGTTTTGCGGGGCGGCGTCATCCCACCACGTTGTCATCCTGAGCGGAGTGTAACGGAGTCGAAGGACCCCGCCGAATAACCAGCGATGATCGATGGTAGAGCGACGGGGTTCTTCGATTCCGTTACACTCCGCTCAGAATGACAGAAGGGGGGATGACGCCCTACGGCTTCGCCGCCGCCTGCAACACCACCACCGCCATGCGCCGATCCGTCTGCCACAGGTCGCCCCCGCCGTTGTGCCCCTCGGCTTCGGGTTGGAAGTCGTTCTTTCCAATCCAGCGCCTCCACTCTCCCCACCCGCTGAAGATCGGCCACCAGCCCGTCGCGCTCCGCATCGATATTTGGCGCGATGTGATGCGTGATCTGCCCCGTGGTGTGGCTGAAGCCCACGCTGCGGTCGAAGGTCGCCGCTCCGAACCAGCAGGGGCGTCCCTGGCCATCCAATTCCGGCGCTTTCCAAAAACGCACGTGATGGCGCTCGCGCGGATCACGCCCGGCGGGCTTTTCAAACGCGAGGTCTTCCTTGTGGCCGTAGAGGAAGAGATTGCTGACCGGCGCGCCGAGATACGGCCGGTGAAAAATCGTGCTCTCCGCGATGTGCAGGCTGCTGCGGATCGTGATCGCATCCGCGGAATACCAGCCGGCGGCGGCCAGCGCGGAGGCCACCTCGTTCTCCGAGCCGATGAGCGAAAGATTCAGCGGATCGCCGGGAATGCGCGCGCCCGTGAGCGTGATATGCGGGGCATTGTCGAGGGCGGGGGTGCCTCGATTCGTGCCGCTTCCACCACATCGGCAGCGCGAAGTACGCCACGACCAGCCAAAGGACGAGAAAAGCAATCAGCCAGTCCCCACAACGCTCGATGAAGGCGGTAAGCGGCTTGGGCATGGGGAACGACGGGGGCGAATTCCGGTTGCCGAGGGAAGAGCGTGGCGTCGTTCGTTCCCGCACGGGCGGGAGCCGGCGTCATTTACAAATCGAGCAGCAGGCGCGCGGGATTCTCGATGCAATCCTTCACGCGCACGAGGAACGTCACGGCTTCCTTGCCATCGACCACGCGGTGATCGTAGCTGAGCGCGAGATACATCATCGGGCGGATGACGACCTGCCCTTTTTCCGCGATCGGGCGCTCCTGGATCTTGTGCATGCCGAGGATGCCGGACTGCGGCGGGTTGAGAATCGGCGTGCTGAGCAGCGAACCGTAGATGCCGCCGTTGCTGATCGTGAAGACGCCGCCTTGCAGATCCTCGATTTTGATTTTGCCTTCGCGCGCCTTGGCGGCGTACTCGGCGAGATCCCGCTCGATCTGGGCGAAGGATTTCTGGTCGGCATCGCGCACCACCGGCACGACCAGGCCGCGCTCGGTCCCGACAGCGACGCCGACATCGAAATAGTGGTTCTGCACGAAATCGTCCCCATCCATGCGCCCGTTGATCGCCGGGTTCGCCTTCAGCGCGCTCACGGTCGCCTTGATGAAAAACGACATGAAGCCCAGCTTGACGCCGTGCTCCTTGGTAAACGCCTCCTGCTGGGCGGAACGCAGCTTCATCACCGCGCTCATGTCGCACTCGTTGAAGGTCGTGAGGATGGCCGCGGTGTGCTGGGCCATCACGAGCTGCTGCGCGATCTTGCGCCGCAAGGGCGAAAGCTTCTTGCGCGTGCTGCGGCCCTCGGTCACGGGCGCGACATTTTCCGAGACGACGGCCAGCGAGACATTGGCCGAGGCAACCGCCTCGGAGATGCTCGGCGCGGAAGTCTGCTCCACCGGTCCCGACGAGGCCTGTTTCGCCACCGAGGCCGTGGGGGTCTTGGGCATGACCACGGCCGGAGGCTCGACCTGGCTGCGCGTCTCCCGGGCGTCCGATTTGTCGTCGGGCACCTGCTCGGCGGATTTGGCGGTGGCCATCGCGCCGGCCGGTTCAATGACGCCGACGACTTCGCCGATTTTCACTTCGGTACCGGCCGGCGCCTTGATGCGCAACGTGCCGGCCTTTTCCGCGGTGATCTCGGTCGAGACTTTATCGGTCTCGAGGGTGAACAGCGCTTCGCCCGCTTGCACGGCGTCGCCGTCATTTTTGTGCCACACGGAAAGGAGGCCACTGGTGATGGATTCGCCGACGGCGGGAATTTTGATTTCGAGAGACATGAGAGAAATACGGAATGCGGAAGCCGGAATACGGAATGAGACGGAGCGAAAGTCTTACCTTCCGCGTTCCGCATTCCGCAATCTGAATTCCTGTCAGCCGAGGGTGAAGGCGTCCTGAATGATGAGTTGCTGTTCCTTGCGATGGGCGGCGAGCGAGCCAACCGCCGGGCTGGCGCTGGCCCCGCGGCCCGCATACCACACGGCGGTTTCGAGCAGGCGGCGGAGCTGCCAGGAAATGAAATTCCAGGCGCCCATGTTCTGCGATTCTTCCTGGCACCACACGATGACCCGCGCATTGGTGTACTGCGCGACGGCCGCCTTGAGCTGCGCTTCGTCCAGGGGATAAAGCTGCTCCACGCGGACCAGCGCGACGTTGGAGATCTTGTTTTCGTCGCGGAATTTCAGGAGGTCGTAGTAGACCTTGCCGGAGCAGAGGATCACGCGCCTGACCTTCTCCGGCTTGTCGAGCAGCGGACCGCTGAGGATTTCGTGGAAGCGGTCGTTGGTGAAATCCTCGAGCTTCGACGCCGCGGCCTCCAGGCGCAGCATCGACTTCGGCGTCATGAGGATGAGCGGCTTCTTGAAGGGCCGCTTCAACTGCCGGCGCAGCACATGAAAATACTGCGCGGGCGTGCTGAGATTGCAGACCTGCATGTTGTCCTCGGCACAGAGCTGGAGGAAGCGCTCGAGGCGCGCGGAGGAGTGCTCCGGCCCCTGGCCCTCGTAGCCGTGCGGGAGCAGCAGCACAATGCTGCTCGGGCGCTGCCACTTCGATTCCGCGGAGGAAATGAACTGGTCGATGATGACCTGCGCGCCATTCGCGAAGTCGCCGAACTGGGCTTCCCACATGCAGAGCAGATTCTGGAAATTGAGCGAGTAGCCGTAGTCGAAGCCGAGCACGCCGGCCTCGCTGAGCAGCGAATTGTAGATGCACACCTGCGCCTGGTCCGGGGTGATGTGCTTGAGCGGGCAATAGCGTTCGCGCGTTTTCTGGTCGTAGAGGTACGAGTTGCGCTGGCTGAAGGTGCCGCGCCGCGCATCCTGACCGCTGAGGCGGACCGGCATGCCCTCGAGCAGCAGCGAGCCCATGGCGAGCGCCTCGCCGTAGGCCCAGTCGAAGGGGCCGCCGTTCGCCCACACCTTCGCCCGCTTCTCGAGCAGGAAGCTCTTGAGCTTGGGCTGGATGGTAAAGCCTTCCGGCACCGACGTCAGCGCTTTCACGATCTTCGCGAGGTTTTCCTTCGAGACGCCGGTTTCGACGGGATCGTGGGTGTAAGCCGGCTGCGGGGCGGCGGTCGAGCCGCTGAAGCTGTTGATCGTCTGGTCCTTTTCCGCCGCCTTTACGATGGCCAGCGCCTTCTCGTGGCGCTCTTCCATTTCCTTGTCGAGCGCGTCGGCTTCCTCCTGCGTGATCACCCCCTCGGCGACGAGCTTCTTTTCAAACAGCGTACCCACGCTCGGGTGGGTGGTGATGTCTGCATACATCGTCGGCTGCGTGGACACGGGATCGTCGGCTTCATTGTGGCCGAACCGGCGATAGCAGTAGATATCGATGACGACGTCGCGCTTGAAGGTCTGGCGGAATTCCAGGGCCAGCTCCGAGACGAAGCGGACGGCCAGCGGGTTGTCGCCATTCACGTGGAAAATCGGCGCCTCGATCATCTTCGCCACATCGGTGCAGTAGGTCGTCGAACGGGCATCCGCCGGCAGCGTGGTGAACCCGATCTGGTTGTTCACGATGATGTGGATGGTGCCGCCGATGCGATAGCCCTGGAGTTGCGACATGTTCAGCGTTTCCGCGATGATGCCCTGGCCGGCAAAGGCCGCGTCGCCATGGATGAGCAGGGAGATCACCTTGCGGCGTTCATCGGTGTCCTTGCGGATGCGCTGCCGCGCCCGGGTCATGCCCATCACCACCGGATTCACCGCCTCGAGATGGCTCGGGTTGGCCGAGAGTCGCACTTCGACTTCCGCATCCGGCAGTTTCCGGGTGGTCATATAGCCGAGGTGATACTTCACGTCGCCATCGCCGTCGGCGGTATTGCGCAGGTAGTTCTCGGAAAATTCCGCGAACATCAAGCGGTAACGGCTTGCGCAGGAATTCAGCGATCACGCTCAGCCGCCCACGGTGAGCCATGCCCATGCAAATCTCCTCCACCCCACTCGCCGGGCAGGATTCCAGAATGCCGTAGAGCGCCGTGATGAGCGACTCGCCGCCCTCCAGCGAAAAGCGCTTCTGCCCCTGGTATTTCGTGTGCAGGAAGTGCTCGAAGCTCTCGACCTTCACGAGCTGGCGCAGGATGCGCCGCTGCACTTCCGCGGGCACGCTCGATTCCGGCGCGCGGCTCTCGATCTTTTCGCGCAGCCAGTTGCGCACGCGCGGATTCTGGACGTGCATGAACTCGGTGCCGATCGGTCCGCAATAAATGCGCTCCAGGGCGCCGATCATCTCGCGCAGCTTCATGCGCTGGCCGCCGAGCAGGAATTTCGAGCTGACGGTGAGAATCCAGGTCTTTTTCGTCGAAGCCCAGTTCGCGCAGGCTCAGCAGCGGGTTTGTCGGGCGCTCGTGGGCCAGGGGATCGAGGTTGGCGATGGTGTGGCCGAGGGTGCGGTAGGCGTAGACGAGGCCGTCGACGCGGGATTGCAGCGGGGAGTCCCGTGCTGGCCGCGGAAGCGCCATTTTGCGAGGCCACCGCCCCGTTTTTCGGCTGCACCGAGCCGAGTTCAAAACCCTCGAAGAAAGCGGACCAGGTGGAATCCACCGCAGCAGGGTCCTGGCGCCAAAGCTGGTAATTTTGGTCCAGAAGATCGGCGTTGAAACGATTCGCGAACGAAATAGCCATATTCAAAAATTAGGGAGCCTAATCTAAGCACACCCCTCCGAGTGACCAAATGAAATTATGTCCGACCTTGCAGAGCCCGACGCCCGTGGGCCGCCTGGAGAGGGAATCAATCCGGCTCATCAGAGGATGGATTCAACACCTTCGGTGTCATCTGTTTCGGCGCCTTTGAACAGCGCATCGCAGGTTCTGGTGCAATGCTTTCCACTGTCGTCCCCCACTTCCGCACCGGAATCTCCATGGGCTTCCTCTATTGCGCAGCGACGGCCTTCCTTCTCTGCCGCCACCCCCGCCACCACGCCCGCCCCCAGCCCCAGCAGCACGAATCCCGATGGCTCCGGCACGGCCGATACCGTACCATTGATCGTCACATCGTCGAACCGCGCCACCGAAGAGCTGGACGAGTTGGAAACATAAAGCCGAAATGTGACCGTCCCCGTCAGATCCTGAAAGGCGGCCTCACTGAGGTCTACCGTATAGCGTGTATAAGGGATCGCATTGGACCCCGGGGCAGTCACCGAAGCGGCCGGCGCCAGGATATCCGACATGGAAGGATCCCCGGAAGCAAACCCATCGGTACTGGCAAACAACGCATACTCGGCGGTATCCGCATTGGCGGCTCCCCCGTTGGCGCTGATATCCACCGTGAAATTCTGCAGGCTCAACTGGTTTCCGCTGGTGGGAGCCAAGGTGAAAGTAAAGTAATCTCCATTGGTCAGCGCGGCTGCCGTGTCCGCGCTCCCCGCAGTCCCGCGGACATAGCGGACCGGCACGGCCGCATTCGCCGGGGGCGTATTGACCGGCACGGTCGTCGAGAAGCCGTTGAACAACGCGGTTGGCGGTCCGCCAATGATCCCATCCGCCGGTGTAAAATCGGAAGCCGTCACCCCGGTGAAAACCGTCGGGGTATCGACGCTGCCAGTGAAATCATAAAGGGACAGCGTCGCCGCCTGGCTGGAAGCCGCCACGGCGAAGAGGACGAAGACGCTCAAAAAAAGATGCTTTTTCATCGGCACCCCGCGACTCTCAGCTGACGAGCAACCGCCGTCAATGCCAGGCATCGCCATCAGCTCGTAGTGAAAATCACGAACCCTCGCAGGCGCGTTCCACGGAGCTTCCCGCCGAAATGACTTTCATGGCCCTCTCTTCCCCGCAAAACAAATCTGGCTAAGGAAAGGGCGCACGCGGAATGATTGGAAACCATGTCCCACCGTTTCGCCCTCCTCTTTCTCTGCGGCATCGCCCTGGCCATCCCCGCCCGAGCCCAAAACAAAAGCGGCCAGCTTCCCGAGCGTTCCGACGCGGAGATTCTCAAGACGGTGACCCTGCCCGAGGGCTATGAGGCGACGGTCTTCGCCAAGCCCCCGGAGGGCGGCTACCCGACCTCGGTCAGCGCCGCGGTGGACGGGACGATCTTCGTCGCCATCGATGAAAACGGCTCGCTCGGCCGCGACCGCAATGAACCCGGCAAGGCGCGCGGCCGCGTCGTGCGGATGCGCGATACCAAGGGCGACGGACACGCCGATGAGTTCAAGACCTTCTGCGAAGTCGAGAGCCCGCGCGGCGTGATCTGGGACGGACCGAAGGGCAACGGCCCCGGCGTGCTCTACGTGATGCACCCGCCGAATCTCACCGCCTATTACGACGACAACGGCGACGGCATCGCCGACCGCCAGGAGGACATCCTCACCGGGCTCGGCTTCGACCTCGGCTTCCGCGGCGCCGATCACACCACCAACGGCTGCCGCCTCGCCATCGACGGCTTCATCTACATCGCCATGGGCGACTACGGCTGCATCCATGCCAAGGGCAAGGATGGCACCACGCTCACCCATCGCGGCGGCGGCATCGTCCGCATTCGCCCGGACGGCACGGGCCTGGAGCTCGTCGTCGAAGGCACGCGCAATATCTACGACGTCTCCGTCTCGCCCACCCTCGACATTTTCACCCGCGACAACACCAACGATGGCGGCGGCTGGAACGATCGCCTCAGCTTCAATCCTCCCGGCGCGCACATGGGCTACCCCATGCTCTTCAAGAACTTCAATGAAGACATGATCGAGACGCTGGCCGACTTCGGCGGCGGCAGCCCGTGCGGCTCACTGTGGCTCGATGAACCCGGCCTGCCCAAGGGCCTCTTCACCGTGGAATGGGGTGTGGGCGGCATCTTCTATCACGACGACCTCGTGCCCAACGGCGCCGGGTTCAAGCTGACTAACGCCGCTTCCAACGATCCCAGGCCCGCCTGGGTGCGCCCAGCCACGCCGCAGAAAAAGTGGCTCGCCCTCACCCGCCCCACCGACATGGACGTGGATGCCAGCGGGCGGCTCTATATCACCAGTTGGGAAGGCGCGACATTCAACCTTCAATGGTCCCTTTGCGGGATATGTCCTCCGTGTGGTGAAGAAGGACCAGCCCGCCGTCAATCTCCCGGATTTGACCGCCGGCAATGAGCAATTACTGCATGGTCTGCTTTCCGACAGCAGCGTGCTTCGCCAGGCAGCGCAACGCGAATTCGTGCGGCGGGCGAAGGACATGCCGACGGCTTCGGACATCGGCTCGCTGCTCAGCGTGGTGGAAAATCAGGAAAACCTACATCCCACGATCGCCCAGCGCGTGGCCACGCTCTACACGGCGGCGCAAATCAAACACAAGATCAGTCCCGCGGGACCGGCCGCCCCGCTGGACTTGCTGCAAAAACCGGACCTGGTGGAGTTCGTCCTTCGAGCGCTGGCCGATTACGCGGACAAGCCGGAGGAAGTGCCTTCCGACATTTTCATTCCCTGGCTCACCGACAAAAATCCGCGCAACCGCGAGGCTGCCGTGATCGCCCTGCGCCGCTTGCACAAGGCCGATGCCGCACAGGCATTCTGCCCCTCGTCGCCGATGAAGATCCCATCCTCGCGCATCTCGCTTTTCGCGCCTTGCGCGAACTGAAGGGTTCGCAGGTGTGCCTGGCCGCGCTCGATTCCGCGGATGAAAAAGTGAAGCCCGGCGCGCTCAAGGCGCTCTATGGCATCTACGACCCGGCCGTGGTGGCCGGGCTCATCCAGCGCCTGCCCGGCGCGCAAGGCGAGCTGCGCCGCGGCATCCTCAATGCCCTCTGCCGCCTCGCGAACCAGGAAGCGCCCTACGAAGACCCGAAAGTCTGGTGGAGCACGCGGCCCGACACCACCGGCCCGATCTATCAGCCCATCGCCTGGAGCGAGACGGACAAGATCAGCGCCGCGCTCAAGACCGCGCTCGACGCCTCTTCCACGGTCGATTCGAAGTGGCTCGTCGCCCGCATGTATCAGTGCAAGGTCGCCTTCCCCGGCCTCGTGGAACTCATGCTCGCCAAAGCCGGGAGCGACACGCCAGCCAAGCTCACCGCCATCGAAGGCATGGTGCGCAATGACAAGTCCATGCCACCGGAGGCGATCAAGGCGCTGGAGGAAATCACCGGCAACAACAACGAAGCGCCGGAGTTGCGCGTCCGCGCCCTTCGCATCTTTGTCGCCAATGCCGAAAACGGCACCGTCTTTCCCGGCGCCGTCCAGGCCTTCGCCCCGCTTGCCGGCCATGACTTGTCCGACGCCAGGCTCACGCAGGCCTACGAGGATTTCACCCGCGGCGGACACAATGCGAAGTGGGTCAACGAATACACTCGCCTCCTGCAGGGCAAACGCACGGACGGCAATATCGCCGTGGATGGCCACGTCGGCACGGGACCAACCATCGCCCAGAGGCGCCAACTCGCCGCGACCGTCTTGGTCAATCTCGCCACCGGCCGCGTGGGTCGCGACAACGAACGCGAAGCCGCAAAGAAGGCCGTGGAAAAGAGCTTCGACAAGCCGGAGGAAGCCGCCGCGCTGCTCAGCGCCATCGCCCGCACCGGCGCCAAGCCCTTCGCCGAGCAGGTGAAAGCCAACCTCAACAACCCAGACAACGCCGTCGCCGAAGCCGCCCTCTTCGCCTACCAGAAGCTCGGTCTCAAGGACACCGGCGCGCCCGCGAAGCTCATCGGCACGATGAAGTACGACGAAATCTTCGCCGCCGTGCAAAAAGGCGGCGACGCCAAGGAAGGCCAGCAAATGTTCCTCAAGGCGGGCTGCATCGCCTGCCACACCATCAATCCCGACGAGCCGCCCAAGGGCCCAATCCTCAGCGCGGTGGTGAAAATCTACGACCGCGCCGCGCTCACCGAATCGATCCTCAAGCCGAGCGCCAAGATCGCGCAGGGCTTCGAGAGCCAGTGGTTCAAGACGAAAAAGGGCGACCAGGTCGAAGGCTTCGTCGTCCGCGAAGGCGGCGACAGCGTGGACGTGCGCAACATCGCCGGCCAGGCCCTGACCCTCGAAAAAGCCGACATCACCGAGCGCGGCAAACGCGACGTCTCGATCATGCCCGAGGGCCTGCTCAATTCCTTCACGCCGGTCGATTTGCAGAACTTGTTGGCGTGGCTGGAAAGCCTGCGCTCGGCAAAGCAATAGGAGGAATGGGAATGATGGGAAGTATGGGGCTCCCATGCCTCCCCTTCTTCCCATTGCTCCCATCCTCCCTCCGATACGCTTTGACCCCAGCGCGGCGTCCGCTATTTTCCTTGCGCAACCCTTAAAAAACCCTCGCAGAAAGGACCACACACCCTATGGGCCTCATGGATTTCATCAAAGGCGAACTCATCGAGATCATCGAATGGACGGACGACTCGCGCGATACCCTCAGCTATCGCTGGCCGGACGAGGACAAGAACATCAAGAATGGCGCCCAGCTCATCGTCCGCGAATCGCAGACGGTGCAGTTCGTCTACGTCGGGCAATTCGGCGACACCTTTGCCCCCGGCAAATACACGCTGACCACCGACAATATCCCGATCCTCACCAAGCTCCAGGGTTGGAAATACGGCTTCGGCTCGCCCTTCAAGGCGGACGTCTATTACCTCAACACGCGTCTCTTCACCGGCAACAAATGGGGCACCTCGAACCCCGTGATGATGCGCGATGCGGACTTCGGCATCGTGCGGGCGCGCGCCTTTGGCACCTACGATTTTCACATCACCGACCCGAAGCTTTTCCTCAAGGAAGTCGCCGGCAGCGACCAGCATTTCCGCCTCGATGAATTTGCCGACACCATGCGCTCGCGCATCGTGAGCCTCTTCAGCGAAGCGCTCGCGCAGGCGAAGATCCCGGTGCTCGACGTGGCTGCGCGCTACCAGGAAGTCGGCGCCGCACTGCTCCCGCTCATCAATCCGGTGGTCACCTCCAAATACGGCCTGGAGATGACGAGCTTCATCCTCGAGAACGTGAGCCTGCCGCCGGAAGTCGAGCAGGCGATCGACAAGCGCTCGTCGATGGCCGCGGTCGGCAACCTGAACGATTACGTGAAGTTCCAAATGGCCCAGGGCATGGGCAGCGGCCAGGGGGGGGGCGCCGGCGGCTTCGCCAGTGAAATGGCCGTGGGCATGGCCATGGCCCAACAGATGATGCAGCAGCAAGGCGGCGTTCTCGGCTCCCAAGCCACCCCTCCCGCCGCCCCGCCTCCCCTGCCAGTTCAGCCTCCGGCGGTTCCCACGACCGCCGCGCCGCCACCGGTTCCCACCGGTGCACCCGCGGTCGATTTGATGAGCCCGGCGGACGCCGCGAAGGTCCTCGGCGTGAGCGAGGCCGATGTGATGCAATCGCTCGAAGCCGGCGACTTGAAGGGCAAGAAGATCGGGTCGACGTGGCGCATTACCAAGGCGGCGCTCGATCAGTTTTTGCAAAGCTGAATGTCGAAAGTCCATTTGCTCCTGGCGCGTGAAGACACGCGTCCCGCAGCCATGCCCCGCACCCGCGCTTTTACCATCCTCGAGGTCGCTCTCGTCGTCGCCATCATCGGCATGATGCTCATGATGATCATCGGCTATCTGCTCGCGCCCAAGGAAAAAGGGCCGCTTCCCCCGGTTGCGGCCCGGCCGCCGCTCTTTTCTTCGCCGGCTCCGTCCACGCCGATTCCACCGGCCGCTGTGACTCCTACCCCGGAGGCATCGACGCCGCCCCCTTCCGCAGTCTTTGCTCCCCCGGTGCCGGCGACCCCCGCGCCAGCGACGCAGACGATCGATCTGTCGCCCGAGTCATCGCCCACTTTCCGCTAGGCCGCGCCGATGTCCGAGATTTCCGCCCGGTCGAAATTTGCCTGCCCGGCGTGCGGCGCCGAGGCGCAATGGAACCCTGCCAAGCAGGCCCTCGTCTGCCCGTTTTGCGGCACCGTTTCACCGATGGCGGCGCCGCCGGCAGGCGCGGAAATCGCCGAGCACGATCTCGCCGCGGCATTGCAGAATATCCCCGATGACCAGCGCGGCTGGCAGGCGGAAAAGAAATCGGTGAAATGCCAGAGCTGCCAGGCGATCACCGTCTTCGATCCCACCCGCGTGGCTCAGCGCTGCGACTTCTGCGGCTCCTCCGCGCTCATCCCCTTCGAGGAAATCAAGGCGCCAATCCGCCCCGAGAGCCTGCTCGAATTCAAGATCCCGGAGTCGGAAGTGCGCGACCGCGTACGCGCCTGGTACGGCAATGTCTGGTTCGCGCCCAGCGCGCTCAAGTCGCGCGCCTTGACCGATACCGTCCACGGCATCTATCTCCCCTACTGGACCTTCGACGCACAAGTCCACGCCGAGTGGTCCGCGGAAAGCGGCTACCATTATTACGAGACGGAGTATTACACCGACTCCGATGGCAAGCAGCAGTCCCGCGAAGTGCAGCACACGCGCTGGGAGCCGAGCAGCGGCTCGCTCGATCATTTCTTCGACGACGAGCTCGTGCCCGCGTCGAAGGGCGTGCCCGCCCCGCTCCTCGCCAAAATCGAACCCTTCCCCACGACCTCCGATCTCAAGCCCTACGATCCCGGCTTCCTCAGCGGCTGGGTCGTGGAGCAATACCAGATCGACCTCGTCGCCGCGGCGCAAAATGCCCGCGACATCATGGACGGCAAACTCCGGCAGATGTGCGGACAGCAGGTCCCCGGCGACACCTATCGCTCGCTGCAGGTCATGCCGAGCTATGCCGGGCAGACCTTCAAGCACATCCTCGTCCCGGTGTGGGTGCTCGCTTACACGTATGGCGCGCAGACCTACCAGGTCGTGATCAACGGCTACACCGGCACCGTCGCCGGCAAACATCCGCTGAGTTGGGTGAAGATCCTGTTCGCCGTGCTCGCGGTGCTCGTGCTCATCCTCATCTTCGTAGCCGTCGCTGCCTCGCACCAACAATGATCACAATGGAAGATCTCCTATCGGAACTGCGCGCGGGCCGCGATCTCGACCCCGGTCAGATCGAGCACGCCGTGGCCGCGCTGACCTCGCCGGAGGTGGCCGATGCGCTCAAGGCGGATTTCCTGCAAGCGTTGCGCGCCAAGGGCGAGACGGCCCGCGAGATCGCCAGCTTTGTCCAGTCCCTGCTCGCGCGCGCGGTCGATCCCGGCCTCGACCTGGAAAAGCTGCCGGGGCCGATGATCGATATCTGCGGCACGGGCGGCGACAAGCTGGAGCTCTTCAATATCTC
Organism: Chthoniobacter sp.; assembly: GCA_037200205.1. Taxonomy (GTDB): domain Bacteria; phylum Verrucomicrobiota; class Verrucomicrobiia; order Chthoniobacterales; family Chthoniobacteraceae; genus Chthoniobacter. Next base: position 19,815 of record JBBCHV010000019.1, read on the forward strand.
GACCACCACCATGTTCGTCCTCGCCGCCGGCGGCGCCTGCGTGGTGAAGCATGGCAATCGCGCCGTGACCAGCCGGTGCGGTGGCGCCGACGTGCTGGAGGAGCTCGGCATCAAGATCGATCTCGCACCCGCGGATCTGCGCCGCTGTGTGGAGACGCATGGCCTCGGATTCGTCTTTGCGCCCATCTATCATCCCGCCTACAGAGCCATCGGCCCCGTTCGCAAGGCGCTGGCGGCCCAGGGCGTGGCGACCATCTTCAATCTGCTCGGCCCGCTGCTCAATCCGGCGCGTCCGCCCTATCAGCTCATCGGCATCTACTCGCCATTGCTCCTGCCGAAATATGCCGAGGCGTTGTCCGTGCTGGGCCGGGCCTGCGCGTGGGCGGTGCATGGCCAGGGCATGGACGAACTTTCGCTCACCGGCCCGAGCATGGTGCACGAACTGTCCGGCGGACTCATCCGCGAACGCACCGTGGACCCGGTTTCGCTCGGCCTGGCAACGTGCACCGTCGAAGACCTGCACGGCGGCGATCGCGCGCGAAACGCCGCCATCCTCACAGAGATCGTCGCCGGCGTCGAGCGCGGCCCCAAACGCGACATCGTGGTCTTCAACGCCGCCGCCGGTTTCGTCATCACCGGTCTCGCCCCCGATCTGGCCGCCGGCCTGAAGCTCGCCCGCGAGCAGATCGATTCCGGCCGGGCGCTGCAGAAGCTGCAGGCTTTGCGGGCGTTTTCCTCTGAAAACACTTGACTTCTCTATAAAGATAAGCTAATTTCGTAAGGAGAGTGAGGTTCCAACAGGCGGTGTCCTTGAGAACGGTCGGCGGAATGATGATCCAGAAGACGAAGATGCCACATGCCCTCAACGCGGTGAGCGGGCGTCCTGCACCCCCGCAACGGGTGACCGGGCTGCGGCCCGTAATCCAAGCCAATCGAAGGTAATCGAAGAGTATTTTTTCCCGCACCGCGGAAGGCCTTCGGAAAGGAGCGCCTTGATTCCGCACGTCCCAATCAAGGTAAATCAAAGCCAATCAAGGTAAATTCAGCCTCTCCCCCCGTGACGAATAAAACCGCCGGACGATTGTCCCGGAGTGAACTTTCTCCTCGCCTGTCATTCTGAGCGGAGTGTAACGGAATCGAAGAACCCCGCCGAACCACCAGCGATGATCTCTGGTAGAACGACGGGATGTTTCGACTCCGCTACACTCCGCTCAACATGACACCGGGGAGGAAGGTGAATTGCTTCGACTTCCCTTCTCAGAAAGCCTGCCCGCCCCTTGCTCCCAATCCAGCCATGCACCGCCGACCGCTTCTCTTGCCTTCTCCAACGAATCTGCTGGCGGCCTTCCTGCTCGTCCTCGCCACGACCGCCCACGGCACCGATTGGTACGTCGCCACGAACGGCGACGACGCCTGGTCCGGCAAGCTCCCGGCGCCCAACGCGGCCATGACCGATGGCCCCTTTGCCAGTCCCGGCCGTGCCCGCAACGCCGTGCGCGAAGCCCGTAAGGCCGGCGATGCCTCCGCGATCACGGTGCAGGTGCGCGACGGCATGTACGAGCTGCCCACCGGCTTGAAATTCGACGCCCAGGACTCCGGCACCGCCGAGGCCCCGGTCGTGTGGCGGGCCTTTGAAAATGAAAAGCCGGTGCTCATCGGCGGTCTCGCCATCGGCCATTGGGACGCATGGAAGGACGGCATCCTCCAGACCGACATCCGCAGGCAGGGCTTCCGAGGCATCGCCTTCAAACAACTCTTCTTCGGCGGCCAGCGTCAGATCCTCGCCCGCTACCCGAACTACGATCCGCAAAATCCCTACGGCGGCGGCTGGGCCTATGCGGATGGCGAGATGTGGCCGATGTATGCCGACAAGGAGGGCGAGGACCGGCACACCCTGCTCGTGAAGCCGCAGGACTGGCGCACCTGGGCCCGACCCCAGAATGTGGAGGTTTTCGTCTTCCCGCGCTACAACTGGTGGAACGACATCCTGCGCGTAAAAGGGGTGGACGCGGAAAAGCACACCGTCACGACCGCGAAGGACGGCAGCTATGCGATGCGCGCCAACGACCGCTACTACTTCCAGGGCGCCCTGGAAGACCTCGATGCCCCGGGCGAGTGGTATCTCGACGTCCAGGAGTCCACGCTCTATTTCAAGCCGCCGGCACCGATTGACAGCGCTCCGGTCTACGCTCCGACCACACGCGACATCCTCACCCTCGACGGCGCGAATTACTTCACGATCCGAGGCTTCACGCTCGAGTGCGCGGATGGCAGCGCGGTGGTGCTGTCGAAGGCGAATCACTGCCGCGTGATCGGCTGCACCGTGCGCAACGTCGGCGATTTCAACGGCACCGGGATCGCCGTGCGCGAGGGCACGGACAATGGCGTCATCGGCTGCGACATTTCCCAGACGGGCAGCAACGGCGTGAGCCTCAGCGGCGGCGACCGGCCGACGCTGACCAGCGCGGGCAACTTCGTGGACAACTGCTACATCCACCATGTCGGGATCTTTTATAAGCAGGGTGTGGGCGTGGCGCTCAGCGGCGTGGGCCAGCGCGTCTCGCACTGCCTCATCCACGATACCCCGCGCTTTGCCATCGGCTTCACCGGGAACAATCACCTTCTCGAGTACAATCACCTGCGTCACCTCGCGCTGGAGACCGAGGATGTCGGCGCGACCTATTGCGGCGGGCGCGACTGGCTGAGCCCGCGCGGCACGGTCATCCGCTACAATTTCATCCACGACGTGCTCGGCTTCGGCTGGAACGGCAAGTGGACCTCGCCCTATTTCGCCTGGGGCATCTATCTCGATGACAATTCCGGCGGCGTGGACGTGATCGGCAACATCGTCGCGCGCTGTGGGCGCTCCTGCCTGCACGGGCACAGTGCCCGCGACTGCCGCGTGGAGAACAACATCTTCGTCGAGGGCGGCCTGCGGCAATGGGAATTCAACGGCTGGACAGTGAAGCAGCGCTTCTGGGAAACGACGCTGCCGCAGATGCAGAAAGGCTATGAGTCGGTGGCGAATCTCCCCGCGTGGCAGGGCCTGCGCGGCATGGATGTGCCGCCGGAAAAGATCCCCGACAGCGAAGGCCGCGTGATGTCCGGCGATGTCTTCACGCGCAACATCATCGCGTGGAAAAATCCCGAGGCGAAGGCGCTGAACGTCGTCAATTTCAATCCCGCGCGGAATCAATTCGACGGCAATCTCTATTGGCACGATGGCCTGCCGCTCAAGACCGGCCAGCGCAAGGCGGGCAAAGTGATCGGCGAAAATCTCGTGCTGAATCCCGGCTTCAAGGACGGCGGCCCGAGCGCGCTGCCGAAAGACTGGCAATGGCAGATTCACCCTCCCGGCGGCACCGCGGGAACCGTGGAGGAAAATGGCGCGTCCGCCCTGCGCGTCGACGCCGCCTTCCATCACGAAAAGAAGCGCGACAACTACCCGATCGTCGTCAGCCACGAAGTGGAGTTGAAACCCGGAGCGGCCTACCGGCTGCGGGCGCGGTTGCGCACCGACCAGGAAAGCGCCAAGGCGTCGCTCATGGTGCAATTCTACCTGCCGCCGAAGGATGGCCAGCCCGGCCACTTCTGGGCCAGCTCTCCCGCGGATACCAAGCTCACCTCGGCGTGGCAGGATGTCGAATTCGCCTTCAGCATTCCCGCCCAGGGCGAGAAGGGCTGGCACGAGAAGATGAAGAATTTCCGGGGTGCGCCTCGATTGGCCGGCGGGAAAAGGGCGCGCTCTATGCCGCCGACGTAACGCTGGAGGAAACCGAGTCGCTCGACGAGTGGCAGAGCTGGCAGGAACTCGGCGATCAGCACAGCATCATCGCCGACCCGAAATTCCTCGCGCCCGAGAAGGACGACTACCGGCTCGCACCCGATTCACCCGCGTGGGCTCTCGGATTCCAGCCGATCCCGGTCGAAAAGATCGGCCCCCATGCCAGCCCCGACCGCGCGAGCTGGCCGATCATGGAAGCCGAAGGCGCGCGCGAGCACCCCGCCACGCCATGACACCGCCCCTACGCCACAGGTGGCGGAACGAGAGGCGCCTTCGGGAGATGTTCCAGGCAATATTCGTTGCCGTCCTTCGCGACTCGAAACTCCAGGTGCGGCGCCTGGATTTCCGTTCGGCCGCAGACCGCACAATGGTGCATGGCTTCGTCGTCGGGACGGCGGGCAGCCGCCTGGAAACGCTGCCGCCGGGCCGCGACATCCTGGCGATGCCGCGCCGCTTGAAAAATCTCGCGCCCGAAAAACAGGAAATAAGCAACCAGCGTGGCAATCAGCGCCATGCGAAACGAATCCTCGCGGGTGGTGAATTGATAGACCAGCAAAGCGCCATCGAACCAGGCGACCCATTTTACTTTCACGGGCAGCAGGAAATAGAGGGTGATCTGTTGCTCTGGGTAAAATCGCGCATAGGCCAGAAACGCCGCCTGCAGGAACAGGTACGACGTTTCCGTGTGGCCGAAAACGAAGGCCGCGATCGTGATGCCGACGGCTGTCACCAGGACATAAAGATTCGTCCGCAGCGGTCCCCAGGCCTGATCGAGCCCATTCCCCACCCACATCATGAAAAGCACGTAGAAGGCGGCGTTGACCCAATCCGGCAGAGGGATGAAAGAATTCACCGCCGGAATGAACAGATAGGTGACCAGTCGCCAGACCTCACCCGCCAGCACGCGATCCGGGTAGAGTTCGAGAACCTCGAAGATCCGGGGATTGAATTTGAACAGGACGAAAGTAAACGCGGTAAGATAGCCGATCCAGGAAAGCAGATGCGGGATGGCCAGGTGGCCGTATTTCGTCTCAGCGCGGTCGATCCATTTCATGTTCAAAGTAGAGCGCAGACTCTGGATTCATCCGTCTCAAATGCAACCGGTGAATCGTTTTTGCCGGTAGCAGATTGACACGTTCCCACCACCACTTACGCTCCCGCACGTGTCCGCCGCCTCTACCCTCAAACAGACTCCGCTCCACGACGAACATGTGCGCCTCGGCGCGAAGATGGTCGACTTCGGCGGCTGGTCGATGCCCGTGCAATACACCGGGATCATCAATGAGCACCATGCGGTGCGCGGCAGCCTGGGGGTCTTCGATATTTCGCACATGGGCCAGTTTTTCGCCGCGGGACCGGGCGCGCTGGCGTGGCTGAATGGCCTGCTGACCAACAACGTGGAGCGGCTGGCGGTGGGGGAATGCCAATACACCTTCCTGCTCAATGACACCGGCGGGGTGATCGACGATCTCATCGTCTACCGCATCGGCGAGCAGAGCTACCTGATGGTGGTGAACGCGGCCAAGATCGACGAGGATTTTGCCTGGATGAAGTCGCACCTGCCGCCCGACGTGGAGTTTGCCGATCGCAGCGCGGAGTTCGCCGGGCTCGCGGTGCAAGGGCCGCGGTCGGCGCAGTTGTTCGACGCTTTTTTCCAGGGCAAATACTCGCGCCCCGCCCGCAATGAAATCCTCCGCCTGGAGATCGAGGGCGAGACCTACTATGTGGCCCGCACCGGCTACACCGGGGAGGACGGCTTCGAGGTCTTCTGCCCCGCGGATCGCGCGGTAAAGTCGTGGAACGACATCCTGCGCAAGGGCACGGAGTTTGGCATCAAGCCCTGCGGCCTCGGCGCACGCGATACGCTGCGGCTGGAGATGTGCTATCCACTCAATGGCTCCGATCTTTCGCCGGAGACCACGCCGATCGAGGCGGGGCTGTCCATCTTCGTCGATCTGAACAAGCCGCAATTCGTCGGCAAGGAAGCGCTCGCCCGACAGAGACAGGAAGGCGTGAAGCGGCGGCTGGTGCCGTTCAAGATGGTCGAGACGTGTCCGCCGCCGCGCTCGCACTACGCCGTTTACAAGGGCGATCGAAAGATCGCGGAGACCACCAGCGGGACGCTTTCGCCCACCCTCAAGATCGGGATCGGCATGGCTTATATCCCCACGGAGTTTGCGCGGATCAACGAGCAGATCGAAATCGAAATCCGCGGCAAACGCTTTCCGGCCGTCATCGAGAAGAAACCCCTGCATCGTGCCGGCACGGCCAGCGTCTGACTTTTCATCACACCACGCAATCATGAACGTTCCCGACGATCTCCAATACGCTCCCACTCACGAATGGCTTCGCCTCGATGGCGCCGACGGCACGGTCGGCATCAGCGACCACGCCCAGGCGGAATTGACCGACGTGGTGTATGTCGAGTTGCCCAAGGTCGGCGCGCAGGTCACCGCCGGCCAGCAGGTCTGTGTGGTGGAATCCGTCAAGGCAGCCAGCGACATCTATTCGCCCATCTCCGGCACGATCACCGCGGCCAACGAGGCGCTTTCCGCCAATCCCGCCTTGATCAACACCGACCCCTACGGCGAAGGCTGGATTTTCCGAATCAAGGTCGAGGCCGGGGAAGAGATCGAGGAACTGAAGAGCCCCGGGCAGTATCGGGAACTGATCGGCGGCAGCAGCGGCTCGGGCGAAGGCGTCTAGCCTCCTTGCGCTCATGAAAGCCTTCCTCGCCGGCACTCTCGGATTTCTCGCCGCCACCGCGCTGCTCCGGGCCGATCTCGTGATCGTGCAGCATGTCGAGGGCGGCGGCCAGACCGGCGACCAGACGATCAAGATCAAGGGCGATAAGTCCCGCACGGATTTGAATCCGACGGTGACTATGATCACCAACGGCGCGACCGGGGAGATGATCACGCTCATGCACACGGGCCACACCTATTTGAAAGTGTCGGCGGACCAGACCAAGGCGATGATGGCGCAATTGCAGAAGTTCCGCACGGGCACGGAGCCGGCGAAGCTGCAGCCCACCGGCAAAAAGGAAAAGATCGGCGAGTACGATTGCGAAATCTTCACCGCCGGCCTCGGCGCGCTGACCGCCACCTACTGGCTGGCCAAGGATTTTCCGAACTTCCCAAGCGTGCTCGCGCAGCTCGACAAATTCCAGTCGGGCAGCATCTCCGCGATGGGCAAGGGACTCCTGCCGGACATCAAGGACTTTCCCGGGATGACGATGAAGACGGAGATCGTCCTGAATGGCAAAAAGGTCGCGACCACCCTGGTCTCCGCGAAGGAGGATAATGTGGACCCCAAGTCCTTCGACATTCCCGCGGGCTACAAGGAAATCACTTCGCCCGAGCTGAACTTTCAGCCGAAGTAAACGCTGCCGCATCACGCCAGCCGCGCCCGCCATGCCGCCGCTGATTCTCGCCTCCGCCTCACCGCGCCGCCGGCGGCTGCTGCTCGAGCATGGCTACAATTTCCGCGTGATGCCGGCGGAGGTCGCGGAGATCGCCCCGGCGCACCTTTCGCCCGGCGAGATCACGCTGTTCAATGCGCGGATCAAGGCTCACGCGATTGCGCGAGCCCAGCCGCGCTCGCTGGTGCTGGGTGTCGATACGGTGGTGGCCTTTGAGGGCGAGGTGCTCGGCAAGCCCGCGAATATGGAGGCGGCGTTTGCCATGGTGCAGCGGCTCAACGGCCGCACGCACGATGTCTATTCCGGCGTCTGGCTCCGCCATGGGAAATCGGGTCGCGAGCGGGGCTTTATCGACATCACCCGCGTCCATTTCCGCCAGCTCACCGACGAGGAACTTCGCGCCTATCTCACCCGCATCGGCCCGCTCGACAAAGCCGGCGGCTACGCTGCCCAAGCCGACCGTGGCGAACTGATCGACAGCATCGAAGGCTCGTTCAGCAATGTCATCGGCCTGCCGATGGAAGCGCTGGCCGAAGCGCTGCGGGAGTTCTCTTCTCTCGAATAGAAGGTTGGATGTTGTCCTCACCCCGATTCATGCTCTGACAGATGGATATTTTGACCCTCGACCTCCCCGGCGTGCGCAAGATCGCCAGCGGCAAAGTGCGTGAGATTTTCGATCTCGGCGAACATTTGCTGCTGGTGGCCACCGACCGGATCAGCGCCTTTGATTGCATTTTGCCCAACCCGATCCCGCACAAAGGCGCGGTGCTGACCTCGATCTCGGCTTTTTGGTTCCAGCGGTTCGGCTTCGTGGAAAACCACGTCGTCGCCACTGAGATGCGGGACTTTCCCGCCGTGCTTCAGCCTTACGAGGCGCAGCTCGCCCGGCGCGCCATGGTAGTGAAAAAGGCGCGCCCGCTGCCCATCGAGTGCGTGGCGCGCGGCTATCTCGCGGGCTCGGGTTGGAAGGAATATCAGGCTTCGCAGACGATCTGCGGGATCGAGCTGCCCGCCGGCCTGGGCCAGGCGGAGCCGCTGCCGGAGACGATCTTCACTCCCGCGACGAAGGCCGAGAGCGGACACGACATGAACATTCCGTGGGACGAATGCCGGCGCCTGGTCGGCGACGACGTGGCCGGGCAGGTGCGCGCCTTGAGCATCCGCATTTATGAAGAAGGCCGTGCCTTCGCCGCGGAGCGCGGGATCATCGTGGCCGACACCAAGTTCGAGTTCGGCCTCATCGATGGCCGCGTCATCCTGATCGACGAATGCCTTACTCCGGACAGCTCGCGCTTCTGGCCCGCGGACGAATACGCGGTGGGCATGAGTCCGCCGAGCTTCGACAAGCAATTCGTCCGCGACTACCTTGAGACGCTCACCTGGGACAAAACCCCGCCCGCGCCCCCACTGCCGCCAGAGGTGGTGCGCAAGACGAGTGAGAAGTATCTCGAAGCCTACGCGTGCCTCACCGGCCAGCCGCTCGTGGAAACCTGAGCGCCATGCGCGCCGCGATCGAAGACTTCATCCTCTACCTCGCGACGGAGCGCGGCCTTTCGGATAACTATCAACTCTCGACCCGCCTGTCCCTGGAGGGATTTACCTCCTGGCTGGAGCGGCGATCCATGATGGGAGCCAAGGAGGACGCGGAGGAAGCCGAGACGCCACCCCCATCGATCGCGCCTGACGCAGTCACGCATCAGCAGATTACCGATTACCTCGCGCACAAGAAGCGTCTCGGCCTTTCGTCGTCCTCGATCAAGTTGATCGTTGTGGCCATCAAGATCTTCTTCCGCTGGCTGCACGCGCGGAAGCGCGTCGAGCGCGATGTGGCCGACGTACTCCCGCTGCCGCGTACCGAGCGCTATCTGCCGGAGACGATGAATGAACTGCAGGTCGACCATCTGCTCGAAGGCGTGCCCGTCAATTCACCAAGAGGCTTGCGCGACCGGGCGTTGCTCGAACTGCTCTACGCCAGCGGCCTGCGCGTCTCGGAACTGGTGAACACCCGCCTGGAGAATCTCGACCTCGATGCGCGCATCGTCCGCGTCACCGGCAAAGGCAACAAGACGCGCCTCGTGCCCGTCGGCCAAAAAGCCTGCGACGCCATTCGCGCCTATCTCGAGAAAGAGCGCCCGGAGATGGTCCGCAAACGCACCGGCAGCGAGGTCTTCCTCTCAGCCCGCGGCACCAAGCTGACCACCGTGCGCATCTGGCAGATCGTCAAGACCTGCGCCAGGAACGCGGGCCTCGATATCAACGTCTATCCGCACTTGCTGCGGCACAGTTTCGCCACCCATCTGCTCAGCAATGGCGCCGACCTGCGCATCATTCAGGAAATGCTCGGCCACGCCGACATCTCGACCACGCAAATCTACACGCACGTCGACCAGCAGCGTCTCAAGGCGGTGCACCACCGCTTTCACCCCCGGGCCAAATAGGATGATCCCGAACTCAGGCCGCAGTGTTCTCGACGAGTTCCGGATCGCGGGTCACGGCCTCAAAGAATGACGGATACTGCGGTGCCCAGCCGAGCGCGCGCAGCCGAGTGTTGCTGACGCGTTTGTTCGTCCAGCCGCGCTTGCGATTCACGTCGATCGGCCCGCTGGGCGGCAGCGGCCGGTCGAAGCGTTGCGCAAGCCAGCGATAAAGTTCGCGCTGGGTGAGCGGCTGATCGTCGGACACATTGAAGATGCCATGAACGCGGGCGAGAACGAGGTGGACGAGCGCGGCGGCAATGTCGTCGCGATGCGCCTGGTTGATCCACTTCGCGCCATCGCCCTCGATGAGGACGGTGCCGTCGAAGAACTTGCGCAGCAGCACTGAGCGCCCGGGCCCGTAGATGCCGGCCAGCCGCGCCACGATTCCTCGGTGCGCTGTCACCAGATCCTCGGTCTCGCGCAGCAGGCGCCCCGTCTCGCGATCGGGCTCCGCCGGGCTGTCTTCCGTGACCCACCCGCCGTCCGTTTGCGCATAGACTGAGGTGCTGCTGGTGAAGAGCAGCGAGGCAGGCGCAAACACCGCAGTCAGATTTCGCGAGCCTGCGAGGTAGACGCGGCGGTAGGCGTCGGCGCCTCCGCGCCCGGAACTGGCGCAATGCACGATCGCCTCGAAGGGCCCCAGGTTCGCGTGTTCTTCCACCGCCGCGCGCTCGCCGATATCGCAGGCGATCACCTGGAATGCTTCCCCGCTGAGCTTCGCTGCCGACTCCGCCGAATGGGTGCACCCGATCACTTCCCAGCCGCGCCGGACAAAAAGCCGCGCGGGTCGCGAGCCCGACGAATCCACAGCCGGCGATGAGGACCTTCGGCACTACGGGAGAGGTGTGCCCCGCGCCGCAACGAGCAGTCGATACCACTCTTCGCGGGTCAACTCGATCTCGGCCCCGGCGGCCGCGGCGCGAATGCGGTCGGGACTGGTGCTGCCGACGATGGGAATGATCTTCGTGGGATGCTTGAGCAGCCAGGCGATAGCGATCGTCGTGCGGCTCGTGCCGCGCTCCGTGGCAAGCTCGTCGATCGCCTGGAGAATCGCCGCGGGTTTATAGCCCTTCTGCGCCGGTAGCAACTCCGTCGCACCGTCGCTCAGCAATCCGCCAGCCAGGGGACTCCAGGCCATCGGCGTAATGTTCATCGCCTGGCATTGGTCGAGCGTCCCGTCTTCGAAAGCCGCGAGTTGCGCAAGGCTGATCTCGACCTGGTTGCTCACGAGATTCTTCTCCAGTTTCTGCTGCACCGCGCGCTGGAGCAGGCTCACTTGCGAAGGGCGGAAATTGCTCACCCCGAATTCGCGCACCTTGCCCGACTTGTGCAGGCTGGCAAAAGCGAGCGCCACCTCGTCCACATCCATCAGGTAATCCGGCCGGTGAAGCTGATAGAGATCGATGTGCTCGATGTGCAAACGCTGCAGCGATTGTTCGCATGAGCGAATGATGTGCTCCGCCGTGAAATCGTAGCGCTGCGGCGCGCCCGGCGGTTCACCGGCCAGGCGAATCCCGCACTTCGTGGCGATGAGGATCTTTTTGCGCAGCTTTGGGTTCTCGCGCAGCACTTCGCCGAAGGCGCTCTCCGCCCGGCCGTGGCAATAAATGTCCGCGTGATCGAAGAGGGTGAAGCCGGCATCGATGGCCGCGTTGACCGCCTCCCGTGTGGTCTTGAGATCCTGCTGGATGTCGCCGGTGCGGGCCACCCGCCAGCAGCCGTAAGCCAGACGGCTGGATTGGAGCTTGCTGTCACCGAGAGGGACCTTCTTCATAGCCAGATGCGTAGCGAGGTGTCAGCGCGGCGGCAAGCGTCGAGTCACATGGCGATCACAGCGACCAAACCGTCTCGCCCGCCACGATGGTCCGCACCGCGCGGCCCCTGAGTTCCCAGCCGTGGAAGGGCGTGTTGCGGCTGCGGGAGCAGCTCTCCTCCTTGTTCACGGTCCATTCGAGGTCGGGGTCGAGGAGGGTGATATCCGCTGGAGCACCGATGTTGAGGGTCCCGCGGTCGAGGCCGAGCAGGCGCGCGGGCTCGACGGTGAACATTGCAACCAGGCGCGCGAGACTGATGGCCTTTTTCTTGTGCACGAGGATATCGAGGAAGAGGCCCAGTTCCGTTTCGAGGCCGAGGATGCCGAAGGGCGCCTGGTCGAACTCCACTTCCTTTTCGTAGTTGCAATGCGGCGCGTGATCGCTGGCCAGCACGGTGATCGTGCCGTCGGCCACGCCCTCGATGAGCAAGTCGATATCCCGCTGAGTGCGCAGCGGCGGGTTCATCTTGAAATTGGTGTCGAAGGTGCGGATCGACTCGTCGGTGAGAGCGATGTGATGCGGACAGATTTCGCCGCTCAGCGCGACGCCCCGACTGCGCGCCTCGCGCAAGATGCGGACGCTGCCGCCGCTGCTCAAGTGCTGGCAGTGGATGGGCGTCCCCGTGAGTTCCACGAGCTGGGCATTGCGCGAGACGATGATCTCCTCGCCGATCGCCGGCCAGCCGGGCAGGCCGAGCACGGTGCTCCAACAGCCCTCGTGCATCACCCCCTTGCCCACGAGCGCGTAGTCCTGGCAGTGGTCCATGACGGTGAGATTGAACATGCGCGCGTACTCGAGCGCACGGCGCATGACCTCGGGATTCTGGATGCAATGGCCATCGTCGGTCAGCGCCACGATCCCGGCCTTGTGCATCGAGCCGATAGGCGCGAGCTCTTCGCCGGCGATGCCCTTGGTGATGGCGCCGGTGGGAAAGACGTTCACGCACGCTTCGGCCTTCGCTTTTTCCACGATCCACGCGACGACGCTGGGGCTATCGACCGAGGGCGAGGTATTCGGCATGCACACGACGCTGGTGAAGCCGCCGGCCGCCGCCGCCTTTGCACCGGTCGCGATGGTTTCCTTGGCCGACTGTCCCGGCTCGCGAAAGTGGACGTGCAGGTCGATCAGGCCGGGCGTAACGACGAGGCCGGTGGCGTCGATGATCTTCTCGTCCGGCTCCGCGTGCCGCGCGGAACCTTCGAGATCGATCTTCGCGATCCTGCCGTCGGTAATGTAGACGTCGCCCACCCGGTCGATGCCATTCGCCGGGTCGATGATGTGGCCGTTGGTGATGAGGGTGGTTTTCATCAAGGTGCGGGGAAAGTCGCGTTCCTCATCACCGCTTCGGGTTCGTGCCGGCGCAGAGGTAGAGGACGGCCATGCGGACGGCGAGGCCATTGGTGACCTGATCGAGGATGACGCTGCGGGCGCTGTCGGCCAGGTCGCTATCGATCTCGACGCCGCGATTGATCGGGCCGGGGTGCATGATGAGCGCGCCGGGTTTGAGGCGCTCGGCGCGCTGCTTGGTGAGGCCGAAGAGCTGGGTGTATTCGCCGAGGCTGGGGAAGTATTCCTTGCGCTGCCGCTCGTGCTGGATGCGCAGCAGGTTTACCACATCCGCCTCCGGAAGCACGCTGTCGAGATCGTGCGTGACCTTCACGCCCATCGTCTCGAATTCGCGCGGCACCAACGTGCTGGGGCCGACCAGCGTGACACGCGCGCCGAGCTTGAGCAGTGCATGGATGTTCGAGCGCGCGACGCGGCTGAAGAGAATATCGCCGACGATGGCGACGTGAATGCCCGCGATGCGGCCGAGCCTTTCGCGAATGGTGAAGGTATCGAGCAGCGCCTGCGTGGGGTGTTCGTGTGCACCGTCGCCGGCATTGATCACGCTGGCGTCGAGCCGCTCGGCCAGGAACTGCGCGGCGCCCGCGCTGCTGTGTCGCAGGACGATGATGTCGGCGTGCAGGGCCTCCAGATTCTTCGCGGTGTCCTTGAGTGTCTCGCCCTTGGTCAGGCTCGACGTCGACGCCGTCATGTTGATCACATCCGCGCTGAGGCGATGGGCGGCGAGCTCGAAACTCACGCGCGTGCGGGTGCTGGCCTCGACGAAGAAATTGACCATCGTCTGCCCGCGCAGAGCGGGTACCTTCTTGATCTCCCGCGTGCCCACGTCCTTGAACGCCCCGGCAGTATCGAGCAGGTGGGTGATTTCCGCGGCCGTGAGGTTCTGCAGGCCGACCAGATCCTTGTGGGTCCACACAGTCATCTCTTTGGTGTTGGCGGTTTGCTGGTGCTGCAATGGGGAAGCGGCGCTCATGGGAAGATCAGGACGATTGGCTCATCCAGACGGAGTCCTCGACTCCATCGGTGGTTTCGAAGCGAACGTGCACCCGCTGGCCGAACGCGGTCGGGATGTTCTTGCCCACGTAGTCCGCCCGGATGGGCAATTCGCGGTGGCCGCGATCCACGAGCACCGCATACTGAATGCGCGCCGGCCGGCCAAAGCTGGAGATGGAATCCATCGCCGCCCGGCAGGTGCGCCCGGAGAAGAGCACATCGTCGGTGAGCACGATGGTCATGTCCTCCAGTTCGTGAGGCAGGATGGTGCGCTCCACGCGAGGCGGCAGGCGATGCCGGTGCAGGTCATCGCGGTGCATGGCAACATCGACGACCCCGGCAAAAGGCTGCGTGCCGCTGAATTCCAGGAGATAGGCGGCCAGCCGTTTAGCGATCTCGATGCCGCGCGAGGGAATGCCGATGAGCGCGACTTTGGTCAGGTCGGGATTGCGCTCGATGATTTCGTGCGCGATGCGCTTGAGACAGCGCTCGATCGCCGCGCGATCCAGGATGAGCGCGGCGCCGGGAGTGGGCGGAGTGGGTGCTGGGTTCATGTTCCTTGGCGACCTCGCAGGATCGCCTTAAAGGGACGGCGGAAGGACTAGTTGTTCACATGTCCGGGATGCCGCTGGGCCCGCCACGAGGACCGGTGTTTCACGATCCAGTCGAGCAGGGCTTTTTCGAAGCCGATATCGTGGCCGGCCTTCTCGCTCTCGATCCACTTGTGGCGCAAAATCTCTTCGCGCTCGGCAAGGAATTCCTTGTAGAGCAGGGATTCGCGGACGAGTTCGGCCGGTTCATCGGTAGGGGAGCTCATTACTGTGGGCAAAGTTCTGGAAATTTTAACGGGCGTCAATTGTTTTACCGGCGGGAAGACAGATTCGCACTCCATAATATGGCGCAAACTTACGAGAAAAGTGTGCCGGAAAGCTTTTGGGCAATGCGCACGAAAGCCTCGGAGACAGGGTTCGAAGGATCGATGCTCGTCACGGGCTGGCCGCGGTCGCCGGCTTCCCGGGTCGGGATGTCGATGGGTATCTGCCCGAGCAGCGGCACCTTGAGACGGGCGGCTTCGCGCTCGCCGCCACCGGAACCAAAGATGTCGTAGCGCCGGCCATCGCTGGGCGACTGGAAGTAGCTCATGTTTTCGATGAGCCCGAGGACCGGGACGTTGACCTTCTGGAACATCGTCGCCGCCTTGCGCGCATCGATCAGCGCCACTTCCTGGGGCGTGGTGACGATGACCACGCCCGCGAGCGCGACTGTCTGGACGATGGTGAGTTGGATGTCGCCCGTGCCCGGCGGGAGATCGAGCACGAGATAATCGAGCTGCCCCCAATCGACCTGCCGCAGAAACTGCTGGGTGTACTTCGTCACCATCGGCCCGCGCAGGATCGCCGGCGCGGAGTCATCGAGGAGAAAGCCCATGGACATGAGCCGCAGACCGTACCGCTCGATGGGGATGATGCGATTGTCCTCCGTGGCCATCGGCCGCTCGCCGCTGCCGAACATCAGGCCGATGCTCGGCCCGTACAGATCGCAGTCGCACAACCCGACCGCCGCGCCGGTCTGGTGCAGGGCCACCGCCAGATTCGCCGCCACGGTCGACTTCCCGACACCACCCTTGCCGCTGGCCACGGCAATCACCCGCTTGACGCCCTCGATCGCGCCCGCCGCCATCGGTGCTCCAGAGGCGGCCTGTGGCGCTTGCGGCGGCGCCTGGATATCGATGCGGATGGTCACCTGCCCCACCCCGACCAATTGCGCGACCGCCGCTTCCGAACCTTCCTTGATCGCTTGCGGGATCTTCGGATCATTCGTGGCGAGCGCCATCTGCACGACCACATCGGCGCCCGTGACCCGCACATCTTTCACCAGGCCAAACGAAACGATGTCCCGGGTGAACCCCGGATATTTGACGGTCAACAGCTTTTCTCGGACTTGCTCGGGTGTGATCATGCGGGACGCACACTCTCTGGCACGCCGCGCGCCGACCGCAACTGCGAAAAGCGATGTTCACAAAACGGCTCGGGGAAAAACGCAGAGACGCAGAGGGAAAGGGCAGGAGAGGGACCGGAATGACGAGAGGTTCCGAGGAGGCACGCTTCTCGCAGACAGGAAACTGTCTTCCGTCTCGCGTGTCCTTTCTGCCTCTGCGTCCCTGCACCTCTGCGTTTTTAATGCATAATCCTCTGCCGTGGTTGTGAAGAAAGGCAGAAGATCAGAGGTTCTTCGCAAGCTCAGAATGACGGGCGTGGGGAGGGGCGCCTCCGGCGCATGCGGTTTCTCCCGCAAAACCTTAACCGGCTACGACCCTCAGTACTTCTTCCGCATGTTGCTCGGCAGGATGTTCAGCTCGCCGCGGTATTTGGCCACCGTGCGGCGGGCGATCGGGATGCCGCGCTTTTCCAATATCTCCACGATCTCCTTGTCGCTGAGCGGGGTCTTCGTGTCCTCGAGCTTGACGAGTTCGGCGATGGCCCCTTTCACGCTGGTGTTGCTCATCGATTCACCGCCGGAGGTCTGATAGCCGGGGGTGAAAAAATACTTCATGTCGAAGACGCCCTGCGGGGTCTGCATATACTTGCCGGAGATGGCGCGGCTCACGGTGGTCTCATGCACGCCCACGGCGTCGGCGATCTGCACCATGGTCATCGGCTTGAGCGCGCTCGGGCCGAACTCGAGGAAGTCCCGCTGACGGGAGACGATTTCGTGGGCAATGTTCGAGATCGTCTGCTGCCGCTGGTGGATCGATTTGATGAGAAACTTGCCGCTGCGAATCTTGTCGCGAATGTAATCCTTCACGTCCGCGCCGCCTTTGTCCTGCGACATGAGATCCTTGTAAGTATTGCTGATCCGCAGATGCGGAATCTGCTCGCCGTTGAGTGAGATGGTCCAGTCGCCACCGATCTTTTCCACGGTCACGTCGGGCAGGACGTAGTTGTTGGGATCGGGAGTGAAAATCTGGCCGGGCCGGGGGTCGAGGGTGCCGATGAAATTCGCGGCGCGCTGGACTTGTTCGGCAGTGGTGCCGAGCCGGCGCGCGATTTCGGGGAAGCGGCGCTTGCCGAGGTCGTCGATGTAACGGTCGACGATCCGATACTCGAGGCTCTGTTCCTTGCTCAGGCGCTTGAGCTGAATGAGGAGACACTCGCGCAAATCGCGGGAGCCGACACCCACGGGATGGAAAGTATGCACGTGTTCCAGCACGCGCTGGAGATCGGCCACGTCCATGCCGGTATTTTGGGCGATTTCCTCGGGGCTGGTCTGCAGAAAGCCGGTGTCGTCGATATTGCCGATGATCAGTTCGGCAATCTTGCGATCGGCATCGTTGAGTTCGCTGGAATTGATCTGCTCGAGCAGATGCTGCTGGAGGGTCTGCTGCCCGACGATGGAATCGAAAAAGAATTGCCGGCGTTCTTCCTCCTCCGACGAACGCCCGGAGTAGCTCTGGCTCTGCGACATGTAGTCGCGCCATTCTTCATCGAGCTTGGCCAGGCGATCGAACTCCTCCTGGAATTCC
This sequence comes from Chthoniobacter sp., assembly GCA_037200205.1. GTDB lineage: Bacteria > Verrucomicrobiota > Verrucomicrobiia > Chthoniobacterales > Chthoniobacteraceae > Chthoniobacter. The sequence continues at coordinate 37,174 of JBBCHV010000019.1, forward strand.
TCGTGCTCCTGTTTTTTGTCCTCGATGGTCGGCTCGCTGATTTCCTCCTCGAGGATGGGATTGGTGCACAGCTCCTGCTGAATCAGGTTCCGCAACTCCAGCATGGGTGCCTGGAGAATCTGCAAGCTCTGCTGCAACTGCGGGGCCAAAACCTGCTGTTGCGAAAGCGTCTGCGATTGGGAGAGTCCTGCCATAGGCGGAAACTAAACGAGAGAGCGGAAGGTCCGCAAGCAGTATTCCTGCCAAAAGTGGATGTTTTTTCGCCTTGGCGTGGGCATCGATCTGGCTCTCTTGGGAAGGATGAACCGAAATTTCTTCCCGGTCGCGCTGCTCGCCGCCCTGGTTTTCGCCGGTGCGCTCTTTGCACCCACGCACTCCGGCGGCCAGACGGGCGAAGACATCGCCATGACCCAGATCCTGAATGACGTCACTGCCCAGCAGGCGAGCATCGCCGACAACCAGGCGAAGATCGATACCAAGCTGGCCAGCATCGCCGAAAACCTGCGCCTCGCCCGCATCTACGCCGGCCGCGGCAAATAACGCCCATGAAAGCCACCGCTCCCACCCTGATCGCCATCGCCGCCCTGCTCGGCCTGGCCGTAAACCTTCATTCCCAAGGCATCCTGCCCAAGACGCCCGTCGAAACCCTGCGCACGCTCAAAGCCAAGAACGACGAACTCATCGAGAAACAAAAAGCCACCCTGCTCAAGCTCGACGAAATGGACAAGGCCGCCGAGCAGATGCGCTTCTTCTCGAAGCGGAGTTGAGCGGACCGGGTTCAGTGAACCCGGCTACAGCCTACGCTTTCGCTTCCGCGGCTCGCTGGGCTTTGACCTCCAGCTTGCGGTAGAGCGTGGCCATGCTGATGCCGAGCATCTTGGCGGCTTTTTCCCGGCTGTTGCCGTTGAACTTGATCGTCTCCTCGATGTAGCGCCGCTCCTGGTCGCGGATGTACTCGTCCAGTGTCTGACCCACGGGCATGGTCCCGGTGTGCTCGACCAGAGGGGTCGTGGCGTGACGGACGACCTGCGGTGGCAGGTCGGTGGTCCGGATGAGACCGTCATCGCAGAGCGCGCAGGCGCGTTCGACGGCATTCTCGAGTTCGCGCACATTGCCCGGCCAGCGATACTTGCTCAGCATCTCGACCGCTTTCGGGTCGATCTTCTTCGCTTCCGTACCGGTCTGGGCCGCATTCTTTTGCAGAAAATGGCTCACGAGCAGCGGAATGTCATCGGGCCGCTCGCGCAAGGCGGGCATCTCGATCGGGATGACGGCGAGGCGGTAGTATAAGTCCTCGCGGAAATTGCCGCCCTTGATCTTGTCGCTCAGGGCTTCGTTCGTGGCGGCGAGCACGCGGACATTGATGGACACGCTTTTCGTATCGCCGACCCGGCGGATCTGGCGTTCCTGCAAGACGCGCAGCAGCTTGGTCTGGAGCGGCTGCGCCATCGAGTTCACCTCGTCGAGGAAGATGGTGCCGGCTTCCGCTTCTTCAAAAAGTCCGATCTTGTCCTGCACCGCCCCGGTGAAGGAGCCTTTCTTGTGGCCGAAGAGCTCGGACTCCAGCAGGTTCTCCGGGAGCGCCGAGCAGTTGATGGCCACAAAGGGCTGGTGCTGCCGCGTGGAATTGAAATGGAGCGCGCGGGCGACGAGTTCCTTGCCGGTGCCGCTCTCGCCCTGGATGAGGATGGTGCTGTCGGTATCGGCGACCTTGGCGATGAGATTGTAGATCTCCTGCATCTTCGTGCTGGTGCCGATGATGTTCTCGAAGCGGTACTTCTCCTTGACGATCTGCCGCAGGTTGCGGTTTTCGCGGACGAGGCTCTGGTTATCCAGCGCGCGCTGGATGGTGAGCTGCAACTCATCGACCTTGAACGGCTTGGTGATGTAGTCGTAAGCGCCTAGCTTCATCGCCTCGAGCGCGGTTTCCACGGTCTTGTACGCGGTGATCAGGATCACGGGCGTCTGCGGCAATACCTCGCGGCATTCGCGGAGGATGTCGAGACCGCCCACCTTGTCCATGCGCAGGTCGGAGATAACGAGCTGGGGAGCGTGCACGGCGAGGTTTTCGAGGGCCTTTTGTCCGGAGGCATAAGCCACGGTCTGATGTCCGCGTTCCTGGCAGATGTCGGAGATGACCGAGACCATGGCCGGGTCGTCGTCGATGATGAGAATTCTAGCCATAAGAGAGAAGTCGCGGAAATGAGATTATTTCACGATTGAGAAATGAAAAGCGGAATGTTTCGCGAATTTCGGGTGTGCCAATAGGGCTTTCTTCTCAGGCACGAGAAAAAGCCGGTGAGAAATGGGGCAGGAAGCTCGTGCGCGCCGGAGGCGCCCCCGCCCACCGTCATCCTGAGCTTGCGAAGGACCTCTGGTCTTCTGCCTTTCTTCACCCGTCGGGCAGAAGATGGAGGCCAGCTTGCACGGTCGGCGAGGCGTCAGATGCCAGAGCGAGACCAGAGGTTCTTCGCAAGCTCAGAATGAGGGGTGGGGAAGGGGTACGCCTTACCCAGTTCATGACGCACCTAGTTTCCAGTAGCCGTGGTCGCGGTGCTCTCGGTGAGACGGTCGAGGCCGTAGCTCAGAAGGAGCATGCTGTCGTTCCAGATGCCGGGCTTGTCCGTGTGCATGACCACGGAGATGACTTCGTGGTTGCCACGCATGGCGGCGCTGACCAGCACCTGCTGGGCAGGAATGGTGTAGCCGGTTTTGACGCCGGTGCAGCCGGGGAAGCGCTCCAGGAGACGGTTGTGATTGTGCAGGGGATTGACCGCGCCCTCGGTGGCCCAATTGTATTCGCGCGTGCTCACGACCTGGCGGAAAAAGGGCTGCTGCATAGCCGCACGGGCAATGAGCGCAAGGTCGCGCGGCGTGGTGTAGTGGGAGGGATCGTGCAGGCCGTTGGGATTGGCGAAGTGCGTGTTCTGCGCGCCGAGTTCCCTGGCGCGGCGGGTCATCTTCTCGGCAAAGGCCTCAATCGAGCCGGCGTTGTCGCGGCCGAGGGCGTGGGCGACGTCGTTGGCGCTCTTGAGCATCAGGCCGTAAAGCATCTGCCGCCGCGTGTAGTGCTGGCCGGGTTTCAACTCGAGGCTGCTTTCGCCGACCTTGCTGTCATCGAGGTCGCAGACGACTTCCTGGTCGAGGTTGCCCTCCTCGATCACCAGCAGCGCGGTCATGATCTTGGTGGTGCTCGCCGGATACTGCGGGGCGTCCGCGTTCTTTTCATAGAGCACCTTGCCGGTCAGGGCATCGAGGACGATCGCGCCCCAGGCGGCGAGTTGCAGTTCGCCATTCGGGTCGGTCGGAGGCGGCGGCGCAGGCGTAACCGCGGGGGCGGCTCCCGGGTTGGGCCGGCGCTTTTTAGTCGCTCCGAGGACGCCATGCGACGACAGCGCGAAAGCTGCAGCAGTGAACAGCAGCAAAAGACTACGCGCAGATTTGGCCATCGATCATCATCCAGGAAACAGGTTCGTCGTGATTGACGATATCTTCGTAAACGCCGCTGAGGCTACCGGGCGACGGCACGGCGATCAAGTCAGCGAGTGCGCCGGGAACGATTTTTCCCAACTGCCCCCGCCGCCGCAAGGCGCGCGCGGGGTTCACGGTCACCATGCGGAGCAGTTCCTCCGGCCGCAGCCAGGGCTCGACCGCGCCCAGCATGCGCATCTCCTCGAAAAGGCTGAGCGAATCGGTGCTCGCGAGGCTGTCGGTGCCGAGGCAGAGATTCACGCCGAGTTCGTGCAGACGCCGCGCCGGGAAGGGCGGATGGCTGAAATAACGGTGGCTGCCGGGGCAGTGGACGATGTGCGGGCCGGCGCCGCGCGGCAACTCGGCGAACAACTGAAAATCCTCCTCGATCAAGGCATTCATGTGCACGAGCAGCCATTGAGAGTCGATCGCGCCGCTTCTCCACAGGTGACCGAAGGGCGTGATCGTGCCGCAATCGGTCATGGGGCGTTTCAGCGAGGTCATGAAATCGTACAGCACGCCGCCGCCATGGCGGAACATGTCGAACTCCTCGGTCGATTCCGCGACGTGTGTCGTGAGCGGCATGGTGAAAGACGACGCGCAGGCGTTGGCCAGTTGGTAGAGATTGAGCGAGGCGGTGTAGGGCGCGTGCGGGCTCAGGCCGAAGCTGTCGAGGGAGTTGGCGCGATGCTGAAAGAAGGACAGGGCTCCGCCACGACATCGTCGGTGGTGATGCGATGCCGGATATCGATCATCTCATAAAACCACCACGTGCGCACGGGCGACGGCCCGAGGCGGGTCATGAGCTCGGGAAAGGCCTCGATATTGCACACGCTGGTCGTGCCCCATTTCCTCAGTTCGCCGAAGCCGCGCTGGATGGCGGCGAGATAATCGGCGCTGTCGAGGCTGCGCTTGAGCGCGTTGATGCGCTGGACCCACGCGGTGAATTGCTTCGGACGGGCGATGGCGCCGCGCATCATCGAGTAGTCGAGGTGGCAGTGCGCGTTGATGAGGCCAGGAAGGAGGACCCGCTCGCCAATGTCCAGCACGGGGCCTTCCGAGACCCCATTGCAAATCCGGCACGGTGCGACGGCGACGACGCGATTGCCCTCGATGGCGACCGCCCCATTTTCGATGGGCGGTCCATCCATGGTGACAACCTGGCGGGCGCGGACGATCACGCGGGCACCTCGCCTTTCTTGACGACCTCGCGCGCCTTGGCGACGAGAAGATTGCAGGCTTCGTGGCAGAGCAACGGCAGTTCGGGCCGCGGGGCGCTGGGCTGAAACTTTTCCGCGGGCAGCGAGGTGATCGGGATGCCGGGAGCGATCGGCCAGAGGATGCGTTTGAGGCAGCCGCCGTCGCTACGGCAGAATCCGCCGATCAGGGTTTGCGCTTGGGCGTCGGTGATTTTCTTTGTGATCGCGTACATGCCCGTCTGCGGGCGAGCGTGTCGCGCAGGGCACCGGGACGAGGCGGCCGCGCTGCTGGCTGAACCAGACGCCGAGCATCGCGGGATAGAAGTAGTCGAGCGCGCGGCGAAGCTCGGCGAGGTCGGCGAGGTGCAGCCGCCAGCCGTGGCGCAGATTGGGCGCGGTCTTCAGCGGGCGGAAACGGTCGGCCTCGTCAAATTGGGCGAGCTCGCGGGCCGCTTCCGCACCGTGGAGCGCGACCGCATCGCAGTGCAATGCATCGTCCGCATGGTGCAGGAGAAAACCGTTTTCGAGGGGCTCGACATGGAGTTCGCCTATCTCCCGGCCACCGCCCGCGATCCATTCGGCGAGGGTTTGCGCGAGGTTCTGCATCAGGCGAGAGCGACGGCGGGATGGACGGCATCGAAGGCCGCCACCTGCTCCAGGATAACGTCGGCGAAGTGAGGCTCCGTACCGATGGCGCTGGCGTAATAGAGCGAGCGGCCGCGCAGGTGGTAGGGATTGTGCCGGAAGATTTCCTTCTGCGTGGCGCTGGCGGCGCCGGTTGATTCCGCGGCGATGCCCAGCAGCACGGGGATGTCTTCGTAGCTGTGCAAGCCATCGGCGATGAAGAAGGGCACGACGACCACATGGAGTTGCGAGGCGTATTCGTCCCATTTGGAGATGAGCGGCTCTTCCTCCATATAGGCATTGAGCACCTCGGCGTAGAGTCCGCGGGCGGCGATGCTCTGCACCTCGCGCTTGGCCGCGGCGGCAGAGTTGTCGTTCAAGTCCGTGCCGTGGCCGACGATGAACAGGCTCGTTTTTTCCGGCGGCGCGCCGGGGGCGGCTTCCGCGGCGCGACGCAGGAGCACGTCGGTCATGCGCGGATGATTGCCGACGGGTTCGCAGTATTTGATCGTGCGTCCGTCGCGCCGCGTGACCGGGCCGGTGAGCTCGAGTTCGCGCGGGATGACGGTGCGGGTGAAGTAGCCTTCGCTGATGAAATTCGGGACGACGTAAATATCGTCCGCATCGATCATGTGGAGCACCTGGCGCAGGCTCGGCTCTTCCTTCCAGAACGCGCAATACACTTCGCCAAAGACGCCGCGCCGCGCGATCTCGGCGGCGTGGTCGAAGGTCGGAGTGCTGGAATCGGCGTTCACGGTGGAACCGTGGCCGACGATGATGAGCGCGCTGTGAGGTTTGGCGGTCATGGGCAAAGAGAGGGTTGTATGATTACCCTCAAACAAGTCGAACGGTTTCGACGCCGTGGCCAGCGACGATTGAAGGAGAAACCACGAAACAATCGAGATAGGCGAAAGGAGAGTCCCTTTTCGTCTGGTTCGTCTCTTTCGTGGTTCAAAAATCTTTCCGCCTGCGCATCAGTCTTTCTGCTGGGGCACACCCGCGAGCCGTTGCCATGCGGCGCGTGAATTTCGTCACGCCCATCGCGCCGCACCGCCTCGCGCCAGGCCTCGGCGGCCAGAGCGGGTCGATGTTGTTCTTCGAGGAGGCCGGCGAGCAGACGCCAGGATTCCGCGCGGAAAGGATGCCTCTGGAGGAAACCGTGCAACTCTCGCAGCGCCTCCGGCGGCCCCGAGCGCTCGTGGAGATACTCGATGTAGCGTTTGCGGATGCCCCAGTTCCGGGCGCCTTGGCGACCGCCTGGCGCAACGAATCACCGGGGTCGCGACCGGATTCCGCACTTTCGAGCGTGGCGCGGAGGGTCAGGCAATCGGCGGCCAGCAGAGGCGAAGTTTCCGCGTGCCCGAGGGCTTCGCGCGCGCCTTGAAAATCCCGCCCGTGCAGCAGGATGCTGGCGTAACCGAGCCAAATGACAGGCTGGTCCGGCGTGCGGCGCAGCGCCTCGCGGTAATCGGCCAGCGCGGCGTCCTGATGGCCGGCGGCGAACTCCACGTTGCCGAGGTTCATCCACATTCGCGCCGAACTTCCGCCGGCGGCGATGGTGCTCTCGATGAAGGTGCGCTGGTCGCGCCAGTCCGCCTGCCGCAGGAATGTCCGTGCGCCGAGAAAGAGAGCCCAACCGCCGACGACCAGGATGACGGCGCGGCGACGGAAGACCTGCTGGAGCGTCAGCGCGACGGCCAGGAGCAGAAATGCGCCCGGCACATAGAGCCAGTGCTCAGCGATGGTGGCGTTGAGTGGGAGGAGGTTGCTGATCGGCAAGTAGGCGACGATGAACGCCGCGAGGCAGAGCGCCGCCAGCGGTTCGCAACGCAGGCAGTATCGAATCCACAGAATAAAACCGATGAACAGGAGCACACCCGCGAGCGTTTGATACTCGAGCACCCGCGCCTCCCGAAAGGTCGCCTCTGGCGTGTCCAGCGGACGCGTGGTCACGTCCCGCTCCATGCGCAGGTTGAGCGGAGCGACAAGCAACCCGGCGTATCCGGCGAAGGCGCGCGCGGCGAGGATCGGGCGGATGGCAAGGGGGGTCGGCGGGGGCGGGGGCGGCGCGACCTTCTCCGAGGTGAAACGCAGCCCACTGTAGGCGGCAATGAGGACGATGGCGATGAGCGTCCAAGGATCAGGGCGCGTCGCGTTCCGCTCGCCACGCCAGGATGAGCAGCCAAAGGGGCAGGAAAATGATGCCGCTCTCCTTCGACAGCATGGCGAGAGGAGGCAGGCCGCCGCGCCGAGCTGCCAAAGCCACGGACGATTTCGCGCAGTGAGACTGGCAAGCCCTAAGGCCAGCCTGTAAAACCGAAAAGCGCCGCCAGCGATCGGCCCGGCCCGCCACATAGGTAACCGCCGAGGTTTGCAGCGGGTGGATCGCCCACACGACCGCTACACCAAGGGCGATGCTCATTCGCACCGGGGCGCTCAGGCGTTCCGCCAGCGCGGCGAGCAATCTTTCCGTGGTGAAGAAGAGCGCCACCGCGCCGGCGTGAATGAGGATGCTGGTGAGATGCCAGCCCCATGGGCGGTCCAAAACCGTAGACTTGGTAGTCGAAAACGAAGCTTAATCGCTGGATAGGGCGGTAGAAGTTTGACGCCGTGGCATCGAGAAACAGAAAATGCCGGAAGCCCTCGGGAATGAGCCGCCAACTGCGGAGGAGCGGATCGCGCAGGACGAGCGCGGTGTCGTCCCAGACAAAACCATTGCGCAGCGCGGGCCAGTAAACGAGAAGAGTCGCCGCCATGATCAGCAACACGGCTCCGGTTCGCGTTATTTTTTCAAGTACTCCATGATGAGAAACAGAATCCGCGCAGCAAGCGCGCGTTTGGCCTGGCGGTCGTGGCCGCGGTGGTCGCAGTGAAGGCCTTCGGCGCGGCCCTCGATCCCTCGGTGCAGCAGATGATCGTGAGCGTGGCGGCGGATTGGGATGCCTCGACGGCAAGCTCCAGCTTTTCGAGAAGACGAACGGCGGGTGGAAGGCCTCCGCACCGGCGATCCCCGTGCTCTATGGCAAGAACGGCCTCGTGTGGGGACGCGGCGTGCTCGGCACGGACGAACCCGGCACGCACAAGCAGGAGCACGATGGCCGCGCGCCCGCCGGCGTATTCCAGATCGGCACGATCTACACCTATGATCCCGCGCTGCCCTCCGGCGCGAAGTATCCCTTTCACACCGTCGGGGCCGGCGATGCGTGGGTCGACGACATCACGTCGCCCGATTACAACAAGCACGTGGTCATCCCGGACCCGGCCAATCCGCCGCCGTGGTTCGAGAAGCAGAAGATGCGGCACGGCGACTTTGCCTATCGCTGGCTGGTCGAGATCCGCCACAACTCCGATCCCCCGGCGCCCAATGCCGGCAGCGCGATCTTCTTCCACATCCGCCGCGGTCCGGCCCGCAAGACCGCGGTTGCACGACCATGGCCGAGGACGACCTGGTGAAACTCATCCGCTGGCTGCGGGCGGACAAACATCCCCACTACGCCCTGCTGCCCCGCGCCGAGTACGAGGCGAAATGGAAAGCGTGGGGATTGCCGAGCCCGCAGGAAGCGGCGGCGGTGATGCCGTAGAACAAAGGCCGTGCCGCCAGGTGCTCGATCGCGCCGGCCTGCGGTCGACCCGGTAACCGTTGCTAATAAATGGGGGGTCTGCCGGATACCTGAATAACCCGTGGGCACGCCTGCTCCGCCAACCTGGGTCATCGAATCAGAACCTCCACCTCCTATGAACATCGCCAGCCTTCTCAATCTCGCCGGACCCGACCTCATCATCGTCCTCTTTATCGTCACGCTCCTGTTCGGGGCCAAGCGGCTGCCGGAACTCGCCGGCGCCATGGCAGGCGGTGCGGGAATTCACCAAGCCAAGGACGAGGCGCAGAAGGACTTGTCGCTGGATAACTGAATGACCCATTGCAACTTGCCGGAAGCCGGTGTAGTTTGAATCACGGGCCTTGATGCCCGGCTCGCCGGTACTGCCATCGAGGAAGCTGCGCTCGGTGCGGCGGCCGAGTTCGGGATTGCGCGGCAGGACGCGCACTTCGATCTCCGAGTCGAACGAGGTGTAGGCATCGAGCCGCAGGGACTCGGCTTCCTCCCACTGGTCGGCCTTGGCGGCGGCCAGCGAATCGATCAGGGCGGTGCGCACTTCGAGCGCGGTCTCTTCGATCACGTCGTTCTTGGCGCCGGCGCGGCGGGAGCTGAGTTGAAATTTATCCTCGAGCAGATTCGCCGCATTCCTTCGCGCTTTCCTCCACGGATTCCACGGGCGCGAGCTTGTGGATGCGCAGGGACATCGTCTCCAGCGCCTCGTGCAGCGGCTGATGAAACTGCGTGAAGGCTTCCGCGCGGTCGCGCCGCCAGACGGGCGCGAGTTCATTGGCCAGGGCTTGCGCCTGCTCGGTGAATTGCTTCGCCTCGCGATATTCGAGCGCGATGGTGATGTGGCTGTTGACCACGCCGTTGCGATACTCCTTGGGGACGAGCTTGATGAAGCGCACCAGCAGGCGCTCCAGGCGCGTAACGTCCTCGGGCTTGAGCAGATTCGGCAGCGTGGCCTCGACCGTGTTGCGCCATTCGCTGAGCGCATCGCGGCTGGCCTCGGAATCGAAGGGCGCAGTGACGGTAGGGCGGTCCGGCAGTTTGGCGGAGGGCGGGCGGCAGGGCCGGCGGCTTGCAGCAACTCCGGTGGAAAGCTCGCGAGGTAAATCACTTCCGTGGTGACGGCGTCGATGAAGGCGTCGGTGGCTTCGCCATTCGCCGCGCCTGCTGCAGGAAGTCCAGCAATTGCCGGGTGCGCATGACCTGCCAGGTGAGATACTCGCGGACCAGCACCTGGCTGATTTCCGGCGCCCCTGGCCTTGTCGGGCGGCCTGCTGCAAGAGCAATGCGCCATCGACCGCATTCGCATACTTCGGCAGGGCGATGACCGAGCGCCCAGTCGCGCGCTTCGTTGATGCGTCCCCGCGCTCTGCCGCTGGAGCATTTCCAGCGCGGGCGACGTGCTGCAGGATTCCGCGCGCCATGCCGATCTGCCGCGCGATGCTGGCGCTCTCCAGCGATTGTGCATCCGCATCAATGAGCCGCTTCGCCGCGGCGCTCTGCAAGGCCGGCTGCAAATCGCGCAGAGCCTTCAACGGCGCGCTCTCCGGGGCGATAGCCGAGCCGGCGTAGACATCGAGCAGCGTCTCATTCAACCGCGACTGCAATGCGGAAAAATCGTCGGGAACCTCTCGGCGGCGAGCGAAACCAGCGCGCAGAGCACCGTCAGGCCGCAGGCCAATTGGCGAAAGAATCGGCTCATAAGCGAAGGGCGCGATTCTGACTTAGGCCAGGATGGGCTTCGGGCGGGAGTTTCAGGCCCAGAAGGGCGACGACTTGCTTGAGCTTCGGCACGAGCTGATCGGTCAGCCCTTTCGCCTGGAAGGCCATTTCCTCGATCTCGAGGACGGTCAGCTTGCTGCCTTTTCTTTCGCGCTCATCGACATGGTTGAGGAAGCTCATGATGCCGGCGTAGTCGCTCTGGAGACGCTTGGCGAGGGCGGCGTCCTTCTTCGCGATTTCCGGCATGATCGCCACGTAGGTCAGTTGCAAGCTCGACATGATGCCGCGCATATCGATGACGCGGCTTTCCGCCACGTAACGGCCGAGGGCGGCATTCGGGTTGTAGCGCGAGTCCTTCCAGTCCTCGAAGTAGCCGTTGAGCGTGGGGGTCATCCAGACGAGCGCGCCGACGCATTCATCGAGGGTCGGCTGCCAGCTCTGGCTCATGGTGAGCAACTGGTCCATGCGGCGCGCGCATTCCTTCGCCGAAGAGGTGAGCACTTCCGACTTCGGCACGACCTTGGCGCCGTGGGCCCTGGTCTGCGCTTCCGCGGAGAGCGGGGCCACGAAGACGGCCTTGGTGCCCCAGAGGGCCGGCTCCATCACGTAGTGGAAGAGGTTGCCATTGCGATCGATGATCGTCTTGCCGGAGTCGGTCTTGAGGACGAGCGAGGACGCCGGGTATCGGTGGTGGCTTCGGATTTCGGCACGCCGCATCGAGATCGTTGTCGAACTGCACGAAACGCTTCGTGCCGGCGGTGATGCCTTCGATGGTTTCGTAGCCGTTGTTGTGAATGATGCGGTAGTCGCCCTGCATCCTGGCGATCAAGCCCATGACCGCGTCGCCATCCTGCAAGACAGCCTTGTTGTAGTCGCCGCCATTGGCCTGGGATGATCTTGTCGTAGGCGATCGCATTCGTGACGTAGTCGTGCGAGGCCTTGTCCATCGCCGTGACTTTGGTGACGAGATACGTCTGATGGCGTCGAGGTTCGCGCCCTCGGCATGCAGCGGCGCACTCCCGGCGCCGACGAAGGCCAGGGCGGCGGTGACCGCCGCCACTTTCATCACCCCGCCGCGCAGTGGCCTTCCGCAAACCCGGGAGCGAAACGACAGCGGGGCAGGCGAATGCGGGGTGGCGAGGGGCGTCATAAGAATGTCACAATGGGCCAAATCGGTTTTTCCCGCCTGCTCAGGGTTGCGGCCCATTTGCTCGGAATTGCGGTCTGTGGCGTTACACACTACAAACCAACCTCGATTTACAGAGAAAACGGCCTTTCACTTCAGTTGCGCCCGCTTGCGTAAAGCCCACTCCACCGTCGCAACCGACAATAACAGCACAAAATAAAGCGGGGACGCCCAGATTTCCGCATCCACGACCGAGGATACCCGCTCGCTCTTCGCGCGCAACGCATCGGGTAACTGATAGAGGTTTTTCCTCGCGGAAGAATCCGCCGCCGCTGAGCTCGGCCATCTGCTTGAGCAGCGCCTCGTTCATCGCGGTCTCGCCGAATTCAAAACGCGCCTCGGTCGCGCTGAATTCGAAAACGGCGGCCGGATCCGATTTCACCGAGAATTGATGCAAACCCGGCGCGAGCACCGTGAAATCGCCGCGATACATGCCCGGCTGGTCGGGCACGGCGCGCAGGGTCACATTTTGCCGCGTGGCATCCGGAGGGGTGGCAGCGTCGGTCGTCTTCACGACGTAGCTGCCTTCGACGGCGGCGTCTTTCAGCGGATGGAAATCCGCGGTGTAGAGCCGCGCGTAGATCGTCACGCGCTCGCCGACGGCGTAGCTTTGCTTGTCCGCGCTGATCTGCGTGCGTTTCGAGCCCCCGAGGAGATGGGCGAGGCCGAGCTTCTGGGCGATCTGGCCCCACAGGATCGGGTAGTAGCGTTCGTCCGCGTTGCGCCGCCAGCGCCAGGTGTTGTCGGTGCCCACATAGAGCACCTGGCCGAGGCCATACTGCTGCTGCGCGACGACGGGCATCTTGCCGAAGCGCGAGGCTTTCGTCGCGTCGCTGTCCTGCAACAGGACTTGCGCGGCGGCTTTCGCCCGCGTCACCCGCGCGACCCAATAGAGTTTCGGGAAGCGCTTCCAGATCGCCCCATTTTCTTCTTCCTTCGCCGAGAGACGGAGCATGGGGCTGGTGCGTCCGAGCGGGGTGAGTTCGAGTGTCGTCGGGCGCTCGGGCGCGGCGTTGCGGGCGGGGCCGTCGCCGAGCTCGACGGGCAGCATCTTCTCCAGCTCCGTGCCGCGGAAGGACGAGGGATTGTTCCGCGCGCCGGCGAGAAACAGGCACGAGCCGCCGAATTTCGAGACGAATTCGCCGAGCCATTCCATCTGCGGCGCACCGATATCTTTCGCGCCCACATCGCCGATGACGACCAGGTCGTACTTGAAAAGGTCGTCCTTCGTCTGCGGGAAGCTCTTCACGTAAGGCGAGCCCGCGCCTTCCGCGAGGTGGGGGTCGCCTTCCGCCAGCCAGCACTTCAATTCGATCCGCCGGTCGCGCAGCAGCACGCTTTGCAAATAACGGAACTCCCAGCGCGGCGATTCCTCGACCATCAGCACCTTGATCTTGCTGTCGATGACCTTGAGCCGCTGGCTCACCGCGTTGTTATCCTTCGCCGCTTCGTCGGCGCGCGGGGCGATCGAGGCCCGCAATTCGAATTCGCCGACCTGCTTCGGCGTGAAGGGCAGCGCGACCGTCTGCTCTTCGTCGCTGGTGAAAACGAGATCCTTGCCGGCGACGATCTCGTCGCCGAGCCGGAGCGTGATTTTCGCCGACTCCCCGCGCAGCCCCTGTCCGCGCACGCGCACCGTGACGGGCAATTCGTCTTGGGCAAAGGCCACTGCCTGCGTGAAGAGATTCGCCACGATGATGTCGCGCGGCGAAGTGATGCCGACGCCGTAGATGTAGAGCGGGACGCCCTCGGCGCGGGCGAGGCGCGCGGCCTCCAGCGGCTGCGTGCCGGTGTTGTTGGCGCCATCGGTCGCGAGGAAAATGCCGGCGAGCGGCTGGCCGCGTTTGCGCTCGAGCAGTTCGCGCACGGCGTCGCCGATCGCGGTGCTCTGGCTCTTCGGGTCGAGTTGATCGATCCAAATAGATTCCCGGGCGCCTCCGCCGCCGATTTCCGCGAGGGTCTGGCCGAAGCTGAAGGCGCTCACATCGTATTCCTGGGCGAACTTCTGGACGAGCCCGAGTTCGTTGCTCTTGAGCACGCCTTGCAAGAGCTCGACACGCGGCACGAGCTTCACGCTGGCGGCGTGGGTTTGATCCAACGGCTGTGGCCAGCCCTTGCGGAAATCGAGGAGGCCCTTCGCCATCGCCGCGCGCCCGAGATCGGCGGGATCGAAACGCGGGTCCTGGATCTTCATGCTCGCGCTGGCGTCGACGAGCATCAGAAGCTGGCGGCGAATGGTTCCTTCCACCGTGAAGGCCAGCACCGGGCGCAGCAAAATCAGCAGGAGGAGCAGGAACAACGCGGCCCGCAAGCTCGTGAGCATCCAGCGCGTGCGGCGGGAAACGAGATCGCGCGCGGTGCGCCAGTAACTCCACCAGGCAAGCACGAGAATGAGCAGGGCCAGCGGGACCACCCAACCGAGGACATCGCTGTTGCGCAAAGCCAGGCGCGCTCCGGCGAGGTGAGCACCGGCTTCCGCTCGGACTCCCAGGATTCTCAAGAGCCACTCCGTCATGCGTTAGACGGAGCTTGGAGAGGGGAGTCTGGTGGCGGGGGCACGAACACGAAAGGCATACGCATCGGAATCCGACACGGTAGCCAGACGAACCGCCGGAGCCATCCTTAACCTCACACCCTCCCGCCCGGCGAAACCTTACCTTTTCACCGGAGGACTTTTATATTTGCTCAACTGAACCAGATGCTTTTGCAGCTCATCGATGGTCTGATCGCTGTGCGCCATGGATTTCTCCTCCCCGACAAAGAAAGCCAGGAAGAGTTGTTGGGCCTGCTTGATCTTCTTGGCGTCCTTTTTCGCATCCAGCCCGAAGTCGTTCTTTTCATAACTCGCGGAGAGTTGCTTGAGTCCATTCGCAATGGCATCGCAGGCGTTTTCGCAATCCTGCAGCAGCGCCGCCATTTCATCTCTCGCCTTATAAAAGGCTTCAAACGCGGCGATCTGTTTTTTTCCCAGTTCACCGATGTCGACCTTGCGCGGTGGAAATTTCGCCCCTTCGCCGAGAATCTTGCTCGCCTTCGCCTCCTGATCATCTAACGCGCTGTAGCCCACGGAGTGTCCTTTCGTTGAGGGTTGACCGCAGTGTCATTCATGCGTTCGTTGGTTGGTGTTAGGCTAGCTTTCCGCGTCCTCCTTGCCAAGCTATTTAGGATTGGGCGCTCTCATCGCGAGCGGCTCCATTGATTGCCGAGTGTCGTCTCCGCCACCGCCACGACCAGCGCCAGGAGCACAAACGCCATCCAGAATTCGTTGCCCGTGCGCTCCTTTTGCAACTGCCCCCGCAAGCTCGCGCCGGGCGACCATGGAAAAACCTGGGCAACGCCATCGAAGGTCTTCCAATCCAGCGCGGACAGTGCCTGCAAGTTCGATTCCGCGGGATCGGCCTGCGCGGCGAAGCGCAGCAGCGGCGTGGCGTCATCGCCCTGCCGCACCTCATACACTCCGGCGCGCTCCGTGGCATCAAAGGGCAGCAAGGGGACACCGTTCGTGGCCGTCACGCGTTGGAGAGCGATCTCGTTGCTTTGGCCGCCGGGCGGTTTGATGAGCAGGTCTTTGCCGATCAATTCCGCATCCATCGCCGCGCTGAGCTTCGCGCCGACGCGTAAATTGAGATGTTCCTCCTGCCGCGTGACCAGCGCGCCCA
Organism: Chthoniobacter sp.; assembly: GCA_037200205.1. Lineage (GTDB taxonomy): Bacteria > Verrucomicrobiota > Verrucomicrobiia > Chthoniobacterales > Chthoniobacteraceae > Chthoniobacter. The sequence goes on from JBBCHV010000019.1 coordinate 52,643, forward strand.
GCGTGCGGTGGATGAGCGGCACGAAGATGGGGCGGATGCAGAGGTCGTTCCATGCGCTGTCGGCGGTGCTGCTGAATTGCACGACGCGGCCGAAGCCCCACGTGCGCTCCATCACGGCGGGCTGTCCATCGGCATAATTCAACACGACGACCGGCGGCCCGGCTTCCGGTCGGGTGCTGGCGGCCTTCGCCGGTTGCAGGGTGAAGGCCCGATAAAAGTGCGCCGTCGCGAGGCTGCCCGCCGCGGGTTCGCGCCAGATCGAGACGATGGGGTGATCGTAGTCCTTCGCCTGAAGCGTAAAGAACTTCTCCGGTTGCTCCGCGTTGCCGTGCGCGTCGCCGAAGGCCGCCGGGAGAAACGCGCGCTCCCCGAACATCCTGGCGTTGTAAAAGGCCGCGTTGATTTTTCCGCCGGGGAAAACAACGAGACCCCCGCCGCCGCGCAAATATCGCTCCAGACCCGTCAGCACGGTCTCGGGCACATCGGCCACATTGGCCAGCACCACCGCTTCGTAATCCCCGAGCTTCTCTGTGGACAATTCCGCCGGGCCGATCGTCTTCGTCTTGATGTAGTATTTCTCCCGCTGCTCCGGCGTGACGGGAGTCAGCGCGTTGTGCAAATAGAAGACTTCGCTCTCGCGCGGTTCGATGCCGGGATCGCCATCGACGAGCAGCACATTGATCTCGCCAATGACGCGCACGACGAGGGCGCGCCGGTCATCGGCGGGATTGCGATCGGCAGGCAGGCGCGCCACGACCGAGTGATAACCCGCGTCGCGAAATGTGGCGTAGAGTGAGATCTTTTTCGACTCCCCGGCCGGGATCGACTCGATCGTGGCCTCGTCCCCGGGCGGTTCATCGTCGATGCCGAGGCTGACCTGCACATTCTTCGCCTCCTCCACGCCGTCATTGGCGATCTCGATTTCAAATCGCACCGGCTCATTCACCGGCGTCAGCGCACTGGCCAGGCGCAAACCGGTGACCCCGAGATTGTGCTGTTCGCTCTCGCCAAGCAGCACGATGCGGGCGTGAACATCCTTCGCCGAGTCGAGCAGAGCGCGGGCCCCGGCCAGTTGCTTCCAGCCGTTGCTCTGGCCATCGGTGATGAGGAAGAGTTGTTTCACCGCGACGGGCTGGCGCTGGAGCACCTCGACCATGCGCCGCAGTGCCGAGGGCATCTCGGTGGCGCGATCGGAGCGTTGCGCTTCGCGGATCGCCTTGCGCGCCAGCGCGAGGTCGTGGGTGGGCTCCGGGATGACGGTCTTCACCACATCGGAAACGAGCCACACCGCCACGGATGAACCGCCCGGCAGCGAATCGAGCACCTCCTCCGCTGCCTGCTGCGCCTGCTCGAACCTGGATGCCGTGCCATCGGTCTGCGACATGCTCGCCGAGTTATCGATCGCGATGATCGCGGCCTCGTTGCTGTCACCGAAACCCGCCAACCCGCCTTTCTTGAACGATGGCCGGGCCAGCGCGAGCGCGAGCAGCACGAGCAACAAACAGCGCAGCAACAGCAGAAGCAAATCCTCCAGCGAAAGCCGCTGCTGATTCTTCTCCACCACATTCTTGAGGAACCGCATCGCCGCCCAGACCACCCGCTTGATCTTCTTCCTGGCGAGCAGATGGATAATGATCGGCGCGGCGATGCCGACGATGCCGAAAAGGAGGAGCGGGTTAAGAAAAGCCACGGCTTTTAAAACGCAGAGGCGCGGAGACGCAGAGGGCGCAGAGATTCACGAATGGAGGTCTGGGGGCTCGGGAGGCGTATCCGGTGAGACAAGGTTATTGACGACTCGGTAGATGCCGTCTTTCAGGACGGCGACATGGAAATTGATGACCAAGCCCAGCCTAAGGTTTAGGAGCCGGAGATAAGTTAGTACCTTGAGTCTATCGATGGCGGTCACCTGCTCCTTGGCCTTGAGATCGACGATCACTTTGCCAGCAACGATCAGATCGGTCCGCAGGTCGACGGAAAGTTGCACTCCTTTGTAGACAAAGGGCACCGCCTTTTGCCGTACGAAAGGCAATCCACGCAAATGCAATTCGTGGCACATGGCCTCTTCGTACGGTTTTTTCAATAATCCCTGGCCCAACTTCCCGGTGCACCTCGATCGCCGCGCCGATAATCGCATGGGAAATCTCATTCTCGTGCATGCTTCCTCCTTTGCGATCTCTGCGCCTTTGCGTCTCTGCGTTTTAAATGATTGTTACCCATAACGATGGAGGCGGGTCGCCAGGAAAGCGCTGAGGACATCTGCCCAAGGCTGGTCGGTGGAGACGCGGACGTAGGGGCAGCCCTGGCGTTCGCAGCCGAGGCGGATGCGATCGAGAAAGGCGTTGAATTCCGCGAGGTAGCTGGCGCGCAATTCCGCGGGGCGCGTCAGCACTTTGCCTTGCTGCTCGAGGCCGTGGAACTCGACGGTGCCGCGGAAAGGGAAGGTCAACTCATAGGGGTCGAGCACGTGGAAGACGATGACCTCATGGCCGCCGAAGCGCAGGTGCTGGATGCCTTCGAGGATCTTCGTTTCGTCATCGAGGAGATCGCTAATGAGGATGACGATGCCGCGCCGCTTGACCTGCCGGGCCAGTTCGCTCAGCGCCGGCGCGATGGCCGTCTGGTCCGTCGGCACGAAGCTCGTCAGGACCTGGCAGATCTGGTGGATCTTCGCGAGCGCATCGGTACGCGGCTGATACTCGCGCATCTTCGCATCGAAGACACCCACGGCCACGGCATCGCGCTGGAGCAGGATGAGATAGGCGAGGCACGCCGCCACGGTCCGTCCGTAGTCGAGTTTGGAGATTTTTCCGGAAGCATATTTCATCGACTCGCTGCCATCGAGCAAGAGATGCGCGACGTAGTTGGTCTCCTGCTCGTACTGCTTGATGTAATAGCGGTCGCTGCGGCCGAGCACCTTCCAATCGAGATGCCGCGTATCGTCGCCCGGCACGTACTCGCGATGCTGCGCAAACTCGATGGCAAACCCGCGGAACGGCGACTGGTGCGCTCCCGCCATGTAGCCCTCCACAATCGTCCGCGCCTGCAATCCCAGATGCTCCGCGCGCTGGATGGCTTCGGCGTCGAGCAGTTTATCGTGGGGGGATTTCGCGGCCATAGGCTGGCGCCGCCTCAGCGATCCCGCGGGATTTTCTCGAGGATGAGCCGGGCGATATCGTCGCTGGTCACACCCTCGCTCTGCGCGGCGAAGTTCGGCAACAGGCGGTGGCGCAGGATCGATGGCGCGACGGCGGCCACATCCTCACAGCCGACGTAGACCTGGCCGCGGACAATCGCGTGGGCCTTGGCCGCGAGGATGAGATTGAGCGAGGCGCGCGGACCGGCACCCCAGGCGAGCCATTTCTTGCAAAAGTCCAGCGCCTGCGGGCTTTTCGCCCGCGTCGCGGCGACGATCTTTTGCGCATACTGCAGGACGTGATCGGCCACGGGCATGCGGCGCACGACGCCTTGCAAATAGAGGATATGGTCGATCTCGATGATCTTGCGCGGCGTGCCTCCGCCCGTGCCGGTGCCGCGCTTCATGATCTCCAGTTCCTCTTCCATGCTGGGATAGTCGACGAAGATCATGAACATGAAGCGATCGAGTTGCGCCTCGGGCAGCGGATAAGTGCCTTCCTGCTCGACCGGATTTTGCGTGGCGAGGACGAAGAACGGATCGGGCAGCGCGTGGCTCACGCCGCCGACCGTGATCTTTCTCTCCTGCATGGCCTCGAGCATCGCGGCCTGGGTCTTCGGCGGGGTGCGGTTGATTTCATCCGCCAGGATCACATTCGCAAAGATCGGTCCCGGCAGGAACTTGAACTGCCGCTCGTTCGTCTGCGGATTCTGGTAAATGACTTCCGTGCCGGTGATGTCGCTCGGCATGAGATCGGGCGTAAACTGGATGCGCTTGAACGACAGGTTGATCGTCTGCGCGAGCGTGGAGATGAGCAGGGTCTTGGCCAGGCCCGGCACGCCGACGAGCAGCGCGTGCGAGCGCGTGAAGATGGAGATCAGCAGTTCGTCGATCACGTTGTCCTGCCCGACGATCACCTTCGCGAGCTGATGCTTGATCATCGCGTGCGCCTCCTTGAAATACGTGATCGCCTCGACGTCGCTCTCCTGTTTTGCCACGGCGGGCGGCGCGGGTGTCCCTGGGGGTTCGAGGCTGCCCGGTGGCGGAAGGGAACTCATGAAGTTTGCAGTCGGAGATGTCTGGGGTGAAGATCGGTGTCACTGAAACACACGCCTTCCAGTTTGCCAATTTCCATCGCCCCCGGCGCGCCGACCCCCCTGCTGCGGGAGATGGAGATGCTGCTGCACACGCCGAGCATCTACGGCGCGCTCGGCATCACGGCCTTCGGCTGGGCGATGGGACAGCTCTTCAACTGGGAGGTGGGGCCGTGGATGCCCTACTGGTTCTGCGCCGCCCTGCTCGTCTACAATGCGGACCGCTTGCGCCGCGATCCCGCTGACGCACTGAACATCCCCGTCCGCGAAGCGGCGGCGGCGCGCCTGCGCATTCTCAGCTTCGTCGTGCTGATCGCCTCCGCCCTGGTCCTGCTGGTGCTGCCCATCGTCCAGCGCGACTGGCTGACCCTCGCCCTCGTGCTCGGCGGGGCGCTGGTGAGCCTGAACTATTCGATTCCGCTCTTCGGCTTCCGGTTCAAGGACGTGCCGCTGCTCAAGACTTTCTTTGCTCCGACCATCGTCACCGCCTCGGTACTCGGCCTGCCGTGGCTGCACCTGGGCACGGGCGGCACCGATCTCGCGACGCTCGCGCTCGGCTCGTTCCGCTCGTGGACCTTCCTCATGTTCAACATGATCCTCTGCGACCTCCGCGACCGCGTGGGCGACGAGGCCTGCGGTATTCGCAGCCTCCCCGTCGTCCTCGGAGACAAACGCACGCGCTGGCTGCTGGTCGCGCTCCTCGCGGGCCTCGAAGCGCTGGCGCTCGGCGCCTGGGCGCTCGCTTCCGGCGCGCATCGCAATGTGTGGGCGATCATCTGCGTGGTCGGCCCGTTCTACCTTGGCGGGATGCTCCTCGCCGTTCGACGCCCGCGTTCCGAGCGTTTCTACGAGTGGGTCGTCGAAGGCATGCTGTTTCTACCCGCGCTCGCGGTCCTGGCCGGTGGGTGACGGCGAAGACCAGACCGGGATTACAGTACCTCAAGGGGATGCGTGATGATCCAGATGTCGATCTGCTGGAAATCGCGCTTGAGTCGCTCCTTCAATTCGAGAAACCACGCGCGATTCGCTGCCGTATCCGGCACATCGACAAAGAGCCGAACCAGATCGTCTCTCGAGCATTTTAAACCGTGGTCGTAGGCAGGGCCTGCGAGCCCGTGGGAGGTCTGGGGAGCGCACTCGTCCCGAGTGCGGGTTTCGGCGTCCCGCCGAAACGAACTTTTCTCTGGTTCGGCGGGATTTTCGAAGTTCGCGAAGGCGAGGACGCCTTCGCCAGCACCCGGGACGGGTGGGCTCCCCAGAGCGCTACGCGCGACCCGATTCGAGGCCACACGATTAGTTACAATGCTCTATACCTGGCCTTCGTGTTCCCAAACACCACGAATGGTCTGCGTTTCGCAAGAAGCCGCTCCGAAATGGTTGCGTATGGAAACAATGACATCGCCCACCAGTTCGTCCGAAACGGCTGTCCCATCGTTAAACCGCAGCGGAAGCAGGATCTCGTAGCGGCGCATACACCTTTTCGTAGCTCAGATGCCCTTCCACGCTAAACTTGATACCCGCCGCCGCCAGGTGCGAAAGCGCCTCCTCCGGAACAAGCGTTTCCCCAGACTTCCAAGTCTTGCCGCTGAAGCGCCCGGCCAGATCGCCCAAGCCACGCTTCTCCGTTTCGGCGTCACTAAAGCGGATCCATATCATGACAAAGAGGATAGGCGGTTTGCCATGATTGGCCATCAATCGCTGGTCGTGACCGAAGAGAATCTCCCGCTGACGAATCGTCGCATAACTTCAGCGAGCGCCAGGGCGCGTGGCCGCTGAAGCGGCATCCGGCGAGGCCAGCGCGTGCGCCACGGCCTCGCCCAGCTTCTGCATGGTAAATGGCTTGGCCAGCAATTCGATGAAACCCATCCGTTCCGCTTCGTTCGCCGTGAGTCTTCCGCCATAGCCGGTGTAGAGGATCGCGGGCAGGCCGGGGCGCACCGCCCAGAGGCGGCGGGCGAACTCCACACCGTCGAGTTTCGGCATGGCAAAATCGGTGAGGAGCAGGCGATAGCGATCGGGCGCCGCGGCAAAAGCCTCCGCCGCGGCCAGCGCATCGGTATGCCCCTCCACCGTGTAACCCAGCCGCTCGAGCATGGTCCGCGTGACCTTGAGGACGACGGGTTCGTCATCCACGAGCAGGATGACCCCCGCGCTGGCGGCGGGTGCGGACTCGACCTTGGCCGGCGCCGCTGGCTCGGTCGCACGCGGCGCGGGGATCTGATCGGTCACGGGGAAATAGAGTTCGAAGACGCTCCCCTCGGCGGGCTTGCTCTCGACGTGAATGTGGCCGCCATAAGCCTCCACGATGCCGTGCACGACGGAAAGCCCCAGCCCGGTTCCTTCCCCGACGGGCTTCGTGGTGAAAAACGGATCAAAAATACGGCTCATTGTCCGGTCGTCCATGCCGCGGCCATCGTCGCTCACGACCAGCCGCAGATAGTGGCCGGGGGGCACTCCTTCGATGGGCGCCTCCGCTTTGACGCGGCACTCTTGCGCAGCAATGCGAACGTGGCCGGTTTTGGTTCCAATGGCCTGGGCCGCATTCGTCCCGAGATTCATAATGATGCGCTGCAACTGTGCGGCGTCGCCCAGGATCGCCGGGAGTGCATCCGGCACGTCGGCCTGCAATGCGATCATGGCGGGCAGGCCAGCCCGGAGGATCTGCACGGCTTCACGCAAGACCGGCACCGGATCGAGGGCCGTCTTCTCCATCGCGCGCTGGCGGCTGAAGGTGAGAATCTGGCTGACCAATTCCCGCGCCCGTCCCGCGGCGGCCGCGATGTCATTGACGATCTCCCGCTGCCGGGATTGCGGGGGCAGCTCGACCTGGAGCAGTTCGGCGTTGCCGCCGACGCTGGTGAGGAGATTGTTGAAATCGTGGGCGATGCCTCCGGCCAGCCGGCCCAAGGCATCCATCTTCTGCGCCTGCTGGAGTTGCGTCTCGAGTTCGGCATGGGCTTTCTGCGCCTGCAACTTTTCCTCCTGCAGGCGAATGTGGTGCTGCTGGCTGCGCCAGACAACAAAGCCGACGAAGAAGACGAGCGCGACGAGGCACAGCCCGCGAAACCACAGCTCCTGCCAGTAGAAAGGGTGCACCACGAGGACCACGGAAGCCGGCTTTTCCACGAAGCGCCCATCCGTGCCGATGGCCCGCACCATGAAGCGATATTTGCCCGGCTGGACATCGTAGAAGCGAATGACGCGCTCGCCGCCGGCATCGCGCCACACGCCGTCGAAGCCCTCGAGCGAGTACTGGAACCGTGCGTAGTCGGGTTTGCCGAGCGAAGGCACGGAACAGCGGATGGTCATGTGCCGTGTGCCCGCCGGGATATCGATGCGGTCGCGGTTCGCCGGCGTCACCACCACCGACTCCAACTCCGCGCGAATCTCCTCGATGCTGGCCGAGGGCTCGAAGACGGACTGCGTAATATCCTGCGGATGGACGGAGATCGCGCCCTTGTGCGTGGCAAACCAAAGCTGTCCATCGGAGGCCTGGAAAGCCACCGGCTGATACCCGCGGCGGCAGGCATCGGAGGGCAGGCCGTCGGCGCGATTGAAGAGCTGGAGCTCGAGGCGGCTGGCCCGCTTCTCCGCCACCGCATCAAGCGAAGCACGGCTGATCCGCATGATGCCTTTTTCCCCGCTCACCCACAGATAGTCTCCCTCCTCGAGAAAAGCGCCGGCAGACAGGAAGGGCAGGCCATGCGCCGCGGTATAAAGAAAGGCGCGATCGCCCTGCCGGCGGAGCAATCCCTTCGATTCCGCGCCTATCCAAAGCGCGCCGGCGTGATCGACGAAGAGACCGAGCAAACCGGTCGACGCACTCAGGCCCGGCAACGTCACCAGTTCCAGCTTTCCCCGGCTCGATTTCGCGAGGCCTTCCCGGCCGGTAAACCACATCGTGCCGTCGTGGTCTTCGGCAATGCCACGCACCGTGGTAAGCACCGGCCCGGCGGCTGGCTCGAGCCGGGTGAATTTCCCGTCCTCGCGGACGGTGACGCCATGCTCGTGCCCGATCCACAATCGGCCATGCGAGTCTTCGAAGAGCGCGCGGATCAGTTCGCTTTTGAAGGGATCTCCCGGAATGGGCACCGCATTGTCGCCCTCCAGGCGAAACAGCCCCTTGCTCGCCACGGCCGCGATCATCTCCCCGTCGTGCGTGCGCAGGAGGGAAGTGATCCGCTGCTTGCGACCCAGGATTCCATCGGCCGTCGTGAGGAGCGCCGGGAGAGTGTCGCCACCGATCCGGCGCAGACCGCTGCCCTCCGTGCCGATCAGAATGCGGCCCGAGGCGTCTTCGCCGATGCTATCGACGAGCGCTCCGGCGAGCCCGCCCAGTTGCCCAAACCAGGCGGTGAAGGGGCGCGGCTTGAAGCGGGCCAGGCCCGCGCCATCCGTCCCGACCAGGACGTTGCGCTCGCGATCCTCGAATAGCGAAATGATCTGCGGCGACAGGGAATCGGCGTTGTGCCCGGCTTTCACCATGCGCCCGTCGGTCGTCCAGATGCGCAGGCCTTTGCTGGCGCTGCCGCCCCAGACGTTGCCGTGAAAATCTTCGAGCAAGACCAGATCTTCACCGAGAAAACTCTCGGGACGCACGAGCGTCGCCGTGGCAGTGTCGCCGACATATTTTCGCACGTCCTTCGAGGTCGCGACCCAGAGGCCGGAGTCGCGCGCGGCGGCCACCCCGTGCAGCGGGGAACCCACACTCGCCGCGGAGCACACCAGCTTCCAGCCGGCCGTCTCTTCGCGCCAGACGTGGCTCGGGCTGGTCAGCCACAGCTTTCCCGCCGGATCGAAAAGCGCCTTGAGCGGCGGGCGAAAGTCGGGCGGCAAATCGGGCAGCGCCACCGGCTGGAAGCCGCCCTGCGAGAACTGCACGACGCCGGTGGCTCCGCTGAAGATCAACCGGCCGCCGGCGTTTTCCGTGATGGCCTCCACGAGCAGACCGGGCCAGCCGTGGGCCTGGCGATATTCCCGCCAGGCCACTTGATCGAAGGAAAACAGGCGTCCATCCGTGGTGCCGGCCCAGAGCCGTCCCGCGGAATCCGCGAAGACCCGGCTGCTCTTGGGCACGGCGGGGAGGCCGGGGACCACCTTGCCGGAAAAAAGAACCGCGCGCGCGCCATCGAAGCGCACCAAGCCATCGACCGACGCCAGCCATACATAGCCGTCGCGAGTCTGCGCGATCGATCGGACCGTGGTGGGCAGCAGGCCATCCGCGGTTTCCCAGACGCGCAGTAAGAAATCCTGCTCTCCGCCTTGGGCGAGGTGCTCGTTGACCGAGACATCCTGCCCGCGAAGGTGCGCCACCAGAAAGGCAAACCCAAGCAGGCATGGGAGGATGATTCGTGAGGGACGCATTCTCACCGCAAGGAGTGGTTTACGCGAAAACACTACCGCCGCCTCGCTGGCAACGCACGCTGGCGACACAAAAAACTGCGCCTTCCTCTGTAATTTTCGATCGCTCACAAGGTCATCCCTAGTGACAGGGGCTGCCCCTTCCTGATGCACAAACGGTGCCTGACCGGGAAAGAAAAGGTTACGTCCCGGCAACACCGCGCCAGATCGCATCGCTTTTGACTCTCCCCGGACAGCTCTTAGACTCACTGCCCCATGGCCTACGATTCCCTTTCCGCTTTCGTCACCGCACTCGAGAACGCCGGTGAGTTGAAACGCGTGCCTTTTGCGGTCGCCACGGAACTCGAGATCACCGAGATGGCCGACCGGGAGATGAAGTCCCCGGGCGGCGGCAAGGCGCTGCTCTTTGAAAAGCCGACGGTGAATGGTCAGGTCTCGGCCTTTCCGCTGGCGATCAATACCATGGGCTCGCAGCGGCGCATGGCGATGGCGTTGGGACTGGACCATGTGGACGACCTGATGCGGCAGATGGAGCTGATCTTGAAGGCCAAGCCGCCGACTTCGCTGAAGCACGCCTGGATGCTGGCCATGCAGGGCCTCGACCTGCTCCACGCCAAGCCGAAGCATGTGCGCAGCGGACCGTGCAAGGAGGTAATTTACCGATTTTCGCCCGAAAATACCGCGAAATCCGCTACGCAGCCCATGCAGCCCACGCTGCCCACCTTGCTCGATCTGCCCATCCTGCAATGCTGGCCGCAGGATGGCGGACGCTTCATCACGCTGCCCTGCGTCCACACCCGCGATCCCGATACCGGGGAGCGCAATCTCGGCATGTATCGCCTGCAGATTTACGACAACCGCACGACCGGCATGCACTGGCAGGTCCACAAGGTCGGCGCGCGGCACGGGCGGCGCTACTACGAAAAGGGTGAGCGCATGCCCGTGGCCGTGACGCTCGGCGGCGACCCGGCCTACACCTTCGCCGCGACAGCCCCGCTGCCGGATGGACTGGATGAGATCCTCTTCGCCGGCTTCGCCCGCAAGAAGTCGGTCGAACTCGTGAAGTGCGAAACCGTGGATCTCGAAGTACCGGCGGACGTCGATTTCGTGCTCGAAGGCTACGTGCAGCCGGGCGAGACGCGACCCGAGGGACCCTTCGGCGACCACACCGGATTCTACACACCGCTCGACGACTACCCGGTCTTCCATCTCACCGCGATCACCCATCGCCAGCACGCGATCTATCCGGCGACCATCGTGGGCATTCCGCCGATGGAAGACTTTTACATGGGCACAGCGAGCGTGCGCATTTTCCTACCGGTCTTCAAAATGAACTTCCCGGAAATCGTGGACATCGCGTTGCCGGCGGAGGGAGTCTTTCACAACCTTGTGTTCGTCAGCATCCGCAAGCAGTACGCCTGGCAGGCGTTCAAGATCATGCACGGCTTGTGGGGCATGGGGCAGATGATGTTCTCCAAATATATCGTGGTCGTGGACGATGACTGCGACGTGCACAACACGAGCGAAGTGCTCTTCCGCCTGTGCGCGAATACCGACCCGCAGCGCGACTCGACGTTCATCAAAAACCCGACCGACGCGCTCGACCACGCCCAGTCCACCGCGTGCATCGGCTCCCACCTCGGCATCGACGCCACGCGCAAGCTCCCCGGCGAGGGCTATCACCGCACGTGGCCGGAACTCCTGAAGATGGACCCGGCAGTGAAGGCGCGGGTGGATGCGCTGCTCGCCGGGCAGTGACGAAGACCGCTTACGGATTGATGAAGATCTTGTGCGTCGAGGGATCTTCCACCTGCGCGCCGCCCGGAATGCCGCGAACGTCGATCCGGCTGTAGGGATAGTAGGGGCTGATCACAAAACCGCGGCGATCCGTCAGGCGCCCCACCGGATAGCGATCGCGGTAACGGTCTTCCCGGTAATAACGGTCGTCGCGATAGTCGCGGTCGTCCGGATCACGCCCATCGTAATAACCGGCGTCATACGCCGCCCGCCGCTCCGCCTGCACTTGTTTGCCGACGAGGTAACCCGTGCCCGCTCCGACCGCCGCGCCGACGAGCGCGCCGCGACCCCGCCCGGTGAGAAGACCGCCAATCGCCGCCCCGGTGGCCGCCCCGGTCAGCGCACTTTGGCCGGGTGTTTCACAAGCGGTGAAAGTGAAGGAGACCAGCAGGGCAAAGGAGACAAAGGGGATAAGCTTTTTCATGAGCGGGTGGACTTATTAACCGAATCGGACGCAACGCAAGCGGCAGTTGTTCAATGAGAATCGAGTCCGTTTCAGGGCGTTTCGCAAAATGCCCTGTCGTGCCCCGCTCAAAGCGGCATTCTGCCGCCGGTGACTCCGTAGATTTCGCCACTGACATAGCTCGCCAGATTGGAGGCCAGGAAGACAAAGACGGGCGCCAACTCAGCCGGCTGTGCCGGTCGCTTGAAAAGGGAATCTTTCCCGAACTGCTTCACTTTTTCAGCCGGCATCGTGGATGGAATCAGCGGCGTCCATACCGGCCCTGGCGCCACCGCGTTCACCCTGACACCTTTTTCGATCGCCATCTCGGCCAAAGTTTTGGTCATGTTGGCGATCGCCGCTTTGGTGGCGGCATAATGGAGAAGATGCCCGCTGGGATCAAATCCCTGAATGGAAGTCGTATTGATAATCGAAGCCCCCGCTTTCATTTCGCGCAGCGCGGCCCTGCTCAAGAAGAACGTCCCGTAAACATTCGTCTTGAAAGCCCGGTCGAAATCCTCGGTCGGCAGTTCTTTGACATCCGAGTGCGTCGATTGAAACGCGGCGTTATTCACCAAAATATCGAGGCGACCAAATCGGCTGACGCAAGTCCGGATCAGTTCCTCGCAAAATTCCTCGTTTCGCAAATCACCGCGGACACAAACCGCTGTCCGGCCCGCCCGTTCCACCCAATCGGCCGTCTCCTGGGCATCCCCATCTTCCGAGAGATACGAGATGACGACGTTGGCGCCTTCGCGGGCGAAGGCGATGGCCACCGCCCGCCCGATGCCACTATCGGCGCCGGTCACGATGACCGCGTAATCGGATAACAAACCATTTCCCTCGTAGCTCTCTTCTCCATGGTCGGGCCGCGGTTCCATCTCGCCGGTCTTTCCCGGTGGCTCAATCGCGGGCTGAGGAAAGGGCGGCTTGGCACCGGCGTCGCGGGGATCAGCGGTCGTGGTGATTCGTTTCATAGGGGTCGCAGAGAATTTGCATGGGCCAGTGGTCGTCCTGGGCGTTTGCGGCAGGGCTCGCCGGACAAGTTACGCATGGTACGGACTGTCCGGTCGCCCGGCCTCGCGACTAAGGCATTTTAAAGGAAGCACCTGGTAAGCTTTACCCCCCCCTCGTCCCGCTGCCTCACTTGAGCGACAGTTTTTGTGAAACCGGTTTGGAATCACGGAGAGGCCGCGCTGACTAGGAATCGCGGAGCGATGCCCTGCCGGTAGCCAGGGCTTTCAAGCCCTGGAATCAGTCAGCGAAGGGGAATCGTCGCGGAGCGACGTCTGCCCTGTCGCGACGGGAGGCAAACGTCGCTCCGCGACGCGCGCCTTTGGCGAACAATTCCAAGGCTTGAAAGCCCCGGCTACCGGCAGGGCGTCGCGCCGCGACTGATTCTTCACGGCGCTACTTCCGCACGACGCTGATTTCTCCACTGCGCTCCAGGACGGCGAGCCGGGCGTCTGCGGGAGACTCGATTCCTTTCAACCGGAGTTCCTCGACCAGGTCATCTTCCGCGATATGATGCCGTTTCATTTCCGCGGCGTTGACCGTCCCGGATTCGATCAGTGTTTGCGCGGAGCCCTTGATGAAAGCGCCGAAGCGTTTTGAACGGCAGGCCAGGAGTCCCAGAAGACGATGAAGCAGCGCGAGTAAAAAGCCGGCGGCGATCGTCGGCAGCATCTGTTCGGAGCCATTGATAGCCCGGGCCATCATGGACGCGAGGATGAATCCAAGGATCAAGTCAAAGGCCGTCTTCTTGGCGAAGAAGCGCTTATCGGCGACCCGGACAATGAGCAGTGTCGCAAAGAAGACGACGATCGCGCGCAGCAAGACCTGGGCAATGGTGAGATGCTGCGCTTCGACTTCGACCCCAAAAAGCCCGTAGAGAGTCTTCAAGACGTGGGACATGGCAGACCACTACGGATTCGCCGGGAAAACCTTGCCTGGATGTTTATTGCGAATCCAACAGAACACTCCCGCGCGAATGCGGAGTATGAAAGACCCTCTGTTCATCTACGTCGACGTGGACGACACCCTGGTGGAGAAAGCGGATGGGCAGGAGCGACCGAATACCGCCGTCGTCCACCACGTCTCTGAACTGTTCAAACAAGGAGCCCAGCTCTATTGCTGGAGCACCGGCGGAGAAGACCATGCACGCGCCACCGCCCAGAAGCTGGGCATCGAAGGCTGTTTCATTGGCTTCCTCCATAAGCCGCATGTTTTCATCGATGACGAGCGAGCCGAAGAATGGCCGTGCTTCTTTCACGTCAGGCCGGATGAACTTCAATCATTCGACGCGTACCAACGCGAGGTGGAGAAGAGCGCGGAATGAGAATGGAAGCGCTCCAGGTTGTGTTCGCGAATTATGTGATACCCTCTCTCATCATTAACCGAACTCTTGGGCTCAAAGGAGGGAACCACGAAATAAACGAAAGAGACGAAAAGGCCCTCTGTTAGGCCTCTTCCGTTTGATTCGTTTATTTCGCGGTTCCTCCCCATTCCCCCCTATAGAAAAGTCATTTTAATTCCAAAAAATGGTATGAGGTGAGGAACGACCTTCCCACGGTAGGGATGGCGCGCAACAGGCCGGAGACGCGTTCTGGGGATTTCGTGAACCCGGCCTAAAGGAATTTCGCCCGCAGCACGGCGCTCGTGATAAGGCCGAGCTTGCGCAGGCGGCTGAGGCTGTAGCGGTGGCCGAAGACGTGGAAGCCGTCGCGCTCCATGGATTCGAGCAGGCGGCGGTAGATGGAGTGCATGATTTCCGCGGCGACCAGGGCGCGGCGGTCGCCCGGCGGCAGCACTTGGGTGGCGGCGGCGTAGAAGCCCCGCGCGCGATCCGCCTCGAAATGCATGAGCGCGAGGAAGGCTTCGTTGTGCCGGCGGGCGGCGAGGTCGTCGGGCGTGTAGTGGAAACGCGCGAGGTCTGCGCGCGGGAGATAGATGCGGCCGCCGTTGGCGAAATCCTCGCCGACATCGCGGAGGATATTGGTGAGCTGGAGGGCGAGGCCCAGTTGCTCCGCGTACTCCTGCGCCCGCAGATCGCGGCAGCCAAAGATCTCGATGCTGATGAGCCCCACGACGCTCGCCACGCGATGGCAGTAGAGCCGCAGATCGTCCCACGTCTCGTAACTCGCTCCTGTCAGGTCCATTTCCACCCCGGCGATGATCTCGTGGAAATGGCCGGTCGGAAGTCCGTACTTCGCCACGAGCGTCCGGACCGGCGCGGCCAGCGAGGATTCCCCGGCGACCGGCTCCTGCACGGCCAGCCGCCATCGATCGAGCGCGGCGCGGCGCTCCTCCACGGCCTGGCCGGGATCGTCCGCGATGTCGTCGATCACACGGCACCACGCGTAGAAGACGGTGATGTCTTCGCGGCGTTCGCGCGGCAGCGAGACAAAGGCGAGGGCCAGGTTGGATTTGCTCGCGCGGGTGATGGCCTGCGCCTCGGTGGCCGGTGCGCTCATCCGCAGGTCTCCGGTAAATATTCCGAGTCGCGGGCGATGACGCCCTGGCAAATATCCAGCACGCGATCGCCGGCCTGCGTTTTCCAATCCGCGGACGCCGTGGCAATGATCGCCGTGCCGAAGTGCACCGCTGCCTTCCGCAACAAATCCGCGAACTCCTCCAGTTCGCCCCCGGCCAGCACGCCGTCGAGATTCTCCACGAGCAATGCCGCGGGCTCATTCACGAGGCCGCGCGCGACCGCGACGCGGAATTGCGCCGGCGCCTCCAGATCCTCCACCCGCGCCTCGACCGCCGCCGCGAGGCCCACGAATTCCAGCATCGATTCCGTGCGCCGGCGCGCTTCGTCGGGATCGACCTGCGAGATCTTGAAAAGCGGCATGGCGACATTCTCGATCACGCTGAAGGAACTGAGCAGAAAAGGCGCGGCAAAGGCGAAGCCCAGCCGCTGGGTGCGCAATTCGGTGCGGACCTCTTCGTCGAGCCCGCAAGTCGCGGCGCCATGGATCAGCACCTCTCCTTCCGCCGGATGCTCGAGCAGGCCGGTGAAGCGAAAGAGCGCGGTCTTCCCGCTGTCCTCCGCGCCGCGCAAAATGTGCAACCGCCCCGTGCCAAACACCGTGGAGATGCCGCTGACGCCGGTGCCATCGGCACAGGTGCCGGAGACACCGCGCAACTCAAGCGGACTGGAGATAGAGGGGGTCAAAGCGGGTTTCTGGTTTCGGGTTTCTGGTTCCTGGTTTTCTCGTGCCATACGGGTACCGATTGCGCAGGGATGGAACCAGGAACCAGAAACCCGAAACCAGAAACCCATTTCAAAACAGCACCCCCTGTTCCATCTCCCCCTCGGCCCGCGGCGTCTGCGGCGCATCGCCGTGCTTGTAGTAGCAGACCCAGCTCGCGAGCAGCCACGCGGCGACGAAGCCATTGACCCACGGCACGAGAAAGCTCCACACGATGCCCAGTGCGGTGCCGTCGCCGAGGCCGACCTGGACGAGGTTGAGCAGGACCAGCGCGAGAAAGAAATGCATCGCGGCCACGATCAGGAACCAGCCGAACGACCACCAATGACGGCTGAGGAAACGCAAGTGATCGTGCAGCGCCTTGCCGAGCGATTCGCTGTGGAAGGTGAGCGTGATCTGCATGGCGGCGAAGAGCAGCAGGATCGCGGTGATGATCCCCCGGGCGATCCGCCAGCGCGCATCGATCACCGGCACCTCGTGCGGGAACATGCCCTGGAAGGCCTCGAAGTTTTTCAAGATGAGCGGCAGATGAATGAACACGCTGCTCAGCAGCATGACCAGCAGAGCCCAGCGCACCACGTAGCTGAAGCGGCGGATGGCGAAATCGAGCAGATGCTGCTGGGTGAAGGTGAGGCCGCGCACCCAGCAATAGGCAATGAGCATCAATCCGATCTGGATGCACACCCCGACGAGGTATTCGAAAAGGAACGAAAGCCAGTCGGCCACCGGCGCCCATTGGAACCACAGGTCCAGCACCGGCGATTGCAAATGGAGAAGCTGGGGGGCCGCGTAGAGAAACGGCTTGGTCAGCGCCGCCAGCGCACACACCACGATGCCGCCGTGCACCGCCACGCCCCAGAAGCCGAAGCGCTTGAGCAGCGCCCGCCAGAGCACCCTGTGATGCCCATCCCAATTGCCGAGGAACAGCAGCGCGGCCAGGGCGGAAAGCGGGAAGGTGGTGACGAGCAGATTGAAAATCCCGGCCACGCTCTCCAGCGCCGGCAACGCGCTGTCGCGCACCGCGAAGTGCAGCGCATGCGGCGGCAGATACCAGAGCGACTCCGGCGAACCGTGCAGCCAGAACAAGGGATCGCGCCACGCTTCCCGCATCCAGACGAAAGTCGGGCGCGCCGCCGGCGGCAGCACGCAGAAGAAATAGTAACGGAGCGCGAGTTGAAAGAGCGCGTAGGCAAAGCCGAAGCTGCCGAGCGTGAACCACAGCACCTGGTAACGCCGCACGCAGCGCAGCCCATCGCGCAGGCTCGCGCGCACCGGATTGGTTCCCATGACCAGCAGATAACCCAGGAGCGATCCGAGCAGCAGCCACCGCAGAGGGATGGCTGGCAGGACAAACGCGACCGTAACGGGCATGGAGGTGTAATTAAGCAAGCATGGCGCCAAAGGGAAGCGCGGCGGGCCGATTTCTTGATCTTATCGACCAACCGTCATTCGTAGCGCAGAGCATCGATCGGATCGAGCTTGGCGGCCTTCCGCGCCGGGTAATAACCGAAGAAAATGCCGATGGCGGCGCTGACGCCGAAGGCGAGCACCACGCTGCCGGGAGAGACGATCGCCTCAAATCCCGCGACCACCTTGGTGAGCCGGGCCAGGCCGATCCCGATGAGCACGCCGAGCCCGCCGCCGAACAAGCTCAACGTCACGGCCTCGATGAGAAACTGGAGCATGATGTCGTAGCCCTGCGCCCCGACAGCCACGCGGATGCCGATCTCCCGCGTGCGTTCCGTCACGCTCACCAGCATGATATTCATGATACCGATCCCGCCCACGACGAGGGACATGCTCGCGATGGCGCCGAGCAGCAGCGTGATGACCTGCGAGATCGAGCCCACCGTGTCGGCGATTTCCTTTTGATTCATGATGCTGAAGTCCGCGTCACGCTCGGAGACGATGCGATGCCGCTGCCGCAGGAGATCGGTGATCTGCTGCTGCGCCGTGGCCATGCGTTCCTGGCTGGAAACCTGCACATTGATCGAACGGATGCTCTTGTCGCCGGTGATCCGCTTCAGCGCCGAGGTGTAAGGAATCACCAGGCGGTCGTCCTGGTCCTGCCCGCCCAAGCCCGCGCCTTTGCTCGCCAGCAGTCCGATGACGGTGAACGGGATATTCTTTACGCGCACCGTCTGCCCGATGGGATCCACGGGACCGAAAAGCTGATTGGCGGTCTTCGATCCAATCACGGCGACTTTGGCCGCGGAGCGGATTTCGCGATCGGAAAACATCGCGCCGCCGGCCAGTTCCCAGTCTCGAATCTTGAGATAGTCGGGGGATTCTCCCGAGATGGAGGTCGACCAATTGTGCCCATTGGCGATGACTTGGGCAGTCGTCGAGACCTCGGGGCTGATCGCGACGACATCGGGCACTTCCCGGGCAATCGCCGCCGCATCCGCCAGCGAGAGCGTGCCCGCGCTGCCCAGGCCCGCATTGGCGCCGCCGGTGCGCCGATTTCCCGCGAAGACGATCAACAGATTCTGCCCCAGCGCCGCCACCTTCGATTCGATATTCGCCTGCGCACCGTTGCCCACGGCCACCATGGCGACGACCGATGCGACCCCGATGATGATGCCCAGCGCGGTGAGCGAGGAACGCAGCTTGTTCCGCCGCAACGCGCGCAAGGCAATCATCCCGGTGAGCAGCGGGCGAAGAAAAAGAGCTTCGACAAGAGCGGGCATGATCTATCCCAGTTTGGCGGTCTTCTCCGCATGGTTGAGCTGGCTGATTTCCTCTTCCGCCCAGCGGCGATTTTCGTTGCGTTCATCGCTGAGCACACTGCCATCGCGGATGACGATGATACGCTTGCAGTAGGCCGCGATATCCAGTTCATGCGTGACCATCACGATGCTGATGCCCGCCGCATTCAGCTCCTGGAACAGTCCCATGATCTCGATGCTGGTGCGGCTGTCGAGATTGCCCGTCGGCTCATCCGCCAGGATCAACTCCGGCTCATTGACCAGCGCCCGGGCGATGGCCAGGCGCTGTTGCTGCCCGCCGGAAAGCTGGCTGGGGCGATGATCGAGCCGCTCGCCCAGGCCCACGCGTTCCAACGCGCGGGTCGCCCGCTTTCGCTGGGTGCGCAGGGAGATCAAGGGATGGCTGTAAAACATCGGCAACTCCACGTTCTCCAGTGCCGTGGTGCGCGCGAGGAGATTGAAACTCTGAAACACAAACCCCAGCTTGCGGTTCCGCAGCGTGGCGAGTTCGGAGCGGTTGAGTTCCCCGATGCTCACGCCATCGAGCAGATACTGGCCGGTGGTGGGCCGGTCCAGGCAGCCGAGCGTATTCATCAGCGTGGATTTCCCCGAGCCGCTGGCGCCCATGATGGCGACGAACTCGCCACGGGCGATGTCCATCGTGATCCCGCGCACCGCCTGCACCTCCACGTCGCCAGACCGATACGTCTTGGTAATATTGGCCAGGTGAATGACTGGCTGGGCCTCCGGCGGGTTCATTTCGGCGGCGGCGGTCCTCCGAAAGAGCCTTTCTTGTCCGCGGCCACGGCCCCCGTCACCACGCGATCTCCATTCTGCAAGCCGTCCAGGACTTCGGAGTTGAGGCCGTCGGTGATCCCCGTCTTGACCGCCAGCACTTTCAAGACTCCGTCCTTGCCCGGCAGATACACCGTCCGCTTGCCGCGCACGGCCTTGCCCGTCGGCGTCTGGCCTTGCTCGAATTTCGCATTTTCCGGCGGGACGAAGCGCAGCCCGGCATTGGCCACGGTGAGCACGCCATGCCGCTCGGCGACATAGATGGATACTTCCGCGGTCATGCCGGGGAAGAGCTTTTGCTCCGGGTTCTCCACGTCGATCACCGTGTCGTAGGTCACCACGTTGTTCGTCGTCGTCGCGGCCTTGCGCACTTGGGAGACCTTGCCGTGGAAGATGTCATCGGGAAAGGCGTCGACCGTGAAGTCTACGTTTTGCGCCAGCGCCACCTGCCCGATATCCGCCTCCGAGACACTCGCGACGATGTGCATCTTGGTGATGTCTTGCGCGATCGTATAGAGCACCGGCGTGGTCATCGCCGCGGCCACGGTCTGGCCCACGTCCACCTTGCGGGAAATGACGATGCCATCCACCGGCGCCTCGATCATGCAGTGATTGAGGTCCGCCTTGGCGCGCTCCAGTTGCGCCTGCTTGATAATCACCGTGGCCTTCGCCTGGGCAAGCTCGGCATCCGCCTTGTCGGCATCGGCCTGGGTGCCCGCCTTGCGCTCCACGAGGTCGCGTTTGCGCTGCGCGGTGAGGACAGCCAGTTGCAAGGCGGCCTTGGCGCTGTCCAGTTCGCCGGCGGATTGATCCACGGCCGCCTGGTAGATCGTCGTCTCGATCTGGGCAACGATGTCGCCCTTCTTGACCGCCGAGTTGAAATCCACGCTCAACGTCTGGATCCGCCCCGAGATCTGGCTGCCGACATCGACACTGACCAGGGCGCTGAGCGTGCCGGAGGCGGTCACGATCTGCGTGATGTCCCCTTTCTGCACGGTGGCCGTCTGATACTGGGAGCCGGGCGCCTCGGACCGATGGCAGGCGTCCAGGGCCAGACCGGCCGCGAGGATCACGCTGATCCGGACCGCGGCGTAACTGGCGGGGAGTGAAAGAAGCTTCATGAAATTTTCGAGCGGGAGCACGCGGTGTGGTGGGAAGACGGCAGCCATCCACCCGGGGTTACGGGCGGCGCGCCAGACCGTAGCGGAGTGAATACACCATACAGAGATGGGCGGCGAGGAAATGACCGGTCGCCGCCATCGTCGTTGCTATTGATCGCAAAAGATTCGCTTCCGGCCTGAAAGCAATCGCGGAGCGATGCCCTGCCGGTAGCCAGGGGCCTTGAGGCCCTGGCCCCTCCATCCAGCGCGATTCGTCGCGGAGCGACGTTTGCCACGGCCTCGCTGCTGCAGACGTCGCTCCGCGACGAATCGCGCTCGATGTCGGGGTCCAGGGCTTGAAAGCCCTGGCTACCGGCAGGGCATCGCTCCGCGATTCCAGGAGTCTTTCATTCATTGGCCACCTGCGGAGGCGCGGAGCGCCTATTCCCACTGCGAATTCTTGCAGCCCATGTAGGCGATGAGCAGGCCGAGGATCACGTGGGTCATGAGCACCCAAAAACAAAGATCCACCGAGACGAGCGAGGTCTGCGTCACAGAAAGCACCGCCTCGTAGAAGCGCGTGTCGCGCATGGTCTGGATGAAACCCGACCAACCCCAATAGGAGGCGATGAAGGGCCGCGTCAACCAACCCAGTGCCTTCGGCAACGCCAGCACCGCGCCGGAGAGCGGGAGCTGAAAGCCGACGAGGTAAATCGACACCAGCGAGGCTTGCTCGGCGGTCTTCATGAGGCTGGAGATCGCGAGGCAGATGGCGGTCAGTGCCGCGTTCACGAAGATGAGCAGAAAGACCTGCGTCGCGGGGTTGCCCTTGAATTGCACGACGGAGTTCACAAACACGCCCATCCACACGGATTGCGCGAGGACCAGCACGCCGAGATACGCGGCCTTCGACGCGACGTAGGCGGACGGCCGCACGCCGGCAAATTTCTCCTTCTCGAAAATCAGCCGCTCCCCGGCGATCTCGCGCGCGGCGTTGTTCGAGCCCATGAGCGCGAGCAGGATGACCTGGAACATGATGAGCCCGGAGACGAGGCTCCCCGTGTGGACGAGCTCCTGCCGCTGCTGGAACTCGTTCTTCATCTGCTCGAGGAAATTGCCGGAAATGACGCCATTCAAATTCTTGATCTGCGGCAGGCCATCGAGCGCGAAGATGACGACCAGAATGGGAAAGCCGAAGAGCAGCGCGAGTTGCAGCCAGAGCTGGCCGCGATCGCGGAAGAAAATCTTCCAGCGTCGCGCGAGGAGGATGCTGAACTGGCTGAGGGCACCAGGCGTGCCCGCGTAGTCCAGTTTCCGGCGCGTCTCGACCTCGAGCTTTTCGTCGTTCACCTTTTGCGTTTCCACGTTGGCCTGATCCTGCTCCGGCTCTTCCTCATCGAATTTCGTCTTCTCGAGCAGCCGCTGAAACCGTTCCTCGGTGTCCTCGCCGGCCTCCGCGCCGGATGCTTCCTGGTGCGCCGCGGCTTCCGTCACGCCGCTGTCAATGCGGTAACTCGCCCGATGCTTCTGCCACGAGCGACGCCAGTCGGCGGGCTTGCGCTGCGCGAGGCGCGGGAAGAGTTCCTCGGGCTTCTCCACGTCGAAATAGTGAAAGAGCGCGGTCGCCGGTCCATGATACGCGAGGTTGCCCTGGTAGAGCACCACCACGCTGTCGTAGAGCGCCATGTGCCGCAGGCTGTGGGTGACCGAGAGCACGATGCGCTCGTCGCGCTGCGCGATCTGGTGCATGAGATTGGCAATTTCATCCTCGGCCTTGGGATCGAGGCCGCTGGTCACTTCATCGCAGAGCAACAGGTGCGGAGAGCTGACCATCTCCAGCGCCAGCGCGAGCCGCCGCTTCTGCCCGCCGGAGAGCACGCGCACCTGGCGGTCGGCGATTTCCTCGAGGCCCACTTCCCGCAGGATCTGCTCGAGGCGCGCCTCCTGTTCGCTCCGGCTGAGCCCGCTGACGCGCAGGCGCAGCGTGCTTTCCACGCTCTCCCACACCGTGAGCAAATCGTAGGCGATGCTGAACTGCGGCACGTAGCCGATCTCGTGCGGGTCCATGTCGCCATCCACGGAAAGGTCGCGCCCCTCCCAGGCGACGTGGCCCAGCGTCGGCTCGCGCAGGCCGGCGATGACCTTGAGCAGCGTGCTCTTGCCGCAACCGGACGGGCCGAGAATGGCCGCAAAATGTTTCTTCGGGAAACGCACCGTCAGTTCCGAAAGGAGGAGCTGATCGTCGGGGGCGTTGCCCAACTGGAGGGAGACTTCCTGGAGTTCGAGCATGGCGGGCAGAGCGTTGTGGATTGACGCGGCTTTGTCAGTGGCAAAAGTAGGAGATGGCCGTTTCCTCCCGCCCTCGCAATCGCCGCCCCAGCCTCTGGCTCCGCCTGCTCGTCTGGGCGGTCCCGATTGGTTTCGTGCTGCTCGTCGGGGGCTTCTTCGTGGCGAAATCGTCCATTGAGTCCTATCTGCGCAGCGACCGCTTCCGCGAATTCGTGTCGAAAAAGGCCGGCGACACCTTGCACGCCGACGCCGAGCTTGCCCCGCTGAGTTTCGCCGGGTCGACGATCTTCGCCGACGGCTTCACGGCGAAAGGCGGGCCGGACGCCGCCTTCGCGGATTTACAGATCGAACAGATCCGCACCGAGATCAGCCTGCGGCGCTTTTTCGAAAAGGTGTGGCAGGTGGAGCAGTTCGACGTGCAGCGGGTGCGCGTGGATCTGGATGGAGCGCGGATCAATCGCCCGATGGAAGCCGCGCCCTCGCCGCTGGCCGCGCCGAAGACCGAGAACACGAGCAACGGCTGGCTGCCGAATCGCGTGGAGATCGGCAAGGCGACGGTCCACGATACGCAACTGACCTGGAAGGACGGCGGCCTGCGCGGCACGGCCTTCGAGATCGAGCCGCACGAAGGCGGCTGGCAGATCGCCGGCCAGGGCGGCCGCCTCACCTACGGCAAGCTCCCGCCGCTCGACGTAGCGAACCTGCACCTGCGCTACCGCGCACCCTCGCTTTTCGTAAACAGCGCCGAACTCCGCCAGCCATCCGGCGGCTCGCTGCTGGCCGCGGGGGAGATCGATTTCACCCGCCAGCTCGACTTGCGCCTCACCCTCGTGAACATCGGCATCTCGCCGTATCTCTCCGACGACTGGCGACTGCGGGCCAAGGGCAACCTCTCCGGCGAAGTCAACGTAAGCAGTGCGCTGCCCGCGCGGGGCGCGCCGCGGCTCTCCGGTTCGCTGAAGCTCTCGCAAGGCGAACTGACCGCGCTGCCCGTGCTCGATGAAATCGCCACCTTCACACGCACCCAGCAGTTTCGCCGGCTGAACCTGAACAATGCCTCGGGCGATTTCACCCAGGATGAAACCCGCCTGACCGTAAAGAATTTCGTCGCGGAATCCGACGGGCTCATCCGCATGGAAGGCGCGTTCACGATCGAAAAGGGGCTGATCGACGGCACGTTCCAGGTCGGCGTCACACCCAGCAGCCTGCAATGGCTCCCCGGCTCGCAAGCCAAGGTCTTCACCGAGGCGCACGGCGGCTATGTGTGGGCGCCGATGCGTCTCACCGGCCCGGCCAACAAGCCGACGGAAGACCTCTCGCCACGCCTCATTGCCGCCGCGCAAGGCGCCGTGATCGAAGGCGTGCAAAACGCCGCGGGGGAAGCCGTCAAGACCGGCAAGGACGCGGTGAAGAGTGCGATGGATCTGCTCATGCCGCTGGTGAAGTAGCGGTCGGGGCGCGTGGCAGTCCCGAAGGCGTTCAGAATGGTGACCGAGCGCTGAGCGAGCACTTCCCCACCGGAATGCGCGGCGGCCATTTTGCTCGCCTTCGGCCGGCGGCCGCGCGAGATTGTCTCACGCTGCCAGCCCGCAGCGATGGCAGGCAGCCCACTTCCGATCCCCGACCTCCGCATGAATGTGAAAGCACCCGCGATAGCCATCCTGCTCGCGATTGGCGGCACCCCGGATTTCGCCCAGAATATTCCAGGCGCGAACGCCGCGCCGGTCAATGGGGATCCGGTGAACGGGATTTCGGTCAACCCGGCCCTCGCGAATCGTGGACCGGCGGTGCCGCAGCCCGATCGCGGCGGCGCCGCGGAATTGGTGAAGACGTATCATGACAGCCTTGTCTTCGTGCAGGGCACCAATGGCTCGGGCAGCGGGTTCCTGGCCAAATTCAACAACGCGACTTTTCTCTTCACGAATGCGCACGTCGCCGCCGGGGTAAAAGGCGCGGCATTCAAGACCTTGAACGGCGACAAAGTGCAAATCGGCGCGACTTCCGCGGCTGCGGTCGGGCACGACGTGGTGCTGATGCAGGCGACCTCGATTGGCCTGCCGTTCGAGATTATGCAGGGGGTGGACAAGGAAGCCTCCATCGGGGATGCCGTCGTGGTGCTGGGCAATGCCGAGGGCGCGGGCGTCGTGAACACGATCATGGGCACCATCGTCGGCATCGGGCCGAACCTCGTGGAAGTGGATGCGCCCTTCATGCCCGGCAACAGCGGCAGTCCGATCATCCATCTCAAGAGCGGCAAAGTCATCGGCGTCGCCACTTATCTCACGATCAAGAAATTCGACACGGTGACGAAAACGCGCCTCAGCGCGCCGACGGTGCGGCGCTTCGGTTATCGCCTCGATAGCATCAAATCCTGGCAGTCGATCAACTGGCGGGCCTTCACTGCCCAGGCGGACATGATGGAGAATATCGAGGCCCTGACCAAGGATCTGATCAAACTGATCAACGACGTGGATCAGACGGGGCGCATCACTTCAAGCATGACCACCAATCCCGCGATCAAGAGCCGGATCGATGCGTGGCAGGGGCAATTTCGCGGTCACATGAGCAAGACGGATATCGACATGGCGAACGCCAACTTCATTGGTTACCTCAAGAGCCTTTGCAAGAGCGACGTCATTGCCGCGCACTCGACGCTCACCTACGATTATTTCCAGCGGAAGCTGACGGATGAAGAGCGCGACCGGAACGCGCTCGCGGATATCTTCAGTTCCGCGATTCAATCTATGCGGAGGTAGTGGGCGAGAGCCTGTAAGCGCCGGAGGCGCCCCCATCCGCCGTCATCCTGAGCTTGCGAAGGACCTCTGATCTCGCTCTGGCATCTGACGCCTTGTTGAGCGTACAAGCTAAGCGTCATCTTCTGACAAACGGGTGAAGAAAGGCAGAAGATCAGAGGTTCTTCGCAAGCTCAGAATGACGGGCGGGGAGGGGGCACGCGCCATCCCAATTCACGACCCACACTAAGCACTCAGCACTGTCGCCGGCCTCTTTTCCACGCCCCGCGTCCGGAAAAGAATATCCACCACATTCCGCACATACTGCTCATCCGGCACCGACTCCACGCTTTCCGGCGGGAAGGTGACGATGCTTTTGAAATGATCGGCGAGTTCCGAGAACAGGGCCACGCGGGCGGCGGGTTCCAGGTCGTCCCGGCGGACCAGCGCTTGCAAGGCGAGCCGTGCTTCATCCGGCGACACGCGCTGGCGGAGCCGCGCCTCGAGATGCGGGTGCTGGCGCAGGGAGTTGAACTTGCCGGCGAGAAGCTGATCGAGATCCGGCTCGGAGGGCTGGGGGTTGTAGACGACGACCGTGCTTCCGGCGAGATCGCCCAACCGCTGCGAGGTCCGGCTCGCCAGGCAGGCCACCCCGCCCACGAAATAAAACGCGGGCAGCGAATCGACAAAGCGCAGGAGATTGCGCAGCAGCACCTGATGCACCTGCAGACGCAAGCCTTGGGCATCCATCACCCGCAAACGCAACAGCCATTTGCCGACCGTTCGCCCGCGCCAAAACCATTCCAGCACGATACCGTAGCCGACCGAGACGACGAAGTAGCCGATCATCAGCGCCACCGTCTGAAAATCCGGGCTGATATAGCCGATCACGGTGCCGAGCATCACGAGACCCTTGATGATGACGAGGACGACAAAGAAATCCACCGCCCAGGCAAGGCAGCGCACCACGGGCCCCGCGAGCGCAAAGGAAAAGGCGATCCCCTCCGGAGTGCGAATCTTCAGCGTGGGATTCAACGGGCCTCCTCCGGATCGGCAATCTTGCGAAAATAAAGGAACCACACCAGTGCGCAGAGTTCCATGAGCCCGAAGACGATCTTCTGCCAGTAGTGGATCATCGGCTCGTGGTATTGCGAGAGGAACGACTCGACGATCCCCGCCCAGACCAGCATCACCGAAAATCCGCAGACCAGCGCCATGAGATCCTTGCCGATGCCGCGCAACCGTTCGTCCAGCGAGGCGCGGTCGCCATAGCCGATCAGCGCCTTGCCGATCAGCAGCCCGCCCTGCCCGGCGACGAGGATCGCCGGAATCTCGATGACCCCGTGCGGCAGCAGCCAGCCGAGCATGAACATCGTCTCACCCGCCAGCACGTAATCGGCCACCACCAGGCCCAGGATCACGCCGTTGTAGAAAAGCTCGACGATCGTGCCGATGCCCCAGGCGATACCGGAGCCGAGGGTCAGGATCGAGACGCGGATGTTATTCACCATGAGCATCGACGCAAAATAGGTGTGATGCCCGCCGATCCGGTCCTCCTTGGCCTTTTCCTCTTCCGCCACGCGCCGGGCGGGATCGCCCAGGAGGTGGGCGAATTGCGGCGGCACGATGAACTCCTTCGCCTCGTCGTCAAACGCGGTCGCGATGCCGCCGAAAAGCATCCCGACCAGCGTGATGATCACCGCCACGGCAAACGCGCCGGATTGCCGGCGAAAGGCGCGTGGGAATTCATTCAGGAACCAATGGATCGGCCGGAAGCGGCGGCCGCGCTCGCGCGTCTCGTGGATTTCCGCATAGGCGCGCGCGGTGAGCGATTCCAGGTAGCGCCGCAGGTCGGGCTCCGAAGCGAAGGTCGCCACGCGCCCGAGGTCGGCGGAAACTTTCTGATAGAGCAGATGAAAGCGCTGCACTTCCTCCAGCGGCATCACGCGCGTAGGGTCGTTGTCCAGGCGATCGAGCACTTTCTCGAGCTCCGCCCAGGTCGGACGCTCGGTGTCGATAAAGCGGGGCAGGTCGATGATCATGGCTCAGAGCAGTTGGCGGCGCTTCACGTCGGCGTGCTGGGCGATCAATTGCGCGGCGAGTCTGCCAGGGTCGAGTTGCGAAAGCCGCACGCCGCGCCGCCGCAGGACGTTCTCCAGTTCGCGCAATTGATTCCACTGCAAATGGCCGCCGAGCCGGCGGTAGAGATCGTCGACGCTCGTCACGTTTTCGTCGGAGAAGAGCGGATTGGCGCCGACCGGCTGGAGCATGTCCACGAGGAGGAGGTGCTGGCGCGAGATGAGCTCGCTCGCCTTGGCGAAATTCTCGGCGAGCATCGGATCGTCGAGCGCGGTGAGGAAGATGAGCAGGGCGCGTTTGCGCAGCCGCAGGCGGATGAAGGAGCATAGCTCCTCGAAATCCGGGGTCACGCTCTGCGGGTGCAGCGTGTAGAGCTGGTCGCGGCAGGCGTCGTAGTGGGCCTGGCCGCTCTTCGCCCGCACGAAGCTCAGCACGCGATCGCTGAAGGTGATGAGCCCGAACTGGTCGCCCTGCTGCTCGGCGGCCAGCCCGAGAATGAGCGCCGCGGTCACGAACCGCTCCAGCGCCGTGGTGCGCGAGCCGCCCGGCAGATCGATCTCCCGGGCGGTCAGCCGCGAGGCGTCCACGATCACGTACACTTCCTGCGTGCGTTCGATCTGGAAAACTTTCGTCACCGGATGCCCGCGCTTGGCCGAGGCTTTCCAGTGGATTTCGTCATAGCTGTCGCCGGAGACATACTCGCGCAGCTTTTCGAAATCGCGCCCCTGCCCCGCCAGGCGATGCGCATGGATGCCGAGCTGCCCGCGCCGCAGGAAGAGCGCGGCGACATTCTTGCGTTCGTCGAAAAGATTGGGATACACGCGCAATTCCACCCGCGCCGGCTGGCTGGCGCGGATCGCCCAGAAACCCAGCGGCGACACCGCCTCGAGATAAGCCTGCTCCAGGAAATACTGGCCGCGGCGGTTGGGCGTCGCCGTCCAGTCGAACCGCGACAGCGCCGCATTGGCCGGAAGCACGACCGTGCGGTCGTCCGTCTCCGGCACGATCTCGCGCGGAAAGGCAAAGCCGATGCGTAACAGGCGCGAGGCCAGCGATTCATTGTGAATCCGCACTTCCAGCACCCCGGGCCGGTCCTTCTGCCAGCGCACGATCTCCGGCAATTGCACGCGCACGCCGGTCAACTGCCCAAACACCAAAAACGCATCGACCAGCACCGCCGCCAGCAACCCTCCGATGAACACCTCCGCCACCACCACCGCCCCGGGAATCGTCGCGCCCACCGCCGCAAACGGCAGCACGATCAGCGCGATCCAGAGGAGCAAACGGGTACGGGGAACGATCACCTCCGGTTCTTAACCTGAAGCGCACCTTCCGCGCAATTCTCCTTGTCGCTCCGTGCCGATTGCTTTTGAAACTGAAATCGCAGCTTCCTACCAAAGCATCGGCACCGCATAGCTTGAAATCTCGGTATCGTGACTGACGAGGTGAAATCCGCCGCGCAAGGTTTGCGCGACGAGCATGCGATCAAACGGATCCCGGTGATGCGATGGCAACGTGGTGAGTGCGAGGATATCTTCGAGTTCCACCGGCTCCAACAAGAGGCGGTTCCGCGTCTGTTGGTCCCGCAGGACTTCGGATAGCGGAATCCGCAGCGCGAGCTTTCCGAGCTGTATCTTGATTTGCAGTTCCCAGACGCTCGCGAGGCTCAGGTGGACGGTATTCTCCGGCGATTGACAGGCAGCCAGGGCGGCAGGAGAAAGCCGGGCATCACCGCCGTCCCACCAGATGAAGGCGTGCGTATCAAGCAGCAGCTTCACGCCTCGCGCCCGATCCAGAATTCATCTGGCAAGACCGCGTCGAAATCCGCGTCGTCTTTCCACGCACCGGCGTGCAACCCAGACTGTCGCGTGGGCAGCGGAGAAGTGGCCGCTGCGCGACCAAATTGCGCCGTCAAATGGGCCAAAAGCATCTCCTTCTCTGCAATGGGCAGCAGTTCGACAGCTTTTTCGATCTCAGCCAGCGTGCTCATGACATTGACCTTAGCCTTTGGCGCCAATGGTGACAAGGCATCCGTCGCATTACCGCGGCACGGCCACCTGCTCGAGGATCTTGCCGATGACTTCGGTCACGGTGACGCCTTCGATCTCGTACTCCGGGCGCAGCACGAGGCGGTGGCCGAGCACGGCTTCGGTGAGCGATTTCACGTCGTCGGGCGTGACGAAGTCGCGGCCGGCCAGGGCGGCATTGGCCCGGCTGGAAAGGAGGAGCGCTTGCGTGGCGCGGGGGCCGGAGCCGACGAGCACGCTGTCGTTCTCGCGCGTCGCGCGGACGACGTCGACGACATAGGACACGATGTCCTCGCGCACGGTCACGTGCTCGAGTGAATGGCGCAACGCCGTGAGATCTTCGGCGGTGATCACCGGCTGGACCACGCCGCTGGCGAGCGCCTCCTCGGGCGAGTTGGAGCCGAGCATGCGTTTGGCGAGTTCCAGTTCGCTCGCACGGTCGGGCGTTTTCATCAGGACTTTGAGCATGAAACGGTCTTTCTGCGCCTCGGGCAGCGGGTAGGTGCCCTCGTACTCCACCGGATTCTGCGTGGCGAAGACGGTGAAATTCGGCGACAGCTCATGGGTGTCGCGGTCGATGCTCACCTTGCGTTCCTGCATCGCCTGGAGGAGCGCGGATTGCGTCTTGGCCGGCGCGCGATTGATTTCATCGGCCAGCAAAAACGTGGTGAAGACCGGACCCTTGATGAGCGTGAATTCGTTGCGCTGGAGATTGAAGACGTTCGTGCCCGTGATGTCCGCCGGCATGAGATCGGGCGTGAACTGGATGCGGTTGAATTCTCCCCCCAGCACGCAGGCCAGCGTGCGCACGAGCAGGGTCTTCGCCACGCCGGGCACACCCTCGATGAGCGCGTGATGGCCGGTGAAGATGGCGATCAGCGCCTTATCGATCACGTCCTCCTGGCCGATGATGACTTTGCGCACTTCGGCGCGCGCGCGGTTGAGGACGTCCTGGATGGGTGCGATGTCGGTGGGCATGGAGTTGGGGTGGTAAAAGAGCGGGGGAAAGAAGGTCAGACTTTGCGGGCGATGGCCTGGCTGATCGCGCGGTAGGTCGCCAGGGGATCGCGCCCGGCGGTGCCGCGCGCCGCTTCCTGGGCGAGGATCACATCGACCCGGGCCAGTTCGCGCGGACGCCCGCGGAAGCTCTTGCGCCATTCCGCGACACAGACTTCGAACACGGCCGACGGACGGATCGAACGGCGCAGCAAGTTGACGAAGCCTTCGCTGGATTCCCGGCCGGCGACGACATTGCCCTCGCCGACCGACGGCGCGTAGGCCGGAATGAAGCGCACCATATTCTTCCACACGAAGAAGATCGCCAGCAGCACCAGTCCGGCGATGACGCCGTGCAGGCGATACTTGCGGGCCAGCGAGGCGATGCCGGCATTCTCGCGCAGGTTGTTGTGCTCCTCGTCGAAGATGACCGTGGACGGGCCGGAGAAGAGCCGCGAGAGCAACTGCGGATGCCGCTCGCCGCGCAAGGCCTCGTTGCTGACCAGAAAGGAATCCGCCACCAGAACGATGCTGCCGCGGCCAAACTGGCGCTCGATGATCACCGGCATCGTGCCGCACATGTAGAGCACTTTCCACTGCGGCTTGAGGTCGCGGAAATAGAGGGCGCTGTGCCACGAGATGTCCGACTCCATGTGGCCACCCGGTTCGATGAGCGCGGCGTGCCGGTAGTAGGCCTTGCCCTTTTCCTCGGGCAGGTAGCCGAAGCCGAAGCCCCAGCGTTTCGCGACTTCGCTGAAGTCGACGAACTCCGTCCGGTCGTCTTCGTCGCCGGTCTCCGGTTTCTTGTCCTTCGTTTTTTTCCGGAGCCGCGCGGGCCCGCCTTTATCCATCGGGGAGTTTTTCTTCTCTTCCGCCGCCTTCCGTTTTTTGTCGCCGCTCGCCTCGGTGTCGGTCTGCTCCTTCTTCTTCCGGCGTTGCTCCGCCTTGGTCTGTTTCTCCTCGCTCTCGCTGGGCGGAGTTTCGACCGGGAAAAAGGTGAAGACCGCCCGCGAGCCGTTCAGGACGAGGGTATCGAAGGCCAGCAGTTCCTGGTCCGTCCAATAGGCCTCGTGGGGCACGCCGGCATAGACCAGCGTCACCGGTTCGCTCGTGTGCAGCTTGGGCAGCGGCTTGAAATTGCGGCGCACTTCGACCTTCGGCAATTCGTCCAGCGCCGTCGCCAGCGCCTTGGTGCCCACGGGATCGGCGCGCAGCGACGAGTACGGGGGATAAATGTCGCCGACCTCGTAACGCAGCACGAAAAGCCGCGCGAGGCCGCAGACGAAAGCCACCGCCAGCGCCACCGCGAGGAACAACCGGAGCAGCGGCCGCCTCAGCATGCCCTCATCCTTTCGATATTCTGCAAGAAGCCGTCGAGCGTCACCGCCGTGACATCGTGATCGCCGTACCAGCCGCGCTCGAAGACGAGCAGATTTTCATCGAAGGCGTCGATCAGCGCCCCATTGCCGCGCGCCCGGCGCTGCAATTCGCGATCGTAATCGTGATTCGATTTGTAGCGCTCCAGGCGGATCAATTCGCGCTGCCCGAGGTGGGCGAGCGAGGCGAGATAAAAGGCGCGCAGGGCGAGCCGCCGTTCGCCTTTCTCCATCAGTTCGCGCCCCAGGCGCAGCCAGCCGTCCTCGGGGAGTTGGTCGGCGGTCACGCTTTCCTGATTGAGATCCGGCACGGGCAGAATGGCTTCGGTCACCACGGCTTCACGGCGGTTTTTGCGCGCGCGCCGAAACAGCATCACCAGCAGGGCCACGAGCACCACGGCGAGAATGACCAGCGTCCCCTTCGCGATCGTGCTCCAGTTGAGATTGAGCGGCGCCTTCGCTTCTTTCTCCGGCGCGGACTCGAACATCTTTCTCAGCCAGTCGACGAGCTGGTTCATCCACCCCTGTATCCTCGTCAGCCAGCGGGCGAGGCTCTTCGTGACGCTGTCGAAGAATCCCGACATCCAGCCTTTCTCCTCGGCTTCCGTTTTCTCGGCACGCGGGAAACGCCAGGCGTACTCCCGCCGTTCCAGCACGCGATCCAGCGAGGAACTCAACTCGGAGGATTCGACATTCGCGGCCGGCGGGGACGCGGCCGGCTCGGCGGCACGCGCGGCGGTCATGGGTCCGGCCAGGAGCGCGGCGAAGATCAGCAATGCCGCCATGGCCAGCCGCGAGCGATGGCGCAGCGTTCTCAATTCCACGCGCAGATCTTCGCCCGACTGGAGCGACTGCCCGTGGAAATGGCGCACGAGGAAGACCGCCTTGCGCAGCGGATCGAAGCAGAGATAAGTCGCGGCGAAGGTCGCGGCAAAAAAGGTGGTGTTGAACATCGCCCAGCCATCGCGCGTAAAGACGGTCTCGATGCCGAGGAACATGCGCAGCAGGTGCGGGAGCAAGGCGCAGACGACATTCACATTGAGGCAGATGAAAAAAGCAAAGCCGAACAGGCAGAGCAGAGCCAGGTGTGTCTCGCGCCACCATAAGCCGGCTTCACGGACCGCGCCGCGCAACACCGCCCGCAAGCCCGGCTCCGTGCCATCCCCGAGAATCGCGATGCCCATGAACACCGAGTAAGTCCAGGTGTAGGGAATCAGCACGTTGGCGGCGATGAGGCGCAGGAAAAGGCCGGCGGGCTGGAACGTCGCCTGGATCAGGACCAGCCGCGCGACGCGTCCGACGGTCCACGGCGCCTCCGGCTCCAGGAAAAGATGCGCGCGCAGTTTGCTGAGAAAGACCGCCTGCCAGCATTTCATCCAGATATAGAGCAGAGCGGCATTGAACGCCGACTCGATCAAGTGCCCGGCCGCAAAGGCGCCCCGGCTCATATCCGCCCAGAAATAAAGCAACCCGAGCAGGCACGTGGCGCTGCCGAAATAGTAGCAGAGCAGCGCGCCGGGCGGCGCGGACCGCAGCAGACGCACGGCGCTTTCGATCCACTCCAGGGGCGATGGTCCCTCACGATGGACGGAGCGGCGGCTCATGGGGCTTCGTTCTTCTGCATCTCATCCTCCACCTTGCTCTTCCACACCGTGGCCTCGTGGAATTGCGTGGGCGTGGCCAGCAGTACGCGCCCCACGATGTAAAAGAAGAACCACGCGGTCATCAATCCGCCCAGCGCCGCCACGGTGCGCGCGAGCGGCGCGAAGTTCCGGCGCGGGCGCTCCACCGGCGGCGTCTGTTTCTTGAGACAGGCCGCGCAGAGGATGCGCTCGTCGTGCTCGGTGATGCACTCGCGGCAGAAATAAAATCCGCACGAAGGGCAGCGGGCGATGGCCTCGCGCCCGGCGTGGTTGAGGCAACGCTGTTGCTGGAGTCCGGCTCTCATGGCGTCGCGGCCTCCGCCGTCGGCGCCGGGCCCTGGGCGGTTTGGATGACAGCCGCGATCTGCACCTGCGCGCGCTCGGCCTTGCCCAGGCGGGTCGGCGCGGAGAGCGCATGCCAGCCGGTGGAGGTGAGGAGATGGCAGCGGCAGGAAGGCCCGAGCGACAGGTTGATCACCCACAGGATGAGGAAGCAAAGCGAGGCCAGCCCGAATAAAACCGCCGGGACGAAAAAGGCGACGTGCCAGTCTTCCTTCTCATTGGCCAGCGCCACCCACAGAGCGCTGCCGGCGACCAGCGCGAGGGCGGCGCCGACCCCGCCCAGGATCCAGCTCCAGAGGAAGCGCAGATTCGTCCGCTGCACCACGAAGGCGCGGGCTTCCCGGAAGAAGAAGCGGCGATACTGTTCGAGCACCACGATCGAGGTCACCTCCAGCAGATGATCCTCCCCCAGCCACAGCCCACCGCGGCCTTTCCAGGAGAGACCGCCGCCGGGGATTTTGCGATACGCGAGCGGCGGCGTGCTCATCGGGAATGGGAACGCGAGTTCGCGTAGGAGACCAGGAAAATGACGCCAAACCACAGGCCCACCTGGAGCAGCCCCAGCACCAGGCCCAGGACGGCCGCCCAGCGCTGCCGCCCCCGCACGAGACTGCCCGGGCGATTCCAACCCACCAGCGCGACGATCACCGCCGCGCCGCCACTCATGAAGAGCACTGGCCAAAGCGCCATCGACAGGAAGAGCGGCACCACTCCCAGCCAGAGCGCGGTGCGCGACCACAGGATGCGTCGAGAGATGATCTCGGGCAGCTTTTCCTTGCCCAGCCCCTTGCTCAAGCACACCGGGCACAGATGCCGCGAACCCACCGGCAGATCGCAAACGGAACAGAGGAAGCGCCCGCAGGAATCGCAAGGCAGCGCGGCACGATTCGACGGATGGAAGAAGCAGACCGCTTCGCCCTCCATCGCCCGCTCGAAGGTCGCCAGCCCGCTCGCCGGCGGCGTCCACCAGGCACGGAAAAGCTGGCCGCGCAGGCCCACGCGACAGGCCGGGCAGACGGCCTCTTGCGTGGCGTCCAGCCCGTACGGCCCGAGCGCGGCACCGCAGGCGGGGCACGTCAGGGAACCAGACTCAACGGGGGCAACGGTGGGCATGCGTTTTCGTTTTACTCGCGGGTAGGATTCATCTTCACTGCGGCCTTTCGCCGACTCCGGCGGAAAGTAAAAGACCCACTACCACAGAACAAGGACAACATGAATTGGTACTACGCACAGGGGGACCAGCGCCAGGGACCGGTCACCGACAGCGAGTTGGACGCGCTCATCGCCGCCGGGACGGTCAACGAAAATACGCTGGTGTGGAAAGAAGGCATGGTGAATTGGACAGCGCTGAAGGAAGCGCGTCCCTCGGGCGCGGCGGCCGCCGACGTTCCTCCGGGCTGGATCCGCTGCACGGCCACCGGCCGCTACTTTCCCCCGGAAGAAATCGTCTATCTCGACGGCAAACCTTATTCCGCCGCGGCCAAGCCGGGCGTCCTGCAAGGCGTCCTGCAAACCGGCACGCTGCCCAGTTCGGAACTGGAGCGCACCGGCCCCGCATGGGAGAACCGGCAGACCCTCGGATTTTTTCCCGCCGTCTGGCAGACGATCCGTGGCGCCCTGATCGAGCCAGCCGCGACCTTCGGCAATATGCGCCGCGAGGGCGGTCTCGGTGCGCCGCTCGGCTACTTCATCCTGACCTCCTGGGCGGGCGGCCTCGTGACGCTCCTGTTTCAATTCCTCATCCAGACGATGACCCATGCCAGCATTCCCCAGGGGCAATCGCCGCCTTTTCCCATGGTCCTCGGCGCGGGATTCTTTGGGATTTGGGCGCTCTTGATGCCCGTGGCCCTGGTTCTCGGATCCTTCATGACGGCCGGCATTTTCCATCTCTCTCTGATGCTTTGCCATGGTGCCAGGCAGCCGTTTGAAACGACTTATCGCACCTACTGCTACGCCAGCGGATCCGCGGCGGCGCTGCAGCTCATCCCGGTCTGCGGCGCGTACGCCAGCGGAATCTGGGGTTTGGTTTCCCTCTGCATCGGCATCTCCAAGACGCACGAAATCACCACCGGACGCGCCGTGCTGGCCATCCTGCTGCCGGCGGGCGTGTGCTGTATCGCGCTCGTCTTCATCGGGATCGCCATCGCCGGCACCTTCGCCGCCGCGCAAGGCGCTCACCACTAACCCGCGTGTGACCTGGCGGCGCCTGCGTCCGGGGGAAATCGACCACGAGATGCTCTGGCTCGCGGTATCCGTCGGGGCGGCGGCCGGTGCCTGGGGCTGGCTGTATTTCGCGCTGCCGGTACCGGAATGCGCGTTCCATCGGCTGACCGGTCTGCCGTGCCCCACCTGCGGTCTCACGCGCTGCCTGCGCTACACTTTTCATCATGATTGGTGGGCGGCGGCTGGCACCAATCCCCTCGGCTTCTTCGGCTACGGCACGGTCATCCTCTACGACCTCTACGCGGCCGCCGTCCTCGCCTTCCGCCTCCCGCGCCTGCGCTTTGACTCCATCCCGGTCCGCCTCGGTCGCCTCGTCCGCTACACAGTGATCGCCACCATCCTGGCGAATTGGGCGTGGCTGGTCTGGGCGCGGGTGTGAAACCGGCTACCGGACATTCTCCGGGGCCATCCACGGCGAGGCCGCCAGTTCCTCGGGAGTAGCCTGGCCCTGGACCGCAATGATGAGCGGCTGCAACCGAGCGAGGGCTTTGCGCGCCACGGGGATGCGCTGGAGGCTGGGCAACTGTTCGAGCTGCGCCGCCGTGCGAATGTGCGTCTGGCACGTCCCGCCCCGGAGGGTATTGATGACCAGGAACAGGAGCCAGAACAGCGTCACACCGATCGCGGCGATCAGGAGACCGACATTGCCCCGCTCGGAGAAATAGAGCGCGGCCAGGGGGCCTCCCATGACCAGGGCCAGAACGCCGAGCATCCAGTTCGTGACTGTCCGCTGGACGGTGCGACGAATGATGAAGGCCTCGATATCGCGGTAATAAAACCGGCGATACTCCTCCGAAGCGATCGTGGAATCCACAGCCAGGAGATGGTCCTCGCCTAACCAGAGCTGGCAGCGCGTGGCACTAATGCCGAAGGCAATCCGGCGCAAGCCGCGTCCGGCGAGTTTGGTATAGGGATTGGGAGGGCGCGCCATAAACTCAATGGTGGGACTTCGAGGAGGCAATGAAGTAAATCACGACGGCCCACCCGACGAGTTGCAACAGCGCCACAATGATCGCCACCACCGACCGCCAACGAGTCCGCGGTACCACGCTGGACGGCGCATTCCAGTAACGGATGGCGATGAAGATCGCGATCGGCGCGCCGATGATCGTCGTGTAGCCGAAAATCATCGGAATCAGGGCCACGGCCAGCGCGAGGTTGTCGTAGAGCGTGCGCTTGTTCTCGAGTTTCTGCATCCGGCCCTTTTTCTTGCCCGACTCGATGCACAACGAGCACAAGTGCTCGCCATTCATCTCCACGTCGCAGACCGCGCAGAGAAAGCGTCCGCAGCTTCCGCAAGGCACCACGGCTCTCTTCGTCGCATGGAAAAAGCAGGTCGCTTCCCCGTCCAGGACCACGGTTTCGCCGGCCACGCCAAGCCCGGGGGGACGCAGCACCGCCGGGAACACCTCGACCTGCAAACGCGCCCGGCAGGAGGGACAAGCCCGCAGATTCCCCGTATTGTAGAGCACGGGGGGCAGCGGAGTGCGGCACTTCGTGCAGGCAACAAGCCGGGGCGTCATGCGTCAGCGGCCCGGCTTGCGCACCACGCGGGTGTCGCAGATGCGATCGTGCAGGGCACGCTTCTCTTCATCGAAACCCGCCATGATGTAGCCGATACCCAGAATGAGGCCGCTGAGCATCTCGGAAAAAAAACGCGCCGCGGCCCGGCCGAAAGTCATGGGCGAACCGTCCGCCCGGATGACCTGAAGTTTGCACGCCATCTTGCCCGGCGTCGCCCCGTACTTGCCGGTAAAGAAGATGCTGTAGGCAGCCAGGATTCCCAAAATGGACAATCCGGCAAGCGCGGCCGCCGCATGGCTGTGCGGGAAGGCCAGGCCGACGGCCACCCCAATGAGGGTGGCGACGATTCGAAGGAGGATATTGTCGATGAACTTGGCGCCGAAGCGGATCCAAAAGCCGCCATAGTCGTGCTGGCCGACGACCAGTGCACCTTCCTTGATCTTCTGGAAGAAGAGCGGCTTGCACTCCACGCAGACATGCCGGCCTTCGTAGGTCACCGTTTCATCCACGGGAAAGGAGCGCCCGCACTGGCTGCAGGCGATTCTACTCGAACTCTCGGCACCTGCTGCGTCCACGGGGCTGGATGACGCGGGCACCGCGGCCGCGGCGACGCTGCCATACGGCATCCAGGTGGCAAAGCCTTCGCGCCAGACCAGAGTATCGGGCTTGATGCTGCCTGCGGAGACGAGCGACTGAAAAGCCGCATCCTCAACGGGACCACGACGCTCATTATTTTCGGCGTAATACCAACTCATCGATAGGAGACTCCTTTTGGGGCGAAATTTGCGGCGGAGGGTGCCGAAACCGGCGGGCAAAAGCAAAGGCTTTCCGCCGGGGAAGCGATTCACGAATAACTCACGGTTTTTCCAAGGGTCCGCGCGCCTTCCGCCACAAATGGAGGGATGCTCCATGTTTTGTCATGCTGAGCGGAGTGTAACGAGTCGAAGGACCCCGTCGAACAACCAGCGATCATTTTTGGTCAAGCGACGGGATGCTTCGACTCCGTTACACTCCGCTCAGCATGACAGGCGAGGAGGGGGCTTTTCCCTCCTAAGAGAACGCGCTCGGAAGGGTTTTGCTAGTCCGGCGTGGAGTGATGGGAATTTTGCCTCTACACTCCTATAATCCGCCCTGAAATT
>JBBCHV010000020.1:0-89623 GCA_037200205.1 Chthoniobacter sp.
ATGAATCGCGTCGTCGGCATCGAAACTGAATACGGCTGCCTGGTCGGTGGCGAAACCATGCAGGGGCCCGACGCCTGGCCGGCGCGGGTGAAGAACTATCTTTTCAAAAAGGCCAAAGCCGGGGTGATCGACCTGCACTATCGCGATTACGAAGAGCCGCCGGGCAACGGCGGCTTTTTGCTGAATGGCGGGCGGCTCTATATCGACATGGGGCATCTCGAATACTCCTCGCCCGAGTGCCGCACGGTGGAGGATTCCGTGGCTTACGACCTGGCGGGCGACCAGTTGCTCCAGTCCGCGCTCGAGGCGCTGGGCGTGAGCGAGGAGGTCGCCTTCATCAAGAACAACGTCGATCATCACACCGGCGCGACCTTTGGCTGCCACGAGAATTATCTCATGAAGCGCGAGCTGCAATTCAGCCCGCGGCTGCTCGGCACCCTGCTCTCCTTTCTCGCCACGCGGCAGCTTTTCACCGGTGCGGGACGCGTGGGCCAGGCGAGCCCGCTGGCCTTCGATTTCGAGCCGACGCCCAACACCGGCACGGTGCCGTTCCAGCTCAGCCAGCGCGCGGATCACATCGTGAACGACATCTATCAATGGGTGCAATTCAACCGCGCGATCATCAATGCGCGCGACGAACCGCTGGCGGATTACCGCAAGTATCGCCGGCTGCACCTGCTCATCGGCGACTCGAACATGTCGCCGTTTGCCACCGCGCTGAAGATCGGCACCACCGCACTCCTCCTCACGCTGCTGGAGGAAGGCAGCCTGCCCGATGACGTGATCCTGCTCGATGCCGTGCTGGCCACGCGGCAGATCTCCCACGAGGGCACCGGCCATGCCGTGGTGCAACTGGAGGATGGCCGCACGCGCTCGGCCCACGATATCCAAACCGAATTCCTCGCCCACGCCCGGCGGGTTCTCGGCGGACGCGACGAAGAGACGGACTGGATCCTCGATACCTGGGCCTTCACGCTCGACGCGCTGGCCAACAAGCCGGAGCTGTTGCTCGGCGGCGTCGATTGGGTTTCCAAGAAATGGCTGCTCGAGACCTTCCGCGAAAGCGAGGGGCTAAGCTGGCAGGATCCGTGGCTGCAGAGCCTCGACCTCGAATATCACAACATCAATCCCGCGAAGGGCCTCTTCTTCGCGCTCACGGCGGCAAAAGGCATCGGCGAATTCAACCAGCGCATGCGCCGCCCGGCCGCCACGATGAATCCACCCGCGGATACGCGCGCCTGCGGCCGCGGCCTGGCCGTCTCCATTTTCCAGGATCGCAGGCTCCCCTACGTGATCAACTGGGATTCCATCTCGCTGGACAATACGCCCTACCTCCCGATGCCCGATCCCTTCGAGACGTATACCGACCAGGTGAAGATCCTGCTGGAAGCCCCGCTGGATCCGCTGGGATAGGAGACTGGAGCGCCCTCTCCTTGCGTGTCATCCTGAGCGGAGTGTAACGGAGTCGAAGGACCCCGCCGCTCTACCATCGATATCGCTGGTTAATCGACGGGGGTTCTTCGACTCCGTTACACTCCGCTCAGAATGACAGGAGGGGAGGCTCTCGCACTCCCCCTACCCCTACATCGACGCGGCGCGCGTGATCTCGGAAAGCTTCGTCTCCAGCCGTTCCACGAGGTGTTCGGCCTGCTCGCGCGCCCGGCGCTCTTCCATGAGCGCTTCTTCGAGTTCGCGGACACGTTGCTGAAGATTGATGCGGATGCTGGTGCGCACGGGTTGCTGGAGCGCGTCGTCGCTCGTGGCACTGGCGCGCAGCTCCGCGATGTCCTTCACGATCACCACGCTGCCGTCGCGGCAATTGGTCACCGGGGTGTCCCCGTTGATTTCGCCGATCTGCAAAAATTCCCGCACCGCACCCAGGGTCGTGGGGCCGTAAAATTGATCGGGGCTGACTTCGATCAAGTAGTCCATGCCCAGCTCGGGAACCATCGGCGCCTTCATCCAGCTCTTCTCGTCGCTGGAGACTTTGTCGAGCGGCGACACCTGCGCGTCCGAGGCCCATTCGTGCAACTGATCGAAAGTGATCGGCCCAAAAATGCTGCCATCTTCATTTTTCATCAAATACCAGGTAGCGGCGGATTCCATAATCAAGGGTTCTCTTTCTTATCGGACGGTTCAGGGGTTTTGGAGGTAGGCACGGAAAGAATCTGACCAATCTGGAGCCGGCGCTCATTATCGATCTTGTTAGCGGTCTTCAAGTCGTTGATCGATATGTTGTAGTGCTTCGCGATGGAGGTCAACGTCTCCCCTTTGGCCACGGTGTGCTTGGCGCCCGGCACCGCCTCCGCTTTCGGAACCGCCTCGCCTTGGGCGCTTCCGTCGTCGCCTCGGCGGGCGGTTTGCTGCTTTCGATGGAAGTCGTGGGCCCGGCTGGCTGCGTGGGCGGCGTAGGCTCCGTGGGCTTGGCAGTGGATTCCGCGCCTTTTTCCGCATTTTTTTGCGTTTCCAGCACGCGGGTCAGTTTGGCCACCTGTTCGGTGAGCAATTCAATCTGCTTCGACTGCTGTTGCACGGCTTGGGTCAGCTCATGCAGCCCCGGCGTGCCCGGAGAATCCTCCGCCAGGAGACGCGGAATGCCGAAGGTGGAAACAGCCAGGGCCAGGATCAACGGAAAGAAGCGGCACATGAAATCTGTTTCTCATCTTCGCACCCGGCTGGCAAGCATGGCTCCCGAATTTTCCTCCGCAAATTTTCGAGGAATTGGCGGGTCGACCTTGCTCTTTTGGCGCGGCGCCCTTATGCTGTGGATATGCCTGACAGGACGCAACGACCCGTCGGCCCCGCTCCGTGGGGCCCGCAGCAGGGTGATGGAGGTGGGCCCAAATCGCCCGACGTCTCCAAGCCCGACACCAAGGATTTGCTACAACGCATGCGCAAGGTGGATCCCAACCAATCGAAGCGCTACCGCCAGCGCACGGGCCAGTAAATGGAGCTCGCTGCCACGCGGTCATCGCTCCCGCCGGAGGCGGGAGATTTTGCGTCGCTGCTGCGCGAGCGCGGACTTTATCCGCAGATCGCGAACACGGCGCTCGCGGCCAGTGCATCCACCCCCGGCGTGCAGACGCAGGCGACGACCATCTGCGCCTTCAAGTTCGCGGGGTGGCGTGCTCGTCGCCGGGGATCGTCGCGCCACGGCGGGCAATGTGGTGGTTTACGATCGCGCGGATAAAGTGCTGGAGATCGACTCGCACTCGCTCATGGCGATCGCGGGGGGTGCCGGCGACCGCCTGGGAAATGGCCCGGGTACTCGAGCATTCTTTTCAATTTTACCGCCGCAGCCAGCTCCAGGAAATGAGCCTGGAGGGCAAGGTGCGCGCTCTCTCGAAATTGCTGCGCGACAACCTCAGCTTCGTGCTGCAAGGGGTCGGCGTGGTCGTCCCGATCTTCGCCGCCTACGATGCCGTGGCGGAAGTCGCCCGCCTCTATTTCTACGACGCCATGGGGGCGCAATTCGAGGCCGCCGATTTCGCCGCCACCGGCTCCGGCTCACCCGCCGTCCGCAGCGTGCTCTATTACGAGAACACCTGGGGCAGCAAACCGCTCACCAAACGCCGCGAATCGGAAGCGATCGTGCTCGCCTTGCGCGCCCTCGATACCGCCGCGGAAAACGACACCGCCACCGGGGGCGTGGATCGGCGCGGCAAGGTGTATCCCATCATCAAGATCATCTCCGGCACCGGCATCCGCACCCTCGCGGAAAAGGATCTCGCGCGCATCTTCAAACGGGAGGTTCCTTAGCCCATGATCGAGGAACCGTATCGCTGGGTCGAAGCCATCGCCAACCGGCGCGAATACATCGAGCATCAGCTCGCCGGGGGCAGCCCTATCGCCGCGCTGAGCTATCGCGACGGCATCCTGCTTTTCACCCTCGGACGCGAGCGGCAGAAGCTTTACGAAATTT
The DNA here is from genome assembly GCA_037200205.1 of Chthoniobacter sp. Taxonomy (GTDB): domain Bacteria; phylum Verrucomicrobiota; class Verrucomicrobiia; order Chthoniobacterales; family Chthoniobacteraceae; genus Chthoniobacter. The sequence continues at coordinate 3,923 of JBBCHV010000020.1, forward strand.
ACGATCGCATCGGCTTGGGGACAATCGGCCATCCGGGCGACATTGAGCGGCTGCGGATGACCGCGATCGAGATCACCAGCACCGAGGGCTTCGCCCGTTCGGCGCACGATGTCTCGCTGCGCCGCCTGGCCAACTACTCCCTCTCCCCTGCCCTCAAGGCGGCCTTCGAGCAAGTCTACGGCGCCCCCTACCTCGCGCGCATGCTCTTTGCCGAACTCGGCCATCATGATGCGCCGAACACGTTCCTCCGGCTGGACTACGACGGCTCGATTCACACCAATGGCGGCGCCTTCGGAAGGGCTTTTGAGGAATTCGGCGTCGTCTCCGGCACGGCCGCTTCGACGGCGAAGATGGAGCAGTTCCTGCGTCAGCAAAAGCTCCCCGCCACCACTCTGGAAAAGGCGCTCGAAATCGCCCTGGATGCCTGGACGATCGGCCATCTGGCCCTGACCGCGGAGCCCAGTGACGACCTGCCTCCGGACGAAGACGTGGCCAAACATCGGGCCGAGCAATTGGCCGGAGCCTCCGTGGAGGCCGCCATTCTCACGGAGACGGGCACGCAGGCCGCCACCTGGCGGGCCTTGCGCGATGCAGAAATCCGTTCCCCGCTCGAGAAACGATAAGCTAGTGTGAGAACGCACCGTAAAAGGGCATTTGGCATTCCGGCATTCCTGTGCCAACGTTTCCGTATGAAGAACGCCATGCCCTGTGTAGGACTTGTCGTTCTGGCCGGCTGCCTGACCTTTATCGTGGCGCCGGACGAAGGCCCGTCCACTGAGGCGAGGATCGAGGCGGCGCTCAATGTTTTGCCCACGGTCGTGCTCGACCCCGGCCATGGCGGCAAAGACGACGGCGCCAGCGGCAACGGGCTCGTCGAAAAGAATCTGAGTCTCGATGTCGCCTTGCGGGTCGAGAAAATCCTCAAGCCGTTCAATTTTCCGGTAATCCTCACCCGCCGGGACGACACGTTCATCCCGCTCGAGGAGCGGGCCGCCATCGCGAACCGCATCGAGAATGGCATCTTCGTGAGCATCCACTTCAATCACGCCAAGGATCGCCTCTCGACCGGGGTGGAAACCTTTTACGCCCCGGCGAAAGTATTGTCGGACGACTCGTGGGGCTGGGTGGGCTTCTTCAACAAGCCGGACGCCCCGCCGCTGGATAACGGCGAAACGCTGGCCGGCTTCATCCAGGCGTCCCTCGTCCTGCGGACGGACGCGGTCAATCGCGGCATCAAGAGCCGCGAACTGTATGTCGTGCGCCATACGCGCTGCCCGGCGGTGCTGGTCGAGGGCGGATTCATCAATAATCCGCTGGAGGCGCAACTGATTTCCAACGGCGAATACCGTCAGCGGCTGGCCAGCGCCATCGCCGAGGGCATCATGAGCTACCAGAAGACCCGTCCGCAGCCCACGACGCCCCCCACCAAACTGGCGAAAGCCGGCAATTGAATAATGCGGCGCGCGATGCGTCCAATTTGCTACCTGCCATGAAAACCTCGCTTTTTTGTGCCCTGGCCACCTTGGCTCTCGCCGCTTCTGCCCTCGCGGACGACCAGGTGCGCAACGTCCAGACGGAGCTGAAAAACCAGGGATTCTATTACGGCGACATCGACGGGCAGAATGGCACGGAGATGACTGCCGCCATCCGCCGCTACCAGATTCGCAATGGCCTGGAGGTCACGGGCACGCTCACGCAGGAGACGCTCGCCGCGCTGGGCATGGTCGCGAGCAAATCGAAACAACCCGCGCCACAGGCTCCCGCTTCGGTAGCCCAAACGGCGCCCCGGCAACCCGCACCCGGCAAGGCCTCGGGGCCGGTGAACATCCGTCGTGACGAAACCGCGGAAGACAGCGACCGCGCCTTCCTCCAGCGCGAGGAAAGCAAAAACCGCAACCGGACCGCCAACGCCGATACGGAAGAACCGCCGGCCGCACCCACGCCCGCGTATCGCGATCCATCGATCGCCAACCATCGCGTTCCGGCCGCCGGCGGCTTCCACGACCCGTCCCCTCGCGACGATCGCGACCCGGCCGTCATCTCGCCGCCCGCCCCGCTTGACGCACCCAGCCCGGACTTTCCCGTGCTCTTCGCCGGCACTCCTTACGCGAACGCCCCGGTGACCGTCCAGCAGGACACTCTGCGCCGCGCCCAAGCCTACCTGGCCGACCACGGCTACTATCGCGACATTGTCGACGGCCTCCCCGGCCCCGCCACCGAGGAAGCGCTGCTCACTTTCCAGCGTTCCGCCCGCCTCACTCTTACCGGCCGGCTCGACCTCGAAACCTTGAGCGAACTGCGCCTGCTCCCCCGCGACAACAGCGGCGGTGCCCAATTTGGCTTCGAACTGCGCATCCCGCACCACGTCTTCCGCGGCGTGTGGGTGGATCGGCGGTAGGATCGGTCTAGTGGGCCAGCGTGGCCGCTCCCTCGTTTTGCAGTGGCAGCTCGTAACACACCGCCTCCTCGCTGTTGCGCACCAGCAAGTAACGCCCGGCGAGCGTGGGATAGTTCCAGGTCTTGGCGCTCAAGGCCGGGAGGCGGCCGAGTTCCCTGAAGCCGTCGGGCCGGGCTTCGGCGAGGAAGACCGGACCGGGTTCGCTTTGGATGATCACCAGGTCGTCGACCAGCAACGTCTGCCCGGAGCCGTAGCGCCCGTCTTTCCATTGGCGCGCGCCGGTGGCGACCTCGACGCAGGCGAGCAAACCATCGTCCAGCCCGTAGAGAAAACCTTCGCGTAGGGCCACACTGTTGAACTGCGTCTTCATGCGGTTGCTCTTCCACACCTGCGACGCCACCAGTTTGCCATCCGCTCCCGCCTGGATGTCCACCAGTTCACAGCCCGCACCGTAACCGGCGGAGATGAAGACGCGATGGCCCTCGATCACGACCGGCTGCGCGGCTTTCGGCATTTTTCCGTCGGACCATGGATAGTTGAGCAGGACGTCGCCCGTGGCGGGATCGTGCGCCGTGAGCGAACCGGCATTGAAGGAAAGGACCACGCGCCGGCCCGCCAGGGTAGCGAGGATCGGCGAGGCGTAGCTCGCCTTGTCGGTGCCCGCGTGCCACAGCGGCTCGCCGTCGGACCGGCGATACGCCAGCACGGTCGGACCGTCGGTCAGCCCACCGGTGACGACCACCTTGTCGTCGAAGACCAGCGGAGAAGCGCTCACGCCCCAAGTGAGGTTGGCCAGGTTGTTCTCCTTCAAGACATCGCGCGACCAAATGAGCTGCCCGCTGGCGGCCTCTAGGCAATCCAGGATGCCGGTCGCGCCGCAGGCAAAGACGCGGCCGTCCTGCACCGTGGGCGTGGCGCGCGGCCCATCGCCCCCCTGCCACTGACTGAAATGGACGGGGATTCGAGTGCACCCAGAGCAGCTTTCCGGTGGACACATCGTAACACGTGATGGCCTCCTGCTCGCCCCGCTGCTCCTGGGTATAGGCACGCCCGCCGACCACCGCGAAGGCCGACCAACCCGCGCCGACCGGCTGCCGCCAAAGCTGCCTGGGGGGTGTCGTGTTCCAATCGCGCGCCAGCCTGGCGCCCGGCGCCACCCCATCTCGATGGAGGCCGAAGAACTGCGGAACATCGGCGATGTCCCGCTGGGCGGTGATGGGCAGTTGGAGACTGGGGCCGTCGGCGATTTGGGCCGCTGTTAGGCGGGGCGTGTGAGGCTGTGTCCATCGCCAGGCCAGCCTGGGCAGGCCGGTGCCGTCGACCGTTCCATCCACACGCAGTGTCGCTTTCAATCCAAAGAAGGCGAGGACCAGGGCGGCAGCAGCGGCCAGACGGATACGCCCGCGGACCCGGCTGAAGAAGAGAAACCAGATCAACCCCAGCAAGACGGCGAGAGAAGCACCACGGCGGAGGTCAGCCAGCTTTTGAAGTTTCGCTCCAATTCCGGTTGCAGGCGAATGATCGTGGTACCGATGACCGCGAGGAGGGCGACCACGGTGGGAAACCACAGCCGATGGCCGCGGACGACGGGGGTGGTGGATGGAGGCTTGGGGCGGGATATCGCTCATAGGAGTGAGTGCTTACTTATATATGTTGGCAAAAAAAGGGAAACGTCAGGTCGTAAGCAAGGCAAACGCCTTGGGGTTGTAGTCGCGCCGAATCGCCTCGGCCTTGAGCCCCATGCCGAGCAGAGCAAACCAGGTGGCCTGTTCCAGTTGCGCGGCCGCGGAGGCCTTGAAGGCGACTATCGGCTCACCAGGCATCTGGTTCAACATGAGCATGGCGGCAAAGTGCTCGACGAACCAGGCCCGCAGGTCCGGCCGCACGGGGGCTCTCGACCAGGTCACCCGCTTTCGCCGCGGCCTTCACGCAGGCCTCCAGCTTGGCGATCAGCTCATCGGCCACCTGCCGCATGAACTGCCGGGCGAATTGTCCATCCTCAATGAAGCTCTGCGCCAGCAGCCGGTGGAGGCTGTTCTCGATCGCCGGGGCGTTCTTCGGCGGCAGCAACATCTTGGCGATCAGAAAATGCACCATGATCACCAGGGTCGAAGTGGAGGGATCGAGGCTCATCACACGCTCGGATTCCTCGTTCGACTTCAGACGGCAACATTCCCCCTGCATCGCGGCATAGAGTTCTTCCTTGCTCGGAAAATGCCGGAAGATCAACGCCTCGGAAACCCCCGCCGCCTGGGCGAGAGCCTTGGTCGTGGTGCCGTGAAATCCGTTTTCGGAAAAGACCTTGAGCGCCGCGCGAATGATCGCCAGGCGGCGCTCTTCGCTGCTGAGTCTCGTATGGTGGCGTTGGGCGGGCACGGTTGAGTCCACATGTAAGCAAACGCTTACAAATGTGTCAACGACTCTTTCTTTCCGGCGCGGTCCCGCGATGCCGATTCACCGCAGCAGGTTCACCTTCGCCAGGTCGATGATCTCACTGCCGCGTCCGCTCAGGACCGCCCTGAGCATGAAGAGCCCGAAGCCGTGGACTTGATCGAGGCTGATCGTGGGCGGCATGGAGAGTTCCTGGCGGAGACGTAGACCTCCACCAGGGCGGGGCCGTCGTACTGCAAAGCCCGCGCGATCATCGGTCGCACCTGATCGGCCGGTTTCCGCCTTCAGCCCGAGGAGACCGGCCGCCGCGGCCATGCCGGCGAAATCCGGATTGTGCAGGTTGGTGGCAAATTCGAGGAGACCCGCCGCTTTCATCTCCAGCTCCACGAAGGCCAGCGCGTCATTGCGGAAGACGACGATCTTCACCGGCGTCTGCAATTGCCGCAGGGACAGCAAGTCTCCGAACAGCATCGCCACACCGCCGTCGCCCGACATGGTGACGACCTGCCGGCCGGGGTGACTCACCTGCGCTCCGATGGCCTGGGGAAGCGCATTGGCCATGGAGCCGTGGTTAAACGAACCGAGCAGGCGGCGGCGGCCATTCATGGTGAGGTAGCGGGCCGCCCAGATCGTTGGGGTGCCGACGTCGCAGGAAAAGATGGCGTCGTCGGAAGCCAGCTCGTCGATGACCCGCGCGACATATTGCGGATGAATCGGGGCGCTGCCGGCCTCGCCCGCGGCAAGGTCGTCGAGACCCTGGCGCGCGGCGCGATAGTGCTCGATCGCGGCCTGGAGGTGTTCCTCATCGACGTTCTCCTTCAAGAGGGGCAGCAGCGCGCGCAGCGTCGGGCCGATGTCTCCCACGAATCCGTAGTCGAGCTTCGTGCGGCGGCCGAGCTGCTCGCCGGCGCAGGTCGATTTGGATGATCTTCGCGTCCTTCGGGAAAAACTGCTGGTAGGGAAAATCCGTGCCGAGCATGAGCAGCGTGTCGCAGCTCATCATCGCGTAATAACCGGAGGAGAAGCCAAGCAGACCGGTCATGCCGACGTCGAAGGGATTGTCGTATTCGATGAACTCCTTGCCGCGCAACGCGTGGACGATCGGTGCCTTCCGCCGGCGGGCGAGTTCGATCAATTCGGCGTGCGCGCCCGCGCAGCCCGCGCCGCCGAGGATGGTGAGACTTTTCGCCTCATTGAGCACGCGGGCCAGCGTGGTGAGTTCGTCTTCGCCGAGGCACACGGTGGGTTTCGGCTCGGGGAAATGCAGGCGCGGGCCTGGCACCGGCGCGGGGCGGAGGGCCACATCGCCGGGGATGATCACCACGGCGACCCCGCGGCGCGCGAGGGCCGTCTGCATGGCGATCTCGAGCACGCGCGGCATCTGCTCCGGCTGGGAAACCAGCTCACAGTAGTGACTGCACTGCGCGAAGAGATGCTCCGGGTGGGTTTCCTGAAAATAACCGCTGCCCAACTCATGACTCGGGATCTGTGCGGCGATGGCCACGACCGGCACACGGCTGCGGTGGCAATCGTAGAGGCCATTGATGAGGTGCAGATTGCCCGGACCGCAGCTTCCCGCGCACACGGCGAGCTTCCCGGTCAAATGCGCGTCCGCGCCCGCGGCGAAGGCGGCCGTTTCCTCGTGCCGCACGGGAATCCAACGGATGTCATCCCGAGTGCGGAGACAGTCGGTGACGCCGTTGAGAGAATCCCCGGCCAGTCCGTAAATTTTGTCCACGCCGGCGGCGACGAGCGTATCGACGAGAACGGTAGCGACGTTTTTGGTGCTCATGATGGTGCTTGTTCTGTGGTGGATCGGTTCATCTCCACCGGTTGCGCTTGCGGATTTATCGCGACCGGTTCGGGCCAGACCGCGCTGAGGAGCAGGCCGGCCATGATGCCGAGGGAAACTTCCACGAACCGGTGCAGCGCCACGACCCAGGCGGGTTCGCTGCGGGCGACGAGGAAGACGATGGTAAAGGCGATCGCGGCAAAGCGATTCGCCGGCCGGGCGAGGCGCAGGAACACCGCCACCAGACCGGCGCCGATGAGTCCGCACGCGTAGACCAACGCGCTGCGTCCGAGGCATTGCGCGGCCACGGCGGCCAGCGCGGCGCCGATGGCCGTTCCCGCGAGGCGCTGCCACGCCGTCTGCAGGGAGGAACCGAAATCCGACTGCACCACGATGATCGCCGAGACGGGCGCCCAGTAGTATTCGGGCATCCCCAGCGCGCGGGCGGCGAGCAGGGCCGCCACGGCCGCCACCGTCATCCTCGCCGGATAAAGAAGCCCCGTCTTCAGCGCCGCGAGTGTCGGGGTCTTCATGGGATGCCCCAGTGCTACTGCGGAAACTCGACCGATTGCAATTCCGTCCACACGCTGCCCACGAAAACCTCGGCCTCGATTTTCAGCAGCAGACGGTCGCGGTCGTCGGAGAGCCAGGCGCAGGCGCGCTGGAATTTCTTGTGCGGTTCGAGTTCCATCCGCTTGTTCACCTCCTGCAGACGGAGCTGGCATTTGATCGCCTCGTAACTGCCCGCGGCCACTTTCAATTTTTCGCGGCCGAGCACGTCGACATCCGCGAGGTAGGCGCCCTTCCCGGGGAAGACGACCATGCGGTAATGTTCGCCCGCCTGGAGCCGCTGGCTGCGGATGAAGAGCAAGGCGGTCTGAAGGTCGAAAGCGTTGTTGAACTTGAAGAGGCGCTCCTTGCGCGGCGGGCTCTTTGGTCGGCGTTTCCTGGCAGAGGTAGCGCACGCCCTCCGGCAGGAAATCCGCCCGCGTGTTTTCGGTCTCGGATTTGTAGATTTCGGTCTGGCGCAAGCTCACCGGGCGCAGCGTCGACGCCATGCACAGCGCGGTGTGCGTGGAATCCATCCGCCAGAGCGTGCGGACGACGCCGGTGGTCTGCGTGGTCATGTTCAATTGATATTGGCCACGAGGCGCCTTGGCGAAATCGAAACTCGCCTGGGCGGCGGAAATGCCACTCCAGCCAAAGCGATACACTCCTTTCCACGGACGGGGCGGCGGGAATTTACCGGCCTGCACCGGGGTCAAGGTATCGCGCCAATCGCCGGCGCGGACGGGCACCACGAGCAGACCGCAAAGCAGCAGCAGCAGCAGCCAGCGGCTCATGAGCGGATCGGTCTGATCCGCTCGACGGCGCCATCGGGAACCCAGCCGCGTCCCTGGCCCGGCAGCTCGCAATAGATCCATTCGCCCGCGCTCACTGAGCACGCGCACCTGGCTGCCCGCCGGCAACGCCTCGGCCACACCGGCGCTTTCCGCCGGGGCGAGACGCGCCTCCGTTTGCTTCGCCGTGATGATGGCCAGCGTCTGGTCTTTCGCGATACTCGCGACGGACACGAGCGCCACCGCGCAGACCACCGCACTCATCAGCGACAGCAACCATAAACCGAAATTGTCCCGCCCGCCGGCGGGTGAGGATCAACACGATGCCAAAGACCACGATCCAGCCGGTAACGGCAGCGAGGATCGTCCACACGTTCGGAGGAAGGGTGGCCGCCACCCTTGCCGCTCCAGGAGCGGGGCAGCAGCTTGGCTCCGTTTTGGTCGCGCAGGAGTTTCAGGTTTGCCCGCGCCTCGGGATGACCGGGGCTCAAGGCCAGCGCCCCGCTCGTAATTCAGGATCGCGCGTCCCGCGGAACCGAGCCGGAAATCGGCATTGCCGAGATCGTAGTAAATGTTCGCGCCGCCCGACCCGCTTTCGAGCAGCTTCTCATAGCCGCCCTTGGCTTCGGCAAATTTGCCCTGGTCGTAGGCCTGGTTGGCCGCCTCGAAATCCCCGGCCCATCCGCCGAAAGGCAGGAGAACCAGCAACGAGAGCAGGAGCAGCGAAAGGGGATGGGGCTTAGCTTTTGGCATGGTCTTTCTCCAGTTGCTTCAAGGCGCTGAGCACGCGCTCCCGTTCGGCGGCGGAGACCTGTCCGTCACCGCTGCCGCCGCCCGCATAGTGCAGTTCGGCGCGTGCGCTGAAGACCGCGTCGATCGTTTCCGCCGCCTCGGCGTCCAGCGGCGTGGCCGCTTGCACCGCCGCCGCATCGATACTGCCCACCGGACGCCCGGTCGCCAGTGCCGTCTGAATCTGCGCCAGCCGCGCCGCGGAATCGAAAAAGTCCACATGCCCGAGTTCCCCGGTGCGCAGGCGGCGCCAGACGGCTTCCTTTTCCTGCCGCAGGGCGGCCTTTTGCCGGACAGCGGCATCCGGTTCGCGGCGGATCTTGAAGCCAATGAGCCCCAGCAAAATCACCGCCATGCCGCCTTGGGCGAACCAGAACTCGCGGCGCTCGTACAGCGGCGCGAAAGTCCGCGGCGGATCCTGCTCGTAGCGCAGGCCCAGGATGTCGTCCGGGCGCGGTTCGGCCGCCGGCTTCTTCGGTTCCAGGGCGGAGCTGTCGGGATTGGTGACGACCGGTTGCGGCGCGGGCAGCGTGTCGCCCTCGACGGTCAGCGCCGCCGGCTCGGATTTCAGCGTCACGTACTTCTCGCCGACAGGATCGAAATACGAAAAGTGAAACTCGGGCATGGCGGTTTTTTTCGTCTCCGGTATCACCGCCATCTCGAAGGTCTTCGCCCCCGTGTAGTTCAGCGGATCGTCCGCCTGGAAGCTGCTCGACGGCGGATAAGTGCGCCACCCGGCGGTGTCGGCCAGCACGGGCACCGTGACGCGGTCGAAATTCCCGCGGCCCGAGACCCGAATTTTCATGGTGAGAGGATCGCCAATTTTCACCCGCGCCGGGCTCCCCTCGGCGGCCAGTTGAAAATTGCCCACGGCGCCGGAGAAATCGGCCGGCTTGCCATCCTGCGGCAAGGGCTTGACCGTCACCTCCACCTCCGGAGCCTTGGCTTTCATCTGCTGCTGGGCGGAGAAAAACGGATCGCTGAAAATATCGCCGAACGGGTTGCGCGAACCACTGCGCTGGGCGCGCGGCACGCGGGCAACGTATTGAATGTCGCCCGGCCCGATGGTCAGCTTGCCCGCGCGAATCGGGGCGAGAACCGTCTTGAAGGTGAGGAGATCGTAGTCGCGGCCATTTCTCTCGACCTGCTCGCTGCGCGGCTCGGGCATCTTCTGCTTGGTAAATCCTTCGCCACCGATCTCCGGCATGGCCACGGGCTGCCAGCGCACCCGCGAATCCACATAAAGCCGGAACTCCACCGGGATCGCCTCGCCGAGATAAACCGTCTTCTTCGGCACGACCAGCTCGGCGAAGCCGGTCTTCTCCGCATCCTGGTTGCCTTCCGTGGCGCTGCTGGGCTGCACGGTGAGGCCGATCGGTTGCGTGGTGTAATTCTTGCCGTCCGCCTCGATCGTCACCGCCGGGATGGTGAAGGAGCCGTTGCGCTGGGGAACCACTTGATACGAATAAGTGGTCGTCCGCTCGGAGACGAAACTGCCATTCTCCATCCGCACCACGGCTTCGTCGCCACGATTGGCGTATTGGATTTCCAGGCCGTCGACCGACACCTCCGGCGGGTTGGAAATGCGGCGCGCGCCGCTGACCTTGATCTGCAATTCCACCGGGTCGCCGACCACCGAAATGGTGCGGGTGAGACGGGCGCGCACGGCGACATCCGCGGCGTGCGCGGCGACCGTGACCAGGGCCACGCACAGGATTCCCAACCAGCGAAAATAGAAACGGGAGCGCGAAGAAGACATGCGATTTACCAATCTCGAAAATTGCGGGCCAGCGGTTTGCGATCCTTGGCCTTGAGTTGGACGCGCTCGTCCTCGCCTTTCAAGGACTCGAGCAAGGTCCTCGCCTGGGCCTCCGTCATCTTGCCTTCCTTGGCGGCCTCGGCCTCGGCCGCCGCCTCTTGCTGCGGATCGTCCGCCTTGTCGCCCGGCTGCGGATTCCCTTGCGCCTGGATGTCACCCTCGTGCTTTTTGCCCGCATCGTCGGGCGAGGGCTTGAGCGGCTGACCCTGGCCGTCTTTCGGCTGGGACTGCGGCGGCTGGCCGCCCTGCGAGCCGTTCGATGGATCGTCTTTCTTCTCGTCGCCCTTGCCATCCTTCCCATCCTGGGGTTGGGGCTGATTTTGCTGGCCGTCCTGGCCGTTCTGATCCTTGTCCTGCGGCGTGTTGCCTTGCTGATTTTGCGGCGGCTGCTGGCCCTGCGAGCCAGGGGATTGCTGGCCTTGGGACGGTTGCTGTTGCTGCTGATCCTGCTGCTGTTGCCCGCCTTTGGACTGTTGCTGCTGTTGTTGCTGCTGATCTTTCTGGTCCTTCTTTTGATCGTCCTGGCCGCCCCTTTTGCTGTTGCTGTTGCTGGTCCTGCTGGTCCTTTTTCTGGTCGTCCTTTTTGTCCTGTTGCTGCTGCTTTTGCTGGTCCTGTTTGGGCGGCTCTTTCTCCTCCAGGAGCCGGCGCACGACATCGCGATTGTATTCCGCGTCCTTGTTTTCCGGGGTGACCTTCAGGGCCTGCTCATAGTGTTGCAGCGCATCCTTCCATTCGCGCACGCGACGGTCCTTTTGCTGCTGCTGCCGGCCCTGCTGAAAAAGCGTGTTGCCCAGGTTATATTCGGCGGCGGCGCGCAAGTTCGGGTCGGGCGAAGTAACCGCCTTGGCGAAAGCCTCCAGGGCCTTGGCGTAATCGCCAGATTTATACGCCGCCGCTCCCAGGTCGAAACTCAGCGCCGCGGAGTCGCGCTGCTGCTGCAGCTGCCGGTCGAACTCCGAGATCGCTCCCTTGTAATCCTGGCGCTCATACGCTTCGAGGCCGCTGTTCTTCGCACGGGCGGCGATCGGCAGCAGGAGCAGCAACGCCAGGGGCGCGCGCGGCCACCGGCATCGCCACCCGCCGCGCGGCGCGCTTCCGCTCGCCGATGAGGGTCGACGAGACCAGCAGCACCAGCGCCGCGGAGAGCGGCCACTGGTAACGCTCGATCGGTCGGCGCGACAGGCGGGTATCGATATCTTTTTCTTTCATCTGGCCCAGGCCGTCGCGGACGAGTTGCTTCATCTCCGCGGGCCCGTTCTGGAGGTGAAGGTAGAAGCCTCCGGTCGATTCTGCAATTTTCCTGAGACGCTCTTCGTCCAGCCGCGATTTCACGATCTGCCCGCTTTCATCCTTGGCAAAGACGGTGCCGCCATCCGGCCCCGGGATCGGAATGAGGGAGCCTTCGGCCGATCCCAACCCCACCGTGAAGATGTGCATATGATCCTTCTCCGCCGAGGCCGTGGCGACCGCATCGGATTCCAGTTCCTCGCCATCGGTGAAAATGATCAGGCAGCGATTGTCGCTTTCGCCCTTGCCGAAAGCGGCATCCGCCTCGGTGATGGCGGCGGCGATATTGGTGCCACCGCGCGGGATGACATCGGTATCGAGCTCCGCGAGGGAATTGAGGACCGCGCCGTAGTCGATGGTCAAGGGCGCCTGCAAGAAGGCCGTCCCGGCAAAAGCGATGAGGCCCACGCGATCCCCGGGCAGTTGCCCGATCAAGTCCTGCGTGGCGAGCTTGGCCCGCGCGAGGCGGCTCGGCGCGAGGTCCGTGGCCAGCATGCTCTTCGAGCAATCGATGGCGATGATGACATCGCGTCCCTGCCGCTTGCTCTGTTCCCAGGTGAAGCCGTAGCGAGGTTCGGCCAGGCTCACCAGGAGCGCCGCGAAGCCGAGCAAAAACAGCGCGAAGCGCAACCGGCGGCGGCGCAGGCTCAACGTGCCGGCGAGCCGCTCCAGCAGGCGCGCGGCGACCAGCCGCTGGAGCAATTTCCCGCGGCGCCTTTCGTTGCGCGCATAGAGCGCGATGAGCACCGGCAGAAAGGCCAGACCCCAAAACCAGAGTGGCTGTCCGAAGCTCATGGCAGCCTGTTCCCCAAGGTTTGCGCCAGCAGCGCCTGCACGGCGAGCACCCCGAGACCGGCGCCGAGCAGCCACGGGAACAGCTCCCGGTACTGGGTGTACTGCTTCATCTCGACGGTCGATTTTTCCAACCGATCGATCTGCTCGAAAATCTGGGTCAGCGTCTTGGTGTCCGTGGCCCGATAGAATTTCGCATTCGTCTCCTGCGCGATTTTCGTGAGCGTATCTTCATCCACGTCGACCTTCACATTCTGGTAGACCTTCCGGCCGAAGGCATCCTGCATGGGCATGGGAGCGTAGCCCCGCGTGCCGGCGCCGATGGTATAAACTTTGACGCCCAGCGCTTTCGCCGCTTCGGCCGCGGTCAGTGGGGAGACCTTCCCGGAATTGTTGTCACCGTCGGTCAGCAACACCACGATGCGACTTTTCGAATCCTTGCGCTCAATGAGGCGATTCGTGCAGGAGGCGATGGCCGAGCCGATCGCGGTGCCGTCCTCGACCAGGCCCAGATGGACGCGGTCGAGATTTTGCAGCAGCCAGTCGTGATCGAGCGTGAGCGGGCTCACAAGGTAGGGCCGGCCGGCAAAGGCCACCATGCCGATGCGATCGTTCGGGCGGGCGTCGATGAACTTTTGCGTGACCTGCTTCACCACATCCAGCCGGCTGGCGCGCTCGCCCCCGATGGTGAAGTCTTCCGCGATCATCGATCCGGAAACATCCAGCGCGAGCATGATATCGATGCCGCTCGCCTGCACTTGGCTGAAGGTGCGGCCCTGCTGCGGCCGGGCCAGCGCGACGATGAGCAGGGCCAGCGCGAGCAGCAGCAAGCTCAGGAGCAACCCGCCCATGCGGGAGCGCCGCGGTTTACCCAGCGCCATGACCGGGCGCAGCGACGAGTAGATCACCGCCGGCGCGGAGCCTGGGGCGCCCTCGAGCAAGGCCACCAGCGGCACCACGAGCAAAAGCAGCAGCAGCCACGGGTGCGCGAAGGTGATGGGACTCTCCGTCAGGAATTTCATGCCTGACCTCCCCGGACAAAAGCCAGCGCGCTCTCCACGAGTTCGGAGTTATCCGCGCTCGTTGCCTGCATGCGGGCGAATTTGATCATGTCGCACTTCTCGAGAAAATGGCCGAGCAGCGAACGATCCCCTTCGCTGAACAATGGGGAACCCGCGATGGCCGCGAGGAATTCCGGCGACGTCTGTCGCGTGGCTGGCAGCTTGAACTTCGCATTGCTGATAAACGTGCGCAGGACATCGGACACCGCGACGCTGAAACCGTAGGGCTCGATTTCGCCGGTCTTCGCCCGCAGCTTCTCGAGTTCACTCAGGGCGACCGCCGCGGGGCTCGGCGGAGGAGGCGGCGGCTGGCGGCGCAGTTGCCTCACGATCAGCCAGACGATCAGTCCCAACACCACGACGGCCACCGCGATCGCCGTGGCCACCATCCACGGTGGATAGGGAAACACGTCCACCGGCGGGGCAATATCGTGAATCTGCGGCGGGGGGGGTGTCGCGGAAGGGGCCGGCGTATCGGGAGCCGCAGAAAGCACGGCCAGGAATGGCGGGACGAACAGGGTGGCGCTCATCGGATTTGCAAGCGCCGCTCGCGGTCGCGAAAGAAGCTCTTCAGCGCCGGCACGTAGTCCTGGTCGGTGCGCAAGGAAATGGCATCGATGCGCTTCTTGCGAAAGTCCCCGCAACCGGGCGGTCAACTGCTCCTCCGCGGTCTCGAGAAACCTTTTGCGGACGTCGCGGTCGGACGTGTCGATCTCGATCTGTTCGCCGGTCTCGGCGTCCTCGAGCGTGAGCAGCCCTACATCGGGCAATTCCTCCTCGCGCGGATCGATGATCGGGATGGCGATCAAGTCGTGCCGGCGGCTCGTGACCGAAAGCTCACGGGAGAAATTGGGCGCCTGGAAATCCGAGATCAGAAACACCACCGAGCGGCGGTGCAGCACCTGGTTCAAGTAATTGAGCGCCACCGCCGGCTGGGTGCCGCGCCCTTTCGGCTCGAAATAGATGATCTCGCGGATCAGGCGCAGGATGTGCAGCCGGCCCTTTTTCGGCGTGATGAACAATTCCACGTGATCGGAAAAAAGAATGAGCCCGACCTTGTCGCTGTTCCGGATCGCGCTGAAGGCGAAGAGGCAGGCCACTTCCGCGGCCAGTTCGCGTTTGCTCAACTCCACGCTGCCAAAGTCTCCCGACGCGCTCACATCGACCACGAGCATCACGGTCAGCTCGCGCTCCTCGGTGAATTTTTTCACGTAAGCATCGCCGTGTACCTCGCCAAATTTCGCGGTCACGTTCCAATCGATCGACCGCACCTCATCGCCGGGCTGGTACTGGCGCACTTCCTCGAAGTTCATGCCCCGCCCCTTGAAGACGCTGCGGTACTGCCCGGAAAACGTCGCCGAGACGAGGCCGCGCGTCTTCAATTCGAGACGGCGGATCTTCTTGAGAATGGCGTCGGCGGATTCCATCCGGAGCTACTCTTTCATCGCACGGCGCACGATCACGGCACGGGCAGCCCGGCGAAAATCGTTTCGATGATCTGCTCGCTCGTCTTTTCCTCCGCCTCGGCTTCGTAGCTGATGATGATGCGGTGCCGCAGCACATCGGGGCCGACGTTCTTCACATCCTGCGGCGTCACGTAGCCCCGCCCCGCCATGAAGGCCCGGGCGCGCGCCGCGAGCGTCAGCGCAATCGTGGCCCGCGGGCTGGCGCCGTAGCGAATGAGCCCCTCGAGCTTGAGCTTGTAGGCCGCCGGTTCGCGCGTGGCGAAGACGACGTCGACGATGTAATCCTTCACCCGGCTGTCGATGTAGATGCTATTGACGATCTCGCGCGAGCGGATGATGTCCTCCGGTTCGGTGACGGTGAGCACCTTCAGATCGGGCGCGCTCGTGGCCATGAGATCGAGAATCTTGCGCTCCTCGGCCTTGGTCGGGTAACCGACGCGCAGCTTGAGCATGAAGCGGTCGAGTTGCGCCTCGGGAAGCTGATAGGTGCCCTCCTGCTCCAGGGGGTTTTGCGTGGCGAGGACCAGAAATGGATCGGGCAGCGGATAGGTCGTCTCCCCGATGGTCACCTGCCGCTCCTGCATGGCCTCGAGCAACGCGCTTTGCACTTTCGCCGGCGCACGGTTGATTTCGTCCGCCAGGATCAGATTGGAAAACAGCGGGCCGTGCTTGGTCGTAAACTCGCCCGTGCGCGGATTGTAAATGAGCGTGCCGATGAGATCGGCGGGCAGCAAATCCGGCGTGAACTGGATCCGTTGGAAACCCGTGTGAATACAGGAGGCCAGCGTTTTGACAGTCAGCGTCTTGGCCAGTCCCGGCACGCCTTCCAGCAGCACGTGGCCATTGGTGAGCAGGCTGGTGAGCAGGCCATCGACGAGATATTTCTGGCCGACGACGACGCGGGCGATTTCGTCCTGGAGCGGTTTGATCCACTGGCTGGCTTGCTTGACTTGCTCGGTAATTTCCTGGGTGGTACTCATGTAAAAATGGGGCTGGGCTATGACACCGCGAGGGGGCGTTCCGTTCGATCTGGCAAGGCGATCAGGACGGCCTCGACCACTTCAGTAACGCCAATTGCATTCATGCAACGAAAGTCGATCGGACATTCGCGCAGAAAACAGGGGCTGCACTCCACGTGGTGGCGCAGGATGCGATGATGGGCGCCAAGCGGACCCGTGAGCGCCGGCTCGGTGGAACCGAAAATCGAAACGGTCGGCACACCGAGGTAGGCGGCGAGGTGCATCGTGCCGGTGTCATTCGTGAGCAGCAGATCGCACGTCCGCAATTCCTCCATCAATTCCGCCAGCGTGGTCTTGCCCACCAGATCCGTGCAGGGCACCGCGGCGGCCGTGATGATCCCATCGGTCACCGGGCGGTCCTTCGCCACGCCGAAGACCTTCCACTCGGCCCCGTTGCCTTCGTGCACGATCCGCATCGCCTCCGCGAAGCGTTCCGGCAGCCAGCGCTTGGCGGGCCCGTATTCCGCTCCGGGGCAGAGGCCGATGATGGGCCGCGCTTCCTGCGCGCGCGGAATTCCGACCGGTTGATCCAAAGCGCCGCGCAGATCCGCGCCGATAAATTCCGCCAGCGCGAGATAATGATGCACCTGATGCCGGGGAAGCTGCGGCTCCTTCTTTTTCTTTTTCGGCGCGAACACCTGGTTGAGCAGCGCGCGCCGGTGGTGCCCCGGATAGCCGACCCGGCGCGGAATCTCCGCCAGCCAGGCCTCGAGCGCCACGCGCAGGGAATTCGGAAACAGGATCGCCACGTCGAAAGTCCAGCGCAGCCGCTTCGCCACGGCGAAGACGCTGTCGCCGGGTTCGATGGTCAGGATCTCGTCCACCTCCGCCACGCTCTTCCACACGTCGGCCAGCTTCGCCGGCGTCAGGATGGTAATGTGGGCATCCACCCGCCCGCGCTTGATGGCCCGCACCGCCGGGATGCTCATCACCGCGTCGCCGAGCCAGTTGCTGCCGCGGATCAGGATCCGAAACGGCAGCAAATCCTGCGCGGTCATGTCCGCGGGCAGCGCGACCCCGCGTTTATAATTGGTGAGGAGGAATTTCGGCTTCGGTGTTTTCCAGCGGTTGTGGACCCAGAACCAATCCTCCGGCTGGCGCCGGATTTGTTCCTCGAGCATCCGGTTGATATTTACCGTCACCGTTTCGGCATTCTGCCCCTGGGCCTTCATGCCCTTGCCGATCACGCAGCGCCAGCGCGCCACGCCAGCGGTGTACACCGCCGCCGGCACGAGCCAGCCGCCGGTGCGCAACGCGAGCGTCGCCGGCAAAGTCGAGGTGGAGGCGAGCCGGCCAAAGAACGGGCACCACAAGCCGGCATCGCCCGCGTGCTGGTCGACGAGCACGCCGACCCCACCACCCCGGCGAATGAACTGGCACGCCTGCACAAAACCTTCCTTGCGCTCGAATAATTCCAGCCCGAGCCGTGCCCGGTCGCGCCGCACCTCGGCATCGATGTGCGGGTTTCCCAGCGCCTGAAAGATGGTCCCGACCTTGCAGTCGAAAATGATCGGCGTGAGCTGGGCGAACATCTCCCAGCTCCCGAGATGGCTGATCACGAGCACGAAGCCCGCCCCGACGATGCCGTCCGCCATCATCTCCTCCAGGCCCTCGATCGTCACCCGCGATTCGATCTGCTCGCGGGAAAGCCGCGGGATCTTGATGCTGCACAGGAGATTCGCGCCAAGCGTCGCAAAATGCCTGCGGGCCAGCGCGCGGATTTCCTCCCTCGATTGCTCGGCGTGAAAAGCGATCAGCAGATTGCGCAGCACGAGCCGCCGGTAGGAGCCGGCGACATAATAGGCGAGCGAACCCAAAAACGACCCCAACCGGAATACGCCCGTGATAGGCAGCAAACAAATCACCGCAGAGGCGAGGCGATAAATCGCGAAGACGAAGCGATCCATCAGCGTTTCTTCCAATACATCGCCTTGAACGGATGTTCGTCCAGCAGATTGGCCTCGATGCCGCCGAGCTTGTCGGCGTCGTAGAACTGGACGCCCACGTAATAGTAGAGCGGGCAGATCGGCGCCTCGTCGGTCACGAGGATTTTTTCCGCCTCGCGGAACAAAGCGAAGCGTTTCTCCACGTCGTTCTCCCGGCCGGCGGCGGCGATGAGTTCGTCGTAACGCCGGTTGCTCCAGCCGGTCTCGTTATTGCCGCCATCGGTGACGAACATATCCATGAAAGTGTTGGGATCGTTATAGTCGCCGACCCACGTGGAGCGACTGAAGTCGTAATCGATCCGCTGCTGCGAATCCAGCAGCACCGTCCACTCCTGCCGGGCGAGTTGGATCGTCACGCCGAGCTCGCGGCGGAACACGCTCTGCAACTCGACCGCGATGTCCTGGTCCAGATCCTGATCCGAGCGATACAGATAGTAAACCACGGGAAATCCCTTCCCCTCCGGGTAGCCCGCTTCGGCCAGGAGCTTCCGCGCCAGTTCCGGGTCGCGCTGGTACATCGGCGGCGGCCGGTAGCCCGAGCCCGCGCCCGGCGGCACGAAGCTCTGCGCCGGTTCCTCGCCGGCGCGTGTGATGCGCTCCACCAGATACGGCTTGTCCACGACCAGGGCGAAGGCCTTGCGCACCCGCACATCGTCGAACGGCTTCCGCTTCACATTGAAACGGAAGAAATAAGCGCCCAGGAAGGGCGCCGCGTGAAAATCCGGGCGCTTCTTCAGTTCGCCGAGCAGCGGGATGGGCGCAAGTCCCCTTGTCGATCATCAGATCGGCCACGCCGGTCGAGTAGAAATTGTAGGCCGTATTCGGCCGCGCGGAGGGCATGACATCCACGCTGCGCAGGCTCACGTGGTCGGCGTCCCAATAGCGCGGGTTCTTGACCAGGCGCATGTGATCGAAGAGCAGCCACTCGCGCAGGGTAAACGGCCCATTCCCGACGAAATGCTCCGGCTTGGTCGCCCAGTCGGGATACTTTTCCACCGTGGCGCGATGCACCGGAAGCAAGGCGGTGAACGCGCAAAGATCGATGAAAAACAGCGTGGGATTTTCCAGCGTGACTTCCAGCGTGTACGGATTCGGCGCCTGCGCGGCCACCGTGCTGAAATCCCTGGTCTTGCCCTCGCGAAGGCTTTGGCCCCGCCGAATGTAGTAGAGTGGTAGGCATATTCGCTGCCTGTCTCCGGGGTCAACGTGCGCCGCCACGAGTAGAGGAAGTCTTCTGCGGTGACCGGGCTCGCCGTTGCTCCAGCGCGCATTGTGGCGCAGATGAAAGGTGTAATGCAGTCCGTCGGGCGTAATCTCCCAGCTCTGGGCGACTCCGGCTCCGCGATGCCTTCGCGTTGAAGGCCGTCAACCCCTCGAAGACCGCATAGGCGATGCGGCTGGTCGCCTGGGCCGTGATGAGCGGCGGATCGAGCAATTCCGACTCCGGCCCATTCAGGCAGACCAAGTCCGCACGATTGCCCAACCGTCCGCAGCCGCACAGGGCCAGGAGAGCGAAGAGGACGATGAGGCGAGGCGCAAGGCGGGTCACGATGGACGGGCAGCTTGGCATGGAAGAGTGCGGGATTCCAAGCGTTCTCCATGGCACACCCCCCGGAAAGCGGAAGCATGAACAGGAATCCGGGAATCAGCCCCTCGCGGGCCCGGCTGGCTGCGTGGGCTGCGTACGAGATTTTGCTCACTTTTCCGCATTTTTTTGGGTTCCGAACCGCTTATCCCCACTCCGGCGTTACTTCTCCGCTTCCCGTCGGAAACCCCATGGCGCATTATGCCGGCAGATGTCGAAGAAGCTCACCGCGTTTTTTGGTTCGTTCACCGTGTTCAAGGGAGCGGCGCGCGAATTGTGGCTCACGTTTGCCATCAAGTTTTTCATCGTCGCCGCCTTCCAAATCTCGGCCGTCACCTTGGTCCGCTGGCTTTCCAAGGACTTCGGGATGAGCGACCGGAAGCTCAGGGGATGGTCCTGGCCTGGGCCATCACCATGATCGTGACCACGCTGGTCGTGGGCTCACTCACCGATGCGCTGGGCTTGCGCCGGACATTCTTTCTCGGTGTCGGGATCTGCCTGTTCGCGCGAGCCATCATGGCCCTCTGCCCCGTCAAATGGGTGGCCTTGAGTGGCGGGTTGTTTCTTTTGGCGATCGGCGAAGCATTGGGAACTCCCGTGCTCGTCGCGGCCACTCGCAAGTATTCCAATACCCAGCAGCGCTCGATGTCGTTTTCGCTGATCTATGTGGTCATGAATCTCGGCTTCCTGGCCGCGAACTATCTCTACGACTGGATCCGGCAAGGTCTCGGAGAATACGGGCATTGGACCATTCCCCTTCTTCGGCTGGCAAATCACCACCTACCGCACGCTGTTTCTCGTCAGTTGGCTCATCGAATTGCTGATCCTTCCCTTCATCTGGTTTCTGAGGAATGGAGTCACTGTGACCGACGAGGGAGTAACGGTCACTCCCCGCGAAGAGCACTCGACGGCTCATCGGCCCATGTGGAGCGCCGGATGGGGAAATGATCAAACAGAGCGCCGGCGAAACCGCGGGCTTCTTCGCCCGCTTGGTTCGGCAGACAGGCTTCTATCAACTCCTGTGCTTCCTGCTGCTCATCGCCCTCATCAAGATCGTGTTCACGCAACTGTATTATGTTTTTCCACCTGGGGAGTCCGTGAACTCGGCCCCGGCGCACCGGTGGGTCGCCTTTTGGGAATTAACAATGGTTCATCATCGTGCTTGTCCCGATCGTCGGCGCACTCACGCGCCGGTCGTCCGCCTACTGGATGGTCGGTCGTGGGGGGGACCATTACGCCGCATCGGTCTTCTTCATGGTGCTGCCGCCGCAATTGTTTGAACCCATCGCCCGCGGCGGATTTGGCGATTGGATCGGGCATTCCTACCTTGGGCTGAAAGGTATGGTTCACCCCTACTACGTGATGATCGCCTTTTTCATCATCCTCTTTCGTTCGGGGAAGCCTTCTATTCCCCGCGGGTCTATGAGTATGCGGCCCGCGATCGCGCCTCAAGGCCAGGAGGCATCCTATGGTGCGCTTTCCTACATTCCGTCTCGGGAAGCAAGCTTTTCGCTACCATGATCGCGGGCAACCTGCTCGCCAAATACTGCCCGGAAAACGGACCGCGAAATTCCGCGATGCTCTGGCTGGGGATCGCACTCACGGCGACGCTCGCACCGGTGGGGTTGATTGCATTACGGCGATATATCCGTGCGCCGGAGGCCGGGCGCGACGATAGCCGCGCAAAAGCCGAAACCGTGAAACGCCGAAAGCCGCACCGCCGCGGCGCGTCCGCCGGCGTGAATTAGTTACCCGGCTTTTCGGGAGCCTTCTCGGGCTCTGCCGGCTTGCTGTCGGCCGGCGGCGTCGCAGGCTTTTCGCAGCGGGAGTAGCAGGTGCGGCTGGGGGCAGGAGCGGCCTCTGGCTTGGCGCTTGCGTCCGGCTTTGGTGCTTCCGGTGCAGGCGTTGCCGGAGTCGGCTTCGCCGCGGGCGTCTCGGCCGGAGCGGGCGTCGGTGAAGCGGCCGCCGCAGGCTTCTCCGGAGTCGGAGTCGCAGCCGCATCCGGCTTCTTTTCATCCGCCGGCACGGCGGCTTTTTGCTGGATGGCTTTCCGTAGGGTTTCCTCCACGGCCTTCGCATCGGGGAGGGCGTCGCGAGTGGCGGCACCACGGTCGGAGCGAGCAGGCGCTTTTGCAGATTGCTCTTCTGGTTGGTCTCCTTCACGTAGAGCCAGGAGAGCAGCAGCGTGAGCGCAAAGAAGAGGGCGCCGAGATAGCGCGTCGTCGTTTGCAAGACATTCGTAGTCTGCGCGCCGAAAAGATTTTCCGTCATGCCGCCGCCAAAAGCCGCGCCGAGACCTTCATTCTTCGGGCGCTGCATGAGCACCAGCAAAATGATGAGCAGCGACACGAGGACGTGGATCACTAAAAGGACATGATCGCAATAGACATGGCAGGGGCGCGGAATATGGAGGAAAGGTGCCTTGGTGTAAAATGGAAGTTTTCGCGGAGATATGAAACTTGGCAGAATCGTCCAGACAGTGGCAGTTTCCGCCATGTCTTTGACCGAAGGTGCAAGCCCAGGCAGCCGCGCTCAGCACAGAGGAGCGCCGCAAGCTGGCGACTTTTCTGACTGTCTTACGCATGAAGGAGACCGGCGAATGGGATGAGGCAACCAGCCACGAAACTGAGGATCGTTCCGGCTGGATTCTCTCGATGAAGCGAAGCGTAGGCTCCTTCCCGAGGGCTAGAGGTGTCGTTGCCTTATCAGGTGTGGCTGCGGCAGGCGGCCTACGATTATCTCGACTCGATCGAT
This sequence comes from Chthoniobacter sp., assembly GCA_037200205.1. Taxonomy (GTDB): domain Bacteria; phylum Verrucomicrobiota; class Verrucomicrobiia; order Chthoniobacterales; family Chthoniobacteraceae; genus Chthoniobacter. The sequence continues at coordinate 26,363 of JBBCHV010000020.1, forward strand.
GTCGCAGAGCGTCAGCGTTTACTCGCATGGATTGAGCCGCTGGGCGGCCATCCAGAAAGGGATGGTGATTTCTCTGAACCGGGAAATGGCGGACGAAGCTGGCATGGGGCGGTCGTCGCGAAACTGCGGGTCATCTGGTGGGTTGATACTCCTGTTCGGGAAATCAACGTGGTCACCATTCGTCGCGCAGATCGCTAATCTGCTTGTTTGTCTCGCGCCCGCGGCGTCTCCAGCCAGCGGGCCCAGAGCCAGCAGAGATCGGAGAGGCGGTTGAGATAGCGGATGATTTCGGCGTTCACCTCGGCGCCAGTTTCGCGCAGGCCGATGACATGGCGTTCGGCGCGGCGGCAGGTGGTGCGGGCGAGATCAGCGCGGCGGAGCCAAGGGTGGCTCCGGGGGTGGCCCATCCATCGTAGGTGATCGGGTGGTTCTTTTCGATGTCGTCGATGATCGCGGTGAGAGCGTCGACCATCGCGGGCTCGACGAACTGGTAGCCCCCCTTGGCATAACGCTCGCGGTCTTCGTGGGCCACGGCGAGTTCGCCCATCAAAATGACCAGCTCTTTTTGGATGGCCAGCACCGCTTCGGTGATGAACGCCTCCCCCGCTGTCGCGCGGACGAAACCGAGCGCGGCGTTCAGTTCGTCGACCGTGCCGTAGGCGGCGACGCGGGCATCAGTCTTGGAGACGCGCCGGCCCATACATCCAGCGCCGTCGTGCCATCGTCACCGGTCTGGGTCGCTATGCTCATGGTTCGTTGATAGAGCATTTTAACTAATAGTGTAGCCTCGAATCGGGTCGCGCGTAGCGCCTCTGGGGAGCGCACCCGTCCCGGGTGCTGGCGAAGGCGTCCTCGCCTTCGCGAACTTGGAAAACCCCGCCGAGCCAGAGAAAAAGTTCGTTTCGGCGAGACGCCAAAACCAGCACTCGGGACGAGTGCGCTCCCCAGACCTCCCACGGCCTCGCATGCACTGCCTATGACCACGGTTTATTTTAGTCTAGAGACACAAAAAGGGGCGGCACATGGCCGCCCCTTTTGTGGATGGATTGTTTCTGGCGAATTAACCGAGCGCCGGCTCGAGCTCCGGGGTGGGCTCGACATCGCCGATATGGTCGCCGAGGTTCACGATCCGGATGTCGCGATGCGCGGGAAGCCGGTGCCCGCGGGGATCAGATGACCCATGATGACGTTTTCCTTGAAGCCGCGCAGGTGATCGATACGGCCCAGGGTGGCCGCTTCGGTGAGCACGCGGGTGGTATCCTGGAACGACGCCGCGGAGATGAACGAATCGGTCTCGAGCGAAGCCTTGGTGATGCCGAGCAGCACGGGCACCGCTTCGGCGGGCTTGCCGCCCTTCTCCTCGACCGCGGGCGTTTTCCTTCTCGAAAGCGAGACGGTCCACTTGGTCGCCCCAGAGGAGGCCGGTGTCGCCGGGTTCGGTGATCTTCACCTTGCGGAGCATCTGGCGCACAATGATCTCGATGTGCTTGTCGGCGATTTCCACGCCCTGGAGGCGGTAAACCTCCTGCACTTCGTTGACCATGTGCTCCTGCAGGGCCTTGCGGTCCGCAGACGTCGAGGATGTCGTGCGGAGGCACGGGTCCTTCGGTGAGCTGCTGGCCCTCTTCACGAAGTCGCCCTTGAACACGATGATGTGCTTGTTCAGCGGCACGAGATGCTCTTCCTCGGCGCCGGTTTCGGCGTCGGTGACGATGATCTTGCGCTTGGCGCGCACCGCACCACCGATCTCGACGATGCCATCGATCTTGGCGATCTCGGCGGCGTCTTTCGGACGGCGGGCTTCGAAGAGCTCGGCCACACGCGGCAGACCGCCGGTGATGTCCTTGGTCTTCGCCTGCTTGCGCGGCGTCTTGGCGAGGAGCTGACCGGCCTGCACTTTCTTCCCTTCGCCCACGGCGACGTGCGCCCCGGCGGGAATGGAGTAGCTGGCGATGATCTCCCTTGGTCTTCTCGTCGACGACGACAATCTGCGGGTGCAAGTCTTCCTTGTGCTCGATGACGACCGTGCCCTTCACGCCGGTCTCGGGATCGAGCTCCTGCTTGACGGTCACGCCCGAGATCATGTCGCGGAACTCCACCTTGCCCGACTTCTCGGTGAGAATCGGGACATTGTGCGGATCCCACTCCACGAAGGCTTCGCCCTTCTTGATATGCCCGCCGTCGGCGACCGAGACGGTCGAACCGACCACGATCTGGTAGCGCTCGATTTCGCGGCCGTCTTTGCCATGGATGGTGATGGAACCGTTCTTGTTGAGCACGACCCACTTGTCCTCGGTGGTATGCACCGCCTTGAGGTCGTTATAACGGATTTCGCCATCGTTCTTGGCCTTGACGATCGGCTGCTTGAACGTGCCCGACGCCGTGCCACCCAAGTGGAACGTCCGCATGGTAAGCTGCGTGCCGGGTTCGCCGATGGATTGGGCGGCGATGATGCCGACCGCTTCGCCGAGCTTGACCATCTGGCCGGTGGCCAGGTTGCGGGCCGTAGCACTTGGCGCAGACGCCACGCTTCGATTCGCAGGTCAGCACGGAGCGGATCTTGAGCTGCTCGACGCCGACCTTCTCGACCGCCAGCGCGGTAAGTTCGTCGATGACGTGATTCTTCTTGAGGATCGTGCTGCCGGTGACCGGGTCTTTCACCGTCTCGCAGCTCACGCGGCCAATGAGGCGGGTGGGCAGGTCGACGACTTCTTCGTCGCCCTCGTAAATCGGGCGAACGACGATGCCTGGGTCGTGCCGCAGTCGTCTTCATTGATGATGACGTCCTGCGAAGCATCCACCAGCTTGCGCGTAAGGTAACCGGAGTCCGCGGTCTTGAGCGCGGTATCGGCCAGGCCCTTGCGGGCGCCGTGCGTGGAGATGAAGTATTCCATCACGTTCAGACCCTCGCGAAGTTCGAGGTGATCGGGCGTTCGATGATTTCGCCGCTCGGCTTGGCCATGAGGCCGCGCATGCCGGCCAACTGCTTGACCTGCTGGCGGTTGCCGCGCGCACCGGAGTCGACCATGAGGTACACCGGGTTCAGTTCCTTGCGGCCCTCGTTGTGCTCGAGGGTGCGGAACATGACGTTGGAAAAATTTCGTCGCCGGCGTGGGTCCAGACGTCGATGATCTTGTTGTAGCGCTCGCCGTCGGTGATGATACCGGAGCGGTACTGCTTCTCGACCACCGCGATCTGCTTGTAAGCGTTGTCCAGTTCGACCTGCTTTTCCTTCGGGATGATCATGTCGATGATCCCGATGGAAATGCCCGCCTGGTCGCCCAGGTGAAGCCATTTCCTTCAGGCGGTCGAGCATCTCGACCGTCGCCTGGTGGCCCGCCTTTTGGTAGGTGCGGAAGATGATGTCGGAGATCTGCTTCTTGCCGCAGGCCTTGTTGAAGAAGCCCACGCCGTCCGGCCAGATCTGGTTGAAGATCACGCGGCCAGCGGTGGTCTCGATCACCTTGGCGACCTTGTCGCCGTAGACCGTGTCCTTGCCGATGTCGGGGTTCTTGTAGCGAATCGGTCGTGCGCGCGGACCGAGCCTTCGGCCATCGCGAATTCGACTTCGACCGAGTTGGCGAAGAGCGGCAGACGGTCGGGCTCCTTCGTGCCCTGCAGTTTGCGCGGGTTCTGGCTCAGGTAGTAGCAGCCGAGCACGATGTCTTGCGACGGCGTGGTGATCGGCTTGCCGCTCGAGGGCGAGAAGATGTTGTTCGAAGCCAGCATGAGCATGCGGGATTCCACTGCGCCTCGACCGAGAGGGGCACGTGCACGGCCATCTGATCGCCATCGAAGTCCGCGTTGTAAGCGGTGCAGACGAGCGGATGAATGCGGATCGCTTCGCCTTCGATCAACTGCGGCTCGAAAGCCTGGATCGAGGAGACGGTGCAGCGTAGGGCGCGCGGTTGAGGAGAACCGGGTGGCCCTTGGTGACCTCTTCGAGGATGTCCCACACTTCCGGCGTCTGGCGCTCGATCATCTTCTTGGCGCTGCGCACGGTGTGCACGTAGCCGAGTTCCTTGAGGCGGCGGATGATGAACGGCTCAACAGCACGAGGGCCATCTTCTTCGGCAGACCGCACTGGTGGAGCTTGAGCTCCGGTCCAATGACGATCACCGAACGGCCGGAGTAATCGACGCGCTTGCCGAGCAGGTTCTGGCGGGGAAACGGCCCGCCCTTGCCCTTGAGCATGTCGGAGAGGGACTTCAGCGGACGATTGCCGGCGCCAGTGACGGCGCGGCCATGACGGCCATTGTCGAACAACGCATCGACGCTTCCTGAAGCATGCGCTTCTCATTGCGGATAATGACATCCGGGGTCTTGAGCTGGAGCAGGTTCTTGAGGCGGTTGTTGCGGTTGATGACGCGACGATAAAGATCGTTCAAGTCGGAGGTCGCGAAGCGGCCGGCCTTCCAGCGGCACGAGCGGACGCAGGTCCGGCGGGATGACCGGCAGCACTTCGAGGATCATCCATTCCGGACGGGTGTGCGAAGTGGCAAAGCCTGGACGAGCTTGAGGCGCTTGGCGAGCTTCTTGCGAATCTGCTTCGAGCGCGTGGTGCCCATCGCTTCTTCGAGTTCCTTCTGGAGCGTGGCCAGCTCGCAGCCGCTGAGCAGCGCGCGGATGGCCTCGGCACCCATGCCGGCATTGAAGGTCTCACCGTACTGGTCGAGAGCCTCGCGGTACTCGACTTCCGTCAGGAGCTGGCACTTTTGCAGCGGGGTCTGGCCGGGGTCCGATGACGAGGTAATCTTCGTAATAGGATGACGCTCGAGCCTGGCGGCTGCTCATGTCGAGCATGAGGCCGATGCGCGAAGGCATGCACTTGTAGAACCAGATGTGGCGTCACGGGCACGGCCAGTTCGATGTGGCCCATGCGCTCGCGGCGCACGCGGGCGAGCGTCACTTCGACGCCGCAGCGGTCGCAGATGACGCCCTTGTGCTTGATGCGCTTGTATTTGCCGCAGGAGCATTCCCAGTCCCGGGGTGGGACCGAAGATGCGCTCGCAGAACAAGCCGCCTTTTTCGGGCTTGAACGTGCGGTAGTTGATCGTTTCCGGATTCTTGACTTCACCGTTTGCTCCAACTGCGGATGCTCTCGCCCGAGGCGACAGTATTGCCGACCTGGTCGAAGCCGACGCTCCGCTCTTCACCCATCAATTCACGAAAGGAAGGTTCGCTCATAATTATAGTTAGCTGATCGCTAGTTTGTTTGTGGGTTGTAAATGTTTAGATAAGTCCCTGAGAGGTCAGGGCTGGCGCCTTGCCGCCGACCTTCACATCGAGGCCGAGCGACTGCATTTCCTTGATCAAGACGTTGAAGGACTCCGGCGTGCCGGCTTCCAGCGAGTTGTCGCCCTTGACGATCGACTCGTAGATGCGCGTGCGGCCCTGCACGTCGTCGGATTTCACGGTCAGGAGTTCTGCACGTGTAAGCCGCGCCGTAGGCCTCGAGCGCCCAGACTTCCATCTCGCCGAAGCGCTGGCCGCCGTATTGCGCCTTGCCGCCCAGCGGTTTGCTGGGTGACGAGCGAGTACGGGCCGGACCGCCCGGGCGTGAATCTTGTCCGCAACCAGGTGACCGAGCTTCAGCATGTAGATGTAAACCGACGACGATCGGCCTGCTCGAAAGCATCGCCGGTGCGGCCGTCGAAAACCTGCGCCTTGCCGGTTTCGTGATCCAGGTGAAGCCGTCGATCTTCCGGGCCTCCTTGAGGTAGTCGAAGATTTGCGACTCGTGGATGCCGTCGAAGACGGGCGTGGCGACCTTGAAGCCGAGGGCTTTCGCGGCGACCGCCGAGGTGCGTTTCGAGCACCTGGCCGACGTTCATACGCGAAGGCACGCCGAGCGGGTTCAGGCAGATTCGACCGGGGTGCCGTCCGCGAGGAACGGCATGTCTTCTTCCGGCACGATGCGGGCGACGACGCCCTTGTTACCGTGGCGGCCGGCCATCTTGTCACCGACCGAAGCTTGCGCTTCGAGGCGATGTAGACCTTGACCTGCTTGATGTGATGCCGGGATCGACGTCATCGCCGCTCTCGACCTTGTCCATGGAGCGCTCGTTGCTCAAGCTCGAGTTCGGCGAACTTGTGCTCGAACTGGCCGATGATCTCGCGGATCTTGTTGCGGATCGGCGACGGATCGATGTCCACGTGATCGTAGACGCCGGCCAGCTTGCGCAGCAGGGTCTTGGTGATCTTGCGGTTGGCCGGGATGATGATTTCGCCGGTCTGGGCGTGACCACGTCGAGCGGGATCTTCTCGCCGAGGAGGATGTTGGACAGCGCTTCGGTGAGGTTGCTCGTGCAGCTCGTCCTTCCGCTTGGTGTAATCTTCCTCGATGACTTTCGCCTGCTTCTTCGGACTCGCGGGCGAGAGCTTCACGCGGGTGATTTCCTTGCGGCTGGAAACCTTGACGTCCATGACGATGCCGTAGGTGCCCGAGGGAACCGTCAGCGAGGTGTCCTTCACGTCCGCGGCCTTTTCGCCGAAGATGGCGCGCAAGAGGCGCTCTTCCGGGGCGAGTTCGGTTTCGGACTTCGGCGTGATCTTGCCGACGAGGATGTCGCCGGGTTTCACTTCCGCGCCGACCCGGATGACGCCATCCGGTCCGAGGTTGCGCAGCGCCTCTTCCGAGACGTTCGGGATATCCCCGCGTGATTTCCTCCGGCCCCAGCTTGGTATCACGGGCACCGATCCTCGAATTCGTCGATGTGGATCGAGGTATAGATGTCTTCCTTCACCACTTTTTCGGAGATGGTGATGGCGTCCTCGAAGTTGTAACCGTTCCAAGGCATGAACGCGACGAGCACGTTGCGGGCCGAGGGCGAGTTCGCCCTGCTCGGTGTTCGGGCCGTCGGCAATGACGTCGCCCTTCTTCACGTGCTGGCCTTTCTTGACGAATCGGCTTCTGGTTGACGCAGGTACCGGCATTCGAGCGCATGAACTTGCGGAGGTCGTAGAGATGAACGCCCTCTTCCGGGTCATGCTTGAGCTTCTTCTTGCCCTCGGGCAATTCGCCGTCCTTGGTGACGATGATCAGATCGGCGCTGACGCTGGCGACTTTGCCGGTGGATTCCGAGACGATGACCCGCCTTGGAGTCACGCGCGACTTTGCCTTCCATGCCGGTGCCGACGAGCGGCGACTCGCTGACGAGCAGCGGCACACCCTGGCGTTGCATGTTTCGAACCATGAGCCGCGCGGTTCGCGTCATCGTGCTCGAGGAAGGGAATCAGGCCGGCGGCCACGGAGACGAGTTGCTTCGGCGAAACGTCCATGTAATGGACCTTCGCCGGCTCGACTTCCAGGAAGTCGCCGCGATAGCGGATGGAGATTTTGTCCGCGGTGAAATTGCCCTTGTCGTCGAAGGGCGGAATTCGCCTGGGCGACGAGGAAGTTCTCCTCGCGGTCGCCCGTGAGGAAGTCGATCTGGTCGGTGACCCGGCCATTGACGACCTTGCGATACGGCGTCTCGATGAAGCCGAAATCGTTGATGCGGGCGGAAGGTGGACATCGACGAGATGAGGCCGATGTTCGGGCCTTCCGGCGTCTCGATGGGGCAGATGCGGCCGTAGGTGGGACGGATGGACGTCACGGACTTCGAAGCCGGCGCGATCACGCGAGAGACCTCCTGGCCCAAGAGCCGAAAGGACGGCGCTTGTGGGTGAGCTCGGCGAGCGGGTTCGTCTGATCCATGAACTGCGAGAGCTGGCTGCGGCCGAAGAAGTCGCGGATGACCGCGGACAGCGCCTTCGGGTTGATCAGCTTCTGCGGGGTCATGCCCCTCGATGTTGACGTCGAACAGGGTCATGCGCTCCTTGACGAGGACGCTCCGTGCGGGCCAGACCGACGCGGCACTGGTTGGCGAGCAATTCGCCGACCGTCCGGACGCGGCGCGAACCGAGGTGATCGATATCGTCGAGGGTGCCTTCCTGGCGGCGCAGACCGGTGAGGTACTTCATCGCGGCGATGAAGTCTTCCTTGGGTCATCACGCGCTCGTCGCCCTTCACGTCCACACCGTGCTTCTCGAGCTTCTGATTGATCTTGTAACGACCGACGCGGCCGAGATCGTATTTCTTCGGGTCGAAGAAGAGACGCTGAGCAAGCCACGAGCGTTCGGCACCGTGGGTGGGTCGCCAGGACGGAGACGGCGGTAGATGTCCTTCAAGGCCTCTTCCTCGTCGTGCGCGGGATCCTTCTTCAGGGCCTTGATGATCGTGTCGTCGTCCTTGGTGTCGACGACCTGCACGTCCTTCACGCCGAGCGTGAGGATCTGACGGATAGTCGCCTTGGTCAGCGGCTCGAAAGCGCGCGCCACCGTGATTTCGCCGTCGCGCACGTCGGCGATGAGCACCTTGGTCGCAGATTTTCTTCTTCCTCAAGGCCTTCGCTGAGCTTCAGCTTGCTCGATGGTGTAGAACAGCTTGATGATCTCTTCGTCCGTGCCGTAACCGAGGGCGCGAAGGAAAGTGGTCGCCAGGACTTCCGGCGGCGTTGCGGCGGTCGAGGTAGACGTAGAGCAGATCGTTCGGTCGAACTGCACTTCAACCCACGAGCCACGGTTCGGGAATGATGCGGAAGCTGAAGGAGCACCTTGCCATTCAAGTGCAGGGAGCTTTCGAAGCAGATGCCCGGCGAACGGTGCAACTGCGAGACCACGACGCGCTCCGCGCCATTGATCACGAAGGTACCCTGCGGGGTCATGAGCGGAATTTCACCCATGTAGATTTCTCTTCCTTCGTGCCGTGCTCTTCCTTGAGCAGGAAAGGTCACGTGCAGCGGAGCGCTGAAGGTCTGCCCTTCGCGCATCGCTTCGCGGATGCTCAGCTTCGGTTCGCCGATCTCGTAGCTGGCAAAATCCAGCGTGACCTTTTCGTCATAGCTGGTGATGGGGAAAACTCCTTGAAGACCGCCTGCAGGCCGGTGATCTTGCGCTTGGACAGTGGGACATCCGTCTGGAGGAACTCAATGTACGAGTCGAGCTGGATTTCAATGAGGTTGGGTGGCTCGGCGCCTTCCCGGAGTTTACCGAAGTATTTGCGTTCAGACATGGAGATTGCTCGGTGGACTGGCTTTTGCTGGGTCGCCTTTGCTCCACTGCCAGAAAGTGGAGAGCGCGTGGAAATGATTGGTTATGGTGCCGTTCAGACCCGGGGACGCCAAAAGGCAGAGGCGCAGAAACGCAGGGGACGGCATGCGTCCTCTGCGTTTCGGTGTCTCTGCTGAAATTTTTGGGAAGGCGACGGGCGGCGGCGGTGGTCAAGACGAAAAGCCGCGAGGGTCGGGAAAGAAAAGGACGGGGAAACTGGTGCAGTCTTATGCCTCTTGCAAGAAAATTTTTAAAAAAGTTCAACTTTCTTTTCCAGCCTCCTTTTCCGATCTAACAAGCTAGCTCGCAGGTGGCCGGAGTTACCTTCCGATCGAAGATCTTCGACTGGGTGGACATCACCATTTTCTTCGGCGTTTACCAATTTGACATCAAAATGATGGAGCACCAAATTCAATGGTATGATAAAAACACAGATCCAGATACCGGAGGAATTGCTCAAGAATATCCGCGCCTTTGCCAAAAGCCGCGAATGGTCGCTCGCGGAAACTTTTCGACGCGGCGCCGAACTGCTCTTGCAGGTCTATCCTGAGCAAAATGCTGCCGCCGATAACGGCTGGATGCTCCCCACCTCGAGTCGCGTGGGTTGGAAAGGCCTGCAGGCTGGACAACTCCGCGATGCCGCCTTCGCGGATGCGGACCCGCGCCTCGCCTAGGCGTCTGCCTCAACGCCATGCTTTCCATCGACGCCAACCTGCTGCTCTATAGCTATAGCGAGGCATCACCACAGCACGACGCCGCTCGGGAGTTCATTCAATCCCTTTCTCCCCGCGAAGACGTAGCGTTGAGTGAATTCGTCCTCGCCGAGTTCTACCTCCTCCTGCGCAATCCCGCTGTTCTGACCCATCCCCTCACCGCTCCGGAAGCCGCCAGTGTCATCCAGAGCTATCGTCGCCACCCCCGTTGGAAGATCTTCGGCTTTCCCCCAACCAGCCGTGAACTGCACGCCGACCTCTGGCAGCACGCCGCCGCACCCTCCTTCGCCCGCCGCCGCATCTACGATGCCCCGCACCGCTCTCTGCCTTCGTGCCTTCGGAGTGACTGAGTTCGCCACGGCGAATGAGAAGGATTTTCAAAACTTTGGCTTCGCCAAGGTGTGGAATCCCATCGACTCCTAAGGCGTACCGCTCTCAAACTCTCCGCCCCGCGCATTCATTTCGTATCCGCTTCCCAGCCCCGTCCCATATCCCGCTCATCATTCATGAAATCCTTCCTGCTCCCCCTCACCATCCTTGCCCTTTCCCTCGCCCCTCTTCGTGCCGCTGACGAACCCCGCCTCGCCGCACTGCAGGCGGCCGACGATGAGCGTGTAGCGGCCACTGTGGCGGCGGACGGAGCCAAGCTCAAGGTGATCCTGTCGGACGATCTCCGCTATGCGCATGCCAGCGGGAGCGGTGGACACCAAGACCTCCTTCCTCGACGCCATCGCCGCCGGCCGCCTCAAATACGTCACCTTTGAATACCAGGGAACGGACCTTCACCTTCCCGACCCCGGATATCGCCCTGATGTCGGGCAAGACGCGAGTCAAAGTGGCGAAAGCCGACGGCACGACGGAATTGCTGCTCACCTTCCTCGGCGTGTGGCGCGAGGAGAAGGGCCAATGGCATTTCCTCGCCTGGCAATCCGGGAAACTTCCCGACCCAACACCGGCCATCGCCAAATAGCTCGACTAGTTTTTGATCGGGAACGTTTCTGGATCTTAATTCGGCACATCTTCCTCGGCCCGCACCTTCGTAACGACGACGCGGATCAGATCCAACTCGTAGCCATTCGCCGGTTTCGCGAGATTGTGCACAGCGATCAACTGGCGCTCGCCACTTCGGAGGTTCAGGTCCAACCGACTCTTCGTGTCTGAAAACAACGGTTCCGGCACTTGAACGACAGTCCCAAGCGCTGTCAACACGTTGCCCCACATTTTCAACTCGACGAGATCACTCCATTGCGACCGCAAGTCCAAATATACTCGCTTTCCATCTTCCAAGACTCTCGGCTGGACTTCCAGCGTGACACCGATGTTTCGCGTCTCGACTGCCGGCGGTAAGGCATCGTGCGCAAACGGCCGATGCCCCGGTGGGCGCTTGGCCTCCGGTATGCCGCTCAATGTCTGCGGCATCCGAGGAGGAACAAAGTTGGTCAGATATCTCTTTTCAAACTGGCATTCGGCTACCGCCGGACAACCATCCGATGTTCGCAACATCGGCCAGGCGAGTACAGTGGCTTCTTTGGCCTTGATCATCGCTTGAAGCCTCGACCAGGCTGCCGACACTTTCTTTTCTTCCGTGGATGGAAGTCGGGAATCAAGTCAAACGCCTTTATCTCATCCAGCACAACCATTTGTAGATCGATGCGGACATTCCATTTTGCCTGAACGTACGCGGAAACCGCACGACTCGGCAATTCGCGCCTGGCGGGAGGATCATAGATCACCGGTTCCGACACGACGGTAACCGGCGACTGGAGCCCGTCTTGGCCGAAGCTACCCGCCCGCAGTCCGCCCACGATCAATACGAAAAATAGAAGTGTTTTCACTCGAGTGAAATTTGCTCGATGCGAGAGGCCTATTCCGTCTTCGTCACCATCGCTCGAATGAAGTGCAATTCGACTTGGTTTGCCGGTTTCGTCAGTTTGTGAACGCCGAGCAATTGGCGCTCGCCGTTCTGTAGAGTCAGAGCCTGGGGTTGTTTTCGCCGTGCTGAAGAGCGGTTGGGGAATTCGGACAACTATATTCTTTTCCGGGAGCGCTGTATCGTTCGGCTCCATTTCAACGAGTGTCACCCGCTGCGGAACGACACTGACATGAATCCGCTTTCCATTGTCCAGGACCGTGGCCTCCGCCTCAAGGGTGACACCGACGTTGCGGGTCTCGAAGGCGGTGGTCAGGGCGTTCACGAGTGCCGGCTTCCCTGCCGCATCGCGCGCGGCAGACGGCTTCCCGTCGCCGATAACCTGAATCTGTGGGGGTTCAAATTCCGTTGGGATACCGTTGTTCCAAAATCGATTGAGTCTCGACCCGATCGGCATTCACCATTCGGACCATCGGCCATGCGAGCAGTTTTGCTTCCCCTGCTCTGATCATCCCCTGCAACCTCATCCACGCAGCGTCCACGACCTTCTGATCGTCGGATTGAAATTCGGGAATCAATTCCAACGCGCTCGCCTCCTCGACGGCGACCATCTGGACGTCCACACAGATATTCCATTTCGAATGGATGCGCTCCTGCTCGGCCCGGGCGGCCACTTTCTGGGCGTCAGGCGCCGCAATCGGTGCCATCAAGGCGGCGGACCCGGCCGGTGCCTGACCGAGACAGCTCCCGGCCAACGCACCGGCGGCGAACAAAAGGAATAATGTCGTCTTCATGGGAGGAGTTGGGCATCCGAACGCGCGCCGCCTAGTCCGTTTTCGACACGACTGCCCGCACAAGGTGAAACTCGATCTGATTGGCCGGCTTACCCAGTTTATGGACGCCGATCAATTGGCGCTGGCCGCTCTGCACCGTCAGCGTGATTGTCGACTTGGAATCCGCAAACAAAGGCTGGGTCGCCTGAACCACCTTGTGTTGCGTCACGATGTTTTCGAACTTTTCCATCTCGATCAGTTCGACGCGCTGCGAAACCAAGTTGAGATAAACCCTCTTTCCCTCGTCGCGAACCCGCGCTTCCACCTCCAATGTGGGACCGACATTGCGCGTCTCAAATGTAGTACCCACAATATTTTCCGGCAATGGCGTGTCGGCGGGCGTGCGCGGAGGTAACATGGGAGGTGTCGTCGCTGCTGGGCCCGCCGCCTGCTCCTGCGGTGGTTCGAATTCCGTGGGATAGCGCTTCTCTGAAATCGTCTCGGAAGTCGACCGATCCCCATCTGCCAACTTGACCATCGGCCAGGCCAGTAAAGTCGCTTGCTTGCTCTTAATCATGGCCTGGACTCTGGCACAGGCCGCATCCGCTTTTGCGGGGTCATCCGACTGAAGGTCTGGAATCAGATCCAATGCTTGCGCCTCTTCCAGCGACACCATCTGGACATCCACGCAGATGTTCCATTTCGAATGAATGACCTCCTCGCGGTGGATTTTCCAGGCCTCCTCGCGATCGAGCTTCCCGGGGTCACCGATGGGAACCGGAACCCCACTGGCGGGACGGACGGCACCTTCGCGTCCTCGGCAAAGCTGCTTGCCAACAACGCGACCATAACTAACAGAAGGAATGCCGATGGTTTCATGGGGGAACCTTTTGAGGAGCTACGACGAGAATCATTCAACATCGGTCAGATTGCCATCTCCGAAAATGCGCCGTCGATGGGAAGCCGGAGAGACAAACGTCACTTCACAATGGTCTCTTCCCCAAAGCAAAATCGCCGCCCGGTTTCCCGGACGGCGATTGGCAAAAGCTTGGGACGGATGAAAAGCGCGAGCGCCTTTTTGGAAAGCGCGAGCGCTTTGTCCGGACAGCTTACTTGACCTCGACGACACCGCCGGCCGCTTCGATCTTCTTCTTGATCTCTTCGGCTTCTTCCTTGGTGACGCCTTCCTTGACGGTCTTCGGAGCGCCTTCGACGAGGGCCTTGGCTTCGGCGAGGCCGAGTCCAGGAACCGCCGCGCGGACTTCCTTGATGATCGCGATTTTCTTCGCGGGATCACCCGACTTCAGGATGACGTCAAAGGCGGTCTTCTCCTCCACAGGAGCAGCCGCGGCTGCGGCACCACCACCGGCTGCCGCGACGGCAACTGGAGCAGCGGCGCTGACGCCCCACTTTTCTTCGAGCTGTTTGACGAGGTCAGCGACTTCCAGGACGGTGAGTCCGCTGAGCTGTTCTACTAACGTATTGGTATCGGCCATATGTTTTGTCGGTATCGTCGCTACCGGAAGCTTCCGGCGATTTCAAAGCGGCAGCCGCCGCTCCGACGAGGAACCATTGGTTGTTTGTTTAAGGTGCGGGCGCCAATTGCGGCGCTCGCGGTTTTCCACCGGCTGGCACCGGCGAAAAAAGAGTTACGCCGCGGGCGCGCCGTCCTTTTCGGCCTTGGCTTTGAGCAGGCGGGCCAGCGAGGACGCCGGCTCGTTGAGGACGCGGACGAGCTTGCTCGCCGGGGGCGTTGAGCACGCCGAGCAGGGTGGCGAGCAGCACTTCGCGCGAAGGCAGGTCGGCGATGGCGGCGATCTGTTGGGTGGACACGACCACCTTGTCCACGATGCCGGTCTTGACCTCCGGCTTCTTGAACTCGGCGGTGAAATTCTTCAGCACCTTGGCCGCCGCAGCGACGTCTTTGTCGCCCACGATGATCGCGGTCTGGCCCTTCAGCTCGGCGAACTCAGGCAGGCCGGCTTCCTTGGCCGCGCGGCGCAGGAAGGTGTTCTTGACGACGTGGCAGCGGGCGCCCGTGGTGTGCAGGCGGTTCCGCAGCTCGGCAAATTGGGAGACCTTCAGGCGGTGTAATCGGCCACGAAAAGGAACGGCGAAGCGTTCAGCTTCTGGTGGAGATCTTCGACGATGGTGGCTTTCGCAGGATGGGACATGACTTGGGGTCTCCGATTAGAATTTGAGGAAGGACGAGGCGTCCACTTTCAGGCCGGGCGACATCGTCGCGCTCAGCGTCACGTTCTCGACGAACACACCTTTGGCGGTAGCCGGGCGGGCCTTGACGACCGCCTCGATGACGGTCCGGCCGTTATCGACCAGCGCCTCGGGGGCGAAGGAAAATTTGCCGACCGGGACGGCAATGTTGCCGTTCTTGTCGAGCTTGAACTCCACGCGACCCGCCTTCACTTCGCGCACGGCCTTCGCCGTGTCGTCAGTGACTGTGCCGGTCTTGGGGTTCGGCATGAGGCCGCGCGGTCCGAGGACCTTGCCGAGCTTGCGGACTTCCGCCATCGCGCCGGGCGTGGCGATCGCCACGTCGAAATCTTGGAAACCAGCGACCACCTTCTCGATGATGTCCTTGTAACCGACGAATTCCGCGCCGGCTTCGCGAGCCGCTGCGGCCGACTGGCCTTCGGCGAAGACGAGCACGCGGACATTCTTGCCCGAACCGTGCGGGAGGGGGGTGGTGCCGCGGACCATCTGGTCGCTTTGCTTGGGATCGACGCCGAGACGGAAGCTCAAAGTGACCGTCTGGTCGAACTTCGTGGCGGGCAGGGTCTTGAGGACGGAAACGGCCTCGGCGAGCGGATAGCTCTTTTTGCGGTCGACCTTTTCGGAAGCCGCGCGATAACGTTTGCTGCGTGTGCTGGACATAAAGGGGTGCAGTTCTAGCGAGTCTAAAGGCTCTCCTGCGTTACTGAGTTTGTTCCCGCCTCCGTAGTGGATGCGGGGCGCGAAAACTAGCGGAACTGTTTCCCCTGTCAAAACATTTTCCGGAGTTCGTAGAATAAAGCTGAAATCACGCCTTTTGCCCTTTTTTACGCTTTTTCCCGTTACGCAGCCCACAAGCAGGGGCAGCCAATACAGCCCACGGAATCCATACAGTCCCGAAAACGTCGCGAGCAGGAAATCGTTGGACAAGAACGGGCCGCCGACCTTGCATGGTCCCCATGAAAGCGACTGCCATTCTATCGGCGATCCTTTTCTGGCTGGCCGGCGTGAGTGCCGTCCGGGCGTCCGGCACGCTCAGCGAATTGAAAACCGCGGGGCAGGAGATGTTCGGGCACGCGTTCACCATCACCAGCCAGCCGCTCCCCAGTGGCGGGGCGCAATTTCACGTCGTAATCTCCGATCAGGGAGGCACCTTCGATCCCCACTTCGATCATGCCAGCCTGGGCATCGTCACGATCATCCGAGACGCCTCGCGAGAGTCGCGGTCTGTCGGGGACACCCGCCGGCTCACCCTCGAGAAACAGGACCACTCTCTCGTTTGCGACTTCACCGTGGAAAAGACCGACCTCGCCAATCCCGATTTCTGCTTCATCTTCACCCTGAACGATCGTCACCAGAGGCCCTCGGTGGATTTCGTGTTTGCGCGCTTGCAGAAACTTCTCACGACGCCACCGAAGTGACGGTTGATTCGGAAACTGGACGGCAAGCCTGCGCCAAGTTTCCCCCTCGCTCCCAAAGCACTTTTCAGAATCGCATCGCCCGGCTTTGCCGTATGTTCCCATCGGTATGAACGGACACCTTTCCTTCTGGCTGGCGATCAGCCTCTGTCTAGCCGCCCAGCGCGCCAACGCAGGAGATTTTCAAATCGTCCCGGGCCAACGTCTCGGCAACGTCGTCCTCGGTCACACGGAAAAGCAAATCCACCAGGCGCTCGGCGCGCCCGACACCACCGTCCGGCTCCCCCATGGGCTCGTCCGCGAGGATTGGCTGAGCCAGCACCTCGCCCCGAAATCCTACGTGGAGGATGGGCTGTATTATAAGCACGACTTCGTCACGGTCTACTTCCGCCAGGGCCGGGCCATCCAAGCGGAGGCCAGTTCTCCGGCTTTCCAAACAGCCAGGAGCCTCACTCGCGCCAGCGGTGGCCTTCAATTCCGCACGCAATATCCGGACTTCCAGACCCTGATCCCTCCGCACGTCTCCAATCCCGACCCCGGCGGCTGCCCAGCTCGGAAACATTACTTCGCTTACGACGATGTCCCGTCCCAAGGCATCGCCTGGCGCTACGGCGCTTGGGGCGACCTCGCGCCCGAGCCGAATTTCCGGCTTCTGGAAATGGTGATCGTCCACCCACTCGGCCGACCCGTCGTCGTCGATCCGATGGCGGCATCCGCCTCGTCTGGACCATCCCGCCCTCGGAACTCATGGAACACTATCCCAAAAAGTAACGCGGCGAGCAGGTGTGGGGGCGCGTTCTTCCGGTGCAACTCTGTTGGGTGGCGGTGGGCAGATCCTGCGGGATTGCCGGCTTGGCCATGCTCCGCTCCCCATCCACGGCAACCGAGTTGTCCCTAGAGTGTGCGTGGCCAAAGCCTCACTTTGGCCACGAGCAAAAACAGGAGCGCGGAGAATCTGGGAAGCATGGGGACGAGCGTCGGCGACGTGCAGCGGAAGTTGATGGCGTGATTTCGATCAGCTGCGCTTCAGCCAAAGGTGGCGCAGCGTGACGGGTGGGGCCTGTTCGCCAGTTTGCCGATAGCAAAAATTGCGGCGATGCGCGGTCGTGTGCGTCGGTTCGCTGGATGCGGATGACTGGGAACGACGGCACCGGCGCGGGAATGCGGTCGTCGTGATGGTGCGCGATTTGCGAAGGGCTGCGGTGAGTTTCGGGGAGACATGATAATTCGTTGCCGCGTAGCCGACCATGAGCGCGCTCGTCATCGCCCACGCGTAATCGCCGCGCACGAAGCGGATGATGCCCTTGTCGCAGTAGTGCGCGCCGGCAGAGCGTCCGAGTTGTACGGGCTTGCACTCGATGAAGAGCCAGTCCTGGGCGGGAATTGAAACGGCAAGCCGATTCTGCAAACCAATGAGGAGGTCGGGCATCAATTCGGTATTGGTCCCGTCGTAGTTGGGGACTTTGGTTTCGCGGGTCGGCTTCATCAGCAGGTTACTGTCGAAGCCGGGCACTATGTTGCGATTGAAGACCTCGTTGAGAAGGCGTTCCCACAACTCAGCGGTCACTGGATCTTCATCTTCGCGGTGCAGTTGGAAATTGTTTCGCGGTCGTTGGAGCATCATCTCCCAAGCAACACGAATCGCTTGCTCGACAACGAGGAAGACCGCGAGGGGAATTGGCTGGTGGGGCAACCGCCACGCCTGCGCAGAATCTTCGTAGAGCCCGAGCGCCATTCGGTTCAGCCCTCGAAGACTTCCATGTGGTGGCGCAGGATTTCCGCGCCAAGCAAGCGCGCCTGACTCGGCGTCCAGTAGCGATACTGCCGGAGCAATCCGACAAGCAGTCCGTTCTCGACCGGCTGGATGATGCGCGAACTGCCAGTTTCATTGGCGAGCGGAAGCACTGCGGTTTGAAAAATTTCGACCGGCGCCTCGACGGGATGGTCGCGCTCGCCAATCAACAACACTGCGAATGGCGCATCGAAAGCCGCGCCTGTACCAGGCAGCTTCCAAGTTGTGACATGGGGCTCTTTGTCGAGCGCCTTGAAAAACGGCCGCAGCGCGGATTCGAGGCGCGGCGGAAAGCGGCAGATTCCGCGGCGGTCGGGAGCTGGCTCGCGCGCCGACCCAACTCGTCGTTCGGTTCGCGGACGGTAAGGGTGTCACGGATAACCTCCACGTCGCGCTCATCAAGGCCGTAGAGCTTGCCAAAAAAGAAATCGATTTCCGGAAAGACAGTCACATCCCCGCGCACGAGACGTTTGGAGAGCGCGAGCACTTCGCGGCGCTGCTCACCGTTAAGATGTTCGAGCGGGATGAAGGGGCATTCGTCGAGGTCGGTCTTCTGCAACTTCGGACGCTCGATGCCAATCTCGGCACTGGTGAGAAGCGCATGGTGCAGAATCAATTCCGAATGCGCGAACAAATGGAGATAACGCGCCAGCAGATCGGCATCTTTGTGTCCAAACGCCGAGTAGCCGTAAAAGCTCTCATTGTAAGCCACGTCGTCGAGGGCGAGCAGCGCTCGCTCATCGGTGCGCTCTGTACCGGGCGATGCACGAATGAGTGCGAGCGGAGCACGATAAATCGCTAGCGCATCCGTCTTACGTGCCCTCGTTCGAAACAAGGTATCATGCGCGAATTTCAAAAGCCGCGAAACGTCCACATAGAACTTCGGAGTCGGAGACTCGAGAAAGTTTCGCTTCGGACGGTGGATGTCCGGCAACACGTGCATAAACTCCGCATCCTGGCGGGGGCGTTGGCGCTCCTTGTCCTGATAGCCAGTGCTGCTGACCAGCTTCGACTCCTTCTCCCAATAGTCGTGCAATGAGCCGTAGCCAGCGGACTTCACCTTTCGCACCACGCCGATATCCAAAGGCGTGCCAATCGCGAGCGCTTTCCATAGCCACGGTGTGTTAATGGTCGCCTCGACATCCACCGGCAAGGCGGACTTCGCATCAATTCGCACCTCGCCCAGTCCGTTGAGCACCAGGTCGGTGTGTGGCGAGATGAACCGAAGCAAGTGCCCGCGCTTCGGCGGCGATTGCGCGCGAAGAGCAGCATAAACGGCTGATCCATGTCCGGCCAGACGTTGGTCTTTCGCAGATTCGAGCAGTTCACAATAGCGCTGACTTCGATGAGCCGAAATACGGTCTCGCGGGCAGTCCGCGCGATGTCGCCTTGCTTGAATAGTAGCCGCGCGGGCAGCGCCATCGCGATGCGACCACCGGCCGCGCACCAGTCAGTCGCTTTCCATAGAAACGGGAGGTCGGGCACGCTGTCGGGATTGGCGTATGCTCAGGCGAACGGTCAGGTTGTATCTCCCGTAGGGATGTTCCGCCTGCCGGAAAGGCGAAGCCGGACTGGAAAAGAGCAGCCGGTTCCGGTCCTGCGGCCCGGCCAGCGTGAAGCGTTCCACCGGGCCGTGGCAGCGCGGCGTGATCAGTTCTTCCGCGCGCCGCAGATCGCTCCACGTCTCGCCCCCGTCGTGGCTGATCGCGGTGAGATGCCGCAAGTTATCCGGCGCATCCTCGGAGCTTTCATTTCGCGACATCACGCGCAAGTCGCCGTTGGCCAGTTCCACGAACTGGCACTCGCTGGTATTCAGGCCGATTGTGCCACCCAACTTCCACGTCGCGCCGTGATCGTCGCTGTAAAAACTGTGCGCGAAGCTGCGCAGGCGTCCCTTCCCGATATCCTCACGATGCCGCGCGGGGACGACCAACCGCCCCGCCCCTCGGCCCGGAGCGAAGCTGCACGATGGCATTGCCCGGCCCGATCCCGTAGCGCTGCGCCCACCCTTTCGCCCAGACCGCGCCTCGCCCGCCACTCGACGCATCCGCATCCGCCTCGGGCTTGGCCGAAGTGAGCTTGTCCCACTCGGGTCTGGTCACTTGTTCATGAATCGAAACCGGCCCCTGCCAGGTCGCGCCGCTATCCCCGCTCGTGAAGTAATCGAACTGCTTCTTATTCCGCAGGAAGAACAGCCACAATTTCCCGTTCGTGCGATCGAGGCCCACGGTGATGTCGGTGCATACATTACTGCCGTCGTCGAAAATCATCTGCTCGTCGCTCCAGGTCTTCCCCTTGTCGCTGCTGCGCTTGAGCACGATGTCATGGTTGCCGATGTCACCGGGTCCGTCATTGCGCTTCTCCGCAATGATCAGGATATCGCCATTGGGCGCCTGGATGATCGAGGGGATGCGATAGTTTGGCTTGTTATTCGGTGTGATCGCAAAGACCCGCGTCGTTTCAAACAGCGGTGCCGCCGCGTGAGACGAACGGGCGCCCATCCACGCTAACAACCAGCAACAGCATGATCCGGGTGGCTTTCATCGGGATCAGGCAGCGCTGCCGCGGCCAAATTGCAGGGCATAGAGTTTTGCGTTGCGCATCGTCACCTGCACGCGCACCGGCCGTCCCACCAGCGCGCCTACGTCCGGACCATTCTTCCAGCGCACTTCGTAATCGATCGCATCCTCCTGGATCACCTCACAGTCTTCCGCCGCAAAGGCCGCCAACGCCCGCCCTTCCAAATCGAGCAGAGCCACGCGCGCGCTGCCGCCACCGTGGTGTGCACATTCAAACGCAGGCGATCGCCCTGGAAAGTCATCGGCCGGGTGGTGAGCGTGCCGCCGCTATTCGGCGCGTCCATGGAAAGAAAGCCGTCCACCCGCTGCGTCGCGCAGTAGATGCCACCCTTCTCCCTGCCGTACCAGGCTTCGCGGGTGGCGGGATCGCGCTCCCAAATCTCCGGCTGGCCATGCGTGTACGGCCAGCCGACGAAATACTGGTGCAGCCACGGGCCGCGCCGAATCATCCCGAAGCCCATGCTGACCAGTTCGCAGGTCGAGATCGTCATACCAGCCGGTCGGAATGTAGGGATGGCGCCAGCGGTTCCAAGTGACCCCGTCTCGACTGGTGGCGAAGCCGACATCGAAGGTGCCATCATTGCCCGTCAGGGCGCGCGCCTTCCACTGGGGCTCTTTGTAATTCTGAAAATCGGCCGGAAAGGCGAAGTAAACATCCGGCACCCCGGGATACTGGATGACTTCGGCGGTGTAGGTTGAAGGTAAGGCTGATCCTGCTCATCGTAGGCGATCACCGTCGGCAATTCGCGGCTGATCGTGGGAATCTTGTCCTTTCCCCAGACGTGCAGTGGAGGCACCGACGAATCATACGGCCACGGATTCTCGAGATCGTCGACCTCCACGCGGGCCACGGTGCGAATGGGATTCCACGCACGCACATAGATGACATATTTGCCGATGCGCGCATCCCAGAAAGCGGTGGGCTGATTGTCGGGGATGAAGGGCAGGCAACGCTCGGATGCTTCGCTCCAGTGCAGCCCGTCGGGCGACGAAGCCACGCATACACCGGCCCGCACCGGGTCGGGCCAGCCGCGGGTGAAGACCATGCGATACCGCTTTGCCGGCGGCGAATGCGGATCGATAAAGACCGACGCCTCCACCGAATTCATCTGCAGCAGATTGTTGTCGGTGCTGCCTTCATACGCGCGCAAGCCCAGCTTGGGCCGCTCCCAATGCAGTCCGTCCGTGCTCGTGGCCAGGCTGCAATGCTTCTTCTTCTCCGCATCGTAGCTGGAGTGGTAGAGCTTCGCCGTCCCGCCATCGTCGATCACGCCGCAGTAGAAGACAAAGCCGAGCTTCTCCCACGGCTGATCGGGCGTGAGCACGCGCTGAATCTTGTGCGGCCCATTGAGCATGCGCGTCACGTTCTGCGTGCGCTCGGCATCGAGCAGCGCATCGTCGATGAAAAGCTGCCGCGCATCACCGATGTCGAAGGTCCGCGTCCCGGCATCGTGTTTCGTCTTTTGAATGTCCTGCGCCCGGGAAGCAGGGGCCAGCACCGCCGCGGCACCGAGGCAGCCGGCGTGGAGAAAGTTTCGTCGCGTCCAATTCGTGTTCATGGGGGAGAAGGAGAGTCCGGGCCGCGCACCACGTTTCCAGCGAGATCGGTCGCCGTGCCCAGGTCGCGGATGGGTTCCGCGGTCACGTTGTCGTGGACCACATTCGAGCGGGCGCCTGGGGCGATGGTCAAGGTTCCTGCAGGCAGAATGTTATTCACCCAGATCCAGCGATCGGCATTCAGCGTGTAAGCACCCGCCTTGCGCAGCATGCAGCCGCGCACCAGCACATTGCTCGAGGCCATGGTCGTTACCGGCAGAGACACCAAGTCGCCCTCGCAGATGTTATCCGCGAAAATGATATCCTTGATCGTCGTCTTCGCGGGCGAGATCTTATCAAAAAACAGCACGTCGCCGTCGAAGACATTGCCGGTAATGGTGATGCCGTGAAACGTACAGCCCAACGACTCTTTGCGCGTGTGGAATTTCAGCGTGCCCTTCTGCGTTGTGGTCTGGTCGCGAAAGATATTGCCAGTGACCACCACATCGAAGATTTCCGAGACGTGCGCCTGGGGCTCGGTGCGAAACAGCAGGCACGCATTGGCCGTGGTTTTATTGACCGAGGCGACCGGCTCCACGTAATTGCCGCTCACGCGAATGTGATTCGAGCCTTCGGTGACATTGATGCCGGTATCGGTGAAGAGCACGTGATTGTCGCGAATCTGCACGTTGCGGCTGCCGGCAATGACCTGCGGGCCCATCGCGCGTGTTGTCGATGTAGTTATCGGCAATCAGCCCGCCGTTGCACTCGGAAAACTCGATCGCCTTGTTGCCGCACGTGTCGATGGTGTTGCCGTAAACACTCCAGTTCTTGAATTGCGAGGCCAGGCGCGCCGGATCGGTATAAATCGGCCCGCCCGGCTTGGTGCAGCCCGCGGCCTGTTGCGCATCGTAAATCCAGCAATGGCGGACCGTGATGTTATCGCACGAGAGCGAGAACGAGGCGGATCGCCAATGCGGGCATTGAATCCCATGATCGAGCCGCCGCCGATCTTCGCATTGTTCCCGGTGTAGCGCATATTTTCGATGACCACATCTCGCCCCTCCGCCGGCACCAATTCACTCCCGATGCGCACCGGATAGTAGCGGAGGGGATTCGGCGGCGTCGCGGGATCGAGATAGACATGCGTCGCATAACCCTGCCCGCGGAGCGTGATCCCGCTCTTCACCACGACCGTCTCATCCCCCGCGTGCCGCGAGAGCTTGAACTCGCCGGGCCCGAGCTCGACCACTCCACCGCCGCGCGCGGCCGCGGTATCGATCGCCTCCTGCAAAACCTGGTCCGCCAGCGCGTCCGGTCCCGGCGCGGCGACGAGAATGGCGAATCCAGCCGACTCCGCCGCCGGCATCGCCGCCGCGAACCCGGCGAACATCGCGAGCAGGCCAAGCCCGAAGATCGATCGTGTCTGGCGGAGAACCATGCGGCGAAGAAGAGCGGCGCGTTACTTCGTGGTTTCCTTGCCACCCGTCAGCCATTCCAGGTTGAAGCGCGCCAGCGTCAGGAACTCGCCGGCGAAGCCCGGCTTGGTGCCACGACCGTAGAAACACAGGATCGTGCCGCTCTTCGTCACCGCGATATCGCTGTACATGCTCGGACCAGGCTCGATGGATCGTGTGACCGGCCACGTCCTGCCTTCGTCATAGCTCAACTTCACCGACACATTTTTGCGGTCGCGGTTCTTCCCGGCTTCCTCCTTGCCATCGGCGCGGGCCAGGTTGTCGGGATTGCAGAAGAGGATGCGATTCTTGCCGCCGTCCTGGACCAGCGAGTAGCGCACGATGCTGGCCATGCAGATCGGCTCGAGCAGCGCGTCGTCGAATTTCGGCGTGCTCCAGTTGGTCGCTCCGTCCTTGCTGACCGTCACTAACCGCCGATGCGCCTTCGATTCGCTGCGCACATTCAGCATCACCCTTCCGTCCGCGAGTTCGATGGCCACGGTTTCATTCGGTTGATCCACTCCTCCGTGCAGGGCACGGCGATCTCGCCCGCCTGCCAGGTCTTGCCCTGGTCATCGCTGTAGATCGTCGCCGTCACCGAGGGGCGATGCGCGTTTCCTCCGGTGCCGGTGGAAAGCCACACCGGCACGACCAGGCGGCCGCTCTTGAGCTGGATGCCGTGGTCCGGCCCCGTCGCCAGCACCTTCCACGGATAGGCGGAATGGAAGGCCTCGAACGTGTCGGTGATCTCAACCGGCGCGCTCCAACTTTCACCATCGTCCGTGCTGCGCTGATAGAAGCAGCGCATGTACTCGAGGCAAAAAAGCATGTGCACTGTGCCGTCGCGGTCCGCGATGAGCACCGGATTGTTGTAAGTGACGTCGCTGGCATTCACCCCTTTGACCTGCAACGCGAAGGGGTTCTTCGTTTTTGGGCCCGGCACGCTGGAGATATTCTTCGGCTCGCTCCACGTCTTGCCTTCATCCGTCGAGCGCCGCAGCAGGATTTCGATTTGGTCCCAATCACCGCCCCTTCTTGCGGGCTTCGCACCACGCCAGCACCGTGCCTTTGGCCGTCACGACGATCCCGGGAATGTGGAAGAGCTTGTAGCCGCCTTCCCCGGCGGTGAAGAGATCGCTCTTCTCGAGGAAAGGCTCCGCGAAGGCGGCATGCAGCGACAGCACTACGAAAAGACAGCGGAGGAGGGAACGCATGGCGCGAATGTGCAGAATACGCCGGCGTGAGGAAAGCCGGCTTTGCTGGTCATTTCAGTTGACCAGTTGGGCCATGCGCCACGCCGGAATTTAGCTCTATTCCAAAGTAAACCGGCGCTACTGATAGGGGAACCGCTCTCCCTCTCCGAACGATGATCCGCCTTTTCTCTCTGCTCGCTCTCATCGCGTCCTGCGCCCTGGCCGGCGGAAAAACCCTTCGGCCTGGAGATCGTCGATGCCGCTACCGGCCATGGGGTGCCGCTGGTGGAACTGGAGACGATGGACAGCCAGATCCACGTCACCGACAGCGCGGGGCGGGTCGCCTTCCAGGAGCCAGGCCAGATGAAACGTCCCCGTATGGTTTTCCCTGCGCTCCCCGGGCTACGAATTCCCCACCGACGGCTTCAACATGACCGGGCAGCGCTTCACCACCGAGCCGGGCGGGCGGGCCGTGCTGAAGGTCAAACGGCTGAACATCGCCGAGCGCCTTTGCCGCCTCACCGGCCAGGGCATCTATCGCGACAGCGTCTTGCTCGAGGAAAAAGTGCCGCTCGCCGCGCCGCTGACCAATGCCGGCGTGGTCGGCCAGGATTCCGTGCAATCGGTCGTCTATCGCGGACGCATCTTCTGGCTGTGGGGCGACACCATGCGCCTCTCCTATCCGCTCGGCAATTTCCGCACGACTTGCGCGTGGTCCGACCTGCCGGAGAAAGGGCGGCCTGCCTCCGGAGCAGGGCGTGAATTTTCACTACTTCACCGACCAGGATGGCTTTGCGAAAGAGATGTGCCCGCTGGATCGGAAGGAAGGCGTCGTCTGGCTCTTCGGTCTCGCCGTGGTCAAGGACGAGACCGGCGCCGAGCGGCTCATCGCCCACTTACGCGCGGCGCGGCGGCCTGGAAAAGCTCTTCGAACACGGCATCGCCGTCTTCAACGACCAGACCGAGCTCTTCGAGCGCGCCGTCACCCTGCCCCTCAACGAGAAATGGCGCTTCCCCCGCGGACGGGTCACGCTGGTGCGCGAAGGCGAGACCGATTACCTCTACTTCGGCGATGCCGGCCCGTGCGTCCGCGTCCCCGCCCGGCTGCGCGACGTCTGCGACCCGGCCCAGTACGAAGCGTGGACCTGCCTCGGCGAAAACCGGCCCGCGCCGCCGCGCCAATGGCACGCTCGACTTCGCCTGGCGCAAGGACGCCCCGCCCGCCGAATCCCCCGAGGAGGCGCAGTTGGTCCAGCGTCACCTCCTCAAGCCCGGGGAATGCCGCGCGCTGCCCGAGGACGTGGCCACGCACCAGCGCATCACGCTGCACGAGGGCAGCGTCTGCTGGAACGCCTACCGCCAGCGCTGGGTGCTCATCGCCGTGCAACGCGGCGGACAGCCTTCTTTCCTCGGCGAAGTCTGGTACGCCGAAGCCATCGCCCCCACCGGCCCCTGGACCCGCGCCGTGAAGATCGTCACCCCACGACCGTTACTCCTTCTACAATCCCGCGCAGCACCCCTTCTTCGACGAAGACGGCGGACGCCACATCTACTTCGAAGGCACCTACAGCTTCACCTTCTCCGGCCGCAAAGACCGCACGCCCCACTACGACTACAACCAGATACTCTACCGCCTCGACCTCACCGATCCACGGCTCAAGGACGCGCAACCCTAAGGCGGTCGACGATTGAACCTTTGGCCACCCGGGCTGCGCCCCTCGTCCTTCTCTCCTGGCCCCGTGTGAAATGAAAATGTCTGCTGAACATCCAACCCCCAACATCGAACATCCAATACCCAATCAAAGACACGCCACGCACCGCGCTGGCGTCATTGGACGTTGGGTGTTGGGCGTTGGATGTTGGATGTTCTGCCTTTCCCTCGCCCCCATGGCGCACGCCGAGCCGCCTTCCGCGCGCATGGTGATGACCTGGGTCCCCCCGTACGGCATCGACCAATGCCGCGCCCGCCTGCGCGAAGACATCGAGGGCCTCGGCCCCAAGGATGCCCTCACCCATCTCGCCCTGCAGTTCTGGATTCCCACCCGCGCCGGCGGCGTGGAGAAGACGCCCAAATATGGCGGCATCCGCGACGCCACGATCATCGAATTCCGCGACTGGGCGCACCGGCACGGCATCCGCGCCCTGCTCTGCGTTTACAACAGCGTCGACTCCTGGGACTGGACCCTCGCCCAAGCCGGCTTCGCCGATCATCCGGCGGAATTCGTCCAGGCGCTCGTCGCCGAAACCGAGCGCCTCGGGCTCGATGGCGTCGACATCGACCTGGAAAGCGGTGACGGCGATTTCGAGAGTTCGAAGGAGCCCTACGTCGCCTTCATCCGCGACCTTTCGACGCGCTTGCACGCCCTTCACAAGCAACTCACCCCTCGACAGCTTCGCCTACAAATGGAATGCGCCGAATCAAACGTGGTGGCCCGGCCTCTTCCCATTCGTCGATGGCCTCAACAGCATGGGCTACGAGCACATCGGCGCGAACGCCGAACAATGGCGCGCCTACGCCGCGCAAAAAGCCGCCGCCGGCCCGAACGCCTCCAAGCTCCTCCTCGGCGTCCCCGGTTCCAAGCCCGACTGGCTCGGCAACACCGTCGCCGAACACGTCGACTGGATCGTCCGCGACCCGGATGTCGGCATCACCATTTGGGACGCCCGTTTCAGCGACCCCTACTGGCAGACCGCCGCCGCCTGGCAAGCCCTCGCGAAAATCCGCCGGGGACAGTGAGCCTTACCGGTCGGGACGACACACCGCGCAATGTCCGCGTAAGTCGCTGAGATTAACTATCCGACAACTCCAGTTTATGGGGTGTTCGGATCGTCTGGTTTTGGGGTTAGCACGGTTTTAAAAATTCACCTCGGCAACTTCAAAATTCGCTGCGAATTATTAAACAATGTTTTCAATGCAGGACATGGCCGACCCTGCTGGATTTCCTTTCCACCAAATGAACGAGCGCCCGACGCTCTACGTGCCGTTCTCCTGCACCCATTGCGCGGCGCGGCTGTAAAGCTCGGCGGCGTTGCGCAACTGGAGCTTCTCCTTGATCCGCGCGCGGTAGGTGTCGATCGTCGTTTCTCCGAGGTGCAGTTGCTGGGCGATTTCGCGGCCGTTGTATCCCCGGCCGATCAATTGAAAGACCTCCAGTTCGCGGTCGGCCAGCAGATCCATCCGGGAGCCGGTGCCCATCGCGCGGGGGTTGGTGATCTTCTCGAGCATCATGGTCGTCATCTTCTCGCCCAGATAGATCTTGCCGGCCAGGACCTGCCGGATGGCCTCGGTCAAGGTCGAGGAGGCCTCGCTCTTGGAGATGTAACCCTTGGCGCCCGCGCGCAGCACGCGCTCCGCGTAGAGCGCCTCGTCGTGCATCGAAAGGACCAGCACCGGCACCGCCAGCCCATGGGCCTTCATGTCCTTCACCAATTCGAGCCCGCTCGAACCCGCGCAGCGTGATGTCCACGATCGCGATGTCCGGCGAAGTCTGCTGGATGATGCGCAACCCCTGCTGGATGTTGTCTGCCTCCCCACAGACCGCGAAACCGGTTCGCGGCCCAGCATCTGGCCGAGCCATTCGCGGAACATGAGATGGTCTTCGACGAGGGCAAACTTTGATGATTTTGGGGCTAATTTTGGAGGCATGATGAAGAGGAAGGGAGCAACGGACGACGGTGCCGGTGCCCTCGGTTTTGTTGTGAATTTCGCAAGTGGCCCCGAGCAGGCGCGCCCGGTAGCGGATCGTTCCCAGGCCCATGCTGGTGGAGGAAGGCGGGGCGCCGTTGAAACCGCGGCCATCGTCCGTGACGGAAAGCGTGTAATGCTGCCCCTCTTCGCTCAACTCCCACCGCCACCTGGCCGGCCCCGGAGTGCCGCACCGCGTTGCGCAAGGCCTCCTGGGCAATGCGATAGAGATGGATCGCCGTCTGCGTGTCGCCGATGGTGATCTGTCCGCGCACCGCAAAGGTAATCGCCGCCTGGGTGGCTCGATTCGCCGAAGCCACCAGATCCTCGAGGGCCGCCGGCAGGTTTTCGGCGTCCATGTGCACCGGGGAAATCCCCCGCGCCAGATTGCGCGCCTCGACGATCGCCTCCTGCAGGAGTTTTTGAATGTTCCCCGCGGCCGCCGCTTCGGGCACCGCCCGGCTTTCGAGATCGGACTTCAAGCACGCCGCCGCGCAATCGATAGCCGCCAGGTTCTGGCACAAGCCATCGTGCAGATCCTGCCCGATCCGCATCTGCTCGCGCTCGGTCACGCGGACGATCTCCTGCTCCAGGGCACGCGCCCGGGTCATCGCCTCCATGCGGGCGCGGATCTCATCGCGCTGGCTCTTCATCGCGGCGCCCCCGATGGCCACGAAAAGAAAGTAGGGCCATCCGGTTAAACGCGATCCAGAGGTAAGCGCTATCCGACAGATGGGGATGTTGATAAAAGTTCGCTCCGTACCAGACCACGGTGGACAACAAAGCCAGAGAAACGCCCGTTTTCCGCGGACCGTGCCAGACCGTGAGCAGGATGGGGATCGCGTAGAAAATCGACATCGTCCACTGGTAGGTCGTGAAGTAGTCCACATACCCGATGATCGCGATGAGGAGAACGCACTCGACGAACACGGCCCTTTTCGACTGGGAGCCAAAAAAGTCACCGGTCTTCACCAGCAGAGACGGGTTTTGGGCAGGAGCGACGGGACCATTCGCGGCATCGCGCGTGGTTTCGCGCATGCTCTCCTCCGTGGTCGTAGGAAAATGATTTAAGGGCACCTCTGGAAAGGTCGCGTTGGAGTTTTGGGAGGAAACCGGGGTGGTTGGGCGGGGGATTTTCCCGCTCGAAAAGGTTGGTCGATCAAGCAAGGCGGTCAACGACCACGGCTCCGCTCGTTCTGGAGTTGGCTCCCGGCCTTCTTTAGCCTGGCCGGGCGGTCGGCGCCGCGCTCATTTTCGCAAGCAGGCGTAGCGATCCATATTATACACCAGGTTGCAGAGATGATTGTGGGCCGTGGCTCGAGCCAACCCGATGCTCCGGCAAAAGTCGGCTCCCATCTGCGCCATCCGTGCAAAGATGTGCTCTACCCGCACGCGGATCCGGCTGATGGTGTGGTTGCTCTTTTGCTCGGCCGCACTCAGGGCCTGGCCGCGCGGAGCTTTGCGCAGCAGGAATTCCTCCGCGTCCAAGGCCAACAAATGCGCTTCGTGTTCCTCGCTGTGGTAGGCCGAGTCGGCCAGCACCGCCCGGTCCTGGGCATCGACCAACTCCTTGAAGACCTGGCTGTCATGCACGTTGGCCGGCGTCGTCACCGCGCGCAGAATGAGCTTGGTCTGCGCATCGGCTTTCACATGGTTCTTCCACCCGTAGTGCACTTCCTCGTTCTTCTTCGTCCAGCGCGCGGCACTGTCCTTCTGCCTTCCGACCGCCGGGTTGTGATCGAACTCGGCGGGACGTTCCCCTTCTTTGATCCGCCGGTTCTGCTCCCGGTCGTTGCGCTGCCGGGGCGCTTCCACAAAGCTGGCGTCGACGATGCTGCCGGCGCGCGCGATGAGTCCTTCGTCCTCCAGCATCGCCCCAAAGGCCGCAAACAACCGCTGGCTGCCCGCGCGTCCTTCGGCTTCGATGCGCTGCTTGAAGTCCCAGAGCGTCTTGGCATCGGGGATGGCATCGCCGATCCGCAACCCAAGGAAGCTCTTGAAGCTCGTCCGATCGAAGATCTGCTCTTCGGTGGCATCATCGCTCAGCCCGTGAAACTTTTGCAGCACCAGCACTTTGAACATCAGCACCGGATCAAACGGTGGTTTGCCGCCCTTGCTCCAGTCCCCGCTGCGCGTAGCCGGTCAGCTCCTCCAACAACGGTCGGAACCTTTCCCAATCGATCACGTCCCGCAGTTTCAAAATCCCCGTCGTTTTACTGGCCACCGCTTGTTCGTGTTCAATCGCGGCAAACAATCCTCCTCCGGTGCTCTGGCGGTAACGCTTCATACTTCACACTCTCCTCCATTTTTCCCCGGTAAAAGCTTTCTCTGAAGAAATGTGGGTTTCCAGAGGTGCCCTTAATTCTTCGGAGTATGGGGGAACGATTTTGTCGTCACTCATCGTCGATTCATGTAAGAGGCGAGACGCTCATGCCTTCCGGCAACGTCTCCCACATCATTACCCCTTCCTCCGACAAATCAAGCGCCGCCCCACGCCGCCGGCTCTGGGGACTCCTCCAGCATCGGGTTTGTCTCGTGCCCACCTGGCGCGGCTGGGCGCTCCTGCTGCTGGTGGCGGCGTTCTGCGTCTTTGTCCTGGGGCGGCAGCTTTGCGCTTTTCTTTCCATCGACGACCCCCGTCCCCGGCGGCGTGTTGGTGGTCGAGGGCTGGGTGCCGCCCTACGTCGGCCGCCAGGCCATCGACGAATTTCACCGGCATCCGTATGTCGGTATCTACGTCACGGGCGAGCCTTTCGAGGAGGGCGATCCCTACATCGGCTTCCGCAACCTGGCCGATTTCACCGTCGCCCGGCTCGTGCAGATGGGCGCGCCGGCCGAAAGCCTGCACGCGGTGCCGGCCCCGTTGGTCGGCAAGGATCGCACCTACAGTATGGCTTTCACCTTGAAGCAGCGGCTGGAAGCCGACGGCGTCTCCACAGCGAAGATCAATGTCATCTCCACCGGCCCGCATTCCCGCCGCAGCCGCTTGCTCTACCGGCGCGCCTTCGGTCCCCAGTCGCAAGTCGGGATCATGGGCATCACCGATAACGAGTTCGATCCCGACCATTGGTGGCGAACCAGCACCGGGGTGCGGACCGTTGTCGGCGAGACGATCGCCTATCTGTATGCACGCTTCGTCTTCCGTCCGCCCGCTTCCTGAAGCACCGCGGCGCTCCGGCGTTGGCAAAGGCCGCGCGACGATCCATCATCCCCGATCATGAAGTTTCCCCGCCCTCACGACTCTTCAGCGAATGATCCCGGCTTCGACCCCCAGGCCGCCATCTTCGAGCCCGTCCTGCGCCAGGCGCTCCCACAGTAAATCATCGTTTCGCTTTCCCCGCTTCCCACATGAACCGTCTCCTCCCCCTCCGTCCTCTCGGCCCTCGTTGCCCTGGGCCACCATGACATCCGTCCACGCCGCGGCACTCATCTACGAAGGCACCGCCGGCCCCGCCAAGGGCAAGGCAAATCGTCTTCATCGCCAGCGACCACGAATACAAATCCGAGGAGGCCCTGCCCGAGCTCGCCCGCATCCTCGCCAAGCACTACGGCGCGAAATGCACTGTGCTCTTCGGCGTCGATCCCCTGACCGGCTACATCCGCCCCGGCAATTCCAACATCCCCGGCACCGACGCGCTCAAGGACCGCCGATCTCCTCGTCATCTTCACCCGCTTCCAAAATCTCCAGCCCGAGCAGATGCAACCCATCGTCGATTACCTCGACCGCGGCGGCCCGGTCATCGGCCTGCGCACCGCCACGCACGGCTTCAAAATCCCGGCCGACAGCCCGTATGCGAAGTTCGACTACAATTACCAAGGCGAGGAATTTAAGAACGGCTTCGGCCGGCAAATCCTCGGTGAAACCTGGGTGGGCCACTATGGACCGAACCACAAATCCAGCACCCGGCTCGACATCGTGCCCGCAGCCGCCGCACACCCCATCCTGCGCGGGGTAAAAGACGCATGGGCCGAGATCGGCGCCTACAATGCCTACCCCATCGAGGGCAGCGAAGTCCTCCTCAACGCGCAACCGCTCACCGGCATGGAGCCCACCTCACCGGCCGACGAAACCAAGAAGCCCATGCCCGGCGCATGGGTGCGCGAATACCACAGCGCCTCGGGCAAAGCCGGCCGCGTCTTCACCACCACCTACGGCGCCAGCGGCGATCTGCTGAACGACGGCTTCCGTCGCGCGGTCGTCAACGCCCACCTCTGGGCGCTCGGCCTCGAGAAGGCCCATCCAGCCCGACAACGACGTCCAGCCTCGTCGGCCCCTTCCGTCCCACCTGGCAAGGCACCGTCAAACGCGCCCCAGACATCCGCCCCGAAGAACTCGCCGGCTGGGACTCCCCCATCCTCCCGAGGAGAAGCAGTAACCCTCTCACTGGAGGGCCGCTGCTCCGTCAGCGCCCTAACATCGGAGTGGTGCCAGAACCCGGCGTTTCAATGGCACCCGCAATCGCTGCACGAACCATCGTGCACGTCCTCGAACTCCGGGCGTCGTCCCAACTCGAAGGTCTTGTTAAGAAAGCGGCTCACGTTTTCGTGCAATTGCTGCAACTCCTCCTGCGCATCCAGAAAGCCCTGCGCCACCGGATCCGCTAGAAAGCGCTCCCGCATCGTCTCAAACTGCGCGACCTCTTCCGGCTTCAATTCACTGCCCTGGCTCTGCTTCATCCGCAGCAAATCGCCGAGGCCGGTCAGTTGTTGGTAATCGTACTTCAACAACTCATTGCTCATGAAGGCATCGAGCTTCTGTTTGACGACTTGAAAATCCGCCTGATCGGCGATCGCCTGGCAAAGGTCGAGCGTTTTTTGAGTGAGCGGACTTTCTTTGATCTTGGTATCCATGGACGGACGAAAAGATAGAGGTGGGTTTTTGCGGTGGCAACCGAATGATCCGTCACTGCAGCGGACCGGGCAACGCCTTTTCCGTGAGGCGCACGTCGGCGGCGGCCAGTTCTTCTCTCACTTTCGGCGAGGCGACCCCGGTGAGAAAAACGTGATAGCCGGTAATTTTCTGTCCCCCGAAATCGCCGCCCTTCACCGTCGCCAGGAATTGGGAGGCCCGTTGGGTCCAGCAAGCGTAGTCCCATTCCAGCGGCACCACGACCGTGCCATCCTGGGCGAGGCACACGGGCAGGCTGTGCGCGGCGCTGACGATCGCGAGCGGATGTTCGCGATGCACCCGGGCCATGAGCTGGGCGCTGCGCCGGAAGAAGATGGCATCCGTTTCGTCGGTCGCCTCGGCGGCGAGGCGCACGTATTCGTCGCGTCCGCGGGCGCCGCGCAGTTCCGTGAGGGCCTCGACCAGCAGCGTCTGATTGGTCGGCGAGTAAGCGGTCGCATTGAGGAAGGCGACCGCATCCTCGCGCGGCACATCCATGTCCAGCAGCCTGGCGAGGCTCGCGCGACGAAGATCGCTCGGGCTGTTATCGCGCAAAGAGTCTTCGGCCGCCGTGGAAATATTCAGGCCCGTGATCGCCGCGCCGGCGCCACCGCCGATCGGGGCGAGCGCGAGGGTGACCGTCAGGTTGCCGGCAAAGGCCGCCCAGGAGATGCCATTGAGGTCTTTCTGCAAAGTGGGGTTCGAGCTGTAAGGATCGACGCCGAGCTTGAGCGCCAGTTCGCGTTTGGCTTTCGAAAAGCCGACGGCGTCCGCACCGGCGCCGTCCTCGTACGGGCTGCGCTCGCGCTTCTCGCCGATCTCCTTGATCGATTGCCCGGCGCGGTTCATGAACTTCCAAATCCCCTTCGGCACACCCGTCACGGTCTTCACGGGATCGGTCGCCAGGTTCTTCGCCATGAGGAGCGGGCTCTTCGCCGCCTCGGCGAGCGCCTTCTTGTATTCGTCCGTCCGGGAAATTTCCCGCACCTTCGCGATCGCCGCAATCTCCTGCACGCGCTCGACGAGTTGCGTGTTCCCGGTGGCCTCGAAAATCCCAAAATCGGAATCGATCGTGTATTCATTTTGCCCGGCGTAGGTCAGGACGGGCTTGCGGACCGTAAAATGGAGGCCGCGCTGATATTCCGGCCGCAGGATGACCGAGGGCATCGAGCGTCGGTGGTTCTTCAAAAGTCCCGGCGGCGGCCGGTGGTGGAAATTGCGCGGTGGCGGTGAAAGCCAGCGCGGCGAGAAGGAATGGGGCGAGTTTCATGGAGAGAATGGGAGTGGGATGGGCGGCTGGGGACACCGGCATTCAACTGGAGGATGCGGCGCACTTCAGCCCAGGCCAGCGGATTTTGATGGGCGTTATGATGTGAAGGCACGATCAACTCGGACTGGGCGCCGTCGAGGTGGCTGCTCCAGTACGGCACGATGCCATCGGTGCTCACGGGCGGCGTGTGGTCTTTGTTCCCGCCCAGCCCGCGATCGCCCATGATGGAGTGGTACGGAATGCCCGGCGTGATCGGGATGGTGTTGATGTTTTTCACGAAGCCGTTGTTCGGCGCGAGGGTGTCCACGCTGTTCGGGATGCGCTTGAGTTGCAGCGTGCCGGGGCCCGCCTTGACCAGCTTCAGCACCTCGGGGCCGGCCTTGAGAATATTCATCGGCGCCCGCACGAGACTGGAGGCCAGGCGCCCGAACCATCCGCTGGCCATGGTGCTCCCACGATGCGGACCGGAGATGAAGATGACACGCCCCACTTCGCGGCGATGCCGGAAGACGAGCGAGTCCCTCGAACAGCGCCTTGGTCTGCGGCGTCAGCGGCGTCTCCGCCGGCGGCTGGCCGAAGGTTTCCCGCCAGAGCTTGTCGCCGGTATCCGTGATCATGAGCCGGCTGATGAGGCTGCCCATGCTATGGCCGATGAGCACCATCTTGTGGTGCAGCGGATACTTCGCCTCCACCGCATCGAGATCGTGCCCGCAGCAGCGCCGCGGAATACGGGTAGGGATAACCGCTCGGGTAACTAAAAAACCAAAATTGGTAATGCTGCCGGATGAACGGATCGCCGCGCAGATCGTTGAGCATCGGCGCCCACGTCGCCGGTGAATCGACCAACCCGTGAATCACGAGGACCACCGTTTTGTTCGGGTCGTAGGGTTGCAGCCGGGCAATCCGGGCGGTGTTTGCGTATTTCTCCGGGCGCAGGGCACGGGCGAGTTCGAGCTTCTTCGGATTCTCGCGGGCGAGCATCACGGCCAGCGGCACGGTGAAGTCCGCGGCGAGCGGAAAGGTCTTCCCCTCGAATGGCACCGTCTCCACGTTGAGCGGGTCCGCAAAGGAAATGACGCAACGCCGCCCTTTCTCGAACCGGACGAGCCCGGTGATGCCGTAGTAGGTCCGGTCTGTCGCGAAGTTCTCCCGCGCGTCCCTGGCGCAGTTCTTTGCCCACGGCCACGAGCGGCGCGCCGAGCCCTTCCTTGACCGTGCGTTTCGTGACGTACGTGCCACCGACATCGAACTGGTCCGAGGGTGTGAAGTCATACAGCGCCGGATTGTATTGCGGGCGCGGATCGGGCTGGTGTGTGAGGACGAAGTCGCCCCCCGCAGCGGGCACGCGCAACGGCTTCGACCAGGGGTCGAGGTCGGCCTTCTGGATCGTCGCGAAGACACGAGCCACGGCGAAGTTATAAGCGTGCCGCGCGCCTTCGTCATCGGGGTGGCGCCGCATTTCCTGCGCCGCATGTTCCGCACAGGTGAGATACCTGCCGATCTTCGCTTGCGGATCTTTTCCGGTGTCCTTGAGCGCGCCGGCCAACTCTTGATCGACGGCCACGAGCGCACCCGCCGTCGAGCGTACCGGAGTAAAGTGCGGGCGCGTCTCCGAGACCGTGGCGTACTGCGAACAGCCCGCCAGAGCGAGGGCCACCGCGACCAGCAGGCAAGATCCACGAGCAAGTAACGTCATAAATCAGAATTGGATGCCAAGCGTGAGTTCCTATGCGTGGATGAGGCGATTTCGCAAGGACCACAAACGGCAACCTGCGGTGGCGTCCGAACGTGGAGCATTTCTCTCCCCTCCATAACCTCGGTAATAAAAATGAGTTCGACCCACGTTGCGCCAAAAATAAATGGGCTTGATGGGCGGCCGGCCCGAGCAGGGCCGGCAAACGACTCAGACCACCATGCTATTTCGGTGCTTCCGCCTTCTCCCGGGCCTTCTTTTGATCGAGTCGAGCCTCTGCTCGAGGAGGGTCATGACGTTCACAGATGATCTCCATATTTCGGGCCGGGAGTGGCGGCGCCGACGGCGTGGGCGAACTTTCCGGTCGGCGAATAGGAAAATGACGGCACCAATTCCGAAGGCGACACCCGATCCGGAACCAGGGGGCGGCTGTAATTCGTTGCGTCGAGAATCAGCCAGCCTGCGGACTTTCCCACACCAGCCAGGCGTGACTCTTGGGGGCGCCGAGGGAAAGCTTGCCGATGACGAAGCGCACCCTGCGGGTATTCATCCTGGAGGCCAGCCAGAGGGATTTGGCCTTGCAATCGCCGCTCTTGGTCGCCTCGGTCAGTTCCGGCGGCTGGGGGACGTAAGGCTGCTCCTTGTTATAAACGTAGCGGAAGCTGCGACCCTCCCGCACGAGCTTCTCCACCACAGATGGGTCCGCCTGCCCCTCCCCGAGTTCATGGAAGACCTTGTAGACCGGATCGAGATAGGCGTCGTAACGGCGTGTGGGTCGTGGGTGAGCCGGGATCGAATACGCCGGGCAGAACCGTGGCGGCGAGCAAATGGAAAAAGAGCGCCCCGAGGCAAAAAGATTTGGTATTCATAGTCCGAGTGGGGTGGGTTATTTGCCGGGATAGAGGGTTTGCCGGACCCGCTCGAGTTCCCGCAATTCCGCCGGAGTCCAGCCTCGCAAGGCGCTCAGGTGGGTGGCCAATTGCCAGTCGGAATCGAGGGTGACCAGGCGTTGAAAAGCGCTTCTCGCTTCGCTGTCGTTTTTCAGCGCGGCGGCGCAAAGACAGATGCCCGCGATCAAGGTCGTCGTTCATCGGGCCCACCAGTTCCTCCGCCATGCGGAATTGAACCCTGGCCTCCGCCGGCTGGCCGAAGTTGTAGAGCGCCCAGGCGTACGACCGCCGGGTTTCCCCGTCGTCCGGCTCCAGCTTCAGCGCCTGGCCAAACAATGCGACGGCGCGCTCCTTATTGCCCACGCGGGCGTAAAATTTGGCGGCACGCCGCAGGGACACGCGCATCTTCCGGGGCCTCCGCGAGCGCCTTGGTGATCGCGGCTTCCGCCTCCGGGACGTGTCCCGCCTGGACCAACGTGCCGGCGGCGAAGCAACGCGCCAGCGGATCGGCGCCCGGCATGGCCAGCACGAGATTGGCGATGTACTCCCCGTGGCGCTGGTTCGGCAAATAAAGGCTCAAGGCGCCGAGAATCAGGGGATCTCCCGGGGCGGCGTCGTAGCATTCGTAGAGCGCATCCACGGAGCGCTCGTCGAGCCGGTGCTCGATATTCGCGGCCAGCGTGCTGGTGAAGCGCGGCATGCCGTGGCGCTGGTTGCCCGGCGTGAGTTTCCAGCGCACCAGGCGGGGGAAAATCGAAATTCGAGGCGGTCGCCGAATCCGAGAGGTAATTCTGGAATTGCTCGAGGTTCGAAATCCACGCGCTCGAACGTATCGGGGCCCGTCTTCCGCAAGCCGCCGAGCCGTTCCACGAAGGGAATGATCCAGGGCGGCACATCCTGCGTCACGAAAGGCGTCCCGAGCGCGCGCACCGTGCCGTCGTCGCACGCCACCGCGACCACCTTGTCCAGTGGCATGTAATCGATGCAGGTCGCCTGCGAGGGAATCGTCAGGCCGTCTCCCAACGTGCGCCCCGTGCGGATTTCGAAAAATTGCACGGCGTCGAGCAACAGGGAGGAGATGACCAGAAAATCGTTGTCCCCGGTGAAGGCGGCGGAAAAGACGGGCCCGGGCGCGAGGGATGGGCACGCCCACCGGCTGCCAGGTCGCCGTATCGTAGACCGCGGCCTGGGCATCCTCTCCCGCCACCACGAGCCGGCTGCCATCCGGGCTGAACCGGACGCATAAGACCGGGAAGTTCCGGTAGATTTTCACGCCCAGGGGTCGATAGGTTTTGGCATTCCAGACCTGCGCCGTGCCGTCCGCGGATGCTGTCACGAGCCACTTCCCATCGGGGCTGAACCGCGCGCATTTCATCTCCGCTTTGCCGCGGTCGTGCGTGATCGTAGCCAGAGGCTTGCGGCGATCGGCCACGCTCCAGATCGTGGCGGTCGCCCCGGAGACAGTGACCAGGCGCTTCCCATCCGGATGGAAATCGACCCAGCGAACGGGGCCTGGGTGCTGGTAGGGCGCGCCGTCGGCGTTCCCCGTCGCCGCATTCCACAACTGCGCGATCCCGCTGTCGTCGCAGGTAAGGATGCGGGTGGCATCCGCATTGAACACCCCGCACGTCACCTTGCCGCGATGCACGAGGGCGTGTCCGTAGGGCGTCACGTGCCCGGAGAGCCAATGCAGCGCGGTATGATCCTCCGAGGTGGTCACGAGATGCTGGCCATCCGCGCTGTAGGAAAGCGGTTCGCGCGCGCGCGGCATGGGGAGCGCACCGTGGGCATGGGCATCCCCCCATCGGTGCGCCAGACGCGCGCCAGGCCATCTGCGGAGCCGGTGGCGAGCAGCTTCGAGTCCCCGCTCAGGGCCAGGCTCAGCACGGGGCCTTCCTGCGGCATTAACTCCCCACACCGGGCACCATTGTACGTCGTCCATAAAGTGGCGTGGCCGTCCTCGGAGGACGTGGCCACGCGCAGGCCCGACCGCGACCAGATAAAGTCATTGAGCGGCGCATCTTCCCGCAAGGTGATGGGCAGCTTCTGGCCGGTCGCCATGTCCCAAAACGCCACGCTCGAGTCATTGAGCAACGCGGCGAATTGGGTGCCGTCCGAACTCACGCTGACCTTTTGCACCACGGCATCGCAGTTCTGGGCAGCGCCGCCGCTCCGGGATCGAGCGCGGTGATTTTCACCACCTTGTCCTCACCGCCCGAGAGGAGGGAATGCCCATCGTTGGAAAACGCGACCGTGCGCAGCGTGCCCTCGTGGGGGATGGGGGGGCCGATCGGTTTCTTCGTGACCACGTCCCAAGCGCGGGCGGTGCGATCTCCGCAGGCCGCCGCCAGCCTTTGACCGTCGCGCGAGAGCGCCAGCACCAGCACCCTGCCGCCGGGCGCCTGCCATTGGGAGACGACTTTCCCGGCGGCGATGTCCAGCACCTGGATCGCCCCGCTCGCCGTGCCGATGGCAGCCAGATTCGACTCTGTCCGGCGGGCAAAAGCGGTCACCTCGCCATCCGGCGCCGGCCCCGCATACACCACCTTCGCCCCGGCAAGGTCCCATACCTGGACGGCCGCCGTCTTCGTGGCGACGGCCAGCCGCAGCCCATCGTTGCTGAAATTCAGGCCCAGAATCTCGCCGGTGTTCTTGAGCGTCACGCGCTTCGCCGCCGCCGCATCCTCGTCCATCACCTCGGTGGGCGAAACCAGCACTTCGCCCGTGGTGGCGCCGCTGGCCAGCTTCGTGCCATCCGCATTGAAGGCGAGCACCTTCACCGGGCCGCCATGGTGCACCGGACGACCTGCTGAAGGTGCCACACGTGATCGCGGATCGCCGCGTAGAGCATCGCGCCGATCACGCGATCCTGCGGAGATTTCTGTGCAGCCTCCGCCAGCGTGGCGAGCGCTTTGCGCGGCTCCCCCGCTTCGAAATAGGTCTGCGCCTGCTCCTGGGCGGAAGTCGGCTTATCCTGTGCGGAAGCGAGCTGGAGAGTCGCGCCGAGCAGTAACGCAAATCTGATCCATGAGAATGATCGAGGGCTCGAGGGAAGGTTTGTCGAAGTGCGCGACATAGCTGTTTAGGGGTTAGGGTTTGGGCGGAAAGATCGTGTTCCAGTCCTCCTTCATGCCGACGACCGTCCAGCCTTTGGCCACGGCTTCATTCCAGGCCTGGTCGAGTTTGCCCACCGGCGAAATGCGGTCATACGCCCATTCGCGGGCGGCATCGACTGGACACAAAACCGCCCTGCTGTTGGCCTGCCTGGACAACAGTTTACCTCTTGCAGCGGTAGCGCTGACAAAAAACCTCGTGCGGTTCATACGCGTCGAATGGGAAATCCTGCGCGCCACGCATGCCTCAGAAGAGTCACACGCGGC
Source organism: Chthoniobacter sp. (assembly GCA_037200205.1). GTDB lineage: Bacteria > Verrucomicrobiota > Verrucomicrobiia > Chthoniobacterales > Chthoniobacteraceae > Chthoniobacter. The sequence goes on from JBBCHV010000020.1 coordinate 66,822, forward strand.
GACTGTTATCCAACACCTGCTCAAGTTTGTGGAAAAGATATTTGTTGTGAAAAATATGTCGTCTGCAGGCAGGCCGCACTTTCACGTAGTTGGCACTTTCTCGGCCTGCGCGCTGGCTTCCATCACCGTTCTCCCGTAACGCCGCCACCGCTGAGAGCCCGCGCCTTTACTTCACCGCTCTCCCGGAATAAGGTGGCCGCGTTCGGTTTAATTTCGCATGTCCTCAAAGCCGCCTGCGCGTATCGCTATCATCGGAGGCGGTTTTAGCGGTGTGATGACCGCGGTGAACCTCGCGCGGTTGAGCGAGCAACCGCTGTCGCTCACCGTCATCAATCACCAGCGGGCGACCGGCCGCGGCATCGCCTACGGGATGCGGCGACCGGAGCATCTCTTGAATGTGGCGGCCCGCAATATGTCCGCCTTTCGGGACGAACCGAATCATTTCCTCCAGTGGTTGCGGACACGCTCGGAATTCGACACGGTCCCGGAAATCGAGCTGCGGGAGCGCTTCATTCCGCGGATGATTTACGGCGATTACTTGCGCTCCATCATGCAACACCATTTGCAAAGCGCCGGCAGCCGGACGCAGGTGCAAACGGAATTCCTGACCGGCGAAGCCCTCGACATCGAACCCTCGGGCGAGAGCGTCGCGATCCATCTCGCGGATTCTTCCACCGTGACCGCGGACCGGGTCGTTCTAGCCACGGGCAACGAATCGCCCGCCACGCCACCGGGAGCAGAAGCGCTGGCCGCCCATCCCGGTTGGGTCGGCGACCCCTGGCAGTCGTGGGAGCAGCGGTTGCCCGCGCCGGATGGCAACATCGTGGTGCTCGGCACCGGCCTTACCGCGGTGGACGTCATCATCACCCTCCAGGCCCTCGGATGGATCGGACATATTCACGCGATCTCGCGCCACGGTTGGTTTCCGCACGCCCATTTTCGGGGCATCGAATATCCCGACTTTCCACCCCCGGCGGTCGATCTCGCGGCCCTCGGGCTCGAAGCACTCGCGGCCTTGGTCCAGCATCATTGCACGCTCCTGCAGGAAATGAACGCCCACCCCGCCATCATCGTCGACAAGATGCGCCCGCATACGCAGCGTATCTGGAGCCGCTTCACGCGGGAGGAGCGGCAAATCTTCGCCCGGAAATATGCCGCGCGCTGGAATATTTTTCGCCATCGCATCGCTCCCGCCATTCACGCCCAGATCACGACCGCCCAACTGACCGGACAACTCCAGGTTCACGCCTCGGCGATTCACCGTCTGGAAGAGCGCGATCGCCAGCTTCTCGTGCGCCTCGACCATGGCGGGAGTCAGGTCGGCGATCTCGTCATCAATGCCACCGGCCCCGCCACGCGGCTCACGGCTTCGCGATCTCCTCTGCTGCAAAACCTCCTTCGCCGGGGCTTGATCGCTCCCGACGACACGGACATGGGAGTGCACATCGATCCCGACCATACCGTCATCACGGGCCGCGGCGGCCGATCCCCCTTCCTGCTCGCCCTGGGCCCGCTGTTGCGCGGCACGCTCTGGGAGACGATCGCGGTCCCGGAGTTGCGTTCCCAAGCCAGGTCCGTCGCCGAGACCTTGCTGGAGCGTCCGCCCGAAGACGGTGGCGCAGAGTCCGTGATGATGGAATATATGATCTGAGCCTCCGCGACCGAAGGGGCACCCACAAACCGACGATCGGCATACCCAAACAAAAAACGACCCATGAGCACCTCAGCCAACAACCCACCGGCGGCGAACAGCGGCACTTTTTCCATCGGCGGAGATATCCCCGTCCATCGCCTCGGATTCGGCGCCATGCGTCTGACCGGCAAAGGCATCTGGGGCGAGCCGGCGGATCGTGACGAATGCCTGGCCGTGCTGCGTCGCGCCGTCGAACTCGGCATCACGCTCATCGATACGGCGGATTCCTACGGGCCTTTCGTCTCCGAGCGTCTCATTGCCGAGGCACTCCATCCTTATCCCCAGGGTCTGCTCATCGCCACCAAGGCTGGGCTCCAACGCGGCGGACCGGATGAATGGACGCCGGATGGCCGTCCCGAGTATCTGCGCGAACGTTGCGAGGGCAGCCTCCAGCGTTTGCGAGTCGAGCAAATCGGGCTCTTCCAACTCCATCGCATCGATCCCAAGGTCCCGCTCGCCGACCAGATCGGCGTTCTCCTGGATTTGCAACGCGAGGGGAAAATCCGGCACATCGGCTTGTCCGAAGTGAACGTGAAAGAAATCGAGGCAGTACGCCGCTTGGCGCCGATCGCGACCGTGCAGAATCTTTACAACCTTTCGGACCGTCACTCCGAGGCCGTCCTCGAGTACTGCACCCGGGAGAACATCGGTTTCATTCCGTGGTTCCCGCTGGCCACCGGCAGCCTCGCGAGCGCCGACAGCCCGCTCACCCAATCCGCGAAGAAGCTCCACGCCACACCCGGCCAGATCGCCCTCGCCTAGCTCCTGAAAAAATCGCCGGTCCTGCTGCCCATTCCGGGTACTGCGAAGGTGGATCATCTCGAGAGCAACACCGCCGCCGCGTTGCTGGAAATCGACGATGCCTTGATGAAAGAACTCTCGGCCCTAACGTCGAAAAACTGACCTCCACGGAGAAAAATTGCCCTCGTCACCGGCGGCACCAGCGGCATTGGCCTGGCGACGGCGCAAGAGTTCGTGAACGAGGGCGCGCACGTCTTCATCACCGGGCGTCGTGCGGCGGAGCTGGCGGCCGCCGTCCAGGAAATCGGCCGCAACGTGACCGGCGTCCAGGGAGACGTGTCGAAACTCGGTGATCTCGATGGCCTTTTTGCCCAGATCCAGAGCGAGAAGGGCCGGCTCGATATCGTCTTCGCCAATGCCGGCGTGGCGACCTACGCGCCCTTCGGCAAAATCACCGAGGAACACTATGACTCGATCTTCGATATCAACGTGAAGGGCACGCTCTTCACCGTGCAAAAGGCGCTCCCGCTGCTCCCAAATGGCGCTTCGATTATCCTCACCTCGTCCATTGTCGGCAGCAAAGGCTTGCCGGCGAACAGTGTCTATGCCGCGACCAAGGCCGCTTTGCGTTCGTTCGCACGGACGTGGACGACCGACCTCAAAGAACGCCGCATTCGCGTGAATGTGGTGAGCCCCGGCGCGGTCGAAACACCCGGCCTGCACAATCTGCTGGCTTCGACCGGAGCGGGCGAACAACGCTTGCAAATGATTGGCACCGCCACGCCGCTCGGCCGGCCCGGGCGCTCCGAGGAGATCGCCAAAGCGGTGGCCTTTCTCGCCTCCGACGATAGCAGTTACATTACCGGCATAGAGTTATTCGTGGATGGCGGTTTCGCGCAGGTATAGCGCTCCCCACCGCAGCCCGCGCTACGGCGCGGTCGCCTCGTGGGGGAGAAAGCCCCTCTCGAAACCGCGCGCCGAAAAGAGCAGAAGATAATCCGCGATATTCGCCGCGGCGACGAAGTCATGTTGTCCGGCTTCCAGGATACGCTCTCCGGTAAAAGGCATTCCATCCAGTTCGCCCATCACCTTTTCGGCAGCGGGCGACAGGATCGTATATTGCGCGGCAATGAGAGTTTCGAAATGGATCTTCGTCCGGGAGCCGGGTTCCGTCGGCTTGACCTTTTTCCCGACCATCCACAGACCGTTGCCGATCGACAGATAGTTATCGCGAACGAAGGATTTCGCTTTCTTGGTGAGGTCTCTCGACCGGACCAGCGCAGTTTGGGTATCGATCAGGTGCCGGGCGATGTCATCCTTCAGCAAGCCCCGTTCGATGCGGACCTTGGTAAAAGCCTCGAGGGCATAATAGTAAGGCCGCGGGCGAAAGATCGTCTCCCCGGTCGCGTCCATCACAAACTCGTGCTTTTCCGTGGCTTTCAAGACATCGGCCACCATGGCGAATTGGGCCGCAGTGTCATCCTTCCAAAACGAGGTCGTGACGGTGATCCCAAAAATCTCCAGGGCGACGACGGGAGGAACGCTCCACCGGATCAGCGCCTGGAGCTTGGGGCGGGCGGAGAGCCGATCCGCCAGAAGGAAGGGCAATGAGACGACGATCAAGATCGCCAGCGGGATCACGGGCAGATCATCCTGGCGCGAGAGCGTGGGAAAGAATGACTTCAGTGCCGTGAAATAGGAACCGGTGGCTAAAACGAGGCCGAGTCTTTGGACGCCGAGAGCACTCAACCGGTGATGCCTGACGAACGGGTAGATTCCCGCGAGAATCACGACAAAGATCGGAAACCAGAGGACATGCGCATCGAAACGCGCCCATTCTGGGTATGGGGAACGAGGTTAAAGCCGATGTTATAGTACAAGAATTGTTGGCCGGCCCCCTGCATCACGAAAAACAACATCGCCAGGCAGGGCACAATCGCGAAACCAGCCAGGCCGACGAGGGCTTTCACGACCAGCGGACGCACGACTGCCACGCCTCCTTTGCTCCATGCGTAGACCAGGGTTAACAGTCCCCAGCAACCCAGCGAGCCGATCATCAATCCTGTTTTGACCGTGATCCCAAAGGCTGTCCCGAGGAGAAACCCGGTCAGGAAGGCCTGTTTCCTCTCGAAGGATTTGCCCGTGACGATCACCAAGGCCAGCAACCAGCAGACCGTCCACAACACATCGGTGCGGAACTCGGCGGACGTTAAGAAGAACTCCGGGAAAAAGCCCGTGAGAACCGCGGCACAGATCCCGACGTTCCGGGAAAACAAGGAGGTGCCGATGCGGTAAAGGCACCACAGGCAGACCGCAAAGAGCGGAATCATCGCCAGGCGCATTGGGACCAGGATATCCGGACGCTCGCCCAGCAAAGAAAAAAGGGGTGATAACAGCACGTGAAAAACGGGTCCGTGATTATCAAAGAGATCCCGGTAGGGAAGGTATCCATTCACCCATCCCCAGATCACGTGGAGGTGCTGCGGTTCATCCGCGTCGACCCGGAAACGAAAAGCACAGGCCAGCCGCAGGAGCAGCAGCACCGAAAAGATCAGGATGCAGTGAGACCGCTGGATGGGCCTGGATGAAGGGGCGGTCGATAACATGATAAGGTCTATCCCGGGGTGGAATCGAGGGTGGCCACGCGGTACCCGATGGATCGGATCAGGTTCATTGCTCCCCCGGCTTGAGGGTCGGCAGAGTTGCAGAGGCGGTGATGGCCAACTTGGGGAAAGTGAAAAGATTGGCCGCGTCGGGAATCATTCATCAACGATGCGGCGTCCCTGCCTCTATCGACCCGGTAGGGGCAGGTCAACCAATCCTGTCCGGCGCCGAGTAAAGCGGCCCAACCGGCGGCCATCAGTTCCGCGACTTGTCCCTCGTCATCTGCCGGCGATGCTCCACCCAGCAGGAACGATGCAGCGTGCTCCATTGCACCAGCGCCTTCTCAAAACCGATGTCGTGACCCGCCTTTTCGCTCTGCAGCCATTTGTAGCGCAGGACCTCATCCCGCTCGGCCAGAAACTCCTTGTAGACCCGGGATTCGTAAACGAGTTCCAAATCCTCTTTCGACGGTGAACTCACGCGATGGAATCTCCGGCGAGGGTTTTCCGCAACGTCACCGCGAATCTCCGCAGCCAATGCCGATCTGGTGTTCGGATCACCGATTTTTGATCTACATAGAGCAGCCAACTGCTCCCGACGTGCTCGACGTGAATGCGATTTTTGGCGAGGTTCCCGACTTTCATCTAAAAGGGATTCGCCTCCCCCGATGGCCAGTGGCTGTATCCGATGTAGGGTTTTCCGCCATCTCCGCAAGGGCATTCCCCGACCGATAAGTCCCAAGGTCGTTGCTCGATACGGATGTGGGCGCTGTAGCCGGGGTCAGTGACCCCGGTTCCGGTCGCTGGGCAATCAAAGGCCGCAGGCATTAGACCGGGGGGTCAGTGACCCCGGCTACAGCGCTACAGCACCCACGCACCTATTTCAGCGGCGGGTTGTCGGGCTCGGCGGCTCCCTGGGCCAGATCCGATATCTTCGGCGGGGTCAGCTTTCGCGCGCGGAAGCGCGGGCCGATCGTCGCGGGATCGATCGGTTCGTGTTTGGAAGGCCTGAGCGGCACGGGCGGCGCGACGGGATCCTGTTTCTGGCTTCTCTTCCAGGCGACGCTTCGGGCGTCGTCTTGCGAGCCCTTTACGAGGCGCAGGATGCACAGGGTGCGTCCATCGACTGGGAATTCATCACCCGAGCCGTAGGAACCGGGCACGGCGGGAAAGCCGTTTTCCTCGTGGGTATTGAGGAAGACTTCCCAATTGACGTTCTCTTTTCCCGGCAGCGCGAAATTCACCGGCTCATGGTAGGCGTTCAACAGGAAGACAAAGGTGTCGTCGCGGACCGGTTCGCCCTCGGGATTGTGAATATCGAGCGCATCGCCGGAGAGCAGCATCGCCAGGCAGCGATTGGCGGAATTCCAGTGTTCGTTCGTCATCTCGCAGCCGTCCGTGTCGAACCACATGAGATCCTTCACGCCCGCCCGGGCCACGCGCCGGCCCTGGAAGTATTTCGGCCGCCGAAAGATGGGGTGCTCCTTGCGCACTTGAATGAGCTTCGCCGTGAACGCGATGAGTTCCTTCTGCCAGTCGGCGTGTTGCCAGTTGAACCAGGAGATCTCGTTGTCCTGGCAATAGGCATTGTTGTTGCCCTTTTGCGTCCGGCCAAATTCGTCGCCGCCGACAATCAGCGGGACGCCTTGGGAGAGCATCATCGTCGCGAGAAAATTGCGTATCTGCTGGCGGCGCAGGGCATTGATGCTCTCGTCGTCGGTCGGACCTTCCGCGCCGCAATTCCAGGAGCGATTGTCATTGTGGCCGTCCTGGTTGTTTTCGCCGTTCGCCTCGTTGTGTTTCTCGTTGTAAGCGACCGTGTCGTAGAGGGTGAAGCCATCGTGCGCGGTCAGAAGATTGATCGAGGCGTAAGGACGGCGGCCGCCGGCTTCGAACAGGTCGGCGGAGCCCGTGAGGCGATAGGCGAGTTCGCCCAGGTGACCCATGTCGCCTTTCCAATAGGCGCGCAGACAGTCGCGGTATTTGCCGTTCCATTCCGCCCACAAGACCGGGAAGTTGCCGACCTGATAGCCCCCCTCCCCCACGTCCCACGGCTCGGCGATGAGCTTGACCGTGGAGATCACCGGATCCTGGTGGATGCAATCGAAGAAGCCCGAAAGCCGGGAGACATCGTGAAACTCCCGCGCGAGCGTGGCCGCCAGGTCAAAGCGGAATCCATCGACGTGCATCTCCGTGACCCAGTAGCGCAAGGAATCCATGAGCAACTGCAGCACATGGGGATGCTGCATATTCAGGGTGTTGCCCGTGCCGGTGTAGTCCATGTAGTAGCGCCGGTCGCTCTGGACGAGGCGATAGTAAGCGGCGTTGTCGATGCCCCGGAAGCAGAGCATCGGCCCCATCTGGTTCCCCTCGCCCGTGTGATTGTAGACCACGTCCAGGATCACCTCGATCCCGGCGGCGTGGAGTGCCTTGACCATTTCCTTGAATTCCACGACCTGATCGCCGGGCTCGGTACTGTGGGCGTAAGCGGAGTGCGGCGCGAAATAGCCGATCGAATTGTAGCCCCAGTAGTTCGTGAGGCCCTTGTTCTCGAGGAACTCGTCATTCACGAAATGGTGGACCGGCAGGAGTTCCACGGCGGTGATGCCCAGCTTCTTAAAATAGTCAATGGCGAAGGGATGGCCGAGCGCCTTGTACGTGCCGCGCAGATCCTCTGGGATATCGGGGCACAGCTTCGAGAATCCTTTGACGTGGACTTCGTAATAGACCGACTCCGCCTGCGCGATATCGAGCAGGTGATCGTCTCCCCAGTCGAAGGCATCATCCACCACGATGGATTTCGGCATGCACCACGCATTGTCGCGGTCGTCGCGCTTGAGGTCGGCATTTTCGCTCCCATCCTGCACGTAACCGAACATTTCCGGCGCCCAATTGACCAGGCCGGAGATGGCCTTGGCGTAGGGATCGAGCAGCAATTTCGCGGGATTGAAGCGGTGCCCCTGCAAAGGCTCGTCCGGCCCGTGGACCCGGTAGCCGTACAGTTGGCCCGCTTTCAGGTTTGGGACAAGACAGTGCCAGACTTGATTTGTATGCTCAAACATCGGAAGGCGCACGGTCTCCGTGGGGGCGGAGGCATCGTCGAAGAGGCACAAATCCACGCCGGTCGCGTTTTCCGAGAAGAGCGCAAAGTTAACCCCCAGCGGGGAGACCGTCGCGCCTAACGGATTGGGCCGGCCTTTCCAGAGTTTGAATTGGTTCATGGCTGCCTTCAATTCGCGAGGAAGCCCTCCCGTGGATGGCCTGTTCGCCTCGGGAGCATTCCGGACGTCGGGAAGAATAGCCGCCGGAGGTTTCAGCCGGAGAATTGTTCGTTGCCGCGGCACGGACTTTGCACTAGGAGTGTTTCCGAAACCCCATGGCCCTCATCCGTACACTCTTTTGGACGGCGATTTTCCTCGCGTCGACTTTCGCCTTTACCGTGCTCTTCGAGCATGGGCCGACGGATTTTGTCCAGAATGCCAAGAAGGAAGCGGACGTGCTCAAGGCCATGGCCGGGGCCAAACCCGAGCGGAAGCAGGACGCCAGCGACAAGGTGCTGCCTCCGCTCCCCAAGTAAAGCGGTCTATTTCAGGCGCGGTGCGAATTTTGGCGCACGAGGGATTGTCAAATTTGAGGAGTCGATGCTAGTCTAAGCGGCCCCAGATTTATGCCCATCACTACAGACAAGGACCTTTCGGAAAATTCGCGCGCGCTTTGGTTGAAGGCGATGCACGCCGTCGAATTGCGCAACTACGGTTACGCCATCTCCCTCATCCAGAATATCCTCAAGGAAGCGCCCGGCTTTCTCGAAGCGCGCAAGCGGCTTCGCAAAGTGGAAATCATCGCCACCAAGGGGAAGAAGAGCTTTCTCAGCGGCCTCTCGACAGCCTCGATGAAGGGCGCGGGCATGGTGAAAAAGGATCCCATCGCCGCCATGGAACTGGCGGAGAAGAACCTGGAGACCGACCCGAATAACGTGCAGATCAACCACCTGCTGAAGGATGCCTCCAAGGCGGCCGGCCTGCCGGAGATCGCCGCCTTCGCGCTCGAGACGATCATCGAGGCGAACCCGACGGATACCAAGACGATGCACGAGCTCGGCGAGCATTATCTCACGATGGGCAAGGCCGACGAGGCCGTGACGATTTACAGCAAGATCGCGGAGATCAATCCGGCGGACCTCACCGCCGTGAAACGCAGCAAGGACGCAGCGGCCACGGCCTCCATGAAGAGCGGCGGTTGGGACACGGCGCAGAGCTATCGCGACCTGATGAAGAACAAGGACGAGGCGATCTCGCTCGAGCAAAAGAGCCGCGTGGTGAAGAGCATCGACATGATCGACGAGCAACTCGGCGAGCTCACTCCGCAACTGGAGAATGCCCAGGACAACGTGGACCTGACCAAACGCATCGCCAAGCTCTGGGAAGACCGCTTCGAGCAGAAGCAGGACGAGGAGAGCCTGGACGGCGCCCTTTATTACTACACCCAAACCAACGAGCTCGTGGGCGGCGCCGATCCGGCGGTCCAGCGCAAGTTGAGCACCCTGTATCTCCAGCGCCTCGACCTGCGCGTGAAGTCCATCGAGGAGTGGCTGGCGGCGGGCGGTGAGGAGCACGAGGAAGCCGAAGCGTATCGGACCGAGCTGGAAGACCTGAAGGCGCAGAAAGCCGAACAGTTGATTTCGGAAGCGAAAAAGCGCGTGGAACGCAACCCGACCGACTTGCAATTGCGCTTCGAGCTCGGTGAACAATTGGTCCGTGCGCGGCAATACACCGAGGCCATCCAGGAATTGCAGCGCGCCAAGCAAAATCCGAATGCGCGCCTCAAGGCGATGAACCTGCTCGGCCAGTGCTACACGGAGAAGAACATGCTTGATCTGGCCGTGAAGCAATTCCAGGAGGCTGCCTCCGAAATCGTCGCCATGGATGCGACCAAGAAGGAGATCCTTTACAAGCTCGGCCTCGTCTTCGAGCGCATGGGCAAGAAGGACGAATCGCTCAACTGCATGAAGGCCATCTACGAAGTCGACTACGGCTATCTGGATGTCGCCCAGCGGGTGGAGCAATCCTACGGTTCCTAGGCCGGTCGCGTGCGCATCGTCTGCCTGAGCGCGGAAGCGGCGGACATCTGTGCCCGCCTCGGCGCCTGGGACGACGTGGTCGCCGTCAGCGCTTTTGCCTCGCAAGCGGGGCTGGCGCCGCGCCCGGTCGTCGGCGGCTTTTCGACGACCGATGGTGAGCGCGTCGCCGCTTTGCACCCGGATCTGGTCCTCTGTTTTTCGGACGTGCAGGCGGATATCGCCGCGCAGTTGATCCGCCGCGGATGCACCGTGCTCACGACCAACCAGCGCACGCTCGCGGAGATCGCGGAGACGATCCGGCTGATCGGCGGCGCCATCGGGCGCGCTTCCGCTGCGGAGCGGGTGGTGACGCAATACCGCACGGAACTGGAAGCGCTGAAAAGCTCCGGCGCCCGGCAGCCGCGCATTTATTTCGAGGAATGGCCGGACCCCATGATCAGCGCGATCGGCTGGGTCGGCGAATTGATCGAGCATTGCGGTGGCGTGGACGTTTTTGCCGGGCGCCGCGGGCGCGCCTCCCGGGAGCGCGTGGTCACGCCGGAGGAAGTGATCGCCGCCGATCCCGACATCCTCATCGCCAGTTGGTGCGGCCGGCGCGTGGATATCGGCGCCATGCGCGCCCGCCCCGGCTTCTCCACGATCCGGGCGGTGCAGGACGACCAGATCCACGCCATCCACTCCGATCTCCTGCTTCAGCCCGGTCCCCGCGTGCTCGAGGGCGCACACGCCATCCGCCGCATCCTCGACGCGTGGCACGCTTGCATCCCCACCGCTCCGCATCCACGGTAGCGCACTCTTTTCCCAAGAATCCCACCCCCGCGACGATTCACCTTCCACATGCCTTGGTTCTCGTTCCACTTCGACGACTTCGCCGTCTCCTTCCTCAGCGTGCTTTTTGAAGGCATCCCCTTCCTCCTGCTCGGCTCGCTCATCTCCGGCTTTGTCGACGTCTTCGTCTCCTCCGAGCGCATCGCCCGCATGCTGCCGAAGAGCCCCGCTTTGTCGATCCTGCTCTGCGGCCTCCTCGGACTCGTCTTTCCGATGTGCGAATGCGGCAGCGTGGTCGTGGTCCGGCGCTTCATTAAAAAAGGCCTGCCGCTCTCCAGCGCGGTGACCTACATGCTGGCCGCCCCCATCGTGAGCCCCATCGTCGCGCTCAGCACCTACGCCGCCTTCAAGGGGCAGGATCCGGGACAAATGACGATGCTGCGGCTCACGCTCGGCTTCCTGGTCGCGGCGGCGGTCGGCTTCGTCGTCCTGCGGACGCCCGCGTCCTCCATCCTCATCCAGAGTGCCGCGAGCGAAACGAAAACCCGGCGCCGCGCGGGCTTCAGCGTCGCCGCCGCGCCCGCCGGTGAAACGCCGGATTTCGCCGCCCTGGCGCAATCCGCGGGCTTTGGCCAGAAGATGCTCCTCTGGCGCAATCCGCGGGCTTTGGCCAGAAGATGCTCCTCGTCGTCCAGGTCGTCGACCGCGGACCTGCTCGACGTCACGGTCTTCCTCATCATCGGCGCCGCGGTCGCGAGCACCTTTAACACCGCGGTGAACCAGGAGATCATTCTCCCCTTCGCCACGAACCCGCCGGTCGCCATCGCCTCCCTCATGATCCTGCGCTCGTTGCTCTCCATCTGCGAGCACCACCGACGCCTTCATCATCAAGACCTTCTCCACCTTCCCCATGGCTGCCAAGTTGGGCGCGCTCGTTTTCGGCCCGCTTTTCGATTTCAAGCTGTTCTGGCTCTACAGTTCGATTTTTCAAGACCCGCGCGGTCATCGCCCTCGGCATCGGGCTGTTCGTCGTCATCGGCTCATCTGCTGGCGCATTTCCGCGCTGAATCTGTGACCCGCAATCGCCTTTTGATATTCCCTGTACTTCATCTATACTGACCGCACGCCTATGAACGTCGCCTTTCGCCGCTGGCTTCCCTGCGCCTCCCTCGCCACGTGGAGCGCCATCCTCCTCACCTTCTGCGCCTCCGGGCGCATGGCGCGCGCTACTCACTCCGGACTTCCGCGTCGGCGCGGTCATCGCCGGCATCGTCATGGCCTGATGGCCCTCGTTTTCCTGCTCTTCCGCCGATGCCAATTGCTGCTCTTCCGCCGATGCGGGCACGCCTTTTTCCGCCGGTCGACGGGCAGATCGTCACGTTCTCATCCTCCTGCTGCCCATCACCACCGCGGCGATGTTCTCGCCCTCGGGCTACAGCGGCAATGTAGTGAAAAACCGCCTGGCCATCACGATGCCTCGCAACGGTGGACATGCCGTTGGCGACCAATAATCCCAACAGCGCCCCCGCCCCGGCTCCAGCCACCGCCCAAACCACTCCCGCGGCCCCTGCTCCCCAGCCAGCCGCCACCACGGCCCAGACCTCGTCGCAGCCGCCCGCCCCGCAGGATTACCTCCAGCGCACGCCGGACGGTCACATCGTGGCCGAAGTGCTCGACCTCCTCTACGCCGCCCAGGACAACGCCCTGCGCAAGGATTTCGAAGGCAAGCCCGTCGAACTCATCGGCCAGCTCATGCCCGACGCCACGAACAACGCCAGCGGCAAGCGCTTCAAGGCCGTGCGCATGTTCATGACCTGCTGCGCCGCCGACGCCCGCCCCGTGGCCGTCCTGGCCGAAGGCGACACCAAGCTGGACCTGCCCGAGATGTCGTGGATCAAGATCACCGGCACCGCCACTTTCCCCGTTGAAAACGGCAAGCGCATCGCCGTGCTCAAAGCCGAGCGCGTCGACAAGTGCAACCCGCCCGAGGAGACGATGCTGTACTGAGGAAGGGAGAGAGGAAACAATGGGCCCGCGAAGCGCATCGATGAAGTGAAGGTGTGCGGACGGCTCTAAAGGCCGAAGGCCTGGAGGCCCATTCGAGTTGATCCGCGTGATTTACGGGCAAAAAATCTTCGCGGCCGTAGGGCTGCTCTTCGAGATAAAGCTGTCCCGTCGATGAAACTATTGGGTCCATCGATGGGATGGAGGCTTCGTGACGGAGAGAGGGACTCCATCCCACGACACAACAAAACCCCCAGTGCCCGCAAGGCGAGCGACTGGGAGCTCTGTCATTCGGAATCACATCCGAAATATTATTCGGTCGGCGCGAAGTAGTTCACGGTGCCGTGCGGGGTGCTGACTTCGTGGAAGCGCGCTTCGACGCGTTTGACTTTCTCCGTCCCGCTCTGCGCCGCTTTGACATGGCCGGCGAAGGCAATCGTCACCGGCGTTTGCGCCGGACGGGACAGGTAGGTGACCGAGCCGTGATGGTTGTCGATGGTGCGCCCTTCCGCATCGTTGGCGAAGGCGCCTCCGGTAGCAAAGAGAGCAGTGGTGATTCCCGCGAGGGTGAGTTTGGTTATGGATTTCATAGTATGCTTTTTGGTGTTTTGTTGTTTCGCATTCGAGTATTTCGACTGCTACTGGGCGGTCTATAGTCACGTTCCATGCCAACCACCCATATCTCGTCCTTATTACCTTATCATAAGTCACTTACGAAAGTTATCCGAACGCATTAGAGATGCACGAAATTCCGTAATTCACGAAATTTCGGCGCTTCTTCTCCAGATATTCGTAACTCTCTCCTCAACCCCTCCTCGCGACCTGCCTGGTCACAAGTCAGGAGCGGATTCCGTCAAGGTTTCCGGCGAATGCCGAGGACTTCAATCTTGGAGGCAAGGGTGGTCGGTTTCATTCCCAGCAGCGATGCCGCACCGTACGGACCGTGGACCTTTCCGCTGGATTGAGCGAGAGCGGCGATGATGCTTTCGCGCTCGCGTTCTTTGAGTTCGGCACGCGTGAAAATCGCGGATTTGGCGGCGGCGGGACGGGACGGAGAAGGAGTTCCCGCGGACACCGGCATGTCGAATTGCAGCGGTCCGCCGTCGGCGAGGATGACGGATCGTTCGATGGCATTTTGCAGCTCGCGCACATTGCCGGGCCAGTCGTAGGCGGCGAGCTGTTGCGCCACCGGAGCGGTCAGCCGGGGTGGCCGCCGATTCAGCCGGCGCGCGGAGGAGTGGATGAAGTGCTCGGCGAGGCGGGGGATATCTTCACGCCGGTCGCGCAGGGGTGGATTCTCGATGGGGATGACACTCAGGCGGTAAAACAAATCCTCCCGGAAACGCCCGGCTTCCACCTCCGCTTTGAGATTTCGATTGGTGGCGGTGATGATCCGCACATTCAGTTTGCGCGCGCGGGTATCTCCGACCCGTTCGACCTCCTGTTCCTGGATCACCCGCAGCAGCTTCGCCTGCAGAGCCAGCGGCACCTCGCCGATCTCATCCAGGAAAAGCGTGCCGCCATCGGCCATTTCAAAGCGGCCCGGCTTGTCGCGCAACGCCCCGGTGAAAGCCCCCTTGACATGGCCGAAAAATTCGCTCTCGAAAAGCGTGTCCGGCACAGCCCCGCAGTTGACCTTGATCAGCGCGCGGTCGCGGCGCGCACTGCGCTCATGCAGGGCGCGGGCGACGAGTTCCTTGCCCGTCCCGCTCTCGCCGGTAATCAGCACCGTGGCGTCCGACGCCGCGACCAGTTCAATCTGCCGGAGCACCTTGCGCAAGGCGGCGCTCTCCCCGATGAGTTCGCCGAAGCCGAGCGCAGTGGTGACTTCCTCGCGCAGGTATTCGTTTTCCTCTTGCAGCCGCTCTTTGAGATAGTCGATTTCCTCGAAGGCGTTTGCATTGGCAATGCTGACCGCGGCGTGGTTGGCAAAAATGCGCAGCCACTCGAAGTCCGCAGGCGTGAGCGCTTCGCGGTCCAGGATCGCGAGCACCCCCAGAGTTTCCCCGTGAAAGATAAGCGGCTGGCCGGCGAAAGTGGCAACCCTCTCGTTCCGAATCCATTCTCCGTCGATGAGCCACTCTTCGTCGCCGGTGAGATTGGCCACCATCAGTGGCTGGGCGCTTTCGGCGATCTTTCCGATCTTGCACACGCCCACCGGGATGCGGCGGAATTTCGCTTCCAAAATGCTGAAATCGCGGCCCGCCGCAGAGTTCGCGGCGCAGGCGACAAGGTGCAGACACCGCGATTGATCCGGGCACTCGTTCCGCATCCGGCAGGTCGCGCAGAGGTCGCCGGGGGCCAGCAGCCAAATGCGGGCGGCCGCGACGCTCCGGCAGGCCGTGAGCCCGTTCACGATGGCATTCAAAACCTCGGGCAGATTGCGATTTTCCGCCACGGAAGTCATCAGGTGCGGCAGGTCGACGCAATTCATGGCGGCACGTTACGAAAATTCCGCATGTTCACAACGAAACTCCGTCGAATGACGAACTTCCGGGTACCCCTCGAGATCGTCGTATCGAGCCCTAACAAACTGGCGGCGAGACGCATGCGTCCGTGGAGCGCCTCTGGCACATGAAATGAATAGAGAGCGGTGCAATCACGGACGTTCCGCCACCTGGTGGAACGCCCATCACCCGAAGCCAGAAAGCAATCAATATGAACACCATCACCACCAAAGACGGCACCGAACTTTATTTCAAAGATTGGGGAAAAGGGCAGCCCATCGTTTTCAACCATGCGTATTCGCTGAACAGCGACTCTTTCGAAGATCAAATGTTCTTCCTGGCGAGCCAGGGCTATCGCTGTGTCGCTCACGATCGCCGAGGTCATGGCCGCTCCAGCCAGCCTTGGCATGGCAATGACATGGATACCTATGCCGACGATCTCGCCGAGGTGATGGAAGCGCTCGACCTCAAGGACGCAGTGCTGGTGGGCCACTCGACCGGCGGAGGGGTCGTGGCGCGCTACATCGGACGTCACGGGACCAGGCGTGTCTCCAAGGTCGTTCTGATCAATTCCGTCCTCCCCTGGTTCTGCAAACACCCGGGAATCCCGCCGGAACACCGCTGGAAGTGCTGGATGGATTCCGGCAGGGGGTCACGGTCAACCGCGCCCAATTCTTCAAGGATCTGGATGTCGTCTATTTCGGAGCCGACCGCCCCGGGGCAAACATCCCGGAGGCCCTGCTCAACTCCAGTTGGAATCAGCAAATGCTGACCGGTTTCCCGGCGGCCTACTTTGCCATCAAGGCATTCTCCGAAACCGATACGAGCGAGGATCTGAAAAAGATCGACGTCCCGGCCCTGATCCTGCACGGCGATGTCGACCAGATCGTGCCCGTCGAGAACGCCCACCGCTCGGCGAAGTTGATCCCGAACGCCACCTTGAAAGTATATCCTGGGGCGCCCCACGCGCTGATCGCCACGTCGAAAGATCAGGTAAACCAGGATCTCCTGGCCTTCATCCAGGCTTGAGCCGCCGCCGGCGGAGCGGTCATCGCGGTCAGGCGGCGGTCCATCCACTATCTGCCCTTCCACCATCGCCGCCCGCCGCCGCCCGGCTGACAATCCCGCAACGCCGTCTGCAGTTCCCTCACCGTGGCGTACCGCGCCTCGGGATCCAGTGACAGCGCCTTCATGGCGACGGCGGCGAGGCCCGCCGGAAACCGGCCGGATGAGAGATGCTTGGGCGGTTCGCGGCGCAGGATTTCCGCGAGCGGCGGAATGCGGCCCGCCACGACATTCTCCAGGATCTCCGGCACGTCGGCGCCCATGACGGGCGCACGCAAGCTGAGGATCGCGTAGAGCAGCCCGCCGAGGCAATAGATATCGGAACGGGCGTCCCACGCCGTGCGACCTTCCCGAGGCCTGTTCCGGCGACATGTACTGCGGCGTGCCGATGGCCGAGCCGATCTCCGTGCGGAACTGTCTGTCTTCCTGCCGGAGCGACTTGACCATGGTGCGCACACTGGCCTCCAGGGCGCTGCCGTGGGCGCTCTGTCCCAGCGGTTTCGCCAGCCCCCAATCCATGACCACCGTCTCCCCAAATTCGCCGAGCATCACGTTGTCGGGTTTCAAGTCGCGGTGGACCACGCCTTTCGAGTGCGCGTAAGCCAGCGCATCGCACACCCCGGAAAAAACGCCGAGCAGATCTTCCAGCCCGTAGCGCTTGAGGATCTCGGGACGCTCCTCGCGCAAGCCCTCGAGCACCTGCGCGAGCGATTCGCCCCGCACGAGCTTCATCACGTAAAAAGGCTTGTCCAGTTCGTTCACGTTCAACTCGTAAATCGGCACGATGTTGGGATGCTCGAGTTGCGCGGTGATCTGCGCTTCCTCGATAAAACGGGCGACGTCCTCGTCGGTCCTCGCCTCCAGCAGCACCTTCATGGCCACCCGCCGGCGCGTGGCCAGGTCCTCCGCCTCCAGCACCGCGCCCATGCCGCCCATGGCGAGGACGCCATGGATCTTGTATTTGCGTTCGCCCCGCATCTCCGTGGGCAGATAGCGCAGCAGCGCGGCCGTCTGCGGAGCGAGCGATTCCGCGGCATCGTCCCTCTGCAGCCGGCGCAGGCGCAACTGTACGTCGCCCACCCGGATCTCCTGCTGGGGAAAAATCAAGGTGCCTCCTTGATCGGCCGGCCACCGACGAAGGTTCCGTTGGCGCTGTCGAAATCCTCGATCAACCAGTCGAAATAACTCAGCGAAAGCTGCCCGTGCCGGCGCGAAATCTTGTCCGAATTTAACCGGATCGCCATGCCCACCTCGCGACCGATGATGTATTCGCCCGGTGGAAAGGTGCCGCGGAAAATCTCTTCGCCCTCGCGCGTGGCAATCACTTCGGTCTGCGGGATGATCATGGCGCGGGGAGGGTTTTCAAGCGGATGTCCTTGAACTGGACTTTTTGTGGCGGACCGGCATGGAGCTGCAGGGCCAGCACTCCCGCCACGGCTCGCGCTTTCTCGTCCTCGTCCTCCACTTCGATGCAGACATCGCCGTTGAGCTGGTGGGTGAGATGAGCGCCTTGGGCGACGATCACCGCGTCATTCCAATTGTCGATATGATACTTGAACGGCGTGCTGATGTTGCCCAGCAACTGCTTGTGATCGTCCGCCGCCATCCGCACTTTTTCCCCGAGGTTCGCCATGAACGTGCCTCCCAGGCCCTGGCGATGCCCGCCCTCCTCGTAGAGCGCGCCATTCGTCCCTGTCTTCACCGCCTCGATCTCGTACTGATATCCCAGCACCCTCCACGCACCTGCGTCCACCAACCGGCTGCGATACTGCACGCCGGAATTGCCGGCGAGGATTTTGAAGGAATAGCGCAACTCAAAATCGCGAGGCTGTCCGCCCTTCCAGACGAGGAACGTATTGGCCGGAAACATCCCGCTCGATTTCGTTTCGCCCGTGATCGCGTCATTTTGCACCGACCAGAAGCGCCGATCTCCATCCCAACCGGTCAGATCACGTCCATTGAAAAGAGAAGTGAATCCCTCCCGGTCGACCGGCCCTGGCGACGACGGCGCGGGCGGGCTCGACACCGGGGAGGCCGTCACGCCGGGCACCGGCTTCGCGGGCCGCAGCAGCTGTCCCTGCCCGGTGACGTCGAGCACTTCGATCGCGTGAATGGTTGCCGAGGTATTCAGCGTTCCGACACCCAGCCGGGTATCATCGGGCAGCTTCCAGTGGGCCCACACGCCCATGTCGCTGTAGTTCGTTTTCCATTGTGACACCAGTGCGCCATCGAGATAGCCTTTCATCCCGTCATTTCTTATCGCCACCAGCGAGGTATATTTCCGGTTTTTCTCCAGGCGAATATGGTTCACCGTCGGATTGATGCTGGCGTTCTGTCCCAAGATGCTTTGGAAACCGAAGATCGTTCCATTCGCGCCGATGCACCATTCGAAGGAGCGGCCCCCCCTCGACAGCATCTGATTGAGTTCACCGACCCCAGACCAGCAGGTGAAGGTCATGCGAAAGTCGTATTCGGCCGGCGGCCGGTACGGCAGTTCCAACTTGCACAACCCGGTCCCCGTGGAAACCAGACCCTCCGCGCCAGGAGTCAACGCTCCCGCCACCGTATCCGTCGGAAGATCGACAGCCGCGAGGAGATTGATGGCGTTTTTTCCAGCGCGCGGGGGGAGTTCAGGTCCAACGACGACGACGGCACGGGCGCGGTCACCGGGGCAGGCGTGGCCGCCGCCACTGGCGTGGCGGAGTTGTCTTTGATCCGGATCTTACGGAACTGGACGCCGCCCACGCTGAAGTTTTGCAATCCGATGTAGCCGGAGGTCGCTTTGTTCCCGGTGAAATCGTTCACCAGCGTGCCGTTCACCTTCACGAGATAATGCTGCCCCACCGCATTGATCTCCAGTTCGTTCCAGTCCCGCGCCTTTTGCGGCACGGACGTGGGCGCTTTGATAAGGCAAATGGCGCCCGTCATTTCCGTGGGGGTTGCGCGACTCGGAGATGTCGATCTGGTAGCTCTGCGAGATCGGCACCCGCAGATCGTCGCGCGGGTAAGGCGAGCGCACATAGATCCCGGAATTTCCTCCCGGCGTCCCGATCCGGAATTCCACCTTCAGGGTGAAGTCCGTGAAGCGTTCCCGGGAATACCACCAGCACCCTTGTCCTTGCCTGGCCACCCAGGACGTCCACGCGCCATTCTCGAAGGTAAATCCGCCCGTGCCCAGTTGCTTCCACCCATCGATATGATCGCCATCCAGCAAGGAAATGAAACCTTCGGCGTCGGTCATGGGGGGCGTCGCCGTGGGCGCAGGCGTGGGCGCAGGCGTGTTCGGGGCGGCGGAGGCGGCGGTCAGGGCCGGCGGCGGCGCCGGGACCGGGGTGGCCGGTGATTTTTCCGGGATGCTGGCCAGCGGAGCCGGGCTCTTCATGTCCAGCTCCACGGCCGCCAGGACGCAGCGGAAACCGCTGCGGGGGCTGGACGTCCCAGGGGTGCGATTCGTGCGAATGCTGGAGAAAAGTGCGACCGTCTTGTCCCACGGCGAATCGCGCATCGTCTTATCCTCATGCTTTTCGTCGTACCAGTCCTCGCACCATTCCCACGCATTGCCGCCCATGTCGTAAATCCCGTACTGGTTCGGCCGAAAAGAACCGACCGGGGCGGTTTCGACATAGCCATCGTTATAGCCGGCAATGGGGTGGCCGATATGGGAGTACTTTCCCGCCGCGAGCGCGGGTTTCATCTCTTCACCGGCATAGTTGCCCGCACCGGCCGGTGGCGGCCACTGCGTCCCCCACGGATACACATCCCGGATCTTCCCATTCTTTTCTTCGGGCGTCTTTGCCGCATCTTCGAGGTCGCCAATGCCGACCGCACAACTCCACTCGTGGTCGCTCGGCAGCCGGTACGCTTCGTTGCTCCCCAGTCGCCCCGCCTTGCGCTCGTGTTCCGTGAGCCAAAGACAAAAGGCCCGCGCGCCATCCCAGTTGACGCCGACGGCGGGGTACGTGAATTCTGGCTCAATGGCTGGTTTACCCCATCGGTAATTGGCCTCCTGGGCGAACACCGCGTAGTCCTGCACGCGGGTTTCCCACACGCTGAAGAGGACGCGCTGTCCCCCCGTCGGCCCGCCGGTGATCGGCACCGGTACGAACCGCATGCCGAGCGAATTCACCAAGGGCGCTTCCTTCGTTGCCGCAGCGAAGCTGGCGCCGGCCGGCGAGGCGACGAGGGCGGCCGCCATTCCCGAGATGCTCGCCACGCTCTTCACCGGTTCCGGGGTCGCGGACCGGGCCGCCAGGGGTGTGGCTGGGGCGGGAGTGTCCATCGCGTCCACCGGCGGTGCGGGAATGGGCACAGGCTTTTTCCACGGTTGCCAGAAGGTCACGCCGGCGGCGACCCCGGCCAGTCCAGCCAGCGCTACCGCGATTTTCCAAGGCCGCCCGCTTGCTTTCGAGAGCTTCGACGGGGGACTCTTTGCGACGGGAGCGGCAGGCTCGGAAGCGGGCCGCTCGCCCGGCATGGGCACGATCATCGACATCGCCGCTGCCTGGGACGCCGAGGGCGCATCGAGCCGCTCGGCGACCCACGTCAATTGCTGGAGCAATACCTCGTAGTTCTCCTGCCGCTCCTCCGGCTTTTTGCGCAGCATGCAATCGAGCAGATTGACGAGCGACGGCGGGCACTCCGGCCAGGCTGTCTGAATTTTCGGCGGCTGTTGCGTGATGTGCTGCAGCATCACCGACATGGCGCTTTCACCGCGATAAGGCGTCTGCCCGCTGATGGCGTGAAAGAGAGTGCAGCCGAGGCTGTAGATGTCGGCGCGAAAATCGATCTCCTTGTTTCCGATGGCCTGTTCCGGGCTCACGTAATAGGGCGTGCCCATCGTCATCCCGGTCTGCGTGAGGCCGGCTCCGTCCCCGGCGAGCACCTTGGCCAGGCCGAGGTCGCCGAGCTTCACCGTGCTTTCACGCGAGAGGAAAATGTTGTCGGGCTTGATGTCGCGATGGACGATGCCCGCCTTTTTCCAGGCATAGTCCGAGCGCCTGGGCAACGTAGTGCGCCACGGCCAGGGCCTCGCGCGGGTCGATGCGGCCTTTGCGCCCCAGCCGCGCGCCAAGCGATTCGCCGTCCACATATTCCATGGCGAAGTAATGCGCGCCCCCGTCCTGCCCCGCGGCATAGATCTGGACGATGTTCGGATGGTTGAGCCCGGCCGCCGCCGAGGCCTCGCGTTTGAAACGCGCCACGAAATCCGCGTCCCCCGCATAATGCGCCGGCAGGAGCTTCAAGGCGACCACCCGCCCGAGCGAGCTTTGGCGCGCCTTGTAAACCGCCCCCATCGCGCCCTGCCCGATCTTCTCCAGGATCGTAAACTCACCGAGTTGTGTGGGTTCCGTGGTACGCATTTGGACGGTGCGTGATGTAAGGCAACGGAGCAGAAAATCGCGAGCGGAAAGAGGGGCGGGAGTGGATGGTGGAAAGTGGATAGTTGATAGTCCCCCAGCGTTTCCGCCGAATTGACTGCTCCGCGGTGCATTTTTTCCAAAAAACACATCCGGCGCGGAGCGCCGCCAGTCGTGGATCCAGCGGCGGTCTATCCACTATCAACCATCCCCTATTAACTCTCCCAACCTCCCCGTTGACGCCCCCCGAGTCTTCCCGCAATATCCCTCCCCAATGCTCCCGGAAATCGAAAAGCTTCTCGTCCTGCAAGATCGTGACCGCAAAATTCGCGCGCTGAAACAAGAGCTCAAGCTCGCGCCGCTGGAGCGCAAGGAGCTCGATGAAAAGCTGGCGGAGGCATTAAAGAAATTCGAGGCGGTGAAGCTCAAGGCCAAGGAGATCGAGGTGGAGCGCAAGAAGCTGGAGAACGAAGTGCAGGCCAAGCGGGACTCGATCAACAAATTCCAGACGCAGAAATTCCAGACCCGCAAGAACGAGGAATTCCAGGCGCTGAACAACGAGATCAAGCGCTACGAAGGCGACATCACCGCGATCGAAGACCGCGAGCTCGAGCTGATGGAGAGCGGCGAAAAGGCGAAGATCTCCATCGCGGAGACGGAGAGGGAAACGCAGGCCATCAAGGTGCAGGTCGAGCGGCAGCTCGCCGATATCGCCGGCAAGATCGAAGCGGGTGAGCGCGCAGCTCAAGGAGATCGAAGTCGAACGCGCGAAGCTGGCCGAGAATGTGGACGAGGATTTGCTGGACACGTTCAACGGACTCTTCTCGACCAAGAGCGAAGCGGTCGTCGCGCTGGAGCACGGCGTCTGCATGGGCTGCCACATGACTCTCACCACGCAGACGGTGGTGCGGGTGAAAGGCAACCGCGAGATCGTGCACTGCGAGCAGTGCGGCCGAATCCTTTACCCCGGCGAGTAAAAGGGAGCGTGAAAAATGACACGCGCTCGACGAAACTCGCCGCTGTCACCTTCACTTCTCACTTTGC
>JBBCHV010000021.1:0-195995 GCA_037200205.1 Chthoniobacter sp.
ATGTCCTTGAATTTAATTGATATCATCACCTCGCGCGACGACACGGTGCGCAACCGTTCGCTCGACGCCATTTGCCGCGCCGCTTCTTTTGCCGACCTCCTGGCCGAATGCGCGGCGCTCGATGCTTTTCGCCGGCAGAGCGAGAATCTCTACGAACGCGTCCGCGCGCTCTTTTTCCTCTACGCCATTCACCGCTTCCATCTGCCGGAACGCGCGGAGCTGAAGAGCGGTGGCCAGATTCCGTTTCATGGCTACGAGCAATTGCTCCAGCGGCGCTTTGAAGAAGCGATCGAAGTTTTTTCCGCGGCGCAGAAGACCGATGGGCCCAGCGACGCGCTGAGCAGCGCGCTGGCCGCCGCCTATCATCGCCTCGCCTTTCAGACGCTCGCGGATCAAGTCCGGCGCAGCGTGCGCACGGTGCGCGGCAACCAATGGATGTTCCGCATGGGACATCCGAAGGACCAGCCGCTGCGCGTGCGGCGCGAGCTGCTCACCGTGGCGGCGGATGGTTCGCTGCCGATCCTGCGCGAGCGCACCCCGGTGCGCATGGACCTCACGCACTCGGCGTGGAGCGACATTTTCTTTCTCGGGATGGATTATCCCGAAGGCGCGAAGGTGCTGAATGTGTCCGTCGACCTCGGGGTGCATGGTCGCGACACCGCCACGCAGCCTCCGGTCAGCGCGTGGTTGCGGGTCATCGAGGAGCCGGTGCTGCGGCTGGTGAGCGTCGATCTCGGCGCGCGCGCGGATATTTCGGACCTGGCCGAGGTCTTCGATTTTGCGAAGGACTATCTCGGGCTGTTGAAAGCCGCGGTCATCGCCTCGGGCCTCGTGCCGCCGGGGATCGAAGGCTCGGGACAAAGTCTCGCCGATTTGCTCG
The DNA here is from genome assembly GCA_037200205.1 of Chthoniobacter sp. Taxonomy (GTDB): domain Bacteria; phylum Verrucomicrobiota; class Verrucomicrobiia; order Chthoniobacterales; family Chthoniobacteraceae; genus Chthoniobacter. Next base: position 881 of record JBBCHV010000021.1, read on the forward strand.
CGGAGATGCTGGGGCCGGGACGCGGGGCTCGAGCTCGTCTCCTCGGTGAATGACATCCCAAAAGGCTCGCGTCTCGCCGTTTCCACCAACCTCCTCGCCGCGCTCATCGGCGTCCTCATGCGGGCCACCGGCCAGGCCGAATCGCTGACCGGGCCGCTGCGCGAGAGCGAGCGCCGGCTGGTGCTCGCGCGGGCGTTGCTCGGCGAATGGATCGGCGGCAGCGGCGGTGGCTGGCAGGATTCCGGCGGCGTCTGGCCGGGCATCAAGCTCATCCAGGGGGTGGTGGCGGAGGCCGGCGACCCGGAGCATGGCATCTCACGCGGGCGGCTCATGCCGGCGCATCACGTTTTCGATCGAAGCGAGATTTCGGCGCAGTCGCGCCAACTCTTGCAGGATTCGCTCGTGCTCGTTCACGGCGGCATGGCACAGAATGTCGGCCCCATCCTCGAGATGGTAACGGAAAAATATCTGCTGCGCTCGGGCCCCGAATGGCAGGGCCGGCAGGAGGCGCTGGGCATTCTCGCGCAAGTGCTCGATGCGCTGCGCGACGGCGACATCGCCCGGGTCGGCGCGGTCACCACGCGCAATTTCCAAGGGCCGATCCAGGCGATCATTCCGTGGGCCTCGACCTATTACACCGAGCGGCTCATCGAGCAGGTGCGGGCGGAATTCGGCACCGACTTTTGGGGGTTCTGGATGCTCGGCGGCATGAGCGGCGGCGGCATGGGTTTCATCTTCGCCCCGGCGCGCAAGAGTGAGGCGCAGCGGCGCCTGCAGGAGATCATGAGCGCGACGAAACGCGAGCTGCAGCACGCGCTGCCCTTCGCCATGGACCCGGTCGTCTACGATTTCGCGATCAACGAAAATGGCACCTTTGCCGACCTGCTGACCAATGCCGACGCCTTGATGCCCGCCGGTTATTACGCGCTGACCGTGCCGGAATTGCTCCGCCAGGACCAGCGCACGCTCTCGCCACTGCGCCGCGCGGAACTCGACAAATTTGGCGCGGCCTGCCGCACGAAACCGGAACTGCGCGGCATGGTGCAGACGCTGTTCGACGCGATGCTTCCGCGCGGCAAGACGGATGCGACGAATGAGTCGCTGGCCGGATTGCTGGAGACGAATGGCTTCGATGCCCGGCAGCACGAGCAAATCCGCGCGCACCCTGCGGGAGGGCCGCATCGGTCTCGCGCAGAATCGACTCCCGGCGAATGCCGGCATCGAGGACGTACGCGCGGAGGACGTGGTGGATTCTTGCCAGCCATCCCGAAGCGGATTGGAAAGCGCGCGGGCTGGCCGCCTTGCAAAATGGCGAGGTGGCCGTGGTCAGCCTGGCCGCGGGCGCGGGCTCGCGCTGGACGCAGGGCGCCGGGGTGGTCAAGGCGCTGCATCCGTTTGCCAAGCTGGGCGGGCGGCATCGCACCTTCCTGGAGACGCATCTCGCCAAGTCGCGCCGCATCTCGCGCCTCGCGGGAGCGCATCTGCCGCACATCTTCACCACGAGCTATCTCACGCACGAGCCCACCGCGGCCTTTCTCGCGGCGCATGCCGACTACGATTACGCCGGCCCGCTGCTGCTCTCGCGGGGCAAGAGCGTGGGCCTGCGCATGGTGCCCACGGAGCGCGACCTGCGTTTTGCCTGGGAGGAGATGCCGCAGCAGATGCTCGACGAGCAGCAGCAGAAGGTGCGCGAGAGCCTGCGGACCGCGCTCATCGGCTGGGCGCGCAGCGCCGGCGAGGCCAGCGATTACACCGACAATCTGCCGCTGCAATGTCTGCATCCGGTGGGGGCATTGGTTCGAGATTCCGAATCTGTTCCGCAACGGCACGCTCGCGCAGTTGCTCGCCCAGCGTCCGCAGTTGAAGACGCTGCTGCTGCACAACATCGACACGCTCGGCGCGGATGTGGATCCGGCGTTGCTCGGGCAGCATCTCGGCAGCGGTGCCGCGCTGACCTTTGAGGTCATCACGCGCCGCCTGGAAGATCGCGGCGGCGGGTTGGCCCGCGTGAATGGACGGCCGCGCCTCGTCGAAGGTCTGGCCATGCCGCGCGAGGAAGCGGAGTTCGCGCTGACCTATTACAATACGCTGACCACGTGGATCGATCTGGATCGCTTGCTCGAAGCGTTCGGCCTCACTCGCGAGGACTTCGCCCCCGAGGCGAATGCGGACGAAAAGATCACCACCGCCATCCGCCATCTTGCCGCGAAGATGCCGACCTACGTGACGCTCAAGGATGTCAAAAAGCGCTGGGGGCACGGGCAGGAGGATATCTTCCCGGTGACGCAATTTGAAAAGCTGTGGGGCGACATGACCGCGCTGCCGGAGATCGATTCGCGCTTCGTGGTCGTGCCGCGCCGCCGCGGGCAGCAGCTCAAAGACCAGGCACAGCTCGACGGGTGGCTGCGGGATGGCTCGGCGGCCTACGTGGAGTCGCTCTGTGCGTGGGAGTAGAAAGCGTGTGCCCCCGACCAAACCCGGTCAGAAGCCGTTCCCGCCCGTAGCGCGAGCGCCCCAAAAAAACACCCGGTAGGGAAGCCGCGCCGCCGGGTTCCCACGCATGTGGTGTGGGAACGTGGCGGGTGGCGGGACGACCCGTCCGTTGTGTGAGCAGGGTGGCCGGCCGCCGCCGCTTTTCCGCTCGCCCAAAAGTGGGAACCCGGCGGCGCGGCTTCCCTACCGGGTTGTTTTTTCGGCGCTGGCGCTACTTGCGGGAGCGGCTTATAACGCGAGCGCATGGCTGGACGTAAAATGCTGCCTCATGAGCCGCCGTCGTGGATCGATCCGGCGCAGGAGATTTGGTTTCTCACCCTCGTTTGCCAGCCTCGGGGACGGGATCACCTGACCGATCCGGCGGTGGCGGCTGCCGTGTTGGATTCGGTGCGTTGGCGGCACGAACACGGGCATTGGTACGCCCATCTTTTCCTCCTGATGCCAGACCATTGCCACGCGGTGCTGAGCTTTGGCAAGGACCGTGAAAACTGGGTCAAGACCGTTCGTCACTGGAAGCACTGGCTGGCGGCGCAGCATGGCATCTCCTGGCAGATCGATTTCTTCGATCATCGATTGCGAAACGACGAAAGTTTCGAGGAGAAGGTCCGCTATGTTCTCGAGAATCCGGTGCGGGCCGGCCTGGCGGCTCATTGGGAACAATGGCCGCACCGCTGGTCGCCACCGGATGCGCCGCCCTTCACCGGGTTCTTCACCGGGTTGCCGCGTTGATCAAATCCGATAGGGAAGCCGCTCCCGCTCATAGCGCGAGCGCCCAAAAACCCCCGGTAGGGAAGCCGCGCCGCCGGGTTCCCACTTTTGGGGGTGCGGAAAAGCGGTGGTGGCGGGCCAGCGCTGCTCGCGAAACACACGGGCGTCCCGCCACCCGCCACGTTCCCACGCCGCATGCGTGGGAACCCGGCGGCGCGACTTCCCTACCGGGTTGTTTTTTTTCGGCGCTGGCGCTACGTGCGGGAGCGGCTTTTTCTCCGCGGCGGTGGACATCGCGCGAGTGGCTCAATTTGAAGTCCGTGATTCATAAGAGCCAGCCCCTGAGATGAGGAGGCGCGTGCCCGACCAAGCCAAGGTAGGGGAAGCCGCGCCGCCGGGTTCCCACTTTTGGGGGTGCGGAAAAGGGGCGGCGGCGGGCAGGCGCTGCTCGCGAAACACTTGGGCGTCCCACCGCCCACCACGTTTCCACACCACATGCGTGGGAACCCGGCGGCGCGGCTTCCCTACCGGGTTGTTTTTTCGGCGCTGGCGCTACGTGCGGGAGCGGCTTTTTCTCCGCGGCGGTGGACATCGCGCGAGTGGCTCAATTTGAAGTCCGTGATTCATAAGAGCCAGCCCCCGAGATGAGGAGGCGCGTGTCCCGACCAAGCCAAGGTAGGGAAGCCGCGCCGCCGGGTTCCCACTTTTGGGGGTGCGGAAAAGGGGCGGCGGCGGGCAGGCGCTGCTCGCGAAACACACGGGCGTCCCGCCACCCGCCACGTTCCCACGCCGCATGCGTGGGAACCCGGCGGCGCGGCTTCCCTACCGGGTTGTTTTTTTCGGCGCTGGCGCTACGTGCGGGAGCGGCTTTTTCTCCGCGGCGGTGACATCGCGCGAATGGCTCAATTTGAAGTTCGTGATTCATAAGAGCCAGCCCCTGAGATGAGGAGGCGCGTGCCCCGACCAAGCCAAGGTAGGGAAGCCGCGCCGCCGGGTTCCCACTTTTTGGGGGTGCGGAAAAGGGGCGGCGGCGGGCAGGCGCTGCTCGCGAAACACTTGGGCGTCCCACCACCCGCCACGTTTCCACACCACATGCGTGGGAACCCGGGCGGCGCGGCTTCCCTACCGGGTTGTTTTTTTCGGCGCTGGCGCTACTTGCGGGAGCGGCTTTTCTACGTGAGGACGGCGTCTACGACTTTGCCGCTTACGTCGGTGAGGCGGAACTGGCGGCCTTGGAAACGGAAGGTGAGGCGCTCGTGGTCGATACCTAATAGGTGCATGACCGTGGCTTGGAAGTCGTGCACATCGACGGGGTCTTTCACAACGTTGAAGGCGAAGTCATCGGATTCGCCGTAGCTGATGCCGGGCTTCACGCCGGCGCCGGCCATCCACACGGTGAAGGCGTAGGGATGATGATCGCGGCCCCAGCGCTTGGTGTCCGTTGATGTCGCCCTGGATGAAAGGTGTGCGGCCGAATTCACCGCCCCAAATGACGAGCGTGTCTTCCAGCAGGCCGCGCTGTTTCAAGTCCTTGACCAGCGCGGCGCTGGGCTGGTCGGTGTCGCGGCACTGGATCTGGAATTGCGTGGAGAGATTGTTGTGATGGTCCCAGCCGGCGTGGAAGCATTGCACGAAGCGCACGCCGCGCTCGACGAGCCGGCGGGCCATGAGGCAGTTGTAGGCGAAGCTGCCCTGGCGCATGACATCGGGGCCGTACATTTCCAGCGTCTCGGGCGACCTCTGCTTGAAGTCGATGAGATCGGGCACGCTGGCCTGCATCTTGTAAGCCATCTCGTACTGCGTGATGCGGGTCTGGATTTCCGGGTCGGCGAATTCCGCGTAGTGCTCCTCATTGAGCTTGGCAAGGTCGTCGAGCAAACCGCGCCGCACTTCGCGCGACATGCCGTCGGGATTCGACAGATACAGCACCGGATCGCCGCTGCCGCGGAAACGTACGCCCTGGAATTTCGACGGCAGAAAACCCGAGCTCCAATAGAAGTCGTAGAAGATTTGTCCGCAGGAAGCTTCCCTTGTCGCGCGAGGTCATGACCACGAAGCCGGGCAGGTCGTCGCTGTCCGTGCCGAGGCCGTAGGTTGCCCACGAGCCCATGCTGGGGCGCCCTGGCTGCTCGGCGCCGGTGAGGAAAAAGGAGATCGCGGGCGCGTGGTTCACCGCGCCGGTGTGCATCGACTTGATGAAGCACAGGTCGTCGACGATGCCCGCCGTGTGCGGCATGAAATCGCATACCCACGCGCCGCTGTTGCCGTGCTGCTGGAAGCCGGTGAAATGCGGGAGCACGAGCTTCTGCTTCACGTTTTGCGTCATCGTCGAGAAACGCTTGTCGCCGAGGATCGAGGCCGGAATTTCCTGGCCGCGAAACTGGTCCATCTGCGGCTTGTAGTCGAACGTGTCGAGATGCGGCGGGCCGCCGTTTTGGAGGAGATAGATGACGTGTTTTGGCCTTGGGCGGAAAGTGCGGCAGTCCCTTCGAGGCCGCCGAGGCGATGGCCGGGAGCGGCGACGGTCGCCATCGCGCCCATTCCGTCACGGGTCAGGAGATTGGCCAATGCCAGGCCGCCGATGCCCGTGGCCGTCTTCGAGAAGAACTGGCGGCGGGTGAGATAGGCGGCGCGTTGCTGGACGGAGTCATGAGTGGGTGGCGGGTGATGGGGAGTTAATCACTTCGCCGAGGGAAGGCTAGTTACGGGATTGCGTGACTTGGGGCGATATCAACGCAGTGAGCCGTTCCGCCAGTAGCGCGAGCGCCGAAAAAAACGGCCGGTAGGGAAGCCGCGCCGCCGGGTTCCCACGCATGTGGTGTGGGAAAGTGGCGGGTGGTGGGACGACCCATCAGTTGCGGGAGCCGGGCTGGCCTGCCACCGCCGCTTTTCCTCACCCCCAAAAGTGGGAACCCGGCGGCGCGGCTTCCCTACCCGGCCGTTTTTCGGCGCTCGCGCTGGGTTGGGGAGCGGCTTCCGGGCTGGGCGGTTATTCTTTGGTCAGTGTTTCGTCGAGATTGAGGAGCAGCAGGGCGAGGCTGGTGTGGGCGGCGAGTTCGGGGGCGGGGAGGTTTGGGGTCGGGCTTGGATTCGCCGGTGACGATGAGTTTCTTCGCCGCTTCTTCGTCGGTCGAGTAGGCCTGGCGGAAGCGGGTGAGCGATGCGGCGAGGAGCGCGGTTTCTTTTTCGGTGGGCCGGCGCGAGGTGCAGAGGCGGAAGCCGTAGGCGAGGCGCGTGGCATCGTCGCTGCCGCCTTGCTGGAGCATCCGCTCGGCGAGGGCGCGCGCGGCTTCGACGTAGGTGATGTCGTTTAGCGTGACCAGCGCGTGCAGCGGCGTGTTGGTGCGTCCGGGTTTGACAGCGCATTGCTGGCGGTTGGCCACGTCGAAGAACATCGTCGGCGCGACGATGCGCCGCCAGAAGATGTAGAGGCCTGCGGCGGTTAGAGCGCCGCGCCCGTGGTCCTGGGTGAACTTGATCTGCCCGAAGGTGGCGTCCTCCCAGATGTTGGCCGGTTGATAGACTTTCACCGGCGGCCCGCCGAGCTGGTCGACGAGCAGCCCGGAAGCGGCCAGCGCCTGGTCGCGCAACATCCAGCTCGGGATGCGGAAGCGCGGGCCGCGGGCGAGCAGCTTGTTCTCGGGATCGCGCTCGGCCATGCCGGCGGGCACGACTGAGGATTGCCGGTAGGTGGCGCTGGTGACGATGAGGCGCATCATGTGTTTCACATCCCAGCCGCTGTCGATGAAGTCGCGCGCCAGCCAGTCGAAGAGCTCGGGATGGGTGGGCTTCTCGCCCTGCACACCGAAGTCCTCGGTCGTCTTCACCAGCCCCCGGCCAAAGAACATCTGCCAGTAACGATTCACGGTCACCCGGGCGGTGAGCGGATGGTCGGGTGAGACCAGCCAGCGGGCGAGGGCGAGGCGGTTTGCGGAGCGTCGGCGGGCAGGGGGAGGCAGCACGGCGGGCGTGCCATAGCCGACCTTGTCGGCGTATTTGTCGTAGGCGCCCTTGACGAGGATGAAGGTTTTCGCGCGGCTGCGCGCGCTCGTGCATGACCATCGTGCGCGGTGCCTCGCGTTCGGCTTTTTCCCGCGCCAGCCTGGCGTTCTCGGCTTTCCTTTTGCGCGGCGATCAAGCGCGGCTCGCTGGCGAGATAGAAGTCGGCGATGGCTTTTTTCTGCGCGTCGTTGCGCTCCGCCGTATCGACGGCGAGCGCGTCCTTTACTTCGTCCGGCACGGGGCGGAGCAGGGCGAGGGGCGAATTGGTGATCGAGATGCGGAAGCGCCCGATGACGTGCTGCTTGAACTGCGACCGAAACTGCAGGCGGAACGAAAGCAGCCGGTCGGGCCGGTAGCCAAAGGGCGTGCGGACATCGAAGATCGCCTCGTGCGCCTGGCCCACCTGCGGCCAGGTGCCCCAGCCGGTGCTGTCCTGGCCGTCGAGCGCATTGGCGAGCGGCCAGCCGGGTTGATCGAAATCCGAACGCGCGGCAGTGAGTTCCACCGGCCGGCCGTCGCCGAGCATTTTGAATTCGCTGAGCACCCAACTGCCATTGGGCGCGCGGCCCGGGCCCTTGCTGGACAGTGAATCGTCGGGCAGCACCTCGAGCCGCACGCCGGTCACGCCGGTGAGCTGGGTGATGGCGGTCATCACGAGATCGTCGGTGTCGGGATTGAGGCCGCTGACCAGCAGGGACTGGTCGGGCAGCTTGGTAATGGTCGCGCCGTTTTCGCTGGAGGCGTCCTCGGCGGTGAGCGGGTGCCATTCGATTTGCGCCCGGCTCGCGGTGCCGCCCGCCAGCGCCTGTTCCCAGGCGGGGCTGCTCGGCGATCAACTTTTTGCTCAATTCGTCGCGCTCCTGGTTGGCGTCCTTTTCCGCCTGGCGCATGCTTTCGAGATGCTGCTGCTCCTCGGGCGAGGCCATGCTGATCACCGGTTTTGGCGTAGCCGCGATCGTCGTTGCCGCCGGTCTCCTCGATGGAATTGAAATAGGCGCTGAGCTGATAGTATTCGCGCTGCTTGATCGGGTCGAACTTGTGATCGTGGCAGCGGCAGCAGTTGAGCGTGAGGCCCATCCAGACGGTGCCGGTGGTCTCGACGCGATCCATGACGTAATCGACGCGCGACTCCTCGGGGATGCGCCCGCCTTCGCCGTTGATCATGTGGTTGCGATGAAAGCCGGTGGCGACGAGCTGGTCGCGCGTCGGCTCAGGCAGAAGATCTCCAGCCAGTTGCTCGATGGTGAACTGGTCGAAGGGCTTGTTGTCGTTCAGCGCTTTGATGACCCAATCGCGCCAGTACCACATGGCGCGCGTGGGATCGCCCTGGTAGCCGTTGGTGTCCGCGTAGCGTGCGGCGTCGAGCCATTCCCACACCATTCGCTCGCCGTAACGTGGCGAGGCGAGCAGGCGGTCGACGTTCTTTTCGTAAGCGTCGGGAGATGGATCGGCGAGAAAGGTGTCGAGCTCCTGCGGGGTCGGCGGCAGGCCGGTGAGGTCGAGCGTCACGCGGCGGAGGAGGCGGGCTTTATCGGCCTCGGGGGCCTGCTTCAGATTTTTCCGCGGCGAGATGGTCGAGCACGAAGGAGTCGATCACGTTGCGCACGGTGCCGAGCGCGGGATCGGGCTTCGGGATTTCGGCTTTCTTCGGCGCGATGAAGGCCCAGTGCTCCGCCCACGGTGCGCCCTGCTCGACCCATTTCTTGAGCAGCGTGCGCTGCGCGTCGGTCAGGCGTGCGGTTCGACTTCGGCGTCGGCATCACCTCGTCCTTGTCGGTGCTGAAGATGCGCGAGATCAGTTCGCTGTCGCCGGGTTTGCCGGGGGCGACGATGGCGCGGCCATCGTCGTTTTTTTCCAAAGGCGCCTTCCTGGCGGTCGAGCCGCAGATTGGCCTTGCGGGCGTGCGCGTCGGGGCCGTGGCAGTGGTAGCAGTTTTCCGAGAGGATCGGCTGGATGTCGCGGTTGAAATCGATCGTCCCCAGGCGCGGCGGCATGCCCCAAGGCGCTGACGGCGAGCCAGATCAGGGCGGAGGCGAGGAGGGGAAGACGAGGGCGAAACATCGCGCGCATCTTGGTGCGCGGGAGCAGGCGCGCAATTTACGAAAGCGCGTAACGGGTGCTGTAGCCGGGTTCATTGAACCCGGCGGGAGGCCTGCCCTTGCATCGAAAGACCGGGTTCAATGAACCCGGCTACAGCACTTACCGCGCGATCAGGCCTTCCTTCAGCGCGATGGAGACGGCGGCGGTCATGCCGTTGACGTGCAGCTTTTTGTAGATGCAGCGCATCACGTAGTCGGTGGTGTGCTGATTCAGATCGAGGCGGTCGGCGATTTGCTTTTTGCCGAGGCCTTCGACCATGAGCTCCAGGACCGCGGTTTCACGCTCGGTGAGGCCGTAGTCTTTCTTCTCGGGGTTGAGCTTGGAAAACATGTCCAGCACGCGGCGGGCGACGCGCGGGTTCATCGGCGAACCGCCGGCGAGCGCTTGTTCGATGGCTTCGGCGACGCGGGCCATGGGCTCGGACTTCAGCAAGTAGCCGGAGGCGCCGGCGAGGATGGCGCGGAAAATCTTGTCGTCGTCCTCGAAGACGGTGAGGACGAGCATCGCACAATCGGGGAGCACGGCTTTGAATTCGCGGATGCCTTGCAGGCCATCCATGCCGGGCAGGCCGACATCGAGGAGGATGACTTCGGGCTTGGGATCGGCCGTGGGCAGGGCTTCGAGGGCGTCTTCGCAGCGCTCGAAGGCGCGCACGCCGCAGAAGGTACTGCGCGAGGAGAGGGCGCGCGTGGCGGCGCGGCGAAAGGCGGCGTTATCTTCTACGATCCAGACGTGTGGCATGGGCGATGGTGTTTACTGGTCGCGCATCGGCGCCGCAATGTCACCAAGTTTCCCGCCCAGCCGGCGGGCGGCTTACTTCTTTTGTTTCCGGGAATGCCCGGGCCCATTGGGAACCGCGGCTCTTTGCGGGGCGGCGGAGGTGACGTAGGACTGAACCTGCCGCAGAAAATTCCGCAAGCCGCGCACCGGCATGTCTTCACAGATTTCCTCGATACAGTGCACGCCGAGGGCCCGGTAGCTTTCGAACTGGGACTCGCTGAACCACTGGTCGGCGGTAGACTCGTGCGGGAAATCCGGGTGTTCGCGATGGTAGTGGAAGACATCCATCGGCTCCCCGGCCACACATGGCGGGTTTAATGTAGATGAGCTGGCCCGTGCGCGGCTTGCCCTCCAGGGTCGATGCCGTCGACTTCACTATAGCGGATCTCGGCGAGAGCGCAGTGGTATCCCCCGGCTTTTCCGGTCTCGTTCGGAGAGAATTTCCGAATTTCGATATTCGGCTTGAAAACGATGGGGATGCCGAAATCAACCCGGATCTTGGAGACGGCATTGCCGAGATCCTCAAACCAGTAGTCGGGGGTCGCAGCCGGCATCGGAGACGACGATGATGCGGCAACGGCGGAGGACCATTTCGTAGAGGCCCGAGGTTTTCGAAGTGGCCGCCGTCGGATAGATAGACATAGGGGTGCTCGGCATCGGTCTGGCCGAACGCTTCGTCCACAATGGGTTTCAAGGCATGCCGTGGAGAATTCGCCATCCAGGTGGTGGCTCCCGCGGGGCCGGGATTGCCAAACCAGCCGCCCAGCCGCGCATTGAAGAAGGTGAGCAGGAAGGCGATGAGGGGCGAAGAGTTGTAGCCATGGTTGGGGGATACGGCGGCGCCGGAGATGGAGAGGGGCCGTGCCGAGGGTGATGCCGGTATCGGTGGTATGAATGCCCCGGCAGTAGTGCTCGGAATCGCGGTAGCCGAGGTGCATGCTCCCGGAGGAGAGTGGAGTGAAGGTAAAGGACATGGCCAGGCGCTGTTGCCAGGCGAGGTCGGTGCCGCCGACGAGATTCAAGGCGGTATTGATCACGTGAAAGGGGACGTTGCGCCCGCAGGGCGCTCAAGGGGAGATTGTCGGCTTCGTCAAAGCCGGTGAAGAAGTTGGGGCAGCGGAAAGGATTGGTCGCCCCGAGATAGGCCCGGATCAGCCGATCGCGATACATGGCATTCAGGGAGAACTTGTTGATGTTCACCCAGCGGGTGCTGAAGTAGGCAAAGAACAAAAAGATCAACCCGGCTTCGGCGATCGATCGCAGGCTCGTCGACCAGAGCAGGCGGTAGTGCTGCGCGGGCTCGATCGCTCGGCCGGTCAGCTTTTGCAGGAGCAGCGTCGTCACGAGTGAGAAAGCCATGATCAAAATGACGACGAAGAGGGGTGCCGCGAATTTGACGAGCAGGCCGAAGAGCCAGTCCTTCGAGTCAGGCTTTTCGTCCTGATTGTCGGAGGCCTTCATCTTGCCGCTCATGCCACCGAAGATGGTGACCAGCCCTGAACCGCTGGCGACTGAAGCGAGGAGTTTCGGCGAAGCCGCCCAGAGCGCGACCAACCACATTGGGCCATAAAGCACGAGGCAATTCAGGACGGAGGAAACCACCGCGACCAGAAAGGCCCAGCCGCTGGCGCGGGGCCAGCCATTCGCGATCGGCATCGGACATGTGCCGGCTCAGCAGACCGGTGGAGGACGGTGTTCGCCGCAAAGATCAGTGAAAGCAGCAAGGGAAAACCGAGGCTGACGCAGAGGATGGCGGCATTGAGCCGTTTCTCGCGCACCTCTGCCCAGAGTTCGCTGACGCTCTTGGCGGCGGCAGGCTCGCGAAATTTTCGGACCACCTGGCCGGGCGGAATCGATTCGCCTCCACCTCCACCCAGGTCGATATCGTATTGGCATTTTTTTTCCTGAGAAACGAGCGCCCAGGAGGATCCGGGAGCGGCCACGGATGAGGGGTGCGGGCGGCGACGCGCTCTTTCTTCGTCACCTGCCAGGCTTGTTGCTGCAACTGCGCGGCCTTCTCCAGGCAGCCGGCCGCCTTGTTGCCGACCCACCAGACAGCCAGGCCGGTAAGCCCAAAGACCACCACGAGGGAGAACACCCGCATGACGCGGCCGTCTTGGTACACTGGCAGCCCCTGCCGGCGCCGGATCTCGGTGCCAAAGAGCATCGCCAGACCTGCCGTCGCCATCCCCCAGCCGACGTAAAACACGATGCGCCGGGTTTCGCTCCCGAAGAAGCCGTAAAAGGGATCGAAGCGCCGGGCCCAAAACCACGCCAGCGTTCCAAACGCGGAAAACAAGACGAGGGGCAGGACGCTGTTCAAAACGACGGAGGTCTGGTTGCGCCCACTGCGGGCCAGCAATTGGCTCAGCGCATAGGCACCGGCTCCGAAAGCAATGAACGCGCAGGCAATGCCCGGCTCGGGATGGGTGCCGATGCGGTGCAACTCGATCGCAGTACCAAGCGAGGCAGGAGCAGGACGAGGAGGAGCGCGGGGATAATGAGCAGCCAGTTCAGCAAGAGATTCCGCGCCACCGTGGCGGCGACGGCCCAGCCATCCCCGGAAAGCAACCCCAGAGCAGGCGTCAGGTAGTTGCTGTACATCCGGAGGTGTTTGATCGTCGGAGGTTCCGTTTCGAAAGGTTCCTTGATCCGAGTGACGTCGGCGGCGCTGGTGGCCTGTGCGCCGGGATGTTCCGCCGGCTTTTCGGGTTGGCTGAGCTCGGAAGCGACGTGTTCCAAATTTTTGCCGCTGCGCAGAACCCACGAACTCAACCAGGAGCCGATTATAGCCGCCACCGGAGACCGTGGAGAGGTAGGCGAAATCCGGGAGGACGCCTTTGGCGGCAAGTCCCTGGAGGACACCAAGGCCGAAGGTGGCGCTCCGAATGCCACCGCCGGAAAGGCACAGCGCGGAATGTTTGGCGGCATTTTCCGGGTTCGCTTCGACAAGCGATGGATGCGCTGAAAGAGCTCCTGGCACGCAGGGCCATTGATGAACTTCGGGCGCGCCTCGATTTCGCGTTTCGTTTCCGCATCCAGTTCGGCGTCCGAGAGGGGCAGGCCAAACCGGCAGTAACGCTCCTTGATGGCTTCGCGCTGCTCCGTCCACGCTCGCTGGATCGCCGCATCGCGCGCCGTCCTGTAATCGTTGTCCAAGGAAAGATCGGGGTACAACGCCTGAAATTCGTCTTCCAGCACCTTCCAGAGGGGAATCGGTGGAGATTTGCCGGGTGGAGTGGCTGGGACATCGATGGGCGTGGCTTGTGGGTCGGTGCTCATGGGGCGGGCCTCCTTGGTTTTGTGCGGATACGAAAATCATGCGGCATTCCGGAAAAACGACGACAGCCCGTGCGGTCTGGCGCGAAGCCACCACAAACCAGGCAACTGATGGGAAACGAAACCTCCATACCGACTCCGTGAAACGGCGCCGCGATTTCAACATTCCGTGGTGGCGATGTCAACGCTTTGCGCGGAAATCTAGACCGGGGCGCGGAGGGTGATGGTCGTGCCGGCTTCCGGGAGGAATCGATGCTGACGTGGCCGGCCAGGTCGCGGGCGCGCTCGCGCATGTTCTTGAGGCCGATGCCTTCGCGGACGTGCGTGGGGTCGAAGCCGACGCCGTCGTCGTGAATGGTGAGGGAGAATTCGCGGTTCTCGATCTGGGCACGCAGTTCCACATGTTTCGCGCGGGAGTGGCGCACGATGTTGGCCAGGGTTTCCTTGAAGAAGAGAAAGACTTCGCGGCGGGCTTCGGCGGGCCATTCGGTCGGCGGATTTTCCGGCGGGGCCTGCCAGTGGATGGTCTGCCGCGCGAGCATGCGCTGGGCGGTGCGCTGGAGGCGGGTGGCGAGATCGACGCCGGCCTCCTCGCGGGCGCCGAGCACCCAGAGCACTTCGCGCATCGCTTCCATGCTCTCGCGCTCACGCGCTGGACTTCGCGCCAGTCTTCGCGGGTGTCGCCGGCGCGGCGTTTTCGGCGGCGAGTTCGCCGTCACGGCGAGGCTCGCGAGATTGCTGCCGATTTCATCGTGCAGATCGCGGGCGAGGCGCATGCGCAATTCCTCGATCTCGCTTTTGCGGCGCTGACGCGAGCGGACCGACAGGACCAACGCGCCGAGGGCGAGTGTGACCGCGATGACGCCGAGCGCGCGCAGGCCGCGGTCGAGGCTGCGCTGGCTTTGCGCGGCGCTGTGCTCGGCGAGCGTGGCGAGATGGCTTTGCAATTCGCGGCGGCGCGTCCACATGGCCAGCCAGTCGGGCAGCTCCATCAACTGGCCGTAGCTGGTGAAACCGTCGATCAGCAGGGAGCGCGGCCAGTTTTTGCTCAGCGGGCTGGCGTCCGGCGTGGAGGTGACGGTGCCCTGGCGGGCGACGTTGGCGCCGCCCGCGTAGACTTCGACTTCCGAGAGACCGAAGCGCCGCTGCGGCCCGTTGCCGAGAAAGACGACGCGCACCGCGCGCGCCTGGCCGCTCACGGGCAGCGTGACGGGATTGTTGCCCGGATTGGAATAGTCGAGGCTCTCGAAGAGCGTGACCGGGGTGGTGAATTTGGCGTCCGCGCTGGCCTCGAGGCGGAAGGCTTTGGGAAAGGCGAAGCCCGGCACGTCCGCGCCGATGCGGCGCATGGACGGGGTGCAGCCGCACTTCCTGCAACTCGAAGGTGCGCCCGAGGTCGACTTGCATGACGGCAGGTGAATTATCCCGCGGCACGTCGGCGAACAGGCCGTCGTAGCCGAGCAGCTCGCGGCGGATCGGCGGGCCGAGCGGGGTGCGTCCGTCGACGAGATATTGCTGCGACCAGCGGGGCGGCAATTCATAGCGGCCGGAGACGCTGACGGGCCGGTTGATGGCGATGTTGCGATTGCCGGAGAGGACCATGAGCTCGGCGAGCGCGAAGAAATACTGGCCGTTCTCGAGCGCGAACTTCGTGACGGTGACGCGCACGTAGCGCGCATTTTGTCCGGCCAGTTTCACTGCCACGGGGGCCACGCCGGGATCGGGAAAATCCGACTCGGTGAAATTGGCCACGGTGGTGAAAGTGACGAATTCGCGGTCGTCGGAAACGTCCACACGAAAGCGTTTCGGGAAGCCGTAGGCGGTGCGGTCGACCGACTGGAAATCGAGCTGCGCGGGGACAAGGGCGATCCAGTCGAGGCGCTGGGTGGAGCGCAGGTCGACCTGCACCCAGCCGGGATTGAGCGGCGGCGCATCGAGCCGCGGGTGCTGATAGCCGAGCTGTTCGGCGGTGAGCCCCACGACCGGCGTGCCGAGCTGGGTGAGCTCGCGCTCGCAGGCGGCGCGCTGTTGCTCGATGCGCCGCAACTCGGGATTCAGCAGCTCGGCCAGCCACGAGCTGGATTCCTCGGCGCGCGACGGCCGGCCGCACACGCCCATGAGCAAGGCCAGCATCGCGGACGCGAAGCGCGGTGCGTTCATGGGGGTGCGGGCGCGAAACCGTTACTTCAAGCGCTCGGGATTCAAGGCCTGGAGCGCCTTGGAATGAACCGCCCGTTTTCGCGAATGAGCTTGCCGTCGAACAGGATCATCCCGCCGCCGTAGTCTTCGCGCTGGATGTTCACCAGATCCCAGTGGACTTGCGAACGGTTGCCGTTCTCCGTCTCCTCGTAGCACTGGCCGGGCGTGAAGTGGAACGACCCGTTGATCTTCTCGTCGAAGAGGATGTCGCGCATCGGTTGCAGGATGTAGGGGTTGAAGCCGATGGCGAACTCGCCGATGTAACGCGCGCCGGCATCGCTATCGAGAATGGCGTTGAGCTTCTCCGTGTTGTTGGCCGTGGCGTTGACGATTTTGCCGTCCTTGAATTCCAGCCGCACGCTGTCGAAGGCGGTGCCCTGGTAAATGGTCGGCGCGTTATAAGTCACGACGCCTTGCACGGAATTGCGCACCGGCGCGGTGAAGACTTCGCCATCGGGAATGTTGTGCGTGCCGCCGCAGGGGACGGCCTTGATGCCCTTGATGGAAAAGCGCAGGTCGGTGCCGGGGCCTTTGATCTCGACCTGGTCGGTGGCTTCCATCGCCGCTTTCAGGGCCTTCATGCCGGGCTGCATCTTGGAGTAATTGAGCGTGCAGACGTCGAAGAAGAATTTCTCGAAGGCCTCGGTGCTCATGCCCGCGCTCTGCGCCATGCTCGGCGAGGGCCAGCGCAGCACGCACCAGCGGGTCTTCTTCACCCGCCAGTCGAGCACGGGCTTCATCTTTTCGAGAGCAGCTTCATCTTCTCGGGAGGCACGTCGGAAAGCTCGGTGATGTTGTCGCCGCCGCGCACGGCGATGTAGGCATCCATCTTTTTCATCTGCGCGAGCTGAATGGCGGAGGTGATGTCGAGCTGCTCCTCCTGCGCGCCGAGCGCCATCTCGCGGGCGATGCGGGACTGGTGGACCTGCACCAGGGGCACGGCGCCCGCCGCCCGCGCGGCGCGGATCAGGGCGACGGACATCTCCGGCGGGATATCGAAAACCGTCGATCAGGACTTTCTCGCCCTGGGTGAGCTTGGTGGAAAAATTGACGAGGCCGTGAGCCAGTTTGTCGAAACGGGGGTCGTGCATAAGTCGCGCAACGTAACACACGCGGATTTGCGCTGGCTACGGGGAAAGCGCCGCCGCTATCGTACGCGCCGCATGTCTCCGAAATTGTACACGCCCGAGCAACTGGCCGCCCTGCGCGACGAATTCGCCGCCGCGGGGAAGCGCCTGGTGTTTACCAATGGGTGCTTCGACCTGCTGCACGTCGGGCATGTGCGTTATCTGCAAGCCGCTCGGGCCCTGGGGGATGCGTTGCTGATCGCGGTCAATGGCGACCAAAGCGTGCGGGCGCTGAAAGGCCCGACGCGGCCGATTAAACAACGAGCAGGACCGCGCCGAGGTGCTGGCGCGCTGGGGTGCGTGGATTACCTGACGATTTTTCACAGCGAGCGCGTGACGGAACTCGTGCGCACGATCCGCCCGCAGATTTATGCCAAGGGCGGCGATTATACCGTGGAGAGCCTCGACCCGGGCGAACGCGGCGCGCTCCAGGCCGTCGGCACGGAAATCCGCATCCTCCCCCTCGTGCCGGGCAAATCCACCACCGGGATCATCGAAAAATGGCAAAGTTGAAGCTGGGTATTCTGGGCTCGGGCAACGGCTCGAATTTCCGCTCGATCGCCGCGGCCATTTCCGTCGGCGCACTCGATGCGGAAGTACGCATCGTGATCAGCGATATGGAAAATGCGGGCATCCTGGCGCTCGCGCGGGAGCGGAAGATACGGGCGGAGTTTGTCGCGCCGGGGCAGTTCAAGACGAAGCTCGCACCGGAGGCCGAGGAACGCGTGGTGGCGCTGCTGCGCGAGGCGGAAGTCGAGCTTGTGGTGCTGGCCGGCTGGATGCGGATGATCAAGGCCCCGCTCCTCGAGGCCTTCCCGCGCCGGATCATCAATATCCATCCGTCGCTGCTGCCGGCGTTTCCGGGGCTCGAATCCTGGAAACAGGCGCTGGCGGCCGGGGCGCGCGAGACGGGGTGCACGGTCCACTATGTCGACACGGGCATGGACACCGGCGAGATCATCGCGCAGAGCCGCGTGCCGGTCTTTCCGAGCGATACGCCGGAGGAACTGCACGCGCGGATCCAGAACGCCGAGCACGAGCTGTATCCGGCGGTGATCGGGGAGTTCGCGCGGAAGGCGGAATAAGCGGGAAGAGGTTGTTTTATCGTGGCCGTTAGGGAAGCGGCTTCCGCAAGTAGCGCGAGCGCCGAAAAGCCCAACCCGGTAGGGAAGCCGCGCCGCGGGTTCACACTTTTGGGTGTGTGGAAAAGTGGCGGTGGCCAGCCACCCCGGCTCGCAAAACACAGATGCCGTCCCACCACCCACCGCGTTCCCGCACCACATGCGTGGGAACCCGGCGGCGCGGCTTCCCTACCGGGTTTGGTATTTCGGCGCTGGCGCTACTTCCGGGAGCGGCTTCTGCCGGTGCAGCCGGCGGGCTTGTCTCCTTCCGGATTTCGCAAGCGGAAAAACGCGGGTGAAAACTTTTGCGAGGGCACGCTTGCGTGCGGCGCGAGCGGGGGCAATCTGTGCGCGCTTTTATGTCCGGCTTTTCGCTTTTCGATCTCAATCCTGAACAGGAACAGGCCGTGCGCACGACCGAAGGGCCGCTCCTGATCCTCGCGGGGGCGGGCACGGGCAAGACGCGCGTGATCACCATGCGCGTGGCGTTTCTCATCTCGCAGGGTGTGGAACCGGCGCACATCCTGGCGGTGACGTTTACCAACAAGGCGGCGGATGAAATGCGCGAGCGGCTGGCGAAGATGATCGAGTCGGCGCAGGCGAAGAAGGTGATGATGTCCACGTTTCACGCGCTCTGTGTGCGCATCCTGCGGCAGGATATCGAGCGGCTGGGCTGGAAAAAGAATTTTACCATCTACGACGAAGGCGACCAGATGGGGCTGATCAAGAAGATCATCACGCGCACCGCGGCGAAGGACGAAAAGCTCGACCCGAACGTGGCGAAGAACCTGATTTCCAAGGCGAAGAACAACGGCTGGCGCGAGGCGTCGCCCGGCGATGAGAAGTCGCTGGCCGGTGCGGTCTTTGCCCGCTACCAGGCGGAGTTGAAGACGCTGAACGCGGTGGATTTCGACGACCTCCTGCTGCTCACGGTGAAGCTGCTCGCGGAGCACCCGGACGTGCGCGATCGCTGGCACCGGCGTTTCCGCTATCTGATGGTCGACGAGTTTCAGGACACGAACCGCTTGCAGCTCGAGTTGGTGACGATGCTCGCGAAGCCGCTGGAAAACAAGGCGGGCGACCGGCCGAATATCGCGGTGGTGGGCGACGACGACCAATCCATCTACGGCTGGCGTGGCGCGGAGGTGAGCAACATCCTCGAATTCGAGGCGCATTTTCCCGAGCCGGTGGTGGTGAAGCTGGAGCAGAACTATCGCTCGACGAACGCCATCCTCGGCACCGCCAACGGGCTCATTAAGAATAATCCCCGGCGGCGTCCGAAGAAGCTGTGGAGCGCGGCGGGCGATGGCGAGAAGGTGCGCATCGTGGGCATGAGCGACGACCGGCAGGAGGCCGAATTCATCACTAACGAGATTGCGCAGCGCACCGTGACGGAGAACGGGACGCACGAGGATTTCGCGATTCTCTTCCGCATGAACGCGCAGTCGCGGCTGCTGGAGACGAATCTGCGGCAACTGAACATCCCGTACCGCATCATCGGCGGGAAGAGCTTCTTCGACCGGCGCGAGGTGAAGGACCTCCTGGCCTACGCGAATTGCCTGGTGAACACGGATGACGACGTGTCGCTGTTGCGCATCATCAATACGCCGGCGCGTGGCATCAGCTCGAACACGGTGGAGAGCGCGACGGCCTTCAGCGCGGAGCACAAGTGCAGCGTCTTCGAGGCGCTGCGCCGGAGGATTTTCGCGCGACGCTGATGAAGCGCACGGTGGAGGCGATCGATCGCTTCACGGAGCTGCTCGACGGTTTTGAGACCAAGCTGAACACGCCGCTGTCGAATCACGCCGCGGTGTTGCGCGAGGTGATGAAAGACACAGGCTACCTCGACGACCTGCGCCGGACGTGCAAGACGCCGGAGGAGGCCTTGAGCCGCGAGACGAATTTGCAGGATCTCTTGAAGTCGTTCGAGGATTACCAAGGGCGCTCCAGCGAAGGCCTGCGCGGCTTTCTCGACGAGATGAGCCTGCGGCAGGAACGCGAGGACGATAAGGACGACGCCCGCGGCACCGGCGTGACCCTGATCACGCTGCACGCGGCGAAGGGGCTGGAGTTTCCGCATGTTTACTTGATCGGACTCGAGGAGGGACTGTTGCCACACGATCGCTCGAAGGTGGAAGGCACGGTGGATGAGGAGCGGCGGCTGCTCTATGTGGGCATCACCCGCGCGCGGCGTACGCTCGTGCTGTCGTGGTGCCGCCATCGCATCAAGTACGGCAGCCCCATGCCGTGCACGGCGAGTTCGTTCATCAAGGAATTGCCGCCGGAATGGGTCGAGCATCGCGACGCCGCACAGATCCTGCGCGCGCCGGTCAGCGAGGCCGCGGCCAAGAGCCGGTTCGGAGCGCTGCGCGCGGCCGTCGAGCGGGCGGCGGGATAGGAAGTGTAAGTGGGGCGGTTTTCTCGCGGTGTCATCCTGAGCGAAGTCGAAGGACCCCGTCGAACAACCAGCGATCATCTTTGGTAGAGCGACGGGGTTTGCCCCACAGTCCCATAGGCGTCTCGCTTCGCTCGGCTTTCGGCTTCGTTACACTCCGCTCAGGATGACACCGCGAGGGGATTACCTTTTGGCCTTGGTTTGCCCGCTACTCCGCCGGCTCGATGAGAAATTGAAAGCCCGGCGTGGGAGTGATCACGAAATGTTCGACGGTGATCGCCACTTCGCCTGCGGCCGGTGTTTCGAAATTGGCGAATTTCTCGGTGGGCGCATCGTTGGTCCAGTTCTCCAGGATGGACTTGCCATCGGCCAGGATGCGGACTCCGCCGGCGCCCGAGGCGTGCAGGCGCCATCGGCCGGCCGGGAACTTGATGCGCGCCGTGGCGATCATGCCGAAACGATCCGCGCCCGGTCCGCGCTCGGACACGTCGGCATTCAGGATGAGGGCTTTCGGACCGCCGCCTTGGTAGGGGAAGGAAAGCGCCCGGACTTTGGCGCTCACCGACTCCGACTCGTGGGCCAGCGCCCGCCAGGCGGTCAGGTTGCCCAGGGGATCGGCACGGGAAGTGAACCAGGAGACGGACCAATTCGCCCGGCTGAGGTAACTGCGGGCGTAGGGCAACAAAGCGGCGGCGCTGGGCAAACGAGCGAGTTCGCGATAGGCCGCGAGGGCCGCATCGGCCTGCCCGCTCTCCCCAGCTCTCATTGACGGTGGTGAGTAGATCGAGAGAGCGGTGCTTTTCCGCGAGCAGGGAGGGGGCGGACATCCAATCGGAGGAAGCGGTATCCATGGCGCGGGAAAAAGCGGTCTCCGCTTCGGCCGCGGCCGTGCGGGCCGCGGGGATCGTCGGGAGCGATGCCGTGCACCAGCCCGAAGGTGACGCGTGCATCGTCGACCCAGCCAAGCTCCGCGTAGGTCAGGGCGAGTTGGCGCAGCGTCGCGAGGTCCCGCGGGTGGTCCTTCCGCGCCGCGGTGAGATTGTCGATGGCATCGAGACGCGCGCCGCGCTCCGCATCGTGGATGCGCACAAACCCGTCGTAACCGCCGCTGAGCATCCGCTGCCCATCGGAACTCCAGTCGAGCGCCT
The DNA here is from genome assembly GCA_037200205.1 of Chthoniobacter sp. Lineage (GTDB taxonomy): Bacteria > Verrucomicrobiota > Verrucomicrobiia > Chthoniobacterales > Chthoniobacteraceae > Chthoniobacter. Next base: position 22,234 of record JBBCHV010000021.1, read on the forward strand.
GCAGTTCCGAACTGCCGAAACCGTGGGTGATCTGGGCGACCTGTCCGCCATTATCCGTGGCAAAAATGCGGATGATCCCATCCTGGCCGGCCGTGGCCAGGCGACGGCCGGTGGGGCTCCATGCGATCCGCCAGACGCCGCTGCTGTGCCCGGCAAATTTTTGGACGAGAGCCCCCGTTTCGCCGTCCACGACATTGGCGAGCCCGTCCTGGGAACCATAAGCCAGCGAGCGGCCATCGGGACTCCAGCGGAAATCGAAAATGGCGTGCGGCGGCTCATATTCCGAGACGACAGTACCCACGGTGACGGGCGAGGCCTCCTTCCAGGTGGCGAGGAGAGTGCCGGCGAAGGCGTCCCACACCTGGATCGCGCCATCGTTGCCGCCGAGGGCGAGACGATGTTCGTCGGAAAACCAGATGAGGCTTTTGGTGGGACGCAGGATGGTGTTGACCAGCGTGCCATTGCGGGTGTCCCAAGTGCGCGTTTCATCCAGGCCGGCCGCCGCCAGGTATCGACCCGAAGGGCTCCAGGCGACGCGTACCGCTTGATTCAAGGCATAGGCCCCGAGCGGGCAGCCGGTCGCCGTATCGAAGACCTCGACCAGGCCGGAACCGCGGGAGGCCGTGGCGAAGCGGGGCGCCATCCGGCGACCACGCGACGTCGAAGAGATTACCATGCGTGGCGTAAACGCCCACATTCAGGCCCGTAATGGGATCGAGGAGAAAGATCCGGTCCCGAAAATCGACCAGCGCGACGCGCGAGCCGCCGGGATACCATTGCGCGGAGGCGACCCAGTTGTGCGCCTTGACGGCGAGGCGGGTGTCCTCGCTTGAGCCCGGCAGCCAGGCGCGCAGCGTGCCGTCCGACCCGCCGGAAAAGAGCGCCATCGGGCTCGTGGCGGCATCGGGGGAGGGCAGCTTGATCCAGGCGAGCGTATTCACTTCGCCGGAATGGCCGTTGAGCACCTGGGAGGGCTCCGCACTATTCAACGGGCTGTAGATGCGGATGGTGCCGTCGTGGCTGGCGCTGGCCAGTTGCCGGCCATCCGGGCGCCAGGCGAGGGCGCTGATGAAACCATGATGCAAGGCCGCGGAGTAGATCGATTTGGGCTTTCCCACCTCGAAGACCGTGACCGTCAAATGCTTGGAACCGGCAGCGGTATATTTGCCGGTGGGATCCATCGCCGTGGCAAAGACATCGTTGCCCGGCCCGCCGGCGGTGGAGAGCAATCTGTCGCGCGTGGCAAAGTCGAAGACTTCGAGCGTCTTATCCGAGTCGAGCTCGCCGACGGCGAGCCGTGTGCCATCGGCCGACCAGTGGAGGGAAGCCACCCCGTGCCGGGTGGTCGCCAGGGTCTCGGGGAGGCCGGCATCGCCCTCGGTCAGTGGATGCCAGAGGCGTATCTCCTTGTCCAGGCTGCCAATGGCGAGCGTCGCGGGAACGTCGGCGTCCGGCCGCCAGGCGACGCTGCGCACGGGCGTGCCCACGCCGACGCGCAACTCGCCCACGCTTTTGTGCTCTTCGATATTCCAGATGCGCACGAAGCCATCCGCGCCGCCGGAGGCGAGATACTTCCCGTCCCCGCTCCAGGAGACCGTGAGCACACCGCCCGGATGCGCCTGCGCCCGCCACTGCGGCACGAGCCCGCGACTCTGCCACAGGGCGATCTCGCCATCCATGCCGCCGGTGGCGATGCGCGCTCCATCGGCACTCGCGGAAAGCGTGAGCACGCCTCCGCGATGGGCATTCACGCGCAAGCGGTCCTGGCTCGTCTGCCCCGCCAGGTAGAACCACTCCCAATCCCGCAAATTGCGTCCACTCGGTTCGACCCGATGACGCTGCAAAAGCTGCCGCGCGGTCTCCGGGCGTCCATCGGCCAGTTGTCGCCCGGCTTGCAGCATGTCGGAAAGGTAAAGCTGCTTTTCGGCGGCATCGCGCTGCTTGTTTGCCACATTCTCGGCGCGTTTGGCCTGCAGGGATGCGCGCTCCGCCCGGTTGCGCGCTTCGAAGAGATAGACCGAAAAGACGACGCCCCGAGAGCAGGATCAACCCGGCGGCGAAGGAGAGCGTGCGATGACGGCGCAGGAAGAGCCCCAGGATCTTCCAGGCGCCCGCATTCTCCGCGCTGGTCGCAAAACCGTTTTGATAGGCCCGGATCTCGACCTGCAGGACTTTCACCGTGGGATACCGGTCCGCCCTTTCGAACGACATCGCCTTCAACGCCACGGCGGCCAGCGATTCCGGCAGGCGCCCGCCCGGCCAGTGCGGCAGGCGCTTCTTCGCACACGCCTCGGCGAAGGGGATGATGCGCCCGGCGCGCACGTTCTGCACGATCTCCGCCGAGCTGCGCCCGTGAAACGGCGGCCGCAGGGTGAGGATATAGTAAAGAATCGCGCCGAGCGCATAGATGTCGGTGCGTTCATCCATCATCTCCACTTCGCCATTCGCCTGCTCGGGCGGCATGTATTGCGGTGTGCCCATCACCGTCCCGGAAAGGGTCGGGCCGATCGTGGTGGCCTCCGCTTCCGAGGGATGCTGGGTGTCCGCGTCCGCGAGGGGCGGCGGTTTCAGCTTGCTGGTCCGATGCTCTTCCCGGCTGAGCAGCTTGGCCAGGCCCCAGTCCATGACCAGCGCTTCGCCATACTCGCCGAGCATGATATTTGCCGGCTTCAGGTCGCGATGGATCACCCCTTTGGAGTGGGCGAAAGCCAGGGCGTCGCAGACCTTTTGAAAAACCGTGAGCAACGTGCTCAAGGGCCACTGGCGAATCGTGTCCGCATCCTCGGAGCCGAGCAACTCGAGCACCCGCTTCAGCGAAATGCCCCGCACCAGCTTCATCGTGTAAAAAGGTTTTCCGTCCGGGTTGATGCCCAACTCATGCACGGGGACGATATTCGGATGCTCGAGTTGCGCGGTGACCTGCGCCTCCTGGCAAAAGCGATCGTGCGCGGCGGGCTTCGAGTCATCGAGCATCAGCTTCATCGCCACCTCCCGCTGCAGCGTGGCTTCGTGCGCGCTCTTGATCACGCCCATGCCGCCGCGGGCCACCGTGCGCGAGATGACGTAGTTGCGCCCATGGTGCATCTCCGCATTCGAGGTGCGGCGCACTTTCACCTCGCCCGAGTCCGTGATCGAGTCCGCGACGAAATCGAGCACGAGGTGCGCTTCGCCGATCCGGATCCGCTGGTCGGGCTGCAAGATCGTCGCGCCCTTGATCTCTTCGTCATCCACGAACGTCCCGCCGCCCGCTCCCAGATCTTCGATTTCCCATTCGGCATCGCGCAGGATCAGCCGGGCATGCCGTTCCGCGACGCCTTCGGCGGCAAAGCGAATTTTGGCGTCCGCCCCGTGTCCGATGAGATAGGTTCCCGGGGGCAGCGTTTGCGTGTGGAGCGGTTTGTCGCGCAGAAAGACCGAAACCTTCGTCTGGGGAGCCGACATGAGCGATGTGTTAGCCCGTTTGGCGCGGAGGGGCAAGGAGAGTCGGTCGGGGAGCGGTTGAGGCGTTCAGCCCGCGAATCTCAACTCCTCCGCTGAATCGCCGCCGCCGCGATCTGCGATTCCTTCGCATCCAGATACCGCGCCGTGCCGCCAGTGAAATACATCTCGATCCGGCGGATGACTTCCTCCGCGGTGATCATGTCCATGCAGCGGGGGCAGCGGCAGGCTGCGCGGGCCGGGGGCCGTTTCCGGCACGACGTCGAGGCACAGGCTCTGGTCCTTCTCGTCGCCGTCGCCCAGCGCGACGGTGCGGCTCTTCCAGCAACCGCCATTGGTCGCAGCAAAACAACGCGCCATTCAGGTGAATGAACTGGTGGTGCGGATAGGCCTCCCACTGCGCCGGTTCGCGACCGCCCGCCACGACGACACAGGCGCGATTCTTCGGCCGGTCGCCTTTCACCTCCACGGCGGCGGCCAGGTGCATGAGCATGGTCACCGGGCAGAGCACCCCCTGCGAGTGATAGACCAGCCGCACCAACTGCCGCAGTTGCGTCTTGCCGCGCAAGTCCAACACGCCTTGCAACGGCGGATGCCAGTGCTGTGCCTCGCCCACCTGCACGAAGAGGATCTTGCCGCGAAAATGATCCACCACCTGTTGCCAGCGCACGGTGTCCCACCATTTGATCGTATAATCCGCCTTGCCCCCGGCGGCGACGATCCAGAATGGCACCGGCTCGCCGGTGATTTCCTGCACTTGCGACATCCAGTGCTTTTCCTCCGGCGCGAGGTGAATGCTGCCCTTGAAGACACCGGGCACGATGCGCCGGCCGAGCTTCGTGCTCAGGTCTTCGATGAAGCCGTGGATGAAATGGTAGGGATATTGGTTGCTCTGGTGGATGAGCGGGTAATGGCACTCGATGACTTCCGCGGCGGGGTCGTCGTCGGCCACCCGGGTGATGTCGGGATTGTGCTCCCAGAGCGCGGGGCAGGCGGTGCGCACATCGGTGAGGAACATCCCGGGAAAGGTCGCGTGCAAGTCGCGCACCGCGGCGGTGAGCATGACGACATCGCCCGGCGACTGGTGATTGCGCAGGATGAGCTTGCGGGGCCGTGGCTGGGGCTCGGAACCGGTGGTGGCGGGGCCGGCGAGAGGGGTGGCTGGGGTCATCCGGCGTTTACGCATGGCCCTCCAGCAGAGGCCGCGTCGATGCGAAAGTGAAGGCCAAACGCCCGGTCAAAAACTGCTCCAACTGCTCTCGGAGGAACTGCTAAACGACGAACTGCTGAAAGTGGAGCTGCTCGACGAAGAAAGCGAAGACGAGCTGCTGAAGGAGCTCGACGAAGGAGTAAAGGACGAGCTGCTAATCGAGGAGCTACTGAAGGAGCTCGACGAAGGAGTGAAGGAAGAGCTGCTGAAGGAGCTCGACGAAGGAGTGAAGGACGAGCTGCTGATCGAAGAACTGCTGAAGGAACTCGACGAAGGAGTGAAAGACGAACTGCTAATCGAAGAGCTGCTGAAAGAGCTCGACGAAGGAGTGAAAGACGAGCTGCTAATCGAGGAGCTACTGAAGGAGCTCGAGGAAGGAGTGAAAGACGAGCTGCTGATCGAAGAGCTGCTGAAAGAACTCGACGAAGGAGTGAAAGAGGAGCTGCTGATCGAGGAGCTGCTAAAGGAGCTCGACGAAGGAGTGAAGGACGAGCTGCTGATCGAAGAGCTACTGAAGGAACTCGACGAAGGAGTGAAAGAGGAACTGCTGATCGAGGAGCTGCTGAAGGAACTCGACGAAGGAGTGAAAGAGGAACTGCTGATCGAAGAGCTGCTGAAGGAGCTCGACGAAGGAGTGAAAGAGGAGCTGCTGATCGAGGAGCTGCTAAAGGAGCTCGACGAAGGAGTGAAGGACGAGCTGCTGATCGAAGAGCTACTGAAGGAACTCGACGAAGGAGTGAAAGAGGAACTGCTGATCGAAGAGCTGCTGAAGGAACTCGACGAAGGAGTGAAAGACGAACTGCTAATCGAAGAGCTGCTGAAGGAACTCGACGAAGGAGTGAAAGACGAACTGCTGATCGAGGAGCTGCTAAAAGAGCTCGACGAAGGAGTGAAGGACGAGCTGCTAATCGAGGAGCTGCTGAAAGAGCTCGACGAAGGAGTGAAAAGACGAACTGCTGATCGAAGAGCTGCTGAAGGAGCTCGACGAAGGAGTGAAAGACGAACTGCTGATCGAAGAGCTGCTGAAGGAGCTCGACGAAGGAGTGAAGGACGAGCTGCTGATTGAAGAGCTGCTGAAGGAGCTCGACGAAGGAGTGAAAGACGAACTGCTGATCGAAGAGCTGCTAAAGGAGCTCGACGAAGGAGTGAAGGACGAGCTGCTGATCGAAGAGCTGCTGAAGGAGCTCGACGAAGGAGTGAAGGACGAGCTGCTGATTGAAGAGCTGCTGAAGGAGCTCGACGAAGGAGTGAAGGACGAACTGCTGATCGAAGAGCTGCTAAAGGAGCTCGACGAAGGAGTGAAGGACGAGCTGCTAATCGAGGAGCTGCTGAAGGAGCTCGACGAAGGAGTGAAAGAGGAGCTGCTGATCGAAGAGCTACTGAAGGAGCTCGACGAAGGAGTGAAAGAGGAGCTGCTGATCGAAGAGCTACTGAAGGAGCTCGACGAAGGAGTGAAAGACGAGCTGCTAATCGAAGAGCTGCTGAAGGAGCTCGACGAAGGAGTGAAAGACGAGCTGCTGATCGAAGAGCTGCTGAAAGAACTCGAGGATGGAGTGAAAGAGGAACTGCTCGACGAAGGACTGGAGGACGAACTGCTCAATGAAGAGCTACTGAAAGAGGAACTGCTCTCCGACGACGAGCTAAATGACGAAGAACTGAAATGCTCCAGCGGCGCATTGTGCGATGATCCCGACATCACTTGTTTTACCCATTTTCTCAGAGCCTCCAACATGTGCGCGGTTGATAGCAGTCACCCCGGATTCAGCGCAAGCGCATTCGTGATTTTCGCGCCCCGGCGACTCACAAATCAAGCCACTCCATTCGACGCGCACCGCGGCGTAAAAGAAGCCGTCCTCCCGTAGCGCGAGCGCCGACCAAACCAACCCGGTAGGGAAGCCGCGCCGCGGGTTCCCTCGCATGAGGTGTGGGAACGTGGTGGGCGGTGGGACTGTCCATGCGTACTTTCGCGCGCAGGTCTGAACCCGCCGCCGCCGCTTTTTCCGCCCGCCCAAAAGTGGGAACCCGCGGCGCGGCTTCCCTACCTCGGTTTGGTCGGGGCACGCGCTTTCCGATATCGGGATGCTGGCTCTCGTGAGGAGGACCCACGTGGCGCATCCGGAAACCCTTTCCGGACATCGCTTTCCCCCCCGGCGTCAGTCCGCGCTGACCTTCTTCTTTTTCTTTCCCGTCGTCGTGCTGCTCTTCTTGGTTTTGCCCCGGCGCGGGAGTCGCGGCGGGTGCGTCTTTCTTCGCCGCCTCCGCGGTGTCTTCCTCCGCGACCACGGGCGCCGGCGCCGGCGCCGGCCCCCGCAGCCCGGGTATGCGGGCAAACCCGACAAATTCCACTTTGGCCTTCTCCGGATTCGTGGCATTCGCGTTGGGCATCTTGAAATCGAAGACGCTCACCCCCCAGCGCTGGACGCCATTGTAGCTGCGGCCATCGCTCGCGCCGAACATGATGCGCTTGCCCGACCCCTTCTCGCGCCCGAGGTACATCATCACGTGCGAGATCGGCACATCGCGCCCCGTCTCGTAGGTCCCCGTCCAGAACAGCAGATCCCCCCGGCAGCAATTCCTTGAACTCCACACTCTCCGCGCTCTTGCTCACCACCGGGAAAAACGCGCCGCTCTTGCGCGCCCAGAGATACTGTCCGCTCGAGTCCCGCGGCACATCCGCGAAATTGTGGGCGTGCAGCAGGTAATAAATCGTCCCCGAGCAATCCATCCCGCCGCTATCCGGATCGGCACTGCCAAAGGTGTAGGTGAGATTGAGGCGCGTGAGGTCGACCGCGTCGCGGATCAATTGCTGGATGCGCGGCGCCTGGGCGGCGAACTCGGTGATTTGCTCGGGCTCGACCGTGGCGTTGGGCGCATGCTCCGTCTTGGGTTTGGCCTCGGCCCCGGGCTTGGCCTCGGCGTCGCTCTTGTCATCGGTTTTGTCCGTGCTCTTGCCCGACTTCGGCGCGGGCGTGGCGTCATCAGCGGCCGTTTTTTTTCTTCGGGCGTCGCAGCATCGCCCGACCCCGTGCCTTTGGTCTTGCTCGGCAGCGGCAGATTCAGCGACGGCGTCGCGCTATGCTTCGGCGCCGGGGTGGCGGCGTCATCGTCGCTCGATCGGCTTTTTTTTCTTCTTCGTCGCCGCGTGGCTGTCCAGCGGTTGACCCAAAAACAAGCCACACCGGCGAGCGCGGCGATCCATACGGAAAATCGATTCATGTGCCCCTTGTTCGTATGTGGCGTGACGGTTGAGTGTTTTCGTCCGCGCCGCTTCACCCCGCCAGCTCTTCCAGCAGCGCGCGATTCATGGCGATCCCGCCGAAGAAATTCGCCAGCGGAAAATTCTCGTCCGGCGCGTGCGCGTGGCAATCCGGCAGCGCGAGCCCCAGCAGCAGCGTCTCCACGCCCAGCACCTTCTTGAAAGTATTGACGATCGGAATGCTCCCGCCCTCCCGAATGAGCGCCACTTCCTTGCCCGGAAAAGCCCGCTGCAACGCCCGCTGCGCCGCGAGGCCATCGGCCGATTGCGGGTCCGTGAAAAAGGGCTCCCCCGCATGCCCGCCGCTGATCTCCAGCCGCACCCCGGGCGGACAGTGTGCCCGCAGATGCGCCTTCACCTTCTCCATCACTTCGTCCGGCTGCTGATGCGGCACCAGCCGGAACGTGAGCTTTGCAAAGGCCTTCTGCGGCAGCACCGTCTTCGTCCCCACGCCCTGGAACCCGCCGCCGATGCCGTTCAATTCCGCCGTCGGCCGCGCCCAGGTCCGCTCCAGGCTGGAGTAACCCTCTTCCCCGAAAAGCGCCGGCGCCCCCGTCACTTGCAAAATGTCCGCATCGCCAAAAGGCAGCTTCGCCCACGCCGCGCGCTCCCAGTCCGCCAGCGGCGCTACGTCGTCATAAAATCCCGGCACCGCCACATGCCCGTGCTCATCGTGCAGGACTCGCCACCAGCCGCGCCACCACCGTCGCCGGGTTTCGCCACCGCCCCGCCATAAATGCCCGAGTGCAGATCGCTCGCCGGCCCCGTCACCTTCAGCTCCAGCGCCCCGATCCCGCGCAGCCCGTAGGTAAAAGTCGGATACCCTTCGCAATCATCCCCGTGTCCGAAATCGCGATCACGTCGCAATGCAAATCCTCCCGATGCGCGAGCAGGAATTCCTCCAGATGCGCGCTCCCCACCTCCTCCTCCCCCTCGATGAGCAGCACCAGATTCACCGGCAGCTCCCCCTTCTCCCGCAAAGTCTCCTCCAGCCCCAGGATATGCGCGAAATCTGCCCTTTGTTATCCGCCGCCCCCCGCGCAAACACGATCTCATCCACGATCCGCGGCTCAAACGGCGGCGACGTCCAAAGCTCCACCGGATCCACCGGCTGGCACATCATAGTGCCCATAGATCATCACCGTCCGCCGCCCAGGCTGATGCTCATTCTTCGCCAGCACGATCGGATGCCCCGCCGTCGGCACCACCCGCACCACCAGCCCCATCCCCGTCAGCTTCCGCTCCAGCCACCCCGCACAAGCCGCTACATCCCCCTTCCGCTCAGGATCAGTCGAAATGCTCGGAAAACGAAGGAACTCCAGATACTCAACAACGCGCGGGTCGGACATATGCGCAAATTATCACTGCTTGGGTCCGTTTCACAACTGTGGCAACAACGCCAGTAGATTTTTCCATTGCGCCGTGGTTCATATGATTGGAACGCCTTTACGAGGGTAGACGCATTGATTGCAATCCCTGTCTGATTGCTCTGATGATTCGCCAGAAGAGCGTCGTTTTGAGAGGGTGACCCCGCCTAAGGTGCGCCGTTGCCTAATTCGCCATTGCCGTCGTCTGCCGCGGCTAAGGCTGGGTTGGGGCCAGTCTTCGAGGCTTTATCCTTTTTGGCCGGAACGGCCGCTTTCTTTTTTCCTGCGGGTTTGGCGCGTTTGGCGGCGATCTGCAAGTGGTCCATCGCCTTTTGCAGATGGACCATTGCTGCCGTCAGGGGGGGCGCCACAGCGATTTCTGAATCGAGGCTCAAAGCCGCAACCCCGGCAACATTTTTCTCCTTGTTTCGGGGCTTCTTCTTCGGCTGCTTTTGCTTGGGCTGCTTTTCGGCCGGTTTCTTCGCTTTTGCCATGGGACGTTATTGGTTTTTGGTTGGATTGGCCCCTGGAATGGTGACAGGATGGTAACGGGAATCGTGACGGAAGAACCTGCGCCGGCGGGGAGCCGGTGTGGTCGGTTTGGGCGTGAGGGTGCTTCCCGGCGTATCGCCAGTTTTGGCCCCAATGGGATCCGCTTTGGCGGCGCTAGCCGGGGCAACGATTTGGTGACGGCGTCCAATAGATCTTTGGCAGGTCATGCCGTCAAAGCGGGTGAGATCAATCCCAGTGACATTGCCTTGCGTGTCGCGGCTCACCGTAATCATATCGCGATTGTCCTGTTTTTGCTGTCGGGAGAGATCTACTTTCAAGGGCAGGGACACGGTGCCATTTTCGGTAATGAGCACGAGATCGGCCACGAGACCAGCGGCCGATTGGTAGGCCGCCACGCGAGGTGGCGTGAGGTTGCCCGACGCAGTGGAGGCCATGATCTGGAGCTTCTGTGCATCAATCGTGGCACCTTGAGCCGCGGCATTGGCGGTGGTGAGATCTTTTTGCTTTTGCAGGAGTATGTTATTCGCTGTCTCCAAAGCCTCATTGTCGGAGTCGACGTCCTGCTCAATTTGTCGACCTCGGCGGCCCTTTTTGGGTCGGTCTGGGCTCTCGTCAGTTCTGCTTGGTCTTTTTGTGCGGCAGCCGTTTTTTTCGGTGACTGCCTTTTGCGCATCGGTCACTGCTTTTTTAGCGTCCGCCGCTTGGTTGACGGCCATGGCCTGATCAGTGATCCCCTTCTTCAAGGCGTCCGCCGTGTTCATGGCGGAGGTAACCTTATCCTCGGAGGCGGTTTCCGGATCGAATGATATCTTGATCAGCTTTGGGGTCGATGAAATGACCTCGCACTTACGACCGCCCAAATAGACCTCAAGCGCATTGGTGCCCTTGCGTCTGTGGCGACCGGCAAAGGGAAATTATTCCCTTGCAGAACGAGGTCCGTGTGGAACCGTAGGGTCGATGCTGGCGGGCGTAATCGTCGTAAGTGTCCGGGACGGCGGGGGTCGCGAAGATCCTTTGGAAGAGGGATGATTTCCCATTTGCTTAGGAGCTTCTGCTGCAATTCCAGATAGTCCGTCCGCAATAGTTGATAGTCGCGCCGCTCCGCCGCGGCCAGTTGTATCTTCCTTGTTGGTCAGGTGTTGGGGGCGACCCGGATCCATTGGCAGTCTCCCCGGCAAAGAGTTTGGTCAAAGTGGCCTTCTGGTCTACTAGTTTGCCATAGGCGGAGTCGGCATCCCAGGTGAGTTGAAGCCTTTTGATCTCGTCGTCCCGTCGTTTTGGTAACTCCCAATCCCACGGCCAAGAGAGATCCGGTGATCGCGGATCAACCAGCGGTGGGATACATGCGTCAGCAACTTATTGTAGCCGCCCGCTTTTTTTATAGCCTCGGAGGTCAAGCTCCCGGCTTTGACATCTTCCGAACGCATCGCGATGACAGCAAGACGGGGAAGCTCGTAGGAATCAAGCGATTTGCCGCCGGGCTTTTCTTTTTCGCCGGGTCCGCCATGGCGACAAAGGAAGGGGCGAAGCGAAAGCCCATACCCCGACCGGGTAGTGTAGCTATTGACGACCGGCATCGCATTGCGAGACACGGCATCTTTTTGATAGCTGTTGATATAATCAAGGACGCCCTTGCCGGCGGCGTTGCCGCCGGAAAGAGCGCCGCTCGCGGCCAAGGAAATGAGCGTGCTGTTCAACTCCGCTGGCCATTACGCAATTCCATGTTTGCGCATCGAGCAGGGGGAGCACGGCGACCACGTGAGGGGCGGCAGAGGACGTTCTTGTCGGCCAGGGAGAGGAATAGTTCGCCTTGGCCAACGAAGGCATATTCCCATTCGATATGGAGATCGGCTTGATAGTTTTGCAGAGTGCGCCAGCCGGATTGCAAGTGACTTGAAAGATGGCGAGATACAGCTTCGTGCCTTCAGGCGCCGGCGGATTGGCCATGGTGCGCGTGAGGATCTCAGTGATTTTATCCCCGGCGCCGAGGAGGATTGATTGCCGCATCGAGATACCGGTCGGGGAGGCGCTGCCCAGCAGCCCGCCCAAGGCTTCGAAGGTCGGCTTGGCCAGAAAATTCTTCGCTTGGGATGGCGGCGCGTCCGCGGGGGCCGCCTGGGCAGGGGGCGTCAGCGCGGAGCCATTGGGCGTCGTTGTGCCCGCGGCGGGCGCAGACAATTGCGGAAAACCGATAGAGCCATTGAAGATTGTCGACAGGATGGACTGGGTCAACTGCCCCACGGCCGCGCTGACTTCGGTCTGTTCGGCAGTGATGTAATTACTCGTTTTGGCGAAGTCGGCGGGATCGCCGAGGTTGAATTGATTGTTGACCGGATAAATCAGCGGCTCGGAAACGTCGATCGAACCCCATTCTTCCAGTTCCGCTCGCAATCGTTCGACGGCGTGCGCGACCTGTTTGTCAGCCTGTCGGACGGCATCATCGGCGGAGGCGTAAGATACCAGCAGAAGGAAAGCGGCGAGTTTCGACAACGAACATTTTGGCAAGAACACAGCGAACAGTGAAGCAGCACGGCTTTCGGTTGCCAATCAGGCGAGAGTCATCGATTCGTATCAGGCTTTTTCCGGGTAACGTGGCGGACACAGATGTCGGGAATTCACTTACATTTGCATTGACCTTGTGTCCGGCTGGACGATACAGGCAGCGGAGTTCGGAAGGATTTAGACTATGGCCAATCCCAGGAAAGCTCGTGTGCTCGTCGTGGACGCGGAACCGGTTTCGCGTTGCGGATTGGTTTATTTGCTCAACTCCCATGTGCGGTTGCGCGTGGTGCGGAAGCGGAGGCGTTGCCGCCGGCGCGGGAATTGTGCGCGCGGCATCAGCCGGAATTGGGTGGTGCTGGATGTGGCGCTGGGCGATGGCGTGGAGTTTATCCGCGAGGTGAAACGCTTTTCGCCGCAGGGGAAGGTGGTCGTTTTTACGGGGCGCGCGGATGCGTTGAGCGTGACCCGCGCGTTTCAAGGCGGGCGCGGCGGGTTATGTCACGCGGCGGGATTCGGTGGCGGCGCTGATGAGCGCGGTGCTCGGGGCGCTGGATGGCGAGCGACTCTGCGCGCCGAGCGTGCAGCGGGTGCTCATGGAGCAACTGGCCTGTGGTGGTGTGGAAGTGCGGGGGCGGGCGGAGGAGCGCGCTATCGGACGGGAACTGCAGGTGTTCCGGTTGCTGGGGCAGGGGCTCAAGGCGCGCGGGGTGGCGGGCGAATTGCGGGTGAGCGTGAAGACGGTGGAGACGCACGTGCAGCGCATCAAGTCGAAGCTCGGGTTGGCCAGCGGCGGGGAATTGCAGCGGCGGGCGATTCTATCGCAAGGCGCCGACCAGCCGCATGGATAAGGCTGCAGGGACAAGATGGATTCCAGCGGACAGGAATGTCCGCGCTCCGTTTCCGCGTCTCCTTTCGACATCGAATCCGTCGCCCAGCCTTTGGCCTTGACGCGTCGAGTCCGTAACGGAGTGCGGACATTCCTGTCCGCTGTCTAATTAGACCCTCTCTCACCATTCACCGAACTCTTGGGCTCAAAGGAGGGGACCACGAAATAAACGAAAGAGACGAAAAGGCCTTCTGGCGGCATTTTTTCGTTTGGTTCGTTTATTTCGTGTTCCTCCCCTTTCTCCCCTCAAGAAAAGTCATTTTAATTTCGAAATGGTATAACGCCCCATTCCGCGGTTGTTGTTCGCCGCGGCGCTCGGTTTTTCGGTGCCGCGGGTTCACGGTCGAAACTCCTCGATGTGGGACGGCTCTCCGTGAAGCTGGATGGTGACGCTCTGTCCGCGGATGATCCACGTCTCCGCCGAGGCGAGAACGAGGGAAAGCTCGACCCCTTCCCCGAACCAGCCGCTGGCCGGAATCAGGTTTGGTAAACGGCGTCGCCGATGCGGAGAAATCCGTCGGAGATCCAAACCGGCAGCTCGGCGGGTAAAGGAACTGGCGTGGCACCGGCAAACGTCAGCGTTGCCGATTGGGACCAACCGGAACCCGCATCCGATCCCGGAACACCCGAAGACCGGTGAATATACGCAGGGCAAAGGGACACCATCGCCGAGCCGTCGCTGAAGCTGACACCCGCTAATTCGGAATCGTGCAGTTCAATGCCTTCGTTTATAGGAGACACGAGGAGCTGCCTAACGTCCCCCAAGGTCGGCGGCAGATTGAACCACATCCGTGAGCATAAACTATGCATCGCCGACGGTAATCACGCCAACGGCGGACGCGAGCTAAGCCGGGCGGAAACGGACCGCGTGGCTTAGTCAGTTTCTGAAACTAAATAGACGCTTAATGCGCGAGGCGCACTACGCGGCCGCCCGGAGCGAACGAATTCGCCTCCAGGATCACGACTTTGCCGGGGTCGCCGGCGTGCACGAGGTGAGGGTGACTACCTTGGAGCCCGTCGCGTCGCTGCTGCAGGCGCCGAAACCGAGGGTGAGGATGATGGAAAGGAACGCAATGGTTAGTTTCATATCGATAGGGGGGTTATGCCTAATGGCCCTCCGGAGGACAAGCCCTTTGTGCGGTTACCCGAAAAGCGCGGGTGGTCGAGCAACCAGAATGACGGCACGAAGCGGTTCGCGGCGGCATCTGGTTAGGCGACTTTGGGAAATTGTGCATCTGGCTGAAGCCAAGAATCGTCCCCTGGCGGAATTGGAAGTGTCGCGATGAGCCTGCTGGCCTGGTCGGAAGGTGATTCTGTAACGTTCGGTAAATATATCCGGTGCAGTCGAAGCTTTCGCGATAGGTCTTCGAGTCTATAGATATCAAGCTGTCGAAAGACCATGGCACGTTCAGTCGCCTAATGGCCGCGCGGACGCAGGCGGTGGAGCGGCCAGCGTGGCCGTCGGCGCGGTTCGCTGCAGGGCGTGATGGGGCGTCGCCGGTCGCTTAGGCTTCATCGGCCAGAATACGGCGGACGAACGCGCTGGTATCGGCGAGAGCGTGCTCTACAGCAGCGGCCCAGGGCTCGTTGCCAACAGTCACCGCGAGGAAAGAAGTGGAAGAAAGATCGGCTGCGTCTGGATTGGCGCAGTGAAGGAAAAACCAAAGGGCCGCGTCGAGAGGTTCGTCGTGATGCCAGGTGCTCATGAATGAGTGTTCCGGCTCGCTGCGACTGTCGCCGACGTAAACCTCGTCGAAGATGTCGTGGACTCGCTGGCAGCCCGGACCCCACACGCAAAGATAGGTGAGGCCGATGGCGAAGAGTTGCTCCGCAACGGCGCTGACGATGTCGGTGTGAACGCCAGTAGAGTCGGCGACGAGGAGTAAGACGGTGTGGGCGGAAGGAGGACGCAGATCGGCCAGCGCCGCGAAATCGCGAACGATCTCCGAGTAGAGCGGGCCGTCGTTCGTTGAATGGTCGTCGTGTCGTTTCATACAAGACGCGATGCGGTGGGTGCCATTGAATGCGGGAAATCCGACGCCATCACGAATGATGTGCGGCACAAGGCGGCACTGTTTCGGTGGATTCCCGCAGCCTGCGCTGGCTATTTAGGCTGCATTGACTCCGCGGCCTGCATGGGCTGCTTGGCGGAAAATTGCGCTTTTTCCGCAAAAATTGCGCGCTTTTACCGGCGATACGTCTTCGTCTCGTCGGGCATGCCGCCGCCCCAGTGGCGGGTGAGGGAGAGCAGTTTGCCGTCGTAGCTGAACTCGCCGGAGAAGGAGGTCTTGCTCAGCGGATCGTCGGAGTCGACGCGGCCGGCGTTCACCCACATGCTGAAGCGTCCGGTTTCGGGCTGGGTTTCGGAGGCGGTGTAGGTCCCGGCGTCGGAAAAGATGCCGATGACGCGTCCGGTGGCCGGCCCGGCGGTATCGGGCACGAAGGTGATCTGGTTGCCGTCGCCGTTGACCGGGCTCCAGTTGCCGGAGAGGATGTAGACCTTCGCCGCTTCCTTCGCGGTCCGCGGATGCTCGCCGGGCTGGCCGGGGTGCTGCAGGCCGCGGGCAGGAGGCACGCGGCGAGCAGGAGGGCGAGGGGGCCGCGGGTGAGCGAGGTGATCTTCATGGGTCCGAGAGTTGGCGAATGGCGGTGGGAGGTAAACAAAGGCGTTGTCCGATTCCAAGCACGATCGGCGGGGTGAAAATCCTTGTTGACGGGGGCGCCTTTTCGCCGCATCCTACCCCACATCAGTTCGCGTTCCCGGCATTCCTGACCATCTCTGGCAGGACTTCTCCCTCGCAAGATAGATCGCAGGAGCGCATCCCATCCAATCAACATTCCTGATCCATGGCGGGTCATAGCAAGTGGTCTAAAGTCATACACATTGAAGGTCCCCTCGACCTGAAGAGAGGGCAGCGTTTCTCCAAGCTCACGCAGGAAATCACCGTGGCGTCCAGACTGGGCGCCAGTGACCCGGCGAGCGGTGGCGGGCTGAGTTTGACGGCACTCCCGGCCGAGGTGCAATCGATGCGCGATGGTCATTTTGGGCCCGCCGCAGAGGCCTTCGCTCCGCTTTCCGCTTAGTACGTAATTTCACTTTTCCATTTCCGGCCCGACGTCGTGAACACGTCGCCGCCTTCCGAGTCCCAGCCATCCTTTTTTTATGACAGAGCCCGCAGACCAGCCTTTGCTCGCCGAGCAGAGCGTCGCCACCAAGAAACCCGCCAAGAAGCGGACAACGAAAACCCCGGCCAGCACGGCCAAGAAGGCCACGACGACCGTGAAGCCGAAGGCGAAAAGGACGACCAAGGCCAAAGCGGCGTCCCCGGAATCTGTCACCCCGGAGCTTCCCATGAACGCCGTGCCGCCGGCGGCGCCAGTGCCCGCACCGGACCCCGCTCCGGTGCCGGCGCCCGCCCCAGTGGCTGTGACTCCGGCGCCCGCTCCGGTGGCCCCCGTGGTGGAGGACTGGCGTCCTTCCCGGGCGGTGCCGCCAGCGGCCGCTCCCGCTCCGTCGGTCGCACCGGTGTCGGCCCCTGCCGCTCCCGCGCCTCTCCCTGTCGACCCATCCCAACCGGTCGTGAGGCCGCGTCCCGTCTACATTCCGCGCCATGTGGCGCGGCAGATGGAAGAGCAGGCCCGCGCCGCCGGCATCGACCCCGCGCCCATTCCGGTCGCCGTCTCCGCCGAGGAAGCCGCGCGCATGGATCTCCCGCGCGTGGAGCCCTCCTATCGCGCCGAACGCCCGCCCATCCAGCACGTCGAGCGCCAGGACCGCGGTGAGCGCCACGATCGGCACGACCGCGGCGGCCGCCACGATCGCGTGGATCGCAATGATCGCGTCGACAGCATCGAATACCTGCAGCCGGAACCGCCGCGGGCCGAACTGCCGCCGCCGCGCGAAGATGAAATCGGCGAGGCCGAGGGCATCGTCGAAGTTTCCGGCAAAGGCTTCGGTTTCCTGCGCGATCCGAAGCGCTCTTTCGCCCAGCATCCGGCCGACGTCTTCGTCACTCCCGAACTGTGCCGCGCCTACAATCTGCGCGATGGCCAGTGGGTGAAAGGCCAGACGCGGCGCGGCAATCGCGGGTCGCAGCTTTTCAAGATCACGTCCATCAATGGCGACGATCCGGAAAAGTCGCTGCACCTGCCGGCGTTCGACGAGCTCACCGTGGTGAGCCCCAACAAATTCATCCGTCTCGAGACCGTGCCCGATCGTTACACCACGCGGATCATCGATATGTTTTGCCCGATCGGCAAAGGCCAGCGCGGCCTCATCGTCGCGCCGCCGCGCACGGGAAAGACCACGCTGCTCCAGCACATCGCCGATGCCGTGGTGAAGAATCACAAGGACATGAATCTCATCATCCTCCTCGTCGACGAGCGTCCCGAGGAAGTCACCGAGATCAAGCGCACCGTGCCCACGGCCGAGATCATGGCCAGCTCGAACGACAGCGACATCAAGAGCCACACGCGCATCGCGCAGCTCGCCATCGAACGGGCCAAGCGCCTCGTGGAATCGGGCAAGGACGTGTTCCTGCTGCTCGACTCCATCACCCGCGTGGGCCGCGCCTTCAATAACGCCACCGGCGGCGGCGGGCGCACCATGTCGGGCGGCATCGATTCCCGCGCGCTGGAAATTCCGCGCAAGATCTTCGCCGCCGCGCGCAATACCGAGGAGGCCGGCTCGCTCACCATCATCGCCACCGCGCTCATCGATACGGGCAGCCGCATGGATGAACTCATCTTCCTGGAGTTCAAGGGCACCGGCAACATGGAACTGGTGCTCGATCGCAAGATCAGCGACCAGCGCATCTATCCGGCCATCGATATCTTCCAGAGCGGCACGCGCCGCGAGGAGCTGCTGCTCCCGGAAGCCGACTTGCACAAGATCAACGTCATCCGTCGCGGTCTCGCCGGGCACAAGCCGATCGAGGCCATCGAGCGCCTGCTCTTTTTCGTGAAGAAATTCCCGACGAACGCGCAAATGCTCGCCGGCATTCCCGGCTGATCCATGTCTGCGACGAAACCGGCCCAGGAGGTCGAGTTCGAGGTGCTCGGCAAGGAAAAGCCGCGGGCGGCGGCCAGTGCGGATCCGTTTATCGCGCTCATGGCGCGCCTGATGGATGACATCTTTGTCATTCCGGGCACCGGCATTCGCTTCGGCCTCGATCCGCTCATCGGCCTGCTGCCGGCGTTTGGCGCCACGGCCTCGGCGGCGGTTGTCGCTCGTGCTCATCGCGCTCAGTGCGCGGCGGGGCGTGCCGAAGATCGTCCTCACGCGCATGGCGGTGAATGTGCTCATCAATGCCTCGCTGGATGCCGTGCCGGTCGTGGGCGATGCGCTCTCGATCTTCTTCCGCTCCAACGCCCGGAACTACGAGCTGCTGCAAAAGCACGCCGGCCAGTCGCGGCGCTCGACGACCGGCGATTGGGTCTTTCTCGCCGCCTTGCTGGTCGCCGTCGTGGCGGTCATCGGGCTCATGATTGTCGGCAGCTTGACGATTCTCCGGATGCTCGTGGCGCCGGGCCATTAGGGCGGTTTAGGGGAACACAGCCCTCCCATTGGCCCGAGTAAACGTCTGCGCCGAAGGGATCACCAATTGCGCTGGCAGACGTTCAAAAGAGCTATCGCGCGAACTTCATTGGTTTTGTGGAGCAGCGGAAAATTTTGCCGAAAGACGAAACGAACGACGCCCGCATCCTGGCGTCTACCGGCATCGTAGACATCCCCGTTCTGGTGACCTCCGACTCTGCTCTTTGAATGCGGATGTAGGAGCTCTTTCGCTGGCGTTCGACGATTCCGGGCTGACTCGAGTCACACCGATGTCACCACGTGCGCTGGGCAAAATCTACGGAAAATAGATATAAGGCGCCCCCGTCATGTTCGACAGAACCGAGGATAATGGGAACGGCTTCTGCCCAGAGGATTACCCAAAATTCGCCCTTGGTGGGACCGTCCGTTCGATTTACGAGTAGCATCATATCAGCGTCGCCCCCTCGTCATGCCTGCTACTCCCGATCCCTGTTTTGCCGATGCCGGTGGCGCACGGTTGGAATCCAGCAACGGGGAAGGCTGGACTTTGCATGGCAGATGCAGCCTCGGGCGCGGACCGGAAAACCATATCGTCATCGATTCTCCCAAAGCGTCGCGCAAGCACGCCATCATTCATCCACAGGATGAAGAGGAGTTTTGGCTCATCGACCTGGCGAGCCGCAATGGCACTTATCGCAATGACCGACGCCTCGTCCGGCCGACGCAGCTTCGCCACGGCGACCGGCTGAACATCGGCGGGCAAAACTTCATCTTCCATCAGCCCGTCCGGCCCCGGGGAAATGGCGACGATGCCACGGCCATCCTGGGCCGTTCCGGCGCCGGGGACGCCACCGTGCTCGACCTGCGGCAGCAGCACCTCTGGCTGCTCATTGCCGACATCGCGGATTTCACCGCGCTGAGCGTCGAAATGGAGGTGGAAAAGCTGGCCAATACCATGGGCCACTGGCTGCGCGAATGCCATCGCATCGTGGAGAAGGGCTTGGGTCGCATCCCGAAGTACATTGGCGATGGTTTTCTGGCCTGCTGGGAGGAGCGCGGCGATGCGGCGCCCGCGGTGGTCGCCGCGATTCATGAGTTTCAACGGCTGCGCAAAGACAGCCCCGTCCGGTTCCGCGTGGCCTTGCACTACGGCATGGTCACCTTCGGGGAGCAATCCGCCTGGGGCGAGCCCAGCATGCTCGGTCCCGAGATGAATTACGTTTTCCGCCTGGAGGATCTGGCCAGCAAGCTCGGCGTCGGCTTTTGCCTCAGTTCAGCCGCGCGGGAGAAACTGGCCGATCTGGTGGTCGCCGAAAGCGTCCCCGGCGAACACCGGCTCAAGGGATTCGAGGGATGGCATCGGTGTTTTTCTGTATCGGAGAACGAGTAGACGAGGCACGCTTTCTTAGTCTTACTCTTACTCTTATCCTGGAGCATTTTAACTAATCGTGGCCTCGAATCGGGTCGCGCGCAGCGCCTCTGGGGAGCGCACCCGTCCCGGGTGCTGGCGAAGGCGTCCCCGCCTTCGCGAACTTGGAAAATCCCTCCGAACCGGAGAAAAGTTCGTTTCGGCGAGACGCCGAAACCCGCACTCGGGACGAGTGCGCTCCCCAGACCTCCCACGGCCTCGCAGGCACTGCCTATGACCACGGTTTATTTTACAATGCTCTAATCTTACTCCCCATCCCGCACGGTCGAGGCGAAGAGAGATGAAGAGTAAGATTAGGATTAAGAGCAAGGCTTTGGCCTGCGCGGAGGAGTGGCGCGGCCACCCCCGTGGCCGCGCCTTCCTCCCGCAAAAACTACCCGCGATGGCCCGCGCCTGGCCCCTCCACCAACCCGCCCGTCTTCCGCCGCCCACCTCGTTTCCCCGCTTCGCCAGCTCTCCGTATCCCCCACGCCCACATACCGGCCAGGCGCTGGCCATCTCGAAAGCCCCTCCCAACTACCCACTGCTTCCTACTGGCTAGGACGCTGGATTTGCCTCCGCTTGCAGAAAATCTTCGTATTTCTGCGATTATTTGTTCCCGTCAGGTTTTTCCGTAGAAAATGCATCTTTTTCTGCAAGTCTCGGCGAAACCGGCATCTCAGCCAGTGTTATGAACGACGACATTTCCCCGCTTTTGGAATTCATCGAGCGCTGCGGCCCCGAGGTGCAGGGGCATGGCTTGAGCGGCCTGGAGGCCGAGCAGGTGGCGATGATCGAGCGCTTTATTGCCGGCCGTTGCGACGCTCTGGAGCGCCGCGAGCTCTCCGAATTCCTGCAACTCCATCCCGCGTGGATTCGCTGGATCGCCGACCGCGTAAAGCTGGCTCGCGAACTTTCCGAGAACTCCAAAGAACAACGCTTGGGGAACGAGCCAATTACGGCTTGAGCTTGAGAAACCGGGACTCCTTCCCGCCCGTCAATGTCGTAGCCGTTTTTAAACGCAGAGAGCGCAGCGCGGCGGAGCCGCAACCCAAGAGGGGGTCCACGAAAGGCACGAAAAAGCACGAAAAGGCGGGTGGAGGAGCAGTCCGCGAATCACGCCAATGACACGAATGGAATGATTGGTGTGATTGGCGTGATTGGCGGGCTCCCAAAAGTCCTCGCAGACCTGCGCTCTTCTTCCAGAGAGCAGTGCAGAGAACGCAGAGGTCCGCAGAGAAAAAGAAGCAGCCCCTCCTTGCCCCTCCCTGACATCTCTGCGTCCTCTGCGTCCTCTGCGTTTCGTTTGGCCACGCGGAGCGCTGCCCGTTGCTCGCTGGATCGCGCCGCGCCGTTCGCGCGCGACGTGGCGTTTTGCGGCGGGTCAGCGGAAGCCGTTTTCGCCCCGTTGGTGTGGGGCGCTGTCTTTCCGAGCTACTTCACCGCGTAGCTGAAGATGAGATCCTGGTCGCGGAGATACATGCGGCCGTTGGAAATCACCGGGTGTGTCCAGATGTGGCCTTGCGGACTGCGGATGGTCGTTTGCGGATCGAGCTTGAAGCGGCTCTTTTCGTTCCAACCGTTGGGCGTGGCGTCGATGAGCACGACGTTGCCGCTGCCTTCCTCGAGGCAATAGAAATGGCCATCGGCGTAGGAGATCGCACCTTTGCCGAGCCTGGCTTTTTCGTTCCAGACGAGTGCGCCGGTCTTGAATCCTGGCAGGTCCAGCCGAGGCCGTCGCTATAGCCGTAGAGTTTATCGCGGAGCAGGATCACGCCGCCGTGGTGATTCTTCATCACCTTGTTCGTGCTGCTGGTTTCGTCGAAGACGATCTTGGTCTGGTTGCCGGGTTCGACCGTGAAGCTCATGGAGCCCACGCCGTAGCCGCTGGCGAAGTAGATCTGGTTGCCCTTCACGATGGGCGTGGGAATCATCGCCGTCTTGCCGGGATACGGCACCTGCCACAGGAGCGCGCCATCCTTGGCGGCGATGCCGACGACGTTGGTCATGCTCCGCTGGATATACTGCCTTTGACCGTTGATGTCGGCGGGAACGATGGAGGAATACTGGGCGCCATCCGTCCAGAGCGTGCTCTGCCACAAGACCTGGCCGCTCATCTTGTCGAGCGCGGCCATGGCTCCTTTCGGTCCGCCGGGAGTGCAGACCACTTGCGGGCCATCGACCAACACACTTTCCGTATAGCCCCAGCCGGGGCGCTTGCCGCCGAGCGCGTCCATAGTGGTGCGCCAGAGTTCCTTGCCATCCGTGGCTTGCACGGCTGCGAGCGTGCCGTCGCCGCCGAGCGTGTAGACGCGATCGCCATCCACCGTCGGCGTGCCGCGCGGGCCGTCGCCCCATTTGTTGTCGAGAATGGGGCCGAGCTTC
The DNA here is from genome assembly GCA_037200205.1 of Chthoniobacter sp. Lineage (GTDB taxonomy): Bacteria > Verrucomicrobiota > Verrucomicrobiia > Chthoniobacterales > Chthoniobacteraceae > Chthoniobacter. The sequence continues at coordinate 44,735 of JBBCHV010000021.1, forward strand.
GCCGTCCATATTTCCGTGCCCTTGGCCGCGTCGAGGCAGATGAGGATCTCCGTGCCGTCGCGCGTGCCCATCGTATAGAGATGCCCGGCGACGACCGCGAAGCCCGAATAGCCCTGGCCGGCCTGGGTGTAGCTCCAGATCTTCGTGGGACCATCGGCCGGCCACTGCTGCAGGAGACCGGTTTCTTGCGAAATGTCATCGCGATTCGGGCCGCGGAATTGCGGCCAGTCGAAGGCCGGATTGTCGGCGTAAATCGTGGTGGCGCAGAGCGCGCCGAGAACGAGGTGGAGGGAGAGCTTTTTCATAGAAGAAACGGCGGACGGGTGATGAGAGAAACCCATCCCGTTCGGCGAACATTAGGACAAAAGCCGGCGTCTGGCGAGGCTTGCAGAGGGTGAAAGGGAGGCGCACAAATCCGGCCTCTCTCTGTAGGTCGAGCGCTCGATGAAATGGTGTCACCAAATTGTAACATGCGGCGACTTGGCGTAGGGGCCTTAAATGGCTGAACTGGTGGCTCTCCTCTAAACCATGAAACTCCAATATCTCCTCTCCCTCCCCGCTGCCTTCGCCCTGGCCGTGCCGGCCTTTGCGGGCAGTCTCGTCATCAAAGGCTCCGACACCCTCGGCGCGAAATTCGTTCCGCAGTTGGCGGAAGCCTTCAAGGCAAAGCATCCCGAAACGACCTTCAACATCGCCGCCGAAGGCTCGGCGACCGGCATCGCGGCCATCATCGACGGCACGGCGCAGATCGGCATGTCGAGCCGCAAAGTCGAGCTGACCGAGGAAGCCGCCGGGCAAGCCAAAGGCGTGAAGTTTTTCCCGACCATCGTCGCGCACGACGGCATCGCCGTGGTGGTGAATGAAAAGAACCCCGTGGCGAAGCTGACCAAGAAGCAGGTCGAGCAACTCTTCACCGGCGATGTGACCGACTGGAGCGCGGTGGGTGGCAAGGGCGGCACCGTGTCCGTCTACACGCGCAACACCTCCTCGGGCACGTTCAAGGATTTCAAAAACATGGCCATGAAGAAGCGCGACTATGCCGCGAGTTCGCAGAAGATGGCGGGCAACGAGCAGATCGTGGCCGAAGTCGGCAAGAACGAGAATGGCATCGGCTACGTGGGCCTCGCCTACACGAAGGCGCCGGGCGTGAAAGTCGTGGTCGTCGAGGGAACCGAACTCACCGAAGAGAACGTCCGCACCGGCAAGTATCCCTATTCCCGCGAGACCTATCTCTACACCAACGGCGCGCCGGCTGGAGAAGCGAAGAGCTTCGTGGACTTCGCCGTGAGCGAGGAAGGCCAGAAGATCGCCGAGCAGGTGGGCTTCGTGCCGGTGAAGAAGTAACGGTTGCGACGCGAGCGAATCACAAGGAAGCCCGCCGGTGAAAGCCGGCGGGCTTTTTGTGGGCTGGCGGATGGCTCCAAAACAGCCCGTCATCCTGAGCTTGCGAAGGACCTCTGATCTCTGCCTTTCCTCACCCGCGGAACAGTAGACAACAGCATGCTCACAGCGTGTGCCAGGCGTTTGATGCCAGAGCGAATTCAGAGGTCCTTCGCAGGCTCAGGATGACGGGCTATTTGGAGCCGCCGTTGGCGGCGTCAGAGCATCTGCTCGACGAATGCCCGGCTCTCGAAGAACGCGATGTCCTCCATCTTTTCTCCCGTGCCGATGAAGCGGGTCGGGATGCCGAGCTCGTTTTGAATGGCCACCACGCAGCCGCCTTTGCCGCTGCCGTCGAGCTTGGTCACGATCACGCCCGTCAGCCCGGTCGAGGCGTGGAATTCCCTCGCTTGTTGCAGCGCATTGCCGCCGGTGGTGGCATCGACTACGAGCAGCGTCTCATGCGGGGCCTGCGGGTCGGCTTTGGCGAGGACACGCTTCACCTTGCTGAGTTCTCCCATGAGATTCGCCTTGGTGTGGAGCCGGCCCGCCGTGTCGCAGATCAGGAATTCGACATTCTTGCGGTCGGCCGATTGATACGCTTCGTAGCACAACGCCGCCGGGTCCGCGTTGTATTGCCCTTTGACGATGTCGATGTTCAACCGCTCGGCCCAGACGCTGAGCTGCTCGATGGCCGCCGCGCGAAATGTGTCCGCCGCCGCGAGCATCACGCTGTGGCCCTTGCGCTGGAGAAAATAGGCGAGTTTCGCCGTCGAGGTCGTCTTGCCCGTCCCATTCACGCCGACCACGAGGATCACTTTGGTCTTCGAGGCCAGCGGGCGCAGGGTGACATTGTCGCGCGGCAACACCTTGAGGATTTCTTCGCGCGCCACGGTGACGACCGTTTCCGCGGTCAGCTTTTGGGCGTCCTCCCGCGCCTGGAGCGTGGTCATGATGCGCGTCATCATCGGCACCCCGAGATCCGCGCGGATGAGACTTTCCTCCAGTTCGTCCCAATCCACCGACTTGCCGGAGAACTTCTGGATCAGCGATTTGAAAAACCCGAACGCCATCGCCGCCTAGGGATTCGTCGGCGCCACCGGCTCGCGAGCGGGCCGGCCGACTTCCTGTTTGATGCGGTCGAGGATGCCGTTGACGAACCCGCCCGATTTGTCGGTACCAAATTTTTTCGCGACCTCGATGGCCTCGTTGATGATCACCACCGGCGCGACGTCGAGCGAATGGATCAGCTCGTACGTCGCCACGCGCAGGATATTGCGGTCCACGGCGGCCAGCCGGCTCAACTCGTAGTTGGCGGCGAATTTTTTGATCCAGCCGTCGATCTCGTCGAGGTGGCTCATCACGCCGTGCACGAGCAGCTCGGTGAAGGCGCGCGTCTTGGGCGTCACCGGAGCCTTGCCCGGACCGGAGCGCAGCGCCCAAAACGTCTCGGCGTTCCCGGCCTGCTTTTCGCCGTTGAGGTCGATCTGGAAAAGATACTGGACGGCCGCTTCACGGCCTTCGCGTCGTTTGCCCATGGGAAATAAATTAACGTGCGCTCCGCAGGCTGCTCATCGTTTGCACCATGTGGGCCGCGCAACGGGCCGCTTCGGTGCCGCGGTTGATTTCCTCTTCCAGGCAGCGCGCCCGGGCCTGGGCTTCATTTTTCACGAGCAGCACTTCGTGGATGACCGGCAGGCGCTGCGCGAGGCTCACCTGTTGCAAGGAGGCGGTGACGGTTTGGGCGATGAGCGCGGCGTGCTGGGTCTCGCCCTCGATGATCACGCCGAGCGCGATAATGGCATCGATGCCTCCCTTCGCCGCGACCTCCTGGACCACGAGCGGGATTTCGAAAGCGCCCGGCACCTCATAGGTGACGACGCTGGAACTCGCCGAGATCGCCTCGAGCTCGCGGCGGGCGTGGTCCACGAGACCATTCACGTACTCGCTATTGTATTGGCTGGCGACGATGGCGAACGTGCGCCGTTGGCCGGTTTGCCGGGGTCGTGATGGAATGGCGGTGGACATGAGAGAGGGGGATGTTAGTGCGGCGCGGGCGTGGCGCAAGGGAAAGGCGGGGGAAGGGGTCCACGAAATACACGAAAGGGCACGAAATAAATCTTTTGGAGCGCGATCTCGGAAGCGTTCACGAGATCCGCGGCCGCCCTTTCTTAAAAAAGGTGGAAAATCAGGCACGCCACGACATCGAACATGACCCTTTTCGTGCCCTTTCGTGTATTTCGTGGACCCTCTTCTCCGCGGCGCAACTTCAGAGCAGATGCCCCATTTTCAGCCGCTTGGTCTCGAGATATTTCGCGTTGTGCGGATTGGTCGGCGTCTTGATCGGCACGACCTCCACGATCTTCAAGCCGTAGCCCTCGAGGCCGATGACTTTCTTCGGGTTGTTGGTCAGGAAACGCATCTTGCGCACGCCGAGATCGGAGAGGATTTGCGCGCCGAGTCCGTAATCGCGCAATTCCGCCGGGAAGCCGAGCTTGAGATTCGCCTCCACGGTGTCGAGGCCCTCCTCCTGCAGTTTGTAAGCGTGAATCTTGGCCGGCAGGCCGATGCCGCGGCCCTCCTGGCGCATGTAGAGAAGCACGCCATTGCCCGCCGCCTCGATCTGCTGGAGCGCGGTGTGGAGCTGGTTCCCGCAGTCGCATCGCTGGGAGCCGAAGACGTCGCCGGTGAGGCATTCGCTGTGCACGCGCACCAGCGTGGTCTTCTTCGGCGAAATTGTGCCTTTGACCAGCGCGAGATGGTGGATGCCGTCGACGATCGACCGGTACATGTGCAATTCGAATTCACCGAAATCCGTCGGCAGCTTGATCACCTGCTCGCGTTCGATGAGCTTTTCGCGGCTGCGGCGATAAACGATCAGATCCTCGATCGAGCACATCTTCAGCTTGTGTTTCTTGCGGAATTTCAAGAGTTCCGGCAGGCGCGCCATGGTACCATCGGCATTGAGAATTTCGCAGAGGACACCCGCGTGGGAGAGACCGGCGAGCCGCGCGAGATCGACGCTGGCCTCGGTGTGGCCCGCGCGTCGCAATACCCCGCCGGGCTTCGCGCGCAGCGGGAAGACGTGGCCGGGCTGGACGAGATCTTGCGGCGTGGCCGCGGGATCGACCAGGAGCTGAATGGTCCGCGCGCGGTCGTGGGCGCTGATGCCCGTGGTCACGCCCTTGGCGGCGTCCACCGAGACGGTGAAATCGGTGCGGTAGCTCTCGCGGTTCTCCAGGACCATCCGCTGGAGACCGAGTTTCTCCGCGCGCTCCTCGGTAATCGGTGCACAGATCAACCCGCGTCCATGGGTGGCCATGAAATTGACGGCATCCGCCGTGATTTTCTCCGCCGCCATCACGAGATCGCCTTCGTTTTCACGATCGGCGTCGTCGGTGACGATGACCATCCGCCCGGCGCGGATGTCCTTGAGGACGTCTTCGATGGGATCAAAAAGCGAGGCAGTGGTGGACATGACAGGATCGTCAATCAACACGCACTCCGCGTGGAGGGAAAGGCAGAACATCCAACATCCAACATCCAACGCCCAACATCCAATGGCGCAGGCGTGTGCATCGCGGTGTGCCCTGATTGGGCGTTGGATGTTGGATGTTCGGTGTTGGATGTTCGTCGACCGCGTCTACGCGCGGTGGACGTAGGTTCCCGCGTGCTTCTGCTGGAGGCGGATGAAGGACTGGCCCACGGGCCATTTTTGGCGGAGGTGGAAGAATTCGGCGAGGGTGGCGGCGACGTCGGCGAAAGTCTGGCGGGTGCCGAGCGCGAGGCTGAGTCCGGCGTGCAGCACCATGAGCGGCACTTCCTCGCGCGTGTGATCGGTGCCGCGCCAGGCGGGATCATTGCCGTGATCGGCGGTGATGATCACGAGGTCTTCCTCTTCGCAGCGGGGGAGGAAAGAGGCCAGCCATTCGTCGCAGGCCCGGAGGGCCTGGGCATAGCCGATGGCGTCGCGGCGGTGGCCGTGGAGCATGTCGAAATCGACGAGGTTGGCAAAGATCAGCCCATCATTGCCGTCGGCCCAGAGGCCGTCGATGGCCGCCATGCCCTCGGCATTCGAAGCGGTGGGCGTCGAGTGGGTGATGCCGCTGCCGGCGAAGATGTCGTTGATCTTCCCGACGCCTTCCACGCGCATCCCGGTTTCGGCGATGGCGTTGAGCACGGTGTGCGGCGGGACCATGGAGAAATCGAGCCGCCCGCTGGTGCGCTGGAACTGCCCGGCTTCCCCGATAAAGGGGCGCGCAATGATGCGGCCGATGCGCAGGGCGTCGGCATGGCGGCGGGCGACGCGGCAGATTTCGTAAAGGCGCCGGCGCGGCACGATGCCCTCGTGCGCGGCGATCTGGAGGACGGAATCGGCGGACGTGTAGAGGATCGGCTGGCCGGTGCGCAGGTGCTCGGCACCGAGTTCCTCGATGATCACCGTGCCGCTGCGGGTGCAATTGCCGAGGAATTTCACCTTGGCATCGCGCTCGATGGCGGCGACGAATTCGGCGGGAAACTCCCGGAAGGTGGCGAAGGGCTGGTCGAGAATCGCCCCGGCGATTTCCCAATGGCCGGTGGTGGTGTCTTTGCCCGGGGAGCGCTCGCGCATGCGGCCGAAGCTGGCGATGGTGCCGCGCGAGCGCGGGTCGAAGACATCGGTCGTGAGGATTTTCCAGAGGCCGAGCGAAAAGAACGCCGGCAGGGCGAGACCGGGTTGGGCGGCGAAAATGTGACCGAGCGTATCGGCCCCCGCATCGCCGTAGGCAGCCGCATCCGGCGCCGAACCGCAACCGACACTATCGAGGACTAGGAGCAAAGCGCGCATGACGGGCGGGAAGATGGCGGGGGAAGAGCCAAGAGCCAAGAGCCAAGAGCCAGATGGTGTCGCCACTTGGCACTTGGCTCTTGGCGCTTGGCACTCCCTCCCCGTGTGCTAGCGTTCGGCCGCTTGAAAAAGACCGATACCATTTTTGTTGCCGGCCACCGCGGTCTCGCGGGGGGCGCCATTTTTCGTGAGTTGCAGGGCGCAGGCTATGCGAACCTCGTGACGCGGACGCGTGCGGAAGTCGACCTGCGGCAGCGCGAGAGCGTGCGCGGATTTTTCGCCGGGCAGCGGCCGCAGGTGGTGATCGTCGCGGCCGCGAAAGTGGGCGGCATCAAGGCGAACAACGATTTCCCCGTCGAGTTTCTGATCGAGAACCTGACCATTCAGAACAATCTGATCGAGGCGGCGTTCGATTTCGGCGCGGAGAAACTGCTCTTTCTCGGCAGCTCGTGCATCTATCCGAAATTCGCGCCGCAGCCGATTCCCGAGAGCGCGCTGCTCACCGGAGAACTCGAGCCGACGAACGAGCCGTACGCGCTGGCGAAGATCGTCGGCATCAAGCTTTGCCAGGCTTACGCGCGGGAATACGGGCGCAATTTCATCAGCGCGATGCCGACGAATCTTTACGGCCCCGGCGACAACTTTGACCTCAATACCTCGCACGTTCTCCCGGCATTGTTGCGCAAGGTACACGAAGCGAAACAGCGCGGCGACGCCACGGTGCCCGTCTGGGGCACAGGCACGCCGCGCCGCGAATTTCTCCATGTGGAGGACCTCGCCAGTGCGTGTCGCTTCCTGCTGGAGCACTACGACCAGCCGGAAATCGTCAACGTGGGATTCGGGTCCGACGTCACGATTCGGGAGCTGGTCGAACTGATTTGCGAGATCGTCGGCTTCGGGGGGGAACTGGTCTTCGATCCCACCAAACCCGATGGCACGCCGCGCAAGCTGCTCGATACAAAAAGGTTGGCGGGGCTGGGCTGGCGCCCGCGGATCACGCTGCGCGACGGGATTCGACAGACCTACGATTGGTATTGCCAGAAAGGCATTTAACGGTAATTTTGGGTTTTATGGACAGTGGAACCGAGGCCATGACTCCCACACGGCTCGCGGGAGGGCGACCCCGCGAGCGCGGCAACGTACCGATGAAGAGCGAAAGCGATCTGCTGCGCCACCTCGCGGATATTTCTCCGGTGGGCATTATCCAGACGGACAAGGAGGGGCGCTACGTTTATGCAAACGCTCGCTGGTGCCAGATGACGGGTTACGACCGGGATATGGTGATCGGCCAGAGCTGGGACATGGTCGTGCATCCGGAAGACGTGCAGAAGGTGGGTGAGACGTGGGAGCGCATGAATGAGTATGGCGTGCCGCTCAGCATGGAACTCCGCTACGTGCGAGCGGACGGGCAGGTGATTTGGATTTGCAGCGAAGTGATGGAACTGCGCGACAGCCAGGGGCGGGTCTCGGGCTTCCTCGGCACCGCCACGGAAGTCACCGAGGTGCGGCGCATGCGCGAGGAAGTCCGGCGTTGCAGCGCGGAGCTGGAGGTGCGGGTCCGGGAGCGCCTGATGGAATGGGAAAAGATGGCGATGATCGTGGCCGCCTCGGCGGATGCGATCGTCAGTTGCGACATGCTGGGCCGGGTCGTGAACTGGAACCAGGCGGCGGAGCGAATCTTCGGCTATATCGCGGAACAAATGCTCGGCCAGACCATGATGCTCGTCACGCCGGAGGATCGTCGCGAGGAAGCGGAGACGATCCAGCAACGTGCCCGCCGCGGAGAACGAATCGATCATTTCGAGACCGTGCGCCTGGCGCGCAGCGGGGAACTGATCGATGTGGCGATGTCGATTTTCCCGCTGCAGGATGCCAGCGGGGTGGTCACGGGAACCTCCTCCGTGATCCGCGACATCCGCGAGCAGAAGGCGGCGGAACGACGGCTGCGCCAGCTCTCGGGGCAATTGTTGCGGGTGCAGGACGAGGAGCGCCGCCGTCTCGCCCGGGATCTGCACGACTCCACAGCGCAATCGCTGGCCGCCTTGTCCGTCAATCTTTCGCTGCTCAGCCAGCACGGCGACCAATTATCCGAGGAAAAGCGCGCGAGCCTCCTGGCGGACAGCCTGACGCTGGCCGACGGCGTGGGCAGCGGATTGCGGACGCACGCGTATCTGTTGCACCCGCCGCTGCTGGAGGAATGCGGCTTGCCGGCGGCATTGCGCTGGCTGGCCGAAGGCTTTTCCAAGCGCAGCGGCATTGCCGTGGACCTGGATCTGCCACCGGACCTCGAGCGCTTCGATCCGGAGCGGGAGCTCACCCTCTTCCGCGTGGTGCAGGAGAGCCTGGCGAACGTGCACCGCCACTCGAAGAGCCCCTCCGCTCACATTCGCCTCGAGCGGCAATTTGGCGAAATCAGCATCGAGGTGCGCGATGAAGGCGGCGGCAAGGCGCGGGCGGGCGAGGAACAGCCTGGCGTGGGCATCGGCGGCATGCGCGAGCGTCTTGCGCAGGTCGGTGGCTCGCTTTCTGTTTCCATTCAACCCAGTGGCTCCCTTGTGCGAGCCCGCATTCCACTTTTATGAGCACCCATCCCAAGACCCGCATCGTATTGGCGGACGACCATGACATTGTGCGCCGCGGCATTCGCACGCTGCTGGAACTGCGCGCCGATTGGGAAATCTGCGCCGAGGCCTCCGATGGCCGCGCCGCCGTGCGACTCTCCGAGGAACTCGCGCCGGACATCGTGATCCTCGACTTGAGCATGCCGGAACTCAACGGGCTGGAAGCCGCCCGGCGCATCGTCGCCCATTGCCCGCGCAGCCGCGTGCTCATGCTCACCATGCACGAGACCGAGCAATTCGTCCGCGAAGCCCTCGCCGCCGGTGTGCGCGGTTACATTCTGAAAACCGATGCCGGTCGCGATCTGCTCACCGCCGTGGACGCCCTTCTGCGCGGCGAGACTTTCTTCACGTCGCGGCTGGCGGCGACGATGTATGCCGCGGAATTCGCGGGCATGGGCCGCCGGCGCCGCCCCAAATCTCCGGCCGGATTGACCCCGCGCGAGCGCGAGATCCTGCAATTGCTGGCCGAGGGCCGAAAAAAACCGGGACGTGGGCAAGACGCTGAACATCAGCGTCAAGACCGCCGAAACCCACCGGGCGCGGATCATGGCCAAGCTGGGCATCGAGACGGTGGCGGACCTCGTTCGCTATGCCATCCGCAACGGATTGGTCACGCCGTAAGCGTCAAAATCAAGAGCGAGAAAGGGATGTAGTCAGAAGGCCGCATTTCTGCCACGGTGCGCCGCAATCGGTATGACGAAAGACAGGACTCGCGGTTTCTGTCCGCGATGCGGGCACGATCAGCTCTTTGAAAGAAACCAGATATCGCACGGCTTGCATCTGTTTCTCACGGTCATCACCTGCGGGCTGTGGCTGGTGAGCTGGGCGTCGATCTTTCTCGGTCACCAATTGCGCCCCTGGCGCTGCCCGCAATGCGGCGGGCACAAGCCGCTTTCCCCGGAGCGAAAGTCGGCGGCATCGGCGGTGAGCCTCCGCACCGGAGACTGATCGAGCCGCGCTGGATCAGCGCGGGCGCGGCCCCTTCTCGTGGTTGAGATGCTTCTCGAGGACGAGCTCGGTGCCTTCCTTCTTGAGATTGTAGTCCACTTGATTGAAGGCGCGGCGGATGAGGTGGATGCCCAGGCCGCCGGGCTGCACGAGATCGAGCGGACGGCCCTGCAGCTTCGTCGGGTCGGCCTGGGTGCCGTAATCGCGCAACCGGAAGCGCACGCCCACGTCGATCTGCTCGCAGACCAGGCAGATGAGCTGGTTTGGCTGGTGATGGTAGGCGTAGCGAATGACGTTCGTACAGGCCTCGTCGAGGCCCAGGACGACCAGATCCTTTTCCGATTCGGAGAAAGCAAACGGCTTCAGAAACTGCCGGATGAAATCGCGGACCAGGGACAGATTTGCGGGATGACTGGCAAATTCGATTTCGCGCTTCATTGAAAACCAAAAACGAGAATGGTCAGGTCGTCGTGCGGATCGGCCCCCTGCCGATGGTTTAGTTCGCCGCGGTTGAGGCCGTCAATCACATCGGTGACGCTGGCGAACTTTTGCGAGAGCAGCCGCTCCACGCCCTCGGGGTCGAGCGGCACGTCGTCGCGATTGAAGGATTCGACGAGCCCGTCGGTGTAGAGCACGAGCCATTCATTCGGCTCGAGCTGGAGCAGGTGCGAGCGGGCGGGCAGCTCCGGGAGCAGCCCCAGCGGCGGCGAACCCGCGATCTTGATCTGCCGGGCGTGGCCCTCGAGCGTGGTGAAAGGATGGCAATGGCCGGCGCTGCAAAGCTCCACCTGCCGCGTGGAGAGCACCAGTCGCCCGAGCATCGCGGTGATGAACATCCCGCGAATCGTGTGCCCCGTGAGCATCTCATTCCACCGCGCCATCGCCGCCACCGGCGAGATGCCCGGCTTGACGATGAGCCGCAGGATGCTCAGCGCCTGCGCCATGAGCAGCGCGGCGGGCATGCCCTTGCCCGATACATCGCCGACCACGATATAAATCTCGTCGGGCCCAAGCTCGATCACGTCGTAGAAATCACCGCCCACATTCAAGGCTGGGCGATACGTGGCGGCGAAGTGGACGTGGGCGAGCGTGGGCAACGATTGCGGCAGAAAGCTCCCCTGGATTTCCCGGGCGAAGGCGAACTCCTGGGCCACGCGCTGTTGCTCGCGCTGCCGGTCGATCGTGCGTAGCTTGTCGATCGCCGTGGCGGCGAGATTGCCGTAGGCGCGGAACGCTTCGAGGTCCGTCTCGTCGAACGCTTCGCGGCCGATGGGATTGAGCACCTGGAGCACGCCGATTTCCTTGCCCTTGCGCTGCATCGGCGCGCACAGGATCGAGCGCGTGCGAAAGCCCGTCTTCTTGTCCGTATCGGCGAAAAAGCGCGGATCGGCATAGGCATCCGGCACCAGCAGCGGCTGCCCGTGTTCCAGCACCCAGCCGGCGATGCCGCGACCGCGCGGCACCACGATCCGCGATTCCGGCGCGGAGGTGCCCGCGATGACTCCGCCGCTGGCATACGTCAGTTCCAGCTCGCCGTCCCCGTTCACGAGGAAGAGCGAGGCCGCTTCGACCTCCATCACGCGTCGCGCGACGTCGAGGATCGCGGGGAGCAACTCGCGCGAGTCCATGATCGCATTGATCAGGGCGCTCACCTCCACAAGACCCTTGTAAAGTTGTAACTGACGCTCGAGCGAGACTGGGGAAAGCGGCATCTCACCTGATTAATGGACGAGGACTTCGCGCGAAGAAAGCGCAAATGCCCGCCTCCGCGTATTCGCACTGGAAAAATCTCCCGCCCTGTTTCATCCTTGCCGCGATGAAAGCAGCACTTCTCCTTGGGCTCGTTTTGTTTCCGCTGGCCGCGCTCCATGCGGCGGATACCGCGTATTCCGCCCTGCGCGTGATCGGCAAGCGCGACGGCCAGGAGGTGCTCAACCATGTCGTCGAGCTGCGCGGGCGGGGCGGCACCCCGCAGCCCCCGGTGTGGAAGATTGTCATCGACGATCCGCGGGCGCGCGGCGGAGTGCGCGAAGTGGAAGTGCAGCGGGGCCGGATCACCGGGGAGCGTACGCCCACCTCCCACGGCGTCGGCAACGCCATGAATTTCAACCAGCTCAATCTCGATTCCGAGGGTGCCTTCACCATCGCCAACCAGGAAGCGGAGAAGTCGAGCGTACCTTTCGATCACGTCGATTACGTGCTCAAGGCCGGCACCGGCGGCGGCGCACCCGTCTGGCAGATGGATCTGCTCGACGGCAAGAGCGGGCACGTGGGCTCGGTGGACGTCGCGGCCGATAGCGGCACCGTCCTGCGCCGCAACTTCGACGCCCGCCGCGGCGACGACGACCACGCGTATCTCGACGACCGTCGCAACCCGCCGCCGCCTCCCTACCGCGGTTCGGGTGACTCCGACGACCCCGGCTATTCCCAACCGGGCGAGCCCTTCCGCAGCGTCCCGGATTTCTTCCATCGCCTCGGCAAGCGTTTCCAAAGGCGCGGCCACCAACTGGAGAATTTCTTCACCGGCAAGGGCGGCTCGCGGGAAGACGACAGCCACTGAAGGCGTTGGGACGGAGGTGTCCACGAAAGACACGAAAAGCACGAAAGGGAGAAGAGGCTGCGAACCGCCAGATGGTCGTTTACTTCACGCGGTCATGCTGAGCGGAGTGTAACGGAGTCGAAGCACCCCGTTGCTTAACCAGCGACGTCGGTAGTGGCGCGACGGGTTCCTTCTACTCCGCTGAGCATGCTTTGGCCGGAGTTCCTCTTTTCGTGCCCTTTCGTGCCTTTCGTGGACAAAAAATTCCCTCCCTCTCGGGACTTGCAATCCCGCCACCCCGTCCTTATTTTTCGCGACCCAAAGCCGGCGTGGCGAAATTGGCAGACGCGCTAGACTCAAAATCTTGTACACGCAAGTGTGTGTGGGTTCGACCCCCTCCGCCGGCACTCTTTAAGGTCTGATGGACATGAGGGGATCGCACCGATCACCGTCGGAATGTTACGATTGCGTTAACGAGCATAAAGTCCTCAATATAAGCTAATTAAGAAATATTCCGACAATTGACGCGATGGACGGAGTAAAATAGCTTGGTGGAAAGCCTTATGGCGTGGGAAGCAGAAATGCCGGGATGGTGGTCCGAAACTACCTCCGGGAAATGGCCTCTCGACGGTTTCGTAAGAGCCTGCCTTATCCCACACCTATTTCCGAGATGCCTCCATCCCCAGTTCCCTTCGTCGTAGCACGCCTCGGGCGCGCCGCATCCATTCTGCTTCTCCTGCTTTCGTTGCTGATCGTCAGAGTTGGCGCACAGGTTCCAAACCTCTTGAACTTCCAGGGGCGCATGGCAGTCGGCACCGTGAATTTCAATGGGACCGGCCAGTTCGCCTTTGCTCTGGTCAACAGCAATGGAACCACGACTTTTTGGAGCAACGACGGTACTAGCAACGCGGGTTCCCAGCCGGTGTCAGCCGTGGCGCTGACGGTAACCAATGGCCTTTATTCCGTGCTTCTGGGCGATACGACGCTGACGAACATGGCGGCCATCCCGACCAACGTCTGGGCGAATGCCGATGTGCGTCTGCGCATTTGGTTCAACGACGGAACCCACGGGTTCCAGCTTCTCACTCCCGACCAGCGCCTGACGCCCAATGGTTACCTTCCGGACGGCTCCATCTCGTCCTCCAAGATCTCTGCGGGCGCCGTGTCCACCATCCAACTGGCGCCCAACGCGGTGCAAACTGGAAACATCGCCGCCGGCGCCGTGACGAACGCTCAGCTTGCCGGGAACGCCATCCAGTCTGGAAACATCGCCGCCGGGGCGGTCGGCAGCTCGCAACTGGCATCCGACCTGACCCTGCCGGGAACCACCACGGGCACCTTTAGCGGCGTTCTTTCACCGGCGATCAAGATGCTGCCGAAAGTGATCGTGGCGGATGGCGACTCCCTATCCTGTGCTGGAACGCAATATTGGCCCGCTAACTTCAGCGGGACGCAGACCGGCCTTACAATTGGCGCTGCAGGTTATAATTCTTATAATGCGGTTGCCTCCTACACAGGCGGATCGCCGGTCGGCAATGCTTCGGGAGTGAAACCTGGGTCGGCGTGGCCGGAACAGATGATCGCCATGCCGGGAGCGCCGACTGTTCTTTATGACTTCGCTTTCGCGGGGCGCTTCTCATCCGATGTCTTGCTCAACTACTTTCAGGAAGGGCATCTGCTCGCGCCGAACATCACCGGCGTCCCGGCGGCATATGTGATCTGGGTCGGAACAAATGATGTCGGAAACGGCTGGCCTGCCTCGGAAATTTATGGAAACATTGCGCAGCTCTGTAGATGGGCACGCGCAGACGGTTATGCGCCCATCGTCGCCCTTAATCTGTACGGTTACGTATCACCCACAGATGCCAGGGATCCCGTCCCGTCGTCACCGCCGTCAATACGGATCTGACATCAGGCCTTGCTCGGGAGTATTCGACATCCTCACAGACGTCCCCTCCATTCCAGGGCTCACTGTTTCCAGCGCCAATGGACCTTACGTGCCAGACGTACCGGCAAATTGGGTGGGCAGCCATCTTTCCCGTTCCGGCAATGCTCTGGTTGCCGCCAGGGTCTATCAGCAAATGATCGCTTGGGCAGGAACCAATCCGTCGACGGCGGGTAGCGTCCTCCCCAGCTCCGCCCAAAAGAGCGCCGAGAATCTGGCGCCGTGGTCTCGTCTTCGACTTGTGGGACAAACTTACGGCGGGAACAGCGGCAATCTATATCTGGCCGACTTTCGCCCGTTCGTTTCCGGAGGCACGATTTGGCCGGATCCCATTCCGCACGCTATAGGGATGGCCTGTGGCCTGCAGGCCGGCCAATACGCCAAGGCGACGACCGGGGCGATCGTCTTTCCGGGGCAGATCACGGCGCGCAATGGAGGAAGCATCACCTCGCCCTATGGAAGGAACTTTGCCAATTGGTCCAGGCCCGTTCTGATCGAATTTGCGGTCCACCCGGATTTGGGTAACAACGTTGTGAACGGCGCCATCTGGCAGGCGATATGGGGCCGGGCGAATGCGGACGCCGCGGCTCCGGCAACCATCCTGGATTCCGACGAAATCATGGGAGTCGAATTTGTCTCCACTACCGCCGGGGTGGTGGATGTTTATGGGCTGGGCAGCAATGGCTCTCACGCGACCACGACAGCCAAGCTGTGCACGATCTCCACCGGCGGTTACTCGACCATTCAACTGTATTCCGATGGAAATGGCAACCTCACGGTGACAGTGAATGGCACGAGTTACCAAGCTCCTAACATTCTTCCCGCGGCGAAAATCGTCCAATTCGGGGCCAAATGGAGCTTTGAAACTCTGAATAGCGGAGCGGCCGATTCGCCTTACTACTATTTTTACTGGTCGGACACGGATATCTCGTTCCAATGAGACCAGCGCGCGCGACCAGCAAGACGATTTTCGCCGGCCTCCTGGCCTGTGCATGCTTTCGTGCTGCACAGGCGGGCCCGTCGACCAGCGCGAATTACTCCATCGTTGCAGAAACCACCGATTTCGGGGGCAAGCATGCTGTCAGCGGAGCCTATGCAAATGACGGCAGCCTGTCCGCGGTAGCCGGTCTTTCTGCTGGAGCGACGCCTGTTGAGACGCTGAAGAGCGGTTACGTCGGCCAACTCTACGATGTGACGGGCTTGTCGGTGACCTCGAGCAGCGATCCGGCCACCGTAAACGGGGGTGCGACCCTCTTGCTCGGAGCCTGGCAAATTCTGGACGACGGCTCTTATCTCGCCGTCGATCCGGGCTCCGTCACGTGGATGGTCGTCAGTGGACCGATCACCGGCATCAGTCCCGAGGGCTTGGCGACGGCCGGCGCGCCATCGCAGAATATGGGCAGCCACGGTGCGGGGTACTTATGCTGGTTACACCGGTACGCTCGGCTTGACCGTGACCTTGCCGAGCGCCGACTTTACCAGTGCAACACAAACCCCGATCGTCTCCGATGGATACACGGCGACCGGAAACAGCATCGATCTCACTCTTGGTTTCACCCCGACGACTGGAACGGTGCTGACGGTGATCGATAACATCGGTTCGGGCGGGGCCGATCCAAGGCACCTTCACTAATTTAGCGCAGGGACAAATCGTTAACTTGAGCTATGAGGGGCACACCTATTCGTTTCTCGCGAACTACCACGGCGGCCCCCATGGAAACAGCTTGGTTTTACAGTTGTCGAGCGAAGTCCCGGCCATGCCCGGCTGGGCTTCGCTGGCCTTGATTGCCCTTCTTTTGGCGGTAGGAGCGATACGGTTGTCTAAAAGGCCAACCGACACGCGCGGATCGCCTTATTTCGGACTGCCGGGTTCCTCGCTGATTTCTCCGAAGTAGAGGCTCGTGATGTCGCAGGGATGCGCGTCGGTGAGGACGGTCGGCTCGAAAAAGGCGGCCTTCTCGGGAATCTGGATGAACTCTCTTCGCCGCGGGGCGGGCGGGTGTGTACCAAGCGAAGGCCGCAGGAAACCCAGCGCCCGGTCTGGCCGGTGAAAACGGAGGAGGCGGGTCCGAGGGGCGCTCCATCCTGGTCGAGGAAGCGGCCGGGAAAGGCCGGCTCTCGATCCATTGCGGCTGGCGCGCAACCAGCCTGCGAAATAGTAGCTGTGGCCGGCCTCCAGCGGGATGCGCGGGAGCGTGAGGAGGGATCGGTTGGAATCTCCCAGCAGTCCGACGCGCACATAATGGCCTCCGGGATTGGGGCCGCCCGGCAGCGTGGTCCAGTCGGCGGAGTTCACGCCCCGCCCATCCCGGAACGGCGGCGCCGGGGGGCGGTGAGGGAAGCCGGTTCGGGATTTGGCAGGAGATTCGGGCCGGCCGGGAGGAATGCTTTCGGGCCTGTACGTCCCGGCATTTTCCCGCAAGCGGGCGACGATGTAGCCCTGGCCGAGGCGGTGCCGGACTCTCCCAGCTACCGCGTGTTTTCGCCTGGGGGATCGTGGCCAGCGGTTGCAACGCGCTCTCGGAAGTGCCCTGGAAGAGTTCGACGGTCCAATTTGCCGTCGAGCGCGGGGAGATCCTGACCGGTGACGGCCAGCGGTGGATCCTGTCGTCTGGCGGCGCTTCCGTTGACGCTCCGCCCCGTCGGTGCGGGCGCAAGCGCACCGATCTCCCAACAGACGGTCGTCTTGCGGGGAGGCGGAGCCCGCCGGCACGGCCCACTCCGTGATCTGGGCGTGGCTGGTATCGCCGGCGAGAAGGAGGAGGCGATTGCCCAGTTCCTCCGCCCATGGTTTCAGTTCAGGACGATTGCTGACGGCTGTCGGAGGCCCGGAGTTTCCCGAGCAGGGTGGCCGCCTCGGCCGCCATCCCCGCGCGGCCTCAGCGCATCCACGGCGGAGAGTTGCTGGGAAGCATCCGCGCCGATGAGCGCCCCCGAGGTGCGATCCGCCAGGAGAGCCAGTCGCGCAAGGCCGTGCGGGCTTTTTCCGCGGCGTGCAACTCCAGCGCCAGATTCGCTCGATGCAGCGGATCCAGCCGTCGGGCGCCGTAGCTGGTCACCGGGATGTTTTCGTAGACGTGCAGGGCGAGCGCCCTTCCCTCGGGCCATTCACCGAGCAGTTGGGCAATGGCGCGCGCGACACCGTCCGTCGCCCGATTCCAGGGCAGGGAAACTCCCACGGACGCCGGGGCAAAGGTGGCCGCTCGCTGGAGCGCCGCGTCCGCCGGGTTGGCAGGCGAGGTGGCGGGCGCCAGACTTTCGTCGAGCCCTTTCTGCAAAGCCGGAAGCTGGGCCGGGTCGCGACGCAGGATGTCGGATCACCCACACCAGGAATCGTTCCGGGTCTTGCGGACGAGCGGCCGTGACGGCGGCAGCTTTCGCCCGCAGGCGATCGAGCGCGCCCGCCGGGACCGCCAGTCGCAGGAGGGGGACGCCTTCCATTTCGTCGCTGCCCTCCGTGCTGAATCTCCGGTTACTCCAGACCCTCACCGTGGAGCGCATCTCGAATCCCAAGGCGGGCCGGGGTGGCGCGGGAGGGAAGAAGTAGTTTTCCAGGGCCTGCCCGGCTTCCTCCCGGTGTCCGGCGGCGAGCAGCGCCGGGACCAGGGCCTCCAGCGTGGTTGTTTCGCGGTCGGGGTAGGACTGGCCTCCCTGTTTCCGGATCGCGCGGGGTGCGCACCAGCGAAGCGCGCCAGACCTGGATGGCTTCGTCGACCTTCCCCTCCTGCTGCAATTCCCGGGCGACCTGGTCGAACCGGTCGCTGACGTCGGGCACGCCAAAGGCGAGACCTTCGAGAGGATTGCCTGCGGCGGCGCTTGCAGGAGCATCGCGCCCAGCGCACTCAACTGCTTCGTGCCCCTGAATCCGTTCACGATGGGGTAAAAATCGTAGGCCGAAGAGCACTTGGGGATCGAGCGCGAAGGCCGTCTTCCAGACGCCCACGGCTTCGTCCATTTTCCGGGCGGTCACGAGCTGTTGGGCGAGGCGGGCGTGGGCCGCGGCATCGCGGGGCGTCAATTGCACGAGGCGCCGGCAGTATTCGAGGGATTTGGCGGGGTTCGTGCGCTCGAAGGCTTCCGCGAGGCGGAGCACGAGCGCGGCGGACTCGGGCTGCGCGGCCAGTTGCTGCGTGAGTTCGTCGGTGTAATCGGTCAGCGCGTTGAACTTGCGAAGGCCTCGAACGCCGGCTGGCGATAATAGCCCTCGGGAGGAGGGGCTCCCGGCGGCACTCGCGCGAGGATGGCGCGGGCGAGATCGATGGACTCCATTTTGTGCTGCGCCTGGACTTCGCGCTGCAGCTGCTCGGACGCGGCCGGCAATCCGGGAAATGAAGGCCCCCCTGGCTGCGGTTGCGTTCACGGGATTGGAGTTCCGCGGCCTTTTCCGCCAGGCCGAGATCCTTGAGCACGGCCTCGAAGGGCGACTGCTCGCGATAGGGCAACGGCAACTCGGCCAGTTGCAGCGCGATTCGCCTGGCCTGGCTGGCATCTGTTTGCGCCCGGGCCAGCACGAGCAGGCTGGCCAGCTTGTCGATCGCGTTGTCGCCGCTATTGGCCGTCACCGCTTCAAAGGTCCTTTTGTGCCTCCGCATAGCGGCCGAGACCGGCGAGCATCGATCCGGCCAGCAGGCGCAGTGCATCGCTCTGGCACTCGGCGGCGAGACGCTGCACGTCGCGCACGGCCGCGTCGCGATCTTGGGATTTGCGCGAGGCGCGCGTTGGCCGCCGGGCCGGGAGGAAGCGTGGCCATGTCCCCGGCGATGGCCGCTTTCATCGCCGCCGCCTGCCCGCATTGACTGGCGATGCCGTATATTTCCGACCATGGCTGATACGGGCTGGCGGAGATGCTGCCGTAAGGGAACTCCTGCGTTTGCTGCAAGGCCGAACGCACATGGCGCAGCGGTAGATTCGAGAGATTTGTCTTCTGCACGGAATAGGAAATCCGCAAGGCTCCGGTGAGCAGCGGCACGATGCGCGGATCGGCGGGGTGCTGGCTGGCCAGGGCCGAGGCCAGCCGCGTGCGGTAGTTGACCTGGCCCTGGTCGCGGAAGGCGGGCGGCGCCCCCTGGCGATCATCCGCCGTGGCCGCGATGATCTTCGCCGCGGTATCGAAGTCGGAAGTGGCCAGCGCAAATTCGAAGCACTTCCAGACACGCGACCGCGGCACGATCTCCCAGTGGTCCAGGGCTTCGCGGGCGACTTCCTGGGCTTCCTTTTCCCGGCCCGCCCGCTTCAGCAACTCGCTCAAGCGGATCTGGCCGAGGACCACGGTTTCCGGCCGCTTTTCGCGTTCGAGGAAGGTGCGCAGGAGTGGAATGACGGGCGCTCCTTCCGCCGCCACGCCTCCCAGGCCGGTGATAATTCGGCGGTCAAACTCATGAGCACCTCGAAGCAGTCCGCCCTAACGGCATCATCGCTCGAGGGACTGGCCGCCTCGGCGGCGATTTCCTGCAGCAGCGGATCGAGCGCCTGGACCAGTGAAAACCGCGCCAGCCGTTCGGCCCGCGGCTGGTTCTTCAAGGAGCGCTGCAACTCGGCCACAAATTCGTCTCCCCGGCCCTGCTGCTGGGCCAGGATGGAGCGCACGAGGAGCGCGGCATCCGCGGCCGCGACCGGCGTCTTGGGAAGATATTTTTCCGTCTGGAAACCATAGTAGTCGGGGAAGCCACGTGACGCGGGGGCGATCGCGTGGACACCCTTCAGTCCGGCGGCGATTTGCGCCACGATCTGCCGGATGTCGAAACCGTGCACATTGCGCCGGGCAAATTCGGACCCCAGCGAGCGGCCAGTGCCGGAACTATAGGCGATGCCGGAAGAAAGCCCTCCTTCGGGACTGCGGTCCACTTCGGCGTCGGGCAGGGTGGTGGGTGGCAAGGCCGCCGCCGGAACCGTGGCGGACTCGACCTGGCGAAGCAGCGTGTCCGTCGCCGCCAGGTCGCCGGTGCGCAGACGCGCTTCCGCCAGCAAGAAACGCAGCCGCCAGTCATCGGCATGACGCGCGAGGCCGGTTTCCAGGAGCTTGCCCACTGCCTCTCCCTGGCCGGCGGCGGCCGCTGGCAGCAGCACGTCGTGCCAGGGCAGGGGATCGGCGAAAAGGGCCGTCGCGTTTTTCTGCAAGCGGAGCATCGCCTCGCCGGTCTGGCCGTTGCGGAGCAGGGCGGTGGCCAGTTCGATTTCACGGTCCACGCCGGGGTCGGTTTCCGCGAGCAGCCGCGCAAAACGCGCGCGCTCCGAAGCATTCTGCAATCCGACGCTGATCCGCCAGCCCTCGGTCAGAAATAAACGGTCCCGCGAGCGTGGGCCGGTGGCCTTGGCGAGTTCCCGCAGCGCCCCTTCTTCATCGGGCAGCTTGCGAAAAAGTTCGGCCAGGTAGACGGCGTATCGCCAGCCGTCCTTTTCCGTGCGGCGCCGCTCCCGGAAGAGGGCGATCAATTCCTCGAGCCGCCCCGAACGGGCGGAAGCGTCCGCCAGACTGACGACGAGTTCGAGACGGGCCAGGGGGTCGGTCTCGGCTTCGAACGCGGCCAGGAAGGCGTCCCGTTCCTCATCGACCAGGGAGGTTCGCCGGAGCGTCCGCGCCAGTTCGATCCGGTACGGATTCGGCCGATCCGACAGGCGGATGGCCAACTGCAAATCCGCCGTGGCGAGGGGAAAGTTTTGCGCCTGAATGGCGAGGCGGGCGGCGAAGGCCGCGGAGTCGGCGCTGGCGGGTGCGGCGTCGATGACTTTTTGCGCGGCGGCCAGCGCCTGGTCGTCGAAGTCTTCATCCTGATAAAGCTGCGCAATCTTCCGCAGCCACGCCCCTTTCTGTGCCGGCTGCAAGGCGGCGAGCCGTTGCAGTGCGGCGACGCTCGCCTCGATATTTCCGCGCCGGCGCTCGATCTCGGAACGGTCGTAGACGAGTGCCGGGGAATCCGGAAAGCGGCGCGCGGCATCGTCGAGCGCCTGGCCGGCGAGATCCAGCTGGCCATTGCGCAACGCCAGGCCGATGAGCAGGCGCGATTCGGTTTCCGAAAGCGGCGTCCCGGTGCCGAGCCGTTGCGCATATTGCCGCGCGGTTTCCTCCTGCCGGTCGGTTTCGCGCAGTGCGCGCACGTAATGGTCCCTCCACCTCGGCGGCCGAGGCGATGCTCGGCGCGGCCTCGAGCAGCCTCCCGGCGAGCGCGGCCGCCTGCGGCCATTGTTGCGCGGTGGCCAGGAGCGCCTCCTGCAGGGCGAGCAGCTCGAAGTTGGCCGGCTCGATCGCCAGGCCGGCCTGGGCCGACTGCAGCGCATCCCCGGTCTGGCCGCGATCGAATTGAAGCCGCGCGAGCAGCAGGAAATTCGCGGCGGTGGCGCGGGAGCCTTCCACCAAGCCGTGCCACACCTGGCGCGCCTCTTCATTCCGCTGCAACTCGAAAAGGTAATCCCCCCACTGCTGCCGGGCCGCGGAGGCCTCCGGCGCAAGTTTCGCGGCGCGCTCGTAAGCGCGCAGCGCGTCCTCCGGCAGGCCATGCTGGCGGAGCAATTCCGCGACACGCAGGAGGCGTTGCGGATCTTTTTCGGTCGGGGGCGCCGGGCGCTGCCAGGTGGCGATGGCCGCCTGCTTGACGGCCTCGTCGCCTCCCTGGCGGAAGAGCTGCCATTGGGCTTCCGCCCATTGTTCCAGGTCGTCTGGTCCGGCGTTTTGGTCCGTCGCGAGCTTTTGCCGGATGGCGACCGCTTCCCGCCACTGGCCGGCGTCACCCAGGGCCTGGGCCAGCGCGATTGGCACGTCTTTCCGGGCGGGCGCCCATTCGGCGGCTTTGCGCAGCCAGGCGATGGCCTCTTCCTGCCGGTGCAGGGGAAGAAGCGCCGCATTCAGTTGGAGGACGGCCTCCACGTCCTGGCCATGCGTGGAGAGGTAGGCCTGCCACGCCGCGGCCAAGCCGGGGAAATCCTCGACCCGCCGAAAGCTGTCGTCGATGCGCAGCCGGATTTCGCGGGCGATCCAGCCGTCCGCGGGAGTGAGCGGCAACGCGGTTTGGTACCGCGTCCGGGCCTGGCTCGTGTCGTATTGCTCTTCGGCGAGTTGCGCCAGCTTGAGGAGGGCCAGCGCCCGTTGCTCGGGGCTCGCCGCGTTGAAATCCCGCGCTGCTTCGTAAAACGACTCCGCCTCCGGGTAGCGGCCGGCATCGGTCATGGCGTCGCCCGCTTCCTCGAGCGCGGACCAATCGCCGGGAAATTCGTGGATCACTTGCCGCCAGGTCTGGAGCGCGCCGGCGGCATCGGAAGCCCGCTGCTGGCCGAGCGCGAGCCGGCGATAGTTCTCGCGCCGGGCCGCGGGCGTCTGGCTGTCGGCCAGCGCTTTTTGGAAGGTGGCCACGGGTTCCCGGGGGCTGCCGCCGGCCAGTGCAGAGGGCACGCGGGGAATATCCGGCTGGGCCGAGGCCAGGCAGGTGAGGGCGAAAACGCTGGAGAGGAGGGGGAGCCGGGAGTTCATGGGGGGAAAATTCAGGCCGCTGCTCCCGAGATAACCAACAAGCCGTCCGACTTACAAACGCACACTGCGAGTGGCGAAAATCGCCAGAACCACGGCAACCAAGGCCTCACTGCCGTTTCCCCCAGCGCCTGGCCTGGGATTTCCGGGGAGCGCACCCGTTCCGAGTGCCGGTTTCGGCGTCCCGCCGAAATGGACTTTTTCACGCGCGTAAGTCGCTGGACACATTAAATTTACTACGTACGCCAACAAAAGTTCGCGAAGGCGGGGACGCCTTCGCCAACACTCGGGACGAGTGTGCTCCCCGGAACGCCGCGACCAGGCTTTCCCGGAAGGCGAATGCGGCGATTTTCGGGAGCTGGCATTCCGGCTGCTTTACCTTCAGCACATGCAGGAATTCCACGTAGCGACCATCCAGTTTCTCAATCCATTGTTGAAATTGAAACAGCTTCAAGTGGCGAGGGCCGCCCATACGGCTGAATTTGCGACATTGAATGAGGAGTTCGAAAATCTCCGCAAGCGGCTTTGCCTGGAAATCGAATACGCCATGCAGGCGGACGGCGAGAGCGGCCGGTAAGTAGCGCGAGCGTCCCCGCTCGCAGTCCGCTCACTCCCCAATCAAGCTAAATCAAGCTTGGGCCGGTAAAGGAGGGCGTCCCTAGCAAAACAGGGCGGTTTCCCAAGGAAATCGAATCTAATTGAAGGAAAAATGTCCCCACTTAGCCGCAGCTGTAGCGAAATACGCTACTTCGAGCGTTGATTGCACGACGCGATCCGGCAGGCAAACTGTGCCGGTGATCAGGAGCCTAACTTGACCTTCAACCGATTCGCCGGAACGATGGACGACCGCGTGCTGCGTGAGTTCCGATTAGGCAGCACCCAAAATTGATGAATTTGAAGATGTCTCGAAATCAGGTCAGTGATGCTCCCCGGAAGGGCATCGGTTTTGGAATGATGTGCGGCGCCTTGATGCTTTTGCTGACCGTGACGGGCTGCGAGAAAAAGGCGGCGGCGACCGCTCCGCCTCCTCCTCTGGTCACCGTGAGCCTTCCGCTGAACCGCGAGGTGACCGATTGGGACGAATTTACCGGCCACCTCGTTTCGCCCGAGACGGCGAATATCGCGGCGCGGATCAGCGGCATCATCGAGGAGGCGCCGTTCAAGGAAGGGGCGCTGGTCAAGAAGGGCGATCTGCTCTTCGTGATCGATGACCGCCCTTTCAAGGCGGACCTGGAGAACAAGAAGGCGAACCTCGCCAAGGACCAGGCGCAGTTGGCGTTGGCCCAGGCGCAGTTGAGCCGGTCGGAGGATCTGATTAAGAAGAAGGCGATCTCGCAGCAGGATTACGATACCAGCAAGGCCGGTTTCGATGGGGCCAATGCCCAGTTGGCCGCCGACCAGGCCGCCGTGGACACCGCGCAACTGAATCTCGATTGGACGCGCGTGACGGCGCCGATCAACGGACGGGTGAGCAAGATCAATGTGACCGTGGGCAACCTGGTCAATGGCGGCGCGGGGCAGGCGACCCTGCTCACGACGATCGTTTCCGTCGACCCGATGTATTGCTACGTGTCCGTGCCGGAGCGGTCGTTTCTCCGGTATCAAGCCTACGCGGAGAGGTCGAAGGGCGAGAGCGTGCGCGATGCGAAAATCCCGTGCTTCGTGAAGCTGGAAAATGAAAAGAATTACCCACACGAAGGGGTGATCGATTTCATCGATAACAACGTGGACCCGAATACCGGGACGATCCAGTTGCGCGGGGTGATCCCGAACGCGAACGGCGCCCTGACACCCGGGCTCTTCGCCCAGATGCGGATCACAGGCAGCGGTCCGTACAAGACCTTGCTCGTGCCGGATATCGCGGTGGGCGCGGAGCAGAACGAACGCTACCTGATGGTCGTGGAACCCGACAACACCGTGGGCATCCGCAAGGTGCTGTTGGGCGAGTTGTTCGGCAGCTTGCGCTCGATCACCGATGGCTTGAAGCCGGAGGAACGCGTGATCGTGAATGGCCTGCAATTGGCGCGGCCGGGCGGCAAGGTGACGCCGCAGGATGCGCCGATCCCGGCGGAGTCCATTGCGGCACTGGAGGCGAGTTCGAAGCGGACTGGCGAGCGCGCGCTCTGCTCCCGCTCCCGCGCCTACGGCAACTCCGGCCCCCGGCGAAGGCCACGCCATGAGCATCGCCAACTTTTTCATCGACCGTCCCGTCTTCGCGTCGGTGATCTCGATCGTCACGGTGATCGGCGGGGTGCTGGCCATCCTGGCGTTGCCCGTCTCGCAGTATCCGGAGATTGCGCCGCCCACGGTCACGATCAGCACCACCTATCCCGGCGCAAATGCCAAGACCGTGGCCGATACGGTGGCCACGCCGATCGAGGAGCAGGTGAACGGCGTCGAGCACATGCTCTACATGTCGAGCCAGTGCACGAACGACGGCGCAATGAAGCTCACCGTGACCTTCCAGGTCGGCACGAATCTCGATGCCGCCCAGGTGCAGGTGCAAAATCGCGTGGCCATCGCCCAGCCGCAGCTTCCGCAGGAGGTGCAGCAGCAGGGCATCACCATCAAGAAAGCCTCGCCGGACATCACCGTGGTCGTGGCGTTGTCGTCGCCGGACAATTCGCACGACACCGTCTTCATGAGCAACTACGCGACGCTCCAGATCAAGGACGAGATCGCGCGTCTGCCCGGGGTGGGGGACATCAATATCTTCGGCGTGCGCGACTACGCGATGCGGCTCTGGCTGGACCCGGACAAGCTGGCCGCACGCAACATGACCGTCGGCGATGTGGTCAACGCCGTGCGCGAGCAAAACGTGCAGGTCGCCGCGGGCATCATCGGCGGCGCCCCGCTGCCGCCGGGGACGACGCAATTCCAATACACGATGAACGTGCAAGGCCGGCTCACCGACCCGGACCAGTTCTCCGAGATGGTGGTGAACGTGGGGCAGAACGGGCGCACCACGCAGTTGCGCGACGTGGGCCGCGTCGAATTGGCGGCCGCGGATTACAGCACGGCGATGACCTTCGACGGCCGGCCGGCGGTGGCCATGGCGATTTTCCAGTTGCCCGGCACGAACGCGATCGAGACGGCGAATGCCATCTATGCGAAGATGGAGCAGTTGAAGAAGCGGTTTCCGTCGGGGGTGGAATACGAGATCCCCTACGACACCACGCGCTTCGTCCGGGACAGTATCCAGGACGTGCTCATCACCCTGGTGGAGGGCATCGGACTGGTGGCGCTGGTGGTGCTCGTCTTCCTGCAATCGTGGCGCACCGCGCTGGTGCCGCTCGTGGCCATCCCGGTGTCGCTGGTCGGAACCTTCGCGGCCATGCTCGTGGCGGGATTCTCGATGAACATCCTGTCGCTCTTCGGGCTGGTGCTGGCGATCGGCATCGTGGTCGATGACGCCATCGTGGTCGTCGAGAATATCGAGCGCTGGATCGAGCGCGGCTTGAGCCCGCGCGATGCGGCCTTCAAGGCCATGGAAGAGGTGACGCCGGCGATCATCGCCATCGCGTTCGGGTTGTCGGCGGTCTTCATTCCCGTCGCGTTCGTCAGCGGCATCACCGGCCAATTTTATCGGCAGTTCGCGCTGACCATCGCCTTTTCCACGCTGCTCTCGGCCTTCAATTCGCTGACGCTCAGCCCGGCGCTGGCGGTGCTCTTGCTCAAGCCGCACGGGGCGCGGCAGGATTGGTTCACGCGGGGGATGAACGCGGTGCTCGGCTGGTTTTTCCGGCTTTTCAACCAGACCTTCGATTCGGCGAACCGGATCTATACCGTGACCTTGCGCAAGGTGGTGCGGTTCAGCGCGATCGCCTTGCTCGTCTATGTCGGGCTGGTTTTTCTCGCCTATCATATCTTGAAAATCGTGCCGACGGGATTCATTCCGCCACAAGACCAGGGCTACCTTATCGTGAGCGTGCAGATGCCGGATGCCGCCTCGATCGAGCGCACGCAAAAGACGCTGACGAAGCTCTCGGAGACAGCACTGAAGACGCCGGGAGTGCGGGGCGCCTTCACCGTCGCGGGGTTGAACGTGCTCTC
Source organism: Chthoniobacter sp. (assembly GCA_037200205.1). Classification (GTDB taxonomy): domain Bacteria; phylum Verrucomicrobiota; class Verrucomicrobiia; order Chthoniobacterales; family Chthoniobacteraceae; genus Chthoniobacter. The sequence goes on from JBBCHV010000021.1 coordinate 71,507, forward strand.
GAGCTCGAACTCTTCCGCGGCGGGGGGTAATGTTCACGCCCCTGCAGCCTTTCAGCAAGCGGGCCGGAATCCCGAGATGACTTCGCTGGCCATTGCCGCGCGGCTCAAGCAGCAGTTCGCCAATATCCCCGAGGCGCTCGTGCTCGTCTTTCCGCCGCCCCCGGTGCGGGGCGTCGGGAGCGCGGGCGGCTTCAAGATGCAGATCGAAGACCGCTCCGGGCAGGGCACGCCGCTGCAACTCCAGGAGGTGACGGCGAAGGTGATCGACGAGGCGACGAAACGCCCGGAATTGACCGCGCTTTTTTCTAGCTTCCGCGCGGGCGTGCCGCAGCTCTATGGCAACGTGGACCGCGTCAAAGCGAAGGAGCAAAAGGTGGCGGTGACCGATGTGTTCCAGGCCTTGCAAGTGTACCTCGGCGGGCTCTACGTGAACGACTTCAACTATCTCGGCCGCACCTGGCACGTAACCGCCCAGGCGGACGCCCCCTTCCGGGCGAAGGCTTCCGACGTCGCCCGGCTCCAAACCCGCAATGCCGATGGCCAGATGGTGCCGCTGAATGCGGTCATGGATTTGAAGGACATCACCGGGCCGGATCGAATCCAGCGCTACGACCTCTACATGTCGGCGGAAATCAATGGCAACACCGCGCCCGGCTACAGCAGCGGCCAGGGCATCGCGGCCATGAAGGAAGTGGTGAGCAAATTGCTGCCCAAGGAGTATGCCTACGAGTGGACCGACCTGGCTTTCCAGGAAGAGCTCGCCGGCAATACCGCGCTCTACATTTTCCCCCCTGTGCATCCTCTTCGTGTGGCTCACGCACTCGGCGGAATACGAGAGCTTCGCGCTCTCGACCGCCATCATCCTGATCGTGCCGATGTGTCTGCTCTGCGGCATCGCGGGCGTCTGGGCGCGGCACATGGACAACAACATCTTCACGCAGATCGGCTTTGTCGTGCTGGCGGGCATGAGCGTGAAGAATGCGGTGCTGATCGTGGAATTCGCCAAGCAGCAGCAGGAATATACCGTGGGCATAACCGCGGCGGAGGCGGCGATCGAGGCGGCCCGGCTGCGGTTGCGGCCGATCCTCATGACCAGCTTCACCTTCATCTTCGGCGTGATGCCGCTGATCTTTGCCACGGGGGCCGGGGCGGAGATGCGCCAGGCGATGGGCACGGCGGTGTTCTTCGGGATGCTGGGGGTGACGTTCTTCGGGGTGTTCTTTACCCCGGTATTCTACACGGTGATTCGCAAGCTCACCGGGAAGAACGTCCTCGAGCACCCGGCCGCGGATGCGCCGAAGGAGATCGTGGCCGCTAGCCATCCCTCTGAGCCGGTGGCCACCGGCCCGGCAACACCCGGAAAAGGGGAACCCTGAAGCAAGGGTCAGGGCGGCGGAAAGTGCTCGCGCCAACGGGTCGTGTTTGGTACGCGAACGACAAGGTTGCGGTCGTTTGGCAGGATAGCTGCTGCGAAATGCGCCGACCGCAATACTGACCCCTACTGTGACGACGACCTCGCTTTTTGAGCACAATTTTGACCATGCCGCCAACGGCATGGCCCTGATCGCCGTTGACGGTCGCTTTCTGCGGGTCAATGCGTCGCTGGCCCGCCTCCTCGGCTACCCGGGAGACGAGCTCTTGGCGCTCGACTTCCAGCGTCTCACCCATCCGGACGATCTCGGCGAAATGCTGGCTAATCTTGGCCAGCTCATCCGGGGAGAAGTGGAAAGCTTTCAACTCGAGAAGCGCTGCCAGCACAAGGAGGGGCATTATCTCTCGGCGTTTCACGTGGTGACCCTGGCCCGCGAGATCGACCAGCGGCCACGCTTCTTTGTCGCCCAGGTCTTCGATATCACACCGCTTCGGCAAGCCGAGGAGCGCGCCCGGGCCGATGCCAATACCAAGCAACGGCTCTACGAAGAGCTCTCCCGCACCAATGCCGAAGTCCACCAGCTCCAGAACCAGCTTCTTACGGTCTGTGCCTGGACCAAGCGTATCCGCGCCGGCGAGGGGTGGCAGACGATCGAGGACTTCCTGACCAACCGGCTGCACCTGAAAGTCACCCACGGCATTAGCGATCAGGCCCGCGAGGAGTTTGTCTCCCACCTGGAGAAGGGCACCGCGCCGCCCAAGCCGGACATTTAGAGCGGCTTATAGGATGTCGTAGCCGTTATTAAACGCAGAGAGCACAGCGCGGGGGAGCCGCAACCCAAGAGGGGGGTCCACGAAAGGCACGAAAAAGCACGAAAAGGGGGTCGGAGGAGCAGCCCGCGAATCACGCCAAATGACACGAACGGAATGATTCGAGTGATGGGCGCGGGCTCCCAAAAGTCCTCGCAGACCTGCGCTCTTCTTCCAGAGAGCGGTGTAGAAAAAACGGAGGTCCGCAGGGCAAGGAAACAAGCCCTCTTTTCCTCTCTCCAATGATTCAACTTAAAATCGCTCCAGGCAGCCGGCCTCACTGCTTTCATTGGCGACGGCGCGGGGCAATGGCGATATAGGAAGCCATGCGTGCGATGATTTTTGAAACGCCGGGGCAACCGCTCACCTTGCGGGACGTGCCCGTGCCGGAGCCTGGCGCCGGGCAGGTGCTGATCCGCGTGCGTGCTTGCGCCGTGTGCCGCACGGACCTGCACGTGGTGGACGGCGAATTGACCGATCCGAAGCTGCCGCTGATTCCCGGTCATGAAATCGTCGGGTGCATCGAAAAGCTCGGCGCAGACGTCTCCGGATTGAACGTCGGCGATCGCGTCGGGGTGCCGTGGCTGGGCTGGACGTGTGGAGAATGTGATTTCTGCCGGTCCGGTCAGGAAAACCTTTGCGATCGGGCGCGTTTCACCGGCTATATGATCGATGGGGGATATGCGGAGTACACGGTGGCGGATGCGCGCTTTTGCTTCGCGGTGCCGGAGAGTTATGCGGACGCCGCCTGTGCGCCGTTGCTGTGTGCGGGCTTGATCGGCTACCGCTCGCTGCGCAAGGCCGGTGGAGCGAGGCGGATCGGCCTCTATGGCTTCGGGGCCGCGGCGCATATCGTGACGCAAGTCGCGCTCTTCGAGGGGCGCGAGGTATATGCCTTTACGCGCCAGGGAGATGCGACCGCCCAGGCGTTCGCGCGCCGCCTGGGTGCCACGTGGGCCGGTGCCTCCGATGAACCGTCGCCCGCGCCGCTCGACGCCGCCCTCATTTTTGCGCCGGCCGGGGCGCTGGTGCCCGCCGCCTTGCGTGCCGTGCGCAAGGGCGGAGTCGTGGTGTGCGGAGGCATTCACATGAGTGACATCCCGTCGTTTCCGTATCGCGATCTCTGGGAGGAGCGGTCGATCTGCTCCGTGGCCAATCTCACACGGCAGGATGGCCACGAATTCCTCGCGATCGCGCCCCAGGTGCCTGTGCGAACGACGACGGAATCGTTTCCGCTGGAAGCGGCGAACGAAGCGCTCGCCCGGTTGCGTTCCGGGCAGCTCACGGGGGCCGCTGTCCTGGTGCCGTGAAGGAGATCGGCCGCGACGCAGACCACCGGCATGCCTACCCCGCCGCCCACGAAGAATGGCGAAAGCCCGGCGCACCGCGATCTCAAGCGGCTGGCGCTGATCTGGGCGCAGACGAATGGCTTTCGCATTGCCGCCGCGGAGGTGTCGTTGCCGAACCATCGCGTGCGCATGGACGTGGCAGCCTACCGGCCCCAGCGCGTCCGCGAAGCGCGCCGCGATGAACGCGCCCGCCGGGAGCGCCTTGCCTGGAAGGCCACGATCGGCGTGACCGCGATCTTCGAGTGCAAGGCCTCGGCCGTGGATTTCCTTCGCGATGCCCGTTCGATCCAGGCCACGACGGAGCGGCTCAAGGCGCTCCATGAGAAAAGAGAACGGGCCGAGCAGGAACTCAGGATCCACTACCCTTCCATCCGCAATGGCGACTCGCTTTTCCCGGAATACGAGACGCTGAACTTCGAGCGGCCGGGCTATGAGCGCTACGAAAAGGTCATGCGCGAGATTCGCCAACTGAGCGACCGGCTCCATGGCAACACCAAGTTCGATCGCCTGGCGAAATTCGGCGCCGCGAACCTCTTCTATGTCGTGGCCGAGCCGGCGGCCATTGGCTCACACGTGCTGCCCTGTGGATGGGGCTTGCTGGAGCGCGTGGGGGATGGCCTGGCGCTGAAGGTGAAGCCGCAGTGGCATGAGGTGCCGGAGGACGACCGGCTGGTCTTCTTTCAGCGCGTCGCGATGGCGGCGACACGCGCGGTCAACCGCGAGCACGGCGCGGTCTTCCTCCCCGAAGGCTTCGTCACCGCAGCGCTGTAGCCGGGCTCACTGAGCCCGGTGGGCCTGCCGAGCCCGGTGGGCCTGCTGAACCCGGTGGGCTTGCTGACCCCGGTGAGCTTGCTGGTCGGGACCGGGTTCATTGAACCCGGCTACAACACCTGTCCTGCTGCGTAGGCCATCGCGGATGGCGGAAGGCCATTCTCCGTACAGCGGCAGATTGGCAATCTTGCCCAACGAATCCATCCTCCACGGCCCCCGGCGCGGTCACAGCCCCCCGTTGACCACGTCGGCCTTCACGGCCTGGTTGCCCTGGAAGTAGACGGTTGTCTTGACGAGCGGCTGGTCGCTGGGCGCGTGGCTCTCGCCTTCGGCCAGGGAGTGCTGGCTGCGGTCGTCGCGGCGGTTGAAGGTCGCGTCGTTCGCCATCGTGAGGCTCATCGGGCTCAGCTTCTTCGTCACGTAGATCCAGGCGTCCTGTCCATCGATCTTCGTGTACTGCGCCGGCTCCACGCCCATCGCGAGCTGGATTTGCTCGCGGGTCATCCCCGCCACGGCATCGCCATCGGGAATCTTGCCCGTGTTCAAGATTTGCAACTGTTTCGCCGTCAGTTCCGGGTGCTGTTTGGCGTAGGTCTGGGCCGGGGACGCGCAGCCGGCGAGGGCGAGGGCCACGGCGAGGACAAGAAAGGAAGTGGTGAGATTCATGAGAGAGTGAAGGTTGCCCGCAAAAGGTCGCCTGTACCGCTCGTTTCGGCAACGCGAATGCGGCAACTCACCCCCAGCCGGGAACAGCAGCACGCGAAGTGAGCGAAGAAAAATCCTTCACTGTCCTGGCGCTCTTCTGTTCAAAAATTGACGCTGGCGGTCGCGCTTCGGTAGCCTCGCAGCCATGTCGATCACTTCCCTCCGGGCCGGCATCATCGGCACCGGCTTTATCGCGCCGGTGCATATCGAAGCCTTGCGCCGCATCGGCGTGCAGGTCACCGCCGTGTGCGGCTCCACGGCGGGTGCGAGGGCGACGGCGGACCAATGGGCGATCCCCGAGATCTACGGCGACTACGATTACCGCGCGCTGTGCGCCTCGCCGAACGTGGATGTCATTCACATCACCTCGCCGAACAAGCTGCACGTCGAGCAGGCGCTCGCCGCTCTGGCGGCGGGCAAGCATGTGGTCTGCGAGAAACCGCTCGGCATGGACACGAAGGAAACGGCGCGCGTGGTGAAAGCCGCGGCCAAGGCGAAGACCGTGCTGGCCGTGAATTACAATTGCCGCTTCTTTCCCGCCATCCTGCAAATGCGCGCCTCGGTGCAGCGTGGCGATCTCGGGAAGATCATCCACGTGCAGGGCCACTTCTTCCAGGACTGGCTCTTGAAGGAGAGCGATTACAACTGGCGGCTCCTGGCCAGCGAAGGCGGCAAGCTGCGCGCGGTGGGCGATATCGGCACGCACTGGATCGATGCGCTGTCCTTCATCCTCGACTCTCATGTGGAGTCGGTGTTCGCGACGACCGAGACCTTCCACAAGAAACGCCTGCGCCCCGCGCGGCGAGGTAAGGACCTTCGCCAAAGTCGACCCGAAAACGATGGTCCGCTACCCGGTGGATACGGAGGATTTCGCCAGCCTGCTCCTCCGCTACGCCAATGGCGTGCATGCCAATGCCGCCATCTCCCAGGTCGCCGCCGGCTGGAAATGCTCCCTCGCCCAGGGCATCTACGGCACCGAGGCCAGCATGCGCTGGGATCTCCAGCAGCCGAACGAAATCCAGGTCGGCCGCCGCGACGAGCCCAACCAAATCCTCCAGCGCGGCACCGCCGGCTTCCACGAGACGTCGCCCATTTCACCGACTATCCCGGCGGCCATCCCGAAGGCTTCCCCGACAGCCACCAAAATGAACTGCCGCGCCATCTACGAACACATCGCCAGCGGCCGGAAGACCCCCCACTGCTCTTCGCCACCGCCGGCGACGGACATGAGGAGGTGAAGATTTGCGAAGCGGTATTGAAGAGCGCCGCGGCGGGGAAGTGGGTGCGGGTGCCTGGGCGTGATTAAGAGATGCACTGATGGGCTGACATAATTTGCTGACCGCTGCTCCGGCGGTGCGTTATCTTGCGGGCGATGTCTTCCGCCTTCTCTCATCCTCGAGATCCTTTGCACGGGGTCACGCTGGAGACGATCGTGACCCAGCTCGCCCAGCGGCATGGGTGGGAGAGAGATGGGGTATCGGATTCCGGTGCGCTGCTTTCTGAATGAGCGAGTGTGAAGTCGAGTCTCACGTTCTTGCGCAAGACGCCGGGGGCGCGTAAGCGGGTGGAGGAGTGGTTTGCCGCGGAGGCGGCCGAGCATCCGCCGGAAGTACCGCCACCGGGCGTGGAGCTATGACGCCGGCGGAGCAGGCGGCCGCGGCGTCGCGTCTCTGCGCGGCGTGCGGGATGTGCTTGCAATGGGTGATGTTTTATCATGTGCGTTTGCAACCGGGGGATTCGCCGAAAGAGTTGTCGGCGCTGGGGCTGAAGCTCAAGCGCCGGAAGGGGGGAGAACTATATCCTGCAGCCGTGCCCGGCGTTTCGCGGATCGCATTGCTCGATCTATGCGGCGCGCCCGGAGCGCTGCCGGCTCTCTTCGCGTGTCGCCAATTGCAGAGGGTTTCCGAGGGCGCGATTACGGAGGCCGCGGCGCTGGAGAGCATCCAGGAAGCGCGGCGACGGGTCGCGGAGGTGGAGGAAATGCTGGCCAGGGCGGGGCGCACGAGCGTGAAGAGGCCGCTCTTCAAGCGTTATGAAAAGGTCATGGCCGTGCCGGTGGTGGATGCGGCTTCGGAGCCAGGGGCAGTGGAATTGCGAGACCAGCTCACGCTGGCGATGCACGGGCTGGATGTGTTTTTGGATGAGGAGTTCCGCGTACTTCCAAGCGCGGTGGCCGAGGCGTAAAGTGGCTCGAAGCTCCAGCTTCGAATGCGCCGAATCCCGAAGCGATCTCTCAAGGTGTGGAAGGAATTCGAAGCGGGAGCTATCGAGCCACTTTACGCCCCCTGCGCGCAGAACGCCCCCGGTAATCGATACATGGGCATGCAATCGAACTCCGATCTTCGTTCCACCCTCAATCACCTCATCCAAACCTGCCGCGATGGCCAGGAGGGCTTTTTAACGGCGGGCGGAAAATGTGCAGGGGGATGACCTCAAGAAGCTTTTCAATGAATGCTCATTGCAGCGGGCAAAATTCACCGGGTGAACTGCAGTCGGCGGCGCACGGCCTCGGTTGATAGCAATCCGGAAAATGCCAGCAGCCTTTCGGGCACCCTGCACCGGGGGTGGATCAATTTGAAGACCGCCATCGGCGGGCGGGATCAACACGCGATCCTGGCCGAGTGCGAACGCGGGGAAGACATCGCAGTGGCGGAATACAAGAAGACGCTCGACCAGGAACTGCCAAAGGATATTCGGGAAATCGTCGAGCATCAATATGCCGCGATCGTCGCGGCCCATGATCGCGTGAAGGCATTGAGAGACGCGTAATCGGCGTCGGGCTTCAATCCGCTCGGAGGCCAAAGCCGGCGGCGACGGCGATGGAAGCGCCGACGATGAGGAGCAGGAATGAGGCGATGAACAGGCCGACGATCCAGGTGATCGTGCCGGCGGCGATCAAGATCATGCAGGAGCGACGGAAGAGGCGTCGGGATTGCTGTTCATCGTCCACGCCAGAATGTGCACCGGATGCGGGCGGTGCGCACGGGAGATTGCGGTGTCGCCGGAGCGGTTAGGCGTTCTGAATGGGCCGCGGCTTTTCGGCACGCCCATGCAGGAATTCGACGGTGAGCGCGAGCAGCAGAGCGCCACAGCCGACGCCGCAGACGCCCCACCAGCCAGCATGATGCCAGGCAAGCGCGCCGCAGAGCGAACCGAGCGCGCCGCCGATGAAATAGCAGAACATGTAGACCGTATTGAGCCGGCTCCGGGCGTCGGGATCGATGCCGTAGATGCGAGTCTGGTTGGAGACGTGGCCGCCTTGCACGCCGAGTCCATGAGGATGACGCTGACGATGAGCCGATGAGATGCTTGCCGACGAAGCCCATGAGCAAGGAAGGAGAGGAAAGTAAGCCAGAGGCAGATGCGAATGGTAAACCGCGGACCGTGGCGCCAGCGAGATGGGCCGATGCCCGGCGCGGCCAGTGCGCCCAAGGCGCCAACGAGGCCGAAAAGTCCCCGCGGCGGCACTGGGCGAGGCGACGGAGTAGGGAGGCCCGGCGAGGAAGAAGACGATGGGTCGTCCAAAAGGCGAGAAGCCGGCGAAGAGCAGCGCGCCGAGGAGGGGCGGATTCGCGGAGGCTCGGATGCTCGCGAACGAGCGCGAAGGTGGAGGCCATCAGTTCGCGCCAGGAAATGCACTTCTCCGGCCGGCTGGTGGGAAGTTGCAGGCGCAATACGGCGGCCAGCACGAGCATAGCCGCCGCGGCCAGCAGGTATACGGCGCGCCAGCCGAGCCAGGCCCCGAGGGTGCCGCTGAAGGTCCGCGCCAGCAGCACGCCCAGCAGAATTCCGGCGACTACCGTGCCGACCACCCGGCCCCGTTGCGTCGGCGCGGCCAAATGCGCGGCAAAGGGCACGACGACATGGACGCAGGCGGCGAAGGCACCGAGGAGGAAGGCCGCGACCGCGAGGCACGGGCACCGTGGGTGCGAGCGCCACGAGTAACAAGGAGACCATAGCGCCAACCATGAGCACCAGAATGAGCGAGCGCCGCTCGTATTTGTCCCCCAGCGGAACAAAGAAAAGCATCCCCAAGGCGGTCCCCGCCTGACTGAGCATGGCGAGCGTCCCGGCCCGCGCGACGGTCAGTCCGAACGTCTGGGCGATCGCGCTCAACAACGGCTGAATGTAATAGATATTCGCCACGATCACCCCCACGGCCACGGCCATCAGCCGGACGGTGGCGTTGGAAAGCTGGGTGGGGCTCGGTCGGTTCCGTGGGCTGTGTAATGAGACTACCTGAATTGAACACGAAATGATTTCCATAAATGATTTTTAAAAGCGCTGATTCGCTTGGCCCTGAATAGCAGTGTGTTGGGCAGGACATCGAATCCGCCGCGGAACGGCTCTCTTTCACGGCGACTTCACTCGCTCAAGAATGGCCTTCTCATCTAAAAAGATGACGGAAGGAACCGTCCCCGGGTCAACGTATTTTGACGTTTCGACAGCCTGAATCTTAAGCGATAGGTTGGACGAAATCGCGAGAAGCACCTCATTAGAGAATGCCTCAAAGTGAGGAATGACTTTTTTTGAGGGCTTCATCGTATATTTTCCGTGCGGCCTTCGTGGTGTCAGCGTCGCCAGTCAATGAAACCAGAGCGCAGTAGTGCAGTTTTTCCGCAAAAGAATAAAATGAGTTCCCCGCAATATCACCGGCGAAAAACTGGTGCAGCGTCGTGTCTGGTTCATTTGCGAGGGGGGCTTTCAACGAGACTTCGTCGTAATGAAGAGCAGAGCTATTCCTGACGGTGCGGACTAGATTGCCCCCGCTGAAATAGCGCCTCAAAAACTTTAGGGGCGGACTGCGCCTCTGGGGTGAGGCGGGAGTTGAGCGCTTTTCCCAACTGGCCGTTATTCCAACCGCTTTCCACCACGTTCCAAGCCTCAAGCAGAGTACCGTAAAGCGACCGGAGACTGAAAAGCAACTGATTGCAGAGCCACTTCTTGTTCGATGCCGGTCGTAGACTCAACAGTCAACAGCGGAGTGCGCGATAAGGCACAAGTTCTCGATGTGTCGCAGATCATTCCGCACGTGCGCGAGCCTTACAAAAAAAAGTTGCTCGGATTCGGGGAAGCGCCCGCAAAGCTGAATGAGAGAATGAAAAGCAGTGAATCTTCATAACGACACGTGAATCGCGGTGACGACATGAGCGCCTACAACGCCTGTGTCGTCTAGAGTGTTTCAGAGCAGTGGGTTGGGCGGGACTCGAACCCGCAACCAACGCCTTAAAAGGCGGCTGAATTACAGGGTGTTTTGACACCACTGCCAGTTCACTGCCAATGAAAGCTAAAATCGCCTCGACTGGGGAAACCGCAACAATGGCCTTTCGTCCGTTGGTCTGCACGCGAAGAATCAATGGGTTGTTGACGCCCGGACCCAAAGACGGCGGCTCTCGGGAAGTTTTTCAAGGCCCGTGATGCCGCCGACACCTACGCGCGTAACTGCCGCCTGCATCGCGGGCGAGAACGGCACCCGCGTCTTTGGCAACGCGGAGTTGGCGGCTTTCGGATGGAGCGTCCAACGGGCCATCGAATTCGCGTTGGAGCATCTTCGACGGGTAGAGGAAAATCGGTGCTCATTGAATCCGCCATCGATGAACTGATCCAGGTTCGCGCCGGGGCGGGGGCGCTCGGATCGTTACCAAAGGGACCTGCGCTTGCGCCTGGACCGCTTCGCCGCCACGTTTCCCAAACGATCAGTCGCCAGTTTCAATGCGAAGGAGTTGGACGAGTGGCTTGCCAGGTTGAGCGACAAAGACGAGCCCGACTCGCTCACTTTCACCCGGCACGCGCAACACCTTCCGCCGCGATCTCCGGACGCTCTTTTCATTCTGTGAAAAGCGCGGCTACTGCACCTCAAATGAGGCGAAGGAAAACGGAGAAGGCTGCGCGAGATGGACAAACCGGCCGCCATTCTCACCCCGAAGCAGGCCGGGGCGCTCCTCTCCGCGTGTGGCGACGATACCTTGCCCGTGGGTGACGATCTCGCTTTTTGCCGGCCTGCGGGCGGCGGAAGTGGAAAAGCTCGATTGGTCCGGAAATCGACCTCAAGGGGAAATACATCGAAGTGACCGCCGCAAAATCCAAGACGGCCCGCCGGCGCCTGGTCCCGATCTCCGCGAATCTCGCGGCGTGGCTTCGCCCGTTGGCGAAGAAAAAACGGCCCTGTGGCTCCCGTGGGGCTTCGCACGCGGCTGGACGCTGCCAAAGAGCGTGCGGGTTTCGTGGCATTGCCGCAAAACGCCATGCGGCATTCCTACGGTTCCTATCGACTGGCTGATTGCCAAGACGCTGCGCGAGTGGCGCTCGAAATGGGCAACATGCGCGGCGATGGTTTTCGCCCACTATCGGGGAATTGGTGCGGTCGAAGGAAGCGGTGGCCTATTGGAAATTGCGTCCGATCTCAGGCAAGCGGATTACTACCTTTCCGTCCTCCGCCCTCGCGAACGCCGCCTGATGTTGGATTGACACCACCCAACGTCTCGATAAAGGCCCCCGCAGGAAGGCCCAAAATGAGCACCTAGGGCTCGCGCGTGGCCGGCGGTGATCTCGCGCTCCCCACGGAGAATCATCGCCCGAGGATGCGAGATGCACCGAGGATGCGGGAGAGATCAACCCCCGAGAGGCTGGCCTGCTCCAGTAGGTATTTCAGCCGTTTGAAGTGGGGTAAGCTTCGGCCATTTCACATGCTCAGCGTCATGAACCTCAATGAGCATGCAGAGCACATCGAGTAGTCTTCCTGGTCTTTGCTAAAATCCTTAACATGTACCGCCATCGCATCGGCCACCTTCACGGTATTATCGTAACAAAGTTTTGTCGCGGATTCGGCGTGGAGTGAGGAGGCTGCACAGTCCGACGTAATCGCGCGGGAGCGCGGGTAACTGTGAGTTTCCTTTTTGCTTTGGTTTTCATAATTCTTCCTTCCGAAAATTGCGTCAGGAACGTGGAGACTATAGTGCAAGCCGGAATTAGACAGCAGGGGATTGTATATGCATGCAACCACAACGCCTGTCTTGCTCAATAAGGTTCAACTCGCCGAAGCAATTGGAATAAGCCCGCGTCAAATCAATATGATGATGGCGGCTCGGCAGATCCCGTTCATCCGCCTTTCCTATAACATCGTCCGGTTCGACCTCCAAAGGGTGCTGGCGGCCCTCGCAGAATTTGAACAACCCGCGATTAGCGGAGAGGGCATGAATGCGACCTCGAATTAACCGCATCAAACATTGTTATGATCACAAAAAAAACACCGACACAACTGACCATCGGCGAAACAATTAAAAGGGAAGTCGCCGCCAAACTGTCGAAGGATTTGGAGCCGATTCGCGCGGAATTGAAGACTTTGGAGAACCGTCTGGCGGCAAGTGGAGGCGTTGATTGAGAAGGACACCGTTGAGAGCCTCAATTCGCTCGCGGAGATGAAGGCTGGCGTCGCTAATGCGGCGTTCGCGACAAACGCAAAACTCAAAGCGGCTGGTTTTCAATTCCTAGACGAGCGCGAGCGCCACCGCTTGAACTGATTATGTTACTCGGAGACCTGTCCCTCGACGCTGCTCCCGCCACTGGCGCCCTCGACAAGCTCGAGTCCAAGATGGGCGGCACCACCGCCGCCCTTGGCGGCTTGAGCGGCGTCCTCGGCGAACTCGCCACCGGACCTATCGGCGCGCTCACCGCCGCCATCGGCACGGCGGCCGGCATCATTGAAGGATTCAAAAGCGCCATGGACCTCGGACAGGAACTGAACGACCTCAGCCTCCGCACCGGCGAGAGCGCGGGGCAGTCCTCACCATCCTGCGCGAAGCGTTCTCCGAGGCCGGTCTCGGTGCCGACGGTGCCGAGCGTTACCTCATGCGTATGCAGAAATCGCTGTCTGGCATGAACGAGGATGGCGAGGACGCTTCCAAGGTTTTCAATACCCTCGGCGTTTCCATAGACGACCTCAAGGGACTTGATGCCATCGGACAGATTCAGGCGCTGCAAAAAGGCTTCGCCGGCAATCACCGACCAAGCGACCAAAGCTTCCGTCGCCCGCGACCTCTTTGGCAAAGGTGGCGGCAAGGCACTCTCGCTCCTCTCCGATCCACAAGTGCTCGAAGATGCCCGCCGCCGCGCAGGTCCCGCTGGCCGATGTCATGGACCGCAACGCTGGCAGCATCGACAAGTTGAGCGACGTGATGGGCGCGCTGAAGCTGAACTTTCAGGAGTTCTTCGAAGGTGCCCTCTCGAAGATCGCCCCGGAGGCGACCACCATTGCCGATGCGCTCGGTGACATCGATTTCGTCGGCATTGGCGAAGGCGTCGGCAGCACTCGCCAGCATCGTCCTCAAACTTGGCGAAGCTTTCGTCTTCATCGCCCCTGCCATCAATTGGGTGAGCGAAATGTTGAGCAAGGGATTCTTCGGCAGCGGCAGCACCGCGGACGCCGGCCTCGCAGCCAAGTATCGCGGATTCGCCAAGCTTGCTGCCGATAGTTCCGGCAGCGGTGGCGACAGCAGCCCCGTCGGCACGCTGCAAAAGGTCGGTCTGGGTGGCGGGCTTCGGAGGGGGAGATCCGCTGCTTTCTGAGGCTCAACGAACCAATTCAATTCTCGCGCGCATCGAACAAAAACTAACGCCTTCCAGGCCGAGCGCGAGCGGCTTTCAAGGTCCCCCTGTCTGACTATGTCTATATTAAAACCTCAAGCCGGTTCCGATTCGTTTACCCTGAGTAAAGATGCGCGCCTGGGTGTTATCGCCGCAACGATCAAGTGTTTGGGCGCCAGATCTGCAAACGGCGCTCCTAGCGCCGCCCCCGGATATAGGCATCGCAATTCCGGAATGGAGTAAGCTACGAGGGGCATCCCGAACCTGATAAAGCAGACGGAGAATCCTTTGAGTTGGAAGGGACCACCGCGGCAGAGCCCATCGAGACGCATTGGCAATACGAGACGCTCTTAAAGGTTTACAAGGGAAGGAGGACGCGAACGGGCGGGCCAAGTGGCCGCGCACTGTCACTGATTCCAACGGTAATAAAGCCCGCAACCTCATGCATGGAGTGGAGGATTTTTTGTTGCCCGGGCTGATTTGGAATCACAACTGGTTAAGCAAGCTTTTGCCGTACTCTGTCGTCAGTGACATCGGAGTTTTGACGGGAAGCGTCCCCGGAAATCCACCGGAATTGACCGGGAATCGCTCGTGGTTCTGCATTCGTATCCGAGCCAGCCAACGCGGCAATATCTGGCAGATCCAGCAAAGCTGGCAGCTGACCGGGCCGCATGGCGTTGCCCCGGAGCTTTACCAGCGCGCTTGAACGGAACGCGTCGCAACGGCCACGTGGCCGTTGAAAGCCGTTCGATGAAATGAAAAGGCCGCGCTCGGTAATGCCAGGCGCGGCCTTTTGTTTTGCGCTTTGCGAATAGGATTCGGCTCGTGTTACTGAGGCATTTTTTGCTCTTAATTATTTAAGAGCTTCTTCCGCGCACCGTGAATATCGTCCTCGAACGCGATAATCGCAGGGGTAAAGACGATAGGTGAAATAGCTTCGTAATCTTCGATTTCATATACGAGGAATTGAATCGCGCGGACAGCCATCTCGACGGGGCTGACTTTGTTCTCAGCAGCGTAGATGAGCAAGCGTCGAAGAGTCTCTGGAGGCAGCTCGGCACGTTCATTTTTACAAGCATAATAGCCTGGCATGATGCCGAGATTAAATTTCTGATGTTTCATATTCTGGTTCAAAAAAAGCCAGCCGAAGAAGGCGCAAACCTTGTTGCCCCTCACCACGACGTGCCGGGGCTATCTTCGACTGGCTTTGATTCTGGGATATGTGCGCCTCGGGATTCGTGGTCCCGTTTCAGAACGGCGGCCGCTATTTGCGTAGCGGCACAGCAACGCTCGCAAATACGATTGCCTATTGCAAGCTGGCAGAATGAGACCAAATAGACAGCTCTCCGGAGTGACGACATCAGCCATTCGCGTGAAAGTGTTACGTGATCAGGCTCTCTCGCTGGCTGAGCTCTCTCTCGCCTGCGGTTTGCCATATTCAACCATCCGGCGTCTTGCGAGGGCTCGCGGATTTCCGATGTTCGAGAAGCATGTATTCCCATCCGATTTCAAACTCTGGCGTCGGCGGATGCTCGGGCTGGAATCGGTCGTTTCGCCTGTTCGCTGATACTCTGCTAACTCGATGCGCGGGCGGTCCTTCCGGCGTTTGACAGCACGCGGGTATTGAATGTCCCGCCGCGCCCTTCCATCTCATAACGCGCCGAACTGTCCATCGGTGCTCGGCTCCCTTGTGCCTCTGGATCTACAAGGGTGACGTTGATTCCTCAATATGGGTCCGTTCAATCGGTAGTGGAGGTGTGCGGCGGGCATTCAAAAATAAACTATGAATCCATTCCTTAAAAATCTGCTCGCCTCGTCTCCCGACCTTGTACGCCCTCATGACGTGAAGGTCGCGAACGAACTCAATGCCGCGCTCAATCTCTTTACGAGCCACAGATCGCGCAATATTGCGGCCGCAAGGCGGGCCTTACTGACCGCAGCTCAAAAAGCGTATGAGGAACACCCTAGTGATGAGGCGTATTATGAAATGGAACGGCGATATGTGGAGATGAACCAGTTCGGAGGCGGGCTCACGGACCGCGAATTGATTCAGCCGATCAAGAGGGCGGAGTTGAAATTGCAGCGGGAACAAATTCTTCCGTGGTTGCGCCCGATCTGGCAACGCGCCCGTTGCCTTCGCGGAGGCGAAGGCCAAAAAGGTGAGAGCTGACGAGGCGAAACGGATTTTGGAGCTGACGGGGTCGCCGATGACGCACAGCGACCTGGTAGACGCAGCAACCGCTGCCGTGGCAGAACTGAACGAAGTCGGCAAAGTGTGCCAATTCATCGACGGTGAGGAATTGCGCCCACGCAAGGATTACGAAGAAGAGCACCCTATTCGCGACCTTGCGGACCAAGCACTCCGGACGCCGGCGGATTGGATGCTTTATTTGGCTCTTCGCTATTGTGAGTGGGAAGATGGCGGCGTTGCCGGCTGAAGGAGGATCAGGGAACCACGGTTCCCCGAACCCCTCCTCTAGGGGGAACAGAGGCCGCTGGGTGAGCAAGCGAGAGATTGACGAGGGATTGGGATTGAGAGGCAATGAGGGGAAATGGATGCGAAGGAACTCTTCACTCTTGCCCTGCAACTGACCCCGGAAGGGAAAGTCAGCGACTGCCAATTGGACCAGGAAGCCCATCGCTTGACGCTCAAACTGGATTTTGTGGCTGGGAGCAAATTTTGCGCACCTGGGGCGGAGCATCAGTTGCTTTGCCCGGTGCATGACACGGTGGAGAAGAGCTGGCGGCATCTGAACTTTTTCCAATACCAGACCGAATTGGTGGCCCGGCTGCCGCGGGTGAAGACCCCGGAGGGCAAGGTGGTGCAGGTGGAAGTGCCCTGGGCGCGACCTGGCAGCGGGTTTACCTTGATGTTCGAAGCTTGGGCCATGCTGCTGTGCACCCAGATGCCGGTGTTGGAAGCGGGCGCTCTTTTGGGCGAAGAGGACACGCGCCTGTGGCGTTTAGTGGCGCACTATGTGGAAGCGGCGCAGGCACGGCGCAGTTGGAGTCAAGTGCGCCAGTTGCTGATCGATGAGACCAGCGCGCGGCGTGGGCATCGTTATGTGACCAATTTCGTGGATGCCCAGACGCGTGAACTGCTCTTCTTGAGCGAGGGCCGGGAGAGCGAGGCGGTGGGAGCTTTTGTCCGCGAACTGCGGGCTCATGGCGCCGTGCCTGAGCAGATCGAGTTGGTGGCCATGGATATGAGTCCGGCCTATCGCAAAGGAGTGCGGCAATATCTGCCCCAGGCCCGGATCGTTTTCGATCGTTTTCATCTCATGCAGATGGCGGGCAAGGCGCTCGATGACGTGCGCAAGCAACTGCGCCGTGAAGGGGCCGAACTGGCCGGGGAACTTTGGGCGATCCGCGGCCACAGTTGGACGCGCTCGGAGGAACAACTCGCGCACCGCCAGCAACTCTGCACCCAATATCCCAAACTGGGCCGGGCCCTGATGCTGCGCGAAACCTTCCAAGATGTGCTGGCGGGCGAAGATGCGGCCGCTTTACGCTGGTGGGTGACTCGTGCCAGACGATCTCGATTGGGCCCCCCTTTCGCAAACTGGCCGACAGCGTCATGGAACATTGGGACGGGATCGTTGCTTTCCTGGAAACCCGTGTCACCAACGGCGTGATCGAGGCGATCAACGGTCTGCTCCAACTGGCCAAACGCATGGCTCGCGGCTTTCGTTCTTTCCGCAACTTCCGCCTCATGGCTCTGCTCAAAGCCGGTCGCCTCCAACTTCACCTCCCCTCCCTTTCACCCACTTAAAACAGCGAAGCGGCAGTTATTTGGCTTCGATCTTTCCGGTAAGCACGTCGCGGAGTAGTCCATAAGGGGGCGTGAGCAGGCGTCGCAAGCAAACGGGCATCACGCCTGGGTTCCCGGCGTTTCGAGATGAGTTCATTCCCGAAGTGAGCGGATCTGCAACGCATTTTGGCGATGGTATGTTGCCGGGTTGCCCGCCGGAGAAGATCCGAAGGCGGACCCCTTGACGATTCGCGGGCGTAGGATCTACGACGATTACCTTGCGTCGGCGGTCTGGAAGGCAAAACGTGCACCGGTCCTCGCGCGCGCATTCGGCCATTGCGAGCGTTGCGAGCGGCAAAGCGCTTCGCTCGACGTGCATCACCGAACCTATGCCCGTTTTGGCGGCAAGGAACTGATGGCGGACCTCGAAGCGCTTTGCCGCGCGGTGCCATGACATGGCAGATGGAGAACGAGAGAAGGAAAAGTGCGAATTGCGTTTGCGACTGGCTAAAGAGCGCAGAGACGACGCCGGATTCACTCGATGGATGATAGCGCGGTACGGGGGAAGAATGGGGATTGCTGGACCGCGAATTGATCGCGGAAGAACGGCGGGACTTTCACGACGGCTAAAAACGCGACAAGAACAGACGAAAGCGGACAGGGTTAGACACAAGCGGATGTGTATGAACCGCAATGCGCCTGATCCTAAAGAGGGGAATTATGCAATGACCAGGGAGTCTGCTGAAATCCTGCTGAGGGAAAGTCTCTTAACTAAAAGGGAATTAGCGCAGGCTCTGCGTGTGGACGGGAGGACAATTCAAAGGTGGGTCGCTAGCGGTAAAATTCCTGCCCTGCGATTCTCAAAGCACGTCTTACGCTTCAACCTTATTGAGGTATTGAAGGCGCTTCAGACCTCAGCTCCTGTCCAAGCTCCAGCTCCAGGTGAGTAATGGAGGAGAAGGACATAGACGATCTCGTACGGACGGCGAAGAAACGCGGCATTTTGCCGCGCAAACGTCGTCACCTTTTCGGAAGGCAAATTCGTCGCCGCTCCGGACGGTGACTTTCCGGCGCTCGATCTCGGTTGGCCGCTAAAAACGCTGGCCCAAGCGCTAGGGTTGCTCGCAAAGCAATCGGATTTCTTCCGCCTTGGTGAGCAGTTCGTGACCGTCGATCCGCTCACGGGAAATTCCCGGCCGATGACGCCGGCGCGATTTTGTTCATGGGTGGAGGCGGTGGCGTGGCCGTTCCGCATGGTCGAGAGCAGAACGGACGGTCAGTATCATGAGCGCTACAAGCGGCTCAGTCGCGAGATTGCCCAGCTCGTGATGGAGAGTGATGAATTCCGCGGTGCGGTTCGCGAGTTGCGGGGGATTCATGAGGTAAGGCTGCCCGTTTGGCGTGGTCACGGTAAGGACCGCAGAATTGAGTTATTGCCGGAAGGTTACGATGAGCAGTCAGGGATCTTTACCGCTGACGCTATTCCTTTCGAGCATGAGTTTTACAGTAAGGCTCAGGCGTTCACATGGCTTGCGGAGTTGCTCCATGATTATCCCTGGGCGAACGAGACGAGCCGCGCGATCCATTTCGCGGCGATGATTTTCCCCATTTGTGCGGCCTCCTTCTTCCGCCCGGAGCAAAACGGCTGATGATGATCCATATCGCGAACCAGGCGGGCACCGGTAAGTCCACGCTTTCACGGATGGCACTCGCCGGCGTTTATGGCGCCGCAGCAACAAAGCCCGATTTTAAAGGTGGGGACGAACTGAGAAAGCAATTCGATACCTGTGCCTTCGAGCGCAAGCCGTACTTATTCCTGGACAACATGGACGAACCTCCGGTCTCCGGAGTTGAATGCTTTTGTGACCTCGGGCGTTGGAGCGCGCGGGTCCTCGGAAAATCGCAAACGGAAGAAGTGACGATCGAGGCTCAGATTTTTCTAAACGGCAACCAGCTCGACGTAGGCCGGGAACTTGCGCGCCGCGCTGCGGTGTGTGAATTGTTTTTGGCGACCGATCCTCTCGGGAGAAAATTTGATCGAGAGATTTCCGATGAATGGCTGATTGAATCGACGACCAGGCGAAAGCTTCTGGCGGTTGCCTGGGCGGCTGTGAAGCACTGGCAAGACGACGGCATGAAGATTGACCCGCACGCCAAACGCCCATCTTTTGAGACCTATACGGAGCTTGTAGGCTCCATCGTGGCGGCATTTGGGATGGGTGCGCCTTTTGCCGCTGCAGCTCTGGTCGCCGATACCGAGGGCGAGGCGACTAAGGAGTTGTTGGACGCGGCGGCAGCGCAGGTTTTTGAGAGCGGGGCCAAGGAGCGAGAGTTCACGAACCCACAGCTCATCGCCATCGCCGAGGAGCGCCATCTTCTAGAAGTGATAGTGCCTTACGCCACAAAAGACGTGGCAAAGTCCCTCGGCATAAAGCTGAAAACGTGGAGGGGCCGAATCCTCACGGACAAGCTGGGCCGGCGATACGAATTCGGAAAGCGAGACGGCCGCCTCGGTGCGCTCTACTGGCTCACGATCAATCCGCCCGAATAGTCAACGCCCACGTAGCCGTTGACGCCGGAGGCTGCCTCTCGGCTCTTTGTGGTATGATCCTTCCGCCTTACCTCATTCACCATCGGGGCGTGGCCGCTGTCCTGGACGCGTGCGTACCCCCCGCCGGGTAAGGAATCTTTAGGCTCTGTCACCGACGATTCAGTTTAATCGTCCCTCACCCTGTTCTTGTGACCCGACCGGAAAATTCTTTGTCACTCTGTCACTCTTTCGTTTCGGTCCGTGTCGTTTGTGCGTTTGGAAACACTGGAAAATCGAATTTGTGGCACCAAAATACCCACTGACCACGCCACTGACCACGTCGCGAAGTGGCTTATTTGCTTGTTTTGTGGTATGTTGGTCTTTGTTGAGAGTAATAGGAGATAAGAAAAAGGGCGCAGAGGGAGTTTGGGTGGATTGGTCGAGCGTATAACGGTAGGGATGCAGGAAGGCGCGAGAAACACCGAACTGCCCACATTTCTAGGAAACATGCGGATTCCCGGCGTGGTCAGTTGGCGTGGGGAGTGGGGTATGAGGCTCGCTAGCTCGCGTTTTTCGCAGGTCGTTTGATCCAGGACTCCGCGTCATCCCGTTGGCTGGCGTGGACGACGCCGACGAAATTGTCCCCCTCTGCCGGTTCAACTCCTCCCGCGAAGTGGTAAATCATCGGGCGGACTATGTCGTCCTCTTTGTCGTCAGGGTCGGGCATGACGGACCACGCGACCAAGGGTATGAAGGTCAAATCCTCGGGGTTGCCAGCGTCGATATAATCGACGAATACCGCAAACCATTCGGGGGCTGGTATCAATTGTTTGATGGTAAAAAGGAATTTCATGGACAGGATTTTTTTCGATTCGATGTGTTGATCAATTCGTTTGTGGGTGTACGGCCTTTGCGTTCCCTATGGGGCCTCCCGTCCACGCGAGAGAGTAGCGGTGGGAATACGAAGGTTGAGTTTCGCCGCCGTAGTTGTGCGAACAGACGCCAAGGAGTTTCCAGCCAGCCTTCAAATAGCGATTCACTTCGGATTCGTCAGTCGTTTCAAAAACTTCGATTACATCGCTTAAGTCCATACCGAAATCAGAATCCTGGACTGTTCGGGATGCAATTCCAATCGCAAGCAGCAACTGCCAATCCACTGCCAATCAAGTTGCAATCTCCTGCAATCTCATGCAGCCTCCTGCAATCTCCTACTCTGTAATTCAGTGGGGTTGGGCGGGACTCGAACCCGCAACCAACGCCTTAAAAGGGCGCTGCTCTACCATTGAGCTACCAACCCGGGTGGATTTAAGAGGGGCGGATGGATAATTCAGCGCGAATGGTGACGCAAGGAATAAATCCGGGTAGGTTCCACGATTCGCATGTTCGCCCTGCCCGCCTTCTTTCGCACCCGCCGCGCGCTGATCCTCGGGATCGGTGGCCTGTTGCTGGTGGGAATCGTGGCCGGAGTGTGGCTGGGGAGGGGGTGGTTTTCGAAGCCGAGTCCGTTGCTGGATTCGCCCCGGATCGCGTTGGAGTCGCTGCAGGCGAAGTCGCTCTACTACAATGGACGGGCGAAAAACTGGCTGCTCTCGCTGCGGCCGGATTTGCTGACGCCAGAGGATCGCGAGGCGGAATCCGAGCGGGCGCGCGCGTTTCCACAGGCGGTGGAGAATTGGAAACTGTTTCGGCAACTGGACCGGCAATACCGCTTCGACGCGCTGCTGTTCGTCGGCGACCCGAGCGAATACCAGCCGCTGCTCGATCATCTCGTGGAAATGAAGGACTTCACTCTGCGTTACGTGGATCACACGAGCATGGTCTTCCGCCGCGATAGCGGGCGGCCATGGGAGATCGCGGATTTTGCACCGGTGCGGGCGCGGTTTGCGGAGAGCCGGGCGCGCGAACAGGCCCAGGTGCTGGCGGAGACGGCGATCCGGTTATTGGCGGTGAAGCAGTTGGATGCCGGGAAGACCTTGCTCGACGAGGCGTCGGGACTCGCTCCGCGCGAGCCGCACGTGGCGAATGCGCTGGCGGCTTATTACATCGGCAAGGGTCAGTGGCGGGAGGCAGGGGAGCAGGTGGAACGGGCGCTTGCGGCGGATGGCGATTTTCTGCCGGCGCTGGCGACGAAGACGCAACTGCTCTACGGGATGAAGCGTTTCAGCGAAGCGTACGAGGTGTCGTTGAAGCTGATCGCGAAAGTGCGGACGATCCGAATCTGCTCTTTTATCACGCGAAGATCGCGCACGAGGCGCATGCTTATAAGGCGGAGGTGGCCGCGCTGCAGAAGTTGATTGCGCAGGGCCGATGCGGATGGGCGGCCGATCGGCGGCTATCAACTTTACCTTGGACAGGCGTTTACGGTGATGGGCGACGCGCAGCGGGCGGTGGATGCGTTCATGCTGTCGCTGAATGATCCCAATTTGCCCGATGAACAGCGATCTTATGCGCGGGAAAATATCGCGCGGATCAAGAAGCGGACAGGGTTGTAGGGCGCGGCCTACAGCTTTGCCGCCAGGTCGCGCAGGGAGTTGGCCGGGCGTTCGAGGCGGAAGACCTGGAGACCGGCGGCTTCGGCACCCTCCCAATCGGCACGCGGATCGTCGCCCACGTGCAGCGTCTGGGAGGCCCGGCTGCGGGCTTGGGTCAGGGCCTGCTGGAAAATCCAGGCATCGGGCTTGTCGGCGCCGACTTCGCTGGAAATGACGATAGGGTCGAAAAGTTCGATCACGCCGAGATTCGCGAGAATCGCCCGCAACCGGCCGTCGAAATTGGAAATCACGCCGAGACGATACCGTGATTGGAGCGCCATCAGCACTTCGCGGACTTCGGGGAAGAGTTCCCAGACGCCCGGCCGGGTGAATTCTACGTAAAGCGCCTCGAAATAATCTTCCCGGGACAGTGCTTCCGCGGGGATGCGACATTCTTTCAACACCTGTATGACCAAATAAAACCACCAACCCTTATCGTCATCCGCTCGCGGTTCCTGCGTCGTCGAGCGAAGCGGCATCCGTTTCCAGACGGTACGAAAGGCGAGCGATAGGGTTTTCTCCTCCAGATCGCACCCGAAGCGCTGGGCGACCTCCCGGTAGTGCCAGCCCACGCCCCGCGGAAGGTGGAACAGGGTGCCGGCGGCGTCGAAGAAGAGGGTTTTGATCACAGAATGGGTGAAAATGCGGTTTGCGGACCGGAAAAGGCAGTGCTTTTACTCTAGAGGCATTCCACCTTGACGCCTCTGGGAAGGTCGACTACCTTACCTCTCCAGCTCCGGCACTTGCCAAGTGGGTTTAGCGCCCACTTTTTTTGTCCCCGGATGCGGAACTTGAACTATGAACAGTGAAATCCTAGCAGGCCTCGATTTTTTTGAGCGCGACAAGGGCATTAAACGTGAAGTGCTCCTGGAAGCGATCAATAATGCTGTACTCGCGGCGGCCCGCAAGGCCGTCGGTCCGGCCAAGGATTTGCGGGTCGATATCGACTCGAAGTCGGGCGACATGAAGGTCTATGCCAAGCTGACCGTGGTGGAGAAGGTGGAGAACAAGCACGACGAAATCTCGTTTGCCCTGGCCAAGAAATTCAAGGCCGATGTGCAACTCGGGGAAGAACTCGAAGTGCCGGTGACGCCGCGCGATTTCGGACGGATCGCCGCCCAGACCGCCAAGCAGGCGATGATGCAGCGCATCCGCCAGGCGGAAAAGGAAATGATTTACGATGAGTTCAAGGATCGCGCCGGCGAGATCGTCAGCGGCACGGTGCGCCGCTTCGAGCGTCTCGATGTCGTCGTCGACTTGGGCAAGTTCGAGGCCGTGATGCCGAACAAGGAGCGCGTGCAGACCGAAGACTACAACGTCGGCGATCGCATTCGCGCCTATGTCGTCGCTGTCCAGAATGGCGCCCGCGGCCCGGAGATCATCATCAGCCGCAGCCATCCGAATTTCGTCCGCCGCCTGTTCGAGACCGAAGTCAGCGAAATCGCCGACCGCACCGTGGAGATCAAGGGCATCGCCCGCGAAGCCGGGCATCGCACGAAGATCGCGGTGTGGAGCGCGAACGAGAAAGTCGATCCCGTGGGTGCGTGCGTGGGCATGCGCGGAGCACGGGTGAAGAACATCGTGCGCGAACTCAACAACGAGAAGGTCGACATTATCCGCTGGAGTTCGGACACGAAGGAATTCGTCCTCGAGGCGCTCAAGCCCGCGAAGGTCAAGAGCGTGACGCTCGACGAGGCGAAGAAGAATATTTTGATCAAGGTCGATGAAGACCAGCTTTCGCTGGCCATCGGCAAGCGCGGCCAGAATGCGCGGCTGACTTCCCGGCTGACCGGCTGGGACATCAACATCGAGCAGGACAAGTCGGTCATCGAAGATTTCAACGATCGCGTGAACAAGGCCGGCAAGACGCTGGCCGACGCGTTGCAGATCGAACAGGCCATCGCGGTGTCGCTCGTCCGGGGCGGCCTCAGCACCCTGGAGATGATCGCCGAAGTCGAACCGCAGGATATTGCCGACGCCATCGGCATTGCGCCTGAGAAGGCGGCGGAGATTCAAGCAGCCGCGAAACGCGCGAGCGGATCGCTGGCCTCCACGCAGTAGGCCATGAAAACCAGTTTCCAAAGGACTTTTGATGCCATCCACCAGAACCACCAACAAACCGGGAGCGAAGAAAGCCGCCGACGACAAATCGTCGAAAGCGGGCGCGCCCAAGATCACGGCCAAGGCCGGAGCCGCGGACAAAGACAGTAAGACTCCTGAAGCGGCGCCCGCGGCGCCCAAGGTCGTGAAGGAAACGCTTTCCCTGATCGACGGACCGAAGCCGAGACGGTGCGGACGGCATCGCCGTTGGACAACAAGATTCCCATTTCGCGCATTCTCGCGCCGGAAGCTCCCAAGCCCGCCGTAGTCGTGCCGCTTCCGGTGGAAGAGCCCGTCGCTCCGGTGGTGGAGGCAACGCATCCCTCGCCCGCAGAGCCGGTGGTGGAAACGCCTGCCGTCCCTACGGACGAGAAGGTCATCCATCTCAAGCCGCCCTTCACCGTCAAGGATCTCGCGACGGCGATGAATTTGAAGCCGTTCCAGTTGATCGGCGACCTGATGGAGATGAACATTTTCGCCTCGATCAACCAGTCGATCGAGCCGGATGTTGCGGCCCGCATTTGCACGAAGCACGGGCTCACCTTCGAGCGCGAGAAGCGCAAGGAAGGCGGCGGTGTCCACAAAGTCGAAGTCGTCAAGGCTCCGCCGAAGGAGTTGCCGAAGCCGAAGCCGGACGAACTGACCGCGCGTGCGCCGATCGTGACCTTCATGGGCCACGTCGACCACGGCAAGACCACGCTCATGGATGCGATTCGCAAGACGCGCGTCGCGGCGGGCGAAGCCGGCGGCATCACCCAGCACATTGGCGCCTACAGCGTGGTGCACAATGGCCACCGCATCACTTTCCTCGACACCCCCGGTCACGCGGCCTTCACGGCCATGCGGGCGCGCGGGGCGAATGTCACGGACATCGTCGTCCTCGTCGTAGCGGCGGATGACGGCATCATGCCGCAGACGATCGAGGCCCTGAACCACGCCAAGGCGGCGAAGGTGAAGATCATGGTCGCGGTCACCAAGATGGACGCTCCCGGAGCGAACCTCGACAAGGTCAAAGGCCAGCTTCAGGAAAAAGGTCTCGTCCCCGAAGATTGGGGGTGGCGACGTGGGCGTATGCCCGGTGGCCGCGCTCAAGGGCCAGGGAGTCAGCGAATTGCTCGATCGTATTTTGCTCGAGGCGGAAATGCTCGAGATCAAGGCCAGCAACCAGCAGACGCCGCGGGGCACCGTCATCGAAGCGCAGATCGAACAAGGGCGCGGCCCGACCGCCACGGTCATCGTTCGCATGGGCACCCTCAAGGTCGGCGATCCGTTCATCTGCGGCAATTTCGACGGCAAGGTGAAGTCGCTCATCGACGACGCGGGCAAGCCGCTGAAAAGCGCGCCGCCTTCCACCCCGGTGAAGATCCTTGGCTTCTCGGGTCTGCCGAATGCCGGCGACGAGTTTACCGTGATGGAGAGCGAACGCGCCGCCAAGGCACTCAGCGCCGAGCGCCAGGCCGACGAGCGCATGCACAAGCTCGCCACGCCGCAGCGCGCCACGCTGGAGAATCTCTTCGCCAGCCTCGCCGACGAGCAGAAGAAGAAGCTCTACACCGTCATCAAGGGCGATGTGCAGGGTTCGCTGGAAGCGCTGGTCACTTCGCTCGGGCAGATCCAGAGCAAGAAAATCGACCTCGAGATCGTGCACAGCGCGGTCGGACCGATCAGTGAATCCGACATCCTGCTGGCCTCGGCGTCGAACGCCATCGTCATCGGTTTCAACGTCAAGGTGGAGAGCACCGCGGCGCAAGTGGCCAAGCGCGAGAACGTCCAGATCAAGCTCTTCTCGATCATCTACGAACTCATCGACCAGGTGAAGGAAGCGATGGCCGGCATGCTCGATCCCGAGACGCGCGAAGCGGTCATCGGCCATGCCGAAGTTCGCAAGGTATTCGAGTTGTCCAAGGGATTGGTCGCCGGTTGCGCGGTCACCGATGGACGCCTCTCGCGCACCGCCCGCGCCCGGGTGCTGCGCGGCCGCACCCCGATTTACGATGGCGGTTTCGCCACGCTGCGCCGCTTCCAGGACGACGTGAAGGAAGTCCGCAGCGGCCTCGAGTGCGGCATCAAGCTCGGCGATTTCAACGATTACGAAGTCGGCGATATCATCGAGTGCTACACCCTCGAAAAGCTTCCACAAAAGCTGTGATGGAACGGTTGAGAGTGGAGTGTTGAGAGTTGAGAGACGCGCCAATGGCGCCTGTCGCTCGGCTTCACCACCGGCGGCTCTCAACTATCGACCCTCAACTATCCACTCCCTCATGAAGCACCGTCTCGAACGCGTCAACGAACTGCTCAAGCGCGAGCTCGGCGATCTCCTCCGCCGCGAGGTGTCCTTCGAGGCTGCGCTGGTCACCGTCCAGCAGGTGGATATCACGCCGGACCTCAAGCACGCCCACGTCTACATCAGCGTCATGGGCAACGAAGTGCAGACCAAGGCCGCCATGGCGAAGTTGCACGACAGCCGCATCCCCCACCCCCCCCCCCCCCCCCCCCCCCCCCCCCCCACCCCCCCCCCCCCCCCCCCCCCCCCCCCCCCCCCCCCCCCCCCCCCCCCCCCCCCCCCCCCCCACCCCCCCCCCCCCCCCCCCCCACCCCCCCCCCCCCCCCCCCCCCCCCCCCCCCCCCCCCCCCCCCCCCCCCCCCCCCCCCCCCCCCCCCCCCCCCCCCCCCCCCCCCCCCCCCCCACCCCCACCCCCCCCCCCACCCCCCCCCCCCCCCCCCCCCCCCCCCCCCCCCCCCCCCCCCCCCCCCCCCCCCCCCCCCCCCCCCCCCCCCCCCCACCCCCCCCCCCCCCCCCCCCCCCCCCCCCCACCCCCCCCCCCCCCCCCCCCCCCCCCCCCCCCCCACCCCCCCCCCCCCCCCCCCCCCCACCCCCCCCCCCCCCCCCCCCCCCCCCCACCCCCCCCCCCCCCCCCCCCCCCCCCCCCCCCCCCCCCCCCCCCCCCCCCCCCCCCCCCCCCCCCCCCCCCCCCCCCCCCCCCCCCCCCCCCCCCCCCCCCCCCCCCCCCCACCCCCCCCCCCCCACCCCTCCCCCCCCCCCCCCCCCCCCCCCCCCCCCCCCCCCCCCCCCCCCCCCCCCCCCCCCCCCCCCCCCCCCCCCCCCCCCCCCCCCCCCCCCCACCCCCCCCACCCCCCCCCCCCCCCCCCCCCCCCCCCCCCCCCCCCCCCCCCCCCCCCCCCCCCCTCCCCCCCCCCCCCCCCCCCCCCCCCCCCCCCCCCCCCCCCCCCCCCCACCCCCCCCCCCCCCCCCCCTCCCCCCCCCCCCCCCCCCCCCACCCCCCCCCCCCCCCCACCCCCCCCCCCCCCCCCCCCCCCCCCCCCCCCCCCCCCCCCCCCCCACCCCCCCCCCCCCCCCCCCCCCCACCCCCCCCCCCCCCCCCACCCCCCCCCCCCCCCCCCCCCCCCCCCCCCCCCCCCCCCCCCCCCCCCCCCCCCCCCCCCTCCACCCCCCCCCACCCCCCCCCCCCCCCCCCCCCCCCCCCCCCCCCCCCCCCCCCCCCCCCCCCCCCCCCCCCCCCCCCCCCCCCCCCCCCCCCCCCCCCCCCCTCCCCCCCCCCCCCCCCCCCCCCCCCCCCCCCCCCCCCCCCCCCCCCCCCCCCCCCCCCCCCCCCCCCCCCACCCCCCCCCCCCCCCCCCCCCACCCCCCCCCCCCCCCCCCCCCCCCCCCCCCCCCCCCCCCCCCCCCCCCCCCCCCCCCCCCCCCCACCCCCTCCCCCCCCCCCCCCCCCCCCCCCCCCCCCCCCCCCCCCCCCCCCCCCCCCCCCCCCCCCCCCCCCCCCCCCCCCCCCCCCCCCCCCCCCCCCCCCCCCCCCCCCCCACCCCCCCCCCCCCCCCCCCCCCCCCCCCCCCCCCCCCCCCCACCCCCCCCCCCCCCCCCCCCCCCCCCCCCCCCCCCCCCCCCACCCCCCCCCCCCCCCCCCACCCCCCCCCCCCCCCCCCCCCCCCCCCCCACCCCCCCCCCCCCCCCCCCCCCCCCCCCCCCCCCCCCCCCCCCCCCCCCCCCCCCCCCCCCCCCCCCCCCCCCCCCCCCCCCCCCCCCCCCACCCCCCCCCCCCTCCCCCCCCCCCCCCCCCCCCCCCCCCACCCCCCCCCCCCCCCCCCCCCCCCCCCCCCCCCCCCCCCCCCATCCACTGCGTTGGGATTCCAGCGCCGCCGGGCACGTCAACTCGGGCGATACCTACGCCGGCACCGCTCCCCGGGAGGTCGAGGAAGAACTCGGCGTCAGCGCCACCGTCGAGGAGATCGGCGCGCTGCCGCCCAGCCCGGCGACCGGTTGGGAGCACGTCCGCCTCTACCGCGCCCATCACGATGGTCCCTTCCGGCTCAACCCCGCCGAACTCGATGGCGGAGGCTTCTTCACTCTTGAACAGATCGACCGTTGGACCACTGCCCGACCACAGGATTTCGCCACCGGATTCCTGGAATGCTGGCGTCTCTTTCGCGCTCAGCATTGATCTCAGCGCATGCTACAAGCCTGACTGGCATACGACTGTTAGGCATGCGGAGCCCGAGAGACTGTGAAATAATTGCGACTCTCTCCTCGCATGTCATCCTGAGCGAAGTCGAAGGACCCCGTCGTTCTACCATCGACATCGCTGGTTGTGCGACGGGGTTCTTCGACTCCGTTACACTCCGCTCAGAATGACAATGCGGGGGGCTGCACTTACGATACAGCCCTACGGCTTCGGGGGCGCCGGCAGTGGCGGCGAACCGGACGTGACCTTCTGTTTCGCGTTTTCGATCTTTTCCGCGACCTTCTTGTTTTCCTCGAGCGCGAGCGACTTCTGCCAGTAGTTCAGCGCTTCCACCATCTTGCCGAGCTTGGCGTAGGTGTCGCCGATGTGTTCGAGCACGGTGGCGTCGTCCTTCTTCGTCTCGCGGATGATGCTTTCCTGTGCGCGGAGTAACTCGGTCAGCGCGCGATCGGCATCGCCTTTCTTGAAATAAAACCAGCCGAGACTGTCGAGGTATTCCCCCTTTTCGGGCTCGATCGAGATCGCTTTTTTGATAAGATCGCCGGCTTCATCGAGGTGCTCGCCGCGGTCGATCCACATGTAGCCGAGGTAGTTGCACGCCTCGGCAGAATTGGGATCCATCTCGAGGCTCTGCTTGATCAGGTCCGCGGCCTTCTCGTAGAGCCCGGCCTGTTCGGCGGCCTCGCCGTAGAGGAGGTAAAACTGCGCATTGAGCATCTCCTCGCGGCTGACCTCGGCTTCGGCCTGGGCGTCGGAAAAGGCGGCCATCGCCTCGGGATGACGCTTCGCCTGGCTCAGGGCGAGCGCGAGGCTCAGGGTGATCGACGGCACGTCCGGAAACTTCTTGCGCGCCGCCTGCATGATCTCGACCGCACGGTCGAAGCGCTTGGCGCGCATCAGCAGTTCGGCGAGGCGCAGGTGATTGCGCGGCTCGCTGGCATCGAGGAGCAGGCTGTGCTCGTAATTGGTCAGCGCCTTATCGAGGTCGTCCTTGGCCTCGTAAAGCTCGCCGAGCAACTCGTAGGTCTCGAAGCGCAGCGGGCTGTCCTTGATAATGTCCTCGAGATATTTGATGGCCAGGTCGCGTTCGCCGGTCACGAGGTAGCAGCGGGCGAGCTTGTCGCGGACATTATTGAGCGGCGCATCGTTCGGGCCGGGCTCCAGGTCGAGGACATTGCGATAGTAGGGAATGGCGTCCTTCACCTGCTTCGACAGCACGAAATAGTCGCCTACCTTGATCAGAATGGTCGCGTCTTCTTTTCCCAAGTCCGCCGCCTTGCGGTAGATGACGTTCATCTTCTGCAACTGCGCCGGTTCGCTGGAACCGTCCTCTTTTCAGGTAGAGCCGGGTGCAGAGATCGCCCAGTTGCGCCCAGTATTTGGCGTCGCCATGCTCGGATTTTGCGGCGCGGTCGAGCAATTGCTCCGCCTTTTTCGACTGCCCGGTCGCCATGTAGATTTCGTAGACGGCGAGATACGCGGCGAAATTATCCGGGGCGAGGGCGAGCGCCTGCTCGGCGTATTTCAGGCCCAGATCGGGCTTGTTGAGGTCCTTCGCGTAAATCTGCGAGAGGTAAATATAGGGCACGGCCTCCTTCGGCGCGGCCTTGATCGTGTCCTTGAGAATCTGGACGCCGCTGGAGGGATCGTTGCGGCGCGAGAGTTCGTAAGCCAGCTTCACCGCCAGCTCGGCGTAGGTAGGATCGAGCGTGAGCGCCTTTTTGTAGGCCTCGATCATCTTCTCCTGCTCCGCATTATCCTCCGCGACCAGGCCCTGCGAAAACTCGGCCAGGGCATCCGCCTTGCGCTCGTCCTCTTTCTTCAGCAGCAGGTCGGGAGGGACCGCGTGCGGTGGAGAGGGAAAGGCATCGGCAAAGTCGTGGGGGATCGCGCCCGGCAGCGGGGCGCGGGGGTGCCAGGAGCCGCCGGAGCGGTTTTCGGAGTGTTCTTGCGCGCCGCCGCCGGCTTGCCAGCCGATCAGCGTAAAGCGGGAGAGCGAGGAGCAGCGCGAGATGTGCGGTGAAAAAAGCTCGATATCCCTGGCTGGCCCATCTGGATCGGAGCGATTTCATTGCCGCGCAATCTAGCGGCTAGCTCTTGTAGCGCAAACGCTTCTTATGGCGGTTTTCTTTCATCCGCTTTTTGCGTTTGTGCTTTGCGATTTTGGCTTTCCGCCGCTTTTTGAGTGAACCCATGTGGTGTTGATTTCGTTGAGGGGTGGCGAGGAAATCATGCTTCCCCGGTCGGCGCAACCGATATTTTGCTCAGGAGCAGCAAAAAGTGGATGGTTGAGAGTGGAGAGTTGATAGCCGTCGCTGGTGAATCAACGACGGGTGAGTGGAAGAACGGTGCAAAGAAAAAGGTGAAGTTCGCCAGCGATACCCGCACCGGAGAAGGCGGCTATCAACTATCAACCATCTACTCTCAACTATTCAGTAGACGACTTTGTTGAGGGGGGTACTCGATGATGCCTTCGGCTCCGAGGGCTTTGAGCTGGGGGATGATCTCCCGCACCACGCGCTCGTCGATGATCGTTTCCACTGCGACCCATTCGCTGCCGGCGAGGTGCGCGACGGTGGGATTGCGCAGGGCGGGGAGTGTCTTGAGCAGCTCGACGAGCTTATTCTCCGGCAGGTTCATCTTGAGGCCCACCTTGTCGCGGGCCGCGTAGGCGCCCTGCAGCAGCATGACCAGCGTGTCGATCTTCGTCTTTTTCCACGCATCCTTCAGTGCATCGTGATTGGCGATGACCTGCGGGACCGACTCCATGATCGTCTCCAGGATGCGCAACTTGTTGGCGCGCAGTGAAGAACCCGTCTCGGTGACGTCGACGATGGCGTCCACCAAGTCTGGCACTTTCACCTCGGTCGCTCCCCAGGAAAATTCCACCTTCGCCTTCACGCCATGCCCGGCGAGATAGCGCTCGGTGAGCGCCACCGCCTCGGTGGCGATGACCTTGCCCTGCAAATCTTTCACCGTCTGGATCGCCGAATCCTCCGGCACGGCGATCACCCAGCGCGTGGGCTTGTTGCTCACCTTGGAAAAGATCATCTCCGCGAGCACGGCCACGTCAGAGTTGTTGTTCGCGATCCAATCCTTCCCCGTGAGACCGCAATCGAGAAAGCCATGCTCCACGTAGCGGGAGATTTCCTGCGCTCGCAGCAGACGGATGACGAGTTCCGGGTCGTCCACGCTGGGTTTGTAGGAGCGGCTTGCGCCGGAGATGTTGAATCCGGCCTTGGCGAAAAGGGCGAAAGTCGGCTCCTGGAGGGAGCCGGAGGGGAGGCCGATGCGGAGTGTCTGGGCGGCGGTCGTCATGAGGAAAAAGGGCGGGCAAACTAGGCGCAGCGGGCGCCTGGAGCGAGGAAAAATTGTGGGGCCTCCCGTGCGCACTGACTGAGGGAGGGCGAGGCGGCTCATTTCAGAGGCTGTGAATTAAGTGCAGCTCCCTCGCGGTGTCATCCTGAGCGAAGTCGAAAGCCGAGTCTGCGAGACGCCTATGGGACTGTGGGGCAAACCCCGTCGAACAACCAGCGACGTCGATGGTAGAGCGACGGGGTTCTTCGACTCCGTTACACTTCGCTCAGAATGACATGCGAGGGACGTTGCTTGTTTCACCTTTTTCATCGGCGCAGGCGGGGCTATGACATTTTCCATGAATCGTCCTCCTTTTGTGCAGTGCGCTCCTGGCCGCCGCTCTCGCCCCGCTGCGTGCGGTGGATATCAATGTCTCGGCCGCCGCCAGCCTCACCGATGCGCTCAAGGAGATCGACGGCGCGTACGAGGCGGCGACGGGGGATCATGTGGTGCTCAATCTGGGGGCGTCGAGCACGCTGGCCCGGCAGATCGAGGAAGGGGCGCCGGCGGATGTTTTCGTGTCCGCCGATGAAGCGAAGATGAATGCGCTCGCCGGCAAGAATCTGGTCGTGGTGAGTACCCGTCGGCCATTGTTGCGGAACAGTCTCGTGGTCGTTGTCGCGGTGGATAGCGCCTTGAAAATCGACGCGCCGATGGCGCTGGCGGGCGAGGCGATCAAGCGTCTTGCCTTGGGCGAGCCGCAGACGGTGCCCGCGGGGATCTATGCGCGTGAATTCCTGACCCGGGTGGGCCTGTGGGAAAAGCTCCGGGCGCGCGTGCTGCCGTGCGACAATGTGCGGGCGGCGCTGGCGGCGGTGGAAGCGGGCAACGCCGACGCGGGGATCGTCTACAAGACCGATGCGGCCATTTCGCACAAAGTCCGCGTCGCCTACGAGGTGCCCGAGGCGCAGGGGCGCGCCGATCGTTTATCCCGGCGCGGTGCTGACCGGGGCGAAGCAGCCGGCAGCGGCGCAGAAATTTCTCGACTACCTGGCCGGCGAGCCAGCGCGGCGGGTCTTCGAGAAATTCGGCTTCCGGCCCGCGCCCTGAAGGCGTTTGCTGCGCCGTATGAACGGCGAAACCGCGCAGATCGTGCTCTTTACCCTCGGCGCGGCCGGGGTGAGCACGCTGCTCATTTTGCCGCCAGGAGTAGTCCTGGCCTGGCTGCTGGCGCGGCGCACCTGGCCGGGCAAGGCGCTCATCGAAACGTGCGTGGCGCTGCCGCTGATCATGCCGCCGGTGGCCACTGGGCTGCTGTTGCTGCGGCTCTTCGGGCGGCGCGGACCGTTCGGCGGATGGCTGGAGCATGCGGGGTTCGAGGTGGTCTTCACCTGGCGGGCGGTGGTGCTGGCCATGGCGGTGATGAGTTTTCCGCTCCTGGTGCGCAGCGCCCGGATTGCCTTCGAAGGGGTGGACCGCGACCTGGAGGATGCGGCGCGCGACCTCGGCGCGCGCCCGCCGCGGGTCTTCGCGCTCATCACGCTGCCCCTGGCCGCGCACGGGCTCATCGCCGGCACGGTGCTGGCCTTCGCCCGCGCCCTCGGGGAATTTGGCGCGACGATCCTCGTGGCCGGCATGATCCCCGGCCGCACCGTGACGTTGCCGACCGCGATCTATCATGCCATCCAGATGGGCGACGACGGGAGCGCCTATACCTTGCTGACGATTTCCATCGCCATCGCCTTCGCGGCCATCGCCGTGAGTGAATGGCTGCTGCGGCGGGCGGGGCGGGGATGACTCCCCTTTAGTCCGATTCTGCTCGCCACTGGGCGGGGTTTCACCTACGGCTTCGCTCCCGATGCGCATCGATCGGAAATGCCCGAACTGAAACAGGAAAAGGGCGGGCTCTTCAGCAAGCTCCGCAACAGTCTGCTCTATCTCGGGGCGGTGCTGGTCATCTCCGTCGCCGGTTACCTCCTCTACGGCTGGAACTTCATCGACTCGATTTACATGGTCGTTATCACCATGTTTGGGGTGGGTTTCGGCGAGGTGCGTCCCCTGGACAATACGGGCAAGATTTTTACCATGTTCGTCATCATGGGCGGCACGAGCGGCGTCGTCTTCGTCATCGGCGAAGTCATCCGCTTCATTACCGAAGGAGAAATTATGAAAGCCATTGGAGAACTCAAAAAAAGCAAGCAGGTGGACGGCATTTCCCAGCACGCCATCATCTGCGGCTACGGGCGCATCGGCCAGATCCTCGCCCACGAACTGGCCGCCGCGCAGTTTCCCTTCGTGATCGTGGATCTCAACGACAGCCGCCTCGCCCTGGCCCAGGAAAGCGGCTACCTCATCGTGAAGGGGAGCGCGACCGAGGAGGAAACCCTCCAGCGGGCGCACGTGGAGCGGGCCCTGGTGCTGGCCACGGTGCTGCCGGAGGATACCCTGAATGTCTACATCACCCTCACGGCGCGCAACCTGAACCGGCACCTGCGGATCATCGCCCGCGGCGAACAGCCGAGCACGGAAAAGAAGCTCAAACAGGCCGGAGCAGACGAGGTGGTGCTGCCCGCGAGCATCGGCGGCACGCGCATTGCCCATTCCATCACCCGCCCGGCGACGATGAATTTCCTCGGCGACAACCGCGGCATGATCAGCCAGGATCTCAAGCATCTCGGCGTGGAGATCGACGAACTGCGGCTGCACAAACACACGCATCTCGTCGGCAAGACGATCCTCGAGCTGCAGAACATGTCGGAAGGTCATTTGCTGGTCATTGCCTTGCAGCGGGCGGATGGGAGCGTGCTGCGGTCGGGCTTTCTCGAGGAGACGCTGAAGACCGGCGACTCGGTGATCATCATCGGCCGGGTGAACGCTCTGCCGTCCGGGTTGCGGGGT
This sequence comes from Chthoniobacter sp., assembly GCA_037200205.1. GTDB lineage: Bacteria > Verrucomicrobiota > Verrucomicrobiia > Chthoniobacterales > Chthoniobacteraceae > Chthoniobacter. The sequence continues at coordinate 106,681 of JBBCHV010000021.1, forward strand.
GAGGTGGACCGCGAGGAGCTGCTTTAAATCGTGAAGCTCGTCATCTCCTTTCGTCAGGTCTGGCTCGGGAATAAAATCCGGGGGACGCGGGGACTTCGCGACATTTAGCGGATGGTGCCATGATCCAGGAGGCGCAGGGTGCGATGCTGGGGCAGGATGCGCAGAGCAACCTGCTGGGTTTCCCCGGGCTGGAGCAGCAGCGTGCGCTCGGGATTTTCGATCGTATGGAGGGCCGGGAGGTCGCTGCTGGCGACGCGCAAGGTCCATGGCCCGCCCGGCAGACGATCGAAGGAGGCGTAACCGGTGCGATCGGTCTGCGCCCGCCATACGTCGCGGCCGTTGGTGATTTCGACGGCGACGGCTTCCTGGCCTCCGGCTTCGCGGAGGGCACTGGAAGCGGTCAGGGCATTGCCGTCGGCAAATTCATACCGCATCACCCGCAGGGAGACCGAACACGCCGGGGTGGCAGCGAGCTCGACACTGCTGGTCTCGGCCGGACGGATTTTGATTTTCAGCGGCAGCGGCGTCGCCATCGTCATGCGTGCGCCGAGCGAATCCAGGACGACCTTTAGCTCGCACGCACCGGGCTTGAGGGAGGGAAATTCGAAGATTCCCTCGCCGTTGGTGACCGCGAACTGTTCACCGACCTGCAGTACGACCCGGGGCAGCCCGGCTTCCCGGCCTTTCGTGACATCGTAGAGGCGCCCTTGCAACCCGCCGATGCTGCGCTTGCGGCTCACGGACAGGTTGAGCGGAATGGAATAGGTGACCAGGATGGCCGCTTCGTTGGCGATGTCCGTCGTCGCGTCTTTCGTGGCGGTCCGCGACCAGCGGCCGACGAGGGAAATGGAGCTTTTGTCTTCCCGCTGGTAGCAAATCGAGGCGAGCGCTTGATCCTGGTTGGTACCGATGAGTCCATTGTATTGATTGCGCGCGTAGCTGACATTGGCGGTGCAGTTGTCGCGGATCTGCCAGCGGGCGGAGACCCCGGCGCCGAGCGACTGATCGGTTGCGCCGGTGAAGGCGCTCGGCCCGTAGCTGGCGAAGACGGAATACGTCTGGCGCGTGGTGGGGGTCCAGTTGAGCGTGGCGCTGTAACGCTGGAAGGGGCCGCTGGCGCGAGTGAGTGAATTCTCCAGCGTGCCGAGATCGAGAAAGCTCTGCATCTGAAGCTTGCCGAAATTGTGGCTGGCGCCGAGGCGCAGGGAATCCGCGGTGAAATCGTAGGCGGAGGGCAGGAGGATGTCGACGCGTTTGACGTGCTGCCATTCCAGGGACAGCCCGGTTTCTTTCGTGAGCGCGTAGTCGAGGCCGGCGTTCCATAAATTCTCGCGGTTGACCACCGTGCTGAGCACGTCGTTGAAAGCGGGATTGCCGGCGTAATCGCTGAGCGAAGCGTGGACGTGAAATTTCGGGGTGATCGCCTTGGTGACCGAGGCGTAGGTCGTGTCGGCGGGACCGTAGTAGCCGTTGAAATTCTGGCCGGCATGGACGTGCTCGATCGCGTAGCTGACTTTGCCCGGCAGCTCTCCGTGCGCTTCCGCACGCCATGCGTAGTCGGTGACGCCTTCGTCGCTGTGGCTGACGCCCGACTCGAGATCCAGATCGAAGAGCTTCCCGACGTGGTAGTGTGACTCGAGGCTGACGATGTCTTGCGGCAGCGCCTGTGCGGAAAGCTGATCGCCACCCGTTTTGCGCAGGAAATTGCCCTGGAGGCTGAATTGGGGCGTGATGTCCCGCCGGACAAATGCGCCGATTTCCTCGGTATTTTCCTGTCGATAGCGGGTGCTCATGGTGAACACGCCCGCGGTTGTGCCGTCGTCATGCCACGTCACGCCCGCGCCGCGGCCCAGGCTGTGTTTCTCGGTCAGCGGCGAGAGCGCATAGACGCGGTCGCCGAGATCCACATCCCAATGGTCGCCATGGTAGCTCGCGCCGTATTCGTCGCGCTCGCCGAAGAGACTGGCGTTTTGCACGTCCGGGCCGCGAAAGACGAAATCGATGCGATGGTGGCCAGCCTCGTCGAGTGAGCCGGCTCCGGAGATTTCCGCCTGGAATTGCGCGTCGTGGCCGGTCTCGGCGATGCCGATCAGCCGGAGCTGGATTGGGAACTCGTGGAACGGATCGATCCGGTGGCTCACGAGCGGGATGATTTCCACGACGGAGGCCTGGCTGGCGGTGAGTATTTTGCCCGAGGTCGAGGTGGCGGTCACGTCGAAGGTCACGGCATGGTGGGTGTGTTGCGCAAACGCCTTGTCGGTCTGGACGGTGCAGGCGATCTCGCGGGTGGCGCCCGCCGCGAGCGCGAACGCGCCGGCGTCCACGCTCACGAGGAATCCGAGCGAACTGCGATGGATGAGTTGCACCGCAAGGCGGCTGTTGCCGCGATTGGTGACGTGCAGCTTCACGGGATAGAGATCGCCGGCGAGCACCAGATTCGCCTGCGGTTCGACGACGAGTTCGAGATCGTCCACGGGGGTGACCTGGATGGCCAGATCGAGGCTGCCGCTGGACGACGGATCGCGCCGGCTCTGCGCGGCGTAATGCAGATCGTAACGGCCCGCGGGCATGTTCGCCGGCACGAGCACGGCCAGCACGCGAACGATCTGCCCGCCGGCCTCCAGCCGAAACGGCAGATCCGGCGGTGCGACCTTTTGACAACCCGGCGGGAGCGTGAGGCGCTCGACGAATTCGTCGTCGGCGCCGCGATTGGCCACCACCACGCTGGCGGTGACGATGTGCCCCGGCGCGGCGTCGAGCAGCTTGGTGGATGGCGAACGCACCTCGATGCTTGACTGTTGGGCGAGTGCGGTGGCGCCTGAAACCAGCCAGATGAGGAAGGTTCGCGCTGCCTCATGGGGCGATCTCGAGGTCATACTGTGCCCCCATCACCTGTGCGTCGCCGCTATCCAGGAGCACCATGGCTGCGTATTTGCCCGCGGGCACATCGGTAAGATCGATCTTGGCGCGCACGGAGCATGTGGGATAAATGCGCGCGCGGCCCGCGTCAAAGCGTCCGACCGACGCGCCGTGGCGGTCGAAGAGTTCCACGGTCATCAGCGGCACGAGCAGCCGCTCGCCGTCGTTGGCGATGTCGAGTTGCAAGGCGCGTTTTCCGGCGCTCTGCACGATGCGCTTTTCCTGCACTTGCAAGCTGCGCGTCCCGCCCTGCCCCACCTCGGTGACGATCTGGATGGCAAAGCGAATCGACGTCTGGAGGCCGACCGCGATCTGGTCCACCTTCCCCTCCGGCGTGATGGCCGGGGCGGAATTGGGCTCGATCATGATCATGCTCCAGAATGTGCCGTGGAGCCCCGGGTCGGCCGGTGCCCGGCCTTTGTAACGGACCGGCAGAGTTTCGCCGGGGGCGATCTTCAAGCGCGTGGGGCTGACGACAATCCAGCCCGCATTCGAGCGCGGCCCTTTGCCGGCCTCGCCGTATTCATTGCTGCCATCGGCATGGCAAAGGTAGTCGGTTTGCGAGATGCGGGCCTCGGCGGGTTGCGGGCCGGTATTCTTGAGAAAGATGACCCCTTCGAAGTTGTCGCCTGCTTTGATGGTGGTCGTGCGGGCGAGATTGCCGATGACAACCACCCCGGCTTGGGAGGAGCCGGCCAGCACGCACGCGGAGAGGATGAAGAGAAGAAAATGTTTCATGTTACTGGACGGTGAAAATGATCGAGGAGAGATAGGTGGCCGGAGAGACTTTCCGGGAGAGTCCGGTCAGTTTGAATTGGAGCGAGATACCGCTGCGGGCCTCGCTGCCGCTGAAAATTTCCGCGTCGGAAGTGGTCAGTTCCATGTAAGCGGTACCGCCGGAAATGCTGCCGCTGCCTCCGCCGCCGGAGGTGCGCTTCACATACACCGTGACATCGGGGTGTCCCTGGCCGCCGCTGCGGCGGGCCCGCAAACTCCAGGCGCCGGAGGCGTTGGCGACAGTCAGCGTGGTGACGCCGGAGACGCTTTCAAACTGCGCCTGCAAATCGCTGCCGGCTCCGGAGGAGAGGTGCGCGGCGGTGATAGTTTGGATCCAATCTCCGCTCGAAGTGAGATCTGCGCCTTGCGCCAGACCGGCGAGAGCGAGCCAGGGGAGGATTTTGTGCAAAGAGGATTTCATAGGCTGCTTTGCGAAAAAGGAGGTGGCGGTCAACCGCCACCTCCCATCTGATTCCGGATGATGGGTTGCGCGGCGCTTAGCCGGCGGTGATGGTCAGCGTGACCGTTTTGGTCGCGGAAGGCACCACGCCCGCGGCCGACGTGGCCGACAGTTCGTAGCTGATCCCCTTGCCCGATTCATTGAGCGTGGCGACGCCGGTCACGAGATCCGCCGCCGTCGTGGAAAGCGCCAGCTTGCCGCCGCTCGTTGCGCCGGTCGGGGCCGCGAGGGTGGCCGACAGGACCACCCCGGTGGGCATGTTCGCGCTAAGCGCGCCCGTGATCTTCCGATTGGTCTCGTTGGTGGTGATCGCATAGCTCGTGGTCGTGTCGGTAGCGACGTTGGGTGCGGAACCGGCAGTGGCCGAATTCACCGTGAGCGTGGCCGTACCGGCGCTGACGGACAGTTCGTTGATGGCTTGGACCTCGTAGGTGACAACCTGCTCCGCGGTGTTGCCGGCGAAGGCATTCTGGCTGAGGCTAAGGATGCCGGCGCTGAGGATGGCAACGGCGAGGAATTTGGTCTTGTTGATCATTGCGATTGGTTTTTTTGGTTCGGCCTGCGGCGGACTCGGACTGTGATTTGTCACAGCCACGATGCCGCATGCTTGATCGCATATGTAGCGTGTGCAGTGCCCCTGCCGCGGATGTGATCGTGTAGTTTAGGGTGGGTCGATCTGGAGAAGATCGCGACATTCGACGATTTCCCCACAGTCCCGCAGGCGTCTCGCTCCGCCTGGCTTGCGACTTCGCTCCCAATGACCCCGCGAGGAGAAAGGTTCGCTATCCCGGAAGTTACTTAAAACAGTGTCATCTGCGGCTTCATTTCCGCCATGGCTTGCTCGGCTTTCTTCTTGTTGCGCGGTTTGCCGTGCTTGGGAGGGGGCGGCGCTTCGGCGAGGGTGGGTTTGCCGTCGGCGTTGAGTTCGTGCTGCTCGAGGTTGCTGAGGATTTCCTTGGCGCGGGCGATGATCCCGGCGGGCAGGCCGGCAAGGCGCGCGACCTGGATGCCGTAGCTTTTGTCCGCGCCGCCTTTGACGATCTTGCGCAGGAAGATGATCTGGTCGTTCCACTCGCGCACGGCGATGTTGTAGTTGCGCACGCCGGCGCGGGTGAGTTCCAGTTCGGTGAGCTCGTGGTAGTGCGTGGCGAAAAGGGTGCGGGCTTTGACTTCGTCGTGGAGATATTCGGCCACGCTCCAGGCGATGCTCAGCCCGTCGAAGGTCGAGGTGCCGCGGCCGATTTCGTCGAGAATGACCAGCGAGCGGGCGGTGGCGTTGTTGGTGATGTTGGCGGTCTCGTTCATCTCGACCATGAAGGTCGACTGGCCGCGCGAGATGTCGTCGTTCGCGCCGACCCGGGTGAAGATGCGGTCGGCGAGGCCGATCTCCGCTTCCTTCGCGGGCACCCAGGAGCCGATCTGCGCCATGAGCGTGAGCAGCGCGACCTGCCGGATGTAGGTCGATTTGCCGGCCATGTTCGGCCCGGTGAGAATGAGCAGCCGGTTCTTCTCGCCATCGAGCAACACGTCGTTGGGGACGAACTTTTCCTCGACCAGCGATTGGTCGAGCACGGGGTGCCGGCCGTCGGTGATATTGATGGGCAGATCTTCGCTGAGCACCGGGCGGCAATAGCCGAAGAGGCGCGCGGTCTCGGAGAAAGCGCCGAGCACATCGAGCGTGGCCACGGCGGCGGCGGTGGCTTGCAAGGAGTTCAGCTCGCGCAGGACTTCGTCGCGCACCTGCAGGAAGAGTTCCTGTTCGAGCGCCTTCGCCCGCTCATCGGCGCCGAGGATTTTGCCTTCGACCTCCTTGAGTTCGGGGGTGATGAAGCGTTCGCCGGTGGCCACGGTCTGCTTGCGATGCCAGCTCGGCGGGACGAGGTGCAGGTTCGATTTCGTGACCTCGATGAAATAGCCGAAGACCGAGGTGTAGCGGACCTTGAGCGACTTGATGCCCGTTTCCTCGATGGCGCGCTGCTGGAGTTGCGCGATCCAGTCCTTGCCTTCGCGTCCGGCGTGGCGCAGCTCGTCGAGCGCGGCGAAATAGCCGTCGCGAAACATGCCGCCCTCGCGAGTGAGCGCGGGCGGTTCGTCGACGATGGCCCGGGTGAGCAGCTCGACGATGTGGGGGAGGGGATGCAGATCGGCGCGGATTTGCGGGATGAGGCCGGAGGGAGGCACTTCCGGGCGGCTCACTGCTTCGAGGGAAATTGGGGACGCGACGGAGCGCGTCCCTCCAAGAGCGTCCAGGTCGTTTTGCAACTGCGGGATTTGCTCGAGCGAGGTGCGCAGGACTTGCAGGTCGCGCGCGTTGCCGCCGGTTTGCGTGAGGCGGCCCACGGTGCGCTCCATGTCGCGGATCGACTTGAGCGTCTCGCGCAGATTGCCGAGCAGGAAGGGCTCGGCGAGCAGGTCGGCGATCATCTGCTGGCGCTGCCGCAGCGGGGTCAATTCGCAGAGCGGGTGCAGAATCCAGTCGCGCAGTTTTCGCGCGCCCATCGGGGTGACGGTGCGGTCGAGTGCGCCGAGCAGGGAAGTGTCGCGTCCGCCGCCGCGGGCCTCCACGAGCTCGAGGTTCGCCTGGGTGGCGGCGTCGAGGATCATGAACTGCGAATTGCGGTAGCAGATGAGCCGGGTGATGTGGCCCAGCGAGCGGCGCAGCTCGGTCTTGAGGTAGTGCAGGATCGCGCCCGCGGCGCCGATGGCCGACGGCAGGTTTTCGCAGCCGAAACCGTCGAGGGACTGCACCTTGAAATGATCGCGCAGAGTGAAGTAGGCCTGCTCGAGCAGGAAGGTGTAGCCGTCGCGGGCGACGAGGCCGCGCACGTCGCGGAATTGCGGCGCGTGCTCCTCGCTGACCAGGACTTCGGCGGGTTGCACGCGGGCCAGTTCGTCGGCCAGTTCCTTTTCGTCGGCCAGCTCGGTGAGGCGGAAATCGCCGGTGGTGAGGTCGACGAACGCGAAGCCGTAACCGCCCTTGGCGCCCGCGTAAATGGCGGCGAGGAAGTTGTTCCGCTTCGCATCCAGCATGTGCAGGTCGGAGATCGTGCCGGGGCTGACGATGTGCGTGACTTCCCGCTGCACGATCTGCCCTTTCTGCGGCTCGCCGACCTGGTCGCAGATGGCCACCCGCCGCCCGGCTTTGATCAGCCGGCGGATGTAATTTTCCGCCGCGTGATGCGGGATGCCGCACATGGGCGTGAGGTTGCGCTTGGTGAGCGCGACGTTGAGGATGCCGGAGGCTTCCTTGGCGTCCTCGAAAAACATCTCATAAAAATCCCCGAGCCGGAAAAGCAGGAGCGTATCCGCGGGCAGCGACCGCCGGATGCTCTGGTACTGCTGCATCATCGGGGTCAACGTTTCGGACATGGGAGCGAGAGTAGGAGGGAAAGACGGGGGGCGAAAGGCGAAAGGCGGAGAGGGTGGTCCACGAAATACACGAAAAGGCACGAAAAGAATCCGAGAAAAGGCGAGAACCACGAAAGAGGCGAATAGGCGAAAGGGATTCCGCGGCGTTTCGCTTATTTTGCTTATTTCGTGGTTCTTTACCTCTGCGCGCGGCCGAGGCCGACAGTTCTTTTCGTGCCTTTTCGTGTATTTCGTGGACCAAATCTTTCCGGCTCAGGCCGCTTCGCCGGCGGTGATGGCGGCGGTGTCGCGGCCGAGGTAGCGCGCGCCGAACATCCAGAAGACGCTGGCCACGGCCATCATCCCGGAGACGACGAGGAAGGCGGTGTTCATGTTGGTCTTACCGGCGATCCAGCCGATGAGCGGCGGCGAGATGGCGTCGCCGAAGATGTGGATGGCGAAGATGTTCAGTGCGAAGGCGGTGGCGCGGATGCCCGGCGGGGTCACGTTGGCCAGGGCGGCATTGGCCGGACCGGTATTGAAGAAGAGGAAAAAGATGGCGCAGAATACCAGCACCCAGGCGCCGGGAAAGGGCGTGCGCAACATGAGGATGGTGGCGGGAAAGGCGATGAAGATGCTGGTGGCGGAGACGAGGAAGTAGGCGCTCGGGTAGCGCCGGCGCACGCGGTCGCCCGTCCAGCCGCCCAGGATGGTGGCGAGCAGGCCGGCGCTGGCGGTGATCGCGCCGAAGGTGAAGTTGATTTTGCCGAGATCGGGATGTCCGCCGAAGTCCGCCGCGCGATAGGTGTACAAATAACGGGGCACCCAAAAGGACATGCCGCCCATGGCGAAAGTCATCGCCGCCATGGCCGCGGTGTTCAGCGCATAGGAGCGGATGCGGAAGAGGGCGGTGACGTCGGCGAGGGTGATCTTTGGCTTCCGACGGGTGGCCTCGGTGCGGGCGCGCACGCCGCGCGGGTCGCGCATGAACAGGCACAAGGCCGCGAGGACGAGACCGGGAAATGTGACGAGGTAGAATGGCCAGCGCCAGCCCCAGTGTTGCCCGACGGCGCCGCCGAAAGCGTAGCCGATGGCGCTGCCTACCGGAATGGCAACGTAGAAGTAAGAGAGCATCCGTCCCCGCTTCTCCACGGGATAAAGATCCGAAATGATGGTCGGCGCCGCGGGTCCGTAGGCAGCTTCCCCTACGCCGACGAAGATGCGGGTGATGAGCAGCGTGGTAAACGTCGCCGCCATGCCGGACCAGCCGCTGGCCAGGCTCCACAGCGCCACGCCGAAGGCGATGATCTGCCAGCGCGAAAACCGATCGGCCAGCCAGCCGAAGAGCGGCGCGAGGATCATGTAGCTGACCAGGAATGCCGTCGCCAGCGCGCCCGTCTTGGCCATGGCCGTGCTGTCCTTGGCGCCGAAGAATTGATCGGAAATCAGCGGCTCGATCGCAGCCAGGATGTAGCGATCGATGTAGTTGAACAGATTGATCGCCAGCAGGAGCACGAGAGCACTGGTGGCCTGACGATGGGTGGATGGTGTTTGGTCCTGCATGCCCGGAAACGCGGGCATCCCATGCGTTTCGTCTTTCCAAGGGAAGCGTATTCTCAATACTCCCGCGCCGTGGATTCCGCCCGCCAACCCTCGTCTGCCGAACGCTTCGTCCGTGGCGTCGGTCAATTTCTCGCCTCGCTCATCTATCGTGTGGGGGCGCATGGCCTGGAACAATTGCCCCAGGGTGGCTTTCTGCTTTTGCCGAATCACCTGACGTGGGTCGATGCCGTGGTGCTGCAACTGGCCTGCCCGCGGCCCATTCGCTTCGTGGTCTTCGCCGATATTTACAACCTGCGCTGGCTGAACCCGATCTTCCGCGCGGTCGGCGCGCTGCCCATCTCGCCGCGCAAGGCCAAGGATGCGGTGAAGCTGGCGGTGGAAGCGATCCAGGCGGGTGAGATCGTCTGCATCTTTCCGGAAGGCGAACTCTCCCGCAGCGGAATGCTGCTGCGCCTCAAGCGGGGCTACGAACTCATCGCCCGCCAGGCGAATGCGCTCGTCGTGCCGGTGTGGCTCGACCAGCTCTGGGGCTCGATCTTTTCCTTCAAGGGCGGGAAGTTTTTTTTCAAGTGGCCGCGGCAGTATCCGTATCCGGTCACCGTGGCTTTTGGCGCGCCGCTCTCGGCGGAAGAAGCGGATATCGCGACCGTGCGCTCACGGTTTCTCGAGCTGGGGGAATTCTGCTATCAGCATCGGCCCTTCTTGCGCGGGCATCTGGGCGAGGCTTGTTTGCGCGGGTTGAAGAAACATCAGTTCGACGTGGCGGTGATTGATGGGTTCGATCATTCGAAGCTCACCCGCGGCTCGCTGCTGGCGGTGGCGATCACGCTCAGCCGCTACATTCGGCGCGAGTGCCCGCGGCATCGCGTGGCCATCGTGCTCCCCCCGGGCAAGGCGGGGCTGGTGGTGAATCTCGCGGTGCTGCTGGCGGACAAAGTGCCGGTGAATCTCAACTTCACCGCGGGCCGGCCCTCGATCGAGGCCTCCATGGCCATCGCGGAGATCCAGCATTGCATCACGGCCAACGCCGTTTCCAAGCGGCTTCCCGACTTCCCGTGGCCGGAGCACACGGTGATGCTCGACGACGTGCTGCCGCCGATGAAGCGTGGTATCGCCCTCTGGCGCGCCGCGGTCCTCCTGGTGCCTGCGGGGTTGCTCGCCCGCGCGCTTTGCCTTCCGCGCGTCGGAGATCGTCGCGAAGCGTTTCTGCTCTTCACCAGCGGTTCGAGCGGCACGCCCAAAGGCGTCGCCCTCACCCATCGCAACCTCCTCGGCAACGTCGCCCAATTCGCGCTCATGCTCGAATTCGAGCGTGGCGAAAGCGTGCTGGGTTCCCTGCCATTTTTCCACAGCTTCGGCGCCACGGTCACCGTGCTGTTTCCCATGCTGGAACCGGTGAGGGTCGTCACCTATCCGAACCCGCTGGAGATCGGGAAGCTCGCCGCGCTCATCGAGCGCTACAAAGTCTCGCTGGTGGTGACGACGCCCACCTTCCTGCGTGGTTACATGCGCAAGGCCGAACCACCGCAACTGGCCTCGCTCAAGCTGCTCGTCACCGGCGCGGAGAAGCTGCCGGCGGATTTGCAGAAGAGCTTCGAGGAGCAATTCAAGATGAAGGTCTTGCAGGGCTACGGGCTCACGGAAACCTCACCGGTCGTTGCCTTCAATCTGCCCGATGTGCACCTGTCGCATCCGAGCGATGCGCCGCAGCCCTCGAACCGCGACGGCTCCATCGGCAAGCTGGCGCCGGGCATCGCCGCGCGCATTTGCGATCCTGAGACCGATGCCCCGCTCTCGCTGCACGCCACCGGCATGCTGTGGCTGAAGGGCGCGAATATCTTCGAAGGTTACCTGGAGGATCCGAAGCGTTCGGCGGAGGTGTTGAAGGAGGGCTGGTTCAAGACCGGCGACCTGGCGCGTTTCGACGAGGATGGCTTTTGCTTCATCGAGGGTCGCCTGTCGCGCTTCTCCAAGATCGGCGGCGAAATGGTGCCGCACGAAACGGTCGAGTCGCGGATCGTGGAGGCCTTCGGCCTGGCCGGGGAAGGGGAGCGCACGTGCGCGATCACGGCGATTCCCGATGAGGCCAAGGGCGAGGCGCTGGTGCTGCTGACGACCCGGGAAATCAACAGCACGGACCTGCGCAAGAAGCTTTCCGAAGCCGGGCTGCCGAACCTGTGGATTCCCAAGATCGTCAAGCGCATCGACGCCATGCCCGTGCTGGGCACGGGCAAGCTCGACCTCCAGCGGTGCAAGGAGCTGGCGGCGGAAGCGGCGAAATAAAAAACCTGAGGTGCCAACCCGTTCTGGGGTGACGGAGGGATTCCGCCCCCACTTAGCGCGAGCGCCGAAAAGCCAACCCGGTAGGGAAGCCGCGCCGCGGGTTCCCGCTTTTGGGTAGGCGGAAAAAGCGGCGGCGGTGGCCGGCCTGACTCGCAAAGCAGATGGACCGTCCCACCACCCCCCACGTCCCCACACCACATGCGTGGGAACCCGGCGGCGCGGCTTCCCTACCGGTTTTTGGGGGGCGCTCGCGCTACGCGCTTCGGTCCCCGGCAGAGGGGAACCACGAAAGAGACGAAATAGACGAAAAGCCTTCCGGCCTTTCGTGCCTTTTCGTGCTTTTCGTGGACCCCTCTCTTCGACCGCCTTACGGGATTCGCGGGCTGTTTCCGCCGCTACGACGGCGAGCAAGAACCACAGCTTGTTGCCCTCGCTGTCGAGGAAGCTGCCGATGTTAAAGTCATCGTACGTTTCCACAGGATCGGAGATGACGACGCCGCGCGTGCGGAGCAGCGCCTCGGTGCGGTGGGCGTTTTCCGTGGCGATGGTCACGCGAGGGTTGGGGGCGTCCGTGGGCGGCGCGTACCATTCCGGCTTGAGCATGAGGATTGTCTCGCCGAGCAGCCAGCCGACCGCCTCGGTCCCCTCGAAGGCCGGGGCCAAGCCTAGTATTTCCTGGTAGAAATAGTTGGCCCGGTCCAGGTCGGTGACGGAGAACGCGATGACTTTGACCTGGAGAAAACCGAGAGAAGGAGCGCTCATGGCCGGCTACCATGCGACCGGTGGCTTCTGCGGTGCAATCGCGATTTCCGTTTGTCATTAGGCAAAAGCTGGGCTTTTTTCCCGGCCATGCGTTCCATCTGCCTGATTCTTGCCGCCTGCCTCCTCTTTTGCGCCGCGCCTGTACGCGCGGCCGACCCGCAGCCCACGGCGGCCAGCGGGGAGTTCATCATCCTCACCGGTGGCGTGTCGCTGTGGATCTGGGAAAAGTGGAAGGCCGCGCCGCACGACAACTGGTGGATGAATTTCGTACGGGCCTCGCGCCTGCGGATCGAGCAAATCCGTCAGCAGACGCCCGACGCGCAGATCACCTGGCTGGTTTATCGCCCGGCCTACTTGGCTCGTGGCAAGCAGGACAGCAAGGATTACATCACCCTCATCCAAAGCGTGCGCGACGCCTTCAAGGTGAAGCTCGTCTTCTTCGACAAGCCATCGGAGGTCATCAACTACCTGAACAATGGCCAACCCCGCGACAAAGTGAAGATCGCGGACTTCGAATACTTCGGCCACAGCAACAAGGCCTGCTGGATGTTCGACTACTCGAACAACATCGACAGCGCCTCCAAGGTGTGGCTGCACCAGGACGACCTCGCCAAGCTCCAGCGCGGCATTTTCTCCCGGGATGCCTTCGTGAAGAGCTGGAGCTGCCACACCGGCGAGAGCATGAGCCAGGTCTTCCACAAGGACACCGGCGTCACCATGATCGGGGCCAGCGGGAAGACGCAATACATGGACGATGAACTACCGATCATCTCCACACCCGGCGCGAAATGGGTGCAATGATCGCCGTCAGTTGCTCGGCACCGCGGGCGTGACCGTCGGGTCCGTCTGCGTCGTGTTCGTGCCGTCGAAGACGGCGTTGCGATTCAACCGCAGGGAGCTTTCGGCACTGGTGTAGAGCTTCGTCAGCGTGTCCTTGTCGGCCACGCGATACTCGATGGTGTGGGCGTGCGTGGTCGTCGGATAGTTTTTCACCACCTTCTGCCACACGTCCTGTCCGGTGCGCGCGGCACCGTCCTGGAGGAGTTGCTGCGCTTTGTCGATCGTCGCCTGCCCGAGGCCGATGGGCGAATTGGGAACGGCCGGCTCGATGTAGTAAAACCGGGCCAGGGCATTGCCGATGGTATCGATATTCACTTCCGTCACGCGGGCCAGGCCATCGACCAGATATTCGTGGCTGCTCACCGAGACGATCGCGCGCAGGGCCACGGAGTACGAGCCGCCGGGCAGGTTGCAACGCCACATCGGGATGTTCGTGGGCGGGGGCGTAGCGGCGGGCGGCTGGGGTTGGACCTGTCCGCCCTTTTGGGCGTACAGCAGGGGAGCCGTGAGGCACAGGAAAATGATCGGGAGGAATTTCATGGTGGGGCCAATGTGGACTGCCTTGCGAAAAACTTCCAGTATCGAACCGTGCGCACGGCGAAGGGTTGCGGGGAAGTGCCAGGAGCCAGGAGCCAAGAGCCAGTGGCGCGTTGCACCCGAGCACTTGGCTCTCGTTACTTGGCTCTTGGCTCTTTTTAGAACGAGCCCGCATCGATATTCAACTCCGGCTGGTCAATGTGCGTGAGCTGCCAGTTCCACGGTGCTGAGCCGGCTTTGCGCCAGGTGAAGGTGAAGGGCTCCTGCAGGCTGTTCACGCGTTCCATGACGATCTGCGTCACCGCACCGCCCTGGCCGCTGATTTTGACCTTCGTCCGCGTCGTCGCCTCCGTCCCGTGGACCTCACAATGGTCCGTGCGGTTTTCAATCGTGAGAAAAAGGAACTGCGCGAAGACCTGCTTCGCATCTTCCAACGCGGAGTTTTTGTCGTGTCCCCAGCGGTCGGCGAAATCGTCGGCCATCGAATCCCGGGCGGCTGCCCAGTTCCGCCGCTCGACTTTTTTCAAAAAATGGGTCGTATGCAGGCGTACCTGCCGTTCGGGCTGCCAAAGCCAGAGCAACCAGAGCGCCCAAAGCACGAGCGCGATGGCGGCGGCGGGGGCATATTTGCGAATCAACATGAGCGAAAATGAAATCAGGTATAAATCGAATGTCGCGGCCATTCTGCGTAACCCGCGGGGGCGCATCCTCATCTGCGAGCGGCTCGGGGTGGCGGGCGCCTGGCAATTTCCGCAAGGCGGCATCGACGGCGGCGAGACCCCGGAGCAGGCCTTGATCCGGGAAGTGGGGGAAGAGATCGGCGTGGAGGCGGAGGATATCCGCATCCTCGAGCGCAAAGGGCCCTACCGCTACCTCTATGGCAATGGGCGCATCAAGCGCGGCCATCACGGCAAGGAGCAGCTCTACTTCCTGTGCGACTACGGCGGACCGGACGCGCGCATCAATGTCGACACGAAGCATCCGGAGTTTCAGGCCTTTCGCTGGATCGCCCCTGAGGATTTCCAGATTTCCTGGCTGCCGGAAATGAAGCGCGAGGTCTACCCGCACGGTTTTCGTGGAGTTCTTCGGGGTGAAAATTTGAGACTATCGGGCATGAATCCTGTTGACCCTAAGGGGCACAATGCGGCACTACGTCCGCGCACATATGCTGACATTAGGGTCTTTTTCACTCGTCATCGTTGCCTTTCTCGGTTGCGTCTGGTGGGCATGTCGCGACGAAGGGGCATGACACTTCGCCACCTGCGTTGAAATATGCCTGGCTCTGACGAAATACAGTGGGTCAAGGCGACGGCCAACGAACTCAATAACCTCCTGCAGGTTATCTCCGAGTCCAGCCAGGTGCTGGAAACCCTCTGCGCCGAATCTCCCGACTCGGAGAAGTATTTTGCCATCCTGCGCAGCGCGTGGAGCGGGCCACCAAGGTGACCCGCATGATGGTGGATCGCGTGGGCGGTTACCAGGCGGAGGCCAGTCCGGCGGGCCGGCCCGAGATGGCGCCGCCGAAAATGATGCCGACGATGTCGCCCCCGGCGGCTGACGTGCGCATTTTCAATCCCACCGGCCAGAAGGAACTCGTGATGATCGTCGACGACGAGGATCTGGTCACCCTGCTGGCCCAGCGCGTTCTGACCGACGAAGGCTACCGCATCGTCACCGCCAAGGACGGCTTCCAGGCCATCGAGATCTATCGCAAGCTCCGCGACCAGGTCTCCCTCATCATTCTCGATTTCACCATGCCGATCATGGACGGCTCGGACGTCTTCGCCGAACTGCTCCAGATCAATCCCAAGGCCCCCGGTCGTCCCTGAGCAGCGGCTTTGCCGAGCAGGAGCGCCTGCGCAGCATGCTGGCCCGCGGCCTGCGCGGGTTCATTCCGAAGCCCTATACGCAGCAAAAGCTCCTCACGCAGATCCGCTCCGTCCTCGACACGCTCAATGCCGAGCGCAGCGGCGAACGGCGCATTCTTTAGCCGCACGAGTCCGGCGAGCGATGCCTGGTGCTGGCCGGGGAGATTAAGATTTCTCGACAACGCCGGGATCACTGCGATTGGTGCGCATGAACAAAAGTCGCACGATGCAGCGCAAGGGTCCCGATGTGCTGACGGAGGAACTGGTCAACGTGGTATCGAGCGAGGCGGAATTTGAGTTCGAGCCCCTGTTCAGTTTGATCTACGCGAATCTGTGCGCCCGGAATGCCGCGCACGGCGGGGAGGAGATTTTGCGCCTGCGCCTTTACGAAAAAACTGCAATGTCTCATGCGGATGGGCGGCGTGGAGAAGACGGGGGAAACGTATCGAGGCAATTCGATGAAGCTGCGCCCGTTTACGGAGCAATTGGCGGCGAAACATTGTCGCGATCTGATCGATGTGGCGCGCCTGGCCACGCTGGAGCCCGAAGTGGCCGACGGGGACGTGGCCATGGCATTGGGGGACGACCGGGCGCCGCAGCCCAGCCCTCAAAACTGAGTGGGAGCCGCGCGAGAACGGTGATTTCGCGGTATGATGGCCAAAGATCTACGGGGTAGCTTTGTGCGGCGAGGCGCTTATCCCTGTGCGCGTCTCCTGGCATTCATTCAGGCAGATCCACGCAGCGCTTCGGGTTCGCCGAACCATCGCGACGCGGCCTGAGCAGCTTCCTCATGGTCGGGCGCAGCCTCACCGGCCCAGGCGACGAAGCCATCGGGGCGCACGAGCACAGCGCTCAAGCCCAGTCGGTCCTTGGCGTCACTTGCGATATACGTGATCCGGCCACCCCAGCGGCTGGCCATTGCCTGAAACGGTGCACGAGCGTCAAAGTCGAGGAATAGCCCTCTCCCATTCCTGAGGAGATCGCCGAGCTTCGTCCCGTCGACCAACTCGAAGTCAGGAGCGCTGCGGCCCACCAGCGGATGGCTGCCACCCAGATCGTAGCGGAGAGAAACACCCCACACGCGCTCGGCGAAGTAGGTCGCGCCGTCGCGCGTGTCGATGAGATCACGGATGATGGCTTCCAGCGCGCGCGAATGCCGGCTCGGCCGCATGAGCACGACCTGGGCGCGCGACCAGTCCAGGACCTGCGCTCCCACGGGATGGCGTTCGCTCGAATAGCTGTCGAGCAGATCGACCGGCGCGTCGCCACGGATGGTGGCAGCAAGCTTCCACCCCAGGTTCATCGCGTCGCCAAACCCGAGGTTGAGTCCCTGGCCGCCCAAGGGGGAATGGATGTGCGCGGCGTCGCCAGCGAGCAGCATCCGCCCTCGGCGGTAGGCCGTCGCCTGATAGGCGCGATCCGTCCAAGTGGTGGCAAGCTGGAGGGCTGTCAAGGTGACGTCGGTGCCGGAGATGCGGCGCAACACCGCCTGCACGTGCTCAAGGGTAATCGGCTGCGTTCGGTGGAAAGCGCCCCCGTCGAAATCGACCATCGCGAGAGCCCCGGGCTGCGTCTGGGAGTACATGCCAGTCGGCGTGTAGTTGCGGCCCGGGAGGAGCTTCTCGGGATCGGCGATCTGGACTTGAACGGAATAGCCGGTGAACTCGGGATCGGTGCCGACGAACTCAAAGCCGCCCGCTTTGCGCACGGTGCTGCGGCCGCCATCACAACCGACGAGCCAGCGTCCGCGAAAAGTCTCACCACCGGCGCGAACAGTCACTTCTTCGTCCGATGGGTCAAGGCCATGGACGCCGAGACCACGCCTGATCTCGACCCCCATCGCGCTGGCGCGAGCGGCCAGGACAGATTCGAGGTGTTCCATATCGGTCGCCATGTTGGTGGCGGCCGGACCTGGCAGGCGATACCGCCATTTCGAGGTATCGATGTTGTCGGAGTCGAAAAGGATGCCGGCAAAATGGCCGGCAGGTCGGCGCGGCTGTGGCGATCCTTGCCCGGGAGACGAAACACTGCTGCTACCCGAGTCATTCTTCGCGCGTTGCGGCAGCGCGATGTCGTTCAGCAACCCGCGACGGTAGAAGGCTTCGAGCGTGGGCGCCCAGAGGCCGCGCATGCCGAACGGAAGCCGTTTCAAAGGGGAGCGCGGCTCCTCGGCTTGCTCCAGCACCAACACCGAGAGATCTGCGAGGCGCAGTTCACAGGCGAGAAACAGACCGACAGGGCCGGCACCGGCGATTACGACATCATAGATCATAGACAAATTCTTGGCCGAGGAATTCAGATGCAACACGGACCTGATTGGTCTGCAGGTCGTCGATAACGGCCTGGGCTTGTTGTCTGAGTTGCTCGGTGCTCATGGAACAGAGGTTTATGACGGTAGCGAACTTGCCGATAGTTTCGCATGCGGGCTTTTCCAGCAGGCCGCGCGTCCTCGTGCTGGAGCGTCTGGCCGCCGCGCGCATGGCCATCCAGGAACAATCGGTCTTCGGGGCGACAACGCTGATTGCGCTGGTCATTGAAAAGAAGCAGCTTGGCTCATGGCGCCCTCGCAAAAACCCCTGACCTTCACCGGCGATGAAAACTTTCGCAAGGGCGCCTGCCACGGCACGCAGTGGTTCCTGGAGACGACGCGGACGCTGATAGCCGAAGGCCGCAGCCCCGGTGAAATCGTGGAGCACCTCAACGATTTGTCGACGGTCATCGTGGCCTGGCGGGGCGGGGCGGGGGAATTGCCGGACGGCAATCCGTGGGACTGGAGTTTCAAGGACCTGGCGAGCGTCATCAAGGCGCGCAAGGAAGAGTAGATGGGCGCTCAGGACGCCGCGGGGTGGCGGCGCGGTGAGCTGCGCCACGACTTTTCCTCAATTCTTCCAATTCCTGCTCCAGCCTTTTCAGCTTGTCCGCAGTTTTGGGGAGACGGCGGTAATGGGCGACGAGTTCGCGGGCTTCTTTCGCGGGGATGCCGTAGGTGCCCATGAGCTGCTGGCGTGGGGGCGCATCTTTGCTTACTCCGCCTTTGGCGGCGACGATGACCTGATCGCCGATCTCGACATGGCCGACCACGCCGACCTGGCCGGCGAGGGTGACGTACTTGCCGAGACGCGCGCTGCCCGAGATGCCGGTCTGGGCGATGATGAGGCAGTGGGGACCGATGGTGACGTTGTGCGCGATTTGCACGAGGTTATCGATCTTCGTGCCCGCCTGGATCCAGGTGCGCCCGAAGCGCGCCCGGTCGATGGTGGTGCAGGCGCCGATTTCCACGTCGTCGTCGAGTTGCACGAAGCCGCGGTGCACGAGCCGGTGATGCCTGCCTTGCGCAAAGCGATAGCCGAAACCGTCGCTGCCGATCACGGCGTTGCTCTGCACGATCACGCGCGATCCGAGGATGGAGCCATCGCGCACCACGGCATTCGGTTCCACATGGCAATCTTCGCCGATCTGCGTGCCGCGGCCGATGAAGGCGTGGGCGTCGATCACCGTCCGCGCTCCGATGCGGACGTCGGCCTCGACCACGGCGCACGGTTCGATGCTGGCGGTGGGATCGATCTCCGCGGTGTCGTGCACGATGGCGCTGGGATGAATCCCGCGGGTCCGATGGGGCGGTGCCGGGGCGAACCGGTCGAGAATGGTGTTGAAGGCTTCGGACGGATTGGTCACCCGCAACACGACCGGCGCCAGCGCTTCGTCGAAAGCGGACGGCACGAGCACTACGGCGGCCTTGGTTTCCCGGAGCGCGCGCAGATACTTGGGATGCTCGTAGAAAGCGATCTGGCCGGAGCAGGCCTCGTCGAGCGAAGTCGCGCCCGAGAGGGTCATGGCGGGATCGGC
This sequence comes from Chthoniobacter sp., assembly GCA_037200205.1. Classification (GTDB taxonomy): domain Bacteria; phylum Verrucomicrobiota; class Verrucomicrobiia; order Chthoniobacterales; family Chthoniobacteraceae; genus Chthoniobacter. The sequence continues at coordinate 125,884 of JBBCHV010000021.1, forward strand.
GCCGCAGGGCAATTCCGCGCCGATGGCGTGGGCGATTTCGTGCAACGTGAAAGTGGGAAGAGCCATGGGATGGCGAAGACGAGGTGAAGATCTCGAACGCCTCAAGATGGCAGCGACTTGTCACTCCGACGGATCGGCAGGAAGTCCTGAACGAAACAGCCGATGTTAACTATTTCCGGTCCGGGGTCAACTTTGATGGAAAAATGAGGTTTTAATACAAAAGCCGCTACATAGCCTATCCAGCCAACGCTACCCTGCGAGTCCTCCCCGCCATCAAGCCGCCTGCTGGCCCAGGGCCGCGGCGAGCAGGCGCTCCTGGGTGGCTTCGCCGCGACGGAATTCGCCGCCGATCCGGCCTTCGTGGAGCATGAGGATGCGGTCGCTGAGGCCGATCAATTCGGGCAGTTCGCTGGAAACCAGGACGACGGCTTTGCCGGCCCCGGTGAGCTGCCGGATGAGCTCGTAGATTTCGTGCCTGGCGCCCACATCGATGCCGCGCGTGGGCTCGTCGAGAAAGATCACGCCGGGCTCGGTCATGAGCGCTTTCCCGAGGACGACTTTTTGCTGATTGCCGCCGGAAAGCTGGCCGACGGTGGCCTCGAGCCCGGGCGCCTTGACGCGCAGCGAACGGAAGGCGCGATCGTTCCACTGGAACTCGCGCCCGTGGTCGAGCAACCCGTGCCGGACGAGGCCGCGGAGCGACGAGAGGGAGAGATTGAAGCCGATCGATTCGGGCAACACGAGGCCGTAGCGGCGCCGGTCCTCGGAGACGAGCGCCAGGCCGCGCCGCAAGATTTCATGCGGCGGGAGCGGCGGCAGGGCGCGGCCGTTCAACTCCACGCGGCCGCCGCGGCGCCGGCCCCACGCACCGAAAAGGTGCATGAGCAGTTCGGTGCGTCCCGCGCCCATCAGGCCGCCGAGTCCGAGCACTTCGCCGGGGGCGACGATGAAGGAAATATCGTGCAGGCGGGGCTGGCGCGTGTGGGGATCGAGCACGGAGAGTCCGCTCACACCGCAAGATGGGCAAGGGGCGATCGGCAATCGGCGATTGCTGCGGCGGGAAGAGATCGCTGATTTCGCGGCCGACCATGTGGCGGATGATTTCGGACTTCGTGGTCCGCGCGGTGTCGAGAGTGGTGATGGTGGCGCCATCGCGCAGGACGGTGATGCGATCGGCGAGGGCGAAGACTTCGTCGAGCCGGTGCGAGATGTAGATGCAGCTCAGGCCGCGCGTGCGCAGGTCGCGCAGGATGCCGAGGAGGGTCTGGACTTCGTGCTCGGCAAGCGCGGCGGTGGGTTCGTCGAGGATGAGGATGCGGGAGTTCTTCGCGAGGGCCTTGACGATTTCGACGAGCTGCTTTTCGCCGACCCCCGAGCCGGCGCAGCGGCGCCGCAGGATCGATGGAGACGCCGAAGCGCTGGAGCAGCGTGCGGGCGTCGTGGTGCAGTTTCGACCAATCGATGAACGGCCCGCGTCGCGGAGCGTCGCCGAGGAAGATATTCTCCGCGACGGACATTTCGTCGATGAGGGCGAGTTCCTGGTAGATGACGGCGAGGCCGGCGCGCCCGGCATCGGCGATGTCCCGGAAATGGGCCGGCTGGGCATCGATGAGCAACTCGCCTTCGTAGGAGCCGTGCGGATGGAGGCCGCTCAGGAGCTTGATGAGCGTCGATTTGCCCGCGCCATTTTCGCCGCAAAGCGCGTGAATCTCGCCGGGCCGCAGGTCGAAGGAAACGTCCCGGAGGGCGATGACGCCGGGAAACGTCTTGGTGATGCCGCGCGCCGTGAGCATGGGGATTAGTGCCAGGAGCCAAGTAACGAGAGCCAAGTGGACGTGGCAGTACGCCACTTGGCTCCTGGCTCTTGGCTCTTGGCACTCCGTTTCATTTTCCGTCGGGGAACACTTCTTCGGCCTTGTGGAACCCGTCCTTGATCACCGTCTCGCGCAGGTTGTCCCTGGTCACGGCGATGATGTCGAGCAGGACGGTCGGGACCTGAATCTGGCCGTTGTCGTAGCTGCCGGCGGCGATGACGGGGCGGCGTTGCGCGAGCTTCACGGCATATTCGGCGGCGCGGTCGGCGAGGTTCTGGAGCGGCTTGTAAATGGTCATGCTCTGGGTGCCGGCGACGATGCGCTGGCAGGCCGCGAGATCGGCGTCTTGTCCCGTTACAAGCACCTTGCCGGCAAGACCTTCCTCGAGGAGAGCCTGGATGGCGCCGCCGGCGGTGCCGTCGTTGGAGGCGAGGACGGCGGCGAAGTCGTGGCCGGCCTTGTTGATCCCTGCGTTGGCGGCCTTCTTGGCGTTTTCCGGTTTCCAATCCTCGACCCAATCCTCGTGCACGACCTCGATCGCGCCGCGGTCGATGAGGGGCTGCAAAACCTTGTCCTGGCCGGCCTTGAAGACCACGGCGTTGTTGTCCGTCTTGGCACCGTAAAGGCGGATGATCCGCTTTTTGCCGGGGCCGGACCTGGCGAGCGCCTCGACCAGGAACTGCGCCTGCAACTCGCCGACGTGAAAATTGTCGAAGGTCATGTAAAGGTCCAGGGTCGCAGTTGCGGATGAGACGGTCGTAAGACAGGACGGGGATCCCGGCATCATGGGCGAGGTGCACCGCCTTGGCCATGGCATCGCCGTTGTGCGGGGCGATGACGATCACGTCGACCCCTTCCGTGATCAGGGCCTGGACGTCGGACACTTGGCGGACGTCATCCCCATTCGCGCTCTGCACCCTCACGTCGGCACCGAGTGCGGCGGCCTTTTTAACGAAGTTGTCCCGGTCGCGCTGCCAGCGCTCTTCCTTGAGAGTGTCCAGAGAAAGGCCGATCAAGGGGCGGGCGTGTTTTGCACTGGAAAGCGGGGCAGAACCGGCGCGAGACAGGACCAGGCCGGTGGCCACGCTGACCAGGCAGGAGAGAACGACGAGAGCGAGACGCAATTTCATCCGGAATAGGGGGATTCGCGCATGATAATGATTCGCGCGGGGCGTTGCCAAGGCGGGAGCTAATTTGTAGTGTAAAACATGACAGTTGAAAGTAGTTGGCCCGCCGGGTGTTTCACAGAGTAATCGCGTCGTTCGGGTTGCATTGCCGTTCGGGTAAATTTTTTTCCGTCGAAACACGGTAAAATTATTTTGACCGCAGCCTCACAAACACCGAAATTAAGGCTCGCCTTATCTCGCTTTCCCCCCGCGCTCCCTGTTCCCCCTCAACCACCCGCTTCATGGCTAAACACACCCTCAAGAAACGTAAAGGCCCACGTTTTTCACCCCAGTTCATCAAGCGACTTTCCTCGTGGCTCGTGCTTTCCACGGTGTTGACGATCGCCGTGCGATCGGCCTCCAATCTGTATTGGGACGGGGCGAACCAAGCCGATACGAACAACGCGAACACCGGCGGCGGATTGGGCGGAGATGGCACGTGGGACGCGTCTTCCGAGAATTGGTGGGATGGCAGTTCGGCAGGCGATTCGGCGTGGTCGAACGGCGCGACGGCGGTGTTTACCGGGACTCCGGGCACGGTGGATTTGCAAGACACCACGCTCAATGCCACCGGCCTGCAGTTCAATGCGGCGGGGTTCACGCTGAAGAGCAGCAACAATTCCACTCTGCTGCTGAACGGCTCGGGCTATGGCCCGGATTCGTCCTCGCCCGTGGGGTTGACGGCGCTCACGGGGATTGGCGGAGGGGGGCAGACGGCGCCGACGACGATCTCGGCGGGCATTCAACTGGGGTCTTCTCAAAATTGGAACGTCGGAACCCTCGGGACTTTCGGCTACCTGGTGCAGAGCGGCGTGGTGAGCGATGGCGGCAATCGATTTGGTTTGTCGAAGGGCGGTCGCGGCACCTTGGTGTTAGGCAGTCCCAATACCTTTACCGGCCAGGTCGGCATCACCAGCGGCGTGCTCGTCGCGACTTCCGCCGCTTCATTAGGCGGCGGTGGCACCATTTACGTCTCCGGCAATGCCACCAACGGCGGCGGCGAATTGATGCTGGCGAATGGCAGCGTCAACGGCTTCACGCTCAATCGCGATCTCCTGCTCAACGGCGTCGGGCAAGCCATAGCCCAGACCAGCCAGGGCAATCCCCAGGGATTCATCTTCTCCCAAGGAGCGCTGGCCAGTGTCGGCAATAACACCATCAACGGAAACATCACGTCCGGTAACTTCGTCACCACGCGCATTGTTTCCGACTTCGGCACGCTTACGCTGAATGGCACCCTTACACTCGGCACCGGGATCTCCACCCAGTTCGGGAGTTCCTCCGGCAACACCGCGCAGAATAACAACATCGTCATCAACAGCAAGATCAGCGGCACGACAGGCACGTTGGAAAAGGTCGGCAATGGCACGGTGGTTCTGACCAATACGGCCAATGATTTTGCGGGCATCGTCCAGGTTACCGGCGGCCTTCTGCGCATCGACAATGTGGCCGAGCTGGGCACGAGCACGGCGACCAATTCGATCCAGTTTGCCGGGACTTCCACGCTCGATATCCGCGATGCCGACGGTGCGTCGTTTGCCAACAAGAGCATTAATATTTCCGGCAACGGCACCACGGCCACGCTCTTCCTGGACAACGCCATCGGGGGAGCGCCGGTCATCAACGAGCTCTTCACTTTCAAGGCCTTCGGCAGCACCACGAACAACATCAATATGGTGTTTACCAGCCGCAACGGCTTTGGCGCCCAAATCGGCGGTGGCACGTCCACCACGGTGGCGTTGAGCGCCTCCAATAACGCCGGCAACGTGACGATCACGGACACCATGAATGGGGCGCTGATCCTCGACAGCAACCTCAGCTACACCGACGGCAGTTCGGCGCGCAATGTCGGCCTCGCGGTCACGGGCGACATGACGGTGACGGGCAATCTCCTGGCGACGGGTACTCTGGATCCGCAATGGGTCAAGACGGGCACTGGCACGCTCACCATTGGCGGCACCGCCAGCACCATTATTGGCAGCTATTTTGCCCAGGGCGGTGTGACCGCGATCCACGGCATCGGAGCGCTTCTGGGAGCCGGCAGCCATGGCGGTATCAATCTGAGTTCGGGCACCACAGTCGGGGCGATCAGTTATCTCGGCGCCGTGGGCACCGGCGCGGGCGAAACATCGGCCAAGGTGTTCGAACTGGATGGCACCACCGCCAGCAGCATCATCTTCGCCAATCAAACCGGTACGGCGCCGACGGCGTTGACGCTGACGAGCAACATTTCCGCGGACCAGACGGGAGCGAAGACCCTCATTCTGGGCGGCACGGCGGACTCGTCGCTGGTGAACAAAATGTCGGGGGTCATCAACGACTGGACCGGCACGACACCGACGGCCACCTCCCTGACCAAGATCGGGTCGGATACCTGGATGTATTCGCCGGCGGCGGCCAACTACACCTCGCAATTCACGAAGAGTTCGGGGGCGGCATCCGCGAACACGAACGTGATCGCGATGGCCGACACCTCCGGCATTGTGCTCGGCCAGACCGTGAGCGGCAGCGGTGTGCCGGTGGCGGTCGTTACGGCGATCAACCCCGGCGTGAGTATCACCATCAGCCGGAACATTGGCTCGACCATCGCGTCCGGGACCACGTTGACTTTCGGTGCAGTGTCCGGTTTTACCGGCAATGTGACCGTGGCCGGCGGCACCATGCAATTCCAGCCCACGGCCAACACCGGCAACGGCTCGAATCTCATCGCGGACACCGCGTCGGTGATTTTCGCGGCGGATGCGGCCACCGGCAATGGCTACGCGGGCGGGATCTTCGAGTATCAAGGCACGGCGGCCACCGGCGCGGTGACCGAGAAGATCAACGCTTTGACGCCGACGGCGGGCGCCGGAACCGTGGCGGTGACCAATGCCGGCGGCGGCACCCCCACCTTGCTCTTCAATACGCTCGGCACGCGCGGAACAGGAGCGACCTTGAAGTTTGCCCCGGCGGCGGGAACCAGCATCCAATTTGGAGCCGCGGTGGGAGCCAACGGCATCCTGAAGGCTATTCATACTTTGCCAACCTGGATGGCACGGTGGATTGGGTCGCGCAGACGCTCGCCAATACTTCGCTCACGGCCTTCACCGGCTATACGCCCCTCGATGCCAGCCCCACCACCTCGACGGTGAATTATTCGCTTGCCGCCAGCGCGACGACGGCCAGGCGGACGCGGTCAACTCTTTGAAGATAGTCGGCCAGTCGACACCCACAGTGTTGACGCTGGGCGGCAACCTGACTTTTACGACCAACCCTGGCGGCCTGTTGTTTGATGACTCCGCGGGCACCGGCCGGATCACGGGGGAGCTTCACGGTGGGCACGGCGGCGCAGGAATTGGTGATCACCACGGCCGGGAACACACCGGGCAATGCGCTGACGATCAATTCACTCCTGGGCAATACCACCGGTGCGTTCACCAAGGCGGGTGATGGCACTTTGATCCTGACGGGAGCGAACACCTTTACCGGCAGCACCTTCATCAATGGAGGCACGATCCAGCTTTCCGGGACGACGGCCACGCTGGGGACCATCTCGACGGCGGCCAATGTCACCACGATCCGGCAGAACGCGACGTTGGACATCAATGCCGCCGGAGCTACCGCCACGTTGTATGCGGGCGGCCCTTCCTACCCGGTGGTTACGATTGGCGCCCTGGCCGGAGCGGGCACCGTGACCAACAGCGGAGGTGGCACAGGCGCGCAGGCGACGTTGAATATTCGGGCAGGGGACGACGACGACGGCGGCGGGAGTTTTCTCCGGCCTGCTGCAGGATGGGGGGTGGCGTCCTCAATGTGACCAAGAATGGCACGGGGGGTGGAGTCGCTCACGGGAGTGAACACCTACTCCGGCGTCACGACGATCAATGCCGGCACGCTTTCGGTCACGAGCCTGGCGAATATCGGTGTGGCCAGCGGCATCGGCACGGGCAGCGGCGGAATCAATGCGTCCGATGCGGCCAATGCTGCCAGTCTCGTCTTCGGAGGCGGCACCTTGCAGTACACCGGCGCGGGGACGACCGTCTATAAAACGACCCTCACCCCTTCGGTGGCGATCAATCGCCTTTTCACCCTGGCGGGAAATGGCACCATCGATTCTTCCGGCACTTTTGGCAATGCGGCCCTCGGCACCGGCGCGGCGGACAATGCGACCCTATGGTTCAACAACACCGCGGCGGTGGCTTTTGGCACCGCAGGCGCCAAGACCTTGACGCTGGCGGGCACTTCGACCGGCGACAATGAGATCGATCTGCAATTGATCAATAATACCATGGGCGGCGCACTGTCCCTGACCAAGACCGGTATTGGCACGTGGGTGCTCGGCAATGCCAGCAACAGCTACACGGGGACGACGACGATCACGGGTGGCGCCTTGCGCGCGGTGGACGGGACGACTCTGCCCACGGCGAGCAACCTGCTCTTCAATGGAACCAGCACCGCTGGTAGCGCCGGCGCCAACGGCGTTCTCGAGACGGTGGGAACGTTCACCCGCTCCATCGGTACGGGACCAGGGCAGGTGCAATGGGGCAGCGCCACGGCCATTGGCGACGGCGGTTTCGCCGCCGCCGCGGGCAAACTCACCGTCGACATCGGCGGGGCCGGTGCCCCGGTAAACTGGGGCTCGGGTGGCATCGGTGGCGGCACCGGTACCGGCACGGGAGGCATCCTCGTTTTGAATTCGGCCACGGCGCTGTCGGAGGTGGAATTCGTCAACCCCATCAACCTGGGGACCGGTTTTACGGGGTCACGGACGATCCAGGTCGATGACAACACGACGGGCACCACCGACTATGCGACCGTCTCCGGCCAGATTTCCGGCACAGCGGCGGCGAACTCGGCGGCGCTCACCAAGACTGGAACTGGCATCCTCATCCTCACGGGCAACAATACCTTCACCGGCGGTGGCAGTGGCACGGCCGGCACCGGCGGCGTCGTGGTGAACAATGGTACGCTGGTCATCAATTCCTTCGGCGCCAATGGACCGCTGGGTGCGTTGGCGAATCCGACCGTTTCGGGCGCGGACGTGCTGGATCGGTTGGTCATCGGGGCGGGCGGGAACAGCCCGAATCTCACCTACATGGGGGCCGGGGGAAACGGTCAACCGCATCATCGAAATCGCCGGGTCGGGCGGAACCTCCACGATCGAGTCCGACGGCAGCGGCCGCTGATCATCACGGCGTTAACGTTCACCCAGACGGGAACCAAGACCCTGAATCTCCGCGGCAATAGCACGGATCGCAATGAAGTGACCGCAGTGCTGGCGGACAATGGAGTCAACAAGCTCGCGGTCGCCAAAAACGATGGCGGCGTCTGGACGCTTTCCGGGGCCAATACGTACACCGGGGGGACAACCGTCAGCGGCGGTGTCATGATCGCAAACAATTCCTCCGCCTTCGGCACGGGTTTGGTCACCTACGGCAACGCCGCGCTGCAAGCGGGCCTGGATGTGAATCTGGTCAACGCGTTGACGGTGAGCAATGCGAACATGGACATCAGTGGCTTGTTCTCGATCACCTTCAATGGCGCCCTGAGCAATACCGGGGGCAACAGCGTGGTCAACAACTACCTCCCGGCGGGCAAGGCGCTGACCTTCAATGGACCGGTCAACTTGCAGGAATCGACCAACTCCCGGACGTTTAACTTCACGGGCACCGGCACGACGATCCTCAACGGCGTGATTCAAAACGGCGGCTCCGCGACGGGCGGCCTCTCGATCAACATGGCCGTGACCAACAATGGCGGCCCGGGCTCGGTGCAACTCAACGGGACCGCGCTCAACACTTACACCGGCACGACGACCTTTTCCGCGGGCCTTTTGCAGCTCGGCATGTCGGGCAGCCTGCATCCGTTCGGCACGGGAACGTTGGCGTTTGGCGGGTACCGGCTATTTTCAGGGTGCCGGGGAGGGAGTCAGCCTTACGGGAACGGACAAGATCATCAACGCGGTGGCTTTCGGCAGCACGAGCGGGACCACGACCACGGCCTCCAACCTCGTGGTGCAAGGCAGCAACGACGTGGAGTTCGGAGGAGCGGTGATCACTGATGATGCGGCGAACACGGTAACTAACAATATCGTCAACGGCACGGGATCGAGCCTGACTTTCTCGGGGGCCACTTTCAACCTGCTCGGGTCCGCTACCGCGCGCGCCTTCACCTTCACCGGCACCGGCAACACGACCATCAACGGGACCGTGCAGAACGGCGGCACCGGGGCGGGGAGCATCGTCAAAAACGGGACCGGCACGCTGACCTTCAAGGGCAATAATACCTACACCGGCACGACCACCGTCAACGACGGCCTCCTGCTCGGCAATTATGCGGGAGCGACGAACCGGGCCTTTTCGATCGGCGCGTTGACGCTCGGCGGCGGCACGCTTTCCCTGGCGCGCACGGACGCGAACGTCTCCTCGCAGACCTTCGCTTCCACGGCGCTCACGGTGAACACCTCTTCGCACATCATTTTGGACGGGGGCACCGCCGCGGGCAGTTCGTTGAGCTTGAACACGGGGCTCATCACCCGGGCCTTGGGATCCACCGTGGATTTTGTCCTGCCATCGACTTTCGACACGGCCAACGGCGCTCATGGGACGATCAATGTCGGCGCCTCCTTCCTGGGTGGCTGGGCGACGATAAAGGATAACAACGGCACGTTTTTCGCGGCCAAGGACGGCTCGAATAACCTGGTCGAGCGCGTCTCCACAGTCGCGAATAATCCGGCGACCTGGACGATCGCGCAGAACGTCACGGACGACGATAACGGATACAGCGGCACCTACAGCATTGGGAACGGGGTCAACACGATTCGCTTTAACGGGGCGGCGGCGGCTTCCACCGTGACCATCGCCGACGGCTATACGCTGAATGTGGCGGGCAACGGCATCCTGGTGACCTCGAACGTCGGGACGGGCGTGGATGGCATTGCCGGCGGCGTTTTGACGGCCAACGCCACCGTCCTGGCGACGAACACGTTTTCCGGCAGTTCCACGGTCACCGTGGGCAGCACCGCGGGATTGAGCGTGGGCATGCCGGTGAGCGGGGCGGGCATTCCCGCCGGCGCGACGGTGGCGAGCATCCTCAACAACACGACGGTCGTCCTTTCGGCGAATGCGACAGGCCACCTCTTCGGTGGTCCAGAGCTTGATTTTCGGGACCAGCGAACTCGACATCGCGCAAAACAATACCACGACGGATTTCACGATCGCGTCCGACATTCGCCAGGCCATCCGGGCGGCGAACAGCGGGTTGCCGCTGGCCGTCGTCAAGTCGGGCCAGGGAACCCTGGTCCTTTCCGGCAACAACACTTATGCCGGGGGGACGGACATCAACGAAGGCACGATCAAGCTGGGCAGCGATACGGCGATCGGGAACTTCAATGCCGGCAACAACCTGGTGAGTTCGCCGGTGGTGCTCGGCAACAAGGCGGGAACGTTGCTGGATCTCAATGGCCATAATGCGACCATCGGGAATCTGACCGGCGGCGGCCTCGACGGCGGCACCGTGGCGATCGGCGCCAATACGCTGACGATCAACCTGACCGCGGCCTCGACCTACAGTGGCGCCTTGACCGGCTCCGGCAACCTGGTCATCAATTCCAGCGCGCCTACCCTCATCTTCACGCTCGGCACCACGGCCAACAGCGGCTTTACCGGCACCGTGACCGTCAACAACGGCATCTTGTCCCTGACCAACGGGACCGTGCTCTCGGGCCAAACGACCGCGAATCTCGCCAACGCGACCGGCTTTACCATTGCGAACGGCGGCGGCTTGCTGATCGACAACAGCAGCAGTTTGCAGGTGGACCGGATCAGCAGCACGGCGCCGATCACGCTGATGAACACCGCGCCGAACACCGCTTCGGTCAACGTGGGTCTGAACACGCAAACCGATAGCGCGCTGGGACAATTCCCCCTGGTTCCGCGGACAACGACGACGGGGCCGGTGACCCTGGAATACGGCGTGAATACGCTGCGCTCCGTGACGGCCAATGCCAACGTCAATCCGATATTGAACGTGGCCAGCCTCACGCGGGCGAATAACTCGACGATGGTCGTGCTGGGGACCAATCTGGACACCCCTTGGGCGACCCAGCGCGGGGATATCACCGCGGCCAACGCCGCCAGCATCGTTGCCGATCTGGTCGGTGGCGGCAGTACGGTCAACGGCTCGCCCAATATCAGCATTCTTCCGTGGGCGATCGGTCAGTCGGTGGTCAATGCCGGCACCGGCCTGGGCAATACTTTCGTGACCTACAGCACCGTGGGCGGCTTCGGCAACGGCTTCCGCGCCTTGACCACTTCGGAATACGAACAGTGGACGGCTTCCGGCACCGGGTTCACGATGAACAACAACGTCCGCTTCTCTTCCAATGGCGTCGATTTGCCGTTGAGCGGAGGGGCCTACAACATGAACGCGTTGTTGGTGGAAAACACGTCGACCACCACCGGCCAAAATATTGCGGCCACGGGGTTCGACAGCTTGAATGTCCAGAGCGGTGCCTTCCTGTTCCTCGGCTCGGCCACGCCGCAGGCGACCACCGTGAGCGGGTTCGGGAGCGGCATCACCATCGGGACGAACGAGTACATCTTCCATGTCCTGAACACGTCGGCGGCCGGGGGTCACGATCACGGACGCCCTGACCACCAACGGCGCCTCGCTCACGAAAGACGGCGCGGGCACTCTCGTGCTGGGCGGGGAGAACTTCGCGCTGTCGGGCTCGATTTTCCTCAACCAGGGATTGATCCGGATAAGTTCGACGGACAACATCGGCGGCGACGGATCCAGCGGTCCGATCGTCTTCCAAGGCGGTGGTTTGCAACTCACTGCTGGCGGTTCCTTGGATTTGTCGAACCGCACGATCATCCTCAATCCCGGGGGGGGCCTCTACTCTGGCCGGTGCCTATAACCTTGCTTCGCCGCTGTCGGGCAACACCATCGATACCAACGGTGGGTTGATTACCTTCAACGGGGGATTTGTCGACGGTGGACCTCTCGGAACCGGCGGGATCACCAAGACGGGGCTCGGGCTACTCCGCTTGGGCGGCGTGACACCGAATACCAACACGGGGGTGATTGGCGTCTACCAAGGCGAACTGGATCTGGCCAAACAGGATGGTACGAACGCCATCGGCATTGGCGGTCTGTCGATCAATACCTCCTCGGTGGCCGGAACGACCGCCATCCCTGGAAACGCGACGGTCGTTTTGCTGGCCAATGAGCAGATCGACAACGACGCCACGGTGACGCTGTACTCGAATGGCACGGGTAACATCGCTTCGCTCAACCTGAGCAACCACATCGAAACCCTTGGCAAGCTGTACATGACGGCCAACACGGGGTCGGGCACCATCCTCAATACCGGCGCGATTGGCACCCTGATTCTCAACGGGGATCTCTTCCTGAACAACGCCCGCGACGTAAGTACCGACGGCAGCACGAGCGCCCGAAATGTCCTCATCACCGGATCGGGAACCATGGGTGTGGCGACTTTCGACGGCACACTGGATCTTGGTGGGGTGGTACGGAATATCACGGTGACTTCGTCGGCCACGCTGGCCAACCAGGGGCCGGTCAGCGGCGGCGGCAACACCGGCGGGCAGTCGACGCCCGATGGCAGCCGTGCGGACGCCACAATCGAGACGGTGATTACCGATGGCGGCATCAACAAGCTGGGGGCGCGTACCTTGCGGTTGACCAACGCCAATACCTACGCCGGCGTGACCACCATCCGCGAGGGTGCGATCCGCATCAGCAATCCTCTGGGCCTCGGGGTCGGCGATGGAACTGACGCCACGGGCACGACGGTATTCGACGGCGCCTCGCTGCAGGTCGAAGCGCCTGCGGGGGTGACCAACATTGTCTTCAACGGCGAAGCGTTGACTTTGAGCGGCAGCGGCCTCCTCGGCACCGGTGCGCTGAGCGCCACCGCTGGGACCAGCGTCTGGTCCAGCCCCATTTCGATCTTGTCCGACACGGCCTTCGGTGCGGATGGCACGGCGGTCCTGGCGTTGAACAGCAAAATCAGCGGCGCGTTCAACCTTACCAAGGTGGGCACCGGCACGGTGCTGCTGCACACGACGGCAGACAGTAACTTCGGCACCATCACCGTCGAGAGCGGCCTCCTGGCCTTCGCGGATGACGGAACGATCCCGGCTGTCCTGGGCGGCCGGACGGTCACCGTCAATAGCGGGGGCGGCCTGGGCCTCTTCTGGGATGGCAATGGCACCAACGAACCGGAAACCGACAGTACCTTCCCGGCCATCCCGGCGACGTTCCTTGGTGATTTCGGTCTCGGGGTCAATCGCACCGGTCTGTTGACCGGGCAGTACAGTACGCCGGTCAACAAGACCATCCAGTACAGCCTCGCGAATTTGCCGCAGATCACCAATCAGACCATCACCATCACCAACTCGAACGGCTATGGGCTGGAACTGACGGGCAGCGAGGTCTTCTCCGCGGGCACCCCCACTTTCAATGTCGTGAACGCGACGGGCTCGAATGTGGTGCAGGGCTTGACCATCAGCGCCCAATTGTCCGGCACGGCGAATATCACTAAAACCGGCGCGGGTACGCTGGCCTTCACGAATTCCGCGAACAGCTTTACGGGCAATATCATCATCAACCAGGGCGTCGTGGCCGCGGGCAACGGCAATGACGATGACAACAGCCAGTTGGGTGCGAGCACGAACAAGATCATCCTCAGTCCGACGACGGGGACGGCGACCTTCCGGGCGACCGACAATACGACGTTCAACACCCGCCAGATTCAGCTCGCCAACACCGTCAATACCCGGGCGATCGAAGTGGTCGGCGGCAAGACCCTGACGCTGAATACGGCCTTCGATCTTAACGGCACTGCTGGGGCGACGGCCAACCTGGTCAAGTCCGACAACGGCACCCTGGTGCTGAATGCCGCCAACACGGGTTGGAAAGGTTCGTTGCTCGTGAGCGCGGGCACGGTGGTGTTGGGCAACAATTCGGCGGCCGGCACCGGCGCTCCGGCGCTGTCCTTGACGTCGACCACCAATGGTACGACGACCATTACCATGACCTCGACCGCCGGCCTGGCGGTCGGCCAGACCGTCACGGGCACGGGCATCACTCCGGGCACGGTGATTACCGCCGTCAGTTCGGCCACGGTCATTACCGTCTCGCAGGTGGCGGCGGCCGGGGCGAATACCCTGAATTACGGCGGCATCGTCGTGAACAATGCCATCGGAGCGGGGCTGCAACTGTCGGGAGGCGTCACCATCAGCAACGCGCTGGATCTCAATGCCACGGGTACGGCCGGCCTCAATGGCGGCGTGAATTTCGGAGGTCAGCTCGAGAGCATTCTCGGCGACAATACCTACGCGGGCACCATTGCTCTGCAGATGGATGCCTTGATCACCGCGGACGCCTTGTCGACGCTGCGCATTACGGGCGGCGTTTTCAACGTAGGCACGGCTCGCTCGCTGACCCCTGGGCGGGGCGGGGACCATTGATATCGACAGCGCGCTGCCCACCTGGCGGGCTTTAATAAAGTGGGCAGCGGCGTGCTGAATATCACGAAGCCCCAGGCCGGGACCACCACGGCGCAAGCCACCGTCAGCGCCGGCACGCTCAATATCAGCGGTGCGGGCACGTACACGGGCCTGACCGCCCAAGGCATCCTCATCAACGATGGGGCCACGTTCAATTTGCAGGACACCGGCACGGCCATTGTGAACCGCTTGGGCGGCGGCAAGATGACGATCCAAGGCGGCACGTTCAACTATACGGTCAACCCCACGGCTCCTTCCTCGGAAACGCTGGGCGCCCTCTCGTTCGTCAACGGCCTTTCCACGATCAATGTGGACAACAGCGTGGGCGGGCAGGCGAGTACCCTGGGCTTTACCACCAGCACTTTCAACACGGGCTCATCCGTCATTTTCACGGGCGCGCTCGGCACGCCCACCAATAAAATCACCTTTACCACCAACCCGGGAATGACCGGAGGCTTGATCCCGAGGGCCGTGGTGATGAATGGCGGAAACTTCGATTTCGCTACTTACAATTCGGACGGCAAGACCGCCAACACCAACGGCATCCAGGCCTTTGCGACCTACAATTTGACGAACAACATGGGTTTGGCGTTGGCCGCGGATACGATGAAGATCACCGCCAACGCGGGGATTTTTGCGTCGAGGACCCTGAATGCGCTGGCCATCAGCGGAGATGGCTTGACCGTGACGGGCGTGCCGGGGAGCACGCTCACGCTGACGAGCGGCGGCGTGCTGGTCACCGGCGGCACCAATACGATCAATGTTCCCATTCTGGCTTTCGGCGGGGTGGAAGGGCAGTTCCACATCAACGCGGGTTCCACACTCCTGCTGGGCAGCGCGGTCACCGGCACCGTGGGCCTCAACGTCTCGGACGGGGGCACCCTGGCGCTGACCGCGCCGCAGTACTACACGGGGCTTACCCTCTTGAATTCCGGCACGATGAAATTGCTCGCCGGCAGCACCAACAGCCTCGTCGCCAATCAGAGGTTCTTCCTCAATGGCGGCACCCTCGACTTGAACGGATCGACCCAGTATGTCGCCGACTTCACGAGCGTCAGCGCGATCTCCGGCTCGGCGGGAACATTGACCTCGACGGCGCCAGCGGAGCTGACGACGACCAGCACGACCAGCGTCTCGTTTGGCGGCCAGATCACGAATAATGTGACCTTCAACAAAGGCGGCTCGAATACCGAGACGCTGACCGGCGCGAACAGCTACACCGGGGCCACGGTGGTCAACGGCGGCACGCTGTTGATCACGGACTCCGGGACACTCTCGGGCACGTCCTCCATCGAGATCGACAATGCCATTCTGTCGATCGCCAACAACGGGACGATGGACAACACCAACCGGATCAATAATTCAGCGCCCATCACGATGAATGAGGGCAGCCTGAATTTCACGGGCCGTGCGCAAACTGACGCCTCGGAGTCCGTCGGCGCGGTGACTCTCCGGTCCGGCCTGAACGTCTTCACCGTGACGCCGGGCGGCACGGGGGTCAATTCGGCGACCCTGACCCTGGCGGATTTACAGCACGGGGCGATGGGAAGCACGGACGTCCAGACCCAGGCAAGCAAGGATGCCATGGTCAATTTTGTCGCGCCGAACAATGTCGCGCAGGCTTTCGGCGTCCTGGGCAGCAGCAACCCGCGCTTGCTGATTTCCTCGTATACCACCAACCAGGCATTCATGGGCCCCTGGGCGATCGTGACGACGAGTACCAATACCGCGGAGTTTGCGGGTTACGACAAGGTGCTCGGCGTCGGCGCTCTCAATGCCCCGGGCTATGCCGGCTATGGTGCGACCGTGATCGATCCCACCGTGGATCAGTCGGCGCTCAACGTCCGCCTGACCACCAGCGGCTCGCTGGCCGACCAGTTCGGGAGCGTGATCAAACTGAATTCCCTGAATTTGTTCGGGAATGTCAATTTTACCTTTGCCGATGCCTCCGACACCATCGACCTCGTCAGCGGTGGCTTGCTCAAGAGCGGGGCTTTTGGAAACACCTTCGGCTCCGATCACGGGCAAGGAAATCTGACTGCGGGAACGGGTGCGGACACGGATCTTTACGTCTACAGCCAGCAAGGCAACTTCACCTTGAATCCGTCCATCGTGGACAACGGCTCGGGCAAGATTCGGCTGGTCATCGGTGGCACCAGCGGCTTGGTCACGCTCGGCGGTTTCAACACCTATACCGGCGGCACGGTCATTGACGGTATTGCCGTGGCGGTGCTGAACTACCTCCCGGCGGGCGACGTCACGGTCAATAATGGCAGTGTGACCGCCTCTGCCGGCAATCGCACGAGCAACGATGAGTCCGATCCGTTTGGGAATGGGCTCGATACCGCTGGCATCGATCATCGGAATACGGTGACCCTCAACAACGGCACGTTCAATTTCTCGGGAGGCACCGACCAAATTACCAACCTGACCGGCCTGAGTTTGAACACGACCGGGGCCGCCACCACGACGGTCAACCTCAGCACCACCACCACCGTCCTCACGCTCTCCGGCGCGATTACCGCTTCCCCGACGAGCGTGGGCACGCTCGCCGCTGCGGCGACGATTAGTGGAACCGGCAGCCTGAGTTTCGGCACCGCGGACTCGCCTATCAATGCCTTCCCCATCACGGTCGATCGGACGCTGGTGGGCGGCTTCGATGTGGCTCCCCTGCAAGCGGGCCTGGTTATTGCGGTACCCATCCTCCATGGCGGTATCGCCAAGCAAGGCTTGGGTGTCCTGCAGCTCAATTCCACGGCCAGCACCTTTGCCGGCGGCGTGGACCTGCAAAGCGGGTCGCTGATCATTGGAAACTCCAGCGTCCCGGCCAGTGGCACGGTGGTCAGTGGTCCTCTCGGCACGGGCGCGCTGACGATTCACAACGGCACGACGCTGCTCTCCGGGGTTACCGCGGGCGTCGGCGTCGGCAACAACTACTTCATCCAGGGCGCCAATGCCGAGAGCACGGCATCGTCCTTCACTTTCCAAGGCGCGAACAGCTTGCAGCTCAATGGGACGCTGACCATCAGCGCCGCCACCCCCCTGGTGAAGGAACTCGATATCTCCGTCGTCAATCCGGCCATGACGGCCACCTTGGGTGGCACGATCGACATGCGGGTAAACAACATCGTCAAGTCGGGCTTGGGGACATTGGTCATCAATCCTTCTTACACCGGTTCGATCACCGTGAGTTCGGGACCGATTTCGCTCTTTGCCGATGGCGATGGCACAAGCGCTCCGCAGCTCATCAATTTCAACGACCTCACAGTGACGCAACCCACGGCCATCAATGTGGGCCGTCTGGGCACGACCTATTTGCCCAACTTCACGCTCGCGGCCAACAAAACCATCGTCCTGAGGTCCCTGACCACGAACGGGAATGCCATTTCCGTCAACAATCCCGGGGTGGCGGCGGGGGCGGGGAATGGCGGCTACGGCTTGCAGGTGAATGGCGCGATGGCCCTTGTGGCGGACCAGACATTCAACGTCAGCACGGCGACGGCGTCGAATGTGACCCAGGGACTCACTCTGGCCGGTGAAGTCTCCGGCGCGTTCAACTTGATCAAAGGCGGCAATGGCACCTTGGTGCTGAATTCTCCGGTAGCCACCATATCTGGCACCACCACGGACGGCAGCTCCACCGTGACGGTGGGTTCCACCACCGGCCTGACCGTCGGCCAGACCGTCAGCGGCACAGGCTTGCCCGCGGGTGAATACATCACTTTCATCGTCGACGCGACGCACTTTACGGTGAGTACCGGGACGGGTGTGACCGCGGCGACGGGCTCGACCTTGACCTACGCCGGCAATGTCTTCGGCGGCGCCGGGAACAGCATCGATATTCAGGGCGGCGTGGTCTCGATCGGCAAGGACTCGGATCTGGGTAATCCGAACAACGTCGTCAACCTCGACGTGCTCGGCACGCAGACCACGCTCTTTGGCCTGCGGGCCACGTCCGATGTCAATCTCGCCTCCACCCGGATCATCAATCTGGGGCAGGCGAACAATGGCCTCGAAGCGGTCTTCGGTGCCACGCTCACGATCAACAGCGCGTTCACGTTCAACGGGGGCGCCCCGACCGCCGCCTTGTTCAAGAATGACGACGGTGTGGTGGCCATCAACGCGAACAATTCGGGCTGGGCGGGAGCCATCACGATCAATTCCGGTGCGCTGCGGGCGTTGAATGACAACGCCTTCGGAACCAGCACGATTACCATCGGCAGCGCGACCGGGGCCGCTCTGCAGTTGGCCGGCGGCGTCACGATATCGAATCCGTTCTCCAACGGTGCGGCGACCAGCTCGGGCATCAACAACGGCGGGGTTATCGAGAGCGTTTCCGGGGTGAATACTTATGCCGGCCTGATCACCGACACCTCCGGCGCTGCCGCCACTTTTGGAGCGGACGCGGGTGCGACCTTGAATATCGCCGGCGGAATCGCGTCTCCGGGCGGCAATTCAGTGTCTTTCTCCGGGGCGGGTAACATCAATATTACGACGACCGGCATCAGCACCGGCTCCACGTTCAACATGGTTGGCTCCGGCGTATTGACCGTGAGCGTGGCCAATCCAGGCATGGCGGCTGGGACCACGATCAACACCACGGCCGGCACGATGAAGTTGATTGGAGCGGGCACGCTCGGGCCAGCCGGAACGTCGACAGGTGCAGTGCTGGTGGATGAAGGCGGCACGCTGACGATCGACAACAGCACGGCGAATGGCAGTAGCAATGTCAACAATCGCCTCGGCACCACGCGCCCGATTACCTTCCGCGGCGGCGCCTTCAACCTGACGGGCAACGAAACCGTGGCTACGACGGAAACCTTTGCCGCGCCGAGCTTCGCGGTCGGTCCCACGGTGATCACCGTCACCTCGGTCGGACAGGCGACGACGCTGAAATTTACCAGCCAAAGCAGCAACGCGGCGCCCGCGCAGAGTTCAGCCGCCGCCACCGGGGCGAGTGTGATCTTCCGCGTGGTCGGCACGGGGGCGAGTATTTCGGACTCCGGTGGATCCGGCATCCTTTTCAACGGTGGAACCGGAGCGACCGGCACGGTCGGCAAGGCCATCATGCCATGGGCGTTGTTCGACAATACGGCCAACGGCGGAACCATCTCCTTTGCCACCGGCGACGCGGCCGCCGGTGCGACGGGGACGACGGCCAGTCTGCGCGGACTTAACGCCACCACGGAGTATCTGGCGGCGAACACGATCGCGGCGGCGGACAACATCCTGCTCAATAGCGCCGTCCCGCTCTCCGTCGCGGCCAATATCAGCGTCAATTCCATTACCATGGATGGCGACGCGAGCATCGCGCTCGGCAAGTCGGTATTCCTGGCCAACAGCAGCGGCGGCATCCTGGTGCGCACCGGTTCCTCCAGCATCAGCGGCGGCGTCGTCAACCAACTCAACAGCTCTTCGCCGTTGAACATCTGGACGCTGGGCGATCTCACCATCAGCAGCTACCTGAATGGCGGCAATGGCTTCGGCACCGGCAACTCCAGCTTGATCAAGGCTGGCGGGGGCACGCTCACCTTGAGCCCTTTGGCCAATTACATCTATGGCAACAGCGGCAACACGATGGTGGGCCAGACGATTGTCAACGGCGGCACGCTCAAGCTGAACGGTGGCACGAACACGCTCTACTATGATGGTTTCCTCCAGATCAGCCCTGGGGCGACGGTCGATCTCAATGGCAATTCCCAGTATGTCGAGGCGCTCTTCACGACCGGTGCGGTCGCGGACACCAGTGGAGGCACCGTCACCGGCGACGCCTTGACGAACAGCACACTGATCGCCAACTACGACAACACGACGCGCAATTTCTCCGGCAAACTGACCGGAGCACTCAGCTTCGAGCGGGCCGGCCAGAACACCATCAGCTTCTATTCGAACAGCGATTACACCGGCATCACACAGATCAGCGGTGGCGTGACGATCCTGCGTGACAATGCGCAACTCTCGAAGACGTCGGCGATCAATCTGAACTACGCCACCTTGATGGCGGACAACAACGTAGGCCTGTATGACTCGCCCGATCGGATCAATAACAATGCGGCGATCAATCTCCAGGGTGGCAGCCTCACTTTAGTGGGTCGGGCGCAGACCGCTTCCTCGGAAAAGCTCGGAGTGGTCACGGCGTTGCAGGGTTACTCGACGATCCTGGCGACTTCGGGCGGGGGCACGGGCCCGAATTCCATGGATGTGACGTTGCAGCAGATCATCCAGGGCAACATCGACGCGGTATTGAATTTCAATGGAACCGGTGGCTCGGCGCAACTCGGTTCGATTGGCAACAATCCCCGGATTGAGATCACGGACGTCTCGAATCTGTCCAATCTGAGCACCACCCATATCATCGGTGGCTGGGCGGTCGTCGGCGGGAGTGAATTCGCGGCCTACAATTCGACCTATGGAGTCGGTGCGCTGACCCAGACGGGCTTTGCCGGTTACGATTTCAACCAAGGGACCATTCCTCTCAACATCCAGCCCACCCAGAACCTGCGGCTCACCGCGGCGAATAACATTCCCGATTCGGGATTGATGGTCAACGCGCTGAGCTTGCGGGGCACCTTCGACACCGGGTTTGCTACCGCCACGGATGTGCTCAATGTCGTCAGCGGCGGTTTGATTGCCAATGAGACCAGCACGCCTAATAAGCTGGGCGCGGCCGTGGACTCTGGCCGATTGACGGCCGGTGGCGCGCAGGCTTCGGGCATTGCGCCGTTGTATTTCTATAACACGGCCAACAGCTATATCCTGAATGCCCGGGTGATCGATACGGCCACTCCTCTGAACCAAGGATCGCAAGCTACGGGCGCCCACGTGCGATTGATCATTTCGGCCTCGGGCGGCACGGTCGTGCTGACCGATCCGAATAACTCCTACACGGGCGGCACGGTGCTGAATGGGGGAACATTGAATCTCGCGGCGACGGCCTCGTTCCCGGGAGTGGTGATTCCTTACTCGGACCCAAGCTCGATCGATAGTACGCTGAGCAATTCCGGCCTGATCATCAATGGCGGCACCGTGACGGAGCAATTTACCGCGGGTCAGATCGATTTCCGCAACATTGTCACCCTGAATGGCAGCGCCACGCTGAACCTGCTCGGCAATACCAATACGGATTCGGGCCGACTGGATGCCAGCCTGAACACTTCGGCGGCAGCGACGAACACGCTGGCGAGCCTGGTCTTCAATGACAGCGGTGGCTCGGCCAACCCGGTCGTGAACTCCGGGACGGGAACCTTTACCGTGCCCTTCCAGGCGACCACGATCACTCTCTCCGCCCCGGGCGTCCTGCTCCTTACGGGTGACGCCAATCACGTGGCCATCACTTCCAACCCCACCAATGTGGGCTCCATCGCCACGGTGGCGGGACGGGTGGATTTCGGAACTTCCCGGCAGACCATCATGGTCAATCCCTATTCGTTCAACGTCGACGACGTGGCCCCGATCCAGGCCGGCTTGAACATCCAGGGCATCATCAATTCCTCCGGCGGCATCCTGAAGACTGGGGATGGCGTCCTCGGCATGGCCGCTCAACAAATCTACACCGGTGAGACGGAAGTTCTGGCGGGCACCGTGGCGGTTACTGTCGCCAACGGCGGCAGCCGCTTCTCGGATTACCAATTGGACGACAACGGCAAGTTCAATACGAACGCGCTCAGCACGGCGATCGGCTCGCTGTCCGGCAGCGGCACCGTCTTCAATTCCAGCGGGGTGACCAACTCCACTTTACAAATCGGGTTCGACAACACGGACACCACCTTCAGCGGCCAATTCAGCCGCTATAGCGACGCTTCGGCCAATACGACGGGCGCCGGCAACCTCTTCATTCAGAAGATCGGCACCGGGACACTGAACCTGACGGGCACCACGAACCTCAACACGGCAGACCTGGGTGCGGCTGCGACTGGTCAAGGCCTGACGGTCAACCAGGGCACCGTGTCGTACAATGGTGCCGGCACAGGGGCCTTCCTCAATTACACCGTGAATGCGGGTGGCGTTCTTGTGTTGGACAACTCGGGAACGAACGAACATTAACAACCGGCTTGGCTACACCAGCGGGACGACTTTGCCGCAATTGGTTCTGGCGGGCGGGCGAGTGGATGTCATCGGTAACGCGAACGCCCCCACCTCGGAAACGTCCACCTTCGTGGTCAGCAACGGCATGGGCATCGTGAATCTGCTTCCGAATGCCGCCCAACCGCTGACCTTTACCAACTCGGCGGCGTGGAGCTTTACCACCGGTCAGACCCTCTTTGTGGTCGGGGCCAATGCGCAGCCCGGGCAGACCGTGCAAGCGGGGCAGGCTGCCTACAGTTGGCCGACGATGAATTTCAGCGGGACCGTCAACAATACCAACGGTGCCAAGAACAAGTCCATCCGTCCGGATATCGTGATGGATCCGCTGGTCGGCGATTTGGCCCAGACCAGCACGGACATCGCGTTCTCCACGCTGGACGGCGTCACCAACTACATGCGTCCGCTGGCGGCCAATGAAATGGAGACGGCGGCCAATTTCGCGACGAGCGGCACCACCGGGGCGGCCATCAACTATTCCCTGGGTTCCACGGTCGCTCTCGTCAACAATCAGTCGGCGAATAGCATCCGGCTCGAAAATGGCGGCGGGGTGACTCTCGCACGCCGTCGAACTTCGGCGGGCTCAACCCCAGTGGCGGCCTGCTGACGGAAACCGTGACCCAAAGCGGCATCATCGCGCTCGAGGGCAACAGCGGCATCCACGTGGGTGCCCTGGTGGCCAGTGCCACGCAATATCTTTTCTGGACGGAAGGCGCCAACACGGTGCTGGATGTGACCGGATTCCTCACGAGCGCCCAGGCATTGACGAATCCGGCCTCGGTACCTTGAATCTGAATTCGCGTGAGTTCTACACGGGCGCGACGGTGTCAACCAGGGCAAGTTGGTGCTCAACGGGGGCAACAACACCCTGCTGGTCAATCCCTCGGGTACTTTGCCCACGGTGGCGCAGGTCATCCTCAATAACGGGACGATTGAGTTGAACAACAACAGCCAGGTGATCGGCTCGCTATCCAATAACGATCCGATCGCCGGCACGGGCGGCACGATCCAAAATACGGGCCCCGATACGGTGAATCTGGTCAGCGTCACCCAGGCAGCCACCACCTTTGCGGGCACTATCGCCGGGAGACTGAACTTTGCCAAATACGGCAACAGTGCCCTCACGCTCACCAACAACCAATACCTTTACCGGCACCACCACCGTCGGCACCAACACGCTGACCCTGAAAGACAGCGGCACGCTCGCTTCCTCGCAGATCTTTCTCAATTTCGGCGGCCTGACTCTGGATCAGAGCGGTCTCAATCCGGCGGGGGATCCCAACTTCAGCCGTCTGGCCAATGGCGTGGCCATTACATGCAGGGCGGCACCTTCACCCTGCAAGGCGGCGGTTCGATGGATGCCATCACCACCTTGGGTTCGGTGAACGCGCAGAGCGGTCAGAACACGATCATTAGCGTTCCGCTGCTCAATCAAGGTTCGACGACGACCGAGATCATCAACAACCTGGACCACTCGGCCAGCAAGGAAACCATGGTTGATTTCAGTGGTTTCACGGCGGCTACGGGAACCCTGGCCCTGGGCCAGACGACCCTCAACGGCGCCGGTCGCATCTACCTCGACTCCGTCAATGGCACGCCCTTCGCCGCCTCGAGCATGACGGGGAATATTCTCGGCGGCTGGGCGATTGCGGATGGTAATAGCTTCGCCAGCTACAACGACTTGCTGGGCGTAGGCGCCCTTGGCTCGGTTGGCTACGCGGCCTTCGAAGGAACGGATGTCTCCACGACCACGACCGCCACGCAGAATATCAACGACGGCCTCCAATCGCACCATCGCCGCGAGTCGCTTTGCGAATACCTGGCGCCTGGCTCCCAGTGCGGCGCAGACGATCACGCTGGGAAATATCGGCACGGCGGTCACGCAGACCATGACTACGGGCATCCTCACGAACGCCGCCCAGACGATCATCATCAATGCCGGCGATCCGGGTTCGCAACTGACCTCGAGCGGGACGGACTTGTACGTCTACATCAATCAAGGCACGACCCAGATCATGCGCCGATCACCGGCGCGGAGGCATTGGTCAAATCCGGCGCCACCGGCGCTGCCTTGTCCATGACGCCCTCGTTCTTCGAAAGCGCCACGACGGTCAGCGGGAACAGCACGGTCACCGTGACCAGCACTGCGGGGTTGTCCGTCGGCCAGGGTGTCAGCGGCACCGGCATTCCGGTGGGCGCGGTCATCACCTCGATCGGTTCGGGCAAAATCACAATCTCCGTGAACGCGAGTTCTTCGGCGACGAACATCTCAATTTCGGCCTGAATAACTCCTACGCGGGCGGCACGTTCGTCCAGGCGGGCACCCTGAACCTCAACGGCGTGGCGGGTTCCACGGTCATCCCGGGTGACCTGACGATCAATAACGGCACGGTGACGATGACGACCATCGGCGGGCAGATCGCCCCGACGAGCCACGTCGCCCTCAATGGCGGCAGCGTGCTCAATCTCGTGGGTAGCAATAAGCTGACGACCGTGTCTTTCAATGACATCGGCGGCAACGGGGTGAACGCCGGTATCGCCAACCCGACGGTCAACATCAACACGACCACGGTCGTGGCGGCCATCGCGAATGGAACCAATGTGGTGCGTGTCCCGAATACCAGCGGCCTGGTAGTCGGGCAGACGATCACGGGAACGGGCGTCCCCGCGGGGACCACCATCACGGCGATCGATCCCGTGAACAATCAGATCACCGGTGTCCGGCACGGTGACGACCGGCACGAACCTGACTCTCACCGTCGGCGGCGTGCTCGACATCACGGCGGCGAATGCGATCACCGTTGTGAACGATAACTGGGGCAACATTCCGATCATCGCCATCGGCAACCGGTTCGCAAGAGCCTGATGTTGAGCAATGCGGCTCCCGTGATCGACGTCTCCGGCGCTACCATGGATGATCTCCTCATTTCCGCGCCGATTTGTGAGCGCGGGTGGGACGATCCCTGAAGAAGAAACACGGCGACCTGATCCTGAGCAGCAATTTGAGCACGTTTACGAACGGCCTGGAACTCCAGGGCGGCGCTTTGACCCTGGCCAATAGCAGCACAGGGAGCGTGCTGAATCAACTGGTCACCGGTCCGTTGGGCACCGGCACGTTGACCATCGACGGCGGAACCACCGTCCAGGCGGATGGCACGGCGCGCGCGATTTTCAATGCGGTCACGGTCGCGGGCGACTTCACCTTTGGCGGCGGCACGACCGGGAACAATCTGACGCTTAACGGAGTGATCGATCTCGGCAGTGGCATCCGGACCGTAACGGTCACCAATCCGTTGGTCACCGGCACATTGGGCGGCGCAGTGAGCGGTGCGGGCGGTTTGACGAAGAGCGGCAACGGCATATTGCTCCTGTCGGGCGGCAATTCCTACACGGTGCCACCACCGTATTGGGAGGCGTCTTGAAGCAGGGCGTCGCTCAAAACCAGCCGTCTTCCGCCCTGGTGATCGGCTGTGGCGCGGGATTCGTAGGCGCGGCCTTCGATCTCGCGGGCCTGGCGGCGAATTTCGGTTCGCTGGCGAGCGTGACTCCCAATGCGGGCGGTCTGGTGACCAATTCGTCCGGCACCGCGGCGACTCTCACCGTGGGCAGTGACAATACCAGCACGACCTTCGGCGGGTCGCTGATAAAAGGCGGCGGCGCCCTGGCCCTCACCAAGGTGGGCACCGGAACCATGACGCTGACCGGCACGAATACGATGACCGGCGCGCTGACCTTGACCGGTGGCGGCGGCCTGACCCTCGATATACGACCAACATACCGCCAAGTTCGCGGGACCTCTGGTTCTGGCGGGCGGCACCTTCACGCTGAATGGCAACGCTACCGCGGCAACCGTCGTCACGCCACGGCGACCACCATCGGGATCGGCAATTCCACGGTGAACGCCCAGAATGGCGCGGGCCAGTCCCTCACTTTCAACACGGGTGTCATTTCGCACGGAGGCGGCGTTGTGAATTTCAATCTGCCCACCACGGGCGCGATCAACGTCGGCACCACTCCGCTGGTCAATGGCATCCTCGGCGCCTGGGCGACCATCACCACGCCTGGCGGACATTCTTTGCCAGCAAGGATGTCAACAACAACCTGGTCGCCTCGACCAACTACTACGGTCAAACGGCGAAGGATGACATCACCACCTGGCGCGTCGCGGACGATGTGACCGACACGACGGGTTACACCAATACGCTGAATTTCGGCGGCTCGGTGGACTCGATCAAGTTCAACGCGGCGGTCGCCTCGTCCAACGTCACCATCGGCGCGAATGTCGGGCTCGACGTGGCCTCGGGCGGCATCCTGGAGACGAGCAACGTCGGGGGCGCACGATCGCACGATCTCGGCGGCTCGCTGACCAGTGCATCGGGCGAACTGATCGTGACCCAGCAGAACACCTTGGGCACGCTGACCATCAGCTCCAATATCAACGGCCTCGAAAGCGCGCAAAACCAGACGGGGAGCGTCTCGTTCACCGGCCTGGCGTTCACGAAGATGGGCGCCGGCACGGTGATTCTCTCGGGGAATAACGCCTACTCGGGCAACACGACCATCGCGGAAGGCACGCTGCAACTCGCCGGCGGCAACGCCATCGGCGATGCCTCGCAAGTCGTTCTCGCAACGTCGCGGGGGCCACCCTCGATCTCAATGACACGACCGAAACCATCGGAGCGCTGTCGGGCGGTGGAACCTTGGGCGGCACGGTGTCCATCGGCACGGGTTCGTTGACCAGCAATCATAACACCGCCTTTCGTGTGACCGGCGTGAACACCGTCTATAGCGTGCGATCACCGGCAGCGGCAGCTTCACGGTTACGGGTGTCGGCAGCCAGACGCTGGATACCACGAGCAATACCTTCTCCGTGCCGTCGCCGTGTACAATGGTGCCAACCTGATCCTTTCCGGCAACGGAGTGGACAACTTCGGCCAGGCCACCAGCTTCTCCCGTCACCAGCGGCACCCTCACGCTGGACTACAACTCCGCCGCGGTCAGCGGCAACCGGATGGCCGATGGAGCGCCCGTGACCTTGAGCAACACCGGTTTCTTGAACAACAGCCAGTTCTCGAATTTCGGCAATGCCATCGACGGTCTGCGCATCCAGAGCAACGTCGCCGGATTGCGTTCGGAGACGATCGGCGCAGTGACCCTCGGGGCCGGCGCCAATCAGATCACCGGCGCGCCCTCGAGCACCAGCGGCGTCATCGAATTGCACGTCGCCAGCCTGTCGCGCGGCACGAATAACAGTACCTTGCTCATCCGGGGCACGAACCTCGGCACGGTGACTGCGGGCACGCTGCAAGGCTTCGAACTGCTGGTCGACGGGGGCCGCTCCGGCGCTGGTCGGTGGAGGGAGCACCACGGCTGGCACGACGAATATCAGCATCCTTCCCTGGGCGTTTGGCGATACCAGCACGGCCCTCACCGCCGCGAACCTGGGCTTTGTGACCTATGGCACCGGCACCTTTGCCAATGGATTCCGAGTGCTCAATGCCACCTAGCGAGTACGAGCAATTGGTCGCCGGCGGCGGCGTCACCGTCGGCAACAACGTCCGCCTTTCGGCCGCGGCAAATCTCACCTTGACCGGCGGCACCCATTCGATGAACGCCCTCTGGCTGGATAATACGTCCACCACCGCGGCGATTACCCTGGCCGGCTCCGGGACGGATAGCCTGAACGTGCAGAGCGGCGCCTTCCTCTTCACGGGAGCCACGAGCGGCAGCATCACGGTCAGCGGCTTCAATAACGGCATCACGACGGGCACGAACAGCGAGTACATCTTCGATGTCGTCAACACAGCGACGAATGGCGTGACCATCGCTTCCAGCCTCACCACGGCGAGTTCCACCGTGACGAAGACGGGCGCGGGCCTGCTCACTCTGACCGGGACCGCCAATGCGGTGAGCACCTACAATTTGAACCAGGGCACCTTGCAGGCCAGCTCTGCGGCCGCCCTGCACAGTGGCGCCGGGACGCCGACACTGAATTTCTACGGCGGCACCTTCCGCTTTGGCGCGGCCTTCGACCTCTCGGTCGATAACCTCGTCTTCGGCAGCGGCGGCGCCACGCTCGACACGGCACCCTGGCGGTGACCTTCGCCAATCCGGTCGGCGGCGGCGGCAGCGGCGCGCTGACCAAGACGGGCGGCGGCAGCCTGCAGATCAACAGCTCGATCAACACCAGCGGCCCGGTGAACGTGATCAATGGCTCGCTGATCCTGGCCAATACGACCACCCCGAATGTCGCCATCGCTCGGGCGGTCTCTTCATCGGCGGACCTTTGGCGCTCGCGACCACCTCGGCCAACGATATGGTCCAGCTCAACCGCGGACGAGCAAATCGATGACAATGCGCCCATCTTCATCGATGGCGTCATCGGCAGTATCTCCGCCCAGCTCAACTTGAACGGCCACAAGGAAACCGTGGGAGCGCTGACCATTGCCGGCAGCACCGCCACCGCGGGCTTTGTGAGCGGGATCACGACCGGCGCCAATGGTGTGCTCGTCTTGAACGGGGATCTCAACTTGATCAACACGCGCGGAGCCACGGGCAACTCGGGCCGGGAAGTCCTCATTACGACGTCCGGTTTCACCACCACCGCGAATTTCACTGGCACGGGCAAACTCGATCTCGGCGGGGTGATGCGCAACATTACGGTGACTTCCCCGAACCTCGCGGCGAACCTCCCCGGCTCCGACGCGACGATTGAGACGATCGTCCAGGACGGTGGCATCAATAAGTATGGGGGACGCACCCTCTATCTCGGCAACTCCAACACCTACGAACTGGCGACCAATATCTACGAAGGCGTCCTGGCGATCGGCACGGCCACCGGTCTGGGCGTCGGCGACGGCACTTTGGCGACGGGCACCACCGTCTACGACGGCGGCACATTGCAACTCGGCTTCGCCCAAGCGGGCGTGACGGATGCGAATTTCACCGTCGCCAATGAACTCCTGCACATCAACGGCCAGGGCGGAGCTCTCAATGCGGGCGCGCTGGACAATAAAACCGGCACCAATACCTGGAGCACCGCGGTGATTATGGATTCGGATGCCCGTGTTAATGCGGACGCCGGAACCCTGTTCCTGACCAACGGTCTGGTGACCGCCGGCGGCGCCTCCATGAACCTGAGCGTCGGCGGTTTGGGCACGGCCCAAGCCAGTGGCACCGTGGTGATCAGTGTGCCTCTCGACCTGCACGGCGGCTCGTTGCTCAAGGACGGCAGCAGCACGCTGGTCCTGACCAGCGGCGCCGACAACATCTCGAGCGTGACGATCAACGGATCGGCCACCAACACCATTGCCAGCGTGCTCGCGTCGGTGGCCCGCACCGGCACCCCCTTTGGCAGCGGTCCGATCACGGTCAATCCGGGCGGCGTGCTCCGTCCGGCGGACGCCTCGAATATCAGCGGCAATGCGGTGACCTTGAACAGCGACACCAACGGCCTCGCCGGGCTGGGCATGGGTTACAACGGCCCCGTCCCGACCATCCTGACCAGCGGCACCGCGGCTCCCGGCCAGATCGAGGCCCACGCGAATGCCAACGGCATCGGCGGCGCTCTGAACCTCGACGTGCCGAACTTCACCTACAGCCTGGACATGTCCACCATCGGCAACGGCCGCATGTTCCTCGGTTCCTCGATCGGTTCGGGCAGCGGAGCCACCGCCTCTTCGATCGCCACGTATTTCGCCCCGACGCTGCTCGCCGGCTTGCCGGACGTGGGCGACGCGACCAATACACCGCTCTACCGTCTCGGCGCGGGCGGACGACCTCCCAGCTCATCTTCGGTGGCGGCGCATTTGAAAATGTCTTCGCAACCGCCGGGGCGAACATCGTCATCGCCTGGTGAACACCCCGGGCGGCCCCAACGATTAATGATGCCAACAGCGGCATCATCACGCTCAACACGCGGAACCTGAACCTGACCAGCAGCCAGACGGTCACGGTCAATCAGAATACCGCGCTGAACATTGCCAACTCGTACGCCTTGGGCTCCGCGACGGTCAACCTGGCCGAGATCGGGGCGACGACCGGAATTCTGCAATTCAATGCCTCGACGGCCGCCACGACCAAATTCGTCGTCACCGGCGACACCTTTGCGAACAATGGCGGCGCGGCGAACTCCATTTACGGCGTCGTGGACATCTCCGGGGCCAGCGCCCCAACGGTGACCTTCAACGACGCCGGCACCGGGTGCTCGGCTTCCAGGGTGGAATCATCGGAGGAAACAAGAACATCCTCAAGACCGGCAGTGCGCAGAATATCGTCTTCCAGACGACCAATAGCTACACCGGCACCACCACCATCAGCGACGGCGCCATCTTTGTCGGCGCGGATGTCTTGCCGGGGGTGGCCGGTCCCTTGGGTACCAGCACCACCGCCATTCTCCTGAACAGCGGCGGCACCAACCAGGCCGGCGTGCTTGTCTTGCCGGGCAGATTACCGAAGGCCGGGACATCACCGTCACGGGCGGCAGCGGCAGCGGCAATGCGCCGCAGAACGTGATTCGCGGGCAGACCATGAGCACCTCGGTGGTCACCGGCAACATCACGATCAGCGCGGGCACCCTGCGTCTCGACCAGATTGCCTCCAGCACCGCCAACTTCCAGGGCGGCGTCCTCGACATCGAGGGCAATATCTCCGGCGCCGGCGTGTTGATGACGGGCAACGAGAACAATACGACGACCAACATCAACGCCGATTCCAATTCCCTGGGCGTTGTTCGCCTCAGCGGAAACAATACCTACACGGGTGGCACGACCCTGCGGGCGGGCCGCTTGCAGATCGCCTCCAATACCGCCTTGGGCACGGGAGCGATCAATTTTGGCCCGGCGGGCTACGGCGATCAGGGCGCGATCGAAGCCTATGGCGCGGACCGGACGATCACCAATACGCTGAACGCCATTTCCTGGAACGGCAACACCGTCCTTCAGTTCGCCGGCCACAACAACCTGACGTTCACCAGCAACCTCAACCTGAGCTCGGAGAATACGGCCGGCCGCTCACGGACGTTCAATATTTCCATGACCCAGGGGGTGACCACCTTCTCGGGCAACCTGAGCGTCAGCGCCGCGAATGGGGTCAGCTTCGTGAAGACCGGCGTGGGCACCCTGGTGCTCAACCGGCACCAACACGCAGGCGCAGTTGGCCACCACAGATGGCAGCTACGGTACCGGCATCTCCGTCAATTCCGGTATCTTAAACGTCAATTCCAATGCCGCCCTGGGCTCCACCGCGACGCTGGCCGCAGCCGGTCCGCATCAAGCCGGCCAGGCCGATGTCCGCCTGGGCGGGCGGCACCTTGCAAATCGCGTCGAGCTTCACCACTCCGCGCCAGCTTATCTTCACCGCCGCCAGCGGCATCGATGTGATGCCGAACCAGGACTTGACGGTCACCCACGTGACCGCAGGAGCTTTCGGGCTGACCAAGACGGGCTCCGGTACCTTGGAGTTCAACCCCGCCACGGCTGGCGCGATGGCGAACGTCTTCAACTCCCTGACCATCGGAGGTGTCCCTCTCGACAACGCGGCCAATCTGCTGAGCGGCTCCAGTGGCGGCCTCGTCAGCACCACCGCCACCAGCGGCACGCCTTTCGGAACAGGTCCGGTGACGATCAACGGCGGCACTCTCGGCCTCGTGGGCGGCAGCGCCGCGCAGGCGTTGACCATCGCCACGGTCAACTACGGCGGCGGCTCCCACATCTCGCTCAATCGCGGCTCGACGACCACGTCGCTCACGGCCACGGCCCTGACACCGCACCGGCCAGGGCACGCTGATCATTCAGCCGTCCGCGCTGGCGGATCTCGGCGTGGGATCGAAGTTGCTGACCTCCACGGCCATGACGGTTACGAACGGGATGCTGGCCACACCGAGCATCATCGACCAGGATCCGACCACGGGAGCTTACAACTTCGTCCAGTACGATGCCTCGGCCGGCTTCCAGGCGAATACGGCGGCGACGGTCGATTCGCTGGCCACGAGCGCCATCACCAGCCTGGCCGACCTCAGCGGCGCCAGCCCGATCACCGTCGGCTCGGGCACGATCGACATCTACGCGGTGCGAACCAGCGCAGACATCGCGCCGACCGACAGCACCTCGGTGCTGCGCATCAACAATGGCGGCCTGATCATCAATGCCGGCACGGCCTCGCCCACCATCAGCTCGAATCTCTTCTTCGGCGCCGGCACCTCGGCGGCGGAAGCCTTCGTCTATGTGAGCGGCGGAGCGGCGTCGCATTCGACGGTCTCCGGCAGCTTCACCGCGACGAACTTCACGAAATCCGGCAACGGCAATCTGCTCCTCTCCGGCACGAATAACGTGATGGCCCCGACGACCACGGGCCTGCGGATCTTGACCGTCAATGAAGGCACCGTCTCGGTGGCCGGCCAGAGCAGCCTGCCGAGCGGCGGCCTCATCCTGGTTTCGCCCCAGGACAGCGGCACCTTCGACATCAACGGCAACGCCCTCACCATCGGCGGCTTGACCGGTACCGGTGTCGTCACGAACTCCGGCACGGCGCAAGCCCTCACGCTGGCGGTCAACAACCAGTCGGTCACGTTCAACGGTCAGATCTCCGGCGGGGCCGATATGGCCGTCAACTTCCAGGGCACGGGCACGGAAATCCTGGGCCGCAACGATACTTATGCCGGGATGACGACCATCGGCGTCGGGAATATCACCAGCGCGAGCGGCCTCTACACCGCCAACGGCACCCTGCAGGCGAATTCCTACCTCGGGCTGGGCACCAATTCCACGGTCACGCTGGCGGGCGGCAATCTCACCATCGGCGCCACGCCTGCCGGCAATGAAGTGGAGGACAATTTCCTCATCGAATCGTTCGGCGCGGGGAACGGCTACAATCTCGTCATCGCGGCCAATGCGAGCATCGGCACGGGCAGTGCGACGGGCGCGGCCCCCGAATACCACGAGCACGGTCACCCTCACCGGGACCACGGCCTGGCAGGCGATCAGCAGCTTGACGGTCAACGCCCCGGTCTTCAGCACCGCGGGCGCCAGCACCAGTGGCTTGTTCGTGCGCGGCGCGACGACGCTGGCCGGCAATACGACGTTCAACATGAACGGCTCCAACGGCCTCGTCCTCGGCGGCAAGGTCAGCGGTGGCGAGGTGACCAAGATCGGCACCGCGTCCCTCATCCTGACCAATACCGATACCGGCGCGGGCGCCAACAGTGTCACCGCCTGGCACGTGCTGGCGGGCACGCTCGAAGCGCGCGGCACCCAGGGCACGGCCAGCAACCCGCTGGGCAATGGCACGACCATCCAGCTCAACGGCGGCACCCTGAATCTGCGCGACGATGGCGACAACCTCGCCGATGGCCAGGTGGTGAATGCCTTCGCGTCCAACAACATCCTCGTGGGCACGCTCGCGACGATGGGCAGCGGCGACTACACCAGCAGCGCCAGTTCCACGCTGGACGCCCGCGCCCTCAGCTCGAGCGGTGCGGCCAGCAAGACGCTGCAACTCGGCACCTTGATTTTCGGCGGCACCCAGGGCTCGGGGCGTCCTGGTCGTCCAGGGAGCGAACACCTTCGGCGTCGAATTCACCGGCGGCATCCAGATGCAGGGCCGCGACGCCATCATCAGTCAAGGCGCTGGCGGAGCGACGGTGAACATCGACGGCAACATCACCGGCAACGGCACCCTCTTCCATCTGTTGGATGTCGGCTACGACTTCTACATCAACACCAATGCGACCGGGAATACCTTCTCCGGGCGGCACCATCCTCGGGGCGAACGACGACACCTATTTCGGCTCGCTCATCGGCGGGGTGCGCACGCTGAGCAGCACCTCCAATCTCGGCACCGGCAATATCACCGTGCAGAAGGATTCGCGCCTGCTGTTGAGCGCCGCCACGAACCTCACGGCCGATCAGTACATCGATGTGCGCAGCAACAATGGCGGCTACGCGGTGCTCGGCATCGCCGGCAACGGCGACAACGCCATCATCGGCAGCAACCAGAGCGGCCCCGCTTACAACTTCCGCGCGGGCGACCGCCGGCGGGCGCGTTCAGCAACAATATGGTGACGGCCGCGAACAACGGCTCCGGCATCCTCGCCATCAACTCGCTCTACACCCAGGCCATTGACCTGGCGCACATCGGCGACGGCACCTGGTTCCTCGGTTCCTCGGGCAATGGCGCCGGCTTGAATGGCACCTATGTGGGTGCGACCCCCGCTGACCGCCGGACCCGCCTACGATGGCATGGGGAATAACGAGACCACCTATCGCCTCGGCGGCGGCACCGCCACGCTCTATATCGGCCTGGCTCCCGGAAATACCGGCAGCGTCGCCAACCAATTGTTCGGCGATTCCAACCTCGTCGTGGGCGCCCCGATCACCAGCGGCAGTGGCGGTGTCGTGCTGCGCGGCACCGGCATCGTCGTTCTGAATACGGCGCAAAATTACACCGGCCAGACCCTCGTCAACGCCGGCAGCACCCTCCAGTTCCGCGGCGCGCTCAACACCAGCGGCTTCGAGGTCTTCGGCAACAACAATGCCGCCAGCACCACGGCCTCGCTGATCGCCGGGGGCGTGGGAGGGGCGATTCCTCCAGGCCGATGGCACTACGCCGATTGCGGTGACCTTCCATCCGGGTTCCATGACGGTGTTGGACAATAGCTTCGACCTCCTTCCGGCCACGGCCAATTACAGCGAGGGCCGCTGGTCCGACACGCTGGCGTTCGCGCTGAATAGCTCGGTCCTTCAAACTCGAAGGCAACGGCCTCGTCCCGACGACGGAACAAGTCGGGGAGGCGACGATCTTCGGCGAGTCGATCATCACCTCGTTGATGACGCCTTCCGGCACGGTCACCCAGCCGACGACCTTTGCCTTTGCGGCCATTCAAGAGGGCATGAACCGCGCCGGGGTGGGGGACAATGGCACGGTCTCGATCGAACCGACCACGGCAGGTCAACTGGGCCAGTTCGAGCGCGTCGTGGTCACCGGCGCGGGCGCCGCGCCGACCGTCACCAACGGCATGGTCGACGCCTGGATGTGGGATCAGCGCGAAGGCGCGTGGTTGACCTACGGCGCCAATGGCTTCGCCGTGGCCGGCGATACCACGACCGTGACCAGCGCCGGAACGGCGGTGGCCTTGACGGCGTCGAGCGCCACAGCGGCGAGCCGCTTGCTGCTTACCGGATCTTCCACGACCGCCGTGAACTCCTTCACGCTCGCGGCCGGCGTCACGCTGAACACCTACTCCCTCCACATCACCGGGAATACGAGCCAGCCGACCAATATCACGCTGGGCACGGCAGCCGATAGCACCGCGAAGATCGTGATTGGCAGTGGCGGTATCATCACCGGCAATAACAACGCGACGATTACCCCCGGTCTGGTGTTTGGCCCGACCGGCACGGCACAGGCCGTCTTCCATGTCGGTGGAAGCACCCTGACGATCGGTGACAACACCAATCCCACCACTTCCGGCCAGATCCAGGCGTCCAATATCCTCAAGGATGGTCCCGGCGTGCTGAATCTGGATTCGGAGCAGGGGACCTTCAGCGGCGCCATCGCACTCAATGGCGGTTCGCTGACCCTGAATAACCGCACCGCGAGCAATTCGGGTGCCTCCAATGCGGGCGGCAAGGGCGGCACCATCTACATGAACGGCTACGGCACCACGCTGACCCTGAACGCGGGGTCCACCGCGGCGGGTGGCTCGTTCAACAACAGCGTCTACATTGCCGCGGGCAATCCCTTGGTGACCATCAACGTCAACCGCATCGGTTCGACCAGCGGCCAGAGTCAGCTCGGCGGCAATGGCGGCCTGCCGAATACCGGCAACCTCACCTTTGGCGGCTCGTCCGGAGACCAGGGCCAGACATTGATCATCGGCCAGGCCAACAGCCAGACATTCCGTGTCAACGGCACCACCGATCTCGGACCGACAGGGGAATGTGACCTTTGTCACCAATACCGACACGTTCCTGGCGGGCGCTATCACCGGCTCGGCGACCTTGGTCAAGGAAGGCGGCAGTTCCCTCTATCTCGGGGCTGGAACATCGAACGCCACTGCCGCCACGGCGGCGGCAACGCAGTCCAGTACCATCACCGGTGGCATTGTCCTTGTCGCCGGCAATCTGGTGGCGCCCGGCTCGGGTATCGCCAACGGAAATATCACCATTAATCCTCTCGGTGACAATAACACCGTCACGCTGGTCGGAGGTAATCTGTTCCTGCGCGAAGACGTGGACAACACGTCGACCTTCGCCACGGTCACTCTCAACACCAACGACATTGTGGTGAATGGCAACGCCACGATCACAGTGGATCGCACCGGCGCGAACACCGGTGAGAGCGCCAAGCTCGTGCTCGTCAAGAGCCTGACGATCGGTGGCGAGACGTTGACCACCGCACAAGGAAGCAGCTACCGTCTGGGTGTCGCCGGGAAGACGACGATGACCGGCAGTTCGACGTTTAGTCTCGGTGCGGATATGGTCTTCAGTGGTGGTATTACGGATAACGGCGCTGGCCTGGCCGTGATCAAGACTGGC
Source organism: Chthoniobacter sp. (assembly GCA_037200205.1). Classification (GTDB taxonomy): domain Bacteria; phylum Verrucomicrobiota; class Verrucomicrobiia; order Chthoniobacterales; family Chthoniobacteraceae; genus Chthoniobacter. The sequence goes on from JBBCHV010000021.1 coordinate 162,996, forward strand.
ACCGCTACCTTGTGGTTCAACGATACCACGAGCGACTTCACAGGCCCGCTGGTCATCAACCAGGGGGCGGTGCGGTTTGGCAACTCGAGTACCGCCAGCACCTCAGCCACGATCGGTCAGGCTACCAGGGTCATCGTCAACCCGGGAGGCAGCATCCAGCTTCAGGCCGCGGCCAATGTCGCCAACGCGAAAATCGAGGTGCACAGCTCCGGCAGCTTTGCGGGCAGTGTGGTGTTGAATAGCGCCTTCGATCCCAAGTCGTTGATCACCAGTGACTCAAGCGGCTTGCTGTTGCTCGGCGCTACTTTTTCCACGGCGTTGGATATGAGTTTGATCGGCGATGGCACCTTCCAACTGGGCACTACCGGCGCCTTTACCTACAGCGCCGGCACCCTGGGCGTGGGCGCGGTCAATCCTCTGACGGGAGTCAACGTCTACCGTTTGGGCGGCAACGCGCAAAACCTGACGATCACGGCGGCCAACGCCAACGTGCTCACGGGCGACAATCAGGTGCAAATCGGCTCGTTACTCTCGGCTGGCGGCACCGTCCTTTTCAATAACACGAACAACTACAACGGGCGGCACCGTCGTCTCCCGCGGGACGGGGGCGACCATCTCGTCGGGTGGGGCGAACACCGCGCTCGGCAGCGGGCAGGTGGATGTGTTCGGCACGCTGACGGCGGCGACAGCCAATGGCAGCTTCCGCAACGCGGCTGGCACGGCTAACAACAACGTGATCGTGCTGCACCCAGGTTCGTACCTGCAATTCGACGGCAACACGGCCGGGACCGGCACGGCGAGTGGAAACTCCAACCGCTGGGACGACAATACCCCGATTGCCTTGAATGGATCTTCGCTGCTCGACCAGTCGCAGAGCGGCCAGGTGCAGAACGAAACGGTGGGTGCGATCAGCTTCGCCAATGGCTCGCGGATCAGCATCATCAATCCGGGCACCCCGACGGCGTCCCATACCTTGACGACATCGTCCATCACCCGCATCGGCAGAGGCACGCTGGTCTTTACGCCGGGAGATATCTTTGGCACGAATGCGGCCAACACCGACAATTTCTCGGTCACCGGCGGACTTCCATCCAACGTCAATGGAATGATGCCCGCCTGGTATGTGGATTCGTTCCATAACAGTTTCGTCAAGGCGGCCAGCGTCGGGGGGCTGAACCTGGTGCAAGTCGTGACTCCCACGCAGACGGCCCTCAATGCCGGCCTGACTGCCGGAACGGATATCGTGAGTCTGACCGCCGCGAGCACGCTGGCCGATAACCCGGTCATTTACGCCCTGATGACTAATAACAGTATCAGCAATGGCGTCGGGCAGTTTGATACCATCACGCTCAGCGGCACCGGGGCGAGCGGCTCCAACGTGGGCGGCTTGCTGGCTTATACCAATGCCGTCACGATCCAGGCCAATATCAAGGCTGGGGCGAACGGGCAGTTCGAATTGCCGATTTACGATTCATCGGCCCTCACGCTCAGCGGAGATATTTCTGCCGCCGGCGTGACGAAGTTCGGTATCGGCGCCCTCACGATTGCCAAGGACCAAAGCGACGCGGCCCGCGGCGTGGGCAACGGCTACAACAGCGGATGGGTGGTCAATGAAGGCCAATTGACATTGGGCGCGTTTGGCTCCCTGGGCAACGTCGGCACGGCCGCCAATCCCAACTTGGTGCTGTTGAATGGCAGTCAAACGGGCGCGGCCCAATTGAACCTGTTGCTCAATCCGGCGAATACCGCCAACGCGACCTACACTTCCGGCCGGATCGTGGTGCTCGATAATGGCATCATCAATTACGACTCGGGCGCCAATGATCGCACCGAGACGATCAATGACGTGCAGGTGCAGTCCACGGGCGGCACCATGGAGGATGCCCAGTTGAAGTTCACCTTCACCAACAGCCGCCAGCGCAACATCCTTCAAACGGGTGTCTTGTCCCTCACGGATGCGAGCGGCTACAGCAATGGCGGTGCGCAGATCACGGTCACTTGGGGCAGCAACGTCACAAATGGCACAAGCTCCGGTGTCTCGGTCGCGAGCCTCTCCGGCAGCGACCGCCTCACGAAATGGGGAGCTGGCGTTCTTTATATTCGCGGCGATTCCACGGTCGGCAGCACCGCGGCGGATGGCACGCTCTACGCGCCGTTTACCGGCAACGTGAATATCGAAGAAGGCGCCGTGCAGATCGAGAACAACAACGCGCTGGGCTCCGGCAACGTGACGGTGAGCCGCAATGGTGTGCTCGACCTGAATACGACGAACTTCACCAAGACGGTGAATTATCAAGCCGGGTCGATCGAGCGGTGGTCGGCCGATGGCGCCCGCACCGGCGGCGTCACCGTGGATCTCACCGGCGGTGCCACGCTCCAGGTCGCCAATGACCAGACGAACGGCACTGCCTTGGTCAAGATGAACGGTGGCTCCATCGAGGGCTTCCTCGCCACGGACAGCGTCCTGGGCACGACCTCACAAGGCTCCGCCTACCGCACCGTGGGAGCCGGCTACACCTTCGAGCTCGACGGCGCCTCCTTCCTCGGCCAATCGATCCTGGGTGGCGTGAATGGCCTGGACAACGGCGTCCAGCCCACCACCGCCACGCCGTACAGCGATTCCCTCACGGGCGTGATCCTCGAGATCAAGGGCAATATCAACGGCGTCGGCTCCCTTACCAAGCAGAGCAACGACACGGTGATTCTCTCCGGCCACAATAGCTACTCCGGCGGAACGATCGTGAACCAAGGCTGGCTGCGGACAGGCGCCGACAACACGATGCCCTCGACCGGCACCTTGACCACTACGGGCACCGGGGTATTCGACCTCAACGGCTACAACCAGACCGTGGGCGCATTGACCAGCACCGGCACGAATGTGACCGGAGTGGCGGCGGCCGGCAATGGGTATATCACCAACACCGCACCCTATACGAACACCTTGACCGTGGGCAACGGCACGACCGGTGACTTCACCTACGCCGGCGTGATCCAATATAACGTCGCCTTGACCAAGGTAGGCGCAAACAACCTCACCCTGCCAACGTCAACACTTACGCCGGCATGACGAACGTCAACGGCGGCAAGCTGATCGTCAGCGGCTCGCTCAATGGCACCGCGGGGGTGAATGTGAATTCCGGCGGCATGCTCTCCGGCAGCGGCTTGATCACCACCGGCGCCAACGGCAACGTCATCCTCGGGCTCGGCGGCCGACTCGCCCCCTCCGCCGAGAGCACCTTGAGCTTCGCGCTGGGCACGGGCTCGCTCGATCTCACCGCTGGAGTCACCCCGGATAATACGGCATCGCTTTTATTCGCCCTCGATCCCCGCAGCGGACGAGTGCGGAGGTCGCAGTCAACAGCGGCACGTTGAAGATCGGCACGGGAGTGCTCGAGTTCAATGACTTCGCGTTCGATGTGACCAGCGCCTTCCCGTCGGGCGGGGGCGGGTTCACCTACACGCTCTTCCACTCGAACAGCGCGATCGCCGGATCGCTGGGCGCGAACTTCTCGGGCAAGATCAATGGCATCGATGCTTCGATTGCGATCCAGGGCGACGACATCGTGCTGCAAGTGGTGCCGGAACCGAACGCGCTCGCCATGCTCGCGGGCAGCTTCGGCATGGCCCTCGGTCTGCAGCGGTTCCGCCGCCGCCGTTCGTCCGTCCAGGCATAAGACTGTTTCCTCGGTTGAACCGGGCCGGCTTCCGCCATGGAAGCCGGCCCGCGTTTTTCGGCGGGAAGCGGCCGGCCCTTCGACACGGAATTTCTCGCCGGGGAATCCGCGAAGGTTCATTACTGCCAGTCCGATGCGCCGCGTCCTTTGTCTCCTCGCCCTCCTCGTGCTCCTGCTCGGGTGGGCGCCGCACGCCCTCGCCGCCGGAGTTCCCGCAGCCGGCGTCTTTCCGCGCCCCCTGGATACCTACGACGACGCCGCCCTGAGCGTCGGCGCCCAGCTCGTCGCGCGCGTCCGCGAGGACCCTTTCAATCTCCTCGCCACCGCGCTCTTTCTCGGCGCCATCATCCACACCTTCCTCGCGTCGCGCTTCATGGCCATTGCGCATCGCCAGCAGCACGACCTCGAAATGCTCGGCGACGCCAGCGGCGACGAGGAGACCTATGAAGCCCACGAACGTCTCCGCGACCGGCTCCGTTTCCGCGCCCCAGCTCTTTCATTTCATGGGCGAAATCGAGGCCGTCTTCGGCATCTGGGTCGTGCCGCTGGGCCTCGCGCTCGCCGTCTTCAAGGGCTGGCCCGTCATGGTCGAGTACTTTGCCCACACCAGCTATGCCGAGCCGGTCTTCGTCGTGGTCGTGATGGCCATCGCGTCCTCGCGCCCCGTCCTCCTCTCCCTCGCCGAAGCCTGCCTCGCCCGCGTCGCCGCGCTCGGCGGCAGCACACCCGCCGCCTGGTGGCTCTCCCATCCTCACCGTCGGCCCGCTGCTCGGCTCCTTCATCACCGAGCCCGCCGCGATGACCATCTGCGCCCTGCTCCTGGGCCGGCGCTTCTACGAGCTGCAGCCCGGCCCCCGTTCTCCAGTACGCCACGCTCGGCCTCCTCTTCGCCAATGTCTCCGTCGGCGGCACCCTCACCCATTTTGCCGCGCCGCCCATCGTCATGGTGGCCAGCACGTGGGGCTGGGGCCTGGGCTACATGTTCACCCACTTCGGCTGGAAAGCCATCGTCGGCATCCTCATTGCCAACGGCCTCCACTTCCTCGTCCTGCGCCGCCGCTTCCAGCTCCTCTCCACCGGCGCCGTGCCCGCCGCGCCCGCTACTGCGGCCGCGCCGCCCGTCATCACCGCTGTCCACCTCCTCTTCATCGTCTGGACCGTCCTCACGTCCCACTATCCGCCCCTCGTCGTGCTCGGCTTCCTCTTCTTCCTCGCCTTCGTCGAAGCCACCGGCCGCCACCAATCTCCCATCCAATTGCGGGGCCCGCTGCTCGTCGGCTTCTTCCTTGCCGCCCTCGTCCTGCACGGCGGCGGCCAGCAATGGTGGATCGCCCCCGTGCTCGGCAGCCTCGACCGCTGGCCGCTCATGATCGGCGCGACCGTCCTCACCGCCTTCAACGACAACGCCGCCATCACCTACCTCGCCTCGCTCGTCCCCCGGCTTCTCCGACGCCCTCCGCTACGCCGTCGTCGCCGGAGCCGTCGTCGGCGGCGGTCTCACCGTCATCGCCAACGCCCCCAACCCCGCTGGCCAATCCATCCTCCAGCCCCGATTCGGCGAAGCCGGCATCTCCCCCCTGAAACTCCTCCTCGGCGCCCTCGCGCCCACCGCGATCCTCGGCGCCGCCCTCGCCTTACTGCCTTAGTGTTGGGCAATGGGCAATGGGCAATGGGCAATGGGCAATGGGCAATGGGCAATGGGCAAAAAATTACCGCCCCCAGTCGCATCGCCCAGAGTTACGCATCGTCTCCCGCAGCGCGCCGCCCTTTTCCATCTTCCATTCCCCATTTTCCATTCTCCGCCGCCGCCGCCCCCCCTCAAATCTGTCCGAGCTGCCCCTTGAAAACCCAAATCAACGCCTTCAACCCCAGCTCCGAAATATTGAACGGCTTGCCCACGAAATCATTCCCCCCCGCTCAAGCTCGACTGCACCCGGTTCTGAAACGTCGCCATCCCCCGTGATGAAAACGATCGGCGTCTTCTCGTGCAGCGGCAGCATCCGGATCTTCGAGCACAGCTCGAAACCCGTCATCTCCGGCAGCCCCACATCCAGGAAAATCAAGTCAAACCCCTGCACCCCCAGCGCCGACAGCGCTGTCGACGGCGCATCTGCCGCCATCGACTTCAGGTTCGCCATCCGCATCGCCGCCATGATGATCCGACGCGACCCCTCCTCGTCATCCACAATCAGCACCTGCCCCGCCGCCGGATCCCTTAGCCGATGCCGCACCGCATCCGGCAAGCAGCGTCGCCAGGAAATCCAGCGCCTGGCCCAGCGTCCGCACGATCGAGGGATTCACCTGCTCGGGGAACTTCGAGATATCGAACGCCAGCGCCTCGATCTGCGCCGCCAGATAGTGCAGCGGCCGTTGCCCCAGGATCGCCATCTGCTCCGCAAAACCGTGCATCCGCTGGTAGAGCCCCTGCGCCGCCGCCGCCGCCCCTTCGCGGCTGATCTCGTGCAGCGCCTGACGCACCGCCGCCAGCAGCTCCGGCGCCCGCTGGAGACTCGTCTTCAGCCACGCATCCTCCGCATGGAAAGCGAGCCCCTTCGTATGCAGCGCCGTCCGCTCCATCTTCAGCGCCGCCTGGATTCCATCCACGATCTCCGCGATCGGATTCACCCCCCGCGGGAGCGCCACCCCCCCCGGCCTCCGTGGCCGACTCCGCGAAAATCGCCCGCGCATTCGGCAGCACGATCACCGGCAGCGGCACCTTCCCCCCCAGCGCCTTCAAGCGCGGGATCAGCTTCGACATCTCCATCCCCCGGCACCGCCGAATCCATCACCACCACATCCGGCTTGCTCGTCTCCGCCAGGCTCAGCCCGGCCGCCGCGTCATGCGCCATATCCACCGCGAAATTTGCATCCTCGAGCTTGTCGCGGAAAAGATTCGAAAGCAGTTGATCTTCGTGGAGGAGGAGGACGCGTTTGTGGCTCATTGAACGGGATACAAAGAAAATTGGGGGGGAACACTTAGCACTACACAGTGGCGCATGCAGCGCATATTCGCAGTGTCACCGATAAAATCGTCACTCACCAGCCCCCTGCGCGGAAAAAATCCCTTGTGCCCGCGTCCCGCCCGGCTATATATCCCGCGTTTCGCAAATGGACCGTTAGCTCAATTGGCAGAGCAAGCGACTCTTAATCGCTAGGTTGTAGGTTCGATTCCCACACGGTCCACCATTTCTCCCACGCGCCTCGTGGCGCAACCAGCTTCAGGCCTTGCGGCGTTTCCAGTAGTCGAGATGCCGGGCGCCATGTCCCACCGCGGTCACCACGATCCGCTTCCCACGAATGATGTAGGCGACGTAGTAGGGAAATCCTGGCATGTTGACCCGCCGGAAACCGCCCGAGCGTTCGTGCCAGAGCAGCGGTTGCCGGACGATGGCCGCGCAGACACTCTCCAGTTCGGCCCGAAAGCGCGCACCCAATTCCGGCACGCATTGCTCGTAGTAGCGGGTCGCTTCCTCCGCGTCATTCTCCGCCTCCGGGAGAAACCCAACTCTGCGCTCATCGCTCCGGCGCGATCTCTCTCAGCCGCCCGAAAACCTCCGCCGCCGGCCTGGCCTGCGACTCGCCCGCGTCAAACCGGGCGATCCGCCCGGCAATCTCCCTTTCCCATGCGGCGTCCGCTCCCGGCTCCAGGTCGGGATCCACACTCACCAGCAGACGATAGGCGAGCGTGACGCGCTGATCGGGCGGCAACCCGAGGGCATCGTGAGCGAGAGCATCCAGTGTCACCGGCATGGGCACAAGATACGGTAACGGCTGCCAGTGTCGAACCAGAATGCGCTGACATCTCGCGCCGTCCGGCGGCGTGCATCTTCATTGATACCAATATTCTGAACGGGGTCGAAGCCGACCGTGAGTTTATGCACGCACTGCGTACACTTTTGGCGAGCGTAGCATCGTTTGCTCTAAACGCGCCTAACGATGCCGCGTCCACGACAATTGTCCACGCAGTGCGCGGACAATTCTGCGACATCGACCAGCTTCGTTAAACCGGAATGCGCTCAGTCTTCGGCACCAGGCCGCTAGCTCCATTGGCAGAGCGTGCGACTGTGCATCCCTTGGTTGGCTTCCACCTCCGCAAGGCTGGTCTCGCGGAGCTTTCCAGGGAAGCCACCCTCCGCATCACCCGCAGGTGCCGAACTGCTAAAGGATCCTCCTCCGCGCCTTGACCGGCAGGTGTTGATGAATTTCGAACCTTTCAAAAAGAAGCGCTGGAAGGCGAATGTGGGCCGCCCGGAAATTCAGAACTTTGCTCTGGCCGGGAAGAAGGCCTCCAAAGGTGTTTTCATCACGACGAGTTCATTTCACGAGAACGCACGGGCCTATGCCGCAGGCCTTCACCAAAAGGTCATTCTGATCGATGGCCAGAGGCTGGCTGAATTGATGATCGAGCACGATATCGGCATTGCCGAGGAGCACACCTACCACGTCAAGAAGATCGACAGCGACTATTTCGAGGAGAATTGAGGAACTCGATGAGCCCGGCGCAGGCTCGCAATGCCGCGGGTGCCGAGCCGGATTTTGCTTTGTTTTCCTTCGTTCCCTTCTGTTGAATATCCCCCAATTTGACAACCGGCCACGGCCCGTGGGATACTGCCACCGCATCACCGCCTTCTAAAGCACCCAAATGCTTCTGCTTCGGTTCACGGACACCATGGTTTCTCGTTAGCGACGGCACCGCCGCCCGCGCAGGTTTGCGCGAATCTCTCTTCACTCCACGCTCAGCACCACCATCCCCATGTATATCGATACCGCCCACGTCGACCCGCCGACCTCCGCCTCCACTTCCTCCGATGAGCCTCCGGGTCGGGCCCTGCCCGATCATCGCGCTCTCCGCCGCGACGAATTCTGGCGCGGCATTCCCGCTTACGCGAAAGTAAGCGAGGCCGAATTCCGAACTCACACTTTCCAAAACCGACACACCGTCACCAACCCGCGCCAGCTCCAGGAAACGCTTGGCGCGCTCGCTTCCGAGGGCTTTTACGCGGATCTCGAGGCCGCCCTCGCTCATGCGCCCATGGCCCTGCGCATCTCGCCCTATCTGCTCGGCCTCATCGACTGGAGCGACCCGCTCGGCGATCCCATCCGCACGCAATTTCTCCCGCTGCGCTCCCAGCAGCAGCCGGATCACCCGATGCTGCAGTTCGACTCGCTGCATGAGCAGGAGGATTCCCCGGTGCCCGGCCTCACGCATCGCTACCGCGACAAGGCGCTCTTTCTCCCGCAGCTCAGTTGCCCGGTCTATTGCCGCTTCTGCACGCGCAGCTACGCGGTGGGCAACGACACGCCTGATGTGGAAAAGCTCGCCCTCACCGCCAGCCTCGCGCGCTGGGAAGAGGCCTTTACCTACATCGCCCATCAGCCGGAGCTCGAGGACATCGTGATCTCCGGCGGCGACAGCTACAATCTCAAGGCCGACCATTTGCAAATGATCGGCGAACGTTTGCTGAAGATGCCGAACATCCGCCGCATCCGCTACGCCACGAAAGGGCTGTGCGTGCTGCCGCAGAAGATCCTCAGCGATCACGCCTGGATGGACGCTCTCACGCGGGTGGTCGAACTCGGCCGCTCGCTGCACAAGGACGTGGTCGTGCACACGCACTTCAATCACCCGGCGGAAATCACCGGCATCACGCAGGACGCGATGGACATCCTCACCGAGCGCGGCATCCACGTGCGCTGCCAGACGGTGCTCCAGCGCACAGTCAACGACGATCCCGCGACGATGACGCTGCTCGCGCGCCGCTTGAGCTACGTGAACGTGCATCCCTACTACGTCTACGTGCACGACATGGTGCCCGGCGTGGAAGACCTGCGCACACCGCTCGCCACCGCGCAGGCGCTGGAAAAGCACGTGCGCGGAGCGACCGCCGGCTTCAACACGCCGTCCTTCGTGCTCGATACTCCGGGCGGCGGCGGCAAGCGCGACGTGCACAGCACCGAGCGTTACGACCGCGCCACGGGGATCAGCGTCTTCACCAGCCCGAGCGTGAAGCCGGGGAAGAAATTCCTCTACTTCGATCCGCTCAATGCGCTCGACGAAGAGCATCGCCAGCGCTGGGCCATTCCGGCCGAGCGCCGGGCGATGATCGACGCCGCGCTGGAAGAAGATCGCGTTCCCGCGCTCTCGTGAGGTAAATGGGGGGCATGATTCGCTCCCCCCTTGTGCGCTGCCTTTTCGCGTTCGTATCGGTCGCCGTGCCCTGTGCTGCCGCGTTCGGCGCGGATGCCGGCTGGCCGCAGTTTCGCGGTCCGGACGGCTTGGGCATTGGCACGGGCCCGCCGCCGGTGGAGTTCGGGCCTGAGCAGAATGTGCTGTGGAAGATCGACATGCCGTTTGGGCATTCATCGCCGTGCATTCTGGGGAACCGGATTTTCCTCACGGCGCTGGACGACGGGAAGCTGGTCACGCTGTGCGTGGATCGCACCGATGGACACGAACTGTGGCGGGCCGTGGCGCCGGCGGAGAAGATCGAACCGATCCAGCGCATCGCCAGCCCGGCCTCGCCGACGCCGTGCACCGATGGCCAGCGGGTGTATGTGTATTTCGGTTCGTTCGGTTTGCTGGCCTACGATCTCGACGGACACGAGCAATGGCGCCAGCCACTGCCGACGCCGATCGTCGAGTTTGGCACCGGCGCGTCGCCGATCCTCGCCGAGGGCAAGGTAGTCGTGGTCTGCGATCAGGACATGGGCTCGTATCTGCTGGCCGTCGATGCCGCCACGGGGAAGCAGGCCTGGCGCACGGAACGCCCGGAATTTCTGCGCAGCTTTTCGTCGCCCTTTTTGTGGAAGTATGACGGCGGGGAGGAGATCGTCGTGGCCGGTTCGCTGTGGGTGAGGGGATATGCGGTGCGGGATGGCCACGAGCTGTGGTCCTGCCAGGCACAGCCGCGTTTCGAATGCGACGCCGGTCGCTGGCGATGGCCTGCTGCTCGTCTCGAGTTGGAATGTCGGTGGCGACGATGGCGACCGCGTGACGATGGCGCCCTTCGATGAATTCCTCGCGGCCAATGACCAGAACCACGATGGCGTACTGACCAAGGACGAGTTTCCGCGAGGACCGGTGAAGGACCGCTTTTCGCAGATGGATGTGAACAAGGACGGCCACGTGACCCGTGAGGAATACGAGCACATGCGCGACCTGTTCGGGCAGGCGGTGAATCAGATGTTTGCCATCCAGCCCGGCGGCCACGGCGATATTACGAAGACAAATGTGCTGTGGACGGTGTCGCGCCATTTGCCCTACGTCTCCTCGCCGCTCTGCTACCAGGGACGCGTGTATGCGTTCAAGAATGGCGGCCTCGCTTCGTGCTACGATCAGCGCACTGGCCAGACCATTTACCAGGCGGAGCGGTTGGACGCGCCGGGCGACTATTACAGCTCCGCCGTTGCGGCGGATGGACGCGTGTATGTGGCCTCGCAAAAAGGCACCGTGGTCGTGATCGATGCCGCCAGCGCGGCGACGCAATTGCACGTGCTGGCGCGCAACACGATCGGTGAGCAGGTCTTCGCCACACCCGCCGTGCTGGACGGTCGTATCTACCTGCGCACCGAGAAGCACCTGTTTGCCTTCGGCGAGAAATAGCGAGCGTCGGTGTGGGGCGCGTGTCCTCACGCGCCGGGTGTTGGATCTGGTTTGCAGTGCCATCCCGGCGCGTGAGGACACGCGCCCTACACCGCTTCCGACCGGGCCACGTAGGGAATCGTCAGCGGCCCTTGCGGCAGGACGGCGATGCGGGTATCGGGCCGCAGGCGTTCGCGGACGGCGGCAGCGATGTCGGGGCAGGGGATCAGGTGCGCGGCGCGGACCGTCGCGTCGTCGAGCGAGCTGTGCAATTGCACCTCGGCCCGCCGCTGGATGAGCGCCTGGATCTGTCCCTGCCATTGCTCGGCGGCGGCGAAGCCGGGCTCGGCCAGCCGGGCGAGCAGCGCCTCGCCATCCGGCACGCTGCGCAGCAAGCGGTCATGCGGGCTGCCGCGGGGACGCCTTCCTGGCATTCCGCCGCGAGGATCACCAGTCCGCCATCGCGGACGATGAGTTCCGCGGCGCGCATGCCTTTCACGGCCTGGTAGAGATTCATGTCCAGCGGGTAGCCGCTGTTCGTGGTGATCACGATGTCGAACAAGTCCGGCACCTTCTGCATCGCGCTCGCCCTCACGAACCCGGTGCCGACGCGATGCGCGCCGATGAGGTCACCCGCGAAAACACCGGTGATTTCGCGGTGGGCGTTGAGCGTGACGTTGAGCAGGAAGCTCAGCCCGATGCGCTGCGCGATGTCGCGCATCTCCTCCCAGATCGGGTTGCCCTCCGTGACGCCAAAGGTCGCCCGCCGGTCTCCAATATGATGCGCTCCATGATTGCTCTGCACCGTCTTCGACGCCGCGACACCAGGCATGATGCCTTTCGGTCCACCGCTGAAACCGGCGAAGAAATGCGGTTCGATGAACCCCGTAATGATTCGCACATCCGCCTCGACGAGATGGCGGTTGATGAGCGCCGGCGTGCCGGTGCGCGTGGTGCCGAACGTCTCGCAGGCATCGTCGTTATCCGGCTCATGATTGATGCAGCGGTAATTGGCGACCACTTCCGCGGTGAGCATTTCCTCGAGTTCCGCCTGGGTGTTGGGCCGGTGTGTGCCGAGCCCATTGAGCAGCGTGATGTCCTCCCGGCGCACGCCGGCCGTCTCGAGATATTCCAACAGCCACGGAATGAGCCGGTCGTTCGGAGTGGGCCGCGTGATGTCGGTATGAACGATCGTCACGCGCTTTCCTCGCACCGCCTGTTTGCGCAGCGGGGTCGACTCGATCGGCGCATCCAGTGCCGCGAAAAGCGCCGCGAGTTCATCGCCGAGTCCCGCCTCGTGCGTCGGCTCGATGACCGTCGTATGCTCATCGGGCAACTCGATCTCAAGCGTGCCGCGTCCATAGGCGAGGGGAATCTGCATCCGCCTAAAATCGACGTTCGAATTGCTCGTGTCCAGCGTGTCCACCGGTTGACGGGCTGGCGGCGCTTAGGGCGCGGCGGTCGTCTTCCCGGTGGCGAGGAATTCGACGACGTCGCGCAGGTCGCTTTTGCCGAGCACTTCGCCCATGCCGGGGGGGCATGGGGCTCGGGGCGTGGGTGCGCTCTTTGATGTCCGCCGTCTTGACCTTCATTCGCTTGCCGTCGGTTACGTTGGTAATGGTCACTTCATTGGCATCCTCGGCATTGAGCACACCCAGAATGATGTCGCCGTTGTTCAAGGTGAGCAGCACGCTGTCATAACCCGGCGCGATCTTGGCGTTGGGATCGACGATGCTCTCGAGAATGTAAATGCGATCCGTCGCCTGGCTGATTTTAGCGAGGTCGGGGCCCACGTCGCCGCCTTCGCCTTTCCATTTGTGGCAGCGCATGCACGCGGCCTCCGCCTTTTCGGCGAAGACCTCGTGGCCGTGTTTGGCGTTGCCGCCTTCGAGGCAATCCTTCCATTTGGCGAGCGTGTCCTGGTCTTGCGCCAGCTTGGCTTCGCGCTCCTCGAGCCGCCGCTTGATTTCCGGGTTGTCGCGCTGCGAGGCCGCTTCGATGAGGTCCAGCCACAGTCCGGGGGCGAGTTTGCGGGCGTCGAGTTTGTCGAGTTCCGCGAGAATCACGGTGTCCGCTTCCGGCACCGGCAGCGAACCGATGGTGGCGAGCGCCGACTGCTTCTCCCGCAGGGTGCCCTTCTCCAAGACGGGGGCGTTGAGTTTCACGGCGTCGGCCGGCGAGACCTTGGCGGCGAGCTGGCGGGCGGCTTCGAGCAGCGGTTTGTCCGTGTCCTCGACGGCTACCTTGATGCCGTCGGCGAGCTTTGCAGATTCCATCGTGCCGAGCGCGCGCAAGGCGGCGGCGCGCGTTTTTTCCGCCGAGACTCTTGTCGCCCACGACGGCGAGAAGCACGTTCTCGCTGGCGGTGACGTGCAGGCCGCCGGCCATGTTCGCCGACGCCAGGCGCATCGCCTCCGAAGGCTCGCGCATGAGTGCCGGCAGGATTTTCGCGGCGGAGGCTACGGGAGCCTGCGCGTCGCGCGACGGTGGCAGCGTGTGCCACAGGCCATTCACGCGGTCGCGATGAAACGGCTCGTTCCACACGCCGAGGGCATCGAGCGCGTCGAGCCGCAACGCATCCGGAGCCTTGGCATCGCCGGCGATCTTGGTCAGGCGACGGGCGGCATCCGCCGTGCCGAGGAGAAAATTAGCATCGATGGCCCGGCGGCTCAGCGGCTCCGGCAGACCCGGTTTCTCCGCCAGCGCGCGAGCTTCGGCAGCGCGGCGGGAATTTCCCGGTCGTGAATCGCCCGCGCGGCCTCCAGCACGAGCTGGGAATTCTTGTCGGTGAGAAAGCGGGCGACCTCGGGATTGTGCTGCCGGGGTGAGCGCGAGCAGCGCGACGGTGCGGATGGCGTTGGATTCGTTGGCCGCCGCCTTGAGCAAGGTCGGCTCATCCGCCAGCGTGGCGAGCGACACGATCACCGCATGCCGCACAAAAGGGTCGGAGTCGTTGTTCAATTCGCGCTGCGCGATCAGCGCCGGCACCGCTTCCTTGATGCCCAGCTTGCCGAGCGCCTGCGCGGCGAAGAAGCGCACGCGCGGTTTCCGGGTCGGCCAGCAGGCGGATCACCACATCGACTTCGCTCTTGTTGCCGGCCTCGCCCATGTACTTCGCCCATTGTGCGCGCACTTCGGGTTCCTTGTCCTTGGCCAGCGCGGCGAGTGTCTTCGCGACCTCGCGATCGTGATGGTGATGCCGCGCGAGTTGCGTGATGCCCCAGATGGCATGCAGCCGCATGAGCACCGGATTCTTCTCCAGCGTCGCTGTCTGCATCAACGCGTCGAGTTCGCCGCGCTTCACGAGTTCGAACTGCGCCATGAGCCGCACCCGCTGGTCGGCGTGCGCGAGGGAGTTCGTGAGATCTTCGGTGTTGAATTTGCCCATGCCATCCGCGAGCAATCGCTTTGTCTCCTGCACCAGTGGGCTGGCATCCACGACCGGGTCGTGCACGCGGAAGATGCGCCCCTTGCCCGTCTTCTCCCAACCGAAAACCCAATCGAGCACGTAGGCGCCCCCATTGGTGCTGAACTGCACATCGCTCGGATACAAATTCCACAGCAGCTTGCCCTTCATCTGCGCGGGCTTGTTGTCCTGGAGCACGTCGTTGGGATTCTCCACCGTGTAGCTCGCGCCCTTCGGCTTCAGCACAAACGAACGCACGCCGCCGGGAAAATCCGCGTAGAAGAAATGATCCGCATAGCCCTCGGGCAGGCCCGTGCCCGGGTAGTGCGCGATGCCTGCGGGTCCGTGTCCGATCAATCCCACCGGCGGCAGCAGCCCGAGATTCGTGGGATTGTTATCGAGGTGCCACATGCCCTCGGAATTCCACGGGCCAAGCTTGGGCAGGAATTGCCAGCCGATGCGCCAGCCGTAATCGCCGCCTTCCACCACATGCGTCCAGCGCGCCTTGTCACCGCCGTCCGCATTGTTGTCGCCGGTGAAAAGATCGCCGAGATCGTTAAAGGCCAGCGACTGCGGATTGCGCAGGCCTGTCGCCACGAGTTCCATGTTCGCGCCATCGGGATCGCAGCGGAAAACCGCGCCGCTGTCCGGATTGTCGATCACCTTGCCCTCCTTCGTCGTCACGTGCGCGCCGGTATCCGCGATCGTCCAGTAAAGCCGCCCGTCGGGACCGATCTTCGTGCCGTGCATGTCGTGCCCGCCGTAAGCCACGTGCACGCCGAAGCCACTCTGCAGCTTGGTCCGCGTCGTGGCCTTGCCTTCGCTGGCGCCGCGGAAGTGCCACACATCCGGAATGCATGCAAACCACACATCGTCGCCGCGCACCGCCACACCCGCCGCCGTGCCGGTTTCCAGCGAATGAAAATCGGTGACAAACACATTCGCCGAGTCCGCCTTCCCCGTGTCGTTGTGATCCTCCACGACTTTGATGTCCTCGCTTTCCACCGTCCAGTCGCGCCAGTCGAATTGCCCGTCGCCATTGATGTCCACGTGGTCCTTGTTCGGCTTGAGTTTCAAGTCCGGGTCCAGCGCCTTGTGGAGGAAATTCACCCGATCCTCCACTGTCCGCATGGCGAGCGAATCGTTGAGCCAGTCCATGTTCTTGCGAATATCCGGAGCGGACGTGCGGCGGCGATGCGTCTCGACGACAAACGCGCGCCCCTTTTCGTCGAAGGCAAACGCGACGACATTCTCGATGAGCGGCTCCTCCGCCCAAAGATCCACGCGCAATCCCGGCGCGACGACGAATTCTTCAGCGCCACGTCCCCGGCATCGGTCGCCGAGACATTCGCCGGGTCGCGGTCTTTCTTGCTCTTGCCGTCGCCTCCCTCAGGGGATTGGGCGATGGTGAGCGTGGGCAGCAGGGCGAGCGAGACGCAGGCGAGATGAAACAAGCGGTTCATGGGCGGGATGGAAGATGAGAGCGGATGATTTACCACGCACTTACCCCGATTCCAGAAACAAGTCGCGCGGGAAGGCGCAAAGCGTTTACGCGGCCGTGGTAACCGCCGGTTCCGCGGCCACCGCCGGTCGCGTAGAAGCGCAATGATACCGGTAGAGAAACGTTGCCGCCAGGGCGCCGAAGAGGAGCGCCGCCGAGCCCATTGCCAGGCGCATGCCCACCAGGTCGGCAAACTTCGTCATCACCAGCCCGGAAAACGGCAGCACGCCGAAGAAACTCAGCCCGGCGAGCGCCGACACGCGTCCGCGGATGGCATCCGGCGCGCGCTCCTGGACGATGGTGTTGGCCAGGCCGAAGACGGTGGAGGTGCCGACGGTGAGAATGACCATCGCGATCACCGCCTCGGGCAGGTTGCGCGCCAGCGACAGGGCGAGCATGCAGACCACGATTCCCACTACCGAGCCACGCAAATACGCCATGCGATGATGAATGGCGATGCGCAGCAGCCAGATCGAACCCGCGAACGCGCCGAGCCCGGACGAACCCATGAGGATGCCGTGTTGAGCCGCCGGGATCTGCAGGATGTGCCGCGAGTAGAGCGGCATCATGATCATGAAAAAGGGCGAGATGCACACCGTGGCCGAGGCCAGCATGAGGAGCATGGTGCGCGTGGGGGCGTCGCCGCGCACGTAATTCCAGCCGTCGCGCATCCCGGTCTGGCGCTGCGCTTCCTCCTCCGCGCTGCCCGGCACCCGCGCCGGCAGGGTGCAAAGCGCCACGATCATGGCCACGAAGCTCGCCGCGTTGGCAAAAAACGCCGATGCCGTCCCGAGGAGCGAGATGAGCAATCCGCCGAGCGCCGGACCCGCGAGCCGCGTGGCGTGAAAGATAGAGCGATCCACCGCGATGGCCGAGCGCAGTTGCGAGCGGTCGACCAGCTCCGGGCACCAGGGCGGCGGCGGCCGGCATCTCAAAAGCGGCGCTGGCCCCCAGGCAAATCCCGCCGATGATGATGTGCCAGACGGTCACCGTGCCGTGGGCCACCAGCCAGCCGATCCAGACGGCGATAGCGATTTGCACGATTTGGGTGGCCAGCAGGAATGCGGCGCTTATCGTGCCGGTCGGCCAGCACGCCGCCCCAGGTGGTGAGCAGGAGCATCGGCAGCCCCGAGGCGAAATTCATCATCCCCAGGGTGAAGGCACTGGTGGTGAGCCCGGCCACTACCCAGCCTTGGGCCATCATTTGCATCCAGGTGCCGAGCATGGAGATGCTTTCCCCGGCCATGTAGCGGGCAAAAGGCCCATCGGAAAGAAGGGACCAGGGGCTGGCCGGGGAGACGGGTGCGGTATTGGCTTTGGGTTCGCTCACAAGGGTAAATCCACACCAGGCCGGCGCGGACGGAGACTGGAACACAATGTGTTTGACTACTCAAGCGCCTGTTTCATACTCTCGTTTCAAACAAGCATTTGAAACATGTTGGCCGTCGTCGAAACCGTCGTCATTCAGGATACCCGCCGCAAGCTGCTGCATGCGGGTGGGGAGGTCTTTGCCGAGCGCGGCTTCCACAAGGCCACCGTCCGGGAGATTACCGAACGCGCGGGCGTGAACGTCGCCGCCATCAACTACCATTTTCGCGACAAGGCCGAACTCTACCGTGCCGTGCTCAACGAATGCCACTGCACGGCCCAGGCCAACGGTGGCCCCATCGAACTCGGCGGTGGCACTCCGGAGGAGCGGTTGCGCCATTTTATCGATGGCCTTCTCCACCGGCTGCTGCATCCTGGCCGGCCGAAATGGCAGGGCCTGCTCATGGCCCGGGAAATGACCGAGCCGACCGACGCGCTCGACATTCTCGTGGAGGAATCGATGCGGCCGCGCGCCCGGGAACTGCAGCAAATTATCAAGGAACTCACCGGCGGCAAGCTCTCCCAAGACCGCGAATGGATGATCTGCTTCAGCGTGGTCAGCCAGTGCCTTTTCTACCTGCACGATCGGCCGCTCATCGAGCGCCTTTACCCCAAACTCGCCACTCAACCACCGACCATCGAGGAACTCGTCGAGCATATCTGCTCCTTCTCGCTGGCCGCCATCCGCGCTGCCCAATGAATAACCGACGCCGTTTTAAGAGCCTTATCCCACCGCACGAAGATCCCGAACATCGCCGCCGGATGCCCGCGCCCCTGAGCGCCAACCGCAAACGCGCTCACAAAGGCGCCGGCGCCGCGTGGCTGTTCGCCGATTTCCTGGCCGCTTGCATGACGCTCCCGCCGGATCAGTTGGCGGACATGGAGTAGCGAGGGCAGAACGTCCCACACCGAACACCCAACGTCCAATGGCGCAAGCGCGTCGTGGAGGCCTCTCATTGGATGTTGGGCGTTGGGTGTTGGACGTTGGATGTTTCCCCAGCCAACCACCCTTTCGCTTCCAGCCAAGCCCAAGCGGCCGGCATCAAGCGGTAGCCAAAGTGCCCCTGCGGCTCGGTGATCATCGTCGCCCCCGCCCACCGCGCTTGAAGCCCGGTCACATCCACTGCGCGGGCAATCGTGTCGAATTCTCCCGCGGCCAGCAGCACACGATCCGCACCGCAAAGGGGCTGCCCCTGCAGAGGCGACGTCAGCGGGAAATGCTGGGCCGGAAGCTCCGGCTCGATGCCCGCGCGATGCAATTCCCGCCGCAGCGCCGTCCCGGTGGGCGATTGCCAGATGGCGTGGTCGACATCCACGATCGGTTCCAGCAGTGCCACGAAGCGAAAATCCTGCTCCACCGAGGCCAGCAGCGCGCCGATCCACCCTCCGTAGCTGCAGCCCCACAAGCCGAACTCGCTCACGCCTTTCCCGCGCAACCACGCCATGAGTTGCCGTAGTTCGGCCACACTTTGCCGCAACCCCTCGGCATTGCGCACGAGGTCGGCGGTGATGGCCAGTTCACCATTGCGACGGCCCCGCGGCACGCGCGAGTAGTGATAGGGCAGATGCACGAAGCAAGCGCTCCAACCTGCGGCATTAAATCGCGCCGCCCAGCGCCGGTAGCCGCGGTCGCTGGCCGACATCAGCGCGTGGAGCAGGAAGACCGTCGGTGCGCGTTCGACACCGGGGGTTGGGAAATGCAGCGCATAGGCGCGGTCATTTTCGGCGTAGCCGCTGGTGATGGGGCTCCTCCAGGTAAGCGCCTCGGGCGCGGGGCCATTCGCGACCGTGATCTCCGCCGGTGCGATGCGATAGTATTCGTCCCGCGAAAGCCCGGCGCAGGAGTCGATATAGCGCACGAGCGCATCCCGGCTGCCCGCCCCCAGCCGGTGGCGGCGCTGGATGGCAAACATCATCGCGCACATCGCCGTGTCGACCGTTCGGGCCGTGAGGCGGCGCCAGCTCATACGCGTCCTTTGCGCCGCATGGGCGGCTGCGGCAGATCGCTTTCCGTGAGCTGAAAGCGCTCCTTCAGTTCCGCGTAGAGCGCGCGCAGGGACGCCGCGATGCGCTCTTCGAAGGCGGCCCGCGCCTCCTTCCCTTCGCCCTCGAAATAGAGGGGCTCGCCAAACGCGATCCAGGCCTCGCATCGGCGGAACGGGATCCAGTTGCGATGCGTGTAAAGCTGGTCGCTGCCGATCAGCGCACATGGCACTACCGGCGCGCCACTCAATTGCGCCAAGCCGGCCAGTCCCGGCTTCAGCGGTGCCCCTTCGAGCACGGAATGCGCGCCATCGCGGATGCCGCCCTCCGGGAAAATACCCACGACCCGCCCCCGTTTCAACCGTTCGAGCGTCTCGCGCGTCGCCGCCCGGTCCGCGCGTTCGCGATCCACCGGGAAGGTATCCACCGCGTGCATCCACAGGGCCACGACGCGGGGATGATACAGCTCGCGCGTCGCCATCCAGTCGAGTTTGCGGAAGGCGGCCACGGTCAGGAAGGGCGGGTCGAAATGGCTGATGTGATTCGACACGAAAAGCCACCCCCCGGGCAGGCGCGAGCGCTCGCGGTGGAGAACGTGGGTCTTGACCACCAGCGCGAGGATCATCTTCAGCAGCAGCCGGGAAACCATGTAAGCGAGCCAGCGCACAAGGCGCGCAGGCTATGAATCCTCTTCGCCAACGCAAAGCGGATTTTGCGGCGATTTCCGGTGCAGGGCCCGTCCTCCCGCGCGCCGGGCGAGACCCATTTCATGGCTGACGAAATAACTCAGTTTCCATAAAATCCGTTGCTTTTATAGGTAGTAACCCTCACGGTAACGCATGGCAGCCCCTCAACTCCTTGTATATTGCTCCGTGAATGGAGATTTCGTCCTGAGCGTGAAGGGTCGACGCGAAACGTGGACTTTCAAAGCGATTGAGAACGCCGTTACCGCCGCGCGAAATCTGCACAAAAGCGCTTCTTTAATCATCTATAGCGCCGTCGGGCAGATCGTGCTGGAGACGTTGACGTAGGGCGTTGGCAGAGTTGCGGGGCCGCCGCTAAACTCGCCGGTTTCCGTCTCCGCAGGATTTTGGGTTTCGCTATTTTCGCTTCTTCGGCGGCTCTTGCACCGCGAACCCTTCCAGGTACGCATCGCTCGCCTTCACGGCTTGAATCTCTGCTTGGCTGTTTTTCACGGTCACGACCCAGCCCAGCAGATTTCCACCGCTCTGGTAGTGCTCGTGCGAGCCTTTCGTCACGTGCCCTTCGATATCGCTGGCTTCCGCGAGGACGACCTCGGATTTCTTCGGATCGATGGCCAGGGTCTTTTCGCCGTCCCCGGCACGATACCAGTTTCCACTCGTCGCATAACGCCCGACCCAGAACCAATGCACCGTCACGCTCGCGGGCAATGTCCCGAGATTGCCGACATGGATCTCCAACGTCTCGCTGTGCGTGGTCGTCTTTCGCGTGGCGTCGGGACCGGGCGCCACACCGTCGGAAAGCACGCGGCCCGCGGCGACGTTGCGGGCGTCGAGGGTGATCGTCGTGGCCACCATGGTTGGCACCGCCACCTTCGGCACCTCTTTGGAGTATTTTTCAGCGCCGAAAGCCGACGTGGCGACGACGAGCAGAAGGATGGAAAAAGTCGGCGAGTTCATTTTTGCTGTTTTCGCCCAATTAATCCAATTTTACCATCGCTCACGCCAGTGCTTGTCGTGTTGAGCCCCGTGCAAGACGGCATGAACGTAAAGCGTATCCTGAACAGTGGAAAAATAGACGCGATACGGAAATCGCTTTGTCATGACACGCCGCATCTCGTCGCGACTTCGGACGATTCGAAACAGGGCTGGATCGTTTTGCGCATGGCCTATTGCCTTGATGATTTCATCCGTCAATTCCTCGCCCAAACCGGGACTTTGCTCCTCGTACCATGCCGCAGCGCCCGCTATGTCCTCCATGGCGAGCGGGCGGACGATCACCCGCCGAATCATTGACGAGGCAGCCGTTTTCGAACCTGCTCTCTGACCTCGTGAAGTGGCACACCGGTGTCAGGATTTCTGCGAAAATCCTCCATCCGGGCGTCGAGAATGGATTCTTCTTCCGCCGTCAGTTTCACTTCATCGACGGCGATGGCCCGACGTACCAATTCCTGTCGCTCCGCAAACGATAGCTTGGGAATTTCGTCGAGGATTTCGGCGAGGCTCATCGAAGCACTATAGTAGGGAGGGTAAGCGATTTCAATCATGCCTTCTGACTGGTCGCTTGCAGGTGTAAATCTCACTCAGTCCTCCTTGAAATCCGAGCATGGAGAAAAATCTCCTGCTTCTCAGTAACATCCCCTAATTCCCAGAGTGGTTTGCGGTTGAAACGCGTGTATCTTTGTCGGCTACTGATGACACTTCGTCCTACTTCATTTCTGATCGCTGCTGGCGCCAGTCTGGCCGCCGGGCTGTTCTTCGTGCCCGCCTTGATGGCGGAAACCGAGCCGGCGGCCGGGCCGGTGACGCTCAAGGACCACATCAAGCCCGTGCTGGAGAAGTATTGCTTCGACTGTCACAACGACAAGAAACAGAAGGGCGACGTGAACCTGCTTTCCGTGGCCGACAACCCGAAGCTGGAGGAAAACCGCAAGGTTTGGGAGAAAATCGCCGAGGTGGTGGAGGGAGGCGATATGCCCCCGGAGAAAAAGCCCCAGCCGAGCGATACGCAGCGCGATTTGCTGGTCAAATATATCGATGGCCAGTTGGCCAAATCCGACTGCATCGGGCCGATCAACCCCGGCAAGGTCACCATCCGCCGGCTGAACCGCACCGAGTATCAGAATACGATCCGCGACCTGATGGGCGTCGATTTCAATCCCGAGGATTTTCCGAATGATGAAGTCGGCTATGGGTTCGACAATATCGGCGACGTGCTTTCGCTCCCCCCGATGCTCATGGAGAAGTACATGGTGGCGGCCGACGACATCGTCCACAAGGCCATCGTCCTGGACACCGAAGGAAAACCGGAACTGAAGCGCATCTCGGGGAGCCTCTTCCTGGCCAAAGACCCCGCAGCGATTCGCCCGCTGGATAACAAGACCCTCGGCCTCTACCGCGAAGGCGAAGGCGTCGCCAAATACTCCGCGCCGCGTCCCGGCGAATACACCTTCCGCGTCCACGCTTATGGCGAGCTGGCCGGCCCCGAATTGCCCAAGCTGGCCCTCCGCGTGGATGGCAAGGACGTGGCGGTCTTCAACGTAGGCAACGAAGGCAAAGGCAAAACATACGAGGCCAAAGCGACGCTGCCCGCCGGCGCGAAACAGGTCGCCGTCGCCTTTCTGAACAATTACAACGACGACCACAATCCGGACCCCAAGTTGCGAGGCGACCGCAACGTCTTCGTGAATTACGTGGAAATCCAGACGCCGCCCGGCGGAGCGCCGCCCCTGCCGGAGAGTCACAAGCGTCTCATCACGCGTCTGCCCCAGCCAGGCCAGGAACACGAGGTGGCCATGGAAATCATCGGGCGCTTTCTCCCGGAAGCCTACCGCCGCCCGGTCATGCCGGCGGAAGTCGAGCGAGTCGCGAAGTTCGTGGAACTCGCGCAGAAGAATGGCGGATCTTTCCTCGAGGGTATCCAAGTGGCCTTCCAGGCCGCGCTCTGCTCGCCGTATTTCCTCTATCGCTGGGAACTCGACCCCTCGAACGGCAAGCCGGGCGACACTCGCGACCTTACCGACTACGAGATCGCTTCGCGCCTCTCCTATTTCCTCTGGAGCAGCAAGCCGGACAGCGAACTCTTCTCCCTCGCGGCCAAAGGCGAACTGCACAAACCCGAGGTGCTGGAAAAGCAGGTGACCCGTATGCTGCACGACTGGCGGGCCCGGTCGCTGGTGGACAATTTCGGCGATCAGTGGCTCCAGATTCGCAATATCTGGGAGGTGGGCATCGACCCCGCGACTTTTCCGAAGTGGAAGGATGAATTGAAGGGCGCGATGAAGGAAGAGACCGAGCGCTTCTTCGAAGCCATCATCAAGGAGGACCGTCCGGTGACGGACCTGATCGATGCCGATTTCACCTTCCTCAACGAGGATCTGGCCCGCTACTACGGCATCGAAGGCGTGAGCGGGAAGGAATTCCGCCGCGTGACGCTGCCCAAGGATTCGCCACGCGGCGGGGGTGATTACTCAAGGCAGCGTGCTCGTGTCCACCTCCACGCCCACCCGCACCTCCCCGGTCATCCGCGGCAAGTGGATCCTCGAGCAGATCCTCGGGACGCCGCCACCACCGCCGCCGCCCGATGTCCCGCCGCTCCAGGAGCAAAAGCAGATCAACCAGACCACCTCCGTGCGCCAGCGTCTAGAGCAGCACCGCAGCCGCGAGGAATGCGCCGGCTGCCATGCCAAGATGGACCCGCTGGGCTTCGCCTTGGAAAACTTCGACGCCACCGGCGCCTGGCGCGACAGTGACGGGAAATTCCCCATCGACGCCTCCGGCAAGCTGACCAACGGCACGACCTTTTCCGGTCCGCGCGAACTCAAGCAACTGCTCAAGGGGAACAAGAACTTCGTGCGCTGCATTACGCAGAAGATGCTCACCTATGCCCTCGGCCGCGGCCTCGAGCGCTATGACAAGTGCTCGGTGGACGCCATCATCGCGAAGATCGCGCCGCAGGGCAATCATTTCGCCGCCCTGGTCACCGCCATCGTCACCAGCGAACCTTTCCTGAAACGCCGCCCGGAGGTCGTGGCGCAGAATTGACCCGATAATTAACGCCGCTTAATCCAAACATTGCGCCTGTTTCGGGGTTAGCTAGATATACCACTTTATGAACCAGCCACCCGTCCTTCACCGCCGCACCTTCCTGCGAGGCCTCGGCGCCGCCATGGCCCTGCCGCTGCTGGAGGCGATGCTGCCTGCCCGTTCGATGGCGGCCGCTGCCGGCGCCGCCCAGTCGCCGACCCGCATGGCTTTCCTTTTCGTGCCGAATGGCGCGAATATGCCGGACTGGACGCCCGTCGCCTCCGGTGCGGACTTCGATTTGCCCTATATCCTCCAGCCGCTCCAGCCCGTACAAGAGCGAACTGCTGGTGATCAGTGGCCTGGCGCAGGACAAGGCGCGCTCGAATAACGACGGCGGCGGGCGATCATGCCCGCTCTGCCGGAAGCTGGCTCACCTGCTCGCAGCCGTTGAAGAGCGAGGGGTCGCAGATCCGGGTGGGTATCTCGGCGGATCAAATGGCCGCCCATGCCGTGGGCAACCAGACGCGCTTTGGTTCGCTGGAGCTCGGCCTGGAGCCCGGCCGCCAGGGCGGCAAATGCGACACCGGCTATTCCTGCGCTTATTCGAACAACATCTCCTGGCGCAACGAGTCGACGCCGATGGACCCGCGAGATCAATCCGCGCCTCGTCTTCGAGCGTCTTTTCGCCAACTCCATGCCCAAGGAAGTGGGCGAGAGCCAGAAGCGCCGGGAACTTTACAAGAAGAGCATCCTCGATTTCGTCCTCGAGGACGCGAATTCCCTGCGCTCCAAGGTGGGTGGCAACGATCGCCAGAAGCTCGACGAATATCTCTCCGCCGTGCGGGAGATCGAGCAGCGGGTGGAAGAGGCCGAAAAGGCCGTGGCCAGTGCCAATACCTCGATGCTCAATGGCTATGAGATTCCGGAAGGCATTCCCGAGAGCTACGAGGACCACGCCCGGCTGATGGCCGACATGATGGTGCTCGCTTTCCAATCCGACACCACCCGCGTCTGCACCTTCATGCTCGCCAACGAGGGCAGGCAACCGCAGCTATCGCAACATCGGCGTGAGCGACGGCCATCACTCGCTGTCCCATCACCAGGGCGATCACGCGAAGCAGATGAAGATCCGCGAGATCAACCGGTTCCACATGCAGCAGTTTGCCTATCTGCTCGAGCGTCTGCGTTCGATCCCCGAAGGCGACGGCACGCTGCTCGACCACTCGATGCTCGTCTACGGCGGCGGCATCGGCGACGGCGACCGGCACAATCACGACGATCTGCCGATCCTCATGGCGGGCCGCGGGAATGGCACCATCCAGCCGGGGCGGCATTTGAATTACGCGCCGGAAACGCCGATGGCCAACCTGCTGGTGTCGATGCTGCATCGCATGGGATCCAATGTCGATTCCTTCGGCGACAGCACCGGACCGCTCCGCGGCCTCGAAGGGTGATGTCTTGGAAATCCCCCCGGGCAGTAACCGCCGGGCTCTTGGCGAGCCTGCTCGCCACCGGCGCGCTCGCGGACGACGCGGCCTCGGTCGATAAGCTCACGCAACAACTGGCCTCGAAAGATCTGCCGGCGCGACGCGAGGCGGCCTATCAGCTTTCGCATCTCGGCGCCGCCGCGAAGCCCGCATTGCCTGCCTTGCTCAAGGCGCTGGACGATGATGACAAGCAGATCTGGTCCTATTCCATGGAGGCAATCGCCGCGCTCGGGCCGGCCGCCCAGGATGCGACTCCGGTCCTGATCGACCGCCTCGACGGTCGCAAATCCAAAGGCCGCCGCGAGCGCGATCTTCGCCAGGGCATGATGCGCACGGCTTACGCGCTGTCGCGCATCGGAGCCACTGCCGTGCCGCCGCTTATCCAGGCCTTGGGCGAGGGCGACCTCTCGCTGCGGTTGGGCGCGACGCGCGCCTTGGGCGGCATGGGGCCCATCGCCCATACCGCGATTCCGGCGCTGATCAAGAATCTCGGCGACGCCCAGGATCCGCTGCGCGACGAAACCGCCAGGCCCTTTCCTTGATGGGTGCGGAAGCGGGGTACCGCGTTGGTGGCGGCGTTGCAGGATCCCGAGGCCCGGTGTCGTGCCGGCGCGGCCAATGCCCTCGCCCAGATGGATCCGCCTTTTCCAGCGGGGGCGAAGGACGTCGAGCAAGCTGCGGCAAAGGAACAAGATCCCGCGGTGCGAGCTGCCCTGTTCATGGCGCTGCCCAGGACCGGTGTGGCCCCGGATCGCTGTGTGGAGCTCATTCTCCCGGCCGTGACCGGACGAGAATGAAACCCTGCGCCATGCCGCGCTGAATGCGCTCCTCAGCGCTCCCGCGGCGCGGCGGATCGCTGTGCCCCAACTCGCGGCGCTGCTCAAGGACGGTAATCCCGCGGTGCGCGAGCGGGGCGGCGCGGGCGCTCGGGCGCATCGGCTCGGGAGCCATCGACGTGCTTCCCGCCCTGGTCGAGGCCGCCCGTGCGGCGGATGGTGCGCCCGCCTATGCCGACGCGCTCACCCAATTCGGCCCCAAGGCTTTGCCGGCGCTGCTCGAGGTCTTGCAAAAAGGCAAACCCGAGGAGGGCCAGTGGGTGTTGCGCATGCTTCATAGCTTCGGAGTGCCGGCGGTGCCGGTGCTGGAGGGCGCGCTGAAAAGTGACAGCCCGGATGTCCGCGCGGGAGCGGCCCACGGCGCTCGGTGAGATCGGCCACGATGCGGCGGCGGCAGGGCCCACACTCTTTGTTTTGACGAAGGATACGAGCCCTCCCGTCCAGGCCGCCGCTTTCCGCGCGCTGGTGGCCATGCGGGTCGGTCCCGAACGCCTCAAGCCGCTCCTTCAAGAGGCCATGAGCAGTCCGGACGACGACGTGCGCAAGGCCGCCGCGGCCGGCATGGCGGCGCTCGGCGGGGCCGCCGTTCTCGGCGTCGATGGCCTGGTCGAATTGCTCTCCCAGGATGACGTAGCCGGGCGTCCTCGCGGCCGTGCAGGCGCTGGGTCAGCTCGGGGACAAGGCCGCGCCCGCCGTGGCGCCTTTGCTGTCGCACATCGACGATCCGGCTCTCCAGGCGGGCATCATCGATACCTTCGGCCATATCGGACCCGCGGCCGCACCCGCGGTCCCGCGCCTCACGGAACTGGCAAAAAACGGCGGCGACCTCCTCACCACCATTCTGCCCGTCCTCACGGGGATCGGGAAGGGAGCGAAGGAAGCCTTGCCGCTCATCTACGCCTCGATTCGCGATTCCTCGCCCGATGTGCGCGCTTCGGCCGTGACGGCGCTGGCCAGCGTGGAGACGGATGACGCCCAAGGCCATCGCCGTGATTGCGCCCTTCGCCCACAGCACCGAAAACCGGCAAGGTGCACCGCGCGGCGGTGAAGGCGCTCGCCAAATATGGCCCGGCGGCGGGCGGTGGCGCGCCGGGTGCCGTGAAGAACGAGCGAGTGGGAAACTGATAGCAAAGCACGCCCGCAACGAGCGGCGGACCCTGCAGGGGCGGACCCAAACACCGCTCGCTCACGAGAGCGGTTCAAGTAACAGTATAGCTGCCAGGAAAGCGCGCTCGCGGCATTCCGGGGAGCACACTCGTTTGCCCGGCGCCTCCGCGCCGGCCCTTCGGGCTGCCTTCGGCAGGCTATGTCGCTCCGCTCCGTTCGAGTGTCGGCGAAGGCGTCCCGCCTTCGCGGACTTTTTTCGTACATCATAAAGCTAACGTCCACAGTATTTTAACCCATTGGAAAGTTCGTTTCGGCGGGACGCCGAAACCAGCACTCGGGACGAGTGCGCTCCCCGG
The DNA here is from genome assembly GCA_037200205.1 of Chthoniobacter sp. Taxonomy (GTDB): domain Bacteria; phylum Verrucomicrobiota; class Verrucomicrobiia; order Chthoniobacterales; family Chthoniobacteraceae; genus Chthoniobacter. The sequence continues at coordinate 191,023 of JBBCHV010000021.1, forward strand.
ACTTTCCGCGTCGTACACCTGAGATTGGCAGCTACACCTTGAATTGAGATACAACGAGTGTGCCTTCCCGTTGGGGCTGGGCGCTTATTCGATCCGATACCCAAGGCGGCGCTTGCAGACCCGCTTTGCCTGGGCTGGCCTGTGGGCGGACCCTCGGCCTTCAGACCATTTTCCGGAATTACCATGACTTTTCTTTTTGGAGAGAAAGGGGAGGAACCACGAAATAAACGAACCAAACGAAAGAGGCTGACAGAAGGCCTTTTCGTCTCTTTCGTTTATTTCGTGGTTCCCTCCCTTGAGCCCAGGAGTTCGGTGAATGGTGAGAGAGGGTATCAGCGGGAATCCGCATCCTCTGTGGGATCCGCAGGCAACCGTCCCTCCGGAAACCTTTCGTGCTTTTTCGTGCCTTTCGTGGACCTCCCGCCGGTTTGCGGCTCCGCCGCCGCTCCCGCTACTGCACGTCGGGCAGCAGACCCGGCTCCACGGCCGCCTGCGGCGTCTCGGCGAGCTTCCGTTGCACTTCGATCAGCTCGATCTTCTTGCGGATGTCTTCGGGGAGCGCCTTGCGCTGTTCTTCGGTATCGATCGGACCGTCGAAGATGCTCTCGCCCTGGGCATTCCGGGCGACGAGCGATCGCTTGCCGTCATGGATCGTCATCTCGATCTCGCCCGTATCGTCCTTCATCACCAGCCGGGCATTGGCCATGTTGTACGTGACCGCGACATCCGGCTTCAGCAGGTGAATCTGCGCGACGCCGCCCGGCCGCACCTCGCGCAGGATGTCCTCGGGTTGAATGCCCGACGCGGCGTCGGCCGTCGGCGGTTCCGGCGGTTGAGGCACCTCGGCGGAGGGGTTCTTCTGCCAGGCCTTCATGCGCTCCTGGAACTCGTGCATCTTGTCGCCATAGCTGCGCATGCGCTCATGCATCTGGCCACGCGCTGCCTCGAAATCGCCCGGCCCTTTCCGCGCGTCGCCGCTCGGGAATCCACCCGGGAACGGGAATGGGCGGCGTTCCGGCAGGAGCCGTTCATCGATCTTGACAGTGACCTTCTGTTCCTGCGCCTTGCGGACGAAAGTGAGGCTCGCTTCGGTGTCCTTTTTCAGCGCGCGCACCAGAGTGGAGAACTGGCCCGAATCCACCAGTTGCTGGTCGTTGAATTTGGTCAGGACGTCGAAGCGCTGCACGCCGGCCTTGGCGGCCGGGCTGTCGGGCAGGACATCGTTCACTACCAGGGCCGAAACCTTCCGCGAGGCCCAACTGCGCGCTGAGCACGGGGGGAGGGCGGAGTGGTGATGACGCCAATGTAAGGCGTCGGCTTGGCGGGCGGCGGCGGAGCCTGCCAGCCCGGCGGGCGGCGCCAGCCATCCGGGCGGCCATCGCCTTCGGGGTGGTAGGGCGCATCGCCGCGCCGGCCGTCCTCCGGAGGTCGCAGGCCTCCGTGATGCCGGCCATCGTGGCCGGGAGTGGGTGGAGGAGGCGGTTGTGGATTGGCCTCGGGCGGGTGATTGGCGGCATCCGGCGGGGAGGCGGCGAAGGCGGATTGGGTTTTTGGTCATCCTGCGCTACAGCCAGCGCGGTGGCCGGCGGCGAACGCGGCAGCGAGGAGAAATAGAGGTGCGGTTTTCATGATCGTCACGGCGGGTTATTGGAGAGAAACGGGCAGAAGGTAAACATCCTCGCGCGGCACCTCGAGATAGACACGCGCGCCGGTGTGCGGGTTCGACCACGCATGGCGCTCGAGGTAGGTATAACGCACTTCGCGCGCCGGTCCGTCGTCGGTCTCCACGAGCTGTTCGGAATCCTGCGTCGCGACGAGTTGGTTCGTGGTCTCATCGTGCTCGAAGGTGTTCGTCTCCGCGACCCGCCGCCGGTGGCGGTGCGCTCGATGGAGACGCTGGACTGGCCGGACTCACGGCCGCCGGCCTGGCTGGCCACACGGCGAAGATCGCCAGCGCGGCCGCCGCCCCCGCGCACGCCCAGCCGAAATCCCGCAACAACACCTGCCAAATCCCACGCTTCGAAGATGTGAGCCGGCCGGAGTAAGCATGCGCCTTGGCCACCCGGGCGCCGAGGTTTTCGCGGATGCGCTCGCGGAGTTCCGCGGAAGGCGCGACCGGGCGCAACAGGCCTCGCAGGTGGCTTTCAAATTCAGTGTCGTTCATGAGTGTAAGGTTTCAATTCGCGCCGCAACGCTTCCAGGGCGTAACGATGGCGGGATGTGACCGTGTTAATCGATTGATCGAGAGCGGTGGCGATTTCCGCGAAAGTGAGCCCGCCCCAGACGCGCAGCACGACCACTTCGCGCTGCTCCGCCGGCAATTCGCGGAGCGCCGCTTCCAGCAAGGCCGCGTCCTCGCGCTGCTCCACGCGGTGATCGAAAAAAGTGGCATCCTCGCGCAGCACCTCCACCGCCGGATTCGCCTCCCGCCGCAGCCGCCGCTCGCCGCTGCGGCGGAAGTCGAGCGCACAAGTCCGCACGGCCGCATAGAGCAGGGGATAGTGCTCCGGGTGGGCATCGGGCCGGTGCTGCCAGAATTTGATGAACGCCGTCTGCACCACGTCCTCCGCGTCCGTGGGCGTGGGCACCCACTGCCGCGCAAAAAGCAGCAGCTTCGGCGCAAGCTCACGGTAGCATGCTTCCCAAGGTCTGGTGTGGTCGCCTTCATTCATCAAGCGGGAGTCTTCAGTTGGGGTAACGCCGCCGGGCATGGTTTTCGTCTGGAAGAATTAGACCGGGAAGGACGCCGCTTGTGGCCAGAGCGCGGCAGATCCGGGGAGGAATACTCATGAGCTTGATTTACCTTGATTCAGCTTAATCTGCCTTGATTTCGTGCGAAAAATGGAAAATGCCGGGAAACAAAAATTAAAAATCTCTCCCAGATCCCGGACAGGACGATCTGATCCCAGACTGTCCCGGATTGGCCCCGGCTGATCCCGGACGACGCAGGAAATATCCCGGACGCGTCTCGGGACAGCCCGAAAGTATTCCGGGGTATATCCCGGAATGATCCTCGAAATATCCCGGACGGAGCGTTTCCAAAGCCTCCGCTCCGCAACGCGGTTTGAGACGGAGAGCTTCATCCTCCCATCATAGCACCCATCCGCCGAAACCACCTAATGCTGTGTGGGCTCCGTGGGCTGGATGGCGAAATATTTCGCTGCATCGGGAGTGGCGTCGCCCCTTTCTTCGCAGGTGAGCCTTGACCAGCCCCGCCCGGAGTATATACAGTGCATACATGATCGCCAAAGTTTTCAAATCCGGCAATTCGCTCGCCCTGCGTTTGCCCAAGGAACTGCATCCCGAGGAAGGGGAGATGCAAATTGAAGCCGTCGGTGAGCAGTGGATCGTCTCCCCCGTCAAGGCCGCCGCCTGGCCCAAGGGCTTCTTCTCCCGCATCCGGCCTTTCCGATCCGGCTCCCTTGCAACGCCCGTCGCAAGGCGAACATCGCGACATTCGGTTGTGACCCATCTGCTCGATACGGATACCTGCATCCACCTGTTGCGGGGAAACGCCGCGGCGGTGGACCGCGCTCGTCAGCATCGCCCGCCGATCTGGCCATCGCGGCCATCACCCGCTACGAGCTGCTCTACGGCGTCGAGCGTTGCCCGCCCGCCTGGCGAAAGAAAGAGGGCGGTAAAGTGCGCCTCCTCCTCGAGCACATGCGCATCCTGCCATTTACCGGCGAGACCGCGTCGCACGCCGCAGCCCTGCGCGCCGCCTTGGAAGCGATCGGCCAATCCATCGGCCCCATGGACGTCCTCATTGCCGCGACCGCTCTCGAATACCAGCTTCCCATCGTGACCCACAATCTTCGGGAATTTCAGCGCGTTCCGGGTCTACAGTGTGCGAGTTGGACCGACGAACCGCTCCAGTAATCACGCTTGGATTCACCGCCGCGACTGAACGCCGAAGGAACCGGCTCATTGACGCTCCCCGCGATTTTCGGAATCCTCCGCGTTCTTCCCATGGACATCCGCAAGGCTCTCATCACCGCTGCCGGCAAAAATCAACGCACGCTGCCGCTGCAATCGCTCGTGGATCGCGACGGGGGTGACGAAGACGGCGCTCGCCATCATCATCGAGGAGATCCTCTCGGCGGGGATCGAGAAGATCGGGGTGGTGATCAGCCCGGGCGACGAAGGCGCTTATCGGGTGGCCGCGGGCACGCACGCCGGCCGGCTCACCTTCATCGAGCAGGCGCAGCCGCGCGGTTACGCCCACGCCATCCACTCGGCGGCGGAGTTTTGCGACGGCGACGCGTTTCTGCTGCTGCGGTGGGCGATCATCTCTATCTCAGCGCTACGGAGAAGGGCTGCGCGCAGCAGCTCGTGGAGATCGCGCGCGTGGAAAATTGCGCGGTCTCCGCCGTGCAATCCACCCATGAGAGCAAGCTGCCCTACTACGGCGCCGTCGGCGGCCAGCTCGTGAATGCCGCCCAGCGCCTGTATCAAGTCGAGGCCGTGCTCGAAAAGCCGACGCCCACCGAGGCCGAGCAGAAGCTCGACGTTCCCGGCCTGCGCGCGGGCTACTACCTCTGCTTTTTCGGCATGCACGTGCTGACCCCCGCGGTGCAGCGCATCCTGGGCGAACTGTTCGCGGAAAACGCGACCGTCAATTTCCGCACCGCGCTCGCCCGCCTCGCCGAAAACGAGCGCTACCTCGCCGCGGAACTCGCCGGCCGCCGCTACGATTTCGGCGTCAAGTATGGTCTGCTCACCGCGCAGCTCGCGCTCGCGCTTTCGGGCCGCGATCGCGATGAAGTTTTACGTGGGCTGGTCGAACTGTTGGCCAATCATTGAAAATGGAAACGGGGGAATAGTTTTAAGTTTTAAGACTTCAGTTTTAAGTGAATCCCCTGCGGGCGACTGTTCCGTTTCCGACTTGGATCACGCGCCGGAACGGAATCCTTAAAACTTAAAACTGAACACTTAAAACTCCCCGCCGATTTCGCCCGTCTCTTTGCGCCCCA